>NZ_JBLWWG010000005.1:0-338277 GCF_048268045.1 Stappia sp.
GCGAGTTCGACAGCGTCACCGACAATTACGCCTTCCTCGATGCCGCGCTGAGCTACACGGCGACCACGGTCGACCTGACGCTGACGCGCAACGACGTCATCATGTCCGACGTTGCAAGGACCCCGAACCAGATGGCGGTGGCCAAGTCGCTCGAAGGCACGCCCAACACCAATCCGCTGGTCCAGCAGATCATGGGCCTGTCGGACGACGGCGCCCGTGATGCCTTTGGCGGGCTTTCGGGCGAGGGGATCGCCACCATGCAGGGCGGCATGACACAGGACGCCAACCTGGTCGGCATGACGATTGCCACCCGCATCAGCCAGGCCTTAGACGAAGGCAGCTCGGCGCCCCCTCCCGGGGTCCAGATCGCCACCCATGGCGCACCCGACGGGCTCGGCGGCGACGCCTACACGCTGTGGATGCGCGCCTACGGCCTGCTCGGGTCGACGGATGCCACGGCGGCAACCGCAAGCGTCGACCGTTCGGCCGCTGGCGCCATGTTCGGCGCCGACACACAGCTGGGCATGGCCCGCGTCGGCGCCTTCATCGGCTACCAGTCGTCGGAATACGAGGTTGACGCGCTGAGGTCCTCCAGCCAGGCCAACAGCTACCAGATCGGCGCCTATGCGGGCACGCAGCTTGGAGCGGTTCGCCTGTCGGGCGGCGCCGGCTATACCTGGCACGACATCGACACGACCCGCAACGTGACGATCGGCGCGCTGAGCGAGCGGCTCACGGGCAAGACAAACGCTGGAACGGCCCAGGTCTTCGGCGAGATCGGCTATGTCTTCCGTCTCGAGGGGCAGGCCAACTGGCTGCAGCTCGAGCCCTTCGCCGGGCTGAACTACGTCTCCACGACCCTTGACGGCTACGGCGAAAGCGGCGGCGCCTCGGCGCTGACGGTCAGCAGCTCGACCAATGACGTGACCTTCACCACGCTGGGTGTCAGGACCTCGTCGGAGTTCGCCCTGCCCGGCGAGGGCCGCATGGCCCGGGTCTCGGCCATGGCCGGCTGGCGGCACGGCTTTGGCGACCTGACGCCGACCACCACCAACCGGATCGCTGGCGGCGCGGCCTTCACCGCTGAGGGCGCGCCGATCGCTGAGGATGTCGCCGTGCTCGGCGCCGGCCTGTCGCTCGACATCACCGACAACGCCAGGCTCGGCATCGACTATTCCGGACAGTTCGGGGACAGGGCTGCCGAGCACACCGGATCCGCGCGCTTCAGCCTCCGGTTCTGAGGACACGGAAAGTCCTGCAAGCCTCCGCGCCGTCCCGGCCAGCCGGCAGGCGGCGCTCCGAAAACGAAGCCTCTGGCGCCACGGCGCCGGGGGCTTTTTGTCAGATGGCCATGGAGCGGATCAGCGGCCCTTGAGAGAGAGCAAGACGGCTTCGCCGGGCCGGACGACCAGAGCGGTTCGGCCCGAGCGGCATGGCGCCTGTCCGGTTGCGGTTCAGAAATCTCACTTCGCGGGTTTCGGCGAACGCCTGCGTGGCCAGAAGGACGAGAAGCAGTGCCAGGCGCGTCAGCATGGCCCGCGCCGTCAGGTCATGCCCGTTCAGGCCGCTCACTCAGTCGGCCGACCTGAACGGGTATTGGCGACCTGCGGTTTGTGCGAACCCGACTTCGCCGGCCCAATCACGCGTCAGGTCGCCGACGCCGATTTCGCGCGCAGGTTACCAATAGCGGGGAACATCGTCTCGGTTCGCAGCGTCTCCCCAGTAGAGCGAGGGAAGCACCTTGGAGAGATAGGTGAACTCCGTGTAGCAGTGTTCAAGCAGGCCGAGACCGATCGCGTCGGGCACTTCGTGCCCGGTATCGGCTGCATCCTGGCCGAGGATGAAGCGGCTCCGGAGCACCGCTCCGTAGCTGGTGTCGCGCACGACATGCACCATCTGACCGTCTTTCGGGTCACCATTTCCATCTAGGGCCACATCGTCGCCAAAGCCGATGCGACCGTAGACCGCTGCCGAAACATGGCCGGCCTCGAGTGCCTTTCGGTAGGCCGATGGAGAGAAAACCTCGTCGGGCTTGTGAAACTTGATGACGGCGGCGACGGGCGGAATGTCACCCAGCGATTCAACCGCGCGGATCGTCGCGCCGACATAGCTCTTGCCCTTCTGCCAGTGCCGATCCCAACCGCGATGCTCTACGTGGTCAAGAGGATGCCACCAGTTCAGATGCCTGGTGGTATCGAATTCGGAAAACCACCAGTCAAGCATGCGTCCCTTGCAGCCATGCAGGTCCGTGCGAACAGCAACGGCCAGCGCGCCGCTTTCGAGCCGGCTGATGCCCGTCTCGAGACGCATGGGTGCGGGGTCCAAAAGCTCATCGATATAGGCGATGCCCGCCCGGGAGAAATCTGTAGCGACAGTCATGTCCATTCCTTTGTCATGGCCCTAATAAGGAAACGTTGAACGTTTCCTTATTAGGGCTTATGCCCGGCATCAGGGTTTGTCAAACGGAGCTTTCCTTGCCGACGTCCGCATCCAAGCAGCCAAGAGCACGGGGTCGCCCCCGGGTGCCGGAAGAGGTCTTGCGCGAGAAGGTTCTCGAAGCGGCCTCGCAGCTGGCGCTGGCCAACGGCTATTCGTCGATGACGATGGAGGCGGTGGCTCAGCACGCTGGCGTCGCCAAGAAGACGGTCTATCGCGTTGCCGCTAACCGACAGCAGTTGATGGGCCTTATTGTCTCCAACTGGACTGACACCGTCGTTCCGGCATTTCGTGTCGATGCCTCCGATCTCGAAGGTGCAAGGCTTATTCTCGAAGACATCCTCGTGACCATCGGCGAACGCGTGCTGACAGCGGAAGCCGTTGGCCTGTTCCGCCTTCTTGTCGAGGATGTGCCGGCGCGTGAGGAATTTCTCGCGATTTATGATCGCAACGGCATAGAGCGATCTCGCAACCTGTTGGCCGACTGGCTGTCGCGCCAGAGGACGGGCGGCGTCATCGACCTGGTCGACCCGGCAATGGCCGCGGACCTCATCCTCTCGATGGTCGTTGCCGAGCCTCTGCGTCGTATCGCCATCGGCATCGCTCCGCCTCAGCCGAACTGGGACATCCGTCCGCGCATCCGCGCAGCCCTTGACCTTCTGCGGTTGGAGGAGGCAGAGCAGTCGCGTGCCCCCGGACAATAGTCTGCTTCAGGCGCGCGGCCTGATCGATGCGACAGCAATGGCGACCTGGGGGCAAAAGGCCAGCCGCTGTCCGGCCGCGCCTTACTATGAGGCGTGTTGCCTCGCAATTGGGCTTGATCCGACCCGGCGGCGCGGATATCGCGGCAAGACGGCTTTCTTGCCGCGATGCCCTCCCGCCATCTTGAATGGATCTTCTCATGTCGCAATCCGTTTCGCTGTCTCTCGACGAAGCCCATACGCTTGCCGTCGAGGCGCTTGTGGCGAGCAGGACCTCACCGGAGGTCGCGGCATGCGTCGCGCGCGCGCTCGTTGCCTCGGAGGCCGATGGCCAGACCGGTCATGGCCTGTCGCGCATTCCCTCTTATGCGGTGCAGTCGCGTTCGGGGAAGGTCGACGGCTTTGCCCTGCCGGTCGCCGAGCGGGTGGCGCCGGGTGTCCTGCGTGTCGATGCCGGTTTCGGCTTTGCCTACCCCTCGTTCGAGCTCGTCTGCAACCGGCTGCCGGAGATTGTCGCGCAGACCGGGCTTGGCATTGCCGCCATCGCCCGTTCGCATCATTTCGGCCAGGCGGGGGCCCATTGCGAGCGGCTGGCTGAAAAAGGGCTGGTCGCCTTCGTCTTCGGCAACGCCCCCAAGGCCATCGCCCCCTGGGGTGGCAAGCGGCCGCTGTTTGGTACCAATCCGATTGCCTTTGCCGCTCCGGGCGGGCACGGCCGACCGGCTCTCGTCATCGATCTTGCCGTGTCGCGGGTGTCGCGCGGCAAGATCATGACCGCGCAGAAGCGGGGGCAGCCGATCCCTGAAGGCTGGGTGCTCGACCGCAACGGCCAGCCGACGACCGACGCCAACGAGGGAATGGTCGGAACGATGATTCCCATCGGTGAGGCGAAGGGAGCGGCGCTGGCGATGATGGTTGAGGTCATGTCGGCGGCACTCGTCGGCGCAAGTCTCGCCTTTGAGGCGTCGAGCCTGTTTTCGGGCGAGGGGCCCGCGCCCGACCTGGGGCAGACGGTGCTGGCCATCGATCCGGATCCCGTCTCGAGCGGCGCGTTCGCCGAGCGTATGACGACGCTTCTGGACGCTGTCGAGGCGGAGGAGGGGGCTCGTATCCCCGGTGCGCGTCGCCTTGCCGCCCGCGAGCAGGCAAAGAGGGTGGGGCTCTCCATCCCTGTCTCGGTTCATGCCGAAATCATGGACATCGTAGCCGGGCGCGTCTGAGGCGCCCCTCGCCTACTTGCCGAATTCACGCTCGAAGAAGATGCCGGCCTTCGATTCCCCATCGGCACCGACCTCTCCGCGCAGCTTGAGCGACTTGGTCACGTCGATGTCGACGGTGACCCGGCTCGATTCACCGGATGTGCCCTGCTTTACGCCAAGGTAGATGTTGTCGCTGAGGTATTTGCCGACCGCGAGCGAGGGCGAGCCGTCGCCGCTGGTGTCGATGTCGATCATGTCGACGCCGAGGGACTTGCGCAGCGAGCCGAGAGGCCCGTCAGAGCTTCCGCCGGTCAGCGCCAGAACCGACGCGCCGAGCTGGGCGATCTGTACCGGCGAGAGCTGGCTCATGGAGCGGCCGAAAAGGAACTGGGCAAGCACTTCGTCCTGCGGCAGTTGCGGTGACGAGGTGAAGGCGACATTCGGCCTCTGCGCGGGACCACTGACGGTGATCGTCACGGTTCCGGCTGAAGTCTGCGAGGTGGCGAGGAAATCGAGCCGCGGATCCAGCGAGCCCGAGAAGGTCACGATGCCGCGGTCGAATACCACCCGGCGCGTCAGGACGTTGAGGATACCACGCCGCATGTCGAAGGAGCCGACCGCCTGGGGGTTCGCGGTGGTGCCGACGATGCGCAGGGTTCCACCCATTTCCGCATCGAGGCCGCGTCCGCGCACGAAGATCCGGCCTGGGGCCGTGACGGTGACGTCGAGTGAGATCGGCTTGCCGCCTCCGCCGGAATCGCCCCCGCCTTCTCCCTGAAGGGCGAGGTCCTGAGCGCGCACCGATGCCGGTGCGTTGATGTGCGTCACGGTGAGCGGGTCGATGGCGCCCGGTAGGCTGCTGGGGATCGAGATATCCGCTCGCGCCAGTTTGACGGTTCCCGAAAGCAGCGCAGAGCGTCCGGCATCAGCCAGCGGGCCGGAGAGTTTCAGATCCGCGTCGACCGTGGCCTGTACGATCCGTCCGTCGGTGTAGGAGGCGCTGGCGAGCGTCACCGACAGGTCTGCCGGCATGGCACCATCCAGCCCGATCCGGCCGTTGACCGAAAGGGACCCTCCGGCCGCAACCCCGGCCTTCAGGGCGTTGATCGCCACGCCTGCATTGTCGATGGCCACGTTGCCGGAGAAGTTCTGCAGCGTCAGCCCGGACGAAAGCTGGGTCAGCCGCGCGTCGCGTGGTGTCAGCGATATGGCGTAGCGCGGTGCGGTCAGTGCGCCTGAAACCGTGCCGGACAAGGCGAGCGCGCCTTCTCCGGAAAAGCCGGAAAGGATGAGTTTCTGGCGTGCGGTCGCAAGCGGGACTGTTCCCGATAGGTTGATCGACAGGCTGCCGGGCGTTCCAAGTGTGACGGGGCCGGTGGCGACGAGGCTGAGCCCTTCCGAGCCTGAAACCTGTGTTGTCTGGGTGATGCGGTTGCCGCGCATCTGGCCGGTCGAGGAAACGGCGAGCGGATCAATGCCGTTGGCGCGAAGCTGTGCGGCCGAAAGCCCGGAAAGGGCAATCCGCCAGTCAACGGCCGGGTCCGAGGTGGCCCCGCCGACGGTGACGACGCCGGAGGCCGTGCCCGCGATGCCGAAGCCGGGGGCGAAGGCATTGGCCAGGGCGAGCGGCACCGAGGCGATATCAGCCTTGATGTCCAGTCGGTCGGCGGCGGTGCCGGAAATCGTCAGCCGGCCATCGCCAAGGCGCAGGCCAAGTGTTTCGATGCGGGTTTCCTTACCCGCCGACACGATGCGGGCAGGCTCAGCAAGGCGGGTCGCCAGGCCGAGGTAACGTCCGTCGAGGCTGTCGAGCGCGACGGTGAAACCATCGTCGGTGGGAGTGATGCGGGCAGCCAGGGCGACGCCGTCGGCCCTCTCGCCGCTGGCGAGGCGCGCGTCCAGCGTAACGTCGGTCGTTGCGCCTTGCGTGCTCGCAGTCAGGTCAAGTGTTGCGATGTCCTGCCCGCCGGCCGTTATCTTTCCGGCGCGGGCCTTGCCGCGCAGGGTGGGCGTGGTGAAGGGGGTTGTGGCGGTGGCCTCGGCCGAGAGCGTTCCGATCGTCGCGCCGGCCGCTGCGATGTCGTGTCCCGACAGGGTCAGCCGCGCAACGGGGGAGCCATCGTCCAGCGAGAGGGTGGCCTTGCCTTCGAGCGCGCCGGCGAGTTCCGTCAGAGCCAGGGCGGAAAAGGCTGAAAGGTCCGGGGCGTCGATGTCGATCTCGCCGGACAGGGTGCCGGTCGGATCGGAAAGGTCGGCAAGCTTGAAGTTGCCCGTGACGTTACTGTCGCCCGACGCGAGCCGGAGAGTGCGGGCAGCGATGCCGTCGCCATCTGGAACGATGGAGACCGTGCCCTCGACCGGGTAGCCGTCGACGGTCGCCGACAGGTCGAGGTCGGCGGACAGGGCGCCGGGGCTGGTCGAGACGTCCGCGGCGAGCGTGAGGTTCTGCACCGGCTTGCCGCTCAGGGTCAGCGCGTCGGCCTTCGCGGTGGCGGAAACGTCGGGTCCGGCGGTCGCGCCCTTTGCGGTTCCGGAGATGACGAGACCTCCGCCGACACGCGGATCAAGCATGGCGAGGTCGCTGGCGGACAGGGTGAAGGACGTGTCGAGATCGTCCGGCGACACGGTGCCCCTGGCCTCGACGGTGACCGGGCGTGTCGTCACCTTGAAGTTCTCGATGTCGGCGCTGCTTGCGGCAAGATCCACAGACGCCCGGGCTGAGACCGTCACGGGGCCGGCGAAGGGATCCGCGCCCTCCATACGGGGATCCAATCGGCCGATCCGGGCTTCGAGAGCCAGTGGTAGCGGCTCGGCAAGGTCGGTTGTGTCGAGTGCCTGGCCCGAAACGGTGGCCGTGAGATCCGAGATGCGCGCCTCGGTGGTTTCGAGAGAGATGGCATCAAGTTTCACGGACCAGTCGAGCGCTGTGAGCCGTCCCTTCGCGGCGAGGTCCAAGCGGGTCTTGCCGAGCGTGACGCGCCGGTCCGGCAGTTCCAGCGCAATCATCGCGCCCTCGCCGGCGGAGACGGTGGCGTCGGCGGTCAGGTCGGCGACGGTGTCCTCGCCACTGCCGGTGAGCGTGCCTCCAAAGTGGGCGGAGAGCGTGTCGGTCGTGATCTCTCCGTTCACCGAGCGCGGGGTGAAGTCGTCCGCGATCTCCGCGGTAACGTCGAGCTGCGTCCTGCCCATCAGCAACGCTTCGGCGATGGGCGGAGCGAGCGGTGCCACCTCACCGGAAAGCTGCGCGACGAGCCGGCGCCCTGTCGACGTCGCCGCCATCGCGGCGGTGCCGGCGATCTCCGTCTTGCCATCCAGGGCCAGGGCAAGCTCTGACTTCCAGTCGTCGAGCGGTCCGTCGCCCTTGAGGGTGAAGTCGACCGCCGGCAGGCCTTCGATGTCGAGCAGCCTTGCAGTCAGTCCACCGCGCGGCTCCCTGGCGGTGATCTCGAAGGTGAGCGTGTCGGCCTGCGGAGCGAAGCGCAGCCGCGCGTTGATCTCGCCTTCGGTGCCATCGCGGCGGGCGATCATCGCGTTGAGTTCAGCAGACTGCGGATCGGCGGTGATGCGTGCGTTTGCCTGGGCGGCGAGCTTGACGGCCAGTCCGGCGACGGCCTCGCCGAGGATGATCTCCGGGATCTCGGCCTGGGCGAGCCTCATCGCTGGCAAGCCGGGCAATCCGCCTCCGCCACTTTTGGCCGAGGCGTCGGCGGGCTCTGTCGATGCTTCCGGCAGTCGGGCGAGATAGAGCCTCTCGATGCGGGCACGGTCGACGACGATCCGTCGGCTGAGCAGTGCCGAGGGTTGCCAGTCGAGCGCGAGGCCGTCGAGCGTCAGATAGACGCCGGCTGCATCGCCGACCTCCACATGCGCGATGCGCGTATCAAGGCCCCAGCTGACGGCCAGGCCGGAGACCTTCAACTGCAGGTCCGGGCCGGAAGCGAAATAGGTGATGAGGCGCTCGGCTCCAACCCGACCCACCGATGTCTGGAGAGCGGCGAGCGCTCCGAGCGCCACCAGCGCAACGACGAGTATGACGCCGACGGCGACACGCAGCAGCACGCCCGTCGTGGCTAGCAGGAGGCGGAAGGGGCGGTTCACCGTCACGGTCGTCCTCTGGTCGCTGCCCGATGCAGCGAATTGAATCCTGTTTCAGTCACTTGTCGGCGATCGTTGAAGCCAAATCATGGCATGCGCAGCCGCCGGACTGAATCGATGTGTGAAGTTCTTGATTCTGAATCGGAATTTCAAGAACTCCAGTGAAACCCCTGGCCGGACTCGAACTTTCGCTGTCGCCGACCAGGGCGCATGCAGTGGTCGAGGGTCTGGGAGGGCATGTTGTCGCCTGCGTTCCACCTTTGCCCCAGGTTGGCGGAAAAAGCGTTTTGCATCAGGTGTTTGAGAAAAGGTTCGGAATCGGATCCTTGCCTGCTGCTCGACGGAGGGAAATGGCCGGGTTGCCGGCCCTCAGAAAGCCTGGCTCAGGCCGACGTAGATCGCGAACTTCGGGTCGTCCTTTTCCGGCTGGAGCGGCACGGCAACATCGAAGCGGAGCGGACCGACGGGTGTGAAGTAGCGGATGCCCGCGCCGACGCCGACCTTCAGGCCGTCGGTGAAATCGGGGTACATGGCGTCGTAGCTGTTGCCCGCGTCCACGAAGCCGACGAGGCCGATGGTTTCGGTGATCTTGGTGCGCAGTTCCGCCGAGGCCTCGACGAAGCTGCGTCCGCCCGTGACCTCGCCGTTGAGGCGCGGGCCGACGTTCCGGTAGGCGTAGCCTCGGATCGAGCCGCCGCCACCGGAGAAGTAGCGTCTTGCCGCCGGCACGTCCCGGACCGAGGGGGCGATGATGCTGCCCACGCCAAGCCGCCCGGCGAGCACGAACCGACCGGCGTCGTCGATGGCCTGATAGGTCGAGACCTGTGCCTTGGTGAACAGCATGAAGTGCTTGTTCAGCGCATCATAGGCAGGCTCGGCGAAGATCAGGGCGTTGATGCCCTTCGTCGGATTGAGCAGGTCGTCGCGGGTGTCATAGGTGATCTGCCCGATAACGCCGCCCAGCAGATATTCGTTGTCGCCGAAGACGTCCTGCTCGTTGGCATACTGGATCTCTCCGCCGATGCGCACCGAAAGGGCATCGCTGAGTTCGCGCGTCACGAAGGCATCCGCGGTGATGTTGCGGCTGCGATAGGCGTCGGGAATTTCCTGGCGCGCGCCGAGGCTTGTCGTGAAGGTCGTCAACGGGCCGAAGGCCCCTGGCTTCTCGAAGGCGATGCGCGCTGAATACTCGAGATCGTCGAGGGCGTTGTCGCCAAGCCGCCCGACCGCCCCCTCGATCGAAAGCAGCTCTCCGCGGCCAAAGAGGTTCCGTCGGCGCCAGTAGGATTCGACACCGAAGCCCTCAGAACTCGACCAGTTGGCACCGGCGCCGATGACGTTGCGCTTGCGCTCTGAGACCTCGATGGTCATCGGCAGCGATCCATCGGGGCCGACTTCGTCGCCGGCGACGATAAGCACCGACGAGAAGATGCCGAGTTCGGTGAGCCGCTTGCGCGCGCGCTCTATCTCGGCCGGATCGTATTGCGCGCCCTCAGGCAGCATCGCCTGGGAGATGATGAAGTCCGGATCCGTAACCTGCGCACCGGTGACCGTGACCGTGCCGAATCGCGCCTTCGGTCCGGTGCTTGCGGTCAGCTCCACGTCGAGACGACTGGTCTTGTGATCGGCGACGATCTTGCGGCGCTCGATGCGGGCAAAGGCATAGCCCGAATTCTGGAGGTCGCGCAGGATCCGCGCTTCGGCGCGCAACACCCGCTCGGATCTCGCCGTCTCTCCCTGGACGAGATCGTAAGAGGACGGGGCGTCGAGAGCCGGGGCCTGGTTGCCGAGCGCGTCCACCGAAACGTCGCCGAACGTGAAGAGCGGTCCCGGATCGACGGTGATGTGCACCGGCACCGGCCGGGGGCCGGGCAGGGAGGGCATTCTAAGGGCCGCCTCGAGCGTCAGTCCGGCAAGTCTGATGTCGACGGTTCCGCCGTAGTAGCCGGCCATGTAGAGCCGGCCGACCAGGCGCTCCAGATCCGAGTTCGCGCGTGCGATCAGCCCTGCCTCGCCCGAGGGCGGTTCCTCGGCCTTGGAGACCAGCTCGGATGCTTCGGCCAGCGCGGTGTTGAGATCGTCGTCGCCCTTGACGTCGAGGGTGACCGTATAAGGAAAGGGATCGGAGACCGCGAGGCCCTGCTGCTCGTCGGACTTGCCGAAAGGAAGCCAGCCGAACAGGTCGAGCGCATTTGCCGGAAGCGGCGCAAGGCACAGCATCACCGCCGCCGCACCCGCCAGCACGAGACGCGTGTCGCCCCTGCTGCCGGCGGTCCTGCCTGCACGACCGTTCAAGCCGGTCGGCCCGATGTCCTCGCAAATACGCACGAGATCTGCCGAATGTCCTCTACGCGGGCCTCTCAGAAAAAAGGAGGCCCCGTCATCATGTTAGCCGCGATTGGTTGACCGGTTGTGAACCTGCACGCAATCACCTGAAGCGGTATGCCACGAAACGCGGAGAATGACGAATCCCGGTGTCCTCGCCGCAGTTGCCCGGCGAAGATATCCGGTTGAGATTGCGCATTCTGGCTGGGTGCAATCGATGGATATCCAGTTTCTCTGTGCATTTGCGTGACGCCTGCGCCACAGCATCGGCGTAATCGGGAGATGCCGGGGAAGCCTGACCGATTTTTCTCAAAACCTTTCTATTTGATTTACCCTTCTGTCCAAGGATGTTGCCGAAAGACAACATGCGTTTGAGTCGCTCTCGCCGTGTCGCTTCGTGCTTGGACAGGCCATTCTGCAAGTGCTAACAGGACATGGCGGTTTGGGTGGATGGCATGGGGTCGGCACGCTGATCTGCTTGGTAGGAACTTGAATGCGCTTTTTGATTCCAGTTCTCCTGTCCTCAGTTCTTGCTGCCTGCGGCGGTCTTCCGGGTCAGGGGCCTTCGGCGATCACCATTTCGTCGGAAGACATCGAGGGCGACGCGGTCCGTTCGGATTACGTCCTGCTGTCTCTTGATCGTCAGGCCGTCGAAACCGTTTCGAACCACCGTCCGGCTCTTTTCTCCAAGCAGTTCTCCAAGGTTCCGGGCCGTGGGCATTCGACCCGCATCGGCATCGGCGACCGATTGGTCGTCTCCATCTGGGAAGCAGCCGCGGACGGACTGTTCTCGACGTCCGAGGGCAAGCAGGTTTCCGTGCCCGCCGTCGTCGACGAGAGCGGCTATATCTTCATGCCCTACGCTGGGCGCATTCATGCCGCCGACCAAAGCGTCGAGGGTTTGCGTGTTGCCATCCAGGAGCGTCTCAAGGGCAAGGCGATCGAGCCGCAGGTTCTTGTCTCCGTCGAAGGCAATGAGAGCAGTGGCGTGGTCGTGGTCGGCGACGTCATGAAGCCGGGTCAGTACACCATGTCGGTGCGTGGCATGCGCCTGCTTGAGGCGGTCGCCAAGGCAGGCGGTTCACGCGAGGCGACTTATGAGACGGTGGTAACCGTCAAGCGCGGCCGTGCCTCGGGCGAGGCGCGGATGGTCGACCTTATCGAATATCCGGAAAACAACATCTGGCTGTCGCCCGGCGACAACATCCTGGTCACCCACAAGCCGCGTACATTCTCCGCCTTCGGTGCGGTGCAGACGACGCAGCTGGTTCCGTTCAAGACGGAGTCGGTGACCCTGGCCGAAGGGCTTGCCCAGGTCGGTGGCCTCAAGGACTTCTTCGCCGACGCGAGTGGTATTTTCCTGTTCCGCTTCGAGGATCGTAACCTCGTTCGCAAGCTCAGGGGCGATGTCGTCAACAAGTTGCCGCAGGCGCGCATCCCGGTTGTCTACAAGTTGAACTTGCGTGAGGCGGGCGCGTTCTTCCTTGCCCGCTCGTTCGAGATGCGCGACAAGGATATCATCTACGTTGCGAACCATCCGACGGCAGAGTTCGGCAAGTTCCTGCAGATCATCGGGCCGCTCCTGTCGAATGTGTCCACCGTGAATGCCCTGACCACCGCCGACTGACCGTCCGGGCCGGCCTCGGCCCGGATTCAAGGGCGAGCGGGAAGGGATCCTGACGACACATGCAACCCCAGATCGAAGTTCGCACTGTCCTGTTTCTGCAAGGGCCTCCGTCGGACTTTCCGCGCGTTGTCGCCGACGCGCTCGCCGCGCGCGGTCACCGGACGCTGCGGATCAACTTCAGCCTCTCCGACTGGGTTCTCTGGCACGACACGCGCTGCAGTAGCTTTCGCGGGCGTCTGGCCGATTGGCCGGAGTTCCTGGAGACGTTCCTGAGGGAGCACGGCGTCACCCACATCGTCTGCTATCAGGACAGGTTCCCCTATCATTCGGCAGCGCTGGAGGTGGCGCGCCGGCTGGGGGTGGCGGTGATAGCCTATGAGAATGGCTATCTGCGCCCGGACTGGATCACCGCCGAGCTCGACGGCATGTCGGTGCGTTCGCGCTTTCCGTCCGATCCCGCCCAGATACACGCGGCGGCGGCCTCGCTGGCTCCGGTCGACATAAAGCTGCGCTATCCGCATCCGTTCTGGCTGGAAGCTGTCCACGAAGTGGTGTTTCACGTCGTCAACGCCTTGGATTTCCTTGTCTTCCGGAACTTCGATCAGGACAAGTTCTATCACCCGATCTTCGAGTACCTCTCGATGATCCCCCGTCTGGTGCTGGGCAAGAGGCGCGACCGGCTCGCCAACGTCCTGATCGAGGACCTGATCGAATCGGGTGCTCCTTATTTCGTCTTTCCGTTGCAGCTCCAGAGCGACTACCAGTTGCGCTACAATGCGCCGTTCGGGCATCTCTCTGAAGCGCTGGACAAGGTGATTGCCTCCTTTGCCGCGCATGCGCATGAGGCCGCGCGGCTTGTCGTCAAGATCCATCCGATGGATCAGGGCATCGAGCCATGGCGTCGGATCGTGCGCAATCTCGCCCGCCGGCACGGGGTGAAGCGACGGGTGCATGTGGTCGACGGCGGCCACCTTGTAACGCTGCTCCAGCACACCGCCGGCGCGCTGATGGTCAACAGCACCACCGGTCTGCACGCAGTCCGCCTGAGATGCCCGGTCAAGGTGCTCGGCATTGCCGTCTACGATATGCCCGGGCTGACCTGCCAACTGTCGCTGGACCGGTTCTGGCGAACCCCTCAGGTCCCTGAGGTCGAGACCTGTGACGCGGTTCAGCGGCTGATGGCGCATTCCATCCAGGTGCAGGGCAACTTTTATACGCGCGAGGGCAAGACCGCCGCCGCTGTGGAACTTGCACGCCGGATCGAGGAAGGGACCATCAATCTTCCCGGCGCCAACGAAGTGCCCGCACCCCGTATTGAGCGGGCGCGAAGCCTGGGCATTCCCGTCGATTTCGAGGGCGAGATGGCGGCGCGTGGTCGCACCGGCCTGTGGCGCCGGGCGTGGCGCGGATGAGCAGGGCGCCCGAACCCGCCGGCCTAGTCGACGGCAGCGATATGCGAAGCAGCGCCTTGCGCAGCGGCGACCGGCAAAGGCACTACCT
Source organism: Stappia sp. (assembly GCF_048268045.1). Taxonomy (GTDB): domain Bacteria; phylum Pseudomonadota; class Alphaproteobacteria; order Rhizobiales; family Stappiaceae; genus Stappia. The sequence goes on from NZ_JBLWWG010000005.1 coordinate 13,884, forward strand.
CTTCCTTCAGGGGCCTTTGTCCGCGCTTTACCGGCGAATCGGCGCCGAGCTTGCCCGAGCCGGACACCGCGTCTCGCGGATCAACTTCTGCGCGGGTGACTGGCTCGACTGGCCCGGCGCCACGGCGCGCTCCTATCGCGGCCCCTATTCCGCCTGGCCGGATCACATCGCCGATTTTCTTGACCGCGAGGTGGTGACCGATCTCGTGCTGCACGGCGATACGCGCCCCTACCATCGCGAGGCGGCGCTGGCGGCACAGGCGCGTGGCCTTGCCGTGCATGTCAGCGAACTTGGCCTGTTGCGCCCGGGCTTCATGACGCTGGAGCGCGGCGGGCTTGTGACGCTGAGCCGCTTTCCCGCCAATCCGCAGAGCGTGCGGGCCATTGCGAACCAGGCTGAACCGGTTGATCTGTCGCCACGCTTTCCCGGGTCCTTCACTCTGGAAGCCTGGCAGGACGTCACCTACCACCTCGCCAATGTCCTGCTGTCCTTTCGCTATCCCCACCACCGCCGCCACACGCCGCAGGCCCCGCTTGCCGACTACGCCTGCTGGGCTCGACGGTTGCTAGGGTCTTCCGCGCGCAAGGCGGCAGCCGAAAGGGCGGAGCGGGCGCATCTCCGCAGGGCGCGGCCGTTTTTCCTGTTGCCGCTTCAGGTCGAGGGCGACTATCAGGTCCGCGTCCATTCGCCATTCGGGACCATGCGGCAGGCGCTGGAGCACATCCTCGCATCCTTCGCCACGCATGCGCCTGCTCATGTCGACCTTCTCGTGAAGACACACCCGCTCGACAATGGTGCAAGCGACTGGCGAGCCGTGATCGCCAGTTCCAGTGCGGGGCGCGCGCTCGGCGAACGGGTCGTCCTGTTGGATGGCGGAAGGCTCGATACGCTGCTTGCAAGGGCACAGGGCGTTGTAACCGTCAATTCGACGGCGGGCCTCGAGGCGCTGCGCGCCGGTGTGCCGGTCAAGGCATTGGCACCGGCGCTCTACGACATGCCCGGCCTGACCCATCAGGGTGGGCTCGACGGCTTCTGGCAGGCACCGAAGCCGGCGGAGCCGGAACTGGTCGTCGACTTCGTGACAGCCCTTGCAGCAACCACGCAGGTGCGCGGGTCCATTCACAACCGGGAGGGCCTTGGCGTCGCGGTTCGCGAAATCACGTCACGGCTTCTCGAGCCTGCGTTTCCAGAGCCTGCCTGGATGAGCGAGGCGCCGCCGCCACGGCTTGCCGCCGCGCGCATACTCGGTGTGCGGCTGTGAGCCGGGTCGCCTTCTTCCAAAAGAGCGGGACGAGGATCCTCGAGCCGAAGCTTCACCCCCATCGCCGGCTGATCGCGGCCGCCTTTTCGGGCCTCGAGAAAAACACCGCTGCGTCGGTTGTCGTGGGGATCGACAGCGCGACACATGCCCGGGCCGTCGGGGTCGCGCGTGCGACCGGCTACGGTTTGTTTCTCGCCGATGTGGTGCCGGTTCCAGCCCTTCCCGCGCCGTTCGACCCGCAAACGGTCCTGTTGCTTCTGCAGCCCGTCTTGCCGGACGTTCTGGAACAGACGCCATCCGGCGATGTCGCCAGCCTGTTTGCTGCTGGCGATCGTGGCGATGACCGGCAGGAGCGCGAGGCCTGCGCGGTTCCGCCCGAGTGCCCGCTTGGGCAAGCGGTGGCGGAACGGCTCTCCGCGCTTGGCGTTCCTGCCGGCGAACTGGATGTGGCCGCGGCCGTTGCCGGGGCGGTTCTCTGGCCGTGCCCCTATGGCCGGGGCGAGGGGCTTGCCGGAGCGATGGCGACCGGCCTTCTCGATACGCTTGCAAGGCGCGATGCGGCGCTGGACGGCGGCCCCTTCTTTGCCTTCGGCGTGCGCCGTTGGAACAGGGAGGCGGTTGCGGCCGCCTTCCGCCGGTCCGGTGGGGCGGTCACGTTCTGTCAGGACGCGCGCAGCGCCATCGGACAGGCGCGGGCCGTGAACGGCCGCGTGCTTGGCTGGGCCGGGCGGGTTGCGCTGCAAGATGAGGCCCTCGCGGATGCCGCCGGCGTTTCGCTTTGGCGGATAGAGGACGGTTTCCTGCGGTCGGTCGGTCTCGGGGCGGGGCTTGCGCGCGGCGCGTCCTACGCGTTCGACCCGGAGGGGATCTACTTCGATGCCACGCGCGAAAGCCGGCTGGAACGCCTGATCGCGGGAACGCGGCTGACGGAGGCGGAGAGATGCCGCGCCCGCCGGCTGCGCGAAATGCTCTGCCTCTCCGGCCTGACCAAATACAACACCGCCGCGGATCGTACCCACACACCGGCCCGTCCGGTGGACCGGCCGGTCCTCCTGGTGCCCGGTCAGGTGGCGGATGATGCCGGCGTGCGCCTGTCGCGCTCCGATGTCATCGATTGCGCAAACTGCGCCAACATCAATCTGGAACTCTTGCGCCAGGTCCGGGCACGCAATCCGCGCGCGCATATCCTCTACAAGCCGCATCCGGACGTGGAGGCGGGATTGAGGGCCGGGCGGATCGCGCCGGAGGCTCTGGCCGGACTGGCGGATGCTGTGGTGACGGGCGTTTCCCTGCCATCCCTTCTGCCCGCCGTCGACCGGGTGGAAACATTCTCGTCGCTTGCGGGGTTCGAGGCGTTGCTGCGTGGCGTGCCGGTGAGCGTTTACGGGATGCCCTTCTATGCCGGCTGGGGGTTGACGCAGGATCTTACAGAAGCCCCCAGGCGGAGAAAGGGCATAGAGCTCGAGGCGCTCGTTCACGCCGCCTATGTCGCCTATCCGTTCTGCGTCGACCCACTGACCCTGCTGCCTTGTCCGCCCGAGTTTCTGGCCGAACGGCTGGTGCATCTTCGGGCAAGCCGGAGGCACAGGCTCGTTCAGGAGCTGAGGCAGAAGATCTCCTGGCTTGGGCGCAGGCTCGGGCTTTGATCCGCCGACCGATCCGGGGTACGCGTCAATCCTTGCGCCGGGCGCTCTCCACGAGGGAGCCGAAGCCGACGTTGTCGGCTCGGATCGCGGCGAGCTCTTCGGCCGTGACGGCAACCGCGCGCTCAATCTGCTCAGGCGTGTGTTCACTGGTGATGAAGAAGCGGATTCGCGCCGATTTCTCCGCAACGGCGGGGAAGATGATCGGCAGCGCGTTTACCCCCCGCTTGAGAAGGCGGTTCGAGAGCGAGGCGGCGCCGATGGAATCTCCGACGATGACCGGCACGACGCTGAGCCCGGCGCTGGGGCCGGTATCGAGCCCGGCGGCACGCGCCTTTTCCAGGAAGAGCCGGCCATTGTCCGCAAGCCGCGCCACGCGCTCCGGCTCGCGGATCATGATGCGGCAACAAGCGGTGGCCGCCGCCGCCAGCACCGGCGACAGGCCGACGGAAAACACGAACCCGGGCGCGCTCGCCCGCAGGTAGTCGCAAAGCGCCTTGGAGCCTGCGATATAGCCGCCGCAGGAGGCAAGCGTCTTCGACAGCGTGCCCATCCACATCTCGACGGAATTCGGATCAACGCCGAAATGCTCTGCCAGTCCGCGCCCGGACTTGCCGAGAACCCCAAGTGCATGGGCTTCGTCGACCATCAGCCAGCAGTCGAAATTGCTCTTGAGAGAGAGCAGGCGCGGCAGGTCCGGGAAATCTCCGTCCATGCTGTAGATGCCCTCGACCACGATCAGGACATGCTCGTAATTGTGTCTGTGACGCACGAGCATGGCTTCCAGGGCATCGAGGTCGCCATGGGGGAACGTCAGGCGCGTGGCATGGGACAGGCGCGCGCCCTCGCTGACCGAATTGTGGATCAGCGCGTCGACAATGATCAGGTCGTTGCTGCCCATCAGATGGCCGATGGTGGTCACGTTCGTGGCGTGCCCGCTCACCATGACGACCGCATCCTCGGTGCCATAAAGCTCGGCGAGCGCGTCCTCGAGTTCGCGGTGTACCGGACGTTCGCCCGCGACGACACGGCTCGCGGAGGCGCTGGTGCCATAGTCGGTGAGCGCTTTTTCGGCGGCCGCGCGCACTTCCGGGTGCCCGTTGAGCCCAAGATAGTTGTAGGAGGAGAAATTGTCGTGCACCGCGCCGTCGATCATCGTCGTTGGCCCGGCGATGCCGTCGTGAGAGCGGAAGAACGGGTTCTCCAGGCCGATCATGTCGGCCGCCGCCCGGTGCATGCGCAATTGGCGCAGCTGCGGCAACTGGGAAAAGTCGAAGGCGCGTACGGGCGCGGAGGCAAACGACGGGGCGTCGGCGGGTGCGCCGGCTTCGGGGCGACGCTCGCGTGCCGCCTTGTGCCCGGCGCGAAGCGATTTTACGAGCGCCTTGCGGTTGCTCTGGTCCGGCTTCGCGCCGGCTGGAAGGTCATCGCTCACGGTGTCTCCTTGGGCCGGACTGCGGGCCGCGTTGTCGCCAGCTCGCCGGAGCGGATCATAGCAGCGACTTGACGCCGCTGCTGCGTTCCTCGACGCGGGCCGCGACGTCCTCGAACGCCGCGCGGTCGGTCAACGAGGCCTCGTCCAGGTGCTGGCTCGCAGAGGCCCGCACCTCTGCCGATAGCGCCGGACTGGTCTCGCCCGATATAGCCTGATCGGCGATGCGGCCGGCCATGTCGGCAAGGGTGGCGCCATTGGCAAGCGACATCAGCGGAATGTCGATGCCGAACTGGCGCTCCGCCGCCATGCGCAGCTCGAGCGCCATCAGCGAATCCATGCCGATGTCGGCAAGCGGGCGCGCCGCATCGATCTCGTTTTCCGCGATCCTGAGAATGCGGCCGATCTCGACGGCAAGAAGCGCTGCGATCTTTTCCACCGCACCGGCCCGGTCGAGCCCGGAAACGAGGGCTGCGAGATCGACCGCGCCGCCACCGCCCGGACCGTCTTCATCACCCGCTCCGATGCCGAGGCGTTCCGCGTAGGGCATCGAAAGAAGCGCGAGATCGCGACGCGCGCCCTTCCAGTCAATACGCGCATAGGCGGTGACAGGATCGCCCATCTCCGCCTCGCAAAGCGCCATCAGCCGCGCCAGTCCGTCGAGGGCCTCATCGGCTGAAAGTGCGTGACGGCCGAGCTTGCGGGCCAGGAGGTCGCCGACGTCGGTGTTGCGCGTGAGATAACCGGCATCCGAGATCGCGCCCCAGGCAACCGCCAGCCCTGGCAGGCCTTCCGCCCGGCGACACGCCGCCAGTCCCTCGAGATAGCCGTTGGCGGCGACGTAGTTCGCCTGGCCCGGATTTCCGATGAAGGTCGTAGCGGACGAATAGAGCACGAAATGACGCAAGGGATCGCCTCGCGTCAGCTTGTCGAGCAGCTGCGCGCCGCGAATCTTCGGGGCCAGCGTTGCCTCGAGTTCGTGGCGCTGCATGTTGGCGATCAGAGCGTCATTGATCACCATCGCCGTATGAAAAACGCCGTTGACCGGGCCTTCCTCGGCACGCAGGGTCTCAAGCGTCGCGGCAAGGGCGGTCTCGTCGGTGATGTCGCAGGCGCACGCTATGACGCGCACGCCCCGCTCTTCCAGCTCGGCGAACAGTCCGGCCGTCTCCGCGTCCGGCTTGCCGCGCCGCGACAGCACGGCGATCCGCTGCGCGCCCATGTCCGCGAGCCGGCGCACCAGCGCCGCGCCGAAGCCACCGAAGCCGCCGGCAACCACCTGAAGGCCTGAAAGCCGGGTCGGAGCGATATGTTCCTGCGCGCGCGCACCGGCCTTTGCTATCCGGGGAGGGCGGATGACGATCTTGCCGATGTGGCCTGCCTGCTGCATCAGCCGGAAGGCGTCGACGGCTGCATCCGCCTCGAACACACGGTAGGGAAGGGGCGTCAGCGTGCCGTTGGCGAAGAGCTGCATGAGTGTATCGAGCAAGCGTCCTGCAAGCTCTGGCTGATGGATCAGCAACTGGTCGGCATCGATGCCGAAGTAGCTGAGGTTGCGCCGGAACGGTCGCAGACCCAGCCGGCTGTTCTCGTAGTAGTCACGCTTGCCGAGTTCGAGGAACCGGCCGAAGGGCTTCAGTACCTCGAGGCTGCGTTCCATCGCCTCGCCCGAAAGCGAGTTCAGCACGACCTCGATGCCCTCGCCACCTGTCAGACGCAGGACCTCGTCGGAGAACGCGAGCGAGCGGCTGTCGAGAACGTGATCCGCGCCGAGCATCTCGAGAAGCGCCCGCTTTTCCGCAGACCCGGCAGTGGCGATCACCGTCGCGCCGAGGTGGCGGGCGATCTGGATAGCCGCGAGGCCGACGCCGCCTGCACCGCCGTGGATGAGCACGCGTTCGCCGGCGCGCAGGCGCGCCAACTCTACCAGTGCGTACCAGCTTGTCAGGAAGGTCACCGGGATGGTCGCGGCCGCATCCGCCGGCGTGCCCTCTGGAGCCGGCGCACAGCCGCGCTCGGAGACTGTGACATGGCTCGAGAAGCAGGCCGGGGCGAAGGCGATGACCCGCTCTCCGGGCTTGAAACGCGTGGCCTTGGGTCCTGTCGCGATGATCCGTCCGCAGCATTCCATTCCCAGCGTCGGACCGGCGAAGCCATCTTCCAGCGCTTCCTCGGGAAGCAGGCCGAGCGCCCACATCACGTCACGGAAATTGAGGCCGCTTGCCTCCACCTCGATCTCGACCTCGTCGCCGGCAAGCGGCGGCAGGTCGACAGTCTGCCATGCAAGTCGATCAAGCGCGCCCTGGCGGGTGATGTCGAGGCGGCGAGCCTTGCGCGGCCGGGAGCGGGTTTCGTCCTCGATGTCAGGAAGAGCAGGCGCGCGCTGCGCGCGCAGGCCGAACCTTTGCCCCATCCGCAGCACGATCTCGCGCTCTCCGCCGGGATGCTCGAGCGCTTCGGCGATCTCGTCTGCAAGGCGCGCGGCGCCGACGGCGGTGGCATCATCCGGCTGCGGATCGACAAGGCGCGTGTTCGTCTCCGGGTACTCGTTCATGACCACCCGGCCGAACGCCCACATGCCGGCGGCGACAGGGTCCGTGCCACCGGTCGAGCGCTCCGCCGCGGCTCCGCCCGGCGCGACGATCATATGCAGGCCGGCATTGCCGCCACGGCCTTTCAATATCTGCATGATCGACCAGAGCTGATGCGATACCTGCAGCGACGCGTCGTCAAACGCCCGCGTATCCGGCAGATGCACGACGCCGTCGGCCGAAGCCGAGGCAAGCCCGGCATTCTGCGACCAGGCGGAGGCGTCGTCGCCGTCGATGTGCCAGACGCCGGCAACGAGCCGGGTCGAGGTGCCTGGAATGGCGATGTGGCCGGCGATGCCGCGTGCGGCCAGCGCCAGACGCAGCGGTTCCGCCTGCGAAGGATCACCTTGGGAGCAAAAAAGGACGAGATGGCGGGACAGCTCCGCGTCCGGTTCCAGCGCGCCCGTCGTGCTGCTGGCGCCGCCGTTTGCCGTCTGGCCTGCATTTGAGTGCGGCGGTGCTTTCGCGGTCACGAAGACCGCGCTTTCCTCGGTACCGGACAGGATGGTTTCGCTGACCTCGCGCAGTCCCGCGGAGGCGAGCAGGGATGCAAGGGACCTTGCACGGCGTCCCGTGGGACCTTGCCACCAGTCGCAGCCTATGCCTGCCAGGAGCGTTTCGCGCAGGCTTTCGACCGGCTCGAAAGCCGCGACAAGGCCGTCATGGGTCAGCAAGTGGCCTAGGCCTGCCAGGGTCTCCCGCGTCAGCGCGGACAGCGCATCGAGCACGATTGCAACATCGAAGGGGCCGGCGCGCTCGAGGCGGGCGTCGCCAAACTCGGCAAATTCCGTATCGGGCCGGCCGCGCCAATTGCGCTTGAGGCGCGCAAGTGCAGCCTCGCTTGCATCCGCCACCACAAGCCGGCTCCGGCCAGGATCAAGGGCGAGGCTCAACGCCTCCGCCTCATGCGGATGATGCCCCCCGGCAAGGAGTATCCGCAACGGACGATCTTTCGGCCAGGCTTCGACCAGTTCGAGCATCAGGCGACGAGCGGCACGGGCAAGCGCGCGCGCCCGCAATCCGTCGCGGCGCACGGCCTCGAGCAGGGCGGGCGAGAGCGCTGCATCCGCGCTTTCCGGCAACCCTTCCCGCAGCAGGCGCGGCAGAAGCGTGAGGAGGCGGGCAAGGAGCGTCGTCTCGGCCACCTGGCGGCCCGCTTCGGCAACGAGCGTCTCGACGAGCGCCATGGGGGCAAGGCCGTCGGCCGGATCGCTCAGCCGCCAGTCGGTGCTGTCGCCTTCTCCGGCTCGGGCAAGGTCGTGCTGTGCAAGCTCCTGAAGCAGGCGCTCCGCGAGCGGACGGGCGCTCGCCGCGAGCGTTCCCTCGGCTACGGCTTGCTCCGTCGACACCGGTCCGGCCCCGAGGACCGTGAAAAGCGCATGGTGCGCGACGGCGCGGGCGAGGGCGTCGAGAAGGAGCGCCTCGTCGGAAGGCTCTTCTGCCGCGTCATCGGTGGCAAGGAGATCGAGAGATGCGGCCAGCGCGGCAATATCGGGCATTGGCGACGGCGCGTCGGGCGACAGGCGCAAGCCCGACAACGGCGCGAGAAGCTTTGCTTCCAGCCGATAGACGAGGGCATCCGTTTCCTCGTCCGAGAGATGAAACCGCACGGCCTTGAAGCGCGCCGAGCGGATCCTTGCAACCCGTCGGTCGTCGGCATCGAAATAATCGAAACTGGCAAGGATCGAGCGCGCGCTTGCCCGTTCTATGGCGATCTCCGCCCGCACGGGCGCCGCGTCGGTGCGCATCAGCTCCAGGCGTCCGATGCGGACGGGCAGAAAACCCTGTTCGGGGGCGGCTCCGGACTCGGCCGCGAGCAGCGCGAAGAGCCCGTGGAAGCCGGCATCCGCAAGCATGGGGTCGAGCGAGAAGGGCGGCTCGCCTTCCGGCCGGTCCAGCAGCGGCTCGAGGTCGATGCGCGCCCTGCCGGGCCCGAGCAACCGCACGCCCGTTGCACGGCGAAACGCCGGGCCATAGCCGAGGCCATGGGCTTGCGTCAGCTCGTAGAGGCGGGCGTGGTCGATGGTGTCGTCTTCGGTTATCTCCTGCGGCGGCACGGGGGCGTTGCCCTCATCAGCAAGCGTGCGGTAGTCGCATTTCACGAAGAGCGACCAATCACCGCCCGACAAACGCGGGCGCGCCAGGATCTCGATCACCCGGTCATCGGGCGAAAGCCGCACCAGCGTTTCCTGGCTCTTGCCTGCATCGAGCACCAGCGGGCGCAGGATCTCGACATTGCACAGCTCGACGCGCGTGCTGTTGCTCCAGTCGAGCGCGGCAGAGAGTGCCATCTCCAGATAGCCCGCCGCCGGGAACACCACCGTATCCTCGACCTTGTGATCGGCCAGGAAAGGAAACAGCTCCGCATCGATGACGTTGAACCATTCGGCGCTCTCTGGACGCAGGCGCTTTCCAAGAAGCGGCGAGACGCGAGGGCGCCCGGCGATGCGCTCGTCTGTCGGTTCGACCCGGCATGTCACCGGTTGCCAGGGATAGGAGGGCAGGTCCGGCAGATGGGACCCGGTCGGGCCGACGAAGCGGTCGAGGTCGGCCGGTGCGCCATGGGCGACAATGCGGGCGGCTATGGCGTCGATCGTCTCGCAAGGGCCTTCGGCCGTGCGCGGCTGGTCGAGTGTTCCGACCACGATGGCGGAATGCCCCTCGGTGCGCAGCGTGTCGCGAAGATAGGTAGAGAGGATCGGCTTCGGGCCGATTTCGACAACCAGGTCGATTCCTGCCTCGCCAAGCCGGCGCGTTGCATCGGCGAAGCGGACGGGCTGGCGCACGTTCCTCCACCAATAGACCGCGTCAGGCGCGACGGTCCCGCTGTCAGCGTCGACCGAGGAGAAGAAGGGGATGCGCGCGTCGTGCAACTGCACCTGTGCGAGGGCGGCGCGCAGGGGTGCCTCGATGGGGTCGACCAGCGCGCTGTGGAACGGATAGGCGATGTTGAGCTTGCGCACCGCCCATCGGTTCTTGCGGGCGATGCGGGCGAAGGCATCGATGCTGTCCGTTGGACCCGAGATCGTGACGCTGCGAGGCGAATTGATCGCGGAGATCTCCAGCCCCGGCAGCGACGACCCGGCAAGTGCCGCGCGCGCCTCGTCTTCCGCCAACAGCAATGCCGCCATGCCGCCGAGGTCGCGCACCATTTCCTGCTGCGTCGAACGGGCGTGGATGACGCGCGTCGCCGTTTCCAGGTCGAGCATACCCGAACACCAGGCGGCCGCCACCTCGCCGACACTGTGGCCGAGCACCGCGTCTGGCTCTATGCCGCGATGCGACAGGGCGGCGACGAGAGCGACCTGGATGGCGAAGAGAAGCGGCTGCGCCACTTCCGTGCGCTCGATTTCCGTGTCGAGCGTGGGAGAGAACAGCATGGTTGCGAGCGACCAGCCCGAAAGGGGCGTGAAGTGGCCGTCGACTTCCTTCAAGGCGGTGGCGAACGGCGCATCGTCGTTGAAGGCGCTCCGGCCCATTCCGACCCACTGCGCGCCATTGCCGGAAAACGCGAAGGCGACGCCATGCATCCGCGTGCCGGCGCGTCCGGACACGGCCAGCGCATGGCTCTCGTCGCGCGCGAAGGCCTGTAGCGCGTCGATCTTTTCAGCGCTCGCACCAAGAACAACCAGCCGGTGCTCATGGATGTCACGCAGCCGCGCGGAGGCGTCGATGAGTGTTCCGCTTGCCGAAAGATCCTGCTCCAGACGCTCGGCGAAACGACCGGCAAGCGCCTTCAGGGCGGCCTCAGAGCGTGCCGAAATGACGAGAGGAGCGTTGTCGCGAACACCCGAGGCCGGCGCTTCCGGCGCACCATCCATATCCGCGATCACCGCATGGGCGTTCGTGCCGCCGAAGCCGAAGGAGTTGATGCCCGCAAGCCTTGGCCGCTCGCCCCGGGGAGGGAGTGCAAGTGCATTGGCGGCGACCTGCAGGTTGAGCCCGTCGAAATCGATGTGCGGATTGGGCGTGTCGAAATGCAGCGAGCGCGGCAGCCGGTCGTGCTTCAGCGCCAGGATCGACTTCAGCACGCCGACGAGCCCGGACACCGGCTCAAGGTGGCCGACGTTCGTCTTCACCGAGCCGATGGGAAGGGCCGTGCGGCGGCGCTGGCCGATTACGGAGCCAAGGGCATTCGCCTCGGCGGGGTCGCCGACCTGCGTGCCCGTGCCATGCGCCTCGATGAAGGCCAGGTCGTCGGGCGAAAGATCCAGGTCATGGTAGATCGAGGACAGAAGATCTGCCTGGGCCTGCGAAGAAGGAAGCGACAGGCCGGTCGTGCGCCCGTCCGAATTCGTGCCGGTGGCGACGATGCGCGCCCGCGCCCGGTCCGGCGACAGGGTTCCCTCGCGCTGGAGAACCAGCGCGACAGCACCTTCCGAGCGGACATATCCGTCTCCGGAGGCGTCGAACGCGCGGCACAGGCCCTGCGGAGACAGCATGGAGGCGCGCGCAAAGCCAATGAATGAGAAGGGGCTCAGCAGCAGGTTGACGCCGGCGACGATGGCGGTATCGATCTGCCCTGTTTCGATGGCGCTGACGGCCTGATGCAGCGCCACCATCGAGGACGAGCAGGCGGTGTCGACGGTAAAGCTCGGTCCGCTCAGGTCGAAGAAATAGGAAATGCGATTCGAGACGATGGAGAGGGTGTTGCCCGTCATCGTCTGCATGTCGATGGCCGGCAGGTCGAACAGCAGCCGCTGGTGATAGTCGAGCGCGGACGCGCCCACATAGACGCCGGTCTTTGTGCCGGCGAGGTCGGAAGCGCGCAGGCCCGAGGTCTCGATTGCTTCCCAAACCACCTGAAGGAGGAGCCGCTGCTGCGGATCGATCTGAGCCGCTTCGCGTGGCGAGATCCCGAAGAACGCGGCATCGAATCCGTAGACGTCCTCCACCTGTCCGGCAGCGAACGTGAAGCTGCGGCCGGGCGTGCCCGGACGAGGGTGGTGGAAGGCTGCCGTATCGAACCTGTCGGCACCGACCCGGGTGACGCTGCACCGGCCTTCGTCGAGCAGAGACCAGAAGGCATCTGCCGTGCTGGCGCCAGGCAGGCGGGCGGCGTATCCGGAAATGATGGTGCTATGCGCGCGTAGTGGCATTCAGTCGATCTTCTTTTGCGCCGCCCGGTAGGACGCGGCTTTTTCAGATGTTGGTTCCGGGCATGGGAGGATACGGCTTCACAGAGAGGCCCCGCCCATAATGCAACTCGTTGCGTGACCTGCGCCACATCGCCGTCGCGGAAGATTCGAGCGTTTCCACAGACCTTCTATCCTAGACCCCGCCACTATAACAGAGATGGTCCGTCTCAAAACGTCGAGAATGTGACCTTGCGTTAAATACGGAGGCCTATCACTCACCCGAGTGACTTTCCGTCGCATTCCTGCTCATCAGGTGACGCTCCCAGGCGAGGGCATGTCTCGCGATTCCGGTAAGGTCATCATACGCGGGACGCCATGCGAGAGCGGTGCGAATTGCCGTGCTGTCCGCCACGACGCGGGCGAGATCGCCCTCCCTGCGGCCTTCGAGGGCGACCGGGAAGTCAGTGCCCGATTCGGCTTTCACGGCGGCGATCATTTCCAGCACCGAATAGCCTCGGCCATAGCCGCAATTCAGTGTGAAATTCTCCCGTGCGGCGCGCAGCTTTTGCAAAGCCAGATAGTGGGCCTCGACAAGGTCGCTCACATGGATGAAATCGCGTTCGGCCGTGCCGTCCCGCGTGGGATAGTCGGTGCCGAAGACGGCCATGCCGTTCCGTTTCCCGAGGGCCGCCTCGCAGGCAACCTTCAGAAGATGCGTCGCGCCGCGTGTGGAGTGGCCGGTGCGCCCGGCCGGATCGGCTCCCGCGACGTTGAAGTAGCGCAGGATCGCGTGGTGCAGCCCGCTCGCGGCGGAAACGTCGGCCAGGATCTCTTCGATCATCAGCTTCGAGCGCCCATAGGGCGTTGCCGGCAGCAGGGCTGCGTCCTCTCCAACGAGTTCATCGCCTGGATCCGCATAGACGGCGGCCGTTGACGAAAAGATGAAGGTCTCGACGCCGGCGGCGAGGCAGTTTTCGAGAAGTCCGAGCGTGGTGCAGGTGTTGTTGCGGTAGTACTTCAGCGGCTCGGCGATGGATTCCGGCACCACGACCGACCCGGCGAAGTGAATCACGGCATCGATCGGAGCAGACGCCCGGGCCTCGGCGAAGGCCTCCGTCGAGCCTGCGTCGCCTTTCACGAAGACGGCCCGGCCCGGGATCGACCAGGCATGTCCCGTGCTCAGATTGTCGAGGATGATCACCTCCTCGCCGGCGTCCAGCAACCGCCACGCCATGTGGCTGCCGATGTAACCGGCGCCGCCAGTGATCAGAACGGCCAAGCCCTTCTCCCCTCGTGTCTTCCGACCCCCGCAGGAGACGCGCGCTGGCGATGCTTTCGCCCTCCCGGCTCGTATTAGCGGGTTGACAAACGGGTGGCAAGCGAACAGGAACGCAGGCGTCGGGCCTCGCTGGCGCGCAGCCTGCGCCGTGTGACGGACCCGTGACAATCTGGCGGTTTTCCGGGCGCTCCGAAGGTCTTGAGCGATCTTCCGAAGCCGGTGGCGCGGGCTCCTGCTGGAGGGAGGGCTCGGGACCGGATGCAAGGGCATCCGCTCAGGTTTCCTGACAGGACACAGGAGCTCGCATGCGTATCGCGATGATTGGCACCGGCTATGTCGGACTGGTGTCGGGCGTCTGCTTCTCGGAATTCGGCTTCGACGTGACCTGTGTCGACATCGACGCGGGCAAGATCGAGCGGCTGAATGGCGGTGAGGTGCCGATCTATGAGCCCGGCCTCGATGCGATGATCGAGCGGAACCTCTCGGCCGGTCGTCTTGCCTTCACCACAGATTTCGATGCGGCCGTCAAGGCGGCGGACGTCGTGTTCGTCGCCGTCGGAACACCCTCGCGTCGCGGAGACGGCGAGGCGGATCTCACCTATGTTTTCGCAGCTGCCCGCCAGATCGCTGCCGCGATGAACCCCGGCACGGTGGTGGTCATCAAGTCGACCGTTGTCGTCGGCACCTGCCGAAAGGTGGCCGAGATCATCCGCGAGGAGCGCCCGGGCGTCGATTTTTCCATCGCCTCCAACCCGGAGTTCCTGCGCGAGGGATCGGCAATCGAGGACTTCATGCGCCCGGACCGGGTCGTCGTCGGAGCCGAGGACGAGCATGCCGAGACGGCGATGCGGCGTCTCTATCGTCCGCTCTACCTGCGCGAGACGCCGGTTCTGGTGTCGACGCTGGAGAATGCGGAACTGACGAAATACGCCGCAAATGCCTTCCTGGCGCTCAAGATCACATTCATCAACGAGATTGCCAATCTGTGCGAGCAGGTCGGCGCGGATGTGCAGAAGGTGGCAAGCGGCATCGGTCTCGACAAGCGCATCGGCGGCAAGTTCCTGCATGCCGGGCCGGGCTTCGGCGGATCGTGCTTCCCCAAGGATACCACCGCGCTCGCCGCCACCGGACAGCGGCACGGCACGCCGCTGCGCCTCGTCGAGACGACTATTTCCGTCAACGAGAGCCGCAAGCACGAGATGGCGCAGCGCGTTCTTGCCGCCCTGGGACCCGAGCCGAAAGGCAAGCGGGTCGGCATTCTCGGCATCGCCTTCAAGCCCAACACGGACGACGTTCGCGACGCACCGTCGCTGGTCATCGTGCCCGAGCTCCAGGCTGCGGGCGTCGAGGTCGTCGCCCACGATCCGGAGGCCCGTGTTCAGGCGGAGCCGTTGTTGCCGGGTCTCGAATGGCGCGACAATCCGTATGACGTCGCCGATGGCGTCGACGTGCTTGCGGTCGTGACCGAGTGGAACGTCTATCGGGGCCTGTCGCTGAAGGATCTTGCCAGGCGCATGCGCGGGCGCGAGATCATCGACATGCGCAACATCTGGCAGGCTGGCGACGTCATCGACGCGGGTCTCGACTATCAGGGGATCGGCAAGCCAGCGGGTCGCTGAGACAGCGGGCGCGGAACGCGAGGGGGAGCGGCATGGCCGTCACGCAGGACATGAAACGCCTCGCCGATCTGTGCGTGGCAGCCGGCGAGGTGATCCTCCCGCTGTTCAGAAATGGTGTCGAGGTCGAACGCAAGGCAGACGAAAGCCCTGTGACGGAGGCCGACCGACGCGCGGAAGCGGTCATTCTCGACGGCTTGTCCCGTGATTTTCCAGATATCTGCGTCGTGGCGGAAGAGGCGATGGCCGCGGGCGACGACCCTGTCGTCGCGCGCCGCTTCTTCCTGGTCGATCCGCTCGATGGAACCCGGGAGTTTGTCTCCGGGCGCGGTGAGTTCACCGTCAATATCGCCCTGATCGAAGATGGTGTCCCTATTCTAGGCGCGGTCTTCGCCCCTGTCACCGGCGCGCTTTTCGTCGGCGCGCGCGGGGAGGGCTCCTTTGAGGTTGTCGCCGGCGACTGGCGTGCGATCCATGCCCGCATCGCTGCTCCGCAGGCGCCGGTCGCCCTGGCCAGCCGTTCTCATTCCGACCCCGAGACGGACAGCCTGCTCGAGGCGCTGCCCATTGGCGGCTGCATCAGCATCGGGTCCTCGTTGAAGTTCTGCCTCGTCGCACGCGGTGAGGCGGACTTCTATCCCCGCTTCGGGCGGACGATGGAGTGGGATACGGCCGCGGGCCATGCGGTGCTTGCCGCCGCCGGCGGCCAGGTCGTCGGCCTGGACGGCGGCGCCTTCCTCTATGGCAAGCGCGGGCGGGAAGGCCTCGCCGATTTTGCCAACCCGGGGTTCCTGGCCGGTGGCGATCCGGCGCTTCTCGCGCGCGCCGCCGACCTTTGCCGGTCCTCCACGCCATCGTGAGGTCGCCTTCGACCGAGATTTTTTAACGTCTGCCCTTTGTCGGCAATCCTGTTTCTCGTGCTTCCCCCTGGCGACGCTTATCTCGTGAAGACATTGATTGCCGGACCTCTCGCGCGCCATCGCGCCGGCCGGCCTCAAGTCGCGAGGAGCGTGCCGTGTCCAACAGAAAGAGCCAGCTGCATCGTCTCGAGGCGGAGTCGATCGAGATCATCCGTGAAGTCGTGGCCGAGATGTCCCACCCGGTGATGCTCTACTCGATCGGCAAGGACTCGAGCGTCATGCTCCACCTTGCGCGCAAGGCGTTCTACCCGGCGCCACCGCCCTTTCCGCTGCTGCACGTCGACACGACCTGGAAGTTCCGAGAAATGATCACGTTCCGCGACCGCATGGCGGCGGAGGCCGGGATGGAGCTTATCACCCACACCAACTTGCAGGGGAAGCAGGAGGGGGTGAACCCCTTTGACCACGGCTCCTCCTACTACACCCAGGTGATGAAGACCGAGGCGCTGAAGCAGGCGCTCGACGCCCACGGCTTCGATGCGGCCTTCGGCGGCGCGCGCCGGGACGAGGAGAAGTCACGCTCGAAGGAGCGTGTGTTCTCGTTCCGCAACGCCGCGCACGGCTGGGACCCGAAGAACCAGCGCCCCGAGCTGTGGTCGATCTTCAACACGAGGGTCAAGGCGGGCGAAAGCCTGCGGGTCTTCCCGCTCTCCAACTGGACCGAGCTCGACATCTGGCAGTACATCCGCGCCGAGAGCATTCCCATCGTTCCCCTGTATTTCGCCGCGGAGCGGCCGGTCGTGCACCGTGATGGCCAGCTCATCATGGTCGATGACGACCGCTTGCCGCTGCGCCCGGATGAGACTCCGGAGATGCGGCGCGTGCGGTTTCGTACGCTCGGTTGCTATCCGCTGACCTCGGCCATCGAATCCAATGCCGACACGCTCGACGACATTGTCACCGAGATGCTGATTGCCCGCACCTCCGAGCGCTCGGGCCGGTTGATCGACCATGACGACGCCGCGTCGATGGAAAAGAAGAAGCGCGAAGGCTATTTCTGAGGATGACAGTCATGACCCAGGCCGTGCCCGCCACGTCTTCGTCGGCGGATGCTCCGCTCGTTCCGCCGCAGGCGCGGACAGGCGTCGATCTTCTCGCCGATCACGATCAGAAAGGGCTCTTGCGCTTTCTGACATGCGGCAGTGTCGATGACGGGAAGTCGACTTTGATCGGGCGCTTGCTGCACGACACCAAGCGCGTCTTCGAGGACCAGGTCGCGGCCCTGTCGCGCGATTCCCGCAAGTTCGGGACCCAGGGCGACGCGCTCGATCTCGCCCTTCTCGTCGACGGGCTGGAAGCGGAGCGCGAGCAGGGCATCACCATCGATGTCGCCTACCGGTTCTTCGCCACCGAGGCGCGCAAGTTCATCGTCGCCGACACGCCCGGGCACGAACAGTACACGCGCAACATGGCGACCGGTGCATCGACCTCGGATCTGGCGATCATCCTGATCGATGCGCGCAAGGGCGTCCTGCAGCAGACCCGGCGCCATTCCTTCATCGTGTCCCTGCTTGGCATTCGCCATGTCGTGGTGGCGGTAAACAAGATGGATCTCGTCGGCAATTCTGCCGAAGTCTTCGATGCGATCGCGACCGAATACCGGGCCTTTGCCGGTGGCTTTGGCTTCGAGAGCCTGCAGGTGATCCCCATGTCCGCCCTGACAGGTGACAACGTCTCCGCGCCGAGCGTGGCCATGCCGTGGTACGAGGGCCCTTCGCTGCTGGGGCATCTGGAGAATGTCGAAGTCAACGCCGATGCAGCCTCGGGCCCGTTCCGGATGCCGGTTCAGTGGGTGAACCGGCCCAATCTGGATTTTCGCGGTTATGCCGGCACCATTGTCAGCGGCTCTGTCCGTCCTGGTGACAGCGTTGCCGTGGCCGGCTCCGGGCGCATGGCCACCGTCTCGCGCATCGCCGCCATGGGTGGCGACCTGGAGGAAGCAGTCGCGGGCGATGCGGTGACGCTCACCTTCGCCGAGGAGATCGACGTTTCGCGCGGCGATGTGCTGTGCCCGCCGGACTTGCGGCCGGAGGTGGCGGATCGGCTTGGCGCGCATGTCATCTGGATGGGCGACGAGCCGCTGATGCCCGGCCGCCGTTATGTCCTCAAGGCGGGCAGGCGGGCGACCTCGGCGCGGGTGACCCGCATCGTCCACGGGATCGATGTCAACACGCTGAAGGAGGATCCGGCCGATAGCCTGTCGCTCAACGAGATCGGCTTTTGCGAGCTGTCACTTGCCGCACCGGTTGCCTTCGACCCTTATGAGGTTAGCCGCGACATGGGTGCCTTTGTCCTCATCGATCCGCTCTCCAACCAGACGGTCGGAGCGGGGATGATCTGGCGCAGCCTGCGCAAGGCGGACAACATCCACCGTCAGGCCTTCGATGTGGACCGGGCGGCGCGCGCCGAACTTGCCGGCCAGACGCCGCGGGTGCTCTGGTTCACGGGATTGTCGGGCGCGGGCAAGTCGACGGTTGCCAATCTGGTCGAGCAGAAGCTCCACGAGCGCGGCCGTCTGACCTTCCTGCTCGATGGCGACAATGTCCGGCATGGCCTCAATCGGGATCTCGGCTTCTCCGAGGAGGATCGGGTCGAAAATATCCGGCGGGTCGGCGAGGTCGCGAAGCTCTTCACCGAGGCTGGTCTGATTGTGCTGGTGTCCTTCATCTCGCCGTTCCGCTCGGACCGGAAGATGGCCCGCGATCTGTTCAGTGATGGCGAGTTCGTCGAGATCCACGTCGACACGCCGCTTGCGGTTGCCGAAACGCGCGATCCAAAGGGGCTCTATCGCAAGGCGCGTGCGGGTGAGATCCGGGATTTCACCGGCATCGACAGTCCCTACGAGGCGCCCGAGGAGGCCGAACTCGTGCTCGATACGGTTTCCCGCTCTGCCGAGCAACTCGCGGCCGATGTCATCAGGTATCTGGGATTGTAAGGTTTTTCGCTGCAATCCTGTTTCTTCGTGACCGTTTTGCACGCAAAACAGCCGTTTGCTGCGTCTCGAGTCGTCTCTTGCCCAAGTAATGAGCGCGGATTGAAAGTGCTTGATCCTTGGGCATGTGCAAGGCAGTCTCACTGGCGAAAGACAAGAAGCCAGTGGGGAAAATCATGCGTCGACTGCTTTCATTTGCGCTCGCGTTCAGCCTTGCGGCTCCGGCGGCGATGGCCGAGACGGACGTAAAGTTCACACTTGACTGGAAGTTCGAGGGGCCGGCCGCGCCCTTTTTCATCGCGCTGGACAAGGGCTATTTCGCCCAGGAAGGCGTCAACGTCACCATCGACACCGGAGCGGGCTCGCGCGAGTCGATCCCGCGCGTTGCGACCGGCGCCTACCAGATGGGCTTCGGCGACATCAACGCCTTGATCAAGCTCATCGACGAGCAGCCGGACCTCAAGGTCAAGGCCGTGATGATGGCCTACGAGCGCCCGCCGATCGCCATCATCGGCCGTGTCAGCCAGGGCGTGACGGGAGACCCGAAGTCGCTTGAAGGCAAGACGCTCGGCGCTCCGCCGCCGGACGCCGCCTTCGGCCAGTGGCCGGCCTTCGCCGAGGTCGCCGGTCTCGACACCTCGACGATCACCATCGAGAACGTCGGCTTTCCTGTTCGTGAGCCCATGCTCGCGCAGGGGCAGGTCGATGCGATCTTCGGTTACTCCTTTTCATCCGTCCTGAACCTCAAGGCCCAGGGCATTCCGGCGGACGACATCTCCACGATCCTGATGCCCGAGCACGGGCTCGACATCTACGGCAACGTCGTGATGGTCAACACCGACTTCGCCAAGGAACACCCGGACGCGGTCAAGGGCGTGGTCCGCGCGCTGGTGCGCGGCTATCTCGACGCCATCGCCGATCCCGCCGCCGCCATCCCGCATGTGCTTGAGCGCAACGGCGTGCTCGACGAGGCGACCGAGGTCGAGCGGCTGCAGATGGCCGTGGACGGCTCCATCGCGACGCCCGCGGTCAAGGCCAACGGCTTTGGCGGTGTCGACATGGACAAGCTCGCCAAGTCGATGGAATTCCTGAAGATCTCCATGGGTGTGAGCGACACGCCGCCGGCCCCCGAGCGTGTCTTCGATGCGTCCTTCCTGCCGCCGGTCGAGGAGCGGATGGTCAAGTAAGCCCCTCTAGAGAAGCCCCTTGTTGGCCCACGGGGCCGGCAAGGGGTCGTGTCATCCTTTCCTCAACGCTTCGGGGGCGCGCCTTGACCGGTTTCGTTGATCTTCGCGACATCCGCCTTGCCTATGGGCCGGGTGGAGATGGAACACTTGCCCTCGACGGCCTGACAATGGCCGTGCAGAAGGGCGAATTCGCCGCCGTCGTCGGCCCTTCCGGCTGCGGCAAGTCCACCTTGATGAAACTGGCGACCGGCCTGATCCGTCCCCAGGCCGGCACGGTGGAGGTTGCAGGTCGTGAGGTGAACGGCCCGGTCTCCGTTGCCGGCATGGCCTTCCAGAATCCCTCGATGCTGCCCTGGCGGACAACCTTGCAGAACGTCATGCTGCCGCTTGAGATCGTCGAGCCGCACCGCCGGCGGCTCTCCGCCGAACGTGCCGCCTATGTCGAGAGGGCGGAGGGACTGCTGGAGATGGTCGGGCTCAAGGGCTTCGGGGAGAAATATCCCTGGCAGCTCTCCGGCGGTATGCAGCAGCGGGCCAATCTCTGCCGGGCGCTCGTTCATGAACCGCAGTTGCTGATGCTCGATGAGCCCTTCGGAGCGCTGGATGCCTTCACCCGCGAGGAACTGTGGCAGGTGATCCGCGACCTGCATGCGGAGAAAGGCTTCACGGTGATTCTTGTCACCCATGATTTGCGCGAGGCGGTGTTCCTCGCCAACCGCGTCTTCGTCATGAGCGCGCGTCCGGGCAAGCTGATCGTCGAGCAGCAGGTCGACTTTCCCAGGCCCCGGCCCATCGACCTGACCTATGAGGCGGATTTCAACGACATCGTGCACGAGTTGCGCGGTCATATCGCGCAGGCGAGGGCAGCCGCATGATCAGCGAAAACACCTGGCTGAGAGCCGCTCCCTGGCTTTGGACCATTGGCCTCTTCCTGCTATGGGAGTTTGCGGTGCGCCTGTTCGGCATCGCCATCTTCATCCTGCCTGCGCCGAGTGATATCTGGGTGGCCACCGTCAGGTACTGGCCGGTGATCTGGAAGGATTCGCTGCAGA
Organism: Stappia sp.; assembly: GCF_048268045.1. Lineage (GTDB taxonomy): Bacteria > Pseudomonadota > Alphaproteobacteria > Rhizobiales > Stappiaceae > Stappia. The sequence continues at coordinate 34,875 of NZ_JBLWWG010000005.1, forward strand.
CGCTCTTCACCACCACCCTCGGCTTTCTGCTTGCTGTCGTTGGCGGTCTGGCGCTCGGGCTCGCCATCGGCTGGAGCCGGGCGATCTATGCCGGCCTCTATCCGCTGATGATCGGGTTCAACTCGGTGCCGAAGGTCGCGGTTGTGCCGATCCTTGTGATCTGGTTCGGCATCGGCACGGTGCCGGCGGTGCTCACCGCCTTCCTGATCGCCTTCTTCCCCATCGTGGTGAATGTCGCAACGGGTCTGGCCACCATCGAGCCGGAGATGGAGGACGTCCTGCGTGCGCTCGGCGCCAAGAAGATGGACATCATGCTCAAGGTCGGTATCCCGCGCTCGATGCCCTACTTCTTCGGCTCCCTCAAGGTGGCGATCACGCTCGCCTTCGTCGGGTCGGTCATCTCGGAGACGGTCGCCGCCAACGCCGGCCTCGGCCACATGATGCTGGCGGCTCAGTCTCAGTTCAACGTGCCGCTGGTCTGGGCCGGTCTGATGGCACTCGCCGTGCTCGGCATCGCCATGTACGCGATCATGGCATGGCTCGAGATGCGCATGACCGGATGGGCGCATCGCTCCGGCCAGCAGTAAGGCTTCCGGCGCGGGTGAGTTCCCGCGCCGGACACTTCATCCTTGCACTGCGCGCGAGGATGGGGAACAACCCTTTGGTGCCCGGCTCGGAGCGTCCGGCCCTGGACGGTCGCTCGCCATTTGGCGCCGGCGGAAAGCGATACCGAGCCCGGAGGGTACCGATGCGCAGCGAGACCATGCTTCTTGCCGACCTCGAGACGGCGGCCGAGCGCTGGCGCGACTGGCTTTTCACCAAAGCACTGCCGCTGTGGACGCAGGCAGGACGCGATCCGGCGTCGGGAGCGTTCATCGAGGCCATTTCTCTCGACGGAGCCGGTCTTGTCGACAAGCCGCGTCGCGGCCGCGTGCAGCCTCGACAGATCTATTCTGTTCTCGAGGGAGGGCGGCTCGGCTGGGACGGTCCATGGCGGGCCGCCGCCTTGCAGGCGCTTGACTGGTATCTGGCGTCTTTCGTGTTGCCGGACGGCAGCTTCGCGGATCTGGTCGCGCCGGACGGGAAGGTCCTCGACCCCGCGTTCGATCTCTACAATCAGGCCTTCGGACTGTTCAGCCTGGCCAACGCCGCGCGCGCCTTTCCCGAGCAGCGGGCGCGGTTCGAGACTGTCGCCCGTACCTGCCTTGCGCGCCTGGAAGAAACCTATCGTCATCCGCAGGCAGGTTTCGAGGAGGCGGTTCCGCCCGTCGAGCCACTGCGTGCGAACCCGCACATGCATCTGCTGGAGGCCGCTCTTGCCTGGGAGGAAGTTGGCGGCGGCGAGGTGTGGAGCAGGCTGTCGGACGAAATCATGGAACTCGCCCTGTCGCGCCTGATCGATGGGTCGACCGGTATGCTGCACGAGTTCTTCGATCACGACTGGCAAGTCATGCCCGACGATAGCGGTCGTCAGATCGAGCCGGGTCACCAGTTCGAGTGGGCCTGGCTGGCGCTCCGCTGGGCGCGGTTGCGCGGGCGCGCCGATGCGGCAATAGCCGCGCGCCGCCTCTTTGCCCTTGGTCTCTATCGGGGCATCTGCCCGACGCGCAAGGTCGCGGTTCTGGAGATAAACGCCGATTTCTCGCCGCGCCAGCCGGTGGCGCGTCTTTGGGCGCAGACGGAGTGGATCAAGGCGGCAATTGAGCTGGCCGACTGGTCGAGCGGTGTTGAGCGGGCCTATTATCTGTCGAGCGCGCTCGATGGCGCTGCCGCGCTCGAGCGTTTCGTCGAGGGGGTGAGCGACGGTCTCTGGCTCGACAAATACGAGGCGGATGGCACGTTCGTGGCCGAGCCAGCTCCAGCAAGCTCCTTCTACCACATCGTTTGCGGGATCTCGGTGTTGATGCAGGGCATTGCGTCGCGCGACCGCGCGGCCTGAAACAAGCCGCGCCACCGCAGCTATTCCGCAGCCTGTGCCACGCAGCGTGGCGCCGCCGGTGCGATATGCATGCCGAGGCGTTGCAGCAGATCGGCGTCCTTCCAGGCGGCCGGGTTCTCCGTGGTCAACAACACGTCGCCAACGAAAATCGAATTCGCTCCGGCAAGGAAGCAGAGCGCCTGAAGCTCGTCGCTCATGCGGCTGCGTCCGGCCGAGAGGCGGACGACGCTTTGCGGCATGAGAATGCGCGCAAGCGCCACCGTGCGCACCAGCGCGAACGGGTCGACAGGCTGGGCGCGGGCGGCGACCGGCGTGTTGTCGATCTCGTTCCACAGGTTGATGGGCACGCTCTGCGGGTGAGCGGGCAGTGTCGCAAGGGTGACCAGCATGGAGATGCGGTCGTCTTCGTCCTCGCCCATGCCGAGAATGCCGCCGCAACAGACCTTCAGGCCGCCCTCGCGCACATGCGCCAGCGTTTCCAGCCGGTCGCCCATGCTCCGGGTGGTGGCGATTTCCGGGTAATACTCGGGAGAGGTATCGATGTTGTGGTTGTAGAAATCCAGCCTCGACGTCTTCAGGCGCGCCACCTGAGCGGGCGAAAGCATGCCGAGCGTCATGCAGGTTTCGAGCCCGAGTTCGCGAACGCCGGAGACCATGTCGCACAGCGCATCCATGTCGCGGTCTTTCGGGCTGCGCCAGGCAGCTCCCATGCAGAAGCGCTGCGCTCCCGCTGCCTTCGCCCGCCGAGCTGCGGCGAGAACATCCTCGGTGTCCATGAGCTTTGTCGCCTTGACGCCGGTGTCGTGATGAGCGCTTTGCGAGCAATAGCCGCAATCCTCCGGACACCCTCCGGTCTTGATGCTGAGAAGGCTTGCCGTTTCGATTGCCAGCGGGTCGAAATGGCTGCGGTGAACGCTCTGAGCCGCGTATAGCAGGTCGGGCAGGGGGCGGGCGTGGATCGCCCGCGCCTCGTCCATCGTCCAGTCGGTGCGGAGCCTGGTGCCGCTCATCGTGCCCGGCTCCGGTGAAGCCGGTCACGTCCTGAAAGAAGCGCTGCGGCCAGCGCGATCTTCATCAGGTCGCCGAGAACGAATGGGGTAAAGCCCGCCGCCAGCAACCCGCCTGCCGGAACATAAAGCCTGAGCCAGGCGAGGCCGAGCGCGTAGATGACGGCAAGGCCGGTGAGCATCGCCGCGATGCGCCCTGCGGTCCCGCATCCGCGGGCGAGCCAGCCGGTGAGGCCGGCGGCCGCGAGATACCCGGCGAGATAGCCGCCCGTCGGGCCCGCCATATAGGCGAGGCCGATGCCGCGTTCCGGCGACCCGGAAAAGACCGGCAACCCCATCGCCCCCGCGCCGAGATGGACCATCATCGCCGCCAGTCCGACGCGGGGGCCGAGCGCGGTCGCGACAAGCAGGACCGCCAGTGTGTGCAGGGTCATCGGCACGGGCCAGAACGGGATCTGAATCTTCGCGCTGAGGGTGATAAGTGCCGCTGCCGCAAGGACGACGGTAACGCTGCGCCAGAGCTCGGTGGTGGCGGGGGCCGTGCGGATGTGTGACGACATGCCTGCTCCTTCATAGATAGAATGCGAATCTATCTATAATTAAGGATCTGGAGGTGTCGTCCTGCAATGATATTATAGATAATTATCCGGAAATCGCGTAAGCTTCTCTGATGTCTCCATTTTTTGTGCGTACAGGCCGGCGTCCGATCCAGCTTACGTGGCGTGCCAGCGTTGTGCAGGCGGTGTCGATCTGCCCCTTTTTCAAGGCGTTCAGGATCGAGCGGTGTTCGTGGTCGGTGCGTGTTTCCCAGTCCGAGCGCCATGCGGCAAAGAGGAAGCGTGCGCTTGCCGCGTGCAGGTCGTCGATGGTCTTCATCAGGCGGGGCATGTCGCAGGGGGCGAGAATGGTTCGATGGAATCGCCGGTTCGCCGCTTCCCAATCGCGCACGTTGGTTGCCTGGTCGGCGGCGCGCGTCGCTTCCTCCGCTTGCTCGAAGATGGCCTTCGTCAGGTGCGGAGCAGCATGCCGGAGGGCGAGGGCTTCGAGTGCTGCCCGCATTTCGGCGACTTCGCGCAGTTCGGCCATGTCGAATGTGGTCACGCGCACGCCGCGTCGGGGGAGGCTCTCGGCCAGCCCTTGCGATTCGAGGTGGCGGAACGCCTCTCTCACGGGGACGTGGCTGGCGCCGAACTCCTCGGCGATGTGGTCCTGCCTCAGTCGCGCGCCGGGCTCTATGAGGCCTGAGATGATGCGGTCTGCCAGGATCCTCGCGATCCGCGCTGCCTGGGTTTCTTCGGTTTGGCTGGTCATGAAATTATAGATAATTTCCCCAGGGGCTGTTGTCGAACGGAATTCCACTCGGCTCTGGTTGGCTGTGGCGCGTGCTCTTGCGGGATGCGGTGAGGTGCCTATCTCTTGTTTTGCAGTGCGATATTTTAAGTCTCATAATTTGATAATTGTGAAAAACGAAAATGAAAAAAATACCACCCCGACACGTCCTCTGAGATGTGGGTTCGAATGGATACAATTGATTTAATCGTCTGATATTTATGTTTAAAATGAAATATCATTGCGATTTAGGCATAGGTCAGGCCAGCTTTCTGGCGATCTCGGGATACGGTATTTTGCGCATCCTGTTTGTTGACAAATAGCGCAATATGAGATTTTTGATTTTTGCGGCACCGACGTGCCGTCCATGTCTTGGGGAGGAAATCATGAATAAGACGTACCGCGCCGCGCTTGCGGCTTCTCTGGTCGTGCTCGCTGCCGCCGGCACGCCGGCCTCCGCGGCCACCATCAAGTTCAGCTATCCTGTCGCGCAGGACAGCACGATGGGGCAGACGGTCAGCAAGTTCGCCGAACTGGTCGAGCAGAAGACGGGCGGGGCCGTGACGGTTCGCCAGTTCCCGCAGGCCCAGATCGGCAATGAGATCCAGTCGATCTCCTCCGCCCAGGGGGGCATCGTCGAGATGGCTGTCACCACGACGGCGGGCCTCGCCGCGATGGTCCCGGAGTTCAATGTTTTCAATCTGCCGTTCATGTTCGACAGCTACGCGCAGCTCGACAAGGTGTCGCGCAGCCCGGTGGCGGAGAAGATCCTGGCGAAGATGGAGCCGAACAATCTCGTCGGCCTGTGCTTCTGGGACTACGGCTTCCGCAACATCACCAACAACAAGCACCCGGTGAAGACGCTTGCCGACGTCAAGGGTCTGCGCATCCGCACGATCCAGAACAGCGTCTACATCGACTCGCTCTCGGCTTTGGGCATCAATCCGACGCCGCTTCCCTTCCCGGAGACCTTCACGGCGCTGGAGACCGGCGCAATCGACGGCAACGAGATCGCCAACGATGTGACCCGGTCCACCTCCTTCTACGAGGTTCAGGACTACCTGACCGAGACGAAGCACTTCACCACCATCTCCGTGGTCTATGCGAGCAAGGGGTTCTGGGACGGGCTCAAGCCTGAGGAGCAGGACGCGGTTCGCGCCGCCTGCGCCGAAAGCTCGGTCTTCAATCGCGACATCATCAACGCGACCAGCGGCGAGACGCTGGCGTTCCTGAAGGAAAAGGGCATGGAGATCGACGAGATCACCCCCGAGCACCTGCAGGAATTCCGCGATGCGGTCCGTCCGGTCGTGGAGAAGGTGTCCTCCGGCCTCGACCAGGAGGTCGTCAAGGAGTTCCAGGCCGAGATCGAGGCCTCCAAGGGCTCCAACTGATCCTCATCAAGTGATCGTCTCCTTCGCCCCGCCGGCTCGATTGTGTCCGGCGGGGCGTTGCGGGACTTGCAAGACAAGGGCGGGAGAAGACTTTGCTGCTTGAAGACAAGATCGCGATCGTCACCGGTGGAGGCAATGTCGAGGGTATCGGCTTTGCCGCGGCGCGTGCCTTCGTCGCCCAGGGCGCGAAGGTGGTCGTCGTCGATCATGACGCGGCGGGCGTGCGCGCCGCCGAGGAACGCCTCGGTGCGAACGCCCTGGGCATCGCTGCCGACCTCACCGACGAGACCGCCTGCCGGAATGTGTTCGATACCGTTCGCGACGGGTTCGGCCGGCTCGACATCCTGCTGAACAACGCCGGCATCACCCAACCGCGAAAGGTCGCGGAAATCACGCGCGCGGACTATGACGCGGTGATGGACATTAACTTGCGCGGCACGCTGACGATGACGCAGGGCGCGCTGACGATGATGGAGGCGGGCGCCTCGATCATCTGCATCGCCTCCATCGCCGCGCAGCGCGGCGGCGGGCTGATGGGCGGGCCGCACTACGCGGCCTCCAAGGGCGCGATACTCGCCCTGGTGAAATCCGTCGCACGCGAGATCTCCCCCAAGGGGATCCGGATCAACGCCGTCAATCCCGGTGTAATCATGTCCAGCATGACGCGCGGCTTCTATGACGACGACCTGACCGCCAAAGTCATGCCCACCATTCCTCTCGGCCGCTTCGGCGTGCCGGACGATGTGGCCAACACCTGTGTGTTCCTGGCTTCCGGCATGTCGTCCTACATCACCGGCTCCGCCATCGACGTGAACGGCGGCATGCACATGAACTGACGGCGACGCCGGCAGGTGCCGCCGCCCGCTTTTTCACACACAACATCAGGAGAATTCGATGAGCGAACCCGTCGTTCCGGTCGTGACCCGCGCCAATGCGCTTGATGGCAACACCGGACAGTCCGGCGATTGCGTGCGCCGCTCGGGCGTCAGCCCGCAGCATACGCCCGCGACCAAGATCTGGTTCGGCCAGGTATCCAACGAGCCCGGCTTTCGCTCCCCGCCGCATCACCATGGCGAGGCGGAAACCGGCGGATATGTGCTCGCAGGGCATGGCCGCATCTACTTCGGTGAAGGCTATCGGGAGTTCGTTGACATGATGCCGGGCGACTTCGTTTTCGTGCCGCCGCACATGCCGCATGTGGAAGTCAACATGAGCATCACCGAGCCCCTGGTCTGGCTGACCTGCAGGACCCCGGACAACATCGTGGTCAACCTGCCCGATGTCGATGACAGCGAGCTTGAGGGATACCGCCGTCCGGCGTGATCCGAACGTCATGGCGCGTCGCGGACGGGGCGGCGCGCGCATGCCGGCAAACTCCGGAGGGGGGAAGATGTCCAAGGCGATCGAATTCTATTTCCGACTGCTCAAGTGGTTCATGGTGCTGTGTCTGGCCGGCATGGTCGTGCTGGTCTTCGGCAATGTGGTGCTGCGATACGTGTTCAACTCGGGCATCACGGAGTCCGAGGAGTTCTCGCGCTGGCTCTTCGTGTGGATGGTGTTTGTCGGCTCCATCGTGGTGCTGCGTGAAAACGGGCATCTCGGCCTCGACTTCATCGTCAACAGCCTTCCAAGGACGTTGCGGCGTCTTTGCCTCGGGCTCGCCCACGTCCTGATGATCTACGCGACCTGGCTGATTGTCGCCGGCACCTACACGCAGGTTCTGCTCAACCGGCACACCTACGCGCCCGCGACAGGGCTTTCCATGTCGCTGCTCTTCGGCATCGGCATCGTCTTTGGCGTCTCCGCCGGATTCATCCTGCTCTGGCGGCTCTATCTCATCGTTATCGGCCGGCTCGACCGGGTCGAGAGTGTGGATGAGGAACTGCAGGCGCTTCGCGAAAGCGGGGTGAAGTGAGATGACCATCGCCATTTTTCTCGCCAGCCTTCTCGGCAGCATGGCCATCGGCATGCCGATCGGCTACGCGCTGATCATGACCGGCATCGCGCTGATGTGGCAGCAGGGGTTCTTCGATCCCCAGATCATCGCGCAGAACATGCTCAACGGCGCCGACAGCTTTCCGCTGATGGCGGTTCCCTTCTTCATGCTTGCCGGCGAAGTGATGAACGCCGGCGGCCTGTCCCGGCGCATCGTCAATCTCTCGGTTGCCGCCGTGGGGCATGTGCGCGGCGGGCTCGGCTATGTCGCGATTCTGGCCGCGCTCGTATTGGCCAGCCTTTCAGGGTCCGCCGCCGCCGATGCCGCCGCCCTGTCCGCGATCCTCGTGCCGATGATGATCAAGGCCGGCCACGATTCCGGTCGCTCCGCCGGGCTTATTGCCTCGGCCGGCATTTCCGCGCTGGTGATCCCGCCGTCGATCGGCTTCATCCTGCTCGGTGTCGTCGGCAATATCTCCATCACCCGCATCTTCATCGCCGGCATCGTGCCGGGGCTGATCATGGCGCTGGCGCTCACGCTGACCTGGTTTCTTGTTTCGAAGCGCGAGGAGACGGTGACGATGGAGAAGGTTCCCTTCTCCAAGGTTCTGCGCGAGGCCTGGGCCGGCATCTGGGCGCTGATGCTTCCCGTCATTATTCTCGTCGGCCTGCGGTTCGGCGTCTTCACGCCGACGGAGGCTGGTGTGATCGCCGCCGTCTACGCGCTTTTCGTCTCCATGGTGATCTACCGCGAACTCAAGATCTCGCAGCTCTACGACGTGCTGCTGGGCGCGGCCAAGACGACCTCCATGGTGATGTTTCTCGTCGCCGCCGCGCTGGTCTCGAGCTGGATGATCACCATCGCCGGTCTGACTGCGCAGATTTCTGCTCTTGTCGCGCCCTTTGCCGACAATCCGCTGCTGCTGATGTCGGTCATCGTGCTGCTGGTTCTGGTCGTCGGTTGCGCCATGGACATGGTGCCGATCATCCTGATCCTGGTTCCGGTGCTGATGCCGGCGGTGAAGACAGCGGGCATCGACCCGGTCTATTTCGCGGTTGTCTTCATGATCGCGACGGCCATCGGCCTGCTCACGCCTCCGATCGGCAGCGTGCTCAATGTGGTGGCCGGCGTCTCGCGGGTGCCGCTCGGGCGCGTCATCAAGGGGGTTGGTCCGTTCATCCTCGCCCAGATCGCCGTTCTTGTCCTGCTGCTGCTGTTCCCGGATATCGTTATCGTTCCTGCGGAACTGATCTCGGGAAAGTAGAGGGAGAGGCCGATGTCGAAAGCGGATGATGGCGGTGAGGGCAAGATGACCAGCCTCGACAAGATGCTGGCCGTCCTCAACGGGTTCGACGAGGACAACCTGATGATCGACGTCGCCCGCGCCGCCGAACTTTCCGGTTCGTCGCGCGCGAGCGCCTATCGCTACCTGCAATCGCTGACGCGCTCGGGACTTCTGACGCCGGCCAGTGGCGGCTCCTACGTCATCGGCTCGCGGGTGATAGAGCTGGAGATGCTCAAGCGGGAGAACGACCCGCTGCTGCGTTCGGCCCATCACCTGATCCGCTACTACGCGGACTGCATCGGCATCAACATCATGCTTTGCAGCTACTACGGCGACAAGGTTCTCTGCGCCGACTACGCCTGGACCGATCACAGCATTCCCGAGATCTACAAGCCCGGTCGCTCCATGCCGATCTTCAAGGGCGCGATGGCGAAGGTCATCCTCGCCAACCTGTCGCCCTCGCAGCTCAGGAGCATCCACTCGTGGAATGCGGAGAAGATCCGCGACAGCGGGTTGGGGGACACGATCGAGGCGTTCCTGGCGCGCATGGCCGAAATCCGCAACGCCGGCGTGACCATGTCGCAGTCGGAGGTGTTCGAGGGGTTGGTGGGCATTGCCGCCCCTGTCCGCGACAGCGAGGAGCGGGTCCTTGGGAGCGTGGTCTTCGTCCTCTCCGTCGAGAGGCTGGCTGCGGCGAACACCGGAGAGCTGTCGCAGGAGATCCGCAACATCGCGGCGGAAATCGAACACGGCATGGCGCGGACGAACCGCTTTGCCGCAACGACGCCGGTCGCGGCCGCACGGCCACGGCGGGTGCCGGTCTATCGCGGATAGGCCGCAAATCCATCGAGTTCAAAGGGAGGATGAAGGCATGGGCGAGGTTCGCCTCTACATGTTTCAGACGGGTACGCTCAAGTGCAAGTACCACGATATCTATCTGAACCAGGGCGAAGGACGCGACTGGGAGATCCCGGTTCCCTTCTATGTGGTCGATCATCCGCGCGGCCTGATCGTCATCGACGGCGGCACACCGGTTGAATGCGCCACCGACCCGCATGGCCACTGGGGCGCGACAGCCGACTTCTTTGTTCCCGTTCTCGACGAGAAGGACGGTTGCGTCGCGCAGATGCAGGCCGCCGGCCTCGACACCTCGCGTGTCACGCATGTGGTGCTGTCCCATCTGCATCTCGATCACGTCGGAGCCGTCGGCCGGTTTCCCGGTGCGCGGCACGTCGTGCAGCGCACGGAGATGGACTACGCCCGCAGCCCCGACTGGTTCCAGGTTGGGGCCTACATCCAGAGCGACATCAACCGCGCTGGCGTCGACTGGTTCTTCCTCGAGGACAGCTGGGGAGACTTCTACGACCTGCTCGGCGACGGCACGATCACGCTGATCCGTTCGCCCGGCCACACGGTCGGCCACCAGTCCATTCTTGTGAAGACCGCGCACCAGAACGTGCTTCTGGCGGTGGATGCCGCCGATACGCTCGATCACTGGGAGGAGAAGGCGCTTCCCGGCGCGCTCCATTCCGCCGTCGATGCGGTGCGTTCGGTGCGCAAGCTGCGCGCGGTTCAGGAAAACACCGGAGCCCTCGTGGTGGCCGGCCACGATCCCGAACAATGGGCGGCGATGAAGCGCGCGCCCGCGTATTATTGAGGAGATCCCGTCATGAAACTCTTGCGCTATGGCCCGTTGGGGCAGGAACGTCCCGGTCTCGTTGACGACAAGGGACGGTTGCGCGATCTGTCCGCGCATGTTCCCGACATCGGCGGGGCGGTGCTCTCGCCCGAGGGGCTGAAGGCACTCGCGGCGATCGACCCCGCGACACTGCCGCTCGTCGAGGGCAATCCGCGCCTCGGTGCCTGCGTCTCGGGCGTCGGCAAGTTCCTGTGCATCGGTCTCAACTATGCCGATCATGCAAAGGAAACGGGAAAGGAGCCGCCGGAGGAGCCGGTGCTCTTCGCCAAGGCCGTTTCGGCGATCTGCGGCCCCAATGACGATATCGAGATCCCGCGCGGCTCCGACCGGACCGACTGGGAGGTCGAGCTTGGTGTCGTGATCGGCTCACGGGCAAAGTATGTGTCCGAGGCCGATGCGCTCGAGCATGTCGCGGGCTATTGCGTCATCAACGACCTTTCCGAGCGGCGGTTCCAGTCGGAGCGCGGAGGCCAGTGGACCAAGGGCAAGGGGCACGACACCTTCGGCCCGATCGGGCCCTGGCTGGTCACCCGCGACGAGATCGCCGATGTCCAGAACCTCGACCTTTGGCTCGATGTCGACGGTGAGCGCCGCCAGACCGGCAATACCCGAACCATGATCTTCGGCGTGGCGCACATCGTCAGCTATCTGTCGCAGTTCATGACGTTGCTGCCCGGCGATGTGATTTCCTCTGGCACACCTCCCGGCGTCGGCCTTGGGATGAAGCCGCCCACCTTCCTCCGGGAGGGGCAGAAAGTGAGCCTGGGCATTTCCGGACTTGGCGAACAGCATCAGACGATGGTGCAGGCATGAGCACGGCGGCCGAGTGGCGCGCGCGGCTGACCGACCTGTCGGGAAAGACGGCCATCGTCACCGGCGGCGCACGCGGGCAGGGCGAGGCGGAGGTCCGCCTGCTGGCCGAATGCGGCGCACAGGTTCTCGTGTGCGATGTTCTCGAGGAGGAGGGGCAGGCGCTTGCGGCTGAACTCGGCGAGGCCGTGCGCTTTCGCCTGCTCGACGTGACCGACGCCTCCGCCTGGGAAGATGCTGTCGATGCGGCAGGCGACTGGACGGGGCGTCTCGATATCCTCGTCAACAACGCAGGCATCATCAACCGCACGCTGATCTCGGCAACCGAGCCGGCGGCCTGGCGGCGGCTGATCGATGTCAACCTGACAGGCGCTTTTCTCGGCATCCGCGCCTGCGCCCCGCTGATGGCGGAAACCGGCGGCAGCATCGTCAATATCTCGTCGAACTCGGCCTTCTCGGGACATTCCGACCCGGCCTATACGGCGAGCAAATGGGGCTTGCGGGGCTTGACGCGGTCGGCGGCGATGGAATTCGCCGACAAGGGCATCCGCGTCAATGCGGTGTGCCCGGGTCTAATCGTCACCGGGCTCAACCGGAACTCGCCGCACCTCAAGCCGATGATCGACCTGACGCCGGCCGGGCGCTCCGGGGAGGCGGAGGAGGTGGCGCAGCTGGTGCTCTATCTTGCCAGCGATGCCTCGCGGTTCGTGACGGGCGAGGATTTCGTCATCGATGGCGGGTTCACCGCAGGAGCCGCCTACCGGCGGGTCGCCGTGGAGACCGGCATTCTGGGTTGAAATTCCAGGCATGCCTCCGGCGCCCATGACGACAAAAAAGCCCCCGGCGGTTCGCACCGTCGGGGGCTTTTGCGTATCTCGTGGCCGTCAGTACAGCAGGCTCGGAATGAACATGCTGATCGCTGGAATGTAGGTCAGCAGGATCAGCGCCACGACCATGAGCAGGATCGTCGGCAGGGCCGCCCTGAACACTTGCGACAGGGTCATGTCGGCAATTCCCATGGCGACGAACAGGTTTAGTCCGACCGGCGGCGTCAGCATGCCGACCGACAGGTTGACCAGCATGATCACGCCGAAATGCACCGGATCGACGCCAAGCTGGGCGGCGATCGGCTGCATCAGCGGTCCAAGGATGATGATCGCCGAGGCGCTGTCGAGGAAACATCCCGCGACCAGCAGGATCAGGTTGAGCAGAAGCAGGATCACAAAGGCTGAATCCGTGCTCGCAAGCACCTGCTGCGCGAGCTGGCCGGGCGTGCCGGAAATCGCGAGCAGCCATGAGAAGGCCGCAGCGCCGGCAGTGATCAGCAGAAGCGGACCCGACAGAAGGCCGGTGTTGCGCAGGATCTCCAGCGTGTCCTTGAGGCTGATCGAGCGATAGATGACGGCACCGATGAACCAGCCGTAGAGGCAGGCGGTGGCGGCAGATTCGGTCGGAGTGAAGACGCCCGTGTAGATGCCGCCGAGCAGGATCACCGGAAGGCCGAGGCCCCAGGCCGAGCGCTTGAACGCCGTCCAGACCGTCTGGAATGTCGGAAAGGCGTCGCGCGGATAGCCCTTGTAGTAGGCGTAGATGCTGCTGTAGGCGATGAGCAGTCCGCCGATCAGAACGGCGGGCAGCAGCCCTGCGGCGAAGAGCTTGCCGACCGAAGTGCTGGTGACCGAACCATAGATGATGAGCGCGATCGACGGCGGAACGATGGGTCCGAGCGTGCCGGCAGTGGTGATCAGGCCGATCGCGAAAAAGCGGTCATAGCCGGCCGCGACCATTGCTGGAAACATGATCGTGCCAATGGCGATCACGGTCGCGGGGCTCGATCCCGAGATCGAGCCGAACAGCAGGCAGGCGACCACGGTTGCCGCGGCAAGTCCGCCCGGCAACCAGCCGATCACCGCGCGGGCGAGATCGATCAGCCGCCCGGACAGGCCGCCGATGCGCATGAGCTCGGCAGCCAGGATGAAGAACGGGATCGACATCAGGGAGAAGTTGTTCATCCCCGAGAACATGCGCATGGGGACGACGACGGGATCGATTCCGCCGAAGAAGTAGAGCGCTGCCGTAACCGCCAGCGCCAGCGATGCGAAGATCGGCAGCCCGAACAGGAGCAGGCCGAAGAATACCGGGACGAGTGCCGCGACCATGTGTTCTCAATCCCTCAGGCGTTCTTGATGTTTGTTTCAGGCGGCTTGTATTCGCCGTTTCTCACAAGGCTTTGCAGGATCAGCAGATACCGCATGAGCATCATCGCCCCGGAAACGGGGATCACGAGATAGACGAGCCCGACAGGGATGCGCATGGCGGGCGAGAGCTGCCCCATGTTCATCGTGTTCAGGTACAGGCGCGCGCCGTAGTAGATCAGCACGCCCGAAAAGATCATGCCCAGAAGGGCTGCAACATAGTGCAGCCCCCTGGCCATGCGTGGGCCGACGAAAGCATAGAGTGCGACGACGCTGATGTGCGCCGCATATCGCACGCCCATGCTGGCGGTGAGGAAGCTCATCGTGATGAGTGAGTAGAGGATGAGCTCCTCGGACCAGTACAGCGAGTTGTTGAAGATGTAGCGGGCCACGACCTGGGCGATCGCGACGACTGTCGCGGTCAGCATCAGGAGCGTCACCAGCCCGCCCTCAACGCGGTCAATGATCCTGTTGAGTGTCTCGAGCATGTTCGCCGACCCTGTTCTCGGATCAGCCCTTGGCCGCGGCCAGGGCCTTGTCCATGATCTCCGGCGTCACCTTGGAGCGGAACTCCTCGTAGATCGGCTTGGAGGCCTCGATGAAGGCGGCGCGGCCTTCCGGGGTCAGCTCGATGATCTCGATCTGGCCCTTGATCTCCTCGAGGATCTTGGCCTCGTCCTCGGCGGTCAGCTCGCGGGAATAGTCGCGGGCAACGACGAAGGCGTCTTCCATGACCTTCTTCAGGTCATCCGGCATGCCGTCCCAGGTGGCCTTGTTCACCACGGCCGCATAGGTGTGGTAGGCGTGGTTGGTCATGGTCATGTACTTCAGCACTTCGTAGAAGCGCATGGAGTAGATGTTGGCGAGCGGGTTTTCCTGCCCCTCGACCACGCCCTGCTGCAGACCGTTGTAAACCTCGGTGTAGGCCATCGCGGTCGGGTTCGCACCATAGGCGCGGTAGGTCGCCAGGATCGTCGGTGCCTGCAGCGTACGCATCTTGATGCCCTGCAGGTCCTCCGGCTTGGTGATCGGGCGAACGTTGTTGGTCATGTGGCGGAAGCCGGCGCCCCAAAGGTTGACACCGTGCAGGTTGTTCGCCTCGAGCGTGTCGAGGAGCGAGCGACCGACCTCGCCGTCGAGGACGCGCTTCATCGCGGCGTCATCGGCCATCAGGAAGGGCAGGTCGAAGAGATACATCTTCTCCTGGAAATTGGCGAGATTGCCCGTCGGCGGGATGGCGATATGGGCAACGCCCATCTGCACCTGCTCGATGATCTCGACGTCGCCGCCGAGCTGAGCGGCCGGCCGGACGTTGATCTCGATGCGGCCGCCCGAGTTCTTCTCGACTTCTTCCTTGAACTTCACCGCGGCGCGGGCGTTCGGGGTGCTCTCGGTCAGGACGTGCGCGAAGGTCAGCGTGTAGTCGGCGGCAAAGGCCGATCCCGAGACGAGCATGGCGGCCGCGGCCACCAGCGAAACCTTGAGTTTGCGGAAAGACATGTCAGTTCCTCTCTGTTTTTATATGTAACGGATCGTCAGCTCCGAAGAGGCGGTTTGCCCAGGCGCTGGGATCCGGTTCCGATCGCGGCCTCGATGGCCCGGGCCACTGCGATCAGGCGCTCCTCCTGCATTGGCGGAGCGATCAGTTGCAGGCCCACCGGCATGCCGTTGGCATCGAGCCCGGCCGGCAGTGTGAGCGCGCACCATCCGAAGAGATTGACGATGGCCGTGTTGCGCAGGGCCATCATGTTGGCGTGGCGGTAGACGTCCATGTCAGCGAGGTCGTCGAGCCGGGGCGGACTGATCGCCACGGTCGCGGTGACCAGAACGTCGACCTCGTCGAAGACCGAGAGCGCCTGGCGGCCGCAGGCGGCAAGCACCGCGCGCCGACGCAGATACTCAGTCGCCGGCATGCTGTCGGCGCCTTCGATCCGCAGCCGCACGACCGGATCGAGCGTCGCGATCCGCTCGGGGAAACGTGCGTCGAGAAGGGTTCGAAGCTCCGGCGCGGCGAGGCCGCCCCTGGCGAAGATGTCGAGAACCTCGGCGACGCCGGGCAGTTCGACGGCGACCGCCGAACGGCACTTCGGGGAAAATTCCGCCAGTGTCCTGGAGAAGACCGAGGACACCGAAGGATCAATGTCTTCGTTGAAGGGCCTGTCCGGAAGGCCGATGCGCAGCGTGGCGAGATCGGCCGGCGCGATGTCCTCGCGGTTGCGTTCCATGAAGGAGGGGTCAAGGGCGGCGAAGGCGAAGGCCAGATCCGCGACCGAGCGGCAGAGCAGGCCCGGCGTATCGAGAGAGGGCGACAGCGGGAAGATGCCGTCGAGCGACCAGCGCCCATGTGTCGTTTTGAGACCGACCTGTCCGGTTACCGAGGCGGGGATGCGGACAGAGCCGGCGGTATCGGTGCCGAAGGCGACAAGGGCCGATCCTTGCGCGAGCGAGACGCCGGCGCCCGAGCTTGAGCCGCCGGGTGCGCGGGGGGCATCGACCGACCAGGGATTGACCGGTGCGCCCCAATGGGCGTTGGTGCCGAGGCCGCCGAAGGCGCATTCGACCGTATGTGTCTTGCCGGTGACCACGCCGAGCTGGGAGCGCATCCGCGAGACAAGCGGTCCGGGGCGCTGCCATTCGGCGGGAAGCGCCTGTGCCATGCCGGCGAAGACCGGGTAGCCGGGGACGCCGAACAGGTCCTTGACTGAAACCGGGATGCCCTGCAGCGGGCCAAGGTCCATTCCTGAGGCGAAGGCCGCGTCGGCGACGCCGGCCTGCCGGGCGGCGAGGCCATCATCGATGGTCTTGTAGGCGTTCAGCCGCGCCTCGGTTGCCTCGCGGGCCGAAACGGCCGCTGTATGCAGGGCGGCGGCGGTGATGCCGCCTTCTCTCAGGTCTCCGGCAATCTGGCGCAGAGACCGCTCCTCACTCGACATTGGACCTCCTCTCGTCCGCACGGCGGAATTGGCGGACCACGATTGGAGGACGTTATCAGCAGCCGACCGAATTTCCAGACGGCGTTCGCAAAAACCGCACGCCGCCACGATTTGGCCGAATACGTCCCTGAGGATGTCGAGCCTTGGTAAAACGGCGTATCCTCTTCAATCATATTATTGAATAAAAAAGAGAAAAACCTGCTTTTGAGATGGTGCAAACGCGCCCTTACGCATGGTTCACGTTGCGTCTGATTGTGATTGCGTTGCCAAAAATGCAAAGCCGTGATCTCAGAAGCGCACCACAACGGCTTTCAAAAAACGGAATAATCTTCCTGTTGCAAACACGGAGAACTGCATGACTGGCAAGCTTGAAAGCCGGCTCAAGGAGATGGGAATCGTCCTGCCGCGTCCGCCGAAGCCGATCGCCAACTACATTCCGGGCGTCGTTGTGGGGAACATTCTCTATCTGTCCGGGACGCTCGGCACCCAGCCGGATGAAAACGACAATGACATCATGCCGATCAGCGGCAAGCTCGGGTCCGACCTCACCGTCGAGGAGGGGTATCGCTCCGCCCGCCTGATGGCGATCAACCATCTTGCCCTGATGAAGGCGGCGCTCGGCGGCGACCTCGACCGCGTCAAGCGGATCGTGAAGATGGTCGGCTATGTGAATTCCGCGCCGGGCTTCACCGAGGCCCATCTGGTGCTGAACGGTGCTTCCGATCTCTACGTCGAACTTCTGGGTGAGGAGAACGGCAAGCACGCGCGCGCCGCGCTCTTCCAGCATGAGCTGGGCCTCGACGCGCCCGTCGAGGCGGAACTGACGGTCGAGATCTACGCCTGATCGACCCAGTGGCGAAGGCGCGCGCGGGTCAGTATGTCCTCGTCGCGCGCCTGCCAGGCGGGGAAGCCGGCAACGGCGCCGTGAAGAAACGTCTCGGCCGACTGCGGCAGCTGCCGGTCGCGCCGGATTGCTGCTGATATGTGGCGGTGCTGGAAGTCCGGGCAATCGAGGTTCACCGGCACCAGCGTGCCGGCCTCGAGTTCCGCCTGCACGGCCTGCGCCGGCACGAACAGGATGGCCGAGGCCTGCATTGCATAGGCGATGAGAAACTGGAGCTGGTTCGAGACGATCACCGGCTTGACCATCTGCCCGAGTTTTTTCCAGGTCCGCACGAGAAGCTGATGAATGCCGAAGCTCTCGTCGGGCAGCACATAGCTGTAGCTGGCCACCTCCTGGAGGCTGACCGGCGCGCCCTGCGCGAGCGGGTGGCCTGGTGGCACGAAGGCCATGAGCGGTTGCCGCCACTGGCCGAGCGGCTCGATCACCGGATGGGTGAAGTGATCGTAGACGAAGCCGATATGGCAATCGTACTGCTCCAGCGCCTCGAACACCCGGTCGCGGCTTCGGATGAGAACCCGGAAGCGGACGCCGGGGTTTTCGGCGGTGAAGGCTGTGATGCAATGGGCCAGGAAGGCGCGTGTGACGCCCTCGACCGTTGCGATGGTCACCCGGCCGGTGCGCATGCCCTGCAGGTCCGTCAGGTCGCTTTCCAGATAGTCGAGCCTTGCGAAGATTTCCGTCAGCCTGTCGCGCAGCAGCAGGCCGGCCTCGGTCAACTGGACGCCGTTCGAGCGCCGCTCGAGCAGCTCGGCGCCGAGTTCCCGCTCCAAGTTGGCGATCTGGCGGCTAAGAGCCGAGGGCGCCAGATGGAGGCGGTCGGCCGCCTGCCGGATCGAATGGCAGCGCGTGATCTCCAGAAAATAGCGACCCGCCTTGAGATTGATCACGCGCCCTTGCCCCTTGCCGCCTGTGTGAGAGCCCTGTTCTAGGACGCGGGCTCACCTTGCCGCAATGCACTTGCCACTGCCCGTCGCGCGATTGACCGGCTCCGGCTTTGCTGCGATCTTTCGAGTCATATGCAATCGCCCGGATGGGGTCTTGAAAAGGAACGATTCCCGGGTGCGACAGGACGATCAGGGACAGACGGCCTCGGCTGGCGCAGTCGTTTCACAGCTCACAGGCGATATGCCAGGCATCGATGATCCGGCACGCGCGCGCGTCGGCTTGTGCTCCGTGTCGCTCGACAGCGCGGGCACACAGGCCGCGATGCAGCCCTGGATCGGGATGGAATGCTACCAGCTCGGCTCCGGCCGGCGGCTCGGGCAGATGGACATTGTCGACGTCGGCGGTCGGCAGGTCGTGCGCGAGCGCCAGGACGTCGCGGTGCAGAAGGTGGGCGTGACGCCGCGCGATCTGTGCACCATCTCCTGCTGCACCCATCATCCTTCCTTCCGCTTCTCCGATCACTGCGCCGGCAACGCCGACACCGTCTTCTTCATGCCGGAGAACACCGAGTTCGACCTCTATGTTCCGGACGGAACCCAGACGGCCTATGTCAGTCTCAGCCAGGAGGCATTCCTGGCCGCCGCGCGGGTTCTCGATCCCGCCGGATGGGAGCGGCCGGAAGGCGGTGTGATGCAGCTGCGAAGCGCGGGCATATCCCGGTTCAGCGACACGGTGGCGCTTTGGTTTGATGCGGTGAGCGCCGCACAGGAGCGCAAGGAAACCGTGGACCCGCGCATCATGCACGATCTTCTGCTTCAGATGGTCCTGCAGGCGGTGAGCGCGCCGGCGTCGGGCGAGGGATGGCGGCCGAGCGCGGGGACCCGGGCCAGGGCGCTGCGTGTCGGCCGAATGGCGCGCGAGTACGTCGAAGACCGCCTCGATGCAGATGTTCTACCCACCGTCGTCGACATCTGCCGGTCCATCGGCGTATCCGAGCGCGCGCTGCAATACGCATTCCGCGAGTACGTCGGCATGGCGCCTGTCGCCTATCTACGCAACTGCCGGATCAATCGTGTCCGCGAGACGTTGCGCGTCGCCGACCGGCGAAACACGACGGTTACAGAGGTGGCGATGCGCTTCGGCTTTCTGCACCTGGGGCGGTTTTCCAGCGACTACAAGCGCTTGTTTGGCGAGACGCCATCAGCGACGCTCGCCACCTGATTTCAATCTCCGCAAGGACCACAATAGGCGAGGCATGCCTGATTTTGCGGGTATCGGATAGTCGCCTCGTTTTCTCGTTTCTAGGGTTGCCGCCACGATTGGCGAACCGGCCAGAGGGACCTCCGCTCGGCACGCGCGTCGCCATCCCGGCAAATAGTGAGCCCAGAAGCGAGAAGCATGAAGTCTTTGCGAGATACGTCCCCTGTCGTGTGCGATCCGGCAAGGTCCGGTCGCAGCCTGGTAGCGTCGTGCTGGCGGAGCGCATCGGCGGCGATGCTGGCGACCACGGCGCTTGCCGGGGGCTGGCTCATTGCCCCGGGTGGCGCGCGCGCGGCCGACGTTTCGATCAATTCCAACGAGACCGTCAATGGGCTCACGGGCGGCACGTTGGGCGATCCCTTGGTGGCGGACGTCCTCCTGGTCGGCGAGAGCGCGGTTGGCACGCTTTTGATCGAGCAGGGAGGCACGGTCGAAAGCAGCTCGGCTGGCATCGGCCAGTTGCCTGCGGGCAACGGGGCGGTGACGATCACCGGCGACGGCTCCACCTTTTCCAGCACGGGCGACCTGAGCATCGGCAAATCGGGAGCGGGCAGCCTTACCATCTCCGACAGCGGTGTGGTGACGGCTGGTGGCGCAACGGTCATCGCCAGGGATGCCGGCTCGAGCGGCACGCTCAACATTGGCGCGGCCGAGGGTGACACGGCTGTCGCGGCCGGCACGCTGAACGTGGACACGGTGACCTTCGGAGCTGGTGTCGGCACAATCGTCTTCAACCACACGGATACGGATCGTGTGTTTGCCGCCGATATGGTCGCCGGCGCCGGCAGCAGCCGTATCCTGCATCTGTCGGGCACGACAACCTTGACTGGCACGAGCGGGGTCAGCGGCGCCGTCACGGTGACGGGAGGTACGCTGGCGATTGCAGGCAGCGGCACGCTCACGAGCGGGAGCGGAAACATCGATGGGCCAACCGGGGCGGAGGCGACGCTGAAGCTGTCGGGCACAAACGCCGGCTGGACCATCAGCGGTGCCCTCAATGTCGGCCTTGCGGCCAGCGGCACGCTGCTGGTCGAGACCGGAGCGAAAGTCGAGAACGCCAGCGGAACGCTCGGCCTCATGTCCGGCTCGCATGGAACGGCCACCGTCACCGGGCCGGGGGCGCACTGGAAGAATAACGGCGATCTCAGCGTCGGATATTCCGGTACCGGCACCATGACCGTGTCCGACGGTGGTCTGGTGGAGAACAAGACCGGCGTCATAGGCACGTTCGCAACCGACGTCAGCACGGTCACCGTCACCGGCGCATCGTCGCTGTGGAGCAATGACGGCGATCTCTTCGTGGGGCAGGGCGGCAGCGGCGCGCTGTCCGTGGAAGAAGGCGGCAAGGTCGCCAACACAGAGGGCTTCCTCGGCTATGCCGTCGGATCGAGCGGCACGGCAACCGTTTCGGGCAACGGGTCGACGTGGTCCAACACCGGTGGCCTTATCGTCGGAAACCGGGGGCGCGGCGATCTGAAGGTGCAGGCTGGCGGCAAGGTCGAAAGCGGCTACGGAACCATCGGGTTTGAGAAGGATTCCATTGGCGAGGTTACGGTCTCCGGCGCCGGCTCGCTCTGGAAAAACAACAGCATCTTGTGGGTTGGCCGGTCGGGAAACGGCACGCTTACCGTGGCCGAAGGCGGCACGGTGGAGTTGAGCTATGGCTACATCGGCGAGGGCACGGGGGCCGTCGGCGTGGCCACGATCACCGGTCCCGGCTCCACGCTGCGCAACACCGGTGCATTGCGGGTAGGGTCGTTGGGCAAGGGCACGCTGATCGTCGCGAACGGCGGTGCCGTCGAGAACACCAACGGCACAATCGGCTACAGCGCGGGCGCGGAGGGCTCGGTGACAGTCACAGGCGTCGGCTCCAGCTGGACAAACGCCATCAACCTGAAGATCGGCAATGGCGGCAAGGGTGAACTGACGGTCGCGAACGGCGGTGTGGTCAATGTCACGGGAGCGGTCACGATCGCCCAGCAGGCTGGGTCGGCGGGTGTTCTCAACATCGGCTCCGCCTCCGGCGCGACGGCGACGGCGGCTGGAGTGCTGAACGTCGACAGCATCGCCTTCGGCGACGGTGCGGGACAGATCGTCTTCAATCACACGGGCACGGCCTTCGGGTTTTCCTCAAACGTCACCGGCACCGGTGTCATCCTTCAGGAAGCGGGCGTCACCCGGCTCACCGGCGACTATTCGGGCTTCCTCGGCACGGTCGCGGTGTCTGGCGGTACACTGGCTGTCGACAGCGTGTTCGATGCGGCCATCTCCGTCCTGTCCGGAGGCACGCTGGCCGGCAACGGCACGCTGAGCAACGTGACGCTCGCATCCGGCGCGAGGGTCTCCCCGGGCAATTCCATCGGCACACTGAACATTGCCGGCGATCTCGGCTTTGTCGCGGGCACGAGCTACGCGGTCGAGGTGACGGGAGGAGGCGCCGTCGCCGGCGTCAACAACGACATTGTCCGCGCCACCGGTAATGTCATGATCGATGTCGGGGCCAGCGTCACGGTCGGCCCGGAAAACGGCACGGACACCGGTGTGACCTATTCGCCCGCCACCCGATACACGATCCTCACTGCCGATACCGGGCGCGTCGGCATGTTCGGCGGCGTCTCCGACAGTTTCGCCTTCCTGGACGCGGAACTCTCCTATGACGCCAACAACGTCTACATGACGCTGTCGCGCAACGACATCGACATCGCCGATGTCGGCCAGACCCGGAACCAGATTGCCACCGGCACGGCGATCCAGAGTACCGGCATCGGCAGCCCGGTCTACGACACCATCCTGGGATTGAGCCTGGAACAGGTCCGCTCGGCCTTCGACCAGATGTCGGGAGAGGTTCACGCTTCCGTACAGACCACACTGGCGCGCGACAGCGTTTTCGTGCGCGGGGCGGTGAATGCGCGTATTCGCGCCGCCTTCGACGGCGTGGCGACCTCAGGGCAGCCGCAGATCGCGACCCATGGAGGGATGGACGGGATCGTTGGAGAGCATGGAGGCGCGCGCGTCTGGGGCGAGGCTTTCGGTGCGTGGGGGCGCAACGATGGCGACGGCAATGCGGCCACGCTCGAGCGCACGACAGGCGGTTTTTTTGTCGGCGCCGACATGCAGACGGCTTTCGGGTGGCAGGCCGGCATTGTCGCTGGCTACGGGCATACGGCTTCGTCCGTCGATGGGCGCGCCTCTTCAGCCGATGTCGACAGCTATTCGGCCGGTGTCTATGCCGGCCAGCAGTTCGGCCCGCTCGGCCTGAGGCTGGGGGCGGTCTATACCTGGCATGACATTGATACCCGCCGTGACGTGGCCTTTGGTGCCTTCACGGGTCGGCTTTCCGCCGACTATTCGGCGGCGACTGCCCAGGTGTTCGCGGAGATCGGCTACCGGATCGAGCGCGATCTGGTTCGCCTCGAGCCCTTCGCCGGGCTTGCGCTGGTACACCAGAGCAGCGACGGTTTCGCTGAAACAGGCGGTGCGGCCGCCTTGACCGCGGGCTCGACCTCGCAGGGGATAGGGGTCTCGACGTTCGGCCTGCGTGGCGAGGTCGATCTTGCGTCCGTTATCGGGGCCCCGGCGTCGTTCACCGGGTCTCTCGGCTGGCGTCACGCCTTTGGCCGGGTCGATACGACGACACCGATGGCGATGACCGGATCGGTACCGTTTTCCATCGCCGGCGCGCCCATCGACCGGGATACGCTGGCCCTCGAGGCCGGTGTCAGGGTGGCGCTTGGAGCCGGTGCGCGCGTCGACGTCAGCTATCGCGGCGAGCTTGGCGCCAGCGCCAGCGACCAGGGCGTCACGGCAAGACTGTCGCTCCCGTTCTAGGGAGGACATTGGTCTGCGCGGATCTCACAGTTTGCGGAAGACGGCGGCATAGTCGAGGCGTTCGCCGTCTTCATACTCTTTGAAGCGCTGTGTGCCGGGCATGTCGGCCCAGTCGCGCGCATAGCCGCGAAACGGCGGCGGTACGCGCGAGATGAGCGCCGCGCGCCGGGGTGCGTCCTCGGCGATCGCGGCGAACACATGGGCTGTGATGTCGCGAAAGCGCAGCGGCGCGAGACCCGCCCCTTCGGCCAGTTCGCTGACATAGGACTTCTGGCCTTCGAAGTCCTGTCGCGTATAGCCGACCGAGAGTGTCAGCAGCCCGCCCGGGCGCAGCACGCGGGTCGCCTCGGGCAGGAAGTCCTCCATGCGGATATAGCTCGCCGCACCGACGCTGAAGACGAAGTCAAAGGCCGCGTCGTCGAGCGGCAGGCGTCGTCCGTCGCCGCTGACCACCGAAATCGCCGGATCGCCGCGGAACCGGTCGCGACAGACGCGCGCGGCCGCCCGGTCGACATCGACGCCCGTGATCCGCGATTGCGGGTGAAGCATGCGGGCCACCCGCATGCCGCCGCCGAGTCCGCAGCCGATGTCGAGCATTGCCGCGCGCGAGCCGTCGAGATCCCGCGTCATCTCGTCGATGACAACCTGATAGAGCGTCGCCTGCAACGCCTCGCGGGCAAACTGTGGCTCGGCGAGGATTGCCGGTGCAGCGGGTGCATAGCCGCTGTTGAAGAAGTTGAGCCGTCGCGCTGGCGAGAGCTTGTAGAGAATGAAGTAGATCGCCTCCTGCAGGCGGTCGCGCGCCTGACGCGGCAGGTGCTTCTGGATCGACTTCTTGAGCTCGAAAAGCGCGGACATGGCGGGAGATCCGGTTCAGGTCTGTCGGGCCATGGCGCGGCGGCGCGCGAGCGTGGCGTGATGAAGGAGAGGCGCGCCGCTCTCGAAGCCGCGCGCATGAGGCCGAAACTCGACATTGCCCTTGCCGGAGCAGGCCGGGTCACGGACAGGAACGGCGAAGAAGACCGGCTCCCGTTTGACGGCAGCTTTCGCAAGCCTCGCGGCGACGCGGACCGCTGCGCTGTGCGGTGGGGTAGGGGCGCGGCCGGTCACGTCACGGTTCCCGCGCTGCCTGCTGGAGCCGCTCGCGCACGGCGTCGAGCACCTGGTCCGCGTGGGAAAGCCAGCCCTGGCCAGGGGCGCCTGCCGGCGCCGGGCGGGCGGAGGCGGGATCTTCGGCAAGGCGCAGGATTTCGTCGCGCCAGCCGCGCCCGTCGGTCGGGTCGAGAAGCGTCGCCCGTCCTGCAAGCGCTTCCCGGTGTGCGGCGATGTCGGAGGCGACGACCGGCACGCCGAGGGCTGCTGCTTCCGCTGGCACCAGGCCGAAGCCCTCGGCGAGCGAGGGGGCGAGAACGCCGGCCGCGCCGCGCATCAGCGCCACGATTTCCGCATCGGTGAAGCCGTTCGCCTCTGCCACATGCCCCGAAAGACCCCGGCTGCGGTCGAGCGCGGCCAGGACATCGTCGCACGCCCAGCCGCGTCGCCCGGCGATCACCAGGCGCGGAACCATGGTCGAGGGCAGGCGCTCGGTCAGGCCGCGCCAGAGGTTGAGCAGGAAGCCTATGTTCTTGCGGCCCTCGATGGTGCCGGCACAGAGGAAATAGGGGCGCGTGGTGGCCGGCGGGGGCAGGGCGGTCGTCCCGGGACCGATGTCGCCGGGCAGCGGCACCACCGCGACGGGCGGGCGCGCCAGCCGCTCCTCCGCCTGGAACCGGGCGAGCCGTTCCGCTGTCGCCTTCGAATTCACCAGCAGCAGTTCGCCGCTCGCCGAGATCGCGCGGATGCGGGCCTTGTGCTCCTCGGTGCTGGCCGCGCCGCAAAACTCCGGGAAGTCGACGGGGATCAGATCATGCAGGAAGAACGCCGGGCGCACCTTGCTTCGCTCCAGCCAGCGAAACAGATGCCGTTTCTCCAGCAGGATATGGGAGACGTGCAGATAGGCGGTTGGCATGTCGTTGGCGGATGCGAGCGGCCCAAGCCCCTCGGACGCGCGTGCCGCCGCCTTGAGGATCTGCCAATAGGCGGGAAGCCGCGTGCTGCGCGGCTGCGGGGCCTCGAAGCGGACCGCACCCGCGCGCTCGCGGGTGAGCGTGTTCGCGCTTTCGAGCCAGTCGACGAGCGCGCGGTAACAGGGGCGCGGGTCGCTCTGTTCGTCGATCCGCGTGCGGTGGGCGAGGATGCGGTGGAACTGCGCGCCCGACAGCGAGATCTGCCGCCCCGGCGTCAGCACCACATAGCGCAGGTCGCTCCAGCGGCCGGCGGCCTCCGGCATGGCGAGCC
Source organism: Stappia sp. (assembly GCF_048268045.1). Lineage (GTDB taxonomy): Bacteria > Pseudomonadota > Alphaproteobacteria > Rhizobiales > Stappiaceae > Stappia. The sequence continues at coordinate 60,613 of NZ_JBLWWG010000005.1, forward strand.
GGCGCACCAGCGCGTCCTCGACGCGGTCGATGCCCGAGCGCGAGGGATGGTAGAGGTGGGCGAGCGTCCGCGTGACGTCGAGGAGCAGCCTCATCGCCGGAGCGCCCCGCTCATGCTGTCGGCGCTGGGCTTGGGGCGAGGGAGCGCCGGCCGTGGCTGTCGAGCAGGCGGCTGACCTCGGCCTGGATCTCCGCGATGCCGATGGCGTTGACGCAGGGGCTGATGCCGGTGAGCCCGGTGAGGATGCAGGGCAGATCCTCGTTGCGCCAGCACGGCGAGCAGCCATAGACCTCCGGCTTCCACAACACCGTCGCGTGCTTGTGGTGGCGGGTGAAGGTGCGCCCGTCCGTTGGCCCGAAGAGCGCGACGACGGGAACGTCGAAGGCGGCTGCGGCGTGAAGGAAGGCGGAATCGACGCTCACCATCGCGTCGAGCCGCGACACCAGTGCCAGCGAGGTGGCAAGCGACTGGCCGGCCGTGGACCAGATGCCCGGGCCTTGCGGAATGCCGTCGGCGAGGTGGTGCAGCACGATGACGTCGTGGTCCTCTGCAAGCTTGACGATCAGCTCGCCGATGCGCGGATGGTCCTTGTAGCTGTCGCGCGAATAGGGCTGCACGCCGACGACCGGCCGCCTGCCGATGCCGCGCTCCGCCAGGAAGGCGTCGCGCGCGGTGCGCTGGTCAGCATCGAGCTCCATCTGGATGTTCCAGCCGTGGCGCGTGAGCAGGCGCTTGCGAATGCCCATGCCCCGGGCGAAGAGCTCGACCCGCCCCTTGCGCACATGCGGCCTGGTCCTGCTTTCGTAGCGTCCGGCCGGGCAGATCGTCAGATTGCGCCAGCCGCGATACGAAAGGGTGTCGAGCGGCGCGCCGTTGATGTCGATGAGGCGCACATGCGGGTTGTCGAGGAAGATCGGGAAGAACCCCTTCGGCACCGCCAGATCGACCGGTTGGCCGGACTTGAGCGCCAGCGCCCGCAGGCCGGGCGTCATCATCAGCAGATCGCCGATCCCGCCCATCGCGCGGGTGACGAGATAGCGGCGCGAGAGTCCGGCCTCCGCCGCTTTGGGCGCGGTCGGCGCGGTCGCGGGCTGGCGCCAGCGCAGGTCGCCGAAGCGCGACAGCAGATCGAAGAGCACCGCCATGCGCAGCGCCAGCGTTCCGCGCCTCAGGCGTGTGAGAACGCGCTGCACCAGCCCGCGTCGCGGCCGGCGCGCACTGACCAGCCGGCGCGCGGTGGTCACCAGCAGATGCGCGAACAGTCCTTCCGCCGCCGGTGGGGTATCGGCGGCGGCAAGGAACGGGGCGAAGGTGCGGGCGATGCCGACGGCCTTCATCTTGCCGTTGCGGATCAATCGGCGGCCGTGCACCAGATAGTCGGTGCCGCGCGCGCCGATGCGCCCGTCCATGAGCATGGCCTTGCCACGGATCTCGACCACGCGGCGGTAGTCGTTGAAGCCGCCCTGGATCAGGTAGGGCCGGTCGGCCAGCCCGCCGATGGCCTCTTCCACGCCCTCCGGATCGCCCATGATCAGATGGACGTCGGCATGAAGGATGCGCACGCCGATCGCTTCCGCCGGATACAGCTTCTCGACGAAGGTGGCGAAGTCGGAGATCAGTTCCTCGAAGCGGTGGATCGGGCCTGGGTCGCGGGTGCGAAACAGCGGCTTGTAGGCCTCGAACACGGCTTCCAGCGCGGCGAGCGCGCGGCTGCAATCGGACGGTCGCACGCGCGGAACGCCGGAAACGGTCTGCCCCTGCGCCTTCAGCGTCTCGATGATGCGCTCCGCGTTCCGGTATTCCCGGTAGCTGGTTTCATCCAGAAACGCGCCGAAGAACCGCTCGAGCGTTTCCTCCAGCGTCGCGAGAGTGGCCTGGGCGGCGGGCGTGGCATCTGTCACGGAGGCGTCGAGCTCCTTCTGCGCGATCGCGGACATCAGGTCCGTAGCGGTTGAGTTCGGCGGAAACGCGGCGTCGCGGCTTGCGGGCGAGGATTCGGCGCCGCCGCCGCGCGCTTCCTTCCGGTTATCCGATGGGAGCCCTCGCAGGCAACCCAAAAGCACATCCGGTGCCTGCGAAATCCCCGCTGTCGGGCCCGATGCTAGACTCGTTTGCGCCGGGCATTGCACCGCCGTTGGCCAAACTTGCCCGCACCGCACGTCGCCGGCCGTCCGCCGCCCGTGTCTCCCGTTCCCCCTCGCACAGAGAGGACCACCGCATGTCCATCGATCCCGCAACCGCAACGCCGCTGCTCGCTCTCCCCCTCATCCAGGCCGCGCAGGCGCAAAAGCATGTCACCCACAACGAGGCGTTGATGGCGCTCGACGCGCTGTTGTTCCTGACGCTGGAACGGTCGGATCTGGCCGCCGCTCCCGAGGAGGCGGGCGAGGCGGCGCGCTATCTGGTCGCCGCGCCGGCGACCGGCGCCTGGGCGGGACATGAGGGCGAGATCGCTCTCAGGCGCGACGGGGCCTGGCTCTTCCTTGCGCCCGCCGAGGGGTGGTGCGCCCTCGACCGCGCCCGTGGCGTGCTGATGCTGCGCGGGGCTGCCGGCTGGCGTGACCTTGCCGAGCTGCCCGATGCCGGGCGTGACGACCTCGCCCGCCTCGGCATCAACGCCAAGGCCGATCCGGTCAACCGTCTCGCCGTGCGCGCGCCCGCCAGCCTCTTTGTCGGCGAGACGGGCTCGCACCGGCTGACGGTGAGCAAGGGCGCGGCCGGCGACACGGCGGCGCTGCTTTTCCAGACCGACTATGCGGCGCGCGCCGAGATCGGCCTTTGCGGCGACGACAACCTGTCTCTCAGGGTTGCCCGCGACGGGGGCGGCCTGGCACCGGCGCTGACCGTCGCCCGCGCCTCGGGAAACGTCGGCATCGGCACCACGGAACCCGGCGCGGAGCTGGAGGTCTCCGACACAAACGGCGACGGCGACTGCCGCCTGCAACTGCGCACCGGCAACGAAATCGCCCAGTTCGGCGTGTCCACGACCCAGGTCTTCATCGACACCACCGACGAGAAGCCTTTTGTGCTCTATGGGAATGGGGCGAGTAGACTAATTGTAGGTGCTTCAGGTGCTGTGGGAATCGGGGTGCTTGAACCAACCGCACGGCTTCATGTGGATGGAGCGATGCGTTGCACTGTGTATCCTGCTGAATCCCTTCCTGACCCCGCCTCCATTGGCCCAGGTGCTATCGCATTCTCTGATAATGGCACTGCAATTTCGCAGTTGTTTTGTGATGGGCAGAAATGGGTGACGGTGATGAGTTCCAACAAATGAACATGAATTTTATTGTAGGAGATTTGAAATTTAAACGTCCAATTCATTTGGTGTTACTTTTTTGAAAATTAATACATTAATTGACTCGTTGTCTTCGTTTGAATTTGCGGTGCAATATGGTTTGGACTAAAAATCAAACGGTGATTCCGACCTCCAAACGGATACAATAGCATGGCAACATCACCGTTTTTCCGATCCCGCAAGCATGGCTCAGCTGGAGCTAGTTCAAAGGACGACGGAGGAGTCGAAGTGGAGGCGGATTTTTCGCTGGAAGCTCAGTTGCGCGATCTTCTCAAGCTTACACGAGATGATGGGGAGCCTAATCTTAATCCCCTTATGGAGTTGCTTCGCGATTTCAACGCAATGAAATTCAATATAAAATTTTTCGGCTATGAATTGGCGAAGATTCTCGCAGAAAACCTTCCTCCCGCACCCTCGGGTGGGCCATTTGAAGTCAGCATGATGTCAAAGCCCTCGACGCAAGCTGATTTGTCGGATGATTGGACGCGTCATTGGACGAGTGAGTTGAGGGTTGCTCATGTCTTTCATCGGAAGCTGTGGGAACTCGCCTATGTGCTCCAGTTCGTCTGGCAGACTGGAAATATGGGCGAAGGCAAGAGAGGGCTGGGCTTCGGATGTGGTGAAGAACCCCTTCCGTCATACTTGGCATCCAAAGGTTGTCATGTCACGGTGACAGACTTGGAGCCGACAGATCGGCGTGCGGCTGGGTGGGCTTCGACTAATGAGCTCGCAACCCTCGAAAAAGCATACAAGTCTGAATTCTTGGATCGTGAAACGTTTAATCGGCTGGTCGACTTCAAGTATGTCGATATGACGGATATTCCATCCGATCTGCGTGGGTTTGATTTTTGCTGGTCGATTTGTGCTTTTGAGCATTTGGGGTCGATTGCAGCTGGTATGGATTTTGTTGAAAGCGCTGTCGATGTTCTGAAGCCCGGTGGCGTCTCCATTCATACTACTGAATTTAATTTCATGAATGACGTCGAGACTATGGATAATTGGAGTACGGTTCTATTTCAAAGAAAGCATTTTGAGGAAATGGCACGCCGCTTGGAGGCGAAGGGGTGCGATGTTGCTCCGCTTTGTTTTGATGTAGGTGACGGTGCACTAGACAAGTTTATTGATGTCGCACCCTATGCCCATGACTGGCGGTTTGATCAGGGGGGCGCATGGCGAGATGGTGCAAATCATATCAAGCTAACTGCTGATGGGTTTCCGGTAACCTGCTTTGGCATCATTGCTACTAAGCGCTGACACTCGAGTTTGTAGGTTTACGATGGCAAATGAATATTATTATCTCGGTCGCTCCATGGGGATGGCTAAGCTTCATGGTACGGATAGCTACATATGCGTAGATACACGTTCCTGGGAGTCCTTGATATATATTCAGGGACATCCTGTTGAGCCGTCTGAACTCTCGGTGCTTAAGCGGTTTTTATCGCCGGGCGGGACATTTCTCGATATCGGGGCAAATTTCGGGCTTTATTCCATCGTTGCAAGCGAGATAATCGGTGCAAGAGGGCGGGTTTATTCTTTTGAGGCCAATCCTCATACCTTTGCCTATCTTAAGCAATCTGCCATGGCAAATCGCCTGATCTGGCTGCCTCAGTACACGTGGGAAAACCTGGCCGTTGCTGAGAGTAGCGGCGAGTTGGAGTTTGCGTATGACCCAACCCAACTCGGGGGAGGCCATATTCGCAATGAGCATGATGCGGAGGACACCCACACGATCGTGCGGGTGAAGTCTGTGGCTCTTGACGACTATCTTCCCTCGGACGTGCAGCCCGATTTCGTAAAGATCGATGTCGAGGGGCACGAGCTTGGCGTCTTGAAGGGGATGGAAAAGACGCTGCGGCGCTCGCCGAACATTCGCCTTCTGCTGGAATATTACACGTTCACTGACGAGGTGACGGAGTACGGGCGGAGCGTCATCGGCTATCTGCGTGAACTTGGTTTCGGCGTCTGCGCCTTGGATGGACATGGGGCGCTTCGTGTCGTTCCCGAGGGAGAGATCCCGACGGGAAATATCTATATTCTGGCGACGCGGACGCCCGACGAAGACGCCTCGCGCGCCCTTGATTCCTTTAGTATCCGCCCGCACGGGTTTGTGTATCACCCCGTGTTTGAGTCTGGTGAGCATCGTCTTGTCCAGCGCGGCGGAGAGCTGCTCTACGACGGTGCGCGTAGTGGCGACCTTGAGGAGCCGACGCTTTTCTTTGGCCCGTATATATCTCTGCCTGCCGGCGCGTATACTCTGCGGTTTGAAGGCGATGGCGATGGGGATGCACATTTGGCCCTGACCGCCGATGCCGGTGCGAAAGTGCTTTTCTCGTCGGAGGTTTCGCGGTGGAACCAACCGATCCGGTTCGATGTCGCCGAGAGGGTTGGGCAGTTTGAGGTTGTTCTGAGGAAAACCGCCAGCTTGAAGAGCTTGAGACTGGACGGCGTTGTGATCGAAAGGCGTTGAGGCAATATGCGGCCGGGCGTTTGATGCCAATAGGTACTGAATGAAAGTCGCTTTGGGCCGTGAAAACCTTTCCGGCGTCTTGTTGATCAAGGTTGCCTGGGGGAAATGTCACGCCGCAAGCTCAACCCTGTAAATTGTGCGCGTTTTTCCGCAGTGCGGAATCTGCCATATTCCCGATGTACATATGTTTGCGTTCGATTCGGGCGCGCTCGCGCATGCTTCGGCTGTGCAACCGGTGTTGCCGGATCTCGGCTGGGGATTGTTTTGTGAGAAGGTGCGGACATGCCTGAACGCCTCCCTCGACATGGTGGGCGGCGCCCGTCTGCAGGCGACGGCGGGCCCAGCCCGAGCAGGGCGGTGCCGATCGAGGAGATCGGAAACGGGGACGGACCGGAGACACGCATGTTCGCTCGCAAGTTCTTCAACAAGTCGTTCGACGGGACCCGGATCCTCGTTGTCGGCGACGTCATGCTCGACCGCTTTGTCTACGGCAAGGTCTCGCGGATTTCTCCCGAGGCGCCCGTGCCCGTGCTGCATGTCGACAGGGCGTCCACCATGCTCGGCGGCGCCGCCAACGTCATGGCCAACGCGGTCTCCATCGGCGCCGAGGCGGTGCTGATCGGCCTTGTCGGCGCGGATCCGGCCGGCGCCCACTGCGCGGAGCTTGTCGCCGCGCATCCCAGGGCCCGCAACGGCCTGATCACCCGTCCCGATATCTGCACCACGGTCAAGACCCGCTACGTCAGCAATGGCCAGCAGATCATGCGCTGCGACGAGGAGGTCGTGCGTCATGCTCCCGCCGAGGTCGAGGACCGCGTCATCGCCGCGGCATCGGCGGCGATGGCCGATTGCGACGTGCTCGCCATCTCCGACTATGCCAAGGGGCTGCTGACCGACCGGGTTCTGGCCGAGGTGATCGCGGCGGCGCGGGCACGCGGCATTCCCGTGATCGTCGACCCCAAGCGGCGCGATTTCTCCGCCTATCGCGGCGCGACGCTGATCAAGCCGAACCGCGCCGAGCTCCGCGACGCGACGGGCCATGCCTGCGCCGACCTCGAAGGATGCGCCGAGGCGGCCGCGCGGGTGATCGAGCAGACCGGCGCGGACCTGCTCGTCACCCTGTCCGACGAGGGCATGGCGCTGTTTCGCGCTGGCCGCGAGCCGCTGCATTCGCCCGCCAGCGCCCGCGAGATCTTCGACGTTTCGGGCGCCGGCGATACCGCGCTGGCGGTCTTCTGCGCCGCGCTCGGCGCAAGCCATTCGATGGAGCAGGCGACCTTTCTCGCCAATGCCGGGGCAGGCGCCGTCGTGCGCCGCGCCGGCACGGCGGCGCTGACGCCGAGCGAGCTGTCGCGTGAGCTCAACCGCATCAACCGCCCGCTTGCCCATGCCGTCGCCTCGCTGGAGGACGCCGCCGAGATCGTCGAGGGCTGGAAGCGCGAGGGCCTCTCCGTCGGCTTCACCAACGGCTGCTTCGACATTGTCCACGCCGGCCATGTGGCGATGCTGGCGAAATCGGCGGAGCAATGCGACCGGCTGGTGGTCGGGCTGAACAGTGACGCCTCCGTCTCGCGGTTGAAGGGCAGCGGCCGTCCGGTGCAGCCGCTCGTCTCGCGCGCCGAGGTTCTGGCGGCGATGCAGTCCGTCGATCTGGTGGTTCCCTTCGAGGAGGACACGCCGCTGGAGCTCATCTCCGCGCTGCTGCCCGACGTCCTCGTGAAGGGCGCGGACTACCGCGAGGAAGACGTGGTCGGTGGCGATGTGGTCAAGGCCGCCGGCGGGCGCGTGGCGCTCATCGAACTCGTCCCCGGTCTCTCGACAACCCGGGCGGTGGAGCGTATCAGATCGGCGCAGGGCTCAGCGGACGTGGTGGCATCCCTTGCCCCGCCCGTCCTGTCCGTGGCCGGCGCGGCCACTGCGGAACCGGCCTCCAGCGCGGAATGAGCGCTGCGGGTCGAACATCACACGGCATCGAAACACACACGACATGGAGCGAACGACGTGATCCTAGTGACCGGCGGCGCCGGATTTATCGGCTCCAACATCGCGCTGGCGCTGGCCGCGCGCGGCGAGCGTGTCGTGGTTTGCGATACCTTTGGCGATGGCGACAAGTGGAAGAACGTCCGCACGCTTCTGGCCGAGGAGTTCGTTTTCCCCGAGGCGCTTGACGGCTGGCTCGCCGCCAACGGCGATGCGCTCAGCGCCATCGTGCACATGGGCGCGATCAGCGCCACGACGGAGCGCGACGTCGATCTGATCGTGGCAAGCAACCTGCAGCTTTCGAAGCGACTCTGGAGCTTTTGCGCGGCGCGGGCGATCCCCTTCGTCTATGCCTCCTCGGCCGCCACATATGGTGACGGCGCGCGCGGTTTCGACGACCGTTCCGACGATGCCTATCTGTCGGCGCTTCGTCCGCTCAACCCCTATGGCTGGAGCAAGCTCCTGTTCGACCGGCAGGTGATGGCCGCCATCGGTCGTGGCGACCCGGCCCCTTCGAAATGGGCGGGCCTCAGGTTCTTCAACGTCTATGGCCCGCGCGAGGACCACAAGGGCTCGATGCGCTCCGTGATGCGGTCCAACTGGGAAAAGCTGCGCGCCGGCGAGCCGCTGCGGCTCTTCCGCTCCGACCGCGCGGACTATGTGGACGGCGGGCAGATGCGCGACTTCGTCCATGTGGACGATTGCGTCGCCGTGGTGCTGTGGATGCTCGACAATTCCTTCCCCGGCGACATCTACAATGTCGGCACCGGCACGGCGCGGCGCTGGGTCGATGTGGGCGAGGCGATGTTCGCGGCACTGGGGCGGGCGACCGACATCACCTTCATCGACATGCCGGAGCAGCTCAAGGGGCGCTACCAGTATTTCACGGAAGCGCGCATGGACAAGCTGCGTGCCGCGGGCTTCGACCGGCCGCCGACCGGCCTGACGGAGGGCGTCGCGGCTTATTTTGCGTTTCTGGAGCGGGAATCAGACATACTTTGACCATAGAAGCCGCGTAGGAGGCGAGAACGCAACGTGATGACCGGCATCATTGGCACGGGTCGCGAACGCCTGACCCGCGCGGACGCGGGCAAACGGAGACGGTCGTGAACGTCGAACCGGACAGGCACCTGCTGCTCGCGGCGGCCGGGCAAGGCGGTGCGCGCGGGCTTTTCCGGCGTGCCTGGGATTTCGTCTCGCGCCACTACGCTCTGCTTCTCGTCACGGGCATCTTCGTTGTCCCGGTCACCTGGGCGCTTCTCTTCTACGGGCTGATCGCCGCCGACCGCTACGTGTCGGAGACCAAGTTCATCGTGCGTGGCGTCAACAGCCAGCAGATCGGCGGTCTGTCCGTGCTGCTGCGCAGCTTCGGCCTGGCGCGCGCCAATGACGATGCCTATGCGATCCACAGCTACATCCGCTCGCGTGACGCGATGGACGAGCTGATGAAGCAGGTAGACCTCAGGGCGGTCTACACCCGACCCGAAGCGGATTTCATCACCGGCTACTCCACTCTGTTCGGCGATACATCGGAGGGCTTCTTCCGCTATTTCTCCGATCAGATCGTGGTGGAAGAGGACATCCAGACCGGCATCACCACCCTGCGCGTCTCGGCCTACCGGCCGCAGGACGCGGTGGCCATCGCCCGCGCGCTGCTCAGCCTCAGCGAGGCCAGGGTCAACCAGATGAACGACCGCGCCCGGCGCGATGCGCTCGATGCCGCCGGCGAACTCCTCAGCGAGGCGGAAACGCGCGTGATCGAAAGCCAGACGGCGATCACCGCCTACCGCAACCGGGTGCTGATGGTCGACCCGGAGGAGAATGTCAGCAAGCGCACGGAGCTGATCGCCGCGCTCACCTCGGAGATGGTCGAGGACGAGGTTCTGCTGCGTCAGCTCCGCACCTCCTCGCCGAACAATCCGCGCATCCCCCCGCTGGTCACCAAGATCACCTCCCTACGGGACCAGATCGCGGAAGAGCAGGGCCAGATCGCCGGCTCGGACGCTTCCATCGCCAGCAAGATCTCCGACTACGAGGGGCTTGTGCTGAAGCGCGTGCTTGCCGACAAGGCGTTCGAGAGCGCCATGCGCACCATCGACAACGCCCGGCAGGAAACGCAGCGCAAGCGTATCTACATCGAGGCCGTCGTCAGCCCGCACCAACCGGACAAGTCGACCGAGCCCAAGCGCCTGCGCCGCATTTTCACGGTGATGATCATTTCTTTCGCCGCGTTCGTGATGATCTACCTGCTGGTTTCCGGCGGGCGCGATCACCTCAACATCCATTGAGGGCGCCATGACGGACGAGATCGCCGCCACCGATACCTCGATGATCCTCAAGCGACGCTTCAAGACGCTGAACGCGCTGCTGATCCGCGAGCTGATGGTGCGCTTCGGGCACAACAACATCGGTTTTCTCTGGCTGGTCGGCGAGCCGCTGATCCTGACGGTCGGGGTGATGATCGTCTGGTCGTTCATCTACGGGCGGGAGAACCATGGCGTTCCGATCCTGCCGCTGGTGCTGACGGGCTACTCCATGCTCACGGTCTGGCGGCACATGGTCTCGCGCTTCGTGCACTGCTTCCGCCACAACTCGGGGCTGTTCTTTCACCGCCGCATCCGCCCCTTCGACATGCTGGTCGCCCGCGGGCTGTTGGAGCTTGTCGGCACGCTGATCGCGTTCTTCGTCGCCTACATCCCGCTCGCCCTGCTCGAGGTGATTGCCCCGGTGCACGACTACCTGATCATGCTGACCGCCTGGTTCCTGATGTGCGCCTTCACCTTCGGCGTCGGCCTCATCATCGCCAGCCTGACGGAGATGTCGGAGACGCTCGAGCGCTTCGTGCAGCCGGTCATGTATCTGTTGCTGCCGCTGACCGGCTCCTTCTACATGGTCGCCTGGTTGCCCAGCACGGCGCAGAAAGTGGTGCTTTGGTCGCCGCTGGTGCACGCCAGCGAGATGTTCCGCGGCGGCTATTTCGGCGCGACGGTTCCCACCACCTGGGATGCGTCCTACCTCGCGGTCTGGGCGGTGGTCGTCAATGCCGTCGGCCTTGCCATGATCCGCAAGGCGCAGAACCATATCGAGGTGCAGTAGGATGGCGCGCCTGGCTCGCGGCATCGGCGGGCGGACAGGTCACCGTGCCCGCCAATCGGATGGATTCGGAGCGAGATGAGCGAAACGAAACAACGCGACGACACGCAGGAAGTCACGAGGGAGCGCAAGCTGGAGCTTGTGCCCGTCGACGGGACCGCGCATGTCGATATTGTGCGCCGTTTCGCCGGCCCCACCAGCCCGGACAAGGCGACGGTCGGCGGGCGTCTTTCGTGGCGCGCCTGGCTCTTTCTTTTCCTGGTGGCGCTGCCGGTGTTGGTCTCGCTCCTGTACAACGGCCTGATCGCCAGCGACCGCTACTTGTCGACCGCCTCCTACATCGTACGCCAGACACAGCCCGACAGCTCCCTGCTGGGCATGCTGCAATCCCAGACGGTGTCGAGGGTCGACGACGAGAGCTTCGCGGTTGCCGAGTTCATGCGATCGCGCGACGCGGTCGACGAGCTCGACCGCGACGGCATGCTCTCCGCCATCTTTGCCGCTGACAATGTCGACATGTTTTCCCGCTTCCCTGGGATGTGGGCGGGTGACACGCGCGAGGATCTCTACGATCACTTCCAGAAGTATCTGCACGTCGAGTTCCAGCGCTCGACCGGCGTCAGCGTGCTCGACGTGCAGTCCTTCTCGCCCGAGGCGGCGCGGCGGATCGCCGAGAAGCTTCTCGTCGCGGCCGAGGCTCTGGTCAACCGGCTGAACGACCGCGCCCGCAACGACGCCATCGATCTTGGCCGCAAGATGGTCGATGACGCGCTGGCGCGCTTGTCCGGCATCCGAGACCGCATCACCCAGTTTCGCAACGATGAAAGCATGATCGACCCGAGCGTCGAGGTGAAGGCCGCCTCCGAGTTGATCAAGCAGCTGCTGCTTGAGACCAGCAAGATCGATGCAAAGCTTGCGGAGACCATCGCCTCGACGCCGGACAACCCGATGATCCCGCAGCTTCGTATCAAGCGCGATGCGCTGGAGGAGAGCATCCGTGGCATCCGTGAGCGCGTCGCCGGCAGCGGTAACGCCTCTCTGGCGCGCAAGATCTCCGATTACGAACGGCTTGTGCTGGAGCGCGAGCTCGCCGAAAAGCAGCTCGCCGGTGCGGTTGGAACCATGGAGGCGGCGGTGCAGGAGGCGAGGTCCGGCCGGCTCTACCTGGAGCGGGTCGTCGAGCCCAGCCACCCGGATCGCCCGGCGTTTCCGCGCCGCCTGCTCAACATCCTGGCGACGCTCGGCATCTGCCTCCTGCTCTACTGGATTGTCCGCTCCATGGCGGACCTGCTGACGGAGCAGAACTGATGTGGTCGGCTCTTGCGCGCCGTGGCCGCGGCTTTCCGCTCGCCAAGCGCCGCACGACCCGTCCCGCGGCGCAGGACACGCCCGAGATCGAGGGCGAGCGGATCGCTGACGTGACCCGCGCGCCCGGCCGCGCCGCGGATGCGCGCGCGCCTGAGCGCGCCATCGTGCTCGAGAATATCGTCAAGTGTTACCACACCCAGGCCGGCACCAAGCGCGTGCTCGACGGGATCGGCTTTCGCGTCGGCGCGGGCGAGAAGATCGCCGTCCTCGGCCGCAATGGCGCGGGCAAGTCGACGCTCGTCAAGCTCATCGGTGGTGTCGAGCAGCCGACCGCCGGCACGATCTCGCGCGGGCTTTCCATGTCGTGGCCGATCGCCTTCGGTGGCGGCTTCGAGGCCAATATGACCGGCTACGACAACATCCGCTTCATCGCCCGCCTCTATGACCGGCCGATCCAGGAGACCATCGAGATGGTCGACGATTTCGCCGAGCTGGGGCGAAATCTCCTGCTGCCGATCCGCATGTATTCCTCCGGCATGCGCGCGCGGCTGGCCTTCGCGCTGACCCTTGCCATCGATTTCGAGTGTTTCCTGATCGACGAGGTCATTGCCGTCGGCGATCAGCGCTTCCACCGCAAGTGCCATGACGCTCTGTTCGTGCAGCGCGCCAATTCCGCGATGATCCTGGTCAGCCATGACATTGGCATTATCCGCTCGTTCTGCGACAGGGCCCTGGTGCTGAAGAACGGACGTGGCCGCGTTTTCAACGACATCGATCTCGCCCTCGACATCTATTCGTCGTTGTGACGGCGCCGGCAGGAAGGACCGCAATGAACCGCACCGCCAGGCAGGGCAGGCAGGTCTGAGATGTTTCTCGCGCTTTGCGGTCCGCCGTCCCCCAATACGATCTTCGTCTCGCGCGTCGCCCTCGATATCCTGCGCCTGCAGGGCGAGGAGTTCCGCTTCGTCTCGGGCAACTCCGCCGCCGACATGGTGCAGGCGCTGAAGGAGAGGGGGGATACGTCCGCCATCCTGTTCTTCGATGTGCCGGACTGGCGCGTGGTGCGCGCGATTGTCTCCGGACACGTTCCCACGCTTCAGCTCTCCCAGACGTTCGAACGGGTCGTCGTCTACAACATGGTCTCGCGCAGCATGACCATGGAGCAGGCGATCCGTTTTGCCAGCCAGTCCGCCTCCTGCCTCTTCCCCGTGGCAGGCGCTCCCGAAACGCTGCTCGTGCGCATCGACGACAGCATCTCGACGCTTGGCGGCCTGGTCGAGGAGATCGGCGCCGCCTGGGGCCTGCCGATAGACGACCGGATCCAGGAGGAGGTCGCCCGCATCTACATGCCCGATGGCCAGATGGATCTGGAGGAGCTGATCCTTGCCAGGGTCGAGCACGCCCAGGCTGCACACCTGCGATCGCTGGAACTCACCGACAGCGAACGCTCCCTGCTTGCCGCCGTCGGCGAGGAGTACCAGCCCCTGCTGGATGGCGCCCCGGTCGAGCGGGTCGAATGGCCGGTGCGCATCCTGATGAACGCGGCAAAGCCGGATCTGCCGTTCGAGGGCGGGGCCATCGACATGGTCGGGCCCGCGCGCTGCCTCACCTTCGGGCCCTATCTCCACCTTGCGCCCGGAGACTGGGAGGCGGACATCGCCTTCGCGGTGTTCGACAACCTGTCGGGCAACAGCCTGATGATCGACATCGTGGCCGACGGCGCCATCGCCAGCGTCGGGCGGGCGGAGCTTCCCGCCGAAGGGCTCTTTCGGGTGCGGCTGCCGTTTCGCGTCAGCGAGCCGCAACAACCCGTCGAGGTGAGAACCGTCATGCTCACCGGCGCCATCGAGGGGGCTTTCCAGCCTGTCCACGTCGTCATGACGCGCCGCCGGGATGACGCGCAGGCGGACGGCTGAGCCCCGATGCGGCGCGCGCAACGCAGAAAGGGCGGCACGATGGCCGCCCTTTCGCGTCTTTCCGTGAAACGGATGCTTACCAGCTCGACAGCACGGCGCCCTGGAAGGTCTCGGCGACGAACGCGCGGATCTCGTCGGACTGGTAGGTCTCGACGAGCGTGCGCACCCAGTCGGCATCCTTGTCGACCGTGCGAACGGCGATCACGTTGACATAGGGGCCCTTCGGGCTTTCGCGCAGGATCGGGTCGTTGACCGGGTCGAGGCCTGCTTCCTTGGCGTAGTTGGTGTTGATGCCGGCGGCGTCGACGTCCGGCAGCGAGCGCGGAAGCTGGGCCGCGTCGATCTCGATGATCTTCAGGTTCTTCGGGTTTTCGACGATGTCGGCGACCGAGGCCTTGGTGCCGACGCCTTCGGTCAGCTTGAGCAGGCCCTTGTCCTGGAGCAGCAGCAGCACCCGGCCGCCGTTGGTCGGATCGTTGGGAATGGCGATGGAGCCGCCCTCGGGAATGTCCTCGACGCTCTTGTACTTCTGCGAATAGACGCCGATGGGGAAGTTGACCGTGGTCGCCACGTCGGTCAGCTCATAGCCGCGGTCGCGCACCTGGTTGTCGAGATAGGGCTTGTGCTGGAACGAGTTGGCATCGAGGTCGCCCGAGTTCAGCGCCTCGTTGGGCACCACGTAATCGGAGAACTCGAGGATCTCGATGTCGAGCCCCTTCGGCGCGGCCAGTTCCTTGACCGCTTCCATGATCTGCGCATGGGGTCCGGGGGTGACACCGACCTTGATGCTCTTGGCGGAGGCCGGAGCGGCGGCGAGAAGCGAGACGGCGGCGAGGCCGGCGAGGAGAGTCCTGGTGAACATGATGAAGCCTTCCAGGTTGGAGGAGTCGTCAGTGCCGGGCGCGCTTGTCGAAGCGCCGGGCAAGAAAATCGCCAAGGCTCTGAACGCCTTGAACGAGCAGGATCAGCACCAGCACCACGGCCAGCATGACGTCTGGCATGAAGCGCTGATAGCCGAAGCGGATACCGAGATCGCCCAGGCCGCCGCCGCCGACGGCCCCCACCATCGCCGAATAGCCGATGAGGCTGACGGCGGTGAGCGTGAGCGCCAGCGTGATGGCAGGCAGAGCCTCGGGAAGCAGGACCTTGCGCACGATCTGCAGCGGCGAGGCGCCCATGGCGCGCGCGGCCTCGATCAGCCCCTGGTCGACGCCGCGCACGGCGCCCTCGATCACCCGTGCGATGAACGGCGCGGCGGCGATCGTCAGCGGGACGATGGCCGCGGTGGTGCCGATGGAGGTGCCGGCGATAAAGCGCGTGAACGGCACGATGGCGACCACCAGGATGATGAAGGGCGTCGAGCGCGCGGCGTTCACCACCAGCCCGATCCCGGTGTTCAGCGCCGGAGCGGCGAAAAGCTCACCCTTGCGGCTTGTCGCCAGGAAGACGCCGAGCGGCAGGCCGACGAGCGTGCCGATCAGCCCGGAGACCGCCACCATGTGCAGTGTCTGGACAAGCGCGTCGACAAGCAGCCGCAGGATCTGCGGGGGCAGGAAATCAGGAAACATAGCCGAGCACCTCGGTTGTCAGGCCGTGGGCGTGTGCGCCAGTGTCGAGGGCGGCGAGCGCCGTGTCCGTTCCCTCGACGCTGAAGACGAGCTGGCCGAAGGTCTGGCCGGCGATCTGGTCGACCTTGCCCTGGACGATGGAAAGGTCGAGCCCCAGCTCGCGCGAGAGATGGCTGATGAAGGGGGCTTCGCTGCCCGGCCCCTTGAAGACCACGCGCACCAGCGCCTTGGCGCCTGGGCTCCGGCTGGCGGTGAGCTTCTCGCGCAGATGATCGGGCAGCACCGCGCCGGTGACCGCCGAGACGAAGGAGCGTGTCGTCTCGTGCCGGGGCTCGGTGAAGACGTCGAAGGTTGCCCCGTGCTCGACGATCTCGCCGCCGTCGATGACCGCCACGGAATCGGTCACCGCGTTGATCACGCTCATTTCGTGGGTGATGAGCAGGATGGTGACGCCGAGGTCGCGATTGACCTGCTTCAGCAGTGCGAGGATCTGTTCCGTCGTCTCTGGATCGAGCGCCGAGGTCGCCTCGTCCGAAAGCAGCACCTTGGGATCTGTGGCGAGCGCGCGGGCAATGCCGACGCGTTGCTTCTGGCCGCCCGAAAGCTCGGCTGGATAGCGGTCGGCCTTGTCCGCGAGGCCGACGAGATCGAGGAGGGGGCGCACCCGCTTTTCGATCTCGGAGCGGTTCGTGCCGATGATCTCCAGGGGCAGGGCCACGTTCTGGAACGCGGTGCGCCGGGCCAAAAGGTTGAAGTGCTGGAAAATCATGCCGATGGAGCGGCGCTCGCGGCGCAGCGCCGCCTCGTCGAGCCGCGTGATGTCGGTGCCGTCGATGATGACAGAGCCGCTCGTCGGCCGCTCCAGCCCGTTGACGAGGCGGATCAGCGTCGACTTGCCCGCGCCCGAGCGTCCGATGACCCCGAGGATGCTTCCACGCGCCACATTCAGGTCGATGTTGCGCAGCGCCTGCACCGAGGCGTGGCCGGAGCGGGAGGGGAAGGTCTTCTCGATGGATTTCAGCTCGACGATCGCCTCGCGCGCCACCTGTGGCGTGGAACGGTCAGGCGTCGGATGGTGTTGGCTATTCAATTCTGATGAACCGGTCTTTGGGGGAGGCAGGGGGCGACACTATCGCCGTGCTGCACCGCAAAATCTAGAGACCGGGTGTTGTATTCCCCCGCTGGGGAGGATCCTGTTCTCTGCTTGGGCATGTTCGCGAAAATGGAATCCACCGACACCGGTTTCGCGGAATGGTTCGAGTCTGGCGTCAGGGCGTGAATGCCCGTCCCCAGACGATTTCGCGTTGCAGAGCTTTGCGGTTAACGTTGCATCAGTCGCGGAGGTGGCAAAAGGGACCGTGCCATCATCCGCGTGCTGCGGTGGCCAATTGCGACCAGAGACCCCTTGCGACGAGAGACCCAAGCGTGATCGTTCCCTGTATTCTGTCCGGCGGTGCCGGGTCGCGGCTCTGGCCCCTGTCCCGCTCGCTTCGCCCCAAGCAGTTCCTTCCGATCTTCGGCGGCGAAAGCCTATTCCAGAAGACGCTCTCGCGTTTCTCCGGGGAGGGGTTCGCCGCGCCGCTGATCATCTCCAACGCCGACCATCGTTTTCTCGTCGGCGAGCAGATGGCGGAAATGAGCATCTCGCCCGGCGCTATCGTCCTCGAGCCCGTCGGTCGCAATACGGCGGCACCGGCGGCGGCGGCGGCGCTCATGGCGGCGGAGCAGGACCCGGACACGCTCGTCCTGCTCGCCCCTTCCGATCACATGGTGGCCGATCCGTCGACCTTTCTCGAGGCGGTGACGCTCGCCGCGCCGGCCGCCCGGGCAGGGCGCATCGTCACCTTCGGCATCACGCCCAGCGAACCCAACACCGGCTATGGCTACATCCGCCTGCGCGCCGGCGACAGCGCCGTGCGCGAGGTTGCCGCCTTTGTCGAAAAGCCCGACCGCGCGCGCGCCGAGGCATTCCTTGCCTCGGGCGACCACGTCTGGAACGCCGGGATCTTCCTGTTTCGGGCCGGGACCATGATCGAGCAGTTCGAGCGCCACGCGCCGGAGGTTCTCGCCGGGGTGCGCTCCGCGCTTGCAGCCGCGGTGCGCGATCTCGACTTCCTGCGCCTCGATGCGGAGCTTTTCGCGGCCTTGCCCGATATCTCCATCGACTTCGCCATCATGGAGCGCTCGGATGCGATCTCCTGCGTGCCGGTCGATCCGGGCTGGAACGATCTTGGTTCCTGGTCAGCGGTCTGGGAGACCTTGGAGAAGGAGGAGAACGGCAACAGCGCACTCGGCGAGGCGATGTTCCTGAAGAGCCACGACAGCCTGGTCGTCAGCGATTCGGCGCTGGTGTCCGTCGTCGGCCTTGACCACGTCATGGTGGTTGCGACAAAGGACGCCATTCTGGTCGCCGACAAGGGGCATGCCCAGGACGTGAAGACCATCGTCGACCGCTTGAAGGCCGATGGCCGGCGGGAGGTGCGTGAGCATCTTCGCGCCTATCGGCCCTGGGGCTGGCGCGAGGAGATCGCCGCCGGCACCCGGTTCCTTGTTCAGGAGATCGAGATCCGTCCGGGAGCAGCCCTGACCGAGCAGAGCCACGTCAACCGGGCCGAACACTGGGTGGTGGTGTCCGGCACGCTCGAGATCTGCATCGACGGGGAAACGCGGCTCGTGACGGAGAACCAGTCGGCCTATGCGCCGGTTGGCGCGCGCCACCGGCTGGCGAATCCGGGCCGAGTGCCGACCCGTGTCATCGAAATTCAGTCGGGCGCCTATATCGGCGATGACGACATCGTTCGCTATCACGCGAAGGCGGACGCCGCGCCTGAAGCGTGAAGCGGGGGAACCCGCCGCAGTTTCGGCCGTTTTAACAAGGAGAAGGACGTGGGCCCGTCGCGCCCGCGTCTTCGTTTCGCATTCGAATCGCTTGCCAGCATTCAAAGAGGTCTCACATGTTTCCAGTGCCCGTCGCCGGCCTCGTGCCCAATACCTATGCCTTCGAATCGACGCCGCTGGTGAAGCCGACGGGCTTTCGCGAGTACGACGCGCGCTGGCTGTTCGAGAAGGAAATCAACCTCATGGGCGTGCAGGCGCTGGGCATGGCCATCGCCACGCTCATGCACGAGCGCGGCGTGCGCCCGGAGATCGTCGTCGGCCATGATTTCCGCAGCTATTCCGCGTCGATCAAGCTGGCGCTTGTCACCGGTCTCATGGCTGGCGGCGTAAAGGTCCACGACATTGGCCTGGCCCTGTCTCCGATGGCCTATTTCGCCCAGTTCGCGCTTGATGTTCCCGCCGTCGCGATGGTCACCGCCTCGCACAACGACAACGGTTGGACCGGCGTCAAGATGGGCATCGACCGCCCGTTGACCTTCGGCCCGGACGAGATGGGCCGGCTCAAGGAGATCGTGCTCACCGCGTCCTTCCGTGAGGGTTCCGGTGGCGGCTATCGCTTTGTCGAGAACTTCCCCGAGCGCTATATCGCCGATCTCACCGACCGAGCGAAGCTGTCGCGTCCGATCCGCATCGTCGCGGCGTGCGGAAACGGCACCGCGGGCGCCTTTGCTCCGCAGATCCTCGAGGCGGTCGGCGCCGAGGTGATCCCGCTCGATTGCGAGCTCGATCACACCTTCCCGAACTACAATCCGAACCCGGAAGACATGAAGATGCTTCATGCGCTGCGCGACAAGGTGCTGGAGACCGGCGCCGAGGTCGGTTTGGGCTTCGACGGCGACGGCGACCGCTGCGGCGTTGTCGACAATGAGGGCGAGGAGATCTTCGCCGACAAGGTTGGCGTCATGCTGGCGCGCGATCTCTCCGCGCTGCATCCCGGCGCGACCTTTGTCGTCGACGTCAAGTCGACGGGCCTGTTCGCCACCGATCCGGTGCTTCAGGAAAACGGTGTCATCGCCGACTACTGGAAGACCGGCCATTCCTACATCAAGCGTCGCGTCAACGAACTTGGCGCGCTCGCCGGCTTCGAGAAGTCGGGGCACTATTTCTTCAACGCCCCCATCGGTCGCGGCTATGACGATGGCCTGGTCTCCGCCCTCGCCATCCTCGACATGCTCGACCGCAATCCGGAGCGCACCATGGCCGACCTGCGCCGGGCGCTGCCGCGCACCTGGGGCTCTCCGACCATGTCGCCGCATTGCGCCGACGAGATCAAATACGAAGTGGTCGACCGGGTCGTCGCCCGTTTCACCGCGATGCGCGACAAGGGCGAGGAGTTCGCCGGCGGCATGATCGTCGACCTGGTGACCGTCAACGGCGTGCGCGTTGTCATGGAAGACGGGACCTGGGGGCTGGTACGCGCCTCCTCCAACAAGCCGGAACTGGTTGTCGTCATCGAGAGCCCGGTGTCCGACGCGCGCCTGCGCGAGATGTTCAAGGCGGTCGACACCGTGTTGCGCGAGAACCCGGAAGTGGGCGACTACAACCAGACGATCTGACGCCCGGCGCGCGGCGCGGCTTTCTCAGTCGAGGCCGAGCCGCGCGCAGACCAGATCGAGATGCGTCTCCCAGCCAGGCGGGCGATAGTGTGCGAGCCGCGCGATCTGCGCCGCCCGCCGGGGCGCGTCTGGGCGGGCGTAGTCGATCACCGCCTGCTGCCATCCGAGACCGTCGAGGGGGTCGAGGAAGTCCGGCACCGTGCCGCCGACCTCCCGGAAGGCGGGTATGTCGGACACCACGGCGGGAACCCCCATGGCCAGCGCCTCCGCGAGCGGCAGGCCGAAGCCTTCCGCGAACGAGGGAAACAGCAGGGCGCGCGCACTGGCCAGAAGCCCGCGCAGGTCCGCGTCGCCCATGCCGGCGACCTCGCGCACGTGCCCCTTCAGCGCCGGCGCCCTGTCGAGCATGTCGAAGGCGGCCTCCGCCTCCCAGCCGCGCCTGCCGACGATGACGAGTTCCGGCATCTCGGACAGCCCCAGCCGGCCGTCCCGGTAGCGCTCGGCGAGCTTGCGCCACAGGTTCAGCAGCAGCAGATGGTTCTTGCGCGCCTCGATGGTGCCGAGCACGACGAAGCGCGGCCGGCCGTTCCGCGCCGCCGGCTCGACCGGAACCCAGTCGGCCTCGATGCCGAGAGGCGCGGTGATCGTTTCCGGCTGGGCAAGGCCGAAGTCGGCGACCGCCTCGGCGAAGCGCGCGGCCGTATCGCCGGAGTTGGCGATCACCAGCCGCGCATGGGCGGCCATCGTGCGCACCCGCGTGGCGTGGCGCGGGATCTGCGCCGGCACCACATATTCCGGGTGGGTGAGGGGGATGACGTCATGCAGCAGGCAGACGGGATCGGCGGCGCCCGCCCGGCCGAGCCGTTCCACCGTGCCGCCACGCTCAAGGCCCCGGTGATCGAGGCAGAAGAACAGCGGCCGTCCGTCGACGCCCGGCGCTTCGCGTGGCCGCGAAAGCGTGCCGCGCAAGACGGCCGCAAGGGCTGCCGCGCGTGTCGGCCGATCACCCGCCGCGGCCGTCCCCGCCCAGATCGCCTGTGTCGCGTACATCGCCTCGTCGGCGAAGTCTGGCGGATAGCGCAGGACGCGGCCGGCAAGGGTGTCGACGCGAACGACCCTGTCGCCGAAGCGCGCCCGCAGGCCGCGTTCGTAGGCAAGCACCACCCGGTCGACGCCGGTTGGCGTCGTGCGGTTCAGGCGGCGCACCAGTCGGCCGATGTCGATGAAGATCTCGCGCATGTCCTGTCCTCTTGCATGAAAATCGCGCGCGTCCTATCCCCCTTCGTCGGAAAACCATGATAGACGCAGTCGCGACAGGGGCGCGGGCGGCAGTCCTGCCGGGCCGTCAGGCCGCTTCCGCCACGCGCCCGACACGGATCTCTGGCGGTGGACGGACGCCCTGCGCGGGCCCTGGTCGCTGCGTCATGCGAGAGCACTGAACATGCAGCCTTCCTCCGCGCTTGCGAGCCTTTCCGGCCGTATGTCCGACCGTTCCGCCGTCATCGGCATCATCGGGCTCGGCTATGTCGGCCTGCCGCTTGCCTATCGCTTCTCGGAGCTCGGCCATGCCGTCGTCGGCTTCGATGTCGACCCGGCAAAGATCGCCGCGCTCAACGCCGACAACGGCTACCGCCGCTATGTCGGCTCGCGGACCGAGGACATCCGCTTTCCCGCGCCCTTCGAAGCAACCTCGGACTTTGCCCGTTCGGCCGACTGCGATGCGCTGGTGATCTGCGTGCCGACGCCGCTCGGCAAGTATCACGATCCCGATATCGGCTATATCCTCGACGCCGCGCGGCGCGTGCGGCCGCACTTGCGCCCCGGTCAGGTGATCGCGCTCGAATCGACCACCTATCCCGGCACCACCGAGGAGGACATGCTCCCCGAACTGGCGCGCGACGGGCTGACGGTGGGCGAGGACATTTTCGTCGTCTATTCGCCCGAGCGCGAGGATCCCGGCAACGAGCGCTTCGGCATCCGCCAGATCCCCAAGGTCGTCAGCGGCGTCACCGCCAATTGCCTTGAGGCGGCGAAGGCGCTCTACGGCGGAGCTGTCGACACCCTGGTGCCGGTCGCCTCGACCCGCGTTGCCGAGATGACCAAGCTCCTGGAGAACATCCACCGGGCGGTGAACATTGGCCTCGTCAACGAGATGAAGACGCTGGCCGACCGCATGGGCATCGATATCTTCGACGTGATCCGCGCGGCCGCGACCAAGCCCTTCGGCTTCACCGCCTTCTATCCGGGGCCGGGGGTCGGTGGTCACTGCATTCCCGTCGACCCGTTCTATCTGACGTGGAAAGCGCGCGAATACGGGCTCCACACCCGCTTCATCGAGCTGGCGGGCGAGATCAACCGCTATATGCCCGATTACATCGTCGAGAAGACGATGGAAGCGCTCAACGGCGACCGCAAGGCACTGAACGGCTCGCGGGTGCTGGTGCTGGGCGCGGCCTTCAAGAAGAACATCGACGACATCCGGGAATCCCCAAGCCTTCAGGTGATGGAGGGGCTCGCCGCGCGCGGTGCCCGGCTCGGCTATGCCGACCCCTTCGTGCCCGCGCTGGCGCTCGCCGACGGAACCCGGCTTGAGGCCGTGACGGCGGACGCGGCGACCATTGCCGCGCAGGACGCGGTGGTGATCGCCACGGATCACGATGCCTTCGACTACGACATGATCGCCCGCGAGGCGAAGCGCATCGTCGACACGCGCGGACGCTTCCCCGCCGCCGATGCGAAGGTGACGCGGGCCTGAACGGCAGAGCGTCGCCGGCTTTTCCGTCCGGCCGCGCCGCCACGATGATTGTTTTTTGCGCGCCGGTCGGCTAACCCACGAATGCCAACCGGCGCCTCCAGCCGGGATCCACGGAAGAGGGCGGCAAGGCCCTGTCCGCGATCAACAACACAGCGGGACTTTCGCGATGTATGAAGCCATCGATCCAAACCCCAATTTTCCCAAGCTCGAGGAAGATATCCTCAAGTTCTGGGAAGAAAACCGGATTTTCGAGGCTTCCGTCGAGAACCGGCGCAACCAGGACGGCGCTGGCGAATATGTCTTTTATGATGGCCCTCCCTTCGCCAACGGCCTGCCGCACTACGGCCATCTGGCGACCGGCTTCGTCAAGGACCTGATCCCGCGCTACCGCACCATGCGCGGCGACTGCGTCGTGCGCCGCTTCGGCTGGGACTGTCACGGTCTTCCCGCGGAGCTGACGTCGGAGAAGGAACTGGGCATCTCGGGCCGCAACGAGATCCTCGAGTACGGTATCGGCAAGTTCAACGAGCATTGCTCCGTTTCGGTCATGCGCTTTACCAACGAGTGGCGCTATTACGTCAACCGGCAGGGGCGCTGGGTCGATTTCGATAACGATTACAAGACTATGAACCTCTCCTTCATGGAGAGCGTGATCTGGGGGTTCAAGCGCCTCTGGGACAAGGGACTGGTCTATCGCGGCTATCGCGTCGTGCCCTATTCCTGGGCCGTGCAGACGCCGCTGTCGAATTTCGAGACCCGCCTCGACAACTCCTACCGCGAGCGCCAGGATCCGGCTCTGACCGTCGGCTTCCTGCTCAAGGACGAGCGCTTCGCCAGCCGGCCGACCCGCCTGCTCGCCTGGACGACCACGCCCTGGACGCTGCCGTCCAACCTGGCGCTGGCCGTCTCTCCCGATCTCGACTACGCGGTCCTGGAAAAGGACGGCCAGCGGGTCATCCTGGCCGAGGCCGCGCTGGAGCGCTACGAGCGCGAGTTCGGTGAATGGACCAGGGTCGACAGTCTCAAGGGCGCGGCGCTTGCGGGCGTTGCCTATGAGCCGCTCTTTCCCTATTTCGCCGACACCGAGAACGCCTTCACTGTGCTTGCCGCCGAGTTCGTCGAGGCGGGCGACGGTACGGGCTGCGTGCATATCGCACCCGGTTTCGGTGAGGAGGATTTCGAGCTCGCCCGCGACCGCAACATTCCGCTCGTGGTCCCGGTCGACGAGGCTGGCAAGTTTACCGCCGAGGTCACCGATTACGTCGGCAAGAACGTCATCGAGGCCAACAAGGACATCATCCGCGACCTGAAGGCGCGCGATGTCGTCTACCGCCACGAGACCTATCTCCACGACTATCCGCACTGCTGGCGCACGGACACGCCGCTGATCTACAAGGCGATCGACGCCTGGTACGTGGCGGTGTCCCAGTTCAAGGACCGCATGGTCGAGCTCAACAAGGAGATCGACTGGGTTCCCTCCCACGTGCGCGACGGCCAGTTCGGCAAGTGGCTGGAGAATGCCCGCGACTGGAACATCTCGCGCAACCGTTTCTGGGGATGTCCGATCCCGGTATGGATCAGCGACGACGCCAACTACCCGCGCACCGACGTCTATGGCTCCATCGAGGAGATCGAGCGCGATTTCGGCGTCAAGGTCGACAACCTGCACCGTCCGATGATCGATGAGCTGGTGCGTCCCAATCCGGACGACCCGACCGGCAAGTCGATGATGCGCCGCGTGCCGGAAGTTCTCGACGTGTGGTTCGATTCCGGCTCCATGCCCTTCGCGCAGGAGCACTATCCGTTCGAGAACAAGGAGCGGTTCGACCGCAACTTCCCGGCCGACTTCATTGTCGAATACGTGGCCCAGACGCGCGGCTGGTTCTACACGCTGATGGTGCTGTCGACGGCGATCTTCGACCGTGCGCCGTTCCGCAACGCGGTCTGCCACGGTGTCGTGCTCGACGAGAACAAGCAGAAGCTCTCCAAGCGGCTGATGAACTACCCCGACCCCGTGGGCGTGTTCAACACCTACGGCGCCGACGCGCTGCGCTGGTATATGCTGTCCTCGCCGCTGCTCGTCGGCGGCGACCTGGCGGTCGCCAAGGACGGGCGCGGCATTGCCCAGTCGCTGCGCCAGGCGATCATTCCGATCTGGAGCGCCTATTACTTCTTCACGCTCTACGCCAACGCGGACAAGTACAAGGCCGAGGTGCGCTTCGACCAGAAGAACCTGCTTGACCGCTACATCCTGGCCAAGACCCGGGAGCTGATCGAGAAGATCGAGGGATCGCTCGACGCCTACGACATTCCCGCTGCCTATTCGCATGTGCCGGGCTATATCGACGCGCTCAACAACTGGTACATCCGCCGCTCGCGGTCGCGCTTCTGGGGGGAGGAGCTCGATGCCGACAAGCGCGACGCGCTCGACACGCTCTACACCGTTCTGACCCACCTGATGCGCACGTTGGCGCCGATGATGCCCTTCGTTGCCGAGCGCATCTACAAGGGCCTGACCGGTGAGCTGTCGGTGCATCTCGTCGACTGGCCGGACGCGACGAAGCTGCCGCACGACCCGGACCTGGTTCGCCGCATGGACCTGATCCGCGACATCTGCGCCTCGGTCATGTCGCTGCGCGAGGCCAAGCGCCTGCGCGCCCGCCTGCCGCTGAAGACGTTGACCGTCGCCCATGTCGACATTGAGGATCTTCGCGACTACGCGCCGCTCATCGCCGAGGAGGTCAACGTCAAGGACCTGGTGCTCGAGTCCGACCCGCTTTCGGTCGGCGAGCACAGCCTTGTCGTCAAGCCGCAGATCGGCAAGCGTCTGGGACAGAAGATGAAGGAGGTGATGATTGCCTCCAAGTCCGGCAACTGGACGCTGCGCGACGACGGCATGGTCGAGCTCGCCGGCATCGAGCTGCCGCCGGAGGACTACACGATGCGTGTCACCGCGCCGGAAGGCTCCGACACGGGTCTCTTCGACGCCGGTCGCGGTGTGGTCGTCATGGACACGCGCCTTTATCCGGAGCTCGAGCGCGAGGGCTACGCCCGCGATATCGTCCGCCTCATCCAGCAGACGCGCAAGGACGCTGGGTTCGACGTCAGCGACCGCATCCGCCTGGCGCTTAGCGTCCCTGCGGGGCTTGTCGAGGCGGTCGAGGAGCACAAGGCCCGCATCGCGCAGGACACACTGGCGATCGATCTCGTGATCTGCGATGCGCCGAAGGGTGGCGCCGGCGTTCATGCCGCGACCCATGAGGTCGGCGGCGAGAGCGTCACCATCGAGGTTGCAAAGGCCGGCTGACGCCGGTCTGACGCGCGACATTAAAGAAGGCCGCCGTCCCTTCCGGGGCGGCGGCCTTCCTTATTGTGCGCATGGCGGTGGAGGGCCGCGGCGTCCGCCGCCTTGGCCCGGCCGTGGCCGCTGGGCCTAGGCGGCGAGCGAGGCCCGGATCTTGCCGATCTGCAGCGCGGCGCGTGCGGCCTCGCGGCCTTTCTCGACGAAATGCGTGCGATAGATCGCGTTGTGGTGCTCGTCGTCGCGATATTGGTGCGGCGTGAGCGAGACCGACAGCACCGGCACGCCGGTGTCGAGGCCGGCGCGCATGAGCCCGTCGACGACGGCGCTGGCGACAAAGTCATGCCGGTAGAT
Organism: Stappia sp.; assembly: GCF_048268045.1. Classification (GTDB taxonomy): domain Bacteria; phylum Pseudomonadota; class Alphaproteobacteria; order Rhizobiales; family Stappiaceae; genus Stappia. The sequence goes on from NZ_JBLWWG010000005.1 coordinate 87,107, forward strand.
GCCGCCGTCGACGACCAGCGCGGCCGCAGCCACCGCCGCATAGCGGCCGGTCTGCGCGAGGTCGCGGGCAACGAGTGGCATCTCGAAGGCTCCGGGCACGTCGAAGACATCGACCTGTGCGGCGGGGATCAGCTCGAGGAAACCCTCGAGCGCGCGGTCGACGATGTCGGAATGCCAGTTGGCCTTGATAAAGGCGTAGCGGGGTTCTGTCATTGGATCACCCTGGTCGTGGCCCCGGTGGGGCGCGTCTGCGGTCAGGTCACCCAAGGCGATTACCCGCGAGCCGGCCGAGGGCTCCGCCTGGAGCCTGCCGGTTCGCTGGTTCTCTTCCATCCGGACTGTGACCGTCGGCCCAGGCATCGCACCTGGTCTGCTGACCCCTCGGCCGGCGTGGTGCCGGGTCGAAGGCGCTCGCGGGCTCGCCGCACGACGCGGCATACCGCCGGTGGGGAATTTCGCCCCGCCCTGAGAACTGCGCCAACATAATGCCGTCCGTCCGCCGCTTCAATGCACTTGAGCTCTGAACAGACTGTCGAATTCCGCCCGGGCTTGACGGCCGGCAGACTTTGCGGCACCTCTGGATTACTGGAACCGCCGCCAGGGCGCAGTTTCGTTCCGGTCCTTCCCGTTGCATTTTTTCGAAAGTCGGGAGCGCAAGGTTTGCCGCGCCGCGCCGCGCGCGCCGCCTCCGTTTCAAGCGTCTCCCGCAAATCCCCCAAACGCTCCTCGGTTCCCGCAAGGCGCTCGGCGCGCCTGCGGGCGCTCGTCTTTGATCTCTCCGCAAGGATGCCTCAAATGTCCTTTTCCCCGCTTCTCGGGTTGCTTGCGCTTGCCGTCTTCTTCGTCGGTGCGAGCGAATTCATGATTTCCGCGATGCTGAGCCCGCTTGGTGCGGCCTTCGGCGTGTCGACGGCGCAAGCCGCGATGCTTGTTTCCGCCTACGGATTTGCCTATGCGGCGGCCGCGCCCTTGCTGGGACGCCTGTCCGACCGGGTGAACCGGGAGCGGCTGCTTGTCGTCGCGCTGCTGCTGCTGGCCGCCGATGGGCTGGCACTGACGCTGGCGCCGCATTTTGCCGCCGCCGTTGTGCTGCGTGTTCTTGGCGGCTTTGCCTCGGCTGCGCTGGTGCCCAGTGCCTTCGCGCTCATCGCCGAGCGGGTCGGGGAGGGGAGGCAGGCGGCGGCCATGGGAAGCGTCATGCTCGGAATGACAGCAGGGATCGTGCTTGGTCCCGTCGGCGCGGGGCTTTTGACAGAGGCCTTCGGCTGGCGCGCGCCCTTCCTGGCGACCGCCGCCGGCTGCTTCACGCTCGCCTGTTGCGCGGGACTGCTGCTTGTGCGCCGGGCAGGTTCGACGCGCGACGGGCAAGAGAGCGCCTCGGCACGGGCAACGGTCTGGCGCGCCTGCCTGCGGGGCCCGCTTCTGCGCCCGCTTGTGGCCAAGGGATTGTGGAACGGCGCGGCGGTCGCCGGGTTTCTGCTCGCAGGCGAGGTCTTGCGCCGGCGCTTTGGTCTGTCGACCGGCTCGGTCGGATTGGCCATTGCCGCCTTTGGCCTCGGCCTTGGCGTGGGCAATCTCGCTGTCGGGCCGCTCGGTCGTGTCTTGCGCTCGAACGAAGGTGCCCTGGCGCTGGCGAGCGCTGTTGCCGCTGCGGCGGCGCTTGCCTTCCTGTCCGGCTTCGCGTCCCTGCCGGCGGCAGTCCTGCTGCTTGCCATATGGGGCGCGGCGCTTGGCGTTGCCGCGCCCGCCAGCACGGCGATCATCGCGGGTCGGGCGGCGGGGCTGCGCGGCACGGCCCTGGCGCTCTCCGAGAGCCTCAACAATCTGGCGGTGCTGACCCTGCTGCCGCTCGCGGCGCTGGCGCTGGAGACGGGTGGCGGCGCGCGGGCCGGGCTCGTTCTAGGAAGCGCTGCGGTGGCCGGCGCGGTGCTTGCTGCGTGCGACCGACGCCTTGAAGAGGAGAACCGGGCGGCTGGAGGATGAGCCGCCCGGCCGGGAGGCACCCGGCGGCACGCCGCCGGGTGTTGTGTTTCAGTTGGCCGCCGTCGCCTGCGCGCCGGCCGCGTGCCGGCCGACCACATAGCCGAATGTCAGCGCCGGGCCGAGCGTGATGCCCGCCCCCGGATAGGCGCCGGCCATGATCGAGTTCATATCGTTGCCGCAGGCATAGAGGCCCTCGACCGTGGCACCGTCCTCGTCGAGGACCTGGCCGTTGCCATTGGTCGACAGGCCAATGCTCGTGCCGATATCGCCGGGATAGATGCGAATGGCGTAATAGGGGCCCGTGTCGAGCGGATGCAGGCAGGGGTTGGGTGCATTCTCCGCGTCGCCCAGATAGGTCTGGTAGGCGGTCGAGCCCTTGCCGAAGTCGTGGTCCTTGCCGTTTTCCGCATCGTGGTTGAAGCGCGAGATGGTGTCGGCCAGTGCCTCCGGCGGGACGCCGATCCTTTCTGCCAGGGCCTCCGGCGTCGCACCACTGGTGATGTAGCCGGAGCGCAGATGCGCGCGATAGGGCGCGGGGAAGGGGCGTACCGCCCCGAGCCCGTATTTGCGCAGCGCCCGATGGTCGCACATCAGCCAGGCCTGCTGTTTGCCGGCGTTCAGCATTGCCTGGACGAAGTCGTGATAGGACAACGCCTCGTTGGCGAAGCGCCGGCCGTCGTCGCCGATGGCGATCACGCCGGGCTTGGCCCGGTCGAGGAAGAGATGCGGGAAGGGACGCGGCCCCTCCTTGCCCGGCAGCAGCGATACCGGCGCCCAGAAGGCGGCGTTGCTGTTGGTTGAAACCAGCGCCGCGCCGACGCCGAGGCTGGCGTCGATGGCATCGCCCGTGCTTGTCGCCGGCGACATCGAATAGTGCCGCGCGCCCGCCTGTACATGCGGCATGTAAGTGGCGCGCTTCGCCTCGCTCTGCGGAAAGCCGCCGGTCGCCAGCACCACGCCGCGTCGCGCCAGCACGCTCCGCGTGACGCCGCCGTGATGCACGCTCACGCCGCTGACGCGGCCGCCGTCGCGCTCGAGCGAGACGAGGGGCGTTTCCACGAAAAGCGGAATGCCGAGCGCGAAGACCGTTTCGGCCAGCCGTCCGGCAACCGCCTGCCCGAGCACCAGCCGGGTGCCGCGCGGGTGGGTGAGCCTGTCGAGCGCATGGCGCATCATGAGCTTCGTCGCGTGGATCGCCGATTTCGGCGAACGCGTCATCTTCATGAAGTGGCCGATGTCGAAGCGGTTCAGCATCATGCCGCCAAAGACGGTGAAATCGGCGATCGGCGGCTTCAGCCGCTTGAAGTTGGCGCCGAGCCGCCGCCCGTCATAGTCCTTGGCGTCGAGCACGCGCCCGCCCATCGCCGCGCCGTCCTGGTCGGGGTGATAGTCCGGCGAATAGCTGCGGTGCTCGAACTGGAGCGCGGTGTTGGCCTCGAAGAAGCGGACCATCTCGGGTCCGTTGTCGAGGAAGGAGTCGACCAGCTCGGCGTTCATCCGGTTGCCGGTCTCGGTCTTCAGGTAGGTGCGCGCCGCCTCCTTGCTGTCCTGCATGCCGGCGTCGCGCATCTTCGGATTGTCGGGGATCCAGATCGCGCCACCCGAGACGGCGGTGGAGCCGCCGTAGTGGGCGGCCTTTTCCAGGATGGCGACATCGAGTCCGGCGAGCTTCGCCGTGATCGCAGCCGCCATGCCGGCGGCTCCCGAGCCTACGACGACGAGATCATAGGCATCGGCGAGAACGGGGGCTGTCCGGCTCATGCGGTTTCTCCGACCGTGGACTGCTGGCGCGGGTAGCGTCCGACCGCCCAGCCGCCGTCGACCCGCAGCGTTGCGCCGGTGATGAAGCGCGCCTCGTCGCTGGCGAGGAAGGCGACCGCCGCGGCCACCTCCGCAGGCGTCCCGACGCGGCGCAGCGGCGCCTGCTCGATGAAGATCTGGTGGCGCCAGGCCTCGGTGCGGATACGCTCGGCGGTGAGCGGCGTCTCGATCAGCCCCGGAGCGACGGCGTTGACGCGAATGCCCTCGGGGCCGAAGTCGGTCGCCATCTGCCGGGTCATCCCGTCGACGGCGGCCTTGCTCATGCTGTAGGCGGCGCTGCCTGTTGCGCCGATCAGCGCGTAGATTGAGGCGATGTTGACGATGGCGCCGCCACCGGTCCCGCGCATCCGCTTCACCGCATAGGCGCTGAGGCGGAAGACGGAGCGCACGTTGATATCGAAATAGCGCTGCAGGTCGTCGTCGCTGGTTTCGTCCGCGCGTCCGCCTCCGCCAATGCCGGCGTTGTTGACGAGGATCGACAGAGGCCTGGCGCCGAGCTGCTGGTCGAGCCGCGCGCCAAGCTCAGGATCGGTGACATTGCCCTTCACCTTCTCCACGCCGTCGGGCAGCAAGGTCAGGCCGGCGGCATTGCGGTCGACGGCGATGACCGTCGCGCCCTGCTCGAACATTTGGGTGGCGATGGCGAGACCGATGCCGGAGCCGGCGCCGGTGACGATCGCCGTCTTGCCGGAAAAGCGGTTGGTGTCCATGGGTGTCGCCCTTCTCAGAATGCCGTTGTGCCGCCGAGCGAGCGGCCGCCGTCGACAAGCAGGACCTGTCCGGTGATGAAGCCCGCGACCGGCGATCCCAGGAAGGCGACCGCCTCGGCGATGTCCTCGGGCCGGCCGAGCCGACCGCTCGGCTGCTGTGCGCGCAGGCCGTCGAGGTTGGTGTCGGAGCGTGCCTTCAGCATGTCCGTCTCGATCACGCCGGGAGCGACCGCGTTGACGCGGATCTGCCGCTCGGCAAGCTCCAGCGCCATGGCCCGGGTCAGTCCGCCGACGGCCGCCTTGGAGGCGACGTAATGGGCGTAGTGGCGCGCGCCGAGCATGGCGCGCGAGGCGATGTTGACGATCGCCGCGTCCTCGCGCATGCGCTCGGCCACGAGCCGCGACAGGTCGAAGAGCGCGACGAGGTTGATCTCGTACATCTTGCGGAAGTCGTCGGCGGTGAGGTCGAAGAAGTCCTTCACGCCAAAGATGCCGGCGTTGTTGACGAGAAGCCGCACGTCACCGGCCTCTTCGGCCAGGCGGACAAGCGCAGCGCTGTCGGTGATATCGAGCGCGCGGGCGCGCGCCTTGCCGCCCTCGGCGATGATGGCGGCTGCGGTCGCCTCGGCCCGCTCGCCGTCGCGGTCGACGATGATCACATCATGGCGACGGGACTGGTCGTGCAGGGCAAGGCGCCGGCAGATGGCCGCGCCGATCCCGGCGCCGCCGCCGGTGACGATGGCGATGGGGCTGTCGGTCATGGTCTGGATCCGTTCTGGCTGGGGCAGGTCGCTAAGGACGGCGGGCATCGAAATGCCCGCCGCAAGTTTCGACAGGGCAGGGGCGGCCAGGGGAGCCGCCCCAACCTCCGGCTCAATCGAGGCCGAAGGTCTTCTCGTCGATCTTCGAGTAGAGGTTGTCCTGCAGGACCTTGGCGAGTGCGTCCGCGTCCGTGCGGTCGACGCCCTCGAGCAGGCCCTTCCACTTGGTCTGGAGCTCCTGGAACTCCTGGACCATGTCGGTCGGGTCCTCGACGCCGCGGCTCTCGACGGACTTCTGCGGCAGCGCATCGACGAAGCCGCTCTGGAAGGCGGCGAGCTTCTCGGTCATGTCGGCCGACGGCTCGATGATCTCGAGGCCGCGCTCCTTGGAGCCCTCGATCGCCGCGTTGACGCCGATGTGGTAGGAAACCTGCGCGCGCGCCTCGCCCTTGGCCATCTCGTCCAGCATCGCCCGGCGCTCTTCCGGCGTCAGGCCGGCCCAGAAGTCAGGGTTGATGACGTAGTTGGCGCCCATGACCACGCCCATCGGCAGGCGGGTGACCGACTTGGCGACCTCCCAGAACTTGTTGCCCTTGTCCAGGTTGGTCGGATCGGACATCGTGCAGTCGATGGACCCACGGCTCAGGCCGGAATAGACGTCGCCGATCGGCACGGAGACCGGCACGCCGCCGATGGCTTCCACCCAGGCCGTCTGGGCGCCGCCTGCGGTGCGGATCTTCAGGCCCTGGGCATCGGCGAGAGCGCGGATCGGCTTGACGCAGATGAAGTTGTAGACCGGCGTGGAATAGCCGCCGGCGAAGATGCCGCCGTTCTTCTTCCATTCACCCTTCAGCCGGGCGTTGGTCATGCCCATCTCGGTGTAGGCGAACGCCGAGGCGATGTCGTCGTCGGAGACGAAGACAAGATCATTGAGCACGTTGTTGAGCGGCAGCTCGGAAGGCGTGTAGCCCGGATAGACGATGCCAAGCTGGACGACGCCATCGCGGATCGCCTGCATGGTCGACTTGGCCGGCACCAGCGAGCCGCCCGAATAGACCTCGAAGGTGATCGCGCCGTCGGTGTCGGCGGCCAGATCCTTGGCGAACTTCTGGTAGGTCTCCTCGTTGAGGATATGAACCGGCGTCATCCAGTTGCTCGCCTGATAGGTCTCGGCCGAGGCCGTCGACGCGGCAAGGCTGGCGGTCAGTGCGGCAAGAACCAGCAGTTTTTTCATGTTTCTCCCACTCCCAGTGTTTGGCGCCTCTCGCGGGCGCCATCTTGTTTTGCGAACCGGCCGTTGGATCGATGGGGCCTCAGTTCGCCATGAAGGCAGGCAGCCACAGGCTGATCACGGGGAAGGCGATCAGCAGGGCAAGCGTGATCAGATCGGCAAGGATGAACCAGGAGACGCCGGCGAAGATCTTGCCGAGCGGTATGACGTTGCCGAGACTCGAGCGGATCACATAGACGTTCATCCCGACCGGCGGCGTCACGAGGCCGATTTCCAGCAGCTTCACCGTCAGGATGCCGAACCAGATCAGGTCGACGCCGAGATGAGCGAGCAGCGGCGCCAGCACGGGCAGCGTCAGCAGCATGATCGAGATGCTTTCCAGGAAGCATCCGAGCACGAGGTAGAGCACGCCGATCATCAGGATGACCGACAACGCGCTGTAGCCCTCGAAGAAGCCCGTCACCCAGACCGGCACGGTCGACAGCGCGATGAAGCGGGCGAAGAGGGCCGCGCCGACGACGATGATGAAGATCGCGGAGGTGCTCAGCGCCGTGTCGATCAGCGCCGTACGCATCACGGAGAACGAGAGCTGGCGGCGGAAGAGCGCGATCACCGCGGCCAGGAACGCGCCGATGGCGCCGGCTTCCGTGGCCGTGAAGATGCCCGTGAAGATGCCGCCGAGCACGCCGGCGATGAGCACCGGCAGGGGCCACACGTCCTTGATCAGGTCGATCTTCTGGCGAAGCGTGTAGTGCTCCTTGAGCCGCGGCGCGAGCGACGGGTTGAGCGTCGTGCGCACGGTGATCAGCGCGATGAACATCACGCCCGACAGAAGCCCGGGAATGAGGCCGGCGACGAACAGCGTGCTGATCGAGACGTCCATCATCAGGCCGAAGACGATGAGCAGCACGCTCGGCGGGATGAGCGAGCCGAGCGTTCCTGCCGCGGCGACCGAACCGGCGGCCAGCGAGGGCGCGTAGCCGGCCTTCAGCATCTCCGGAATGGCGATGCGCGAGAAGGCGGCGGCGGTGGCGACGCTGGAGCCGCTGGCGGAGGCAAACAGCGCGCTCGAGGCGACGGAGGCCGAGGCCAGCCCGCCTGGGACCCTGTTGAGGAAGACGCGGGCGGCGGCGAAGAGGCCGCTGGTCAGCCCGGCGCCGGAGGCGACATAGCCCATGAGCAGGAACATCGGCACGGCCGACAGGTTCCAGTCGCCGACGAGTTCGTAGGGGATGGCCTTGGCGATGCCGATGGCCGGCATCAGCCCGAGCATGGCATAGATGCCGGCGATCGCGACCGCGCCCATGGCAACGCCGATGGGGATGCGGATGCCGATGAGAAGCAGCGTGATGACGATGCCGATGAAGCCGATATCGAGACGATCCATGGTCAGGCCTCAGGCTGGGTCAGCGTGGTCGGCGGCGGGACCGTCTGCGGTCACGTCGCGGCCGGAAAGGATGAGGACGAGGCGCAGTGCCAGCGCGACGCAGGCAAGGCCGAGGCCGATCGGCAGAAGGAACTTGGTCGGCCAGATCGTGACCTTCCAGGCGCCCTCGACGATCTCGCCGATGTTCCAGGCGTGCATGGCCGGCTTCCAGGAAAGCCAGGCAAGCACGGCGTAGAGCACCAACGAAAGCACCGTGCCGAGCACCAGCATGCCGCGCTTCATCCAGTCGGGGCTCAGTTCGTAGAAGAGATCGACGGTGATCGGCCCGTTGGTTGCCTCCAGCCAGGCCAGCGGCAGGAACACGACGGAGATCATGTAGTAGCTGGCGACGACCTCGGCGGTGCCGGGGATCGGCTTGTTGAAGAGATACTTGCCCGCAACGTCGGCCGTCACGTGCAGCATCATCAGCAGAAGTGCCAGCGCCGCCACCGAGGCAAGCGCGAAGGACAGTCGGTTGAGGGCCTTTTCCACCATCACTGCATCCGGTATCCGCCGTTGACGTCTATGGTCGCTCCGGTGACATAGGCACCATCCGCGCCGGCGAGATAGGCGACCGCGCCAGCGACGTCCTCGGGCGTGCCGATGCGGTTGAGCGGGATCGACTTGGCGATTTCCACGTCGTTGGCCGGGTCGAGCGACAGGCGCAGCATCGGCGCGTCGATCAGCCCCGGAGCCACCGCGTTGACGGTGACGCCGATTGCCGCGGCCTCGCGGGCGGCAGCCTTCACCAGGCCGCTGATCGCGCTCTTGCTGGCGATATAGGCGGCGCTGGAGCGGTAGCCGCCGAGCTGTGCGGCGACCGAGCTGAAGGCGATGAAGCGTGCGTGGTCGATGGGGGTCTGCGTTCTGTGTCGCAGGTATTCACGCACGAGAAGGAACGTGCCGGTGCTGTTGACCTGCTGCGTCCTGTCCCATTCCTTCATGCCTGTCTCGATGATCGGGCGGCGCTGGCCGTTCTCGTCGAGAATGAGCAAGCCTGCGGCGGCGACGAGCACGTTGATCGGCCCGTGCTCGCTCTCGACGCGGGCAAGGGTGTCGGCAACCGCCACCTCATCCGCCACGTCAAGCGCAAGGCCCGCGTGACCGCTGCCCGGCAACGACCCGGCGACGTCTCGCGCCAGAGCGGCGTCGATGTCCGATGCAATGATCCTGAAACCGTCGGCTGCAAGCCGCCGTGCGACCGCACGGCCGATACCGCCTGCGGCGCCGGTGACGAACGCGGTAAGCGTCATCACGTACCTCCCTGGTTGTTGACCGAGGAATGGATACATTTTTGAGGTATGTCAAGCTGGAACTGCCGATTTTTGCACTGCAACAATCAAAATGTATCCGATTTTCGCTTGCCTCGAAGCTAGAAACTGGCCATCTTTCGCCCATGAAGATCAAGGGCTTCACCGCATCACCGCCGGTTGACGTGACCAGCGCCGACGCCGCCGCCACCGCGATCCGGGAGATGATTCTGGAAGGTCGCTTCCTGCCGGGAGAGCGGCTGCACCAGGATCACCTGGCCGAGACGCTTGGCGTCTCGCGGACGCCTCTGCGCACCGCGCTGGCGCGCCTCGCCCAGGACGGGCTCATCGACTATGAGCCGAATCGCGGCTACCGCATCCGTCTGTTCCTCGTCGATGACATTCGCGATGCTTTCGCCGTGCGCGCCAATCTCGAGGGCTTTGCCTGCCGGCTCGCGGCCGAGGTCGGGATGAGCGTCGAGGATCTCGACCGGCTTGCGGCGCTGGTGGAGGAGGGGGACCGCATTCTGGTTCTCGGCAAGCTGGAACCGGACATGCTTCCGGGCTACCGTCGCATGAACGTGGAGTTCCACGAGACCATCATCGAGGCGACCGGCAACAGCTGGCTCGGCCGCTTCGTGCACCAGTCCCACAACGTCCCGCTGGTGTCGGATCGCGTCATCCTGTGGGACGATTTCGAAGTGATCCATCGCTCTCACGACGACCATCGTCGCATCGCCAAGGCGCTGGCCGACCGCGACGGCGTCAGGGCACAGAACCTGATGAGCGAGCATGTGATCTACGCCGGCCAGCTTCTGGCCGACAGGCTGGAGGACGATCCCTCCGCCGCTCTGCGCCACGCCTACCAGGAGCGCCAAGCCGGAACGTGACCGGCTGGCGCATCAACAAACCCGGAGTATCTACTGATGAAGCTCTATTTTTCGCCTGCGTCTCCCTATGTCCGCAAGGTCGTGGTCACCGCCCATGAAAAGGGTGTCGCGGACCGGATCGAGCTGCTGTCCTCGGCTGCGAGCCCGGTCAACCGCGACAAGACCATCGTGCGCAGCAATCCCTCGGGCAAGGTTCCCACCATGCTGCTCGACAGCGGTGAGGCGCTCTACGACAGCCGCGTGATCTGCGCCTATGTCGACGCGCAGGGCGAGGGCGCGAGCCTGCGTCCGCAGGGTGTCGCCGGCTTTTCCGACATGACGCTTGAGGCACTCGGCGACGCCATTCTCGACGCCGCGCTTCTTGCCCGTTACGAGACCGTTGCCCGGCCGAAGGAGCTCTACTGGGGCGCCTGGTACGATGGCCAGATCGAGAAGATCGACAGCGGCCTCGACGCGCTCCTGGATGTCTGGCTTGACCGGCTCTCCGGTCCGGTGACGCCGGGCGTCATTTCGGCCGCCTGCGCGCTCGGCTATCTCGACTTCCGCTTCCCGGACAAGGACTGGCGCACCGGCCGCGAGAAGCTGGCCGCCTGGTTCGAGGCATTCGAGAAGCGCCCGTCCATGCAGGCGACGATGCCGAAGGGCTGAGGTCGGCCCTGTTTCGACATGCGACGGGCGGGGAATTCCCCGCCCGTTTGCGTTTCTCGCGGCATCAGTCGGGATAGTGGCGGTCGTCCAGCGGAATCGGATGGGAAATCGCCAGGAATTCGGCCGGTCGGTCGGAGCGGTTCGAAACCACGTGAAGCGTGCCGGGCGCGATCTCCATCGCCTCGTGGCGCTCCAGCCGCTGGTGGGTGTCGCCGCTTTGTATCCAAAGCGTGCCCTCCAGCACGAAGAACACCTGCCGCGCCGTCTCGTGCCAATGGGCGCGCTCCGCCGTTCCCGGCGGCATCCGCTCGTGGAAGACGGCAAGATCTGGGTGGCGTGCCAGTTCCCATGTCTTGCAGCCGTCGCCCCAGTCGCGCGGTGCCACTGCCTGATTGCTCGTTTTCATCGCCTCTGCTCCTCGCGTCTGCGTCGCTGCCTGCGCAGGGATCCGCATAGGCTGTCAGGGGGCGTGGTGTCGCGTCCGGCTTTCTCATGTGCGGTGAAACCAGGCTCAGGCCCGGCGCGCGACTCGCTCAGATCAGCCGCGATTTTCGCAGTGCGCCGGCCTGCTCGAGGATCGGATAGGCGATCGCCGCCACATAGGCGTTGATGCGCTTCAGGTCGCGCAGGATGTCGAGATGCAGCGAGGACGTCTGCACGCTCTCCGCCCGCCCGTCGCGCAGCCGCGCCAGATGGTTCGAGGTTGAACGCTCCTCATAGTCGCGGATGTCGGTCTTGGCTTCCATGAGCTGTCGGGCAAGCTGCTCGTCGCCGGAGATCAGCACACTCTGGGCCAGCCGCAGATTGTCGATCGTGATCTTGTAGAACGCCTCGATCTCTTCCTGCCCCTCGGGCGAGAAGGTCAGCTGATAGCGGATCTTCTTTTCGATCATGTCGCGCAGGTTGGTATCGACGATGTCGCCGACGTGCTCCAGGTTGATTGCATAGGAAATGATCTCGTCGGCGCGCCGCGCCTCGCGTTCCGGCATCGGCATTCGGTTCAGCTTCGACAGGTAGAGCTTCACGGCCTCGTTGAGCTCGTCGACCTCGTCGTCGAGCCCGCCGATCCCGGCGCACAGCGAGGCGTCGTTCTTCTTCAGCGCCTGCAGGTTCCGCTCCAGCATCAGCGCCACCCTGTCGCCGATCCGCAAGGTCTCGCGCGCGGCCGCGGCAAGCGCCTGCGCCGGCTGGTCGAGGAACCTCTTGTCGAGATGCTTCGGCCCGGTCTCGGCGATCTGCGCTTCCGGCAGCATCTGTCGCATCAGCTTTGCCATCGGGCCGAGCAGCGGCAGCATGACGAGCGACAGCAAAACGTTGAAGAGGATATGCGTATCGACCACCAGAGCTGCCGGGTCGCTGTGGAAGACAGAGAGAAATGCGGCGGTCGCCGGCTGGATGAAGGCCAGCACCGCAAGGGCGCCGGCAAGGCGGACCAACAGGTTGCCGATGGTCACCCGACGGGCCAGCGCCGGCTGGGTCAGAGTGGCCAGAACAGGCGGCACGGCGCCGCCGAGGTTGGCGCCGAGCACCAGGGCGATCCCGGTCTGCGGGCTCACGCCGCCGCCGGCGGCGAGGGCCATGGTGAAGAGCACGACGGCAAGGCTGGAGGAACAGGAAAGCGCCAGCACGGCGGCGATGGCCACGGCCACCACGGGCACCGCGTCGAGCGTCGCCATCAGCGCCAGCAACGTCGGCGAGCCGAGCATCGGCTTGGTCGCGGTGCCGAGAAGATCGAGCGACAGCAGCATCAGACCGAGGCCGAGCACGGCGCGCGCCAGCCCTCTCTTCGGCTTGCTCTTGCTGAAGGAAAACGCGAGGAAGCCGACGGCGATCAGCACCGGCGACAGCCAGTGAAGGTCGAGGGCGAGCAGGCGGGTGACGAGGCTTGTGCCGACATTCGCCCCCAGCATCACCGCTTGCGCCATCATCGAGTTGATGAGCCCGATGCCCGCGAAGGAGGCGGTCATCAGCGCGATGGCCGTGCTGCTCTGGAGCGCCAGCGTGGCGATGAGCCCGGAACCGAAAGCCGCGACGCGGGTTCGTGTCGCCGTCGCCAGCACGCGGCGGAGCTGCGGGCCGAACGCCCGGCTCACGCCGGTTTTCACCATGCGCAGCCCCCACAGAAGGAGGGCGAGCGCGCCGATCAGGTCTATCATCTTCTTGTCATCGCTTCGAAGTCACGCGCAGAAACGCCCGAACCGGGTTTCGCCGCGAGGCGAAAAGGGGAGGGGAAGGAGCGATCCGGTAGGATATTTCATGCGCCGGCTAATCCCATATGATACCAAAAAACAATGGATAGGGACAGTGTTTCGTCATTTCCGGTGCGACCGGGCGCACGGCTGCCCTTTCCACCTGTCGCTTTCGCGCTCAAATGGCTTGCGGGCAAGCGACGGCCGTTGACTGGCGTCGGGGACGATTGCGCCGCGTTGTCCGGCCCGCCCAGCCCGTCGGCGCGGATCTCGATTTTCGCACCACGGTGCGCCTGAGATGAGACATTTGGGCTGGCGCCACGAGGCTTCTCGCCGGGCGTCGCAGGCCTTTGCCGCACGGGGCCGCGGGCGGGTGTTCGCCAGGTGAATCGATTTGCCCGCAAGTGCCCGGATTTTGCTGATTTCCCGTGCTTTTTCATCGATCCGGCGGAGCGAGCCGGGTATACTCGCGGCCATCATGAGCAGTATCGACGAGCCCGAGATCACCACGTTCCCGCCGCCCTTCGAGCGGGTTGAAAACCGTCGCTGGCAACAGGGCGGCGCCAGCGCCTCACGCCGCTCCATTCCCGAGGAAACGCCCGTCGCGTTGACCTATGACGGCTCCACCCAGGCGGTGATGATGGCCACCCCTTCCGATCTGGAGGATTTCGCCGTCGGCTTCAGCCTGACGGAGGAGCATATCGCCTCGCCGGAGGAGATCCGCTCCGTCGAGCCGACCGCCTTCGACGACGGCATCGACCTGCGCGTCTGGCTGAAGCCGGGTGCCTCGGGCCGCTTTCTCGAGCGCCGCCGCCGCATCGTCGGCCCGACCGGCTGCGGTCTTTGCGGCGTCGACAGCCTGTCGGAGGCCTTGCGCCTGCCGCGTCAGGTCCTGGATGACACCCGCTTCGCCGCCGCCGATATTCTTGCCGCCCAGGCCTCGATGTTCGAGGCGCAGGCCCTGCATGCGGAGACCGGCGCGGTTCACGCCGCCGGTTTCTGGACGCGGGAAGAGGGGCTCGTGGCGCTGCGCGAGGACGTCGGCCGGCACAATGCGCTCGACAAGCTGGTCGGCGCGCTCGCCCGCCAGGGACGCAGCGGTCGCGGTGGTCTGCTGTTGCTGACCAGCCGTGTGTCGGTCGAGCTCGTCGCCAAGGCCTCGGTGCTCGGCGCACCGGCGATCGTTGCCGTTTCCGCGCCGACCGCGCTTGCCGTGCGCATGGCCGAGCGCGCCGGTCTCACCCTTGTCGCAAGCGCCCGCTCCGGCGGCTTCGAGCTTTTCACCCGCACGCAGCGCATCACCGACGGTTGATGCCTGCCTCCCGATGTCCTGTGCCGGGCGAGGCGGGCGCGGACATTGTCGCAAGGGTGGCGGCTCTCGATGAAAACCAAAAAAGGGCGGAGGCCATCCGGCGCTCCGCCCTTTTCATTGTGTCGTTGACGTTCGCCTCAGTGCGGCGCCGCCCCTTCCGTTCGTGCATAGGCACGCGGCAGGTGCGAGGCGTCCGGCTTGCGGATCGCCGGCAGCGCCTCGCGCACGAGCGCGGCGAGGCCGTGGCCATCGTCCGCTTCGGCGATCGCGAAGAGCTGGGCCCGCATGCGCGGCTCCCAGAACTTGTTGATGTGGACCGCCACCCCCTCTACGCCCTCGTCATGGGGCTTGGAGGTGAAGAATGTGGCGATCTGGTTGGCCATGTAGACGAGCTTTTCCGGCTTCATGCCGCCATCTCCCGTTGGTTGCGCGTGCTCCGGTTCATTCGGCGGCATCCACCGCCGGCATGATCCGGCGCGACTGACGGGCCTGCTCCTCGTATTCCACCTGCCAGTCCGTCGGGCCGTTGGAGGGCGAGATCTGCACCGCCGTCACCTTGTATTCCGGGCAGTTGGTTGCCCAGTCCGAAAAGTCGGTGGTGATGACGTTGGCCTGGGTCCCGGGGTGGTGGAACGTGGTGTAGACCACGCCCGGCGCCACCCGCTCGGTGATCAGCGCGCGCAGGGTCGTCTCGCCCGCCCGGCTTGCCAGCCGCACCCAGTCGCCGTCCTTCAGGCCGCGGTTTTCCGCGTCGAACGGGTGGATCTCCAGCCGGTCCTCGGCGTGCCAGACAACGTTCTCGGTGCGCCGCGTCTGGGCGCCGACGTTGTACTGGCTGAGAATGCGGCCGGTGGTGAGCAGCAACGGGAAACGCGGCCCCGTCCGCTCGTCGGTCGCCACGTACTCGGTGCGGATGAACTTGCCCTTGCCGCGCACGAAGCCGCCGAGATGCATGATCGGCGTGCCCTCGGGCGCCGTCTCGTTGCAGGGCCACTGCACCGAGCCCTTTTCCTCAAGCAGCGCGTAGGAGACATCGGCGAAGCTCGGCGTTGTCGCCGCGATTTCGTCCATGATCTCGCGCGGGTGCTCGTAGGTCCAGCCGGCGCCCATGGCGTTGGCGATCTCCTGCGTCACCTCCCAGTCGGCGAGGCCGTTCTTCGGCGTCATGACCCTGCGCACGCGGTTGATGCGCCGTTCCGCGTTGGTGAAGGTGCCGTCCTTCTCCAGGAAGGTCGAACCCGGCAGGAAGACATGGGCGTGGTTGGCGGTCTCGTTGAGGAACAGGTCGTGCACGACGACGCATTCCATCGCCGCGAGGCCGGCGGCCACGTGGTGGGTGTCGGGATCGGACTGGAGAATGTCCTCGCCCTGCACGTAAAGACCCATGAAGGTGCCGTCGACGGCTGCATCCAGCATGTTCGGGATGCGCAGGCCCGGCTCATCGTCGAGCGTCACGCCCCACAGTTTCTCGAAGATCTCGCGCGTCTCCTCGCCCGAGACGTGCCGGTAGCCCGGCAGCTCGTGCGGGAAGGAGCCCATGTCGCAGGAGCCCTGCACGTTGTTCTGGCCGCGCAGCGGGTTCACGCCCACGCCCGGACGGCCGATGTTGCCGGTCGCCATGGCAAGGTTGGCGATCGCCATCACCGTGGTCGAGCCCTGGCTGTGCTCGGTGACGCCGAGGCCGTAATAGATCGCCCCATTGCCGCCGGTGGCGTAAAGGCGCGCGGCACCGCGGATCTCGTCCGGGTCGATGCCGGCGAGCTTGCCCACGGTCTCGGGCGAGTGCTCCGGCTGCGACACGAACTCGGCCCAGTCCTGGAATTCGTCGAAATCACAACGCTCGCGGATGAAGGCCTCGTCGAAGAGCCCCTCGGTCACGATGACATGGGCGAGCGAGGTCAGCACCGCCACGTTGGTTCCCGGTCGCAGCGGCAGGTGATGGGATGCCTCGATGTGCGGCGAGCGTACCAGGTCGATGCGGCGCGGATCGATGACGATCAGCTTGGCGCCCTGACGCAGACGCTTCTTGAGCCGCGAGCCGAAGACCGGGTGGCCGTCCGTCGGGTTGGCGCCGATCACCACCACCACGTCGGCCTGTTCGACGCTGTCGAAGTCCTGGGTGCCGGCGGAGGTGCCGAAGGTCTGGCCGAGGCCATAGCCCGTCGGCGAGTGGCAGACGCGGGCGCAGGTGTCGACGTTGTTGTTGCCGAAGACCTGGCGGATCAGCTTCTGCACCAGGTAGGTTTCCTCATTGGTGCACCGCGAGGAGGTGATGCCGCCGACGGCGCCGCGTCCGTACTGGTACTGGATGCGGCGGAACTCGCTCGCCACATGGCTCAGCGCCTCTTCCCAGCTCACCTCGCGCCAGGGATCGGAGGTCTTCTCGCGGATCATCGGATTGAGGATGCGGTCCCGGTGATTGGCGTAGCCATAGGCGAAGCGGCCCTTGACGCAGGAGTGGCCCCGGTTCGCCTTGCCGTCCTTCCACGGCACCATGCGCACCAGTTCCTCGCCGCGCATCTCCGCCTTGAAGGAGCAGCCGACGCCGCAATAGGCGCAGGTGGTGACCTTGGAGTGCTCAGGCTGGCCGATCTCGATGACCGACTTCTCCTGCAATGTCGCCGTCGGGCAGGCCTGCACGCAGGCGCCGCAGGACACGCATTCCGAGGCCAGGAAGCTCTCGTGCATGCCCGGCGACACGCGGCTGTCGAAGCCGCGGCCCTCGATGGTCAGTGCGAAGGTTCCCTGCACTTCCTCGCAGGCGCGCACGCAACGCGAGCAGACGATGCACTTGGACGGGTCGTAGGTGAAATAGGGGTTCGATTCGTCCTTCGCCATGAAGCGGAAGTTGTCGCCGCCCTCGCTGGCGCGCGGCTTGACGTGGTTGTCCCCGTCGTAGCCGTAGCGCACGTCGCGCAGGCCGACGGCGCCGGCCATGTCCTGAAGCTCGCAGTCGCCGTTGGCCGCGCAGGTCAGGCAGTCGAGCGGGTGATCGGAAATGTAGAACTCCATCACCCCGCGTCGGATGGTCTTGAGCCGCTCCGTCTGGGTGGTCACCACCATGCCGTCGCCGGCCGGCGTCGTGCAGGAGGAGGGGGTGCCCTTGCGGCCCTCGATCTCGACGAGGCAGAGCCGGCAGGAGCCGAAGGCGTCGACCATGTCGGTGGCGCAGAGCTTGGGCACGGAAATGCCCGCCTCCATCGCCGCGCGCATCAGTGAGGTGCCCTCGGGCACCGTCACCTTGTTGCCGTCGATGGTCAGCGTGACGGTCTTGTCGGACTTGACCGCCGGTGTTCCGAAATCGGTTTCCTGGATCAGGCGCATGGGATTACTCCGCTGCTTCGGCGACTGTCTGCGGACAGAAGTCGTCGGGGAAGTGGGTGATGGCGCTCATGACCGGATAAGGCGTGAAACCGCCCAGGGCGCAGAGCGAGCCGAATTTCATCGTGTCGCAAAGGTCGGCGACCAGGTCGCGCTGTGCCTGCGGGTCCTCGCCGCCGTCGATGCCGCTGGCGATCCGGTCGATCACCTCCGCGCCGCGCACCGCTCCGATGCGGCAGGGCGTGCACTTGCCGCAGGATTCGATGGCGCAGAACTCGAAGGCGAAACGGGCCTGCTTCAGCATGTCGGCGGTGTCGTCGAAGACGGTGATGCCGGCGTGCCCGATGAGCCCGTCGCGCTTGGCGAACTCCTCGTAGTCGAACGGCGTGTCGAACAGCGCGCGCGGAAAATAGGCGCCGAGCGGGCCGCCCACTTGCACCGCCTTCACCGGCCGGCCACTGGCCGTGCCGCCGCCGATCTCGTCGATGATCTCGCCGAGCGTCAGTCCGAAGGCGGTCTCGTAGAGGCCGCCGAACCGGACGTTGCCGGCGATCTGGATCGGGATCGTGCCGCGTGAGCGGCCCATGCCGAAGTCGCGGTAGAACTCCGCGCCGCGGTCGAGGATCACCGGCACGGAGGCGAGCGAGATCACGTTGTTGACCACCGTCGGCTTGCCGAGGAAACCCTCGAGCGCCGGCAGCGGCGGCTTGGCGCGCACGACACCGCGCTTGCCCTCCAGCGAGTTGAGCAGAGACGTCTCCTCGCCGCAGACATAGGCGCCGGCGCCCACCCGCACCTCCATGTCGAAGGCATGGTCGGAGCCGAGCACGGACGCGCCGAGGACGCCCGCCTTGCGCGCGATCAGGATCGCCTCGCGCATGGTCTCGATGGCGTGCGGATATTCCGAGCGGGTGTAGAGATAGCCGCGCGTCGCCCCGGTGGCGATGCCGGCGATGGCCATGCCCTCGATGAGCACGAAGGGATCGCCCTCCATGATCATACGGTCGGCGAAGGTGCCGCTGTCGCCCTCGTCGGCGTTGCAGACGATGTACTTCTGGTCGGCCTCGGCGCCGAGCACCGTGTTCCACTTGATGCCCGTCGGGAAGCCGGCGCCGCCACGCCCGCGCAGGCCGCTGTCGGTGACCTCCTTGACGATCTCCGCCGGCGTCATCGTGACGGCCCGCTCAAGCCCCTTGAGGCCCTTGTAGTGGCGGTAGTCGTCCAGCGACAACGGGTCGGTCACGCCGCAGCGGGAGAAGGTGAGGCGGGTCTGGTTCTTCAGGAACGGGATGTCATGGGTCGGCCCCTGGCAGAGCGGATGATCCGCGCCGGTCAGGAAGCCGGCGTCGAAGAGGCCCGGCACGTCGGAGGCTGCGACCGGCCCGTAGGCGATGCGGCCATGGTCGGTGCGCACCTCCACCAGCGGCTCCAGCCAGTGCATGCCGCGAGAGCCGTTGCGCACGATGCGTGCGTCGACGCCGCGGGCGGCGATCTCGCGGGACATCGCCTCGGCGACGCGCTCGGCGCCGAGCGCCAGGGCGGCGGCGTCGCGGGGAACAAAGATCGTGACGGTCATCGGCTGGCCTCCCCGATGAGAGTGGAGAGCCCGTCGGCATCGAGCCGTCCGTGAACGTCGCCGTCGAGCATGGCCGCGGGCGCGCAGGAGCACAGGCCGAGGCAATAGATCGGCTCGAGCGTCACCGCGCCGTCGGGCGTCGTCTGGTGAAAATCGATGCCGAGCAGCTCCCTGGCGCGGTCGGCAAGGGCGTCTCCGCCCATCGACTGGCAGGACTCCGAGCGGCACAGCTTGAGCACATGGCGGCCGGCCGGCTCGGCACGGAAGTCGTGGTAAAAGCTCATGACGCCATGGACTTCGGCGCGGCTCAGGTTGAGCCGGTCGGCGATGATCCGCAGCGCTTCTTCCGGAATATGGCCGAGCTCCGCCTGCACGTCGTGCAGGATCGGCAGCAGCGGGCCTTCCTCCCGTGTCCAGCGTTCGACGGCGGCTAGGACGCGCTCCTGATCCGGAGCAGCGAGTTCCCTGGCTTGCATGCGTTCCCTCCAAAGGTGTTCTGGTTGAATCCTGCCGTCACGCAAGGGGTTAGTTCAATAGAGCTGTCCCGTTCCGCGATAGCAAAAACCTATCGAACGCCGGCACCGTCCTCCTCAGGCCGGCGTTCGCACCTGCTGTTCGGCCTGCGCGTTGCGTCGGGCCTGGTCGATCAACGCCGCGATTACCGGCGTATAGGGCTCCCTGTAGGCGGCCACGAGGCCGACGGAATGGGTCGCCTCCGGCTCGACGATGGGGATCGAGCGCAGCCTGCTCCATGTGCTGAATGTCTCGACAAGTTTCAGCGGCATCACGCTCGCCCACTTGCCGGTGCGCACGTGGGAGAACAGCGCGATCATGGAATCGGATTCGAGCGTCGGCGTCGCCGAGGCGCCCGCTTCGCCGAGATGCTGGTTGACGATCCGCCGGTTCTGCATCTGACCGGTCAGCAGGCAGAGCGGGATCTCGCTCACCTCCTTCCAGGTCACCGTCTCTCGGTCGGCGAGGGGGGCGCCCTCGATCGTCACCAGCCGGTAGCGCTCCGTGAACAGGGGCACCGTCACCACCCGGCCGAGCGGCTCGTTGTCGAGATAGGTGATGCCGGCGTCGACCTCGAGGTTCTCGATCAGCGCCAGGATCTCCACCGACGAGCGCGACAGGATCGAGAAGGTGACGTTCGGATGCTTCTCGCAGAAGGGCTCCGTCAGCTCCGCCACCATGGCGAGCGCCGTCGGAATGGTGGCGATGCGGACGTGGCCGGAGAGGCCGTGCTTTGCCGCGCGCATCTCCTGGTGCATCGAGCGGGCGTCGCCGACGATCCGCCGCGCCCAGTCCAGCACGCGCAACCCCTCGGGCGTCAGCCCCTGGAAGCGCGAGCCGCGGTTGACCAGCATCACGCCGAGCTGGTCCTCGAGCTGCTTCACCGCCGCGGAGAGAGTCGGCTGGGTGACGCCGCATTCCTCGGCCGCATGGCCGAAATGGCGTGCCCGCGCCAATGCGATGAACATCTCGAGCTTGTCGATCATAGTCTTCCCCTGACGGCCCGCGTCCGGCCGCCTCTGTGCGTCCGTGTCCCGCCCGCCGAAGCGGGCGGGCCCATGCCCCGCAGCCTAGTTCATTTTGCCGCGAGGCTGGTATCCCGGAGCGTGAAATTGCGACGGAACAAGGAGTTGGGACGGCAGGGCCCCTTGCAGGCTCTGCCGTCCCGCTTGCCTCAGGCGCGCGCGGTGGACGTGCGCGTCGCGTCGCTGCCCTGCCCGGAGCCGGCCGGCTTGGCCGGCGCGTCCTCCATGTGGTGCTTGGCGTGGACGGGCTTCACCAGCATGTTCGCCACGAGCGCGATCACCAGCAACCCGGCCATGGCGTACATGGTCGTGTTGTAGACGCTGGAGGTCGGGTCGACCGTGCCGGCCGGTGCGATCTCCATCAGCCGCGCGATGGTGACGGTCTTCGCCACGACGAGCTGATCGAGCTGGTCGACGCTGGCGCCGAACTTCTCGGAGAAGGCGGCCGGGTCGATCTTCGAGGCCAGGTCGCGGATCGAGTTGGTCACCGACATCTCGCGCAGGTGCGTGATCGCCAGCGGGCCCAGCACGCCGGCCGTGCTCCATGCGGTCAGCAGGCGACCGTGGATGCCGCCGACGTATTTCGTGCCGAAGATGTCGGCCAGATACGCCGGGATCGTGGCAAAGCCGCCGCCGTACATGGTGAAGATCACCATGGTCGCCGCGTAGAACATCACCAGCCAGGTCACCGCCGGACTGACGCTCACCTGCGCCGCGGCGAAGGGGATCGACAGGTAAAGGATCGTGCCCAGGATGAAGAAGCAGTGATAGGTGTTCTTGCGCCCGATGTAGTCGGACATCGAGGCCCAGAAGAACCGGCCGACCATGTTGAACACCGAGATCATGAACACATAGGTCGCGGCGAAGGTCGAGTTGACGATCAGCGGCAGCGTCGTGCCGAAGATCTCGGTCATCATCGTCTTGGCGACGCCGATCACGCCGATGCCGGCGGTCACGTTGAAGCACAGCACGATCCACAGCAGATAGAACTGCGGGGTCTTCAGCGCCTGGTCGATGTGGACGTTGTTGGAGGTGATCATCTTGCGCGATGCGGCGTCGGCGGCGGGCGGCGTCCAGCCGGCCGGCTTCCACCCCTCGCGCGGCACGCGATAGGAGAAGGAGGCGAGCATCATCACGATGAAGTAGACGATGCCGAGGGTGAAGAACGTTCCGGCTGCGCCGGTGTTGCCGGTGCCCACCACATAGACGCCTTCCTGCAGCGCCATCGGGGCCGAGGCGAGCTGCTTGGCGCTGGCGACCACCACCTCGACCATCTGGCCGTTGACCTCGGCGACGCGACGGCCGCCTTCGGTGACCATCTGCACGGCGCTTTCAGGGCCGAGGTAGGTCGGAGCCTTGTAGAACAGGCCGAGCAGGTACTCCTTGATCGGCGTCGCAATCATCGCGCCGCCGCCGAAGCCCATGATCGCCATGCCGGTGGCCATGCCGCGCCGGTCGGGGAACCAGCGGATCAGCGTCGACACCGGCGAGACATAGCCGAGGCCGAGGCCGCAGCCGCCGATGACGCCATAGCCCAGATACACCAGCCAGAGCTGGTGGGTCATGATGCCGAGGCCGCCGATGATGAAGCCGCCGCCCCAGCACATGGCGGCAACGACGCCGACCATGCGCGGGCCCACTTCCTCAAGCCATTTGCCGGCGAAGGCCGCCGAAAGGCCGAGGAAGACGATGGCGACGGAGAAGATCCACACCACGGAGGACAGGCTCCAGTCGCCCGCCGAAGCGGCGACGACGCCGAACTGCTTGGTCAGCGGCGGATTGAAGATGCTCCACGCGTAGACCGAGCCGATGCAAAGGTGAATGGCGATGGAGGCGGGTGGCACCTTCCATCTGTTGAACCCATCGCCCGCAACGATGTGTTCCTTTTTCAGGCTGTCGAACATGTATTCGCTCCTCCCAGGCCGCGTCTTCTGTCGGGCGCGGCTGACCGACCGGTCGGGGAGGGCGGAGCAGGCGCTGACGCGCCATGCCTTCCGCGCCGTTGTGGACAAAATGTCCGGCGCTGCCGTCTCCCCCTTGCCGGCGACCTGGGCATTGCAGGTTCGATGCCAACCGCGCTTGATCAGGCTTTGCAATGGGTCGATAGGCCCGGCGAATGCCCGGACTGGACATTTTGTCCGCAAAAGACCGGATGTCGGCCGCGCGACAGGGTCAATTTGTCCCCGGACGACCCGGTGCGGCGGGTGACCCGGCCCGCCTCAAGTGGCGGGTAACCCGGCCCGCCTTAAGTGGCGGGTAACCCGGCCCGCCTTAAGTGGCGGGTAACCCATGCCCGCCTCACGTGGCGGGCAGCCAGATGCTGAAGGTCGTGCCCTGTCCGGGGGTGCTCTCCACCGCGATGCCGCCGCCCAGCCGCGTCACCAGCGTCTGGCTGATCGACAATCCGAGCCCCGTTCCCTGCTGCCGCTTGGTGGTGAAGAAAGGATCGAAGATGCGCGCGGCGATGTCCGGGGCCATGCCGGTGCCGGTGTCTTCCACGACGATTTCCACGCCGGGTTCGTCGCGATCCGCGTCGCGGGTCCAAAGCCGCAGGGAGCCGCCGTCGGGCATGGCGTGCAGCGCGTTGACGATGAGGTTGATGATCACCTGCTGCAGTTCGGTGCGGTTCATCAGCACCGTGCGGGTCGCCGTGTCCTCGCGCTCGACGCTGATTTCGGCGCGCTTGAGAAGGTGCTGCACCAGCGGCAGGCAGTCGCCGATGACTTCGGCCGGCGTCTGCCGGTCGGCATAGCCGGCATATTCCTCCGGCTTGGCGAATTGCAGCAGCTTGGTGACGATCTGGTGGATGCGGTGGATCTGTTCGTCGATCAGGCGGATCTCGGTCCGCGCGATGTCGGCCTTTCGGCCGAGCAGGTCGCGCAGCACCTCCAGGTTTCCCTGCATGACGGCGATCGGATTGTTGATCTCATGGGCAACGCCGGCGGTGATCTCGCCGATGGCGGCGAGCTTTTCCGACATGATGAGCTGCTTGGTGGTTTCCTCCAGTCGCCTGTTCGCCTGCTGCAGCTCGGCGGTGCGTTCCTCCACCCGCACGTTCAGCTCCTCGTTCCACGAGCGCAGTTGCCGGTCGCGCTGCTGGACGAGGTCGAGCAGATGGTCGAGGTGCAGCGCCACGCGGGCGATCTCGTCGTCGGCGGCCGGGATCGAGGTGCGCGCGCCCATCTCGCCGCCTTCCACCCGGGCAATGGTGCTGGCCATCTTCTCCAGTGGGCGGAAGATGCCGCGCGCCCACCGCAGGAAGATCGGCACGCTGACCAGCGCGACGATGAGAAAGGCGCCGACGATGGTGACGAATGTGGTGTATTTCGCCCGGTAGAAGGGGCGTTCGAGAAACCCGACGTAGAGCATGCCGACCCGCGCGCCGGCGCTGTCGACGATCGGCTCATAGGCGGAGATGTACCAGTCGTTGACGACGAAGGCGCTGTCGAGCCACACCTTGCCCTCGCCGAGCACGGCCTGGCGCACCGCCGCGGAGACCCGCGTTCCCAGGGCCCGCCGGTTCTCGAACAGCCGCACATTGGTGCTGATGCGCACATCCTCCAGGAACAGCGTCGCCGTGCCCTGGCTGCCCTCCGGCAGGCTTGCCTCGCGATAGACGAGATCGTTGATCGTGTCGATGAAGACGAGGTTCTGGTTGAGCAGGATGCCGCCGACCAGCGCACCGCCGGTGCTCTCCCCGGCGTTGACCACGGGGGCGGGGGCGGCCGAATGCACGACCATGCCGCGGGTTTCGCTCGCCCGTTCCGTCGGCACCGCGTTTTCCGTTGGGATCAGTTCCAGCTGCGCGCGCTCCGCAAGCGCGGGGGAGAGGGCTGCAAGTGTGGCCCCGTCGAAGATGTCGATGGCGGTCGAGGGAGTTCCCCCCAGCGCCTGCGCGACCACGGGGCCGGCGGTCGCGGCGTCCGGCCGCGCGCCCATGGGTGCTGCCGCGCGCAAGGATCCCCCCGCGTCGACCAGATAGAGGAAGTCGAGCCCGATCTCGGCTCGCTTGCGCTCAAGCAGCGCCGACAGCGCTGCCGCGTCGCCGCTCTCGACGATGTCGCGATAGGCGGCCGACTGCCCGAGCGCCTCGATGCGCTCCCCGGTGTTTTCCAGGATCCGCGTCACATACTGGTGGGCGATGGTCAGGTCGCCGTGGACCTTGGCCTTGAGCACGCCATCGAACTTGGTGCTCCAGCGGGCGATGGTGATGCCGAGCAGCAGCGGCAGCAGCACCAGCGTCGGCAGCAGCGCGATGGCCAGCAGGCGGAAGCGCACCGAGCGGGAGGGACGGGGCCGCGCCGCTTCGCGTACGGGCGCGCGCGCCTGCGGCAGCGGGCCGGCGCGCAACTCGTCAGCCATTCCAGGCCGCGAGCTTGCGGTCGATGGTCTTGCGCGAAACCCCGAGCCGTCGGGCGGCCTCGGCCCGGTTGCCGTCGGTCTCGGCGAGGATGGCCTCGATGTGCCGCCGTTCGACCGCTTCGAGGGTGTCCTGCGCTGCTTCCGCCTCCGACGCGTCGGCGACGGGCTTGCGCACGTCGTCGGGGAATTCCCCCAGAATCAGCGAGCGCTCGATCAGGTTGCGCAACTCGCGCACGTTGCCCGGCCAGGGGTAGGCGAAGAAGCCGGCCTCGACCGAGGCGTCGATGGGCACGGGCGGCATGCCGAGCTGCTTCGACAGTTTCTGCATGAACAGCGTCGCGAGCTCGACCACGTCCGCGCCGCGCTGGCGCAGCGGCGGCATGGCGATCTGCAGCACGTTGATGCGGTAGTAGAGATCGGCGCGGAACCGACCGTTCTCCACCGCCTGCTCCAGGTCGGCGTTGGTGGCGAAGACGAAGCGCAGGTCGACCGAAACCTCGCGTTCCGATCCGACCGGCCGGATGCGCCGGTCCTCGATCGCGCGCAGCAGCTTGCTCTGCATGGCCAGCGGCAGCTCGCCGATCTCGTCGAGGAAGAGCGTGCCGCCCTGGGCGTGGCTGAAGAGCCCGTCGCGGGCCGCATGGGCGCCGGTGAAGGCGCCCTTGAGATGGCCGAAGAGCTCCGCCTCGATCATGTCGGTGGGGATCGCGGCGCAATTGACCGGCACGAAGGGCTTGTCGGCGCGGTCGGAGAGCGTGTGGATCGAGCGTGCGGTGACCTCCTTGCCGGTGCCGGATTCGCCGGTGATCAGGACGGAGGTCGGCAGCGGCGCGACGCGGGCGATGGTCTCGCGCACCTCCTCGATCTCGCGTGAGTGGCCGATCAGCTTGTCGCGCAGCAGCACATGATCCGAGGTCGCCCGCAGTTCGTGGCGCAGCACGTAGTTCTCGCGCTCGAGCCGCATCCGGTCGAGACAGCGCGCCACCGCGTTGAGGATCTGGTTGGAGCGGAACGGCTTCAGCACGAAATCCACCGCGCCGGCCCGCAGTGCCTCGATCACCGTATCGAGGTCGGCATAGGCGGTCATCAGGATGGCGTCGGCGAAGAAGCCGATCTGCCGCTGCTCCGAGAGCCATTCGACGCCCGACTTGCCCGGCAGGATATTGTCGAGGATGACCACGTCGAAATGATGCGTGTCGAGCTTGGCGGATGCCTCCTGGGTGTCGGCTGCCTCCTCGATGCGCTTGCAGCGCGGTCCCAGCGTGCGCACCAGGAAGTTGCGCATGCCCGGCTCGTCGTCGATCACCAGGATCGAGGCTTGCGCCAGCCAGGGGCCGAATTCGGGATCGCGCTCGTCGTCGTCGCGCTGGGTCGCGTCGCCGTCCTGTGCGTCCGCGCGCGCATCCCGCGCCGCGTCCGTCGCATGCCGCCGCGTCCCTCCTGGCCTTGAGGTCCTGGTGTCGAAGTCGGCGCGTGTCGCCTGCGCGCTTGCGCCCTGCGCTCCTGTAACGGAACCCATCCTGTCCTCCCTCGCGCCTGTACCGGCGTTTTGCGAAGCATTACCCGAAACCGGATGGAACGCAAAAATCTGCAGGATTATGCACAAAAGCGAGGGTGTCCGCCGGTCGGGCTGTGCACAAGACAAAAGAGGCGCCCGGGTCTCGGGCGCCTCTTTCAAGGATGGTCAGGCAAGGCTGGGAGCATCCGCTCAGCTGTAGCGTTCGGCGCCACCGCTGCGTCCGCGCGGGGCGGCGGGACGGCGCCGTCCCTCGAAGCCGCTGTCGCTGCGCGGGCCGCGCGGCTGGTCGGTGCGGGCGTGGTCGCCGCGATTCTGCTCGCCGCGCGGAGCGCCGGCACCGGCCGAACGGCCTTCGCCGCCGGAGGTCCGGCCGCGTCCGCCGCTGCGGTTGGAGGAACCGTCGTTCGACCAGATCTCGTCGCGTCCGCCACGGCCTTCGCCGGAGCGTCCGTCACGCGGGCCGCCGTTGGCAGGGCGCGCGTTGCGATCGCCGAAGCCGCCACCGCCGCCTTCGCGACGGCCACGGCCCTCGCTCGGGGCGCCGCTCTGGCGCGGACGACGCGGGCCGGAGCCTCCGCCCGGCTTGCGGGCGGGCTTGCCCTGGCCGATGAAGTCGCGGTCATCCTCGCGCTCGACCAGCGTCATGCCGATCAGGCGCTCGATGTCACGCAGATACGGACGCTCCTCGCGGTCGCAGAACGACACGGCGATGCCGCTGTGGCCGGCACGCGCGGTGCGGCCGATGCGGTGGACATAGGCTTCCGGAACGTTCGGCAGCTCGTAGTTGACCACATGCGAGACGCCGTCGACATCGATGCCGCGGGCGGCAATGTCGGTGGCGACCAGGATGGGCGTGCGGCCGGAGCGGAAGGAGTCGAGCGCGCGCTGGCGCTGACCCTGGCTCTTGTTGCCGTGGATGGCGGCGGCCGAGAGGCCGGCCTGCTCAAGCTGGCGGGTGACCTTGTCAGCGCCGTGCTTGGTGCGGGTGAAGACGATGGCGCGATTCATGTTCTCGGAATCGCGGAGCACCTCGACCAGCGCCTGACGCTTGGCGTCGCGCTCGAGAAGCATCACCTTCTGTTCAATGCGCTCGATCGGCGTGGAGGCCGGAGCCACCGCGATCTCGGTCGGATTGTTCAGGAAGTCGGATGCAAGCGCGCGGATCGGCTTGGGCATGGTCGCCGAAAGCAGGATCGTCTGGCGTTCGCGCGGCAGGGCCGAGAGAATGCGGCGGATCGCCGGCAGGAAGCCGAGGTCCAGCATGTGGTCGGCCTCGTCCAGGACGATGGTCGTCGTCTGGTCGAGACGCACGGCGCCGGCGTCCATGTGGTCGATCAGCCGGCCGGGCGTTGCGACGATGATGTCGAGACCACGCGCCATGGCGCGGGCCTGCGGCATCGCACGCACGCCGCCGACGACGACGGTGGACGATTGGCGCATCTTCTGGCCGTAGGCGCGAATGCTGTCGGCGATCTGCGCTGCAAGCTCACGGGTCGGAGCGAGGATCAGCGCAGTGGTCGTCTTCGGCATCGGCCGGTTCTGGAGTTCGTGGATGCGGTGAAGGAGCGGCAGCACGAAGGCTGCGGTCTTGCCGGTGCCGGTCTGGGCGAGGCCCAGCACGTCGACACCAGAGAGAATGGCCGGGATCGCCTGCGCCTGGATCGGCGTGGGCGAATCATAGCCTTCGGCGGCAACCGCCCGGAGGATCGGGTCGGCGAGGCCGAGATCGGAAAATTTGGTCAAGCGGAATCCTTGATGGTTGTGCGTCGACGCGGCCGGCATGGCAGCGCGCGACACAACGGTCGTCAGTTTTTGTTTTCGGGGAGCTTGCGCAGACCAGCCGCCTCGGGGATCGCGCCGCCTGTTCGGGCGGCAAGGCGACGATCGGCTAGGAAGGTCGCTTGTCATGCGCACCTTCGCACGAATGACTCGTGTCTCTGCGCGGTGCTGACGGTGCGGGTAGACCACGTTTCATGATGCACTGCAATGAAAATCGCCTCGTCGCGGCGAGGGGCCAGGTCTTTCGCACCGTCTTCGGCGCATTTTCGCTGTCCGGCGGGCGATGCCGATTTGATATGGAACAAAAATTCCAATACGACACATGATTTGGCGGAGTGGGGCCGATCAAAGACCCCGCCTGCCTTCACTCCGGCCCCCGGGGACGGGGCGATATCGCCGCAGAAGACGGCCGGTATACGCTTTTCCAGCCTTGCGGTCCGCTGCGGCCTTGCACCTTGTTTCGCTGGCCGGAATGCAGGCGTGAGGTTCGGTGTTGGCCGTAGTCATCTGTTTTTAAGCGCTGTCCTTGCCAAAATGCGGTGATGGCGCGTGCATTTGGGCCGCTCTCGCTCCGCCGAAACCATCGGGGACGGCAGGGGGCGGGGCCAAGAAACCGGTTGCGATGGTCAAAAATGGAATTTATGTTCCGTTTTATCAGGCGAGGTGAGCACGCCGATGGGCGCGTGGCCGTATCGGGCCGGCTTGAGACCCTGCGGCGGACAACAGCGGACAAGATCAGGGCCCTCCGGCGAACCGGAGGCCGGGAGGAACGGGCGAATGGACAGCGGAACGGGACGCGAGGGCGCGCCGGCACGGGCGCATCCGCTCGACGTGATCACGATCGGGCGTTCCTCGGTCGATCTCTACGGCTCCCAGGTCGGCGGCCGGCTCGAGGACATGCGCGGTTTCGCAAAGTATGTCGGCGGCTCCCCCACCAACATGGCGACCGGCACCGCCCGTCTCGGTCTGCGCTCGGCGCTGATCACCCGGGTCGGCGATGAGCACATGGGCCGGTTCCTGCGCGAGGAGCTGGAGCGGGAGGGGGTCGACACGCGCGGCGTCGTCACCGATCCCGAGCGCCTGACCGCACTCGTGCTCCTCGGCATCCGCGACAAGGAGCAGTTCCCGCTCATCTTCTATCGCGAGAACTGCGCCGACATGGCGCTTTGCGAGGACGACATCGACCCGGCGTTCATCGCCGAGGCCGGCTGCGTCACCGTCACCGGCACGCATCTGTCGCATCCGCGCACCGAGGCCGCCGTTCTCAAGGCGCTTCGGCTGGCGCGACAGAACGGCGCGCGCACCGCGCTCGACATCGACTATCGGCCCAATCTCTGGGGGCTGGCCGGTCATGACGCGGGCGAGAGCCGCTTCATCGCCTCCCAGGCGGTGACGGCGAAGCTCCAGTCCCACCTCGGGCTCTTCGATCTCATCGTCGGAACGGAAGAGGAATTCCACATCGCCGGCGGCACCACCGATACGCGCGCCGCGCTCGCCGCCGTGCGCGCGGTGTCGGGGGCGACGCTGGTGTGCAAGCGCGGGCCGATGGGGGCGGTCGCCTTTGAGGGGGCGATCCCGGCCAATCTGGATGACGGCATTTCAGGGCCGGGCTTTCCCATAGAGGTGTTCAACGTGCTGGGGGCGGGCGACGGCTTCATGTCCGGCCTGCTGCGCGGCTGGCTGCGCGACGAGGGCTGGCAGCAGGCGCTGACCTATGCCAATGCCTGCGGCGCGCTCGCCGTCTCGCGTCACGGCTGTACGCCCTCATATCCGAGCTTCGAGGAACTGAGCTTCTTCCTGAAGCGCGGCGTGCGCGTGCCGGCGCTGCGCAAGGACGCGGAGCTTGAGCAGATCCACTGGTCTACAAACCGCAAGGGCGCGTGGCCGGTGATGCGCGTCTTCGCCTTCGATCATCGCAAGCAGCTTGAGGATCTCGCCGACGAGCTCGGCGCCGACCGCGCCCGCCTGCCGGCCTTCAAGGAGCTGTGCCTGGCGGCTGCCTGCAAGGTGCGCGCGCGCGGTGGCGGCGAGGGGTATGGCATCCTGTGCGACGGGCGGATCGGCGAGGAGGCGCTCTATCGCGCCGCCGGTTCCGGGCTGTGGACCGGACGCCCGGTCGAACGTCCCGGCTCGCGCCCGCTGGAACTGGAGATCGGCCCGGATTTCGGCAGCGACCTCACAGAATGGCCCGCCGGCCAGGTGGTCAAGGTGCTTTGCTTCTATCATCCCGACGACACGCCCGAGCTCTGCCGGCGGCAGGAGGAAACCGTCCTGCGCCTTGCCCGCGCGGCACGGGCCAACGGGCTGGAACTGCTTCTGGAGATCATCCCCTCGAAGGCGGGGCCGGTCGATGACGGGACTACCGCCCGCGCCATCCGCCGCTTCTACGAGATCGGCGTCTACCCCGACTGGTGGAAGCTCGAGCCGATGACGCGCGAGGCCGGGTGGCGCGAGACCTGTCGCGCGGTGGAGGAAAACGACCCCCATGTGCGCGGCATCGTCGTGCTCGGCCTCGACGCTCCGATGCGCGAGCTTGCCGACAGCTTCGTCGTCGCCGCCCGCTTCCCGCTGGTGAAGGGCTTCGCCGTCGGCCGCACGATCTTCTTCGGTCCGGCCCGGCGCTGGCTCGCCGGTGAGATCGACGACGCGAAGGCGATTGAGGAAATGGCCTCGACATTTGCCGATCTCTGCGCGATCTGGGACGGGGCGCGGGCCACCGTCGCCGCGCGCTGACCGGCTGCCGTCTTTCGGGAGAACCAAAGCGATGACAACGATCCGTCTCACTGCCGCCCAGGCAATGGTGCGCTTCCTCGCGGCCCAGCGGAACGACGCCGGCGAGCCGTTGATCCCCGGCTGCTGGGCGATCTTCGGCCACGGCAATGTCGCCGGCCTCGGCGAGGCGCTGCAGGCCGCCGGCGATGCCTTTCCCACCTGGCGCGGCCACAACGAACAGGGCATGGCCCATGCCGCCATCGCCTACGCCAAGGCGCGCAACCGTGCCCAGGCGATGATGGTGACCAGCTCCATCGGCCCGGGCGCCACCAACATGGTGACGGCCGCCGCCCTTGCCCACGTCAACCGGCTGCCGGTGCTCTTCGTGCCCGGCGACGTCTTTGCCGGTCGTATGCCCGACCCGGTTCTGCAGCAGGTCGAGGACTTCGCCGACGCCACCGTTTCGGTGAACGACTGCTTCCGCCCGGTGAGCCGCTATTTCGACCGCATTCAGCGGCCCGAGCACCTGCTGAGCGCGTTGCCGCGCGCCATGTCGGTGCTCACCGATCCGGTGGAATGCGGGCCGGTGACGCTGGCCTTCTGCCAGGACGTTCAGGCCGAGGCCTTCGACTGGCCGCAGGCCTTCTTCGACGAGCGTGTCTGGCACCGGCGCCGGCCGCGCGCCGACCGTGCCGAGCTTCGCCGCGCCGCGGAGGCGATCCGCGCGGCGAAGCGGCCGCTGATCGTCGCCGGCGGCGGCGTGCTCTATTCGCAGGCGCAGGACGTGCTTGCCGATTTCGCCAGCAACCGGGGCATCCCCGTCGCCGAGACGCAGTCGGGCAAGTCGGCGCTTCGCCACGACCACCCGCTCAACCTCGGCTCCATCGGCGTGACCGGTTCGTCGGCGGCAAACGCGGTGGCCGCCGAGGCCGACCTCGTCATCGGTCTCGGCACCCGGTTCCAGGATTTCACCACTGGCTCATGGGCGCTGTTTCGCGATCCGGATCGCCGCATCCTGTCCGTCAATGTCACGCCGCTCGACGCGGCCAAGCATGGCGCGATGCCGCTTCTCGCCGACGCGCGCTCCGCGCTCGAGGATCTCGACGCAAGCCTCGGCGACTACTGCGCGACCCCGCCCGACGCATCGCTCAAGGCGGAATGGCTTGCCGCCGTCGAGGCGGCGACGGCCGCGCCCGCCGGCAACGCGCTTCCCTCCGATGCGCAGGTGATCGGCGCCGTGCAGCGGGGGCTCGACGAGGAGGGCATCGTCGTCTGCGCCGCCGGCGGACTTCCCGGCGAGCTGCACAAGCTCTGGCGCGCGTCGCGGCCCAACGGCTACCATCTGGAATACGGCTTCTCGACCATGGGCTACGAGATCGCCGGCGGCCTTGGCGTCAAGATGGCCCATCCCGACCGGGAGGTCGCGGTGATGGTCGGCGACGGCTCCTACATGATGATGAACTCCGAGCTTGCCACCTCGGTGATGCTCGGGCGCAAGCTCATCGTCGTGCTGCTCGACAACCGCGGCTTCGGTTGCATCAACCGCCTGCAGATGGCCACCGGCGGCGAGAGCTTCAACAACCTGCTCGACACCGCCCGCCACGAGGTTCCCGCCGACATCGATTTCGCCGCCCATGCCGCCTCCATGGGGGCGATCTCCGAGAAGGTCGATGGCATCGCGGCGCTGGAGGAGGCGCTGGCCCGTGCCCGGACCTCGGCGCGTTCCCATGTCATCGTCATCGACACCGATCCGCTCGCCACCACCGACGCCGGCGGCCATTGGTGGGACGTGGCCGTGCCGGAGGTGTCCGCCCGGTCCGAGGTGCGTGCCGCCCGCACCGGCTACGAGGCGGCGGTAAAGCAGAGAAATTCCTGAACACTCGGCGGCCTGCGGCTGCCTCTTGCGAAAGACCCGCGCAATGATCCTCTATGGCACCAACCCGATCGCCTGGTCCAATGACGACGACCAGACCCTGGGCGCCCATATCCCGCTCGAGACCTGCCTGTCGCAGGCGGCCGAAATCGGCTTCGACGGCATCGAGAATGGCCACAAGTTCCCCACCGATCCGCTCGAGCTTGCGGCGACGCTGGCTCCCCACGGGCTGGCCTTCGTCTCCGCCTGGTATTCGCTCAACCTGCTGGAGCGATCGGCGCAGGACGAGATCGCCGCCATCGGTCCGCATCTCGCCCGGCTGAAGGCGATGGGGTCGTCGGTCCTGATCGCCTGCGAGACGTCGAACGCGATCCACGGACAGGACGCGGCCGCGCTCAACGACCGGCCGGTGCTCGGGGCGGAGCGCTTCGCCCGCTTCTGCGCCGATCTGGAGACGGTCGCCGCCCATTGCGCCAGCGCGGGCGTGCCGCTCGTCTACCATCACCACATGGGCACCATCGTCGAGAGCGAGGAAGAGATCGACCGGTTGATGGCGTTGACCGGCCCGGCGACGCGGCTGTTGCTCGACACCGGCCACGCCTTCTTCGGCGGCGGTGATCCCGCACGCCTCGCCGAGAAGCATATGGACCGCGTCTCGCATATCCATGCCAAGAACGTCCGGCCCGAAATCATGCGCCAGGTGCGAGAGCAGGGCCTGAGCTTCCTGGAGGGCGTCCGGCGCGGCGTCTTCACGGTGCCGGGCGACCCGCAGGGCGCGGTCGATTTCGCCCCCGTGCTCGCCTGTGCCGCCCGGCATGGCTATTCGGGCTGGCTGGTGATCGAGGCGGAGCAGGATCCGCTGGTCCGCGATCCGTTCACCTATCAGTCGATGGGCCTCAAGGCGCTCAGGGAAACCGCCCGCCGCGTCGGCCTCGACCGGGCGACGAACGACTGACGACCAGACCAAACAACGGGAGTGGACGAGATGGCCGATCTTCTGGTGAAGCCCAACGGCGCGCACGGCAAGGTGCACGACATCACGCCGGAAAGCGCCGGCTGGGGCTACGTCGGCTTCACGCTTTACCGGCTCGCGCCGGGAGAGAGCGTTGCCGAAGAGACCGGCGAGCGGGAGGCTATCCTCGTTCTGGTCGAGGGCAGGGCGAAGCTGTCCGCCGGCGGCGAGGACTTCGGCGAGCTTGGCAGCCGCATGAGCGTCTTCGAGCGCAAGAAGCCGGCCTGCCTCTATGTGCCGAACGACAGCGCCTGGTCGGCGACGGCGACAACCGAACTGACGCTCGCGGTATGCAGCGCGCCGGGCAAGGGCGGGCACGAGGTCGCGCTGATCTCCGACATCGGTTTCGAGGAACGCGGCAAGGGTGCCAATACCCGCTACATCCATCCGATCGCCATGGAGGACAGCGACGTCGCCGACAGCCTGCTGGTGACGGAGGTCTTCACCCCGGCCGGCAACTGGTCGTCCTATCCTCCGCACCGTCATGACGAGGACAACTTCCCGGACATGACCTATCTGGAGGAGACCTATTACCACCGGCTCGACCCGGCGACCGGCTTCGGGTTCCAGAGGGTCTTCACCGAGGACGGCAGTCTCGACGAGACCATGGCGGTGAGCGACGGTGACGTCGTCCTGGTGCCGAAAGGCCATCACCCCTGCGGCGCGCCGCACGGCTACGAGATGTACTATCTCAACGTCATGGCCGGCCCCTTGCGCAAATGGCGCTTCAAGAACCATCCCGACCACGACTGGATCGCCCGGCGCGACGCGGCCAAATAAGAGGCTGTCGGCGCGTCTGAGCGCACCGGCCGCCCCTGCGCGGGGATATCTGAGCGTCGACTTGGTGCAAGCGGACGGAAAAGAGGCCCGGGCGGGATCCGTCCGGGACTTTCGGGCCGGGGCGGCCCGTCGATGCAAATCTGCGTTTCGGCGCGACAGAATTTCGAAATCCTGTCGCGCCGATTGCCGGAAATGCTCAGGCGTAGAAAAGGGCGACGCCGGCGAGCGCGGTGAGGCCGCCGAGCACGCGCGTGACGGTCAGCCCCTTGGCGCCGGCGGCACGCGCCAGCGCGCCCGTGCCGAAGCCGAGCGCGACGCCGGCGGCATGCAGCAGCGCCGTGGCAATCGCGAAGCCGGCGGCGTAGGCGAGCTGCGTGGCCGAGCCGATTTCACCGCCATGGGCATGGCCGTGGAAGAGGGCGAAGATGCCGACGATCGCCGCGCAGGCCCCGACCGGAAGACGAACCGCGAGGGCGACCATCAGGCCGAGGGCCACCACCGACGCCAGGATCGCCGGCTCGACGAAGGGCAGGCCGACGCCGCCGAGCGCCAGGCCGAAGCCGACCAGCATGGTCACGACGAAGCTTGCCGGCACCACATAGACCGCGCGCCCGCCGATCTGCCAGGCCCACAGGCCGACGGCGACCATCGCCAGGATGTGATCCGTGCCGAACAGCGGATGCGAGAAGCCGGCAGCGAAGGAACCGTGCTCGCCGGGGGCGAGGTGGGCGAGTGCCGGCGTTGCGCCTGTCAGGAAAACGGCACCGGTGGTCGCGGCAAGCGCGAGGGCGGCACTGGCAAATTTCTTCATGCTGTCGATCCTTCCATTGAGTCGATCTTGCGCCCCGATTTGGGTCACGCGGATTGGGTTTCACGGGGCGCGGGAAGCTGGACGATCCACCAGAGCGACCCGGCCATGCGCCCGATTCCGCTAGGAAAACAGGTTCCTCGAGGAAGACAAGGCCTCTGTGGGCCGTGTCCAGAGGCAAATCCCGCCGCCGGAGGCGAAATGCGTCCCGGCGGCGGAGGTTGTCCGCTCAGGCGCTGCTCAGGCCGCGGCCTGATGCAGGCGGGACTGGAACAGCAGTCCGGTGCGCGCCTTGTCGAGCGTCTTGGCGCCGGCCAGAACGGCCAGATCGACAAGCGGTTCGAGAATGATCACGGTCAGATAGGCGCCGCCGAAGCTGGCGACACTGGCCAGGTTCTCCGCGCCGAAACCGCCGCCATAAAGCGCCCAGAACGCCACCCAGGCAACGATACCGCCCTGGTAGCTGGTCGACAGCGCCAGCGCCTGGACGTAGCTGACGTCCTTGTAGGCGGTGCTGGCGGGAATGATCCGCCGCGCCAGATGGCTCATGGCGTACAGCGGCACGATCAGCGTCGTCAGGTTGATGGCGTACTGCGGCAGGTCGGCCGGCGCGAAGAAGAGGCCCTGGGTCAGCAGGCCGAGCGCCAGGCCGATACCGGCGGGACCGGCTCCGAGCGTCAGATAGAGTGTCGAGCCCAGGATTATGTGGACCTCCGAGACGCCGACCGGTCGGGTCGGGAGCACCTCGAAGAAGCAGAAGACGAGCGCGGTGGCGATGACCGACCGCAGAACCAGCGCGGCGAAGCCGCCGTCCTTGCGGATTGTGTCGAAGGACATCTTCGCGATCAGGCCGACAGAGCCGACGGCAGTTGCGTAGCTCAACATCATCTTGGCGCCGGTTACGACGCCCGGTTCGATATGCATTATAAGCCCCCTTGCGCACCCTCCGTGCGCCAAGCGATTGAAAAAAGACGTGAAAATCACGTCGCCAATGATGGCAGGTCTCCTGGCTCGCGGTTGCTGGTGCTTTGCCCGCCTTCCCGGCCGTCTGTCGGCCAGTGGCATCCTGGGCATCGCTCGCCGCTTACAGTTGCGGGGGCAGCCACGGTCTTGGCCCCTGATGGGTACGCCGCACCGTGTTCCCTTTTCATCCGTGCTCGGCTTTGCCACACGGAAACCATCACAGTGAATCCTAAGGGCGGCGCGGGAGTGCTGACAAGGTCATTTTTTATAGGATCGCGCCGTTTCAAGACCAAAACGCGGGCAGAAGCGGCTGCTTCTGCCCGCGGATCGGGACAAGTCCGCCGGCGCGGGGCAGGAACCTCGCGCCGGTTCTGATCGCGGTTTGCCGGCTCAGCGGGCTTCGCTCTGCAGCCCGCGGAAGATCGCCACGCACATCAGCAGCAGCACCAGCGTGAAGGGCAGGCCGGTGGAGATCACCATCGCCTGCAGCGCGCTCAATCCGCCGCCGATCAGCAGCACGATCGCGACCAGCCCCTCGAAGGTGCACCAGAACACGCGCTGCGGCACCGGTGCGTCGACCTTGCCGCCGGCCGTGATCGTGTCGATGACGATCGAGCCGGAGTCGGAGGAGGTGACGAAGAACACGATCACCAGGATGATGCCGAGCGTCGACGTGATCGAGGAGAACGGCAGCCCCTCCAGCATGGCGAAGAGCGACAGTTCCGGATGGTAGGCGTCGATCACATTGGCCTTCACCGCGCTGGTGGCCGGATCGCTCAGCACCTGGTCGACGGCGACGCCGCCGAAGACGGCCATCCACAGCACGCAGACCACCGAGGGGATGATCAGCACGCAGGTCAGGAACTCGCGCACCGTCCGGCCGCGGCTGACGCGGGCAATGAACATGCCGACAAAGGGCGACCAGGAGATCCACCAAGCCCAGTAGAAGGCGGTCCAGCCCTGGCGGTAGTCATCGTCGGTCCGCCCGAACGGGTTCGACAGCGGCACCAGGTCGGTGGCGTAGGCGGTCAGCCCCTGCCAGAAGTCCTTCAGGATCGCCACGGTCGGGCCGGCGAAGAGCACGAACAGCAGGAGCAGGGCGGCGAGGCCCATGTTGATCTCCGACAGGACCTTCACGCCGCCATCAAGGCCACGCAGCACCGAGATGAGCGCGATGGAGGTGATGATGACGATCAGGATCACCTGCACGGTCGTCGTGTTGGGAATGCCGAAGACATGCTCCAGTCCGGCGTTCGCCTGCTGCGCGCCGAGGCCGAGCGAAGTGGCAAGGCCGAACAGCGTGGCGAAAACGGCGAGCATGTCGATCACATGGCCGGTCCAGCCCCATACGCGCTCGCCGAAGATCGGATAGAACGCCGAGCGGATCGACAGCGGCAGGCCCTTGTTGAACGAGAACAGCGCCAGCGCCAGCGCCACGATCGCGTAGATCGCCCAGGGGTGCAGGCCCCAGTGGTAGATGGTGGCGGCAAGGCCCATGGACTTTGCCGCATCGACGTTGGCGGCGATGATCGACCCGTCCTCGGCAAAGGGCGAGGGGGTTCCAAGCGGCTGCGAAATGGCCATGTGATAGACCGGCTCGAGCACGCCGAAGAACATCAGGCCGATGCCCATGCCGGCGGCGAACAGCATGGCGAACCAACCGGAATAGGTGTAGTCCGGCGTCGCATCCTTGCCGCCGAGCCGCACGTTGCCCCAGGGGCTGATGATCAGCATCAGGCAGAACAGCACGAAGATGTTCGCCGAGATCATGAAGAACCAGTCGAACGTGCTCGTCAGTGCCGGGCGAAGCGCGCCAAAGAAGCTGCTGGCCTGCTCGGGCGCGGCAAGCGCGTAGATCACGAAGGCGATAATGGCGAGCGACGAGATGAGGAAGACTGGATTGTGGATGTCGAAGCCGAACGGCCCGACGCTGCCCTCGAGATTATCCTGACCGATTTCGAAGTCGGTATCGATAAGCTCGGTGGGACCTTCGGGCGCCGGGATCCCGGTGCTGGTCTCGTCAGACATTCTTTGTTTTCCTCTTGTGTCTGCAGGGGGAACTGGGATTGGGACGGATCATTCGCCGCGCACGACAAAGACCGATGCGGCGGAGCGTGCGGCGATCGTGCCGCCGTTGGACGGCCACAGGTGATCGGCGATGTTGGGAATGTGGGAGGCCATCACCACAAGGTCGGCGCCCGTGTCCGTCACGGCCTTGAGCAGCGTGGCGTCGAGATCGATGGACGGGTCGTTGGAAATCACCGCATGCGCGGTGGTCTCGATGCCGTTGGCCTTGCCTTCGGCCGACGCGAAGGCCTTGAGCCGCTCCGCGTATTCCTCCGGCGTGTGGCCCAGCGTTCCGGGCGCGGAGGAGGAAACCCCGGTGTAGCAAACCGGAATCCCGTAGTGGCTGGAGAGATCGGCCGCGGTCTTCAGCGCCTTTTTCAGTCGTTCCACATGTCGCAGGTCGACCGGAACGAGAATGAGCGTGTACATGGCTGGCAAGCCCCCTGTCTGCCAATAGGAACCGGACAGCCCTGCTCGGACCGCCCGGAACGCGATGAGATTTCTTGCCCGTTCGTCACGCCGGCGTGCACAGCGCGCCAGCGCGATCAAGTCGTTGGGCACGGGCGAGCCCGATCGCATCGCGATCGCTCCGCCCGGCGATGGGGTATGGGCGGTCCTGAGGCGGACCGCACCCCGCACGAAGCCGGTAGATGACGGGCAGGGTGCCCGCAGGGAGGAGCCGCTGCCATGAACGGCAAGGCCCCGGGTGACCGGTCGGCACGCACCCCGCCTTGCTGGACCGAAAAAAGCCGGCTGCATCGAAGAATGGCAGGTTGCGCCCCGTCAAACTGCCACATGCGCAAGAGGGCCGCAAACGCGCCTGCGGCAGGACGCGGCGCGGATGCGACACGTTTCAAACGCGCTCCCGCCACGATGGTTCCACCGTTTCGCCATTTTTTTAACCCGGCGCGGCCCCGGAAAGGCGCCGTAAACGGCGGAAACCCCGGCAGCGGCGGCTGTCCGACGACGACGCCATGCAGCCGATTGCGCCGGCTCCGGATCGCTGGCAAAAGAACGCGCGCCCGCCGGCGGTCGTGCATGTGGACGACCGCCGGGAAACGGCGGCGACAAAGGGGAAGGAACGGGACATGAGCGGCGAAATCACCGAATCACGGACCATCGAGGCATTGCTCTTCGACCTCGACGGCACGCTGGTGGACAGCCTGCCCGACCTCGCCGCATCGCTGAACATCCTGGTCGCCGAGGAGGGCGCTGCGCCGCTTTCCCTCGACGAGGTGAAGGGCATGATCGGCCATGGCATTGCAAAGCTTGTCGAACGGGCGTCGAGGGCGCGAGGGCTCGAGACGGCGGGCGAGGCTCTGGCCGCGCGCGTTGCGCGGATGATGGAGATCTACGACGGACATCTGACGGTCGGTACCCGACCGCTGCCGGGTGCTCTCGAGGCGCTGGCGCGTGCGGCGGACAAGGGGCTGAAGCTTGCCGTCGTCACCAACAAGCCCGAGGCCATGTCGCGGCGGATCCTCTCCCATTTCGGCATGGACGCGCATCTTGGCGCCGTGGTCGGCGGAGACACCTGCGCGACGCGCAAGCCGCGGCCGGAGATGGTTGTTCACGCCGCCGTGCTGCTTGGCGTTGCGACGCGGCACTGCGTTATGATCGGCGACAGCCCGGCCGATGTCGGCGCGGCGCAGGCCGCCGGCATTCCGGCGGTCGTGCTGAGCGGGGGCTATCACGCCGGAGACGCCGAGGCGATGGGCGCGGATGCGCTCATCGATGGCTATGCAGAACTGGACGCTGCCCTGGATGGCCTTCGCGCCGGGCGTTAGCCGCCGAAGATCACCGCGTCTGGAACCTCGTAGTGTTCGTCACGGATGCGGATCAGCGTCAGGTCGCCTGTCCGTTTCGAGCGGATGCGGCCTGCGCCGTCGCTCGAGATCGCGTTGCCGAGGTCGAAACGGATCTGCCGTTCGCCGCCGCGCCCCGGCGACACCCGAAGGTCCGCGTCGCCGGGCCGGCACTGGCCGAGCACGGGAGCATCCTTGAAAAGTATCTCCAAGGTCCCTGATTGGTGGAAATCACAGGTCTTTGACCGGGAAGATGTGCCCGAAATATAAATAACGCGGATAGATTATATTATTTTCATATATGTCATTGTTTTGGTTTGACGAATTAAAGTTGTTGGACAAGCATGTTCTTGTCGCGATGGTTGCTTTTTCGCGAAGGTGTTTTTGAAATGGAGTATTCGATGTAAGGCTTCGCGCGCAGCGGGCGGGCTTGTTCGTGGTTTACGGCGCGCGGGCTCTTGCCTCAGGGGAGGGTGCCATGATCGTTCGCACGCTGAAATCCGCCGGGGATGCCCCGCTGTTTCGATCCGTCGCCTCGCGCGAGGTGGTCTCGCGCGCCGACCAGGTCGGCCATGCGGTCTATGACACCCTGTTTGCGGAAGGCCAGGGGGACACGCTGTGCCGCGATGCGGCACGCGAATTCCCGGCGCAGGCGCATTATTGCATCGAGGGCGAGGGCAGCGTGACCCTCGACGGCGAGACCTGGCCGCTCGGGCCGGACATGCTCATCGCCGCGCGCGCCTCGGTTTCGTTCTCCCTTCTCGCCGATACGCGCCTACGGCTCTGCACGGTGTTTGGCGGCACGGGGCCGCAGGAGGATCTGCCGGCCCATCCGCTGGTGCGCCGCGTTGCCGATACCGTGGGCACGCCGCGCGACGTCTTCTGGGGCAACGGCCGGAGCCGGCGGCTTCTGGTGAAGAGCGACGGGTTCGGATTCGCGCTCTGCCAGACGCTCGGAAACCCGGACACGGACTCTCCCCTGCAATACCGGCAGCATTTCGAGAGCTGCTACTACGTGCGCGGCAGCGGCGAATATGTCTGGGACGAGGGACGTCACCCGATCGACACCAACGGGGCAGGGGCAACCGCCTTCATCATGAACCGCAACGACGCCCACCGCATGGTGGTGCGCAACGCCTCCTTCTGCATCAGCGTGTTCTCGCCCGCCATCGAGGGCCATGAGGCACATGACTTCAGCGGTGGCGGCTCGTCTTCCTACTGAGGCCCTGGCTGAGACGAAATCCCACCGACTGGCACGACCAACTTATATTTCAAATACCTAGAGGGGGAGCCTAACATTTCGCGACAGCGGCGGAGACGCTTGCGAAACGATGGCGGAAGGGGCGACGGCCGCCGGGTCTGGCGCATCCGCGCCGCATCTCGAAAGGACAGGGGCGGATGACCGCTGAAGCGCATGACATCATCGGGATCGGCATCGGCCCGTTCAATCTGGGCCTTGCCTGCCTCGCCCATCCGATCAAGGAGCTCGACTGCGTCTTCCTCGAAAGCAAGGGCCAGTTCGACTGGCACGAGGGCACGTTGCTCGAGACGGCGACGCTGCAGACGCCGTTCCTGTGCGATCTCGTGACGCTGGCCGACCCGACCAGCGAGTTTTCCTTCCTCAACTATCTCAAGCAGACCGGCCGCATCTACGCCTTCTATGCCTTCCTGCTGGACACCGAGAATTTCTTCCTGCTGCGCAACGAATTCAATGCCTATTACCGCTGGGCGGCGGCGCGGCTCGACAATCTCGTCTTCAACCGGCAGGTCGAACGCATCGACTATGACGAGGCGGAGGGGCTTTATCGGGTCACGGTGCTCAACACCAGGATGGGGCATCGCAAGGTGCTCAGCGGCCGGCATATCGTGCTCGGCTCGGGCATGAGCCCGTTCATCCCGCAGGCCTGCGAGGCGGAGCGCGACACGGTCCTGCACACCGCCGACTACATGCGTTATCGCGACGAGGTGCGCCAGGCCGGCTCCATAACGGTGGTCGGCAGCGGCCAGAGCGCGGCCGAGGTCTATCATGACCTCCTCGGCGAGATCGACCGGCACGGATACCGGCTCAACTGGGTGACCCGCTCGTCGCGGCTGGTGCCGCGCGAACTCACCAAGCTGACGCTGCAGATGACGACGCCAGACTACACGGACTATTTCTTCTCGCTGCCGCGCGGCAAGCGCGAGGACCTGGTGCGCTCCATGCAGGCGATCTTCCAGGGCATCAATCCCTCGCTGATCAACGATATCTTCGACCTGCGCTATCGCAAGCTGCTTGGCGGCGACATCGAGACGCTGCTGATCTCCAACAGCGAGATCACCGGCTGCGAACGCCTGGGTGCGGACGGGCCGTTCCGGCTCAGCTTCCGCCAGATGGAGGAGGAGCGCTCCTTCGAGCTGACCTCGGAGGTGGTCATCCTTGGAACCGGCTACCGGTTCCGCCGACCCGATTATCTCGCGCCGATCTCCGGGCGGATCAACTGGGCGGGCGAGGGCCGTTTCGCCGTCGCGGGCAATTGTTCCGTCGACCGGGAAGGCGGCGAGATCTTCGTGGTGAATTCGGAGATCCACGCCGACGCCTATCTGCCGCCCGATCTTGGCCAGGCCTGCCACCGAAACTCGCGCATCCTGCGCGCCGTCACGGGTCGGGAGGTCTATCCGGTCGAGCGCAGCATCGCCTACCAGCGCTTTTCCGCGCCCGCCGGGCATGGCGGCGAGGCCGCCTCGGTCGGCGGCTGAGCGGGAAGGGGCGGAGATGGACGCGCGGACCATGGACTTCGGCGACAAGGGCAGCGAGGCGCGTGCCGTCGCGCATGTACGCACCGAGACCTGGGCGACGGTGAACCGGCATCTGCTGCGCAAGGCCATCGCCGAATTTGCCCACGAACTGCTGATCGAACCGAAGCGCGAGGGCGGCGGCGGCGCCTGGACGCGCTACCGGCTCGAAGCGCCGGCGCATGGCGCCATCTACCGGTTTCGTGCCCGCCGGCTTTCGCTCGACGCCTGGCTGGTCGATCCCGCCTCGATCGAAAAGACCCGGACCATCGACGGCAAGGCCGTCGCCGCGCCGCTCTCGGTTCTTTCCTTCATCATCGAGTTTCAACAGAAGCTCGGCATCCGCGATGCGATGCTGCCGGTCTATCTCGACGAGATCGCGAGCATTCTCTATTCGAGCGCCTACAAGCGCGAGAACCGGCCGCACGATGTCGACGACCTCGCCGATGCTGACTTCCAGACCATCGAGACAACGATGAGCGAGGGCCATCCGTCCTTCGTGGCCAACAGCGGGCGGCTTGGCTTCAGCA
This sequence comes from Stappia sp., assembly GCF_048268045.1. Lineage (GTDB taxonomy): Bacteria > Pseudomonadota > Alphaproteobacteria > Rhizobiales > Stappiaceae > Stappia. The sequence goes on from NZ_JBLWWG010000005.1 coordinate 130,745, forward strand.
CCGCCGACTACCCGCGTTACGCCCCGGAGGCTGCCGGCCCGCTGCCCATCGTCTGGATCGCGGTCGATGCCCGAAACGCCGCGTTCACCGCCGTTTCGGGCCTCGATCACATGCGCCTGATGGCCGAGGAGCTGGGGCCGGAGGCGATTGTCCGCTTCAACGCGGAGATCGCCGCGCGCGGCCTCGATCCGGCCAGATTCCTCTTCATGCCGGTCCATCCGTGGCAATGGTTCAACCGCATCTCCATGAGCTTCGCGCCAGAGATCGCGGAGGGGCGGATCGTCTATCTCGGCCTCTCGCCCGACCTGTATCAGCCGCAGCAGTCGATCCGCACCTTCTTCAATGCGACGACGCCCTCCCGGCGCTACGTGAAGATGGCACTGTCGATCCTCAACATGGGCTTCCTGTTGCAGCGCGGCCTGTCGCGGGAGGACATGGAGACCACGCCGCCCTTCAACGACTGGCTTCAGACGCTGCTTTCGCGCGATGCCTTCCTCCAGAAGAACGGCTTCACGCTCATCCGCGAGGTTGCGACGATGAGCTATCTGAATGCCTATCACGCAGAGGCGCTGCCGGAGAATTCGCCCTATCGCGACGTGCTCGCCGCCGTCTGGCGCGAAAACCCGGTGAACCTGATCCGCCCCGGCGAGCGTTTGATGACAATGGCGGCGCTGCTCCATGTCGACCCGCAGGGAAAGCCGCTGGCGGGCGCGCTGATCGCACGCTCCGGCCTTGACGCGGCCGACTGGATCCGCCGCTATCTCGAGGCCTATCTGGTGCCGCTGCTCCACTGCTACTACGCCTACGACCTCATCTTCATGCCCCACGGCGAGAACGTCATCCTGGTGATGGAAGGGGCGGTTCCGAGCCGGATCGTGATGAAGGACCTGGCCGAGGAAATGCGCGTGCTGGAGGGATGCGACACGCTGCCTCCCGCGGTTCGGCGAAACTGCGTCACGCTCGGCGACGAGGTTCGCCTCGATGGCATCTTCACCGACGTCTTCGACTGCTTCTTCCGGCATCTCTCGGTGCTGCTCGAGGAAGCCGGCGTCCTTTCCGACGACCGCTTCTGGCAATTGGTCGCCGACAGCGTTCTCGCCTATCAGCGCTCGCAGCCGCAGCTTGCGGAAAAGTTTGCGCGCCACGATCTCTTTCGCCCCGAGTTTCCCAGGAACTGCATCAACCGTCTGCAACTGCGCGACAACCAGCAGCTCATCGATCCGGACGACCCCGAAAAGGGGTTCCAATACGCCGGCACGCTGACCAACCCGCTCGCCGAGGCCGATCCGCGCGGCGCTGGCGGTACCTTCCGGCGGGTTTTGGGGCGCATCGCCGGACGCATTGGCGGCATGTAGCCTGGCGCGGGCGGTCATCGCTCTCTCCGCAAGACGAAAACGATATTTGTTCGTCCTTCCTCTCTCGAAGATAATTTTCAGAAAATCATTTCGGTGAGATCTGCAACGCCGTCGGCGAATGCTTCGCGCCGGATAAAGATGTTCTGCAAAAAAGGGAGGAACGTCATGTTGAAGACGGTGGAAATTGCCAGGGAGTTGACCGAAGAAAGCGTCCGTGGGCTGATCGAACGAACGGTCGACGTGATTCACGTTCCGGGGTTCTATCCGAAAGATCTCTCGGCGGAATTCTCGGACCGGGTCGCCGGCCACTCGGAGCTCGAGGCTTATAAGGTCCAGAACGCGCTGAAGCGCCTTGGCATGGGGTATGTCGACGTCGGCAATGACGACGAGAACGCCGCGCGCTACCACAGTGCGGCTGTGCGCTCGATCTGGGGCATCCGCGATCTGGTTTATCCGCGCATGACCCCGCTCGATCACTTCCGCCTGCTGCTTGAGGAAGTCTGGACGCCGGGCGCGACGATCCAGGTGATCGAGGGCAAGAAGAGCTTTGTCGGCACGTGCCGGGTGATCGAACCCGGCGCCAACATGCTGCCCCACAACGACCGGCTGGCGCGGATGCTCAAGGACGGCAATTCGGGTCTGACCGGGCAGATTGCCGTCAATGTCTATCTGGACATGCCGCCGGAGGGCGGGGAGCTGGAACTCTGGCTGAGCGAGCCGACCCCGGAGCAGGACCGCATTCAGGCGACGACAGACGGGCTCGACAGGTCCGAGCTCGACGCACCGCGTCTCATCGTGCGCCCGGCCAATGGCGACCTGGTTCTGTTCAACTCGCAGCTTATCCATTGCGTGTCGCCGGGCGTTGGCGGCCGGCGGGTCACCATGTCCTGTTTCGTCGGTTATCGCGGCGATGACAAGCCGTTGACCTACTGGAGCTGAACGGCGCCCGAAAACAAGGGACATCGCAAAGCCGAGACTTAAACGGGCGGGGCGCGGAGGCGCTCCGCCCTTTTTGCGTCGCTCGTCCTCGCGCGCCTGGTGTCAGAAAAAAAAGCCGCGCGGCCCCTTTCGGGAGGCCGCGCGGCAGCGAGACGGTCGACCGCCGGAGGAGGCGTTACTCCCCGGCGGGGGAGGTGACCGCCTCGGGTCCCGCCATCAGGTCGCGCCGCCGGATCATGATCGCCGACACCAGAACGGCGGCGATCGAGAGCAGCGCCACGATCCACAGCAACACGGAGAAGGCGGCGGCGAAGCTGTCGCGGCCGAAGCCCTCGACAGCGGCCTGCACCTCGACCGGGGCGCTGGTCACGGCGCCGGCGAAGTCGCCGCGGGCGATCATGTTCGCCGTCTCCCGCAGCCCGTCGCCGAGCGAGGCGGCCAGTTCGCCGGAACCCGACAGTTGCAGCGTGACGCTCGACAGCAGGATCGCGCCGAAGACCGAGATCGACAGTGTGAACGAGCCATGGCGGAAGGTGATGTTGACGCCGGAGGCGATGCCGGCCTTCTCCGGCGGCACCACGGCGGTGGCGACGTTCGAAAGCTCGCCGTTGATCAGCCCGGTGCCGATGCCCAGCAGCAGGAAGGCGACGACCCACAGCGTCACTTCCGCTGGCGGGGCGACAGCGAGCCAGACGAAGCCGACCGCGATCAGCGCGCAACCGAAGGCAATCAGGCCGCGCACGCCGAAGCGCTCCGGAGCGGCCAGCTTTGCCCCCATCGGAGCGAACAGAAGCAGCGGGATCGTCATCGGCATCAGCATGAGCCCGGCCGAGGACGCCGACATGCCGTGTACCACCTGGAAGTAGATCGGCAGGTAGACCAGCATGACCCAGAAGGTGATGCTGTTGAGCACGCAGACGAGCTGGATGCCGGTGAACGTCGGGATGCGGAACAGCCGAAGATCGAAAGCCGGGCGCTTGATGGTGAGTTCGACCGCGGCAAAGAGCGCCAGCAGCGCCACCGCAGCGATAAGCGCGGTGAGCACCGAGCCGCTCGACCAGCCGAGTTCGCCGCCTTCGATGACGCCATAGGAAAGACAGGCCAGGGCGGCGGTGAAGGTCGCGATGCCGATCCAGTCAAGCGAGCCCGCATCGGGATCCGCCGACTCCTCGACCCGCCAGTAGCAAAGCGCGACCAGCGTCGCGACGATCGGCACGTTGAGAAGGAAGATCCACCGCCAGCTCAACGTGTCGACAAGAATGCCGCCGACAATCGGGCCGAAGGCCGCGCCGCAACCGATGGAAACGCCCCAGATGGCGAAGGCCTGGGCGCGGTCGGCCCCCTGGAATGCGTTGGAGATGAGCGCGACGCCAAGGATCAGCATGGCGGACGCCGAAAGCCCCTGCGCGACCCGGCCGAGGATCAGGGCCGTTGGCGTGTCGGCAAGGCCCACCATCAAAGAGGTGAGGCCGAACAGCACCAGGCCGATCACCATTACCCGTCGTCGGCCGAACCAGTCGGCGAAGGCCCCGACGGCGATCAACACCGAGGTGTAGGCGATATTGTAGGCATTGATGATCCACTGCAGCTCGGCGAAGCTGGCCTTGAGCTCGCGCTCGATGGAGGGGAGCGCGATTGCGACCACCGTCACGTCGAGGATCACCAGAAAGGATCCCAGCGCCGCGACGGCGAGCGTCGGCCAGTTCGCCATGAGCGAGGATCGGGAAGTCGTTTGCACTGAGGTCATTGTCCTGTCCCGCTTGCATGCCCGGGCGGGAGAAAACGGTCCCGCTCCGGCGATCCGGCGGCGGCTGCCGACCGGGAAGAGGCGCAACCCGAAGTGGTTTTTTTGGGTTTTATTGCGTCCTGAGCGCGAGGTTAAGGTGTCGATGCAGTGCTGGGAAATATAGTTTGTACGCAGCGCTAGGAGTGTTTGCGTATGACGCGGCGCGAAAGACCTTCAGGCGAAGGAAGGGTCCAGAGACGCGCAAGTCGGCTCGAAGTAACCGTTGATCTCCTGCGGCGGAGGGGCGACCTCATGGGGCCCCTGCCAGCGAGGCTTGCGGTCCCGGTCGATCATGGCCGCGCGCACCCCTTCGCGGAAGTCCTGATGGGCGAGAAGCCGGGAGATGACACGGGACTCTCGCGTCAGCGCCGCCTCCAGGCCGGGGCGCCGCCGGGCGCGCTCAAGTGCTGCCAGCGCCAGCGCCAGGCTGAGGGGCGACCCGCGCCTGAGCGCCCTGGACGTCGTTTCCCGCCAGGCCGCATGCGGGCTGCTGTCCGCGCGCGCCGTCGTGGGCGTTTCCAGTTCGCGGAGGATCTTCGGCACGCCCGGCGCTGCGAAGGCGGCCTCGATCCATGGCAGTTCACCCGCAAGCAGCCCCGTGCCCGGACGCTGGCCGAAGCCGGCAATGCGGGCGGGATCTCCGGTGGCGCACAGCGCGGCGACGAGCTCGGGCAGGCTGTCCGTGGCAACGAGCGTGTCCGCGAAGCCGAGGTCGATGGCGTCGGCCGCGCCGATCCGGGTTCCGGTCAGCGCCAGGAAAGTGGCCAGGGGTGCGGGGATCCCGGAAAGAAGGTGGGTCGCGCCGGAATCCGGCAGCCAGCCGATGGCGCATTCCGGCAGGGAAAAGGCGGCGCGCGGCGTCACGACCCGATGCGCCGCATGGCAGGCGATGCCGATGCCACCGCCCATCGCCACCGCGTCGACGAGCGTCACGACGGGTTTGCCGAAGCGCGCGATCCTCAGATCCAGTCGATACTCCGCAAGACAGTGCCGGAACGCCCCGGCGGTGTCTCCGGCGGCGACCAGCCCGTGCACGGCGGCGATGTCGCCACCGGCGGAAAAGGCCCGCTCTCCCGACGCATCGATGATGACAAGCGCGATCCCCGGGTCGTGCTGCCAGGCCGAGAGAGCGGCGTCGATGCCCTCGACCATCTCCGCCGTCAGCATGTTGAGCCGGCGCGGCCGGTCGAGCGTGATGCGGCCGGCGCGTCCCTCCTCGCGAACGAGAAGGCCGGTTGCCTTCGTCTGCGTCGCGGCAGGGGACATGCCGAACGCCTCAGTGTTCGACCAGGGCGGCCGACCAGGCGAAGCCCGCGCCGTTCGACACCACCATCACCTTGTCGCCGGGCCGGATGTGCCCCTGGGCGACGGCCTCGGCGTAGTTGATGACCATGTCGCTTTCCTGCACATGGCCCCGGTGCTTCAGTGCGCTGGTGTAGACCTTGTCGCGGGTAAGGCCGAATTTCTTCATGAAATAGGCCTGATCCCAGGTCGAGAATGTCGGGTAGATGTAATAGTCGACGTCATCCTGCGTGAGGCCGCACTTGTCGAGCAGCTTCTTCATCACCTTGCCGAACATACGAAAGTTGATCGGAATGACGCCCTCGTTGAATTTGTCCATCTTGGCGTACATGTGCAGCAGCTTTTCCGAAACCTCCTCGTTCGGCTGGCGGCTTTGCAGGCCAGGCACATACCAGACATCGTGCAGCCTGCCGATGGAGATGGTCTCGACGCCGAGAATGCGGGCGCGGCCGGCGTTGCGCCGCAGCACGATGGCGCTGCCGCCGTCGCTGGCCACCGTGATCGGATAGTAGGTCTTGTTCAGTTCCGGCGTGCGGTCGCCGGCGAAGAGCAGCGCCGTCTCGAAGCCGCTGTCGGAGAGGATGAGCGACATCACCGACTTCAGCGCCAGGTGATAGCTGGCGCAGCCGCCGGTGTTGACGGCGGTCGCGAAGGCGTTGACGAGGCCAAGCTCCTCCTGAACGAGACCGGCAGCCGACCAGGTCGGCCCCACGTAATCTTCTGGGATGGAGGTGAAGTCGACGACGAGATCGACCTCGTCGGGCGCGACGCCGGCCTCGTCCAGCGCCCGCCGCGCCGCCTCGAGTGCCAGCACCGAGGGCATTTCGTCGGTGACATGGATGTCGTGGATGCCGATGTCGCGCTGGAAGTCGATGTTCTTCGACAAGGTGCCGAAGGGCACGTCCTCGTCGCGGAACACATCCGAGACGAGCTTCTTGTCGGGAGGAAGGTAGAACGCCTCGGAAAGAATGCCGACGTGATCCATGTGTCCTGCTCCTTACTGGAAGCGCAAAAGCGTCGCGCCGTAGGAAAAACCCATCCCGTGCGATGCCATCAGCACGGTGTCCGGCGTTTCGTCGCCGGCGAGAAGATCGCGCAGGCCGAAGACCAGATCGCTGGAGTGAAGATGCCCGCGCGCCGATGCGTCGGGCCGGACCAGCCGGTCTCCCGCCGCCAGCGCCGCGTCGAAGCCGGCAAGATCCGCGTCGGAAACATGGGCGGTAAGAAAGCGGTCGATGCCCTCGCGCGCCAGCCCGTGGCGGGAAAGGAGCGCGTCGACGAGACTGCCCAATGCGCCGTGCCGGTCGGCGGCGGCGTATTTCTCCGCGTCGAGCGTCAGCTTGTAGAGGTCGAGCCGTGTCGGGTGGCGCATGCCGCCGCCGGGAATGTAGAGCACGTCGTGCAGCGCGCCGCGCGAGGCGAGGCGGGTGTCGACGACCCGCGCCCGACCCGCGTCGCGGCGCAGGATGAGGGCGCTCGCCGCATCGCCGATGACGGTGACCGGCTCGTCGCCGGCGCCGATCACCCGGTTGCCGGAAATCGCCTGGTCCGAGGCGGCCAGAAGCACCGTGTCGACATCGTCATTGGCCAGGATCAGCGCCGTGGCGAATTTGATCGCCGCATGGACATTGGCCGCGCCGCCTCCGCTGAAGCCGAGGGTGAAGGCGTTCTTCGCGCCGAGTTCGGCCTGGAGCTCGTTGCTCATCGACCATGCCGGCTCGACATAGCGTTGCGGCATGACCGAAAAATCGATCACGGCATCAAGATCGAGCGGCGAGACGCCGGCCTCCGCGAGAGCCTGACGGGAGACCTCGACCGCCATGTCCGTCGGGCTTTCCCCGGTGAAGACGTGAACGCCGGTAAAGCCGAGGGCGGCGACCTTCGGCCCCGCGCCATTGACGTTTTCGGCGCTCAGGATCTTCGAGAGCGTCGTGGTTTCGGGAGGCAGGTGGCACGCGGCCGCGATGATCCCGACGGGGTGTTTCTGCATGGAAAGCCTCATCCTGTCTGGCGCGCGGGAGCCTGCCCGCGCATCGCGAGATCTGGGGAAGGGCGGGAAGGGGCGGCCTGACGCCGCCTTCCCGCGTTGGCAGGCTAGGCGGCGTCAGGCCGCCTGCGTCTCGCGCACGCAGGCCGAGATGATCTCCGCCGGCACCGTGTGATCGTCGTACCAGCGGCCCGAGAGGGGCTTTTTCACCAACGCCACGTCGGCGGCGTAGGAGAGGATCTCGTCGTTGTGCTGCCCGACCTCGCGGCGCAGGCTGTCCGGCAACCTGCCTTGCAGCGTCATGGCCCGGTCGACCGCGCCGGTGAGGTAGCGCAGGTGATCGATGCGGTCGTTGACGATCTTGATCGAGCGCGGCGTGATGCGGCCGAAGTCGGCCTTGAAGTTGGCCATCCGTTGCATTGCGTCATAGGTCGAGGGCAGGAACTCCTCCCGCTTCATCCAGCGCGTCTCGTAGTTCATCGCGTCGTGCCAGCGCGGCTGCGTCAGCGACTGGCGATGGGATTCGAGATCGCGGTGGAAGACAGTGTAGCCGTGCTGCTCGGGCTCCTCGAACCACTGACAGCCAGGATCGAGGAAGGGCACCATGCCGAAGATCGTCGGCACGATCTTGTCGTTGGGGAACTTCTCCATCAGCCGGGCGGTATAGTCGACCGTCTCCATCACCGAACTGTGGGTCTGCCGGGGCATGCCGATCGTGTACCAGAGGAAGACACCCTTGATGCCGATATCGAGCGCTTCGGCGATCCAGGCTTCCATCTCCTCGTTGGTGTAGGTTCCGCGCCCCGTCAGCCGGCTGATCTCCACGTCGTGCGACTGCGGCGACAGGTTGATGTAGATGTCGAGCCCGGGCGCGACCTCGACCATCTGGCGCAGGACAGAGGGCTTGGTCAGGCGGAACTGCTCGAAGGAGACCGACTTGACCACGCCGCTGTCGGAAACCGCCGCCAGATATTCAAGCAGGCGCGGGGAGGATTCCGAATAGGCCTGAAGCGTGTAGACGCTGAGCGGCGACTCCGTCTTCGGGAAGGTGGTGATCTCGCGCACCAACTGCTCCGAGCGTCGGTGGAAGACGGTCTTCTTCTCCACGTTCATCATCCGCTGGTAGGCCCAGCGGGAGCCCGAGCACCAGCCGCAGCTTTGCTGGCAGCCGGTGTTGGGCAGCACCATCAGATTGGGCATGTTCAGAAGGCTTGAGGTCTTCGGGAACATCTTCGACCAGTCGATGGCGACGTCGTTCAGCACCTCCGGCGTGTAGCTGTGGCCGTTGTCGATGACCTCGCCCGCGTCCTTGTAGACCAGGTTCTCGACATTGAAGCGCCCGCGCACGCCGCGCTTGATCTGGCCGACGAGATCGGCGAGCGGCTCCAGCGTGTCGTAGCCGCGGATGACGCCGTCAATCTGCGGGTATTGCATCATCTCCTTGGCGTAATAGGTGGAAACGATGCCGCCGAAGGTGATGAAACTGTCCGGATGGACCTTCTTCAGGACACCGGCCACCTCGATCGAACCCTGGCAGTGGGGAAGCCAGTGCAGGTCGATGCCGAAGGCCGGTGCGTCCAGGTGCTCGAACAGCTTCTCCACGTCGAGCGTCGGGTGCTTGAGCATCAGCGAGGCAAGGTTGACGATCTTCACGTCGAGCCCGCGCTCGGCCAGAAAGCTCTTGATCGACAGGAAGCCGAGCGGATGCATCTCGAAGATCGGCGTGACGTTGCTGCTTTCCTGGCTGGAGTACCAGCCGAGCACGAAGTCGTCGCGATTGCGGAAGTCGAAGATCGCCGGTGCATGCACCAGGATCAGGTCCGCCTTGATGGTGCTGGTCATGAACGCTTCCTCCCTGAGGGTCTGTTGATCCCGTCGTCAGGCCGTCCGGCGCGGCTCAGGCCGCTGCGGCGGTGATCTTGGAGTGGCAGAACTGCGAAAGGGCGCTCAACGTCTTGTAATTCTGGGAGGAGATTTCGTCCTCGTCGATGACGACCGAGAAATGCGCCTCGATGAACTCCGTGATCTCGGCGATGCCGAGGGAATCGAGAATGCCGCTGTCCAGAAGGTTCTCTTGCGGATCAATGCCGCCTGACACGTTCACGCTCGAATGCTCGAGCAGATAGTCGCGAAGGACGGTTTCGACGTCGACAAGGTCGGGAGTGGAAGCGCTCATGATCTTTCCTCCTGCTGCCGGAAAATGACGGCTCGCTATGGTGTCGCGAGGTATCATTCCGGTTGTTCACCATTTTCCTTGTGCGAATACTTTTGTTTTTGCTCTGCGTTTCGCGATGAATTTGATTATGTTTTGCAAAAATGGCGCGTCAATGAAATAAAATATAGTATTTTTGTATTTTTATGTATTTTTAATGTATTTATAAATTTGAAGTTGGCGCGGCTCATCGTTCTTCGCCGAATTCTCGCGAAGTTTTTCTTGCGTGAAGGGGGGGCTTAGAGGCCGAGTGCCCGCGCGGCGATGGTGCGCTGGATATCGGAGGTGCCGGAGTAGAGAAGGCTGCCGACCGCGTCGCGGAAGTCGCGTTCCACCTCATAATCGGCCATGTAGCCGTAGCCGCCATGGATCACCACCGCGTTTTGCGAGGAGGTGACCCATGCCTCGCTGAGGAAGAGCTTGGCGAGCGCCGCTTCCATGGCGCAACTCCCCTGCGTTTTCTTCATCCAGGCGACCTTGTAGAGCAGAAGCCGAGATGTCTCGTGGCGCAGCTTCATGTCGACGATCCGGTTCGCAACCGACTGGAACTTGCCGATCGGCTTGCGGAACTGGGTGCGCTTGTTGGCGTGGGTGATGCAGTGCTCGAGCTGGTTTTCCATCGCCCCGACCAGGTTGGCCAGGATCGACGAGCGCTCCCATTCCATCGAGTTGTTGAAGATGCGTCCGCCCTGGCCCTCCTTGCCGAGCCGGGCCGTAGCCGGCACACGGCAGTCCTCCAACGTCAGCCAGGCCATCGGCGACGTCCTCAATCCCATCTTTCGCCGGTTCGGGCTGATTGTGAGGCCGGGCGTGTCGCGGTCGACGACGAAGCCGGTGAGGCCGAGCGAGCCGGCGCTCTTGTCGACGGTTGCGAAGATGACGAAGACGTCGGCGACGGGGCCATTGGTGCAGAACACCTTGGCGCCGTTGAGCACATAGTCGTCGCCGTCGCGGCGTGCCGTTGTGCCCAGGCTCATGACGTCTGATCCGGCTTCCGCCTCGGTGATGCCATGCGCGCCGATCAGATCGCCGGCGATGAGGCCCTTCAGGTATTTCTCTTTCTGCTCCTGCGAGCCGAACTGGGCGATTGGCATCTGAACGGTCCACATCTGGCCGTTCATGCTGAAGAGCAGGCCGTTATCGCGGCACCCGTAGCCAAGCGCCTCCATGGCGAGCACGGTTGTGATGATGTCCTGTTCGCTGCCGCCGTATTCCTTCGGGAAGGGCAGGCCGAGGATGCCGAAGCCGGCGATCTTGCGCCAGAGGTCGCGCGACAGTTCGCAATCGGCGTCGCGCTGCTTCAGGTCACCCTCGTTGAGCTCCTCGCGGGCGAAGCGGACGACCTTTTCCCGAAACGTTTCCTGTTCCTGCGTGAACCCGAAATCCATCTCCGCATCCTCCCTTCATGCCGGCAAGGCGGAACGGCCGTCCCGCCGGGGAATACAACCTGAGTGCGGTCCTGGATGGGGCTTGGGAGACCGGCGCCCTTTCTCCGGGCGCTTCAGGCCGTCCTTGTCGCTCTGTCTGGAGAAGCTTGTTTCAGCACCGGGCTATGCCCTGATTGCTCTTATCTTGTTTTTCTCCTGTAAACATATGTATCTCCACAAATCAATGTTCTGGAAATATTATATTTATATATAAAAATTCTGGAATATATTATTGTTTCTCGATTGGGTGGATAATATTTAACAAAATTACAAACCTGCCCGAAGGTGGATCGAGAAATACAAAAAATCACTAAATGTTATGCGTTTGATATCGCGTCAAACGGGTGACAAAATCATATTGCGTGTATTATCATTTAAATTAGAACGGGAGTTCAATTAATTATGCAACCAAAAGACTGCATTCCCGTCTAGAGGAAAAGCCTATTATTCCGCGTGGAATAAGTCGCTCTGTGAATGACTGCCGTGTGCCAACGGCCGGGTAACGGCTCTGGCGCGTCTGGTGGGGCGGAGTGTCCGGCCGCTTGCGGAAAACCGACTTCGGGCATGCGCGCCGTACCGGCCGACATGTCGCTGAGCTAGGGAGTGGAAGGCAGCATGAATCTTCGCAGGCTGAAGTTTTTCGTCACGGTTGCAGAGGAATTGCATTTCGGGCGGGCCGCCGAGCGGCTCTGCATGACGCAACCGCCGCTGAGCCAGGCCATCCTCGCGCTGGAGGACGAGCTTTCCGTCACCTTGTTCAAGCGAACGAAGCGAAATGTCGCGCTGACGCCGGTGGGCGAGCATTTGCTGTCCCATGTCACCAAGCTGCTGGAGGAGGTGGAGGCCCTGCCGGGGCTTGCCCGCCAACTGGCGCGTGGAGAGATCGGGTCGCTGAAGCTCGGTTTCGTCACCACCGCCGACTACAACCTGCTTCCAGACCTGATCAGTCGCTACAGCGGTGCCTATCCGGAGGTGCGGGTGTCGCTGAAGGAGATGACAAGCGATCTGCAGCTCGATGCGCTTTTGCAGGGGGACCTGAATGCCGGGCTGATCATCCCGCTGCACCAGACGTTGCACGCCTCCTTGTCCTACATGCCGCTCATGCGCGAGCCGTTGCTCGCAGCCGTGCCGGAGGAGTGGATGCGCTCCGGCCGGCTCGAACTGTCGGACGGGAAGCTCTGTCTTCGCGATGTCGCGGACGAGCCGCTGGTGTTGTTTCCCCGCCGCAGCGCACCCGCTTTCCACGACATCATCACCACCTATTTCGTTGCCAACGGCATTCAGCCGACCATCGGCCAGGAGGCGATCCAGATGCAGACGATCATCAGCCTGGTCTCGGCCGGAATGGGGATCGCGCTGGTGCCCGGGTCGCTGCGCAAGCTCGGCCGTTCGGGCGTGCGCTATGTTCCGCTCGACGGGCGGCCGCCCACCATCGAGACCGGTCTCGTCTGGCGGCGGGACGACGTCTCGCCAACGGTGTCGCGCCTCGTCGAGGTGGCGCGCATGGTAAGCGCGCGCGGAGAGGGCGAGGCCCAGCCGGCCGCTGGAATGGCTTCCTCGCTCGCTGATGCTCCGACCGTCGCGATGGCGCGCAATGGCGCGGCTTTCAACGGCGTTGCACACGCGGGAGAGGGGCGCTCCTGAGACGGTTGGCGGGGCTCTCCCGGAGCCCCGTCGCGGATGTCGATTAAGACGTAAAAGCTCTCAGTTTGGTCTGAGAAATATATTTCTGAAATGAATTTTCGCGGGCTAGGTTTTTCTCGCGGGAGCGCGAAAAGCGGTCGGTTCGCCAGGGGCATACGCCGCCTGGCCATCGCGCGGAGGCGTTGTCCGGGGCATGGGCTCCCCGGTCGTTCGCCACGAGGGCGCGATGGGCCGAAGTGTCCCGCGGACCGTTTGAATTGCCTGCGAGGGAGGATGTGCGGGTGGCATACAACGAGCGTTCGAAGACGATTTCGCAAGGGATCGAGCGTTCGCCGAACAGGGCCATGTTCTATGGCCTCGGCTATACGAAGGAAGATTTTGACAAGCCGATGATCGGCGTGGCCAATGGCCATTCGACCATCACGCCGTGCAATGCCGGCTTGCAGCCGCTTGCCGATATCGCCGTCGAGGCGATCCGAGAGGCTGGCGCGAACCCGCAGATCTTCGGCGTGCCGACGATATCGGACGGCATGGCGATGGGCACGGAGGGCATGAAATACTCGCTCATCTCGCGCGAGGTGATTGCCGATTGCGTCGAGATGACCGTCCAGGGCCAGTGGATGGACGGCGTTCTGGTTCTCGGGGGCTGCGACAAGAACAAGCCGGGAGGCATGATCGGCATCGTGAGGGCCAATGTGCCGGCGGTCTACGTCTATGGCGGGACGATCAAGCCGGGCAAATGGAAGGGGCAGGATCTCTCGGTGATCTCGGCTTTCGAGGCGGTCGGCGCGATCAAGGCCGGTCGCATGAGCGAGGAGGATTTCGAGGGTATCGAGCGCAATGCCTGCCCGACCACGGGCGCCTGTGGGGGCATGTACACGGCCAACACAATGAGCTCCTCCTTCGAGGCGCTTGGCATGGCGCTGCTCTACTCCTCGACCATGGCCAACATCGACAAGGAGAAGTTCGATTCCACGGCCCGCTCCGCGCAGGTGCTCGTCGAGGCGGTGAAGAAGGGGCTTAAGCCCCGCGACATCGTGACGAGGAAGAGCGTCGAGAATGCGATCGCGCTGGTCATGGCGACCGGCGGCTCGACCAATGCGGTGCTGCACTATCTCGCGATCTGCCATGCGGCCGGGGTGGAATGGACGCTCGACGATTTCGAGCGGGTGCGCCGCAAGGTGCCGGTGATCTGCGATCTCAAGCCCTCGGGCAAATACATGGCCGTAGATCTGCACAGGGCGGGCGGCGTACCGCAGGTTCTGAAGATCCTGCTCAACGCCGGCCTGCTGCATGGCGACTGCATCACCGTCACCGGGCGGACCATCGCCGAGGAACTCGCCGATGTGCCGGACGAGCCGGCCGCGGATCAGGACGTCATCCGCCCGATCGACAAGGCGCTCTACAAGCAGGGCCATCTGGCGATCCTGCGCGGCAATCTGGCCGAGGACGGCGCTGTCGCCAAGATCACCGGCCTCAAGTCGACGTCGATCACCGGCCCGGCCCGGGTCTTCGACGACGAGCAGTCGGCGATGGATGCGATCCAGTCGGACCGCATCCGCAAGGGGGACGTACTGGTGCTGCGCTATCTCGGCCCGAAGGGCGGGCCGGGTATGCCGGAGATGCTGGCGCCGACCTCGGCGATCATCGGGCGTGGACTTGGCGCCGATGTCGGTCTCATCACTGACGGCCGTTTCTCGGGCGGGTCCTGGGGCATGCTCGTCGGGCATGTGACGCCGGAAGCCTTCGACGGTGGAACCATCGCGCTGGTCGAGGAGGGTGACGAGATCACCATCGACGCCTCCCGCCATCTGCTCCAGCTCGAGGTCGATGACCAGGAACTGGCGCGCCGGCGTGCCGCCTGGAAAAAACCGGAGCCACGCTATCGAAGCGGCGTTCTCGGCAAGTTCGCGCAACTCGCCTCGCCGGCGAGCAAGGGTGCGGTCACCGGCTGAGGCAGCGCAGCCTGGGCTGAAGGCAAAACAACACGGACCTCTCGGGGCGGCCGATCCGCCCCGGAGCGCCCGTATGTCCTTTTCTTCTATTTTATTTCTATTGTCAGTTTCAGGTAATCAAAAATAGAAAAATAGAATTAGACCGGAACAACTTCGCGTACATATTCTGAAATCCTGATCTTCGGAAATAATAGTCCTGTCAGGAGGGGCGGATGCCGCGTGAAGACGATTGCTGTCGGTCCGACTATGGCGTCGAACTGATCTTCGGCGGATCTTCCGCCTGCTTCGCACGGCCTTCCGGGGCCGCGCCCCGGACCCGCCTTCACGCTTCCCTTCGGAGTACACTGACTTCGCCGCGCCAGATCCGCGGTGAGGCGCCCCGGCAGCGGGCGTCCCGCCCGACCGGCAGGCGGCTCGCGGTCCGCCGCCTGCTCGCCGGGGCGGTTTTCGCGCTGGCCGCCCTGGCGCCCGTCGCCGCGCCGGCGGCGAGCTACACGATGACGATCGCCCATCTCTATCCGGACGATCTGACGAACAACGAGACCGCGCCCGCGCTCAAGCATTTCGAGCAACTGGTGGAGACCGCGACCAACGGCGACATCGATGTGCAGGTGTTCGGCAACGGCGCGCTCGGCGGCGAGGTCGAGATCGCCCAGCAGGCGCGGGCAGGCATGACCATCCAGTCGGTGATGCTCGGCTCCGGCACCCAGGCGACCTTCTTCCGCGACTACGAGATGATCACCTCGCCGTTCCTGTTCCCCGACTACCGCACGGCCTGGACCTTCTTCGACAGTCCGTGGTTCGCGAAGTTCATGCGTCCGATGGTCGAGCAGGCGGGCCTGCGCTATCTCGGCACGCTCGACGACGGCGGCGGCTTCGTGGCTTTCGCCAACAACAAGCGGTTGATCCGAACCGTTGAGGACCTGAAGGGCCTGAGGATCCGCATCGAGGAGAACCAGGCGCACATGACGATCATGCGCGCGCTCGGCGCGGCGCCCACGCCGCTGCCCTGGGGCGAGTTGCAGACCGGACTGGCGACGGGGCTCGTCGACGGCCATTTCCATGCGCCAGGCGTCAATGACATCTTCAAGTTCTACGACGTTGCCGACTACACGACCTGGTCCGGGCACGTCTACAACACGATCACCTGGAGCGTCAGCGAAACATGGTTCAAGACGCTTCCCGACGACTACAAGATCATTGTCATGTCGGCGGCGCGTGAGGCGGTGGCCATGGCACATGGCATCGCCACCCAGATCACCGTGATCGGCTGGACCAATTCCTGCAAGAAATTCAAGGAATGCTACGTCCTGCCCGACGCAGAGAAGGCGCGGATGCGCGCCATTGCCCAGCCCTACTATCGCGACTGGCTGGTGGAGACCTTCGGCCCCCGCGCAACGCTCTACGACGACCTGCGCGCCGAGGTGGATCGCATCCACCGCGAGCTCAGGTCCGAGGTCGTCGAGAACTATCTCGAATAGCGGCAAGCCGCCAAGGCTTGCCCCGACGCTAGCGCACCGCCTGCCGGGACGGTCCGCAGCCATGAGGAACCGTGCGATGATGACCCTGACGATGCCGTTGCGGCGGGCAAGCGATGCCGTCAACCGGACGACGATTGCCGTCTGCGCGGTGCTGCTCGCCCTCATGCTGTTGATTTCGGCCGCCGGCGTCGCGCTGGAGGCCGGACTGGCGCTGGCGGCGCGCACGGGGCATGCCGAGCTTTTCGAGAGCGGCATCCTTGCCTGGCTCTACTCGAACACGCGGCCCTCTCTCTTCCGGCTGCTTCTGCCGTGGTTCGCGATGCTGTCGATCACGGTTGCCTTCAAGTACGGCGAGCACATCGCCATCAGTGCGCTGGCGCGCGGCCTGCCCGCATGGGCGAGGGGGCTGATGCGCGGCATCTGTTTTGCCTGCATCGCACTCTTCGCGGTTTCTCTTGTCTGGTACGGCGCGGGCTTCTTCGAGCACGCGACCAATCTCTATGTCCTGTCCGACACGCTCCAGGTCTCGCACCGCTGGACGGCGGCCAGCGTGCCGGTTGCCGGCGTGATCCTCTGCGTTCACCTCGTCGACGGACTGGAACTGCTTGAAGAGCGCGGCGTCATGGCGCTGGAGGAGGAGGGCGCGCAGGACGACGGCCAGAAGGGCGTCGACCCCGGCGAGCCGACGGCCGAGGCCGAGACGGTTGCCGGGCTGACGGAGGCGGAGGTTGGAACAGCCGGCGGGTCGCAGCCGCGCGCGATGCTGGAGGCAACCCGATGAGCGCCTCGCTCGCCTTCGTGGTGCTGATGTTCGTCGGCGTGCCGCTCGGCCTCGTTCTGACGGCGGCGGGTCTCGTCGGCGCCTGGTCCATCGGCGGGCCGGCGTTCCTGGCGATCCTGGCCGACCGCTTCTATTCCGGCGTGTCGGGCTATGTGCTGATCGCCGTTCCCTATTTCATCATCACCGCCGAGATCATGAACCGAGCAGGTCTGACCGAGCGGCTGATTGCCTTCGCAAGCTCGCTGTTCGGGCGGATTCCGGGAGCCCTGTCCCATGTCAATGTGACCACCTGCCTGCTCTTCGCCGGGTTGACTGGCGCGGCGGTGACGGAGACGGCAGCCATCGGGCGCACGCTGATCCCCTCGATGCGCCGCGAAGGCTACAGCGCCTCCTATTGCGCGGCGGTCACGGCCTGCGCGGCGATCGTCGGGCCGATCATCCCGCCAAGCATCATCATGATCGCCTATGCGGCGGCGCTACGCGATATCTCGATCCTCGGGCTTTTCGCCGCTGGCATCGTGCCTGGGGTGATGATGGGGCTGGCCATGCTGGTTGTCAGTGGCATCGTGTCCTGGCGGCGCGGCTATGCCAGTCACGGCCGGGTGCGGCTGTCCGTCGTGCTCTCGACCGGCGCCAGCGCCTTGGCGGCGATGGGTATTCCGGTGGTTATCCTGGGCGGGGTGCTGACGGGACTGACCACGGTCACCGAGGCCTCGGTCATCGCCTGCATTTACGCGCTGGCGCTTGGCGGCCTGGTCTATCGCCGCCTGAGCCGCCGCGACCTATGGGAAGCCCTCGTTTCCACTGTCAGCTTCAGCGGCGTCGTGTTCCTGCTTCTGGGGGCCTCGAACGTGCTCGGCTGGTACGTGACACGCTCGGGCATCGCCCGCCACGCGGCAGAGACAATCGCCGCGATGAGCAGCGATCCGGTTGTCCAGATCCTGGCGGTGGCGGCGCTTCTCATCGTCACGGGCATGTTCATCGACGTGCTGCCGGCGATCATCGTCGCCGTCCCTGTGTTGGCGCCGGCGCTGGTGGAGCTCGGCTTCCATCCGCTGCACGCCGGCATGGTGATGCTGCTCGCGCTCAATCTGGGAAACATCACGCCGCCTGTCGGGCTGACGCTGATGACGGCGGCCCGCATCGCCAACGCGCCCTACGAAAGTGCGGTGCGCGAGGCCGCGCCCTTTGCGCTCGCCCATGTGGTGATCGTGGTGCTGTGCGCCGTCTTTCCGGCGCTGACCCTGGCTGTTCCGCGCTTCTTTGGCGCGGGGATGTAGACGCAACGAACCAAACGGGACGGAGACGATGGATCAGACGGTGGAACGCCTGACGGCGGTATTGAGGAAGATCTCGGCGGCGGAGGAAGTGCGCGAGCAGGCCGGCGATCCGGTGACGCTCGTGACAGTCAGCAAGACCTTTGACGCGGATGCGATCCGTCCGGTGATCGCCGCCGGAGCGCGCGTGTTCGGCGAGAACAAGGTGCAGGAAGCGCAACAGAAATGGCCGGGCCTCAAGCAGGAGTATCCCGACATCGAGCTGCGCCTGCTCGGGCCGCTGCAATCCAACAAGGCGCGCGACGCGGTGGCGCTCTTCGATGTCATCGAGACGGTCGACCGGGAGAAGATCGCCGCAGAGCTTGCGAGCGAGGTGCACCGGCAGGGGCGTCGGCCGCGCTTCTACGTGCAGGTGAACATTGGCCGCGAGCCGCAGAAGGCGGGGATAGATCCGGATGAGGCCGTCGCCTTCGTGCGGCGTTGCCGGGAGCTTCACGGGTTGGAGGTTGAGGGTCTCATGTGCATTCCCCCGTCCGGGGAGGACCCGGTGCCTCATTTCGGGCAACTGGCGCGGCTCGCCGATGAGGCTGGCCTCGAGAAGCGGTCGATGGGCATGTCAGGGGACTTCGAGAAGGCCATCGTCTGCGGCGCGACGAGCGTGCGCGTCGGCTCGGCGATCTTCGGTGCCCGCACCTACGCCTGAGGATGCGAACGGGCCCGCGCTGGCCGATGACTTCGAGGAACGACTGCCATGAACATGCACCAGAAGCTGAACTACCAGATCACCCATCGGTTCGACGGTCTCGACATCGGCGAGGATGAAGTCCGCCGCCTTCTCAACATCGCGAGCTGGAACGGCGCGGTGCCGCATTTCAATCGCCGCGGCCGCGGTTCCTGGGAGATGCTCTCCGCCCCGGTTGCGCTCAAGGACGATCCGTCGCGCACCTATCATGCCGCCAAGCTCAAGGGCGTCGGCCTTTGGAACCCGGTGATGCCGGGCGACGCGGAATATTCCAACAAGCTGCATGACGACGCCGGCAACGACCCGGTGCCGCCGCTTACCGATCTTCTGGAATATCTCGTCACCTATCCGCATTTCGGCGTCTCGGCGGAGGGTGAATACAAGTTCGCCTATTCCTCGCCCAGCCCCATTGGCGGCATCGTGCACGAGCGCGCCCACCGCGAGTTCTGGTCGTCCGAACGGCTGGTCAAGGCAGGCGTGCCCACCATCGCGCCCCTGGCCGTGATCCAGTACGACGAAAGCCTGCGCTTTCAGGGCGAGCCGATGGGGGCGGTGATCACCCTGTCTCCGGGCGTGGCCGCCTACAGGATCTCGGAGATCCTGTTCGGGTCGGCGATGGAGCGGGGATCGGATCCGAAGTTCGATGCCCATTACGACGATATCCGCGAGGCGCTGGGGGTGGAGGGCGACCCGGACGACGAGCGCGTCCGCCTGCGCGTGATCTGCGCGCTTGCCCGTCAGGCCGGCAAGCTGCTGCATGATTTTTCGCTCGCCGAGATGTATCGCTACTCCGGCGACTGGGGGAACTTCGTCTACTCGGTCGAAAGCCGCGCGCTCTTCCTGATCGACCTCGATTCCGTCCAGGACCTGAACGGCCTGCCGGAGCCGGTGCGCCCGATGCAGGTCTGGCGCGATCTCGCCAGCGCCATCTACCGCATGGTCGCCAAGATCGGCTACCCGACGGCGCTCGACAAATACACGCTCGACAACCTCCTCGAGTTCGACCCGATCGCGGCGAAGATCCAGGGCTATTTTCCCGAAATCCCCGAGGAGGAGATCCGCGCCGTTTCCAGGCGCATGTGGAGCTATTTCATTCCCCACCTCTTCCTGTTGAAGAAGCACCGCTACGCGATCCGGCACGAGTGGGATGGCGACCGGCGCAAGAGCTACAAGATGGATCACGACCTCTTCTATATCGTTGCGCTGACCTGCCTGCGGCCGCTTTTCGAGCGCTCGCCCGTTGGTCGCAAGTACCCGAGCACGATCACCGAGGCGGATATGTGGGGCAAGGCGGAGCGCTTTCTGGGAGAGCGGATGGAGTATTTCGCCTGGCTGATGAACCGGCCGGTCGGCTGAGGCCGGGATCGGCAAGTGAGGAGAGCGGGATGGCGAGAACCCCCTGCCTGTTGATCGAGGAGATGGCCGCGCGCGCGCCCGAGGCTCCGGCCCTGTGCTTCGAGGGGGAGACTGTGGACCGCGGCGCGCTCCAGCGTCGCGCCAACCGCATTGCCCGCTGGCTCACGGCGCAGGGTGTCGGCCGGGGCGACCGCGTGGCGGTCTGTCTCGACAAGTCGCCCGATGCGGTCGCCGCCCTTCTCGCCATATGGAAGGCGGATGGCGTCTGCGTGCCGCTCGACGCCAACGGCCCTGCGCCCCGGCTGGCGACGGTGCTGGCCGACAGCGACCCGGCCGCGCTGGTGACCTCGAAGACCAAGGCGCGTCGGCTCGACGCGGTCTGCGACGAGGGGGCGGCACTGCCCCGCCGGCTCGAACTTGGCGACGAGGAGGCTGAAGCGGGGCTGTCAGGGCTCGCGGATGGGCCGTTGCCGCGCCGGTCGCTCGACGAGGACCTGGCCTATATCCTCTACACCTCCGGCTCGACCGGCCGGCCCAAGGGCGTGATGATCACCCACCGCAATGTGATGGCGTTCAGCGACTGGGCGGGATCCTATTTCGACCTGAGCGAGGCCGACCGGGTGTCCTCGCACGCGCCGTTTCACTTCGACTTATCCCTGTTCGACCTCTGGACGACGCTCGTCCACGGCGCGACCGTCTGCCTGGTGCCGCAGGGGATTGGTTTCCTCGGCGTCGATCTCGCGCGGTTTCTAGCGGACAACCGCATCACCGTGTGGCAGTCCGTGCCCTCGGTGCTGATGCTGATGGCGAAGCATCTGGAGCCGGGGCAGCCGGGGCTTGAGACGCTGCGCCTCGTCTTCTTTGCCGGCGAACCCTATCCGCCGCCGGCCCTGCGCGACCTGATGGCCAGGGTGCCGCAGGCCCGCTACGTGAACATCTACGGCTCCACCGAAGCGAACGATGTGACCGCGCTGGAGATCGACACCCCTCCCGGTGATGCGCCGCTCCCCATCGGCCGGCCCTGCGCCCACATGGAGGCAATCGTCGTCGACGACGAGGGACGACTTGTTACGGGAGAGGCGGCGGTCGGGGAGCTCTGCGCGCGCGGTCCGACGGTGGCGAAGGGCTACTGGCGTGATGCGGAGATGACCGCCGCGCGCTTCGTGCAGAACCCCGTCCATGCGCTCTATCCCGATCCGGTCTATCGCTCGGGGGACATGGTCGAGCGCGGCGCCGACGGAATGCTGCGCTATCTCGGCAGGCGGGATGCGCAGGTGAAGATCCGGGGCAACCGTGTCAATCTGCGTGAGGTGGAGGACGCGCTGCTTGTTCATTCCGCGATTGCCGAGGCCGCGGTGATCGATGTCGCGGGAGAGGCGGGCGCGCGACAGCTCAAGGCCTGCCTGGTCCTGGCCGGTGGAGCGGAACTCTCCGCGCGTGACCTCAAGCGCCACTGCCTCGCGCAGCTACCAGCCTATATGGTGCCCGAAATCGTGGAGA
This sequence comes from Stappia sp., assembly GCF_048268045.1. Lineage (GTDB taxonomy): Bacteria > Pseudomonadota > Alphaproteobacteria > Rhizobiales > Stappiaceae > Stappia. The sequence continues at coordinate 152,489 of NZ_JBLWWG010000005.1, forward strand.
TGTTTGTCGATATTCCGAAAACGTCGACCGGCAAGATCGACCGCCAGAGCCTGCGCCGCTCCGCCGAGAAGGCGACCGGACCCGCGAACTGAGCCTGCACGTCGCCGTGCCTTAACCTGCCGGGCGCCGCAAGCGCGGCGCGCAAAGGTCATGACCGAGCTTGAAGGACCGATTTTCAAAAAGGGAGAGTGGAGGCCTCGCCTGGACTCGAACCAGGATACAGGGAGTTGCAATCCCTTCGCGTCGCCATTTCCGCCACGAGGCCTCAAGTAAATAGTGATGAAATTCAAATTCAGTTCATTTCGAATAAGTGATTATCATCGTATTGAAAGTTTTTTTCATGGTCAATTGGGCTGAGTAAATCGATATATCTTGAAATCGACCTATCGGAGCAGCGTGTGATCGAGGCGGAGTGTTGCCGCACAATGGCTGTTTGGCGGGCCGGGAGCGCCGAGCGCCCCGCTCCGTGTCGGCGTTGCGCGGTGCTGCCGGGGCCGGGCGCGCGTTGCGGCCTTGTCGCGCTGAGCGCCGGTGAACCCGCCACCTCAGATAGGCAGGAGCGAGGTGTACTTCATTTCCTCCAATATCACTGTGCTCTGTATCTCACGCACGCCCGGCATCATCACGAGCTTCTCTCGCAGCAGGATCTGGTAGTGATCCATGTCGCGCACGACGACGCGCAGATGAAAATCGAAGTCGCCGAGCATCAGCTGTACGACCTGAACCTCGGGAATCCGGAACGCCGCTTCCTGGAAGACGGAGATGGACTGTCGGCCGTGTTCGGAGAGCTTGATGCGCGCCAGGATGATCGCGTGAAAGCCGAGTTTTCGCCGGTCGAGCAGAACGGATCGACCGATGATGATGCCGTCTTCCTGCAACCTGCCGATGCGCCGCGAGCAGGGGGATTGCGACAGGCTCACCCTGTCCGCGACGTCGGAAACGGTCAGGGATCCGTCGTTTTGAAGCACCCGAAGAATCTTCAGGTCCGTTTCGTCGAGCATTGACATGCAATTACCTCCAGACGTAACTTTCACGCGCATTATATGCACAGTAGCGCGGGAATCGCCCGGAAAAAGGCAAGTTTAGTCGATTTCGCGCCCCTATATTCTAGGCGGAGAGCCGGCGGGCAAGCGCCGGTTGGGGAGGGTGCCGGAGCGATCCGGAGCAGCTTGAAATGGCCGGTTTTCCTGGGAGGGGAGGCTGGGCGGACGACGGTTTGTACGTTCCGCGTTCCATGCTCAAGACCATCGCGACGCGCCGCCAGCAGCGCGAAATCCCCCCGACCGTCGTGTTTACCCGGCCTATTGGCCGGCGTCGGCTTTTGCGTCGCGTAAAGCGCGGTCGCCATCAGGGAGGATGGCGTCAGCAGTCGCGGCGTTGCTCCTGCGCGGTTTTCGCGGGGGGCGTGCCTGAGCAGCGATAATGGGAGGAAACCATCATGTCCTGGAAAACAAGTCTGAGCCTTGCCACCGCCCTCGTGACACTGGCCGCGGTGCCGGCGGTCGCGAAGACCCTTGAGATGACCAGCGTCTACCCCGGCTCGTTTCCGATCGTCGGGGACATCGGCAAGGACATCGGCAACCGCGTTTCGAAACTGACCGGCGGCGATCTCACCTTCACCTTCAACGAGCCGGGCGCCCTGGTGCCGGCGCCCGAGGCGTGGGACGCGGTCTCGACCGGCGCCGTCGACGCGGCCTGGTACTCGACCGGCTTCGCGCAAGGCGTGATCAAGTCCGCGGCAATGTTCACCTCGGTTCCTTTCGGCCCGGAAGCGCCGGAATACCTCGCCTGGTACTACAAGGGCGGCGGCAAGGAAATCTGGGACGACATCGCCGCGAAGCACAACATCGTCAGCATCGTCTGCACCACGACGCCGCCGGAGGCTTCCGGCTGGTTCCGCAAGCCCATCGACAGCCTTGATGATCTCAAGGGCATGAAGATGCGCTTCTACGGGCTCGGCGCGCGGGTGATGGAGAAGCTCGGTGTCCAGACCCTGACGCTGCCGGTCGGCGACACGGTGCCGGCGCTCGAGCTCGGCACCATCGATGCCGCCGAAGTGTCCATGCCGGCGCTCGACCAGAAGCTTGGCATGCAGGACTACGCCAAGCACTACTACTTCCCCGGCTGGCATCAGCAGACGTCGCTCTATTCGCTCATCATCAACAAGGATGTGTGGGACGGCCTGAGCGAGAACGAGCAGGCGGCGATCAACGAGGTCTGCCGTTCGGCGGTGGCCGAGTCCATCGCCTGGGGCGAGGCGATCCAGTTCGAGGCGCTGAGCCAGCTCAAGGAAAAGGGCGTCGTCATGCACAAGTGGTCGCCCGAGATCCTTGCGGCGATGGAGGCGGCCTGGCTCGAGGTTGTCGAGGAGATGAAGGCCGAGGACGAGGACTTCGCCCGCGTCTGGAAGTCTTACTCAGACTTCCGCACCAACTACGCCGAGTGGCGCGACCTCGGCTACATGCGCTGATCCCTGCTTGAGACCGGCTTCGGGAGATGCCGGATCGCGATGATCCGGCATCTCCTCTCTCACCAGCGAGGAAACGCGATATGGAACGACTGGCGAGCCTCTTCGCGGCGTTGCCGCGGGGCGCCCATGCCATCGGGAGCTGGATGCTTCTGATCCTGGCCTTCGTCATCGGATATGACGTTCTCGGCCGCAAGTTCTACGATACCGGCTCGATCATGCTGCAGGACCTGGAATGGCACCTGCATGGCGCGGCCCTGATGCTCGGCCTCGGTGCGGCCTATCTGCGCGATGCCCATGTCCGCGTCGATCTCTTTCGCGAGGGCTTCTCGCGCAAGAGCAAGCTCTGGCTCGAAGTCTTCGGGATTGTCTTTTTCCTGATCCCCTATGCCAGCGTGCTCTTTTGGTTTTCCATCGATTATGTCCTGCGCGCCTATGCGTCCGGCGAGGGGTCGGTGTCCGGCGCTGGCCTCGCGCACCGCTGGATCATCAAGTCATTCCTGACGGCAGGCTTCGCGCTTGTTGTCCTGTCGGCAATCGCCGTGCTGCTGCGCGCCATCGACTGCCTGAGGGATCCGGAAGGCACCTCGATGCCCTTCGTCGAAGACTGATCGGGTTCCCGCCCATTCCAATTCCAGATCGAAGGACGCTGCCGAATGCTCGCGGAAATGCTGCCGGTGTTGATGTTCGCCTGCCTGGTCCTCTTCATATTCACCGGCCTGCCGGTGGCCGCCGTGCTCGGCGGCGTGTCGCTGGTCTTTGCCGGCATCGGGTTGGCGATGGGCGAGATACGCCTTGCCCACCTTCCGTTACTGGTCAACCGCATCTTCAGCGGTATCGTCTCCAACTCGGTGATGGTGGCTGTACCGATGTTCGTGCTCATGGGCACGCTCATGGAGAAAAGCGGCATAGCCGAAGACCTGCTTGAAGGGTTGCAGACGCTGATGCGTCGCGTTCCTGGCGGTCTTGCCATCGCAGTCACCATGATGGGAACGATCCTTGCCGCCTCCACCGGCATCATCGGCGCCTCGGTGGCGATGCTGACGCTTCTCGCCTTGCCGATGATGCTGCGCTCGGGCTACGCGCCCTCGCTGGCCACCGGCACCATCGCCGCCTCGGGTACGCTTGGCATTCTTATCCCACCGTCAATCATGCTTGTCATCATGGGCGACCTGCTGACGGTCTCCGTCGGCAAGCTGTTCATGGCGGCGCTGATCCCCGGGTTGATGCTGTCGGGCTTCTATCTCCTCTATATCGTGACCGCGAGCGCGCTGCGACCGAAGCTCGCACCGCGCGCGACGGAGCCGCTCAGCGCCGAGGAGCGGCGCGAGTTGTTCTGGAAACTGTCTTCCGGCCTGCTGCCGCCCGCACTTCTCATCGGTCTCGTGCTCGGGTCGATCCTCGGCGGCTTCGCGACGCCGACAGAGGCCAGCGGCGTCGGCGCGCTCGGCGCCCTGGCACTTGCGCTGTTCCGCCGTCGGCTGTCGCTGGGCGGGCTGCACGACGTGCTGACCCGCTCGCTCAACACGGTGGCGATGATCTTCTTCATCTTTGTTGGCGCGACGGCCTTCAGCTATCTCTTCCGCCGCTTCGGCGGGGAGCATCTGGTGCTCTCGCTTGCCGATGCGTCGGTGCTCGGCCCCTGGGGCGTCCTGGCGGCGCTGATGCTGCTGATCTTCGTGCTCGGCTTCTTCTTCGACTGGATCGAGATCACGCTGATCATCCTGCCGATCTTCGCGCCCATCGTTGCCAAGCTCGATTTCGGCGCGCATGTTGCCTCTGGAGACGCGGTCTACTGGTTCGCCATTCTCGTTGCGCTCAATCTGCAGACCAGTTTCCTGACGCCACCATTCGGCTTCGCCCTGTTCTATCTGAAGGGAACGGCAAGAGCGCTGGTCTCGCTGAAGCAGATCTACCGGGGCATCATCCCCTTCGTCATCCTGCAGCTCCTGGCGCTGGCGGTGGTCGTCACCTGGCCGGAGGTGGCCATGTGGCTGCCGAACAGGATGTTCGACTAGAACTCGGGAAGGAGCGGTCGACGGACTGCTCCTTCCCGGCTGTAGAAGCGGTCCTGGTTGGCGCCGGCACCACAACGAAAAATGCCCGGCCAAACGGCCGGGCATTTTCCTTTCCGAGACCCTGGACGGGTCGTCAGATATGCAGCGCGTGTCCCATCGCGGCGAAACAGGCCTCCTGCAGCGCCTCGCTCTGGGTCGGGTGAGCGTGGATGACGCCGCCGATGTCTTCGGTGCGTGCGCCCATCTCGATGGCGAGCGCGAAGGCGGCGGACAGCTCCGACACGCCGCGCCCGACAGCCTGCAGGCCGAGCACCAGATTGTCGCTCTTGCGCGCCACCACCCGCACGAAGCCGTCCTCGGCCTCCATGGTCATGGCGCGGCCATTGGCGGAGAAGGGGAAGAGGCCGGTCGTGACTTCATGCCCCTCCGCCTTCGCCTCGTCAGGTGACAGGCCGCAGGTGACGATCTCCGGGTCGGTGAAGCACACGGCCGGAATGCAGCGCTTGTCCCAGCGCCGCTTGTGGCCGGCGACGATCTCCGCGACCATCTCGCCCTGCGCCATGGCGCGATGGGCCAGCATCGGCTCGCCGGTCACGTCGCCAATGGCGAAGACGCCCTGCATGGAGGTCTTGCACTGGTCGTCGACGCGCAGGAACGCGCCGTCGGTGGCAAGGCCGAGGCTGGCAATGTTGCCGCTTTCCGAAAGCGGCCGCCGGCCGACCGTGACGAGCACCTTGTCGGCCGCGATCTCGCGGGTCTTGCCGTCCGCCGTCTCGATTTCCAGCCCCTTGTCGCCCAATCCTTTCGCCTTCGTGTCGACGAGTACCTCGACGCCGAGGCTCTTGAGCGACTTCATGACCGGTCGGGTCAGCGCATTGTCGTATTGTGGCAGGACTCGGGAGGCGGCCTCGACGACGGTCACCTTCGAGCCGAGCTTTGCAAAGGCGGTGCCGATCTCGAGGCCGATGTAGCCGCCGCCGACGACGCACAACGTCTCCGGCACTTCGGAGAGCGAGAGGGCTCCGGTCGAGCTGATCACCTTGCCGCCGAACGGCAGGAACGGCAGTTCCACCGGGGCGGAGCCGGTGGCGATGACCACCTGTTCGGCACGGATCTGAACGGTGCTGCCGTCCGATGTGACCTTGACGGTCTTGCCGTCTTGGAAGGTGGCGCGGCCGGCCATGAGCCGCGTGCCGGCCTTCTTGAGCAAGCCGGCGACGCCGGCGTTCAGCCGGCTGACGATGCCGTTCTTCCAGTCGAGCGTCGCGGCGAGATCGATCGCGGGTGACGCCGCGCTGATGCCGAGTGCGCCGGAGCCGGAGGCGAAGCGGCTCAGCTTGTGGAATTCCTCGGCGGCATGGATCAGTGCTTTCGAAGGGATGCAGCCGACGTTGAGACAGGTGCCGCCGGGCTTTTGGTCGTCGATGACGATGGTGTCGATGCCAAGCTGGCCGGCGCGGATGCCGCAGATATAGCCGCCAGGGCCCGCGCCGATGATCAGCAGCCTGCAGGTGAGGTCGCTCATCCGGTCACTCCTCGATGAACAAGAGGGCAGGGGTTTCCAGAAGCGATTTGAGCTTCTGGACGAAAACGGCCGCGTCCCATCCGTCGATCACCCGGTGATCGAAGGAACAGGAGATGTTCATCATCTTGCGCGGCTGGAAGGCCTGGCCGTCCCACATGGGGCGCACAGCCATCTTGTTGATGCCGACAATGGCGACCTCCGGGTGGTTGATGATCGGCGTCGTGGCGATGGCTCCAAGCGGGCCGAGCGAGGTGATTGTGATGGTGGAGCCGGAAAGCTCCTCTCGCGCCGCCTTGCCGTCGCGCGCAGCACCTGCGAGCCGGGTCAGTTCGCCGGCGGCGTCCCACATGGAGCGGGCCTCCGTATGGCGAACGACAGGCACCGACAGGCCGGCCGGCGTCTGCGTGGCGATGCCGATATGGACCGCATCCGACTGGTGAATGACGCCGCCGTCATCGTCGAAGGTGGCATTCATTTCGGGCTGGGCGCGCACCGCGGAGACGATGGCGCGCATGACGAAGGGAAGCACAGTGAGCTTGCCGCGGGCTGCGCCATGCTCGCTGTTGAGCTTTGCCCTGAGCTCTTCCAGGGCGCTCATGTCGACTTCCTCGACGATGGTGATATGGGGAATGCGCGACTTGGAGAGCGCCATTTTCTCGGCGATCTTGCGGCGCATGCCGATGACCTTGATGTCGCGTGTCCCGGTCGCCGGCATCCGTCCGGCGGGCGCTCCCGTTGAAGGACCCTGCTCGATATAGGCGTCGAGATCCTCGTGCAGGATGCGCCCGGAAGGACCGGACCCGCCGACAAGGCGAAGGTCGATGCCGCTTTCGAGCGCACGCCTGCGAACCGAGGGAGCGGCGAGGGGCTTTTCGCCACGGGCAAGCGGCTTGCGCTGCGGGGTGGGGCGCGGCGCCTGCTGCGGGCGGGGCGCTGCCGCTCCGGCAGGCGTTGCCGCCGCTTTCGCGGAAGACCTGGTGTTGCCGCCATCGCTCGGCGTGGCAGCGTTCTCATTGTCGGCGCCGGGATCGCCCCCCGGCTCGTCGTCTTCCGGCCGGTCGCCCGCCTGTGCCGGGGCGCTTGCGCTCGCGGCAGAGGTGGAGGGGGCTGAGCCACCCTTGTCGTTGCCTTCGCCCTCGACCTCGATCTGAGCGAAGCGGTCGCCGATGGCAATCGTGTCGCCCGGTTCTCCGCACAGCCAGACTACCTTGCCGGTGACCGAGGAGGGGACCTCGATCGCCGCCTTGTCGGTCATCACGACGCCAATCACGTCGTCCTCGGAAATCTCGTCGCCGACGGCAACGCTCCATTCGGTAAGTTCAGCCTCCGCGATGCCTTCGCCGACATCGGGCAGGGTAATGGTGTGGATGCCCATGTCTCAGCCCTCCAGCACTTCGGCAAATGCGCGCTTGATCCGGTCCGGTCCCGGGAAGTAGGTCCACTCCTGGGCATGCGGATAGGGTGTGTCCCAGCCGGTCACGCGCAGGATCGGCGCCTCCAGGTGGTAGAAGCAGGTCTCCTGAACCACCGCGCTCAGCTCCGCGCCAAACCCGGAGGTCTTCGTTGCCTCGTGAACGATGACGCAGCGCCCGGTCTTCTTCACCGACGCCTCGATGGTCTCCAGGTCGAGCGGCAGCAGCGTGCGCAGGTCGATGATCTCCGCGTCTACCCCGGCTTCCTCCGCCGCGGCCTGTGCCACATAGACCATGGTGCCATAGGCCAGGACCGTCAGCGCCGAGCCCTCGCGGTGGATCTTCGCCTTGCCGAGCGGCACCGTATAGTAGTCCTCGCTGACGTCGCCGAGCTCATGCTTCTTCCAGGGAACCACCGGACGGTCGTGATGGCCGTCAAAGGGACCGTTGTAGAGCCGCTTGGGCTCGAGGAAGATCACCGGGTCCGGATCCTCGATGGCGGCGAGCAGCAACCCCTTGGCGTCGCGCGGATTGGATGGCACCACCACCTTCAGACCGGCGACATGGGTGAACAGGGCCTCCGGGCTCTGGCTGTGGGTCTGGCCGCCGAAGATGCCGCCGCCGGTGGGCATGCGGATCACCATCGGGCAGGTGAACTGTCCTGCCGAGCGGTGGCGCATGCGCGCCGCCTCGCTGACGATCTGGTCGTAGGCGGGATACATGTAGTCGGCGAACTGGATCTCGACGACGGGCTTCAGTCCGTAGGCGGCCATGCCGACGCCGGCGCCGACGATGCCGCTTTCGTTGATCGGCGCGTCGAAGCAGCGGTTCGCGCCGTATTTCTTCTGGAGGCCGGCCGTACAGCGGAACACACCGCCGAAATATCCCACATCCTCGCCGAAGACGACGACGGTGCTGTCCCGCTCCATGGCAAGGTCGTGGGCGTTACGGATCGCCTCGATCATGGTCATGCGTGCCATGTCAGAACCCCGCTTCCTGGCGCTGCCGTGCAAGATGCGCCGGCATCTCGGCATAAACGTCGTCGAACATGGAGCGCGGCGAAGGCTGGCCGCCGGAAATCAGCGTGCCGTTCGCTTCCGCCTGCTTCTGGCAGGCGCGCACCGTGTCGTTGATCTCCGCTATTGTCTGGGTTTGGCGTTCCTCCGACCATTCGCCGATGGTCACGAGGTGTTTCTTCAGGCGGTCGATGGGATCGCCCAGCGGCCAGGCGCTGACCTCGTCCTTGGAGCGATAGGCGGAGGGGTCGTCCGAGGTCGAATGGCCGCCGGCGCGGTAGGTGACATGCTCGATCAGCGTCGGGCCGAGACCTGAGCGTGCCCGCTCCGCCGCCCAGCTCGCCACCGCGTGGACCGCCAGGTAATCGTTTCCGTCCACCCGGATCGAGGGAATGCCGAAGCCGTGGCCGCGCGCGGCGAATGTCACCGCTCCGCCTCGGGCCATGCCTTGGAAGGTCGAGATGGCCCACTGGTTGTTGACGATGTTGAGGATCACCGGCGCCTTGTAGGTGGAGGCGAAGACCATGGCCGCATGGAAGTCGCTCTCGGAGGTCGAGCCGTCACCGATCCACCCGGCCGCGATCTTGGTGTCGCCGGCAATCGCCGATGCCATGGCCCAGCCGACCGCCTGGATGAACTGGGTGCCGAGGTTGCCGGAGATGGTGAAGAAGCCATGGTCCCGGGCGGAGTACATCACCGGCAGCTGCCGTCCCTTCAGCGGATCGGCGGCATTGGAGTAGATCTGGTTCATCATGTCGGCCATCGGATAGCCGCCGGCGATGAGGAGCCCCGCCTGCCGGTAGGTGGGGAAGTGCATGTCGCCGTCGTCGAGCGCCATGCGGAACGCGCAGGCGACCGCCTCCTCGCCCAGATGCTGCATGTAGAAGCTGGTCTTGCCCTGACGCTGCGCCTTGAGCATCCGTTCGTCGAACTGGCGCAGGGTCATCATGTGGCGCAGGCCCTCGCGCAGGGCGTGGGCGTCGAGCAGGCCGGCCCAGGGCCCGACCGCCTCTCCGGCCTTGTTGAGCACGCGCACCACGGAAAACGCCATGTCGCGCATGTTCTCCGGCGCCTCGTCGACCTCGGGTCGTCGCACCGCGCCGGCGCGGGGGATCTCGAAGTCGGAGAAGTCAGGCGTATCGCCGGGTCGGCAACCGGGTTCTGGAACATGCAGCGATAGCGGTCGTGGAGCGGTCATGGAAACTCCCTTGTCGACGTCAGGGCCGGCCGGCGGCCGCCCTTGTGATTTCAAACGCATGGGCAGCGAAACGGTTCAGGACCGATCGCGCTCGGCCAGAAGGCTGCGCGCGACAATGACGCGCATGATCTCGTTGGTGCCTTCCAGGATCTGGTGGACGCGCAGGTCCCTCACGATCTTCTCGATGCCGTAATCCTCAAGATAACCGTAGCCGCCGAAGAGCTGGAGCGCATCATTGGCAACCTTGAAGGCGGTGTCGGTGACGAAACGCTTGGCCATCGCGCAATGCTTGGTGGCGTCGGCCGCGCCGGTGTCGAGTTTCCAGGCGGCCTGCCGCAGGAAGATGCGCGCCGCGGACAGCTCGGTCTCCATGTCGGCGAGGCGGAACTGCAGGGCCTGGAACCGGTCGAGCGGCTGGCCGAAGGCGCTGCGCTCGCCGGTGTAGCGCAACGCCGCGCGAAGGGCCGCCTCCGCCCCGCCGAGGGCGCATGCGGCGATGTTGAGACGGCCACCGTCGAGCCCTTCCATCGCATAGGAGAAGCCGCGTCCCTCCTCGCCGAGCAGGTGGTCGGCGGGGACGGTGCAATCGTCGAACTGGACCTGTGCGGTCGGCTGGGCCTTCCAGCCCATCTTGCGCTCCAGTGCGCCAAAGCTGAGGCCATCGGTTCCCGCTGGTACGGCGAGCGTCGAGATACCCTTGGGGCCGTCCTCTCCGGTCCGGCACATCACAACATAGAGATCCGAATAGCCGCCGCCGGAGATGAAGGCCTTGTTGCCGGTGAGGCTCCAACCGGCATCGTTGCGTGTCGCACGGCTCCTGAGGGCCGCCGCATCGGAGCCCGATCCGGGCTCGGTCAGGCAGTAGGAGGCCACCGCCTTCAGCGAGGCAAGCCGTTCCATCCAGGTGTCGCGAATGGCCTCGGAGCCGTATTTCGCAATCATGTTCAGGCACATGTTGTGAATGGATATGAAGGCCGCAACGGACGGGCAGGCCATCGACAGGGCCTCGAAGACGAGAACCGCGTCGAGGCGCGTCAATCCGGTTCCGCCAAGCTCCTCGGGCACGTAGAGCGCTCCGAAGCCAAGCTCTCCGGCGGCTTCAAGAACCTCGCGCGGGATGGTTCCCTGACGCTCCCAGTCGGAGGCGTGCGGTGCGATGGCCTCTTGCCCGAAGGCGTGGGCGGTGTCGAAGATCAGACCTTGCTCTTCCGACAGTGCGAAATCCATGAAAGCGCTCTCCCTATAGCGTTCGTGCACCGACTCCTCCTGTCGGCGGCAACCTGTGGCTGCGATTTTCCGGGATTGTCAGCTCGATCAGGTGGAATTTCTTTTCGAATTTGCTTTGAAATCGCCAATATGAAAAATCATGTGCCGGCTTTTTGGGAAAGTTAAGGGGAATGTTTCATGGCACGACAGCTCGACGAAATTGATCGCAGAATTCTCAAGGCGCTGGTCGATGACGGGCGGCTTTCCAACACGGAACTGGCCCGCAAGGTCGGGCTGTCGCCCAGTCCGTGCTGGCAGCGGGTTCGTCGGCTGGAGGAAGAGGGGATCATCACCGGCTATACGGCCGTTCTCGACCAGGAGGCGCTGGGCATGGGCGACACGGTGATGATCGAGGTCTCGCTCGACCGGCACAACGCCGACACGCTGGAGAGCTTCGGCCAGTCGATGGCGGCTCTGCCGGACGTGCTCGAGGTGCACATGATGGCGGGGGAATACGATTACTTCGTCAAGGTGGCGGCGAGCGGCACCAAGGGGGTGGAGCGCTTCCTGCGCGAGCAGCTGTTCGGCGTGGAAGGCTTGCGCAACTCGCGTTCGAGCTTCTCGCTGCGCTGCCTGAAGCGTGTGACGTCCTGTGTGCCGGACGAGGCCTGAGGCTCGTTCGGGCCTCAGGCGCCATGGTCAGTTTCGCCGTCCGACCAGCGCGAGCACGAAGATTGCGCCGAGCGCCGTTGTGACGATGCCGACGGGCAGTTCCTGCGGTGCAAGCAGTGTACGCGCGGCAATGTCGCTGGCCAGCAGAAGTGCCGCGCCGATCAGGGCGGCGAGCATGATCAGGCCGCCGTGCAGCGGCCCGGCGAGCGCGCGTGCCATATGCGGAACCATCAGGCCGACGAAGCCGATCACGCCGGTCAGCGAAACGAAGGCGGCGGTGCCGAAGGCGCAGACCAGGAAGGTTGTGGTGCGCAGCCTGCCGACATCGACGCCCAGTGTGCGGGCGGTGTCCTCGCCGGCGAGAATCGCGTCGAGACGACGGTGGTTGATCGTGGCAAAGGCGAGAACGGCGGCAAGGCCGACGGCGGCGACGGGAAGGATTTCCCAGCGCGCGAGGCCGAGCCCGCCGAGCGACCAGAACAGAACCGAATGGGCGGCGCGCTGGTCTCCGGCGAAGACGAGGTAGTTGGTCAGCGCCATGAACAGGAAGGACACCGCGAGACCGGCCAGCACCAGTTGCGCCGGCCCCCGGTCGCCGAGTCTGGCGTTGAGCGCCAGAACCACCGCGGAGGCGGCCATGCCGCCGGTGAAGGCTGCGGCGGGCAGCGTCCAGATGCCCAGCAGGTCGCCGGTCACGGTGATGACGAACACCGCGCCGGCAGCGGCACCGGATGAGAGGCCGAAGAGGAACGGGTCGGCGAGATCGTTGCGCGTCGTTGTTTGAAGCAGGCAGCCGACAACACCGAGGCCCGCGCCGGTGAGCAGGGCGAGGATCGCGCGCGGCAGGCGCAGGTCGGTGACGATGCGCCCCAGTGGCGTGGCGGCTTCCGGTCCGCCGGAGAGCGCGCCGATGACCGTCGACAGGGGAAGCGGCGTCGACCCGACCACGATCGCGGCAATGACGAGAACCGCGACCGCCAGCACCCCGGCGGCCGCGAGTACGAGCATGCGCATGGCTCAGAAAGCGTCCGGATAAAGCGCGCGGGCGATTTTTTCCACGCCGTCGATATTGGCGGGACCGGGCGTCAGTTCCTCATAGCGCAAGGCGAGGGTGCGGTTGTCCTCGACCGCCTTGAGGTGGCTCATTACCGGGTGGGCGCGCAGGAAGGCCATGAGCTTTTCGGCTCCGCCGCTGTCCTGATAGTCGAGCAGGATGATGAAGTCCGGATCTGCGGCGGCCACCGCCTCCCAGGAGGTGGTGCCCCAGCTCGTCTCCATGTCGCCGGTGACATTGCTGCCGCCCGCCGCGGAGATCATCGCCGTCGGCATGGCGAACCGACCGGCGGTGAAAGGTTTGTCCTCACCGGAATCGTAGAGGAACACCGTCACTGGCGCGCGCCCGGCCACAACGGCCTGCACGGCGGCGACGCGCGCCTTCCAGCCCTCCACCAGCGCCTGCGCCTTGTCCTGGCGGTCGAAGATCTCGCCGAGCCGCAGGATGTCGCCATAAAGCAGATCGAGCGAGGCGGCGGGGCGGTTCTTGTCGACGTGGATGCAGCTTTCGGTGAGGATCAGCGTCTTGACGCCCTGGTCGGCGAGCGTCTCCGGCGTCACGTCGCCGCCGGGCTTCATGCCGTAGTACCAGCCGCCGAAGAAGACGTCTGCACCGGAGGCGACGATGTTTTCCAGCGAGGGATACTTCGGCGCGATCTCCGGTAGCTCGCCGCGTCTGGCTTCGAACTCGGGCGTCGTCTTGTACCAGCCGCTGATGCCGCTGACGCCTACCATGTGATCCTGAAGATCCAGTGCGAAGGCCATTTCGGAAATGTTGATGTCCTGCGTCACCATGCGCTCGGGCGTGGTCTCGAAGGTCAGCGGCTGGCCGCAGTTGTCGACGATGACAGGTGCGGCATGGGCGGTGCCGGCAAGCAGGAGCGCGGCAAGCGCGGCGGTGAGACGGATCATGAAAGGACCTTTCGGTGAAGGCAGGCGAGGTGATGGGAAGGTTGCGGCCGCGCCGGAGAGGGATCAGTCCGCGAGCGCGGGCACCGCTTCAGGCGTCGTCCGGCGGATCGGGATGTCGAGGGCGCACAGCATGCGGTCTTCGGAGGGGTGCGGAAGGCGGTGCATGTCGACCTCGAAGGTCGCACGCACCCGAGCGCTTGAGAGGACGTCTCGCGGGTGTCCGTAGGCCGTCAGCCGGCCTTCGTCGATCAGCGCGACGTGGCTGGCGAAATCCTCGATCAGCGTGAGATCGTGCAGCACGGCGATGACCGTGATGCCAAGGCGGGTGACCAGGCTGAGCAGGTCCCCGCGGGCCCGCGGGTCAAGATGATTGGTCGGCTCGTCGAGTACCAGAAGCCTTGGCTCCTGGCACACGGCGCGGGCGATCTTGGCCCGCTGCCGTTCGCCGCCGGAGAGGCTCCCCATGGTTCGCCGCGACAACCCCGTCAGGCCCGCCACGGCTAGAGCTTCGCCGAGGGCTGCCTGATGGGCGCGGGCGTCGAGTGCCCGGCGATGGGGCAGGCGGCCGAGCGCCACGTAGTCGGCGACGGAGAGGCGTCCATCCGGCTCCTCGCTCTGCCCGACGTAGGCGATGGCGCGGGCGCGCTCGTGGATCGGCACACGCGCAAGCGAACGCTTGCCCAGCAGGATCTCGCCGTCGCCGGCAGGTGCAAGACCCGCGATCATGCGCACCAGCGTGCTCTTGCCGGCTCCGTTCGGGCCGGCGATCACCAGGATCTCTCCTGCATGGACATGGAAGGAGACATCCTCGACGAGCCGTTGCCCGCGTGCGGTCGAATAGCCGACGCCGATGAGTTCCAGGGTGGTTTCCAGGCCGCTCTCGTGTGTCATTCAACGCTCTCCGCGTTTGCCATGGAAAGCGGGAAGGCGACGACGGGCGCGGGCAGGCGGGCCAGGGTCTTGCCCTTCAGAGCTTCCGGGCGCTGGAGCGAGGAACACCATCCGTCCGCCAACTCGAGGTATTGCCCGGCGAAAGTGGCAATCGCCGAGATTTCCTCGTCTGTCTCGATGCTGCCGAAGAGATAGCCCGCCTTGCCCGGCGCCTGGATGGCAATGGCGCAGGGGCGGCCGCAGCCGGCCATGCAGGCCGCACCAGTCACCGCCACGGATGGAGCCAGTCCCTGGTCGCGCAAGGCAGTGCAAAGGCGCTCGCTCACTGCCGGGCCGACACGCTCGCCGTAACGGGTGCTGCCGTCCTCGTCGACGGTGCGTGCCCGGCAGGTGGTGCAAACGATGACGACCGCGCCGGCCATGGCGGACGAGGCCGTGTCGTCAGCTCGCGTTTCGCAAGGGATCAGGTCGTGCGCCATCTACATCCTGCCGGTCGGAAAGACGGGGCAGGAGAAGAACGCAGGCGGTCTGATGGCGCACCTTCGGCGTGCGCGCTATCGGAATTGCCATGTCGCCCTCCCGGAACACCCCGTCCGGTCACTGGTGAAACCACGATGGCAGGTCTCCTGGCTCGCGGGTCATCGCCTTCCCCACCTTCCCGCCCGTCAGGGCAGTGGCAAACCGGGGTCGGCTTTCCGCTCACAGTTGCGGGGGCAGCCACGGTTTCGGTCCCTGCTGGGTACGCCTCACCGTGTTCCCTTTTCATGCCCTCGGAGATTCTCGTCGGGCAACCATCGCAGCTGAAACTGGCAGATCGGCCGGGGTGCTGCAACCGGCTTTCGTCGCCCTCTCGCCGCATCCCGCTAGTCTCCGCCGGCGTTCCAAAGGGGAAAGGGGTCGGCAAGGCCTGTCCAACGCTCCGGCTTGAAGGCGGTCGCCTCCACCAGGCAGGCGTCGAGATCGGCGCGAAGTCGGGCTTCGTCCATGTCGCTGACGCCGATGAAGACGATCTCCTGGCGTCGGTCGCCCCAGATCGGGTCGAAGAGAGGTCGCATCGCCTCGCGCCACTCCGGGTGTTCCGGCCAGTAGGAGGTCGGTACGGCGCTCCACCAAAGCCCGCGCTTCTCGGTTCGCACGATGCTGCCGGCCTGGCTGATCTCACCGACGAAACGCGGGCGCGTCGCCAGCCAGAAGAACCCCTTGGCGCGGATGACACCGGGCCAGGTGGTGTCGATGAACCGCTTGAAGCGTGTCGGGTCAAAGGGGCGGCGCGCCCGGTAGACGAACGACCGAACTCCGTATTCCTCGGTTTCGGGGATGTGGTCGGCGTAGCCGTTCATCTCCTTGAACCAGAGCGGATGCGTCTGCGCCCGCTCGAAGTCGAAACGGCCGGTGCCGAGAATGTCCCCGGCGGCGACTTCGGCGAAATCGGTCTCGATGACGTGGGCGTCGGCGTTGAGCGCGCGCACGATCTTGCGTGCGGCGGCGAGGTCGTCAGGGCTGGCCGAGGAGACCTTGTTGAGGACGATCGTATCGGCGAACTCGATCTGGTCGACGAGCAGGTCGACCAGCGTGCGCTCGTCCTCCTCGCCCAGGGATTCGCCCCTGTCTGTCAGGAAGTCGGTCGAGCCGTAGTCCTTCAGCAGGCTCGCTGCGTCGACCACGGTGACCATGGAATCGATCTGAGCCACGTCCTCGAGGCTGACATCGTCCTCGTCGCGGAAGGAGAAGGTCGCGGCGACGGGCAGGGGTTCTGAAATGCCGCTCGCCTCGATCAGCAGATGGTCGAAGCGATCTTCGCCGGCAAGCCGGAACACTTCCTTGAGAAGGTCCTCGCGAAGCGTGCAGCAGATGCAGCCGTTGGTCATCTCGACCAGCTTCTCTTCAACGCGGGACAGGTTTGCTCCACCTTCGCGGATCAGGCTGGCATCGACGTTGACCTCGCTCATGTCATTGACGATGACGGCGACGCGTAAACCTTCCCGATTGGAGAGGACGCGATTCAGGAGCGTGGTCTTTCCAGCGCCGAGAAAGCCGGAGAGAACCGTAACGGGAAGCTTCCCTTTCGGGTGCGGACGGGGAGGCATGGCTGGCTCGCTGTGTCTGATGGGCTGTTCTGCGGGGACGCCGAAAACTCGGCGCCCCCGCGTTTGCGTCATCCGTCAGTGGCTGTGACGGGAGAGGGTGAAGGAGAAGGTGGTGAAGTGATTGATGGTGTCGGCCTTGGCCGGGTCGTCGGTCGGGGCCTTGTAGGAGGCGGCGATGACGTTCAGGCCTGAGTTGCGTACGGTGATACGCGCCTTGCCCTCAGCATCGGTGCGCACCGGGCTCGCTTCGCTGTCGGTCGTGTATTCGGCGGTGACGGGCACGTCTGCGACCGGAACGCCGTCGGCAAGAACCTTGATCTCGAGCGTGTCGCCGGCATGCAGATGAAGAGGGTCGGCTAGCGGCACGATCTCCAGCGGCAGACCCTGCGGGCGGGGAGCGCCTCCCGGCTCGCCGACAAGCGAGACCGCGTGCTTGAAGTTGCGGCCGGCAGTCCGGGCGTCGGTGACTTCGTCCTTCGCCTTGTTTACCCAGCTGCCATCCTGGCGCTCGGTCCAATAGCCGTTGTCCATCGTCGCGCTGACGTAGACGGTGCTGTCCGGCAGGCTGAAGGTGACATGATCCTTGGCCTTGCGAACATCCGGCACCACCGCCTTGCCGTCGCCGGTGGCTGCGGCAAGGCTCGTGAGCTTCGCCGGGTCATAGGCCTCGTCCGAGGCACCGTGACCGTAGACGATGGCCTGATCGCCGTGGCGCTGGGCGATCCAGATGCCATGGGCTGAGGCCGAGGCAAGCGAGGCCAGGAAAAGCGCGGCGGCGGTTGAGGTGCGAAGCAGTCGCATGAATGCGTCCTTTATGTGATAACATAACATATTTGGATGATGAAAACCCGCGCCACAACACGCCGCCGGGAGCCGGCAGCGAGACGGAGACGGGTTCGGCGGGCAAGGTCGCGCAACGCCAGGCGGTGTCGCTGCGACGGTGCGGGGAGAATGCCGGCGCGCAAGCAGTGGGCGTTGCGCGCCGGCGTGGTCAGGTCAGTCGTTCGCCGAGAGGCAGTCGGCGAGCGAGGTGGCAAGCGCCTTCAGCAGCTCGGGGTACTGATCGGGACCGGCGGGAATGTCCGCACCGAGCGGATCCAGCACGCCGCTGCGCGCCTTCGTGCCCTCGATGACGACGGAAACCAGCTTCGGCTCGAACTGCGGTTCGGCGAAGACGCAGGTGGCGCCGAGATCGGAGATCTTGGCGCGGATCTGCTTCACCCGGTCCGCCCCGGGCATGACCTCGGGGCTCACGGTGATGGAGCCGGCGGCGTGGAGGTCGAAACGCTTTTCGAAGTACTGGTAGGCGTCATGAAAGACCACATAGCCCTTGTCCCGGATGGGGGCGACGATGTTGGCGATCTCGGCCTTTTCCGTATCGAGCCGTCCCTCGAGGCGGGCAAGGTTGGCCGCATAGGCATCGGCGTTGTCGGGATCGGCCTGCGACAGCGTCGCCGAGATGGCGCGGGCCATCGCCTTGGCGTTCTCCGGATCGAGCCAGACATGCGGGTCGACCTCCCCGTGGCCGTGCTCATGGGAATGGTCGTGCGCGGCCTCGTGCTTGTGGTCATGGCCGTCGCCATGATCGTGGGCGTGGCCTTCCTCGCCGTGATCATGCTCGCCGTGGTCATGGGCCTCGAAGGCTCCTCCCTCGCGCGGGGGGAGTTCGACAACGCCCTCGACCTCTCCAAGCTCGACGGAGCGGGCGCGCGCGCCGACGGTCTCGATCGGCTTTTCCAGGAAGGCCTCGAGATCGTGGCCGATCCAGAAGATCACGTCCGCCTTCTCGAGAGAGGTGGCCTGGGACGGCTTGAGCGTGGCGGTGTGCGGCGAACTGGCGCCCTCGAGAAGCAGCGTCGGCTCGGCGACCCCCTGCATGACCGATGCCACCAGCGAATGGACCGGCTTGATTGACGCCACCACCGAAAGGTCGGCGGAAATGGCGAGTGTGCTGGTCGACATGAGCAGGGCGGCGGAGAGCAGGGACGTGCGAAGCAGGCGGGGCGGTGTTTTCATCGGGCAGTCCTGTGTTTGGTTCCAGGCGCGGCGACTGCGCGTCTTGGCTAGAACCGGCCGGCAAGCGGCCGGGTGGCGGGGAGGCTCGCCGGAAGCGGCGGGCGGATCCGGCGTCGGGAGGGGCGGCTCCGCCCGGGCTTCTCCCGCTGCCGGGTTCCTGGTGAGGGATGTTATAATATCACATTGTTGCGTTACGGTATAACGTGTGCGATAAGCTCGGGCAACAGGTTTTTTCGACAGATGCTCCGGCAAGTGTGCCGGGCCTTGTGATTGCGGGACATGAAATGGCGGAAAACGGATCGGGCGAAGCTCCGGCGCTGGTTTCTCTGGCCGGCGCGGGCGTTCGTGCCGGCAACCGCTGGCTTGTGCGCGGCGTCGATCTTGCCGTCAGACGTGGTGAGATCGTCACGCTGATCGGGCCGAACGGCTCGGGCAAGTCGACCACGGCGCGCATGGCGCTGGGGCTCCTGCCACCGAGCGAGGGGCGCTCCGAGCGCATGGCCGGTCTTCGGGTCGGCTATGTGCCGCAGAAGGTCTCCATCGACTGGACGCTGCCGCTCGATGTCGAGCGGTTCATGCGTCTGACGGGACCCGTGGCGCGCGAGGAGGCGGAACGCGCGCTGGCCGCCACCGGCGTTTCCCATTTGCGCCACGCGGAGGTGCGCGAGCTGTCCGGCGGCGAGTTTCAGCGGGTTCTTCTTGCCCGCGCGATCTCGCGAAAGCCGGACCTGCTGGTGCTCGACGAGCCGGTCCAGGGCGTCGACTTTTCTGGCGAAAGCGCAATCTATGACCTGATTTCGCAAGTCCGCGACGAACTGGGCTGCGGTGTGCTGCTGATTTCCCATGATCTCCATGTGGTCATGGCGGCGACCGATCATGTGATCTGCCTGAACGGCCATGTCTGTTGCCAGGGCGCGCCGACGGCGGTCGCCTCGAGCCCCGCCTATCAGCGGCTCTTCGGTGCCCGTGCAAGCTCGACGCTGGCGGTCTATGAGCATCGCCACGACCACACGCATCTCCCCGACGGTCGCGTGCGCCATGCGGACGGTTCGATCTCCGAGGATTGCCACCCGAACGACGGCCATCACGGGCACCACGACCAAGGCGGGGCTCACGATCATTCCCGCCCTCATGTGCAGGAAACCGCAGGCGAGACGGAGACCGGCCATGCTCGATGACTTCTTCACCAGGGCGCTTGTCGCCGGCCTCGGCGTGGCGGCGGTTACAGGTCCGCTCGGTTGCTTCGTGGTCTGGCGCAGGCTGGCCTATTTCGGCGACACGCTGTCCCACGCGGCGCTGCTCGGCGTTGCCATCGCCTTTTTGCTGGAAATCAACGTCACGCTCGCGGTCTTCGTCGTCGCGACGCTGGTGGCGTTGCTGCTGCTTCTCCTGCAGCGGCGCGCGACGCTCTCTTCCGATGCGCTTCTGGGGCTGCTCGCCCACTCGTCGCTTGCCATCGGTCTGGTGGCGCTCGGCTTCATGAGCTGGGTGCGGATCGACCTGATGGGATTCCTCTTCGGCGATATCCTGGCGGTGTCGAAGTTCGACATCCTCGTCGTTTATGTCGGCGGGGTTGCAGTTCTTGCGGTTCTGGCCGCGATCTGGACGCCGCTTTTTGCCGCGACAGTCAACCGCGACCTGGCCGAAGCAGAGGGACTGCGGCCAGACCGGGCCAATCTCATCTTCATGTTGCTCATGGCGACCGTCATCGCCATCTCCATGAAGATTGTCGGCGTGCTTCTCATCACGGCAATGCTGATCATCCCGGCGGCGACCGCGCGACGCATCGCCTTCGGGCCGGAGCAGATGGCCGTCGTCGCCGCTCTTGCCGGAATGGCGGCGGTCGCCGGCGGGCTCTTCGCCTCGCTGGAGTGGGACACGCCCTCGGGACCGTCGATTGTCGTCGCCGCGCTCGTGCTCTTCGTGCTCGCCATGTCGCCGGCCGCCGGTGTTCTCACGCGGCTGGCACGGGGCGCGCGCCCGACGCGCGGCGCGGCGCCGCAACAGGAAAGGCCGGAGCGATGAGCGCTCATCATGACCATCACCACGCCCCGACGGAGGGGCTCACCCGCAACCAGGCGCTGGTGATGCGCGCCCTGTCGCAAGCCAGGGCGCCGCTCACCGCCTACACGATCCTGGATGAATTGCGCGCCGAGGGTTTCCGCGCGCCGCCGCAGGTTTACCGGGCGCTTGAAAAGCTCGTCGAGATCGGCATGGTGCACCGGCTCGAGAGCCTCAATGCCTTTGTCGCCTGCCGTCACCCGGACTGCGACGGGCACGAAACGGTCGCCTTTGCCATCTGCGACGACTGCGGCCAGGTGGCGGAACTGAGCGACGACCGGCTCGCTGGCCACCTGAAGGCGATTGCCGGCGAGACCGGGTTTATCCTGCGCAAGTCCATGGTGGAACTGCGGGGGCGCTGCGCCGATTGCGCCCGCGCCGCTGCGGCGCCAGCCTGAACCAAGAACGCTGGAGCGTTGGTGGGGAGCGGGTTCAGCCCTTCGCGACCGCGCGCGGCGTTTCCGCCGCCGCTGCCCCGCCTGTCTGCGGAAGAATAAAGGGCATGCCCGGCGCGGGCACCGCGCCGACCCTCAAGGGATGGTCGAAGACCTTTGAAACCAGCCCGTCTGTAATCACTTCCCGGGTGCTTCCGTCGGCAAGCAGGCGGCCCGCCTTCATCGCCAGCACCTGATCGGCATAAAGCGCCGTGAGATTGAGGTCGTGCAGCACCGCGACAACACCGCCGCCGCGACGTGCGAACCCGGCGGCGATGTCCATGATCAGGATCTGGTGACGGATGTCGAGGCTCGACACCGGCTCGTCCAGAAACAGCCAGCGCGGGCCTTCTTCGGTGACCGGCTCCCAGACCTGGCACAGAACGCGGGCAAGCTGCACGCGCTGCTGCTCGCCGCCCGACAGGCTATGGTAGGGGCGCGGGGCAAAGCCGTCGAGATCCACCTTCTCCAACGCTTCCAGAACCCGTTCCCGGATATGGGCGCGGCTGGTGCGCAGGCGCAGGATGCCCAGACGCACCACCTCGGCGACGGTGAGCGGGAACGCAAGCGTCGTGTGCTGGGCAAGGACGCCGCGCTGGCGCGCCATTTCCTCCGGCGACAGATCGCTCGTTGGGCGACCGTTCATCATCACCTGTCCGCCAGCCGAAAGCTCGCCGGTGACGGCGCGCAGCAGCGAGCTCTTGCCGGAGCCGTTGGGGCCGATGATCACCGCGAGCTGGCCGGCGCGTGCGCGGAAGCTGACCCCGTCGACGACCTTGTGCGTGCCGTAGCGCACATCGAGGTCACGGATGTCGAGGCTCTCGAGGGGGAGGGGCGTTGTCATGTTCATGCCTGGGTCAGTCCCTTGCGTCCGAGAAGGATCCACAGGAAGACGGGTGCGCCGGCGATCGCCGTGACAATGCCGATGGGCAGTTCCGCCGGCGAGACGATGGTACGGCTCACCGTGTCGGCAAGGATCAAAAGGCTTGCGCCGAGCAGCGCGGATGCCGGCAGCAGATGGCGATGATCGGGCCCGATGCTCAGCCGCAGCAGGTGGGGCACCACAATGCCGACGAACCCGATGCCGCCACTGACCGCGACCGAGGCGCCGGTGGCTGCGGCGACAGCGACGATGCAGACGATTTTCAGCCGCTGCACCCTGACGCCGAGATGTCCGGCGGCGGCTTCCCCGAGCACGAGGCCGTTGAGGCCGTTGGCGAAGACAGGGATAGTCAGGAGAACGATGCCGATGATCGGCGCAACGGCGGCGAGCTTTTGCCAGGTGGAGCCGGCCAGCGAGCCGAGCAGCCAGAAATTCAGGTCGCGAAGCTGCTGGTCGTCGGCGACATAGACGAGAAGCCCGGTTGCCGCGCCCGCGAGGGCTGCCAGCGCGATGCCGGCCAGAAGCATGGTGGCGACAGACGTGAAGCCGCCGCGCGTGCCGATGCGGTAGAGAACGAAGGTCGTCAGGAGACCTCCGAAGAAGGCAGCGAGCGGCAGTGCGTAGATGCCGAGCAGCAGGTACAGCGGGGCCAGGGCGGTGCCGCCGAGCACGATCATCGACGCGGCGCCGAGGCCCGCGCCGGCGGACACGCCGACAATGCCGGGATCGGCGAGCGGGTTGCGGAAGAGCCCCTGCATCATTGCGCCCGAGACGGCAAGCGCCGCGCCGACGAGCGCCCCCAGCAGCACGCGCGGCAGGCGAACCTGCCAGAGGATGACGCTGTCGCGCAGGGCATCGGCCGCTTCCGCGCTGGCGTTGCCGAAGAGTGCGCCGATCTCCCGGGACAGGTCGATATCGAGCGGGCCGATGGCAAGCGAGAACCCTGCCACCAGAACAAGGAACACCGCGAGACAGGCAATCGCGAGCCGGGCGAGCGGCTCGCGATTGCCGAAGCGCGCCTCGGCCAGCACGCCGGAGCGTGCTGGCCGGGTTGGCAGGGTGCTGATGGCCATGACCGGCGTGTGCTCCCTCAAAGGCCGTCGGCGGCAAGCTTTGCCGAAAGGTCGCGCACGGCCTTGGCGGTGCGCGGTCCGAAGCCCAGAAGGTAGAGGCCGTCCATGCGCACCAGCCGCTTGTCGCGTCCGGCCGGGGTCTGAGCCAATGCCGGATTGGCGAAGACGGCTTCCGGTGCGACCGCATGGCCCTCGCCGCGATCGATCATCAGGATCGCGTCGGGCGCTGCGGCGATGATCGCCTCGTCGGAGATCTGCTTGTAGCCCGAAAAGCCCTCGATGGCGTTTGTCAGCCCGGCAAGCCGGAGCACGCCGGCGGCCGCCGTGCCTTCGCCGGAGGCAAGCACCCGGCCGCCCTGCAGCGACAGCACGAAGATAACCTTCGTCTTGCGGTCGAGCGCGTGCGCCTCGGCAACGGCTGCGTCCAGGTCGCCGGCAACCTCGTCGGCAAGGCTCGCGGCCTTGTCCTGCACGCCAAGCGCGCCGCCGACTGCGACGATCTTGTCAAGGATTGCCTGGCGGTCGTAGCCCTCGTGCACGCTCACCATGGACACGCCGGCCGCCTTCAGCACGTCAAGCGCCTGCGGCGGGCCGCTGCCGTCGATGGCAAGGATCCCGTCGGGCTTCACCGAGAGCACGCCCTCGGGAGAGAGCGCGCGCATGTATCCTACATCCGGGAGGTCGAGCGCCTCGGCGGGAAAGGAGCTGGTGGTGTCGCGCGCCACCAGCCGCTCGCCTTCGCCGAGCGCATAGACGATCTCGGTTACATCGCCGCCGATGGAAACGATCTTCTCCGCCTTGGCGAGCTCATCGGCCGCCAAGGCCGGCGACAGGGCGGCAAGACCGACCAGTACGGCGCCGAAAGCCGCACGGGCAATCCCCGACGCCAGGACGGGGGATGCGGTGCGCGTGCGCGTATGTGTCTTTTCCATGATCTTCGTCCGCCTCACGCCGGCTCGAGCGCGGGCTGGCTGGAGGCGGCGCGCGGCAGTCCCTCGACCAGACCGCGCCAGTCCACGAGTTCGTCGAGCCCTTCCTTGCGCTTCCCGAAGAACTGGATGATCAGATCGCCGTTGGCGTCATAGGCCTCGACCGAGGTCACATGGCCGGCTTCGCACGGCTTGCGCACGGCCCAGACCTCGACGATGTGATCGGTGCGCAGATGCAGGTGAAAGCCCGGGTCCATCACGTTGATCCAGGGGCCCATGGTGGCGATCTTGCTCACCGGGCCCGTGTGGATCTGGATGCAGCCCTTGCTGCCGACGAAACACATGATCGGCAGGCCGCTTTGCGAGGCGCGCTCCATCATCGCCGTCACCGCATCGGCCTCCAGCTTCCACGCCAGCTCATCGCCCGCCATGCCGAGCGCGTCGAGGCGATGCAGCTTCATGTCGCGCAGCAGGCCGAAGAAGTCGTGCGTGTCGTTCATTGCCTGCCAGCGGGTGCGCAGCTCGGGCGCGCGCGCCGGATCGGCCGGCACGCGCTCGTGCACTTCGCGCGGGGTCACATCCTCGAGCAGGCCCGGGTCCTGGTCGACGGCGATCAGGCTCTCGACCAGCGCATCCCAGGCGGCCATGTCGGTCGCGTCGCGGGTGTGGATCTTGTGAACGGCGTCGCCATGGGCGTCGAAGAACTGCAGGCTCTTCTTCACCGACCCGTCGTCCTGCGGCTTCTCGACCGCGAACCCGTGCTTCCAGACCGAGGGGAACATGCGCATGTCGATGTCTTCGCCGAGCATCATCGCGGCGCCTTTGCCGGGGATGAACTTGTCGTAGACGCCCGGCTTCTCGTGCACGGCGCTTTCGTTGCGGGTCAGCGCCAGAACCTCGCCGACCTCGGCCAGTCCCTTGAAGATGTCATCGAAGCGCACGTCGACGCGGCGAACGCCGTGTCCGCAGAAGGCGGCGATGAATTCGGCCTCGCTGAGCTCGAGCATGTGAGCGAGATCGCGCTCGCGCATCTTCGGGTTTTCCGAACGCATGTGGCGAACGTGGGCGAAATCCGTGGCTTCTCTTCTCATAGGTCACCTTTTCGGGAACGGATGGCGAGCACGGGACCGGGGCTTGCGCAGGCGCATCCCATGTCTGGCTGTCTCGGCACATGCCGGTTCGGACCTATGCTGGCATCCCTTTGGCCGGTCGCGTGGCACGCTGTGGCGAAAGGGAGTCGCTGGCTGGCTTCGGGGGCCGAACGCTTTGTGGACAAGATCGGCAACGCGATCTGTTACTTGACTGAATAACTCATGTTTTGTATCGAGTTCAATACCTGAGTTGAGTGCTCAAGAATTATCAACAATCGAACAGCAAGCAAGCAAGCGCCAGCTAGCCGTCGAATCAGTGTGTGTGTGAGGGCGTGAAATGGGGCTGGCTAGCTCGCGAGAATTGAATATTCGGGCACGGCATCGCGTGCTGCTGTGCAGTGGCGTGGCGCTCGGTGTGCTGATGACGGCCTCGACGGCCATGGCGCAGAGCGCCGATGGCGCGCCGGCGGGGGCTAAGGCGTCGAAGCGTGACGAGGCCACCAGGCTCGAGCGCATCGTCGTCGGCGCGGGGATCGAGAAGGTGGCCATCGACACGCCGCAGGCGGTCACCGTTCTCGACCAGGAGGCGATCGACGCCGAACAGCCGATGACCATCGGCGAGATCTTCCAGCAGGTGCCGGGCGTGACCGTCGTCGGGTCGGATCGAATCGGCGGCCAGTCCTTCAATATTCGCGGCATTGGTGACTTGTCCTCGGCGGACGAGTCCAAGATCATCGTCACTGTCGATGGGGCGCCCAAGTTCTACGAACAGTACCGTATGGGCTCTTTCTTCTCCGACCCGGAGCTCTACAAGCGCGTTGAGGTCCTGCGCGGCCCGGCGTCTTCGACGCTCTACGGATCCGGCGCGCTCGGTGGCGTCATCAACTTCACGACCAAGGATGCGTCGGATTTCATCAAGGATGGTGAAACCGGCGCGGTTCGTCTGAAGACGATGTATGATTCCAACAAGGCCGGTGCGCTTGCCTCGATCACCGCGGCGCTTGCCTTCTCCGAGCAGACCGAGATGCTGCTCAACGGCAACTTCCGCCGCGCCGACAACTACGACGCCGGCGGCGGTGTCGAGGTGACGGGTTCGGAGTTCTCCTCCTTCTCGGGCCTTGCCAAGCTGACGCACCGCTTTGGCCAGGACAACGAGCAGGTGCTGCGCGTCTCCTACGAGCGCTGGCAGAGTGACGGCGACAACACCGAATACTCGCAGACGGGCACGTTCCCCGTGTTCGGCACGATCGACCGGGACATCACGGACCAGACCTTCGTGGTCTCCTACGAGAATCCGGCGAGCGACACCCCCTGGCTTGACTTGAACGTCAATTTCTCGATCTCCGACACGCAGGTGTGGCAGGGCAATTCAAGCTCCTTCATTCCCAGCCCGCTGTTCCAGGATGGCGACTACGGATATCGGACCTATTCCGCCAGGGCCGACAACACGATCGAGCACCTTGGAGAGAACTTCACCAACCACTTCACGTTCGGCGCGCAGACGAGCTACCAGGAGCGCACGGCCGAGACGACGTCGGGCGCGATCAGCTTTCATCCGGAAGGCACCGACACGAAGTTCGGTGTCTTTTTCCAGAACGAGTTCACCTGGAACGACCGGCTGACGATCATCCCGGGCGCGCGCGTCGATTTCATCACGTTGGAACCTGACTCCTCCGTCGCCGGCGCGTCCACCCGTCACGAGACGGCTTTCTCGCCCAAGCTTGCGGTCATGTACAAGGTGACGGAGGCGTTCTCGCTGTTCGGCTCCGTCGCTCACACGGAGCGCGTTCCCACGCTTGACGAGCTGTTCTCGACCAATCCGCCCGACGGCACCTACCCGGGAGGCCGGGGAATGAGCCTTGGCCTGCAGAAGGAAAAGTCGAACGCGGCCGAAATCGGCTTCTCGATGTCCGCCTATGACCTGGTGCGTGACGGCGACAGCGTTCAGCTCAAGACCACGGCGTTTTACAACGACCTGCGCGACATGATCGTGCCGAACCCGAATACGGGTCTGGCGACGCCGGTGTCCTACTACCAGAACGTCACCCATGCCGAGATCTATGGCATCGAGGTGGAGGCAGCCTATGACGCCGACTATGCCTTCGCCAACTTCGGCTACAGCCATGTTCACGGCGAGAACAAGTCGACTGGCGCGACGCTGAACACCATTCCGGCCGATACCCTGACGGTGACCCTCGGCGGCAAGCTGCCGCAATACGACCTGTCCTTCGGCTGGCGCGGTCTTTTCGCCGGGTCGATGTCGACGGGCGCGACCACGGGCCCCTTCGCCGGATACGCGGTGCACAACCTCTTCGCCGACTGGAAGCCTGATGACGGCGCTCTGGCCGGGCTCGAGTTCCGCGCCTCGGTCGATAACCTCTTCGACAAGCACTATCGCAACAATCTGGCCGGCGACGACGGCAAGGGGCGGACGTTCAAGCTGACCCTTGCCAAGACGATCGGCTGGTAACGCCAAGCGGGAGCGGACAATGGGACGACGGATCGAAATCATGGTGGCGGCGGCTCTGACCGCCTCCGCCATCTGGGCGGGGCAGGCCCGAGCCGGGGAGGCCGAGGCGAAGCCGGCGGAGGAAAAATCCGCTTCCGAGCTGCGCATCGAGCTCAACAAGCTGGCCGACACCGGTGCCGGCGGCTGCCGTTTGACATTCGTCGTCTCCAACGCCACCGGCGGGGATATCCCGCAACCGCGCTACGAGTTCGTGCTCTTCGACGCGGACGGGCTCGTGGAGCGGCTGACCACCTTCGACTTCGGTGCACTCGAGGCCAGCAAGACCTCGGTGCGCCAGTTCGATCTCGCCGGCATCGGATGCGCCCGCCTCGGGCGCATCCTCGTCAACGGTCCGTCCCAGTGTGGTGAGGGCGCGGCGGCGCATTGCAGCGCCACCCTTGCCCTTTCGAGCCGGTCCGCCATTCCCCTCGTTCAGTAGGAAGCGCTCCCATGTCCTTCGCCGACATTCTCGCTCAAATCGTCGGTTTCCTCGAGCTTGGCGGCCCGGTTGTCGCGATCATCGGGGCGCTGTCCGTCGTGGCACTGGCGATCATTCTGATCAAGCTGGTCCAGTTCGCGCTCGAGGGCGTCGGTCGCCGCCGGCGCGCCGAGCGGGCCGTCTACCTCTGGGTGCATGGCCGGCGCGCCGAGGCGCGTCAGCTTGTTTCCGACGCGCGCGGCCCCACCGGCGCGTCTGTGGCCGTCGCGATGGCCACGGCCGAGCGGGCGAACACCGACAAGTCCCTTGCCGAAGACGAAGTGGGGCGCATCGCCGCAATCCGGCTGCACCGGCTGGGCCGTGGCCTGCGTCCGCTCGACACCATCGCCCAGATCGCGCCTCTGCTCGGCCTCTTCGGCACCGTGCTCGGCATGATCGAGGCGTTCCAGAAACTTCAGGGTGCCGGCAATGCCGTCGATCCCTCGCTGCTCGCCGGCGGTATCTGGGTCGCGCTGATGACAACGGCGGCTGGCCTCGCGCTCGCCATGCCGGTCTCCATCGTCGTCACCTTTTTCGAAGGCATGATCGACAACGAGCGCATGGCCATCGAGAGCCTGTCCTCGGCCGTGCTCATCGATAGCGCGCTGAATGCGGGAGACCTGCGCGAAGCCGCGTTCGACGCCGGCGACACGGTCAGCCCGGTGAAGCGGCTCGTCCATGCGCATTGACCTGCCGCGACCGAGCCGGCGGCGGCTTTCGCTCACGTCGCTCATCGATGTGATCTTTCTGCTGCTGCTGTTCTTCATGCTGTCCTCGACCTTCACCCGGTTCGCCAGCGTCGAGATCGCTGCGCCGGGCGGTGGCGGGGGCACCGCGCCGCGCCCGAAGATCTTCGCGACCGTCGACGCGGAAGGGCTCGCCATCAACGGCGAGCGCTTCGCCGACGCTGAGGCCGTGCGCGCCAAGATCGAGCAACTTGCCGAAAGCGGTGCGGACACCGCGCTGCTGGTTCCAAAGGAGGGCGCGCGCGCCCAGGATCTGGTCACCGCCCTGGAGCGCCTTCGGGCGGGCGACCGGCTCAAGGTCGTTGTTGCGAGGTAGGACATGATCCGTCTTCCAAGGCCCGCTGTGAAACGCCAGGCCGAGAGCACGATCTCGCTGATCAACGTTGTGTTCCTGATGCTGATCTTCTTCCTGATCGCCGGCCAGCTTTCGCCTCCGGTCGATCCTGAGGTCGACCTCGTCGAAACCGAGGACGCGCCGCCGCTTCCTCCGCCGGACGCGCTTTTCGTCGATGCGCAGGGGGCGCTGCGCTATCGCGGCGCCGTCATCACCGCCGAGGCCTATCTGGCCGAACTGGCCAGCGAGGGTGCGGCAGAACTGCCGCCGCTTCCTGCCGACACGGCGGAGGCGCAAGCCGCGACGCCCGCCGGACCGCCGGTTCTCCTGGCGGCCGACCGGGAGCTGGATGCCAGTGTGCTGCTGGAGACGGTCGACACGATTTATCGGGCGGGTGCCTCGAAGGTTTCGCTCGTCACCATGGGCGAGACGCCAGAAGCGGCAGGTGACCTGCCGGCCGACACGCCGGAGGGCACCGCGAACGCAACCCCGGATGCGGGGGTGGGAGCTGATCAATGAGGCTTAGGAGCTATCATATCGCCGGTGCGCTGGTGCTGTCGCTTGCCGCCCATGCTGGTGCCGTTGGGTGGTTTACCTCTGGCGAGGAGCCGACGCTGCTGGCCGGCGGCGGACCGGTTGTCTCGGCCGAACTCGGCCAGGTCTTCGTCGACGCGATCCAGGCCGGCAACATGGACGAGGGCGAGGAGGTCGGCGAGGTCAAGCCCGAGGAAGTGCAGCCCGTCGATGCGCCCGAGGCCGACAAGGCGAGGGAGGAGTCGACCGCGCTGGTCGAGTCGCTTGAGCCGGAAGCTTCGGACCCGACGCTGGCGCCGGAGGTCGAGGAGGCGACCGAGGTTTCCGCGGCCCGACCGGTGCAGGAGGCCACCGTGGCCGATCAGGTGCCCGCCGACATGGCCGTGCCCGAACTCACCGCGTCTGTTCCCGCCGAGATTGCCTATGCGGATGCGACGGTCAGCGAGCCGGTGAGCGAAGTCACGGAGGCGGTGCAGGCGGCCCCCGCCGAAGTCGCCGAGACCGCACCGACGGAAACTGTCGAGGCAGCGGTTGTCGAGGCGGCGCCGACGCCGCGCGGCCGGCCCAAGGATCTCAAGATCGCCGAGGTCAAACGCGAGGCCCCGGCTCGCAAGGCGAAGGAAGTCAAGCGACGCAAGGAAAAGCCGGCGCGCGCCCGCAAGGCCGGCGGACAGAAGGGGGCCGGCGGTCAGTCGAACGCCACGGCAAGCCGGGGGGGCGCATCGCGGACCGGCAGGACCAGCGAGATGGGCAACGCCGACGTCTCCAACTATCGCGGCCTCGTCCAGCGCAAGCTGGAGCGCGCGCGCCGTCGCAGCCGCGATGCCGGCAACCGCCGGGGAACGGTGACTGTCTACTTTGTCGTACAGACGTCGGGTTCGGTGTCGGCGATATCGATCCGCAGTAGCTCCGGCGATCCGGTTCTGGACCGGGTGGCGGTCAAGATGGTGCAGAAGGCTGCCCCTTTCCCGCCGATCCCGGCTGGTGCGGGACGTCGTACCTGGCCCTTCACCGTGCCGATTGCCTACAACTGATCGCACGGGAGCGACACCGAACGAAGACGCCGCCGGGAGATACCTGGCGGCGTCCTGCGTTTCAGTGGCGACCGCGCGCGGCGTGAATCGATCGCCGGGCGCGTCGGATCAACTCGGCGATGGCGGTGCGATCTTCGCGCGTATCGACGGATCTGCAGGCTCCGGATGCGATCAGCAGGAGGTGCTCGGCCAGGATCGGCGCGTGATGGCGCCGCGTCACCAGCGCCATGCGCCCGACCGCATCGACGAGACGCATGGTGACCATGACGTTGCCGCGCGTGACGCGACGCAGGGGGTGCAACGCCGTGCCGACCATGTCTTTCACCTCCAGGAGCTCAACCCAGACGCGCGGCTTTCCGTCGCTGTCGCAGATCAGCGAGGACGGCACGCCGCGCTGCAGGATGAGGGCGAGCGAGGCTGAAAGCTGGTCGATGGAACTGATCGCCGTATAAGAATCGTTGATGCCGGGAGAAAGCGCCCTGAGCGCGATCTCGAGGGTCAGATGGATGGCGAACTGCATGTCGCCGTCCGGAGTGCGGGCATCCTCGATCCGCACGGCTCTGCGCACGCGGTCGCCCTCGATCTCGCCATAGACATAGGCGATCGGCTGGCCCTGGATGACAAAATGCCCGGGCACCGCCACAATGCGGATGAAACCGTCCTTGGCGGAGGCTTCGCTGAGAAGCGGGGCGGTCCCGATAGCCGTGATGTAGCCGGAGCGGGCCGCCGGCACGGGAGCCCCGTCTTCTTTCGGAAGCGCTTCCCTATCGTCGGGTTCCTCGCGGGGTTCGTCCGACAGGAGCCGTTCGATTGTCGAACGCAGTTTGCGTTGCGTACGGGCGATCTCGTTGTCGACCATGACCCGACGTGCCGTGTCGTGAACGAAATAGACAAGCCAGAAGAAGCTTACGGTCGCCAGCACGATAGCGGTTGCCACCGCGAAGCGCGGAACGTCGTCATCGCCGACGATGTAGAGGACGATGAGCGCGTGCAGGAACGTCGCCCCGAGCAGGCCGATGGTCGTCTGGTTTACGCGGTTGTCGGTGAATGTCTCAAGAAGGCGCGGTCCGATGTTGCCGGCGGCCAGGGTGAAGACCACCAGGGTCAGCGAATAGACGAGGCTGAGCACCGTCATCATGGCGCCGGCAATGGTGCTGAGCACTGACCGGGCGCCATCGGCGCTGATGTTCAGGAAGGCGACGTAGTCGAACAGGCTGGTGGCGATGCTGCTGCGGTCGACCGCGACCGTGGCAACCGCCAGAAGCACGCCCAGAACGGCCAGCAGTCCCGGCAGGAAGAAGAAACCGCGCACCAGAACGTGTATGCGTGCCGTGAAAGCGTTGAAGTACACAATACCCCCTTTGCCGGGAAGAGCACGCAAGCGGGCTCTTCCTCCATGTGTCCCGTCTGCGGTGCACGGGCTTTGCGCAAGAGGATATACGCAAGCGCGCGCCTGTCCATCGCGTCGCCTTGCCATTGCTGCAAGGGCGCGCGAGGTTCCGAGTGCGCGCGATTGCAGGTGCTCGCGGAACAATACGACGGCGTCAGGCGTTTCCTTCAGGCGGGGCAAAGGAATGAGCAGAGCGGGCGCGCATCGGCGGTACGCTGAAATAGGAGCGGCGAGAGGAATGACTGAACGCAGGACGCGGTGCGAAGATCACGGCGGATATGGCGGCGCGATTGCCTCTCGCGCGCGGCTGCTTGTGGGCTTGTCTGCCCCATGGAGTGGATTGCTTGCTCTGGCGCTGGTCGCCGGCTGCCTGTCCGTCCTGCCGGCGGAGGCTGCCGATACGCCGCACCCGCGTGACAAGCCAGCGGAAGACGCAGTCGACAATCCTCCCGCTCTGCCCGAACCGGCTCCGGCGGAGAAACCCGCTGGAAAGCCCGCGGAAAAGCCCAGGGACAAGCCTTTGCCGCTCGGCTCCGCGGCTCCGACACCCGAGCCGGCCCCGGAAGCGGAGGCTACGAAGCCTGAAGCCGCCTCCTCATGTCTTGGCGACCTGAGGGCAAG
Organism: Stappia sp.; assembly: GCF_048268045.1. GTDB lineage: Bacteria > Pseudomonadota > Alphaproteobacteria > Rhizobiales > Stappiaceae > Stappia. The sequence goes on from NZ_JBLWWG010000005.1 coordinate 185,079, forward strand.
GGGGGCCAAGGTCGTCGCCCGCCCGGATGCGGTGACACAGGCGCGCTGTGGCGTCGAGGAGCCGGTGGAGCTTTCCTCGATGGGAGCGGTGCTGTTCGATCCGGCGCCGATCCTTGCCTGCGACACGGCGCGAAAGGTTGCGGATTTCGTATCCGGAACCTTGTCGGAACTCGCCAGCAAGCACTACGGGACAGGCATCTCAACGATCCGCGTTGCTGGTGCGTATGAGTGTCGCGGGCGCAACCGGCAGCCGGGCGCCCGGCTCTCCGAGCATGCCTTTGGCCGGGCCCTCGACATGCGCGGAGTGACGCTGGCGGATGGTGGCAATTTTTCGGTGCTCCCGCGTGCGGACAAGGACATGACGGTTGACGCAAGGTTCCAGCGCGCCGTGCGCAAGGCGGCCTGCGGCCCGTTCACGACGGTTCTTGGGCCGGGAAGCGATGCCTATCACGACGACCACATGCACTTCGACACCAAGCCGAGGCGGAGCCCTTACTGCCGCTGATCCGGATGTGTCCCCCCGTAAGTGCGGGGAAACGCGTACATATTGTCGCAGTGGCGGGCGGTCGCATGGGATTGGATGCGCGTCCACGTCAAAGTTGGTTCCGCGCCCCAGGAGGGCTGGCCTGATTTCGCCTGAAGGGCGAACCGGCTGGTTGGGGCGCACGAACGCAACCAACGCAACGGACGGACAATCCAATATGACGACCCCTGCCAGTGCCGCGGCCGCGACGCCCGCGCCGGGTGGAGCAATCCGCCTTCTCGAATACGTTCCCGTCTTCGGCTTCTTTCTGAGGAGCGCCCGTCTGGGTGGTGAGATGGAGCGTTGGGCGTTCGCCGCCAACATCTTCGCCTTGTGGCTGATCGCCGTGTTCACATTCGGCTACCCGGTTCTCATTGTCACGGTTCTGGGCGCGGCCTGGCTCTATCTGCTGATGCTGGTGGTTCTTACCTCGCAGGGCCTTTGGTCCCGACGCGACGAGGAGTGATCCTGTCCGCCTGTCTCAGAACGTCGGCGGCGTGCAGGCGCTGACGACGACGCAAGGGGCCGGGCCGACAGCGCGAAAGCGATGCGGGCTTGTGCTTGCGAAGAGATAGGCATCTCCCGGGCCAAGGATCTTGCGTGTCTCGCCGACGGTGACCTCCAGCCTGCCGCTGATGACGACGCCGCCCTCTTCGCCGGCATGGGTTAGCATGACGCGACCCGTGTCGGCGCCCGGCTGGTAGGTTTCATGCAGGATCTGCAAGCTGCGGGCGAAAAGCGCGCCGCCGACCTGGCGGTAGGAAATTCCACCCTTGCCGATTTCGGTCAGTTCTTCGGCGGCGAAGAACACCTGCTCTTCCGGTTCGGGCTCATACGCGAAGAACTCGGCTATCCCGATGGGCACGCCGTCGAGCACCCGCTTCAGCGCGCTGACCGACGGGTTCATGCGCCCCGATTCGATCAGCGAGATCGTCGCGTTGGTCACGCCCGCCTTGCGCGCCAGCGCCCGTTGCGAGAGCCCGCGCGCAAGGCGGATGGCCTTGAGCTTCGGCCCGAGGGTGCGCACGAACCCGTCTTCGTCCGTCATTGCCGGCATTTGTCGATTTTCCTGTTCACGATCCTGAACGTTTGCGGCTCGTACCAAGTTATATCAATATGTTGCGCGAGAGAAGAAACAGGCTGTTTCCCGATCTCTTTGCGTGTTCATTGGTGGCAGGGGAATTTTCTGGAGGATCGATCATGGATCACATGTCTGCCGACGCCGGCCACAACCGCCCGCTCGACGCCTACTGGATGCCGTTCACGTCGAACCGGCGCTTCAAGGCCTCTCCCAAGCTCCTCGCCGAGGCGAAGGGCATGTACTACAAGGCCGCCGACGGTCGCGAGATCCTCGACGGCACCGCCGGCCTTTGGTGCTGCAACGCCGGCCACGGCCGACAGGAGATCGCTGACGCGGTCCACAAGCAGCTCATGACGATGGATTATGCGCCGTCGTTCCAGATCGGCCATCCGATCGCCTTCGAGTTCGCCGAGCGCCTGACGCATCTGGCGCCGGGCGGCTACGACCATGTCTTCTTCACCGGGTCGGGCTCGGAGTCGGCCGATACCGCGCTGAAGATCGCGCTTGCCTACCACCGCGCCCGTGGCGAAGGCACGCGCACCCGGCTGATCGGCCGCGAGCGCGGCTACCATGGCGTCGGCTTCGGCGGCACTTCGGTTGGCGGCATCGTCGGCAACAGGCGTCAGTTCGGCACGCTGCTGGGCGGCGTCGACCACATCTGCCACACCCACGATCCGGCGCGGAACGCCTTCTCCGTCGGCCAGCCGGAATACGGCGCCGAATTCGCCGATGACCTGGAGAAGCTCGTCACGCTGCATGGCGCTGACACGATCGCCGCCGTGATCGTGGAGCCGGTTGCCGGCTCCACCGGAGTTCTGCTGCCGCCGAAGGGCTATTTGGAGCGCCTGCGCGCAATCTGCGACCGCCACGGCATCCTGCTCATCTTCGATGAGGTCATCACCGGTTTCGGCCGCCTCGGCGCACCGTTCGCAGTGGACCGTTTCGGTGTTCGTCCGGACATCTTCACGACGGCGAAGGGGCTGACCAACGGCGTCCTGCCGATGGGCGCGGTCTTCACGCAGGGCCACGTCCACGATGCGCTGATGCAGGGTGACGAGGCGGCCATCGAGCTTGCCCATGGCTACACCTATTCGGGGCATCCGGTCGCCTGCGCCGCCGGCATGGCCGTTCTCGACATCTACGAGCGCGAGGGGCTTCTCACACGCGGTTCCGAGCTTGAGGAGACCTGGGCGAAGGCGATGCACGCGCTTCGTGGCAAGCCGAATGTGGTCGACATCCGCACCATCGGCCTTGTCGCCGGTGTCGAGCTTTCGGCTCGTGACAACAAGCCCGGTGCGCGTGGCTATGATGTCTTCACCCGCTGCTTCGACGAGGGTGTGATGGTTCGCTTCACCGGCGACACCATTGCCATGTCGCCGCCGCTGATCGTCGAGCCGGGGCAGATCGCCCGCATGGCCGAGACGCTTGCCGACGTGCTCGACCGGGTCGACTGATCCCGTCTGGCCGGGACTGAACGACAGAGCCCCGCGCGGTCCGTACCGCGCGGGGCTTTTGCATGCTTCTGGCGACCTGCCGACCCTGGGCGGTGACGACGGGGAGGGCTCAGGCCCCGCGTTTGCGGACAATCACGGCGTCTTCCCAGTCCGGTTCCACGCGCGGATAGAGCGTCACGACATCTGGATCGTGGCCGGGGAGGATCTCCGCTCCTTCGTCCATCATCTCGCGCAGCACGCGGTATCCCTCGACTGTCTCGAGGTAGTTGCTGAACATCGGGAAGATCTCGTCGGTTTGCAGGTATTTTCTGAGATGCACGGCGTCGGAGGCGATCACGAGTGGTGCATCACCGTCGACGACCAGGATCTGAAGTCCTTTCGAATGTCCACCGACGTGTTTTGCCTGAAGCCCCGGGAACAACCGGTAGTCGCCATCGTGGAATCGCACCCTGTCGCGATAGACCAACTCGACGGCAGTCGTGACATCCGCGACGGCAAAGGGTTTTCGCATGCGTGCGTGACACATGCAGCGCCCCGTTGCGTAGCTCATCTCGGAATCTTGAAGATGAATGGTGGCGTTCGGGAAATATTTCAGGTTTCCTGCGTGATCGTAATGCAGGTGAGTTATGAAAATGTCGGTAATGTCCGCTGCGGCAACGCCGATTCTGGCGAGCGCGTCGACGGGATGGATCTGCATGACACGGCCACGGCTTTCGCCCTCGACCCGGTCGAATCCGGTGTCGACCAGCACCGTCCGCTCGCCGTTGCGGCAGAGCCAGACGAAATAGTCGAGCTGGTGTTCGCACTCGTGTGGATCAGGGTCGAGAAGGGCGTGGCTGGCGGGAAGCTTCTTGGATGCGTAGCGCAGGGCGATGACCTCCCAGTCAGCGGACCTGGGCGAATTCTTCTGATCTGACAGGGTCATATGGGTTCAGCCTGTGTTCGTCCCGGAAGTCGTGCTAAGACATGACACATGTGCAGTTTGTCTGACAATGCGATAAATCAGACAAAATACGAAATGACATCCGAGTGGGTCCCGCCGGTGGGTTATGCCGGTGAGGGGCGGGGATGCACGGGGCGCGTGCCTCGAGACGAAGGAGTTGAGCAGTTCATGGACAAGCCGGTGCTGAAAATTTCCAAGCAACGCGCCACGATTCGGCATCTGGTTGAGGAAAAGCTGCGGGAATTGATCTCGCTCGGTCATTTCCGGCCGGGGGACCGGCTGGTTGAACGCGAGCTTTGCGAGATGTTCGATGTCGGACGCACCTCGGTTCGCGAAGCGCTGCGCCAGCTTGAGGCGGAGGGCCTGATCCAGACGGAGCCGCATCGCGGTCCCTTCGTCAGCAAGGTGACCTACGAGGAGGCGCAGCAGCTCTACACCTTCCGGGCCCTGCTTGAGGGGTTCTGCGGGGCTGAATTCGCAATCCATGGCACGGACGAGGAGCACCGCCGCTTGCAGGAGGCCTGCGACGCCTTTGCCCGCGCGGCAAAGGACAAGGCCGACACGGCGGAACTGGTCGCGCGAAAGACGGAATTCTATCGCTGCCTGATCCAGGGCGCGCGAAACACATTCGTGGAAAGCGTTCTGACCTCGCTGCACAACCGGGTGACCCTCCTGCGCTCGACAACCATGACACAGCCGGATCGGTTGCCGAAGAGTGTGCAGGAGATCCGTGAGGTGACGGCGGCAATCTGTGCGCGCGACGCCGATGCGGCGCGCCTTGCAAGCGTCCGCCATGTCGATGAGAGCAGCAAGGTCGCCCTTCATATCCTGAGCAAGCGATAGCCGCCACGACGCCGCTCCGGCGGGGTGGTTCTGTCCGCGAGACAGATTTTCAGCTTGCAAGTTTGTCAGACAATCTGCTAGCCATCCCTTGCACGCGGCCGTCGTGGCTGCTCAATGGGAGGTGCATGGATGTCCGCGCAGGTTGGCAAGCTCACTGGATCGGTCGCTTTCATCGGTCTTGGCCGGATGGGTCTGCCAATGGCCGCAAACCTGGTCGCCGCCGGGTTCGACGTCACCGGATACGATCGTTCGGAAGCGGCGCGGGCAAGCTTTGCGGCAAAGGGCGGCAAGGTGGCCGACAGCGCCAGGGCCGCTGCTGCCGGCAAGGCCATCGTCATCACGATGCTGCCGACCTCGGCCATCGTCGCCTCCTGCCTGATCGGCGATGAGCAGGCGCTCGCCGATGTCGCGCCGGGCGCGCTTGTCATCGACATGAGTTCCTCCGTTCCCGGCGATACGCTGAAACTCGCCGAGGTGCTCGAAGCGCGTGGGCTTTCCCTTGTCGACGCGCCCGTCTCCGGCGGCGTGAGCAAGGCTGTCGACGGCACTCTGGCCATCATGGCCGGCGGCGATGCTGTCGACCGGGCCATGCCCTGCCTCGAGGCGATGGGGGCTCGGGTCTTTCGCGCCGGCAAGCTCGGCGCGGGCCATGTGATCAAGGTACTGAACAACTATGTCTCCGCCGCCGGCGCGCTCGCCGCTGCGGAAGCCCTGATCGTCGGGCGGGACTTCGGCCTGGATCAGGACGTCATCACGGACATTCTCAACGCCTCCACCGGCCGCAACAACACCACCGAGAACAAGGTGAAGAGGTTCATCCTGTCGGGGGCCTTCAATTCCGGCTTCGATATGTCGTTGATGTCGAAGGACATCGGCATTGCGGCGGGACTTGCGCGGGACATGGGCCTGCAGATGGGCCTCCTGTCCCTGACTTCGCAGGAGTGGAACGCCGCAACGGAGGCGCTGGACAACGGTGCCGATCACACCGAAATCTACCGCTACGTCGATGCGATTTCCCACCGTGGCTGAGCTCTTCGATATCCTTGTCGGGCGTCTTGCCGGGATCTCGGGCGATGCCGAGCTCGAGCGGCTTTCATCGGGTCTGGATTGCACGCTTGCAATCCGTTGCGGCCCGGATCGCGCGGTTGTCGTCATTCGCGATTGTCGCTTCGGTCTCGCCGATCCGCAGGCACCTGCGGGTCTGGAGCTTGTGCTTGATCCCGACGTGCTTCGACGGATGGTGGAAACGCCGCCGCCGCCGCGCCATCAAGGGTTCACGGCGTTGCAGATCGCCAATCCGGCTGTCGCGACCAGCGGGGACGCGCTTTTGCTCGCCCAGGCGCGCGCCGCGCTGGAACGCGTCTTCGAACTCGCGCTCGCAGCCCCGGAAAAAGCCGCGCCGGTGCGTTCCCGCAGCCTCACAGGGGTCGCTGGGCGCTATCTGACGCTCGAATGTGCCGAGGGGCCGCTCGAGATCTATACGGATATTTCCGGCAAGCCGGGCGCCACGCCGCTGGTGTTCCTGCATACGGCCGGGGCGGATGCGCGCCAGTTTCAGGCCCAGCTTGCCGATACGGCGCTTGGGGCCGGCTATGAGCTTCATGCCCCCGACATGCCGTTTCACGGAAGGTCGCTTCCGCCGCTCGATTGGGACGGCGCGCCCTACCGGTTGACCGCCGCACGCTATCTCGACTGGGTGAAGGCCTATCTGGCGCAGGTCGTCGGTCGGCCGGCGATCCTTGCCGGGTGTTCCATGGGAGCGGCAGTGACGCTGCTTTGCGCCGCGCGCGCGCCGGAGTTGCTGTGCGCGGCGCTGCCAATCGAGCCGCCGTTTCGCGCCACCGGCCGGATCAACCGCGGGCAGAACGATGTCGCGGTTCATGCCGGTCTTCACAATGGCGCCTTTGTGCGCGGCTTGATGGCGCCGACTTCGCCGGAAGGCTACCGCCGCCGCGCTGGCTGGATCTACTCCCAGGCCGCGCCGGGCATCTATCAGGCGGATCTGGCGTTCTATTCGCTCGAGTTCGATGGCGCCGAGGTTGCCCCGGCCATCGATGCGCGACGGCTTCCCGTGGTTCTTCTATCGGGCGCCTACGACTATTCCGCGACGCCCGAAGATGGCGCGCGGCTCTGTGCACTGATGCCGGGTGCCCGGCAGATCGTCATGCCCGATCTCGGGCATTTCCCGATGAGCGAGCACCCCGATCTTTTCGCCAGCTACCTGGATGAAGCTCTGACGTTGCTGGCTGCCGGCCCCATCGACACACCCCTACCTGAGAGAAACTGAAGGAAATTGAGATGAGCACGACGACCAAGCGCCCTGACGGCACGCCGGCTGGCGAGAAATTCGACGCCGGCCTCAAGACCCGCCGCGAGGTGCTGGGGGAGGATTACGTCAACGCCTCCGTCAACAAGGCGACCGACTTCAACTGGCCGATGCAGCAGCTCGTGACCGAATACTGCTGGGACGAGGTCTGGAACCGCCCCGGCCTCGGACGCCGCGAGCGCTCGATCCTCAACCTCGGCATGATCTCGGCTCTCGGCCGCAGCCACGAACTGCGCCTGCACGTGCGCGGCGCGATCAACAACGGTCTCACCAAGGATGAGATCCGCGAGATCATGTTGCAGATCGCCATCTACTGCGGCGTGCCGGCCGGCATCGACAGTTTCCGTACCGCCCAGGACGTCTTCGACGAAATGGGAATCTGATTTGCGCAACGCCCGGCGCGACAGTCCGGGCAACCTATCTTGGGAGGAGACGAGATGACCAAGGACAAGTCGAAATCAGGATTCCGCCTGTCGCGCCGGCAGGTTTTGGCCGCCGGTGCCGCAACGGCCGTGGCCATGCCGTTCTATGCGCGCCGAGGGTTTGCTGCCGACACGATCAACGTCGGCGTGATTCAGCCGCTGTCGGGAGCCAATGCCCAGTTCGGCATCAACTCGCGCAATGGCATCCAGCTTGTGGCCGACGAGATCAACGCCGCCGGCGGCATCAAGTCGCTGGGCGGAGCGCAGATCAATCTGATCGTCTCCGACGCCACGTCGAACCCGACGCAGGCCGCCACGGTGGCGCAGAGAATGATGTCTCAGGACGGCGTCTGCGCCGTGCTCGGTGCGTTCGCCTCGTCGCTGACGCTGGCGATCTCCGAGGTCACCGAAAGGCGCGGCGTGCCGCTGCTGACCATGTCGTTCTCGGATCAGGTGACCGGCCGCGGCTTCCACAACATCTTCCAGGTGGTGTCCAAGGCCTCGCAGCTGGGCGACGCAACGATCACCCACACGCTGGACCTCGCCCAAAAGGCCGGTGATAAGATCACCAAGATCGCGATCATGTACGAGGACACGGCCTACGGCACGTCACAGGCCAAGGGATTGCGCAACTCGGCGGCGGCGCATGGCGTCGAGGTGGTGATGGACGAGGCCTATCCGCTCGGCATCACCGACGTCTCGCCGCTGATCAACCAGCTGCGCCGGACCGAGGCCCAGGCGGTGTTCCCGGTCTCCTATCTCAACGACAGCCTCCTGATCATCCGCAACATGCGGCAGCAGGGCATCAACCTGCCGACCATTGGCGGCGCGGCGGGCTACATCATCCCGGACTTCCGCAACGGTCTCGGCGAACTGGCGGACGACGTCCTGTCGATCTCGCCTGCCGCCTACGATCAGGCGCCGGAATACACCGACCGGTTCCGCGAGCGCTTCGGCTACTTCATGGTCCACGAGGCACAGGAACACGCGGCCTGCATGGGCGTTCTTGCCTCGGCCCTCGAGAAGTCGGCCTCGACCGACCCGCGCAAGATCCGCGATGTGATCGCCTCGGAGACCTTCGACGAGGGCTGGGCCACGGTGATGTCGGGCGGAAAGATCAAGTTCGACGAGACCGGCCTCAACATCCACGCCGTGCCGATGATGGTGCAGTGGCGTGGCAACGAGCTCGTCACCGTCGCGCCGGCCGAATACGCCAAGGCCGAGGCTGTCTGGCACAGCCTCTGATCCCGACCATCTGCGCCCCGCGCGAGCGGGTATCCAGGCTGCCGGGGAGGGGGCACCCTTCCCGGCGAACCTCGTGAGGGGATAATGGAACAATTGATCATCCTGCTACAGACATTGCTGGACGGGATCATGATCGGCGGCGTCTACGCGGTGCTGGCGATCGGTCTCAGCCTCGTTTTCGGCGTGATGCACATCGTGAACTTCGCCCACGCTGAATTCATGATGGTCGGCATGTTCATCGGTTGGCTTTGCTGGCACTTCCTTGGCATTGATCCGCTGCTCGGCGCCTTTATCGCGCTGGCGGTCACCTTCGCCTTCGGAATGCTGGTGCAGCGCGTCTTGATCCGCCCGGTTCTCGGCGCCCCGCAGGTCGCGCAGATCTTCCTGACCGTGGGAATGATGTTCGCGATGGAAAACGCCGCGCTCATGATCATGGGCGCGGAATACCGCTCGGTTACCACGGCCTATCAGACCCAGTCGCTCACGCTGTTTTCCTACGGCGGCGAGCGCGTGCTGGTCGGCATGGACAAGCTCTATGCCTTTCTGATGGCACTGCTGTCGGGCGGGTCGGTTTGGCTTTTCCTCAACAAGACACGCTTCGGCACCGCGATGCGCGCCACCTCACAGGACCCGATGGCGGCCAAGCTGATGGGGGTGAACACCGACCTGATGTATGCCGTCGCCTTTGGTCTGGGCGTTGGTACCACCGCTTTCGGCGGTTCGGTCGTTCTGCCCTATATCACCGCCTCGCCGTCCGTCGGCTCTGGCTATGCGGTGCTGATGTTCACCGTCGTGGTGCTTGGCGGGCTGGGGTCGGTCACCGGCGCGATCATCGGCGGCATCGCCGTGGGCGTCATCCAGTCCTTCTCGGCATTGTTCATGCCGATCCAGTTGCAGAACCTGGCGCTGTTCACCGTCTTCATCCTCGTGCTTGCACTGCGGCCGGAAGGCATCGTTGCCCGGAGGCGCTCATGACACGCACGAATACCCTTTCCCTGGCCGCGCTTGCAGCGGTTGTCCTGATCCTCATCGTCATGCCGCTGTCGATGGACCCCTTTGGCTACACGCTGCGTATTCTCTGCCTGATGCTGCTGTTCTGTGCCATGGGGCAGGCCTGGAACATTGTCGGCGGGCTGGCAAACCAGATCTCGCTGGGGCACGCGGCCTATTTCGGCATCGGTGCCTACAGTTCCACCATCCTGTTCAGCTCCTTCGGTGTGTCGCCGATCCTTGGCTCCCTTGTCGGCATGGTGCTCGCGGCACTGTTCGCCCTGGTTCTTTCGTTGCCGACGCTTCGGCTGAAGGGCCACTATTTCGCGCTGGCCACGCTTGCGGCCGGCGAGGTCGCCCGGGTCGTCGCCAACTCCTGGACCAGCCTGACCGGAGGGCCGGTTGGCATCTCGGTTCCCTACCGGCCGGACGCCGGCATCTGGGCGCTCCAGTTCCAGACCGTGTTGCCGAACTACTATCTGTTCCTCGGGGCGATGCTGCTGGTCTCACTTGTGTTCTGGCTGGTCCAGACATCCGCGTTCGGCTACCGCCTGCGGGCGATCAAGGAAAACGAGGTCGCCGCCGAGGTGATCGGCGTCAACACCTACCGGGTGAAGCTCTACGCCTCGATCCTTTCGGCCATCCTGACGGCGATGCTGGGCACGCTCTATGCGCAGTTCCAGTTCTTCTTCGACCCGGACACGATCTTCGGGGTTGCGACGATATCGGTGAAAATGGCGCTGATCGTCATCCTGGGCGGCGCCGGGCGGCTTTACGGCCCATGGGTTGGGGCGTTCGTGATCATCCCGCTTGAGGAGATGGCGAATTCCTATCTGGGAGCCTCCGTGGCGGGCCTGTCGCAATTCGCCTATGGCGTGCTGCTGATCGTCGTCATCCTTCTCAACCCGCATGGCCTGATCGCGATGATCGAGTCCCTGCGAGACCGGTTTGTCAGGAGGAGCCGGGCATGAGCGAATATCTTCTTGAAGTCAGGAATGTCACCCGGCGCTTCGGCGGGCTGGTGGCCAATTCCGACGTGAGCTTCTCTGTGTCGCCGGGCGAGATCATCGGCCTGATCGGTCCCAATGGCGCTGGCAAGACGACGCTCTTCAACGTGCTGGTCGGCATCTACCCGCCGAGCTCCGGCGAGGTGATCTTCGACGGACAGAGCATCGGCGGGTTGAAGCCGCACCGGGTGGCCAAGGCCGGCCTGACCAAGACATTCCAGAACGTCGCGCTTTTCGCGGAATCGACCGTTCTGGACAATGTGGTTACCGGCGGTCTCGTAAACCGCAGCCTGTCGGATGCGCGCGCCTTCGCCGCCGAAACCCTGGAAAGGGTCGGCATCGGCGCGATCTCGGACAAGCGTGCCGGGGACCTGTCCTTCCCGGAGCGTGCCCGTGTCGAGGTTGCGCGCGCGCTGTGCACCTCGCCGAAACTCCTGCTGCTGGACGAGGTGATGGCAGCGCTGACGCCGGCGGAGATGGAGGAGATCATCGAGCTGGTTCGCGGCCTGCGTGACGAGGGGATGACCTTCATCGTCGTGGAACACCACATGAAGGCCGTGATGAAGCTTTGCGAACGCCTGATCGTGCTGAACTTCGGCGAGAAGATCGCCGACGGGACGCCCGAGGAGATCGCGAGCAACAAGAAGGTGCTCGATGCCTATCTCGGCGCCAATTTCTCGACTGAAGGGGAGGGGCACTGATGCCGGCGACTGTTCAAGGGCGGGAGATCCTGCTGGAGGTGAGCGGGTTGACCGCCGGCTACGGCGCGCAACCGGTGCTTCACGGGGTGTCGCTCGAGGTGGCGCGCAACGAGTTCGTCGCCGTGATCGGGGCGAACACCGCCGGCAAGAGCACGCTTCTGCGCGCAATCTCCGGACTGCTGCCGCAATGCAGCGGCCGGATCGCCTTCGAGGGAGAGGACCTGACCAGGCTCAAGGCGCATGAGATCGCGGGTCTCGGCATCGCCCATGTGCCGGAGGGGCGTCATGTCTTCGCCGACATGACGGTCGAGGAAAACCTCAAGATGGGGGCCTATTCGCACGCGAATCCGGCCTTTGCCCATCACGCGCTGGAACGTGTCTACGAGCTCTTTCCGCGGTTGAAGGAGCGACGCGCGCAATATGCCGGCTCCATGTCGGGAGGCGAACAGCAGATGGTGGCCGTCGGCCGCGGCATGATGCTTGAGCCGAAACTTCTGATCCTCGACGAGCCGAGCCTCGGGCTTGCGCCGCTGGTCGTGGAGGAAATGCACCAGAGGTTCCTCGACATTCACCGCTCGGGCGTTACCGTATTGCTGGTGGAGCAGAACGTTTCGCTGGCGCTGCACAGTGCCGAGCGGGCCTATGTCATGGCCTCCGGCGCGATCGAGATCGAGGGCGCGGCGCGCGAGTTGCTCAACGACGACCGGATCCGGCGGGCCTATCTGGGCATCTGAGGCCGGATCGCAAGCAACAGGACTGAAACAGCAATGAGGGACGGTATGTCGACCAATCCGCTGCGTCTGAAGGATGCGAGCCTGCTGGAAACGCGCGCCTACGTGAACGGCGCATGGGTTGCCGGGGAGCGGAGCTTTCCGGTTCACAACCCGGCCTCCGGCGATCTGGTTGCCGAGGTCACCGACCTGAACCCCGGCGACGCCGCCCGTGCCATCGACGCGGCCCACGCCGCACAGCCCGGCTGGGCCGCCCGCACCGGCAAGGAACGGGCCGCTGTCCTGCGTCGCTGGTTCGACCTGATGGTGGAAAACGCCGACGATCTGGCGACCATCCTGACTGCCGAGATGGGCAAGCCCTGGCCCGAGGCGCGCGGCGAGATCCTCTACGGGGCCTCGTTCATCGAGTGGTTTTCCGAGGAGGCCAAGCGGATCTACGGCGAGACGATCCCCGGGCATCAGCCCGACAAACGTATCGTCGTTATCCGCCAACCGGTGGGGGTGGTCGGTTCGATCACACCGTGGAATTTCCCCAATGCGATGATCGCCCGCAAGGTGGCTCCGGCGCTGGCGGTGGGGTGCTCCTTCGTTGCCCGTCCGGCCGAACTGACGCCGCTTTCCGCGCTCGCGATGGCGGTTCTGGCCGAGCGCGCGGGCGTTCCCGCTGGCATCTTCAACGTCATCCCGTCATCGGATTCCGCCGCTATCGGCGCCGAGCTTTGCGCCAATCCGAAGGTGTCAAAGATCACCTTCACCGGCTCGACCCGCGTCGGCAAGATCCTGATGCGGCAGTGCGCGGACACGGTGAAGAAGATGTCGCTGGAGCTGGGAGGCAACGCGCCCTTCATAGTCTTCGACGATGCAGATATCGATGCGGCGGTCGAGGGCGCGGTGATCGCCAAGTACCGCAATGGCGGTCAGACCTGCGTTTGCGCCAATCGCATCTATGTCCAGTCTGGCGTCTACGATCAGTTTGCGGAGAAGCTTGCCGCGAAGGTGCGCGAACTGAAACTCGGCAATGGCCTTGAAGACGGTGTAAATCTGGGGCCGCTGATCAGCGAGGCTGCGCTTGCCAAGGTCGAGGATCATGTCGCCGACGCCCTGGCCAAGGGCGCGCAGGTTCTGGAGGGCGGCAGCCGTTCGAACCTTGGCGGCACCTTCTACCGCCCGACCGTGCTGGGCGGCGTCACCAGCGACATGAAGGTGGCGCGCGAGGAAACCTTTGGCCCGGTCGCCCCGCTGTTCCGCTTCGAAGACGAGGCGGAGGCGATCGCCCTGGCCAACGACACCGAGTTCGGCCTGGCATCTTACTTCTACAGCAAGGACCTGGGACGGGTCTGGCGTGTCGCCGAGGCACTCGAGTCCGGGATGGTCGGGATCAACACCGGCCTCATCTCGACCGAGGTCGCGCCGTTCGGCGGCATCAAGCAGTCAGGCCTCGGGCGCGAAGGGTCGCGGCATGGTGCCGAGGATTACCTCGAGATGAAGTACCTGTGCATGGGGATCGACTGAGCACCTCTCACCGGGCGGCTCAAGCCGCCCGGTGAGGCATCCTGCGGTGGCGGGGCTGCTCAGGCGATCAGCACCGTCGCTCCGCTCGTGCCGCCGGTCTCGAGCTGGCGATGAGCCTCGGCCGCATCCTTCAGGGCAAAGACCTGCTGGACATTCGGGCGCAGAATGCCGCTGGCGACAGCGTCGAACAGATGCGAGGAAATCGCCTCCAGCTCCGCCCGTGTCGCGGTGTAGGCGCCGAGCACGGGGCGGGTGACGTAGAGCGAGCCCTTTGCGGCCAGCGTCGCGATGTTGACGGGTGCGACCGCGCCCGTGGTGTTGCCGAAGCTGACCATCGTCCCGCGACGCCTCAGACAGTCGAGGGAGGTATCCCAGGTATCCTTGCCGACTGAATCGTACACGACCGACACGCCGTCGCCATTGGTGATCTCGCGGACCCGCTCGGCGACGTTCTCGCTCTTGTAATTGATCGTGTGGGTGCAGCCGTTCCGCTTCGCCAGAGCGGCTTTCTCCTCGGAGCTGACGGTGCCGATCGCAATCGCACCGATGCTCTTGAGCCACTGGCAGGCAAGAAGCCCGACGCCCCCGGCGGCGGCATGGAAAAGCACCGCGTCTCCCGTCTGAACCCTGAAGCATCGGTGCAGAAGAAACTCGGCGGTCATCCCCTTCAGAAGGACGCCGGCCGCATCCTTGTCGGAGATCGCGTGGGGCACCTTGAGCAGGATGGCGGCCGGCACGACGCGTTTTTCGGCATAGGCTCCCGCCGGCCCGCCGGCATAGGCGACGCGGTCGCCGACCGCGAAGTTGGTGACGCCAGGACCAATGGCCTCGACGACGCCGGCGGCTTCCGAGCCCAGTCCGCCCGGCAAGGGGATCGGATACAGGCCTGTGCGGTGATAGATGTCGATGAAGTTGACGCCGATGGCCGTTTGCCTCAGCAGGACTTCTCCGTCGCCGGGCGCGCCGGGATCGACGTTTTCCCAGCTCAGGACATCAGCGCTGCCGGTTCGTGCGAGGCGGATCGCTCTCGTCATTGCTATCTCTCTTTCGTGCTTCTTGAGGGGTAAGGCGGCCCGCGCGTGTCAGACTTCGCCTGCGGCGGCGATCGCCTTCAGGTGCTGGCGGAATCCGTAGGAGGGGGTCGCCTGCCGTTTGGCCAGATACTCGGCGAACCGTGTCTGGCTGCGGTAGCTGAGGCCTTCGCGCATTGCCTTGAGCTGGGTGGCCTCGACATCCCGGTATGTCATCGCCGCCCGGATTACGTCCTCGAGCTTGTCCTCGGCGATGAAAAGCGCGCCATTGGCGTCAGCGATGACAAAGTCGCTGCGGGTGACGTCATTGCGTCCGAATGTGGCGCGCGACAGCGCGTCGCCGGGGCGAGGTGCGGAACGCTGCGGACCGGTGGGAAGCGCCCCGAGGCTGAAGACCGGAAAGCCGATCTCTGCAAGCTCCTTGCTGTCGCGGTGACATCCCCACACGACGAAGCCGGTCGCGCCCGCGGCTTCTGCCTCAAGCAGGACGATGTCGCCGATGCAGGCTTCGTCGAGGCGCCCGCCATTGTCGATGACGACGACGTCGCCCGCCGTCATCTGCTCGAACGCCTCGAAGAAGATATCTATGCTGCCAAGGTGCTGAACCGGGAGAGCGCGGCCAAAGCAACGCATGCCCTCGACCAGAGGCCGCGTCCCCGCGGGCGCGATGCGGATCGGGTTTCCGGTGACAAGACATCCATCTGCCAGATGCGGGGTGGTCAGGTTCGCCAGTTCATCCAGTAGCGTTCTGTCCAAGATCGTTCCTCCCTGATGAGCTCCGGCGGGCAATTCTGTGCCGCCTTGCGGAGGCCCCCATGCCGGGCATCGGTTGTGTCGAACGGCTCCTGTCTAGACAGTCGAGTGGAATTGGAATAACGAATAATATGGATATTTCGCATTCGAAATGATGAAGTGATGATCTGTAATTTCGATATGGAAGCCCTGCGCACGATGGTTGAAGGTGTCGAGCAGGGCAGCTTCACCCGCGCCGCCTCGAGATTGGGCCGGTCCCAGTCGGCGATCAGCATGCAATTGAAAAAGCTGGAAGAGCGCGCCGGCGTGCCGCTTTTCGTGCGCAAGGGCAGGGGACTGGTGCCGACAGAGGCGGGCGAGGTGCTGCTGACTTTCGCGCGCAAGATCATCGCTTTGAACGACGAAGCGGCTTTGTCCCTTGGTGTCATCCAGGCCGAGGCCAGTGTGAAGCTTGGCCTGCCGCAGGATTTCTTCGAGGACATTTTGCCGGACACCATCACGGCATTCGAGGATCGCCTCGAGAATGTGCATGTCGAGGTGCGGGCGGGGCGCAATTTTCTCCTGGAGGAGGAAGTCAACGCCGGACGCCTCGACGCGGCCATCGCCTTTTTCCCGCAAGGCTCCCATGCGCACGGGGACCTGATCGCGACGCTTCCGACCTTCTGGGTGGGCGGCGACGGTTGCCGCGTTCGTCCCGGCAAGGACAGGCTTCCACTGGTGCTCTTCGATCACCCGTGCCTGTTCAGGTCGACGGCCCTGAAAGCCCTTGAGGATGGCAATCTGAACTGGCGCGTGGTTCTGACGACGCCCAGTCTTCCTGGCATCTGGGCGGCGGTGCGCGCGGGAAAGGGCATTTCGCTGCGGACACGCCACGGGATACCCGAGGGGGTGAGCGTTCTGCGAAACGACACCGGCTTTCCCAAGCCGCCGCCGGTGGAGGTGCGCCTGCTCACGGCGGCGGACATGTCCGCGTCGGGAAGGAAACTGGGCGAGATCCTGCGTGAGGTCGCGGCGTCGCACCTGGCGCCGCTTGCCCTGTCTTCGTGGATGGACTGACCGGCAAGGAGTTCCCTCCAGGCGGCGCTTGGGATATTCAGGTCGCGTTCTTGCCTGCCTGCGCGGGCGCGGGCGGCGACATGCGGGACACGAACGGGACTGCCAGAGCATCATGGAACGATCTGAAAAGACCAAGACAACAAGCCAGCTCCGTGCGCGTCGGGTTACCGTGGCGCCCATGATGGAATGGACCGACCGGTTCTGCCGCGCCTTTCACCGGAGTCTGAGCCGCGACACGCTGCTCTACACCGAAATGGTTGCCTCCGCCGCGGTGATCCACGGGGATCGCGAGCGGCTTCTCGGGTTCCGCGACCTTGAGCATCCGCTGGCCTGTCAGCTTGGCGGTTCCGATCCCGTGGAACTGGCCGAGGCCGCGCGCATCGTCGAGGATTTTGGCTACGACGAGGTCAACATCAACGTCGGCTGCCCCTCCGACCGGGTGCAGTCGGGGCGTTTCGGAGCGTGCCTGATGCGCGAACCGGGGCTTGTCGGAGAGTGCGTCGCGGCGATGAAGGATGCTGTTTCCATCCCCGTGACCGTGAAGTGCCGCATCGGCGTGGACGACCAGGACCCGGAGCCGGCGCTCGACGCCGTGGCCGATGCGGTCGTGGCGGCGGATGTCGACGCGCTTTGGGTTCACGCCCGAAAGGCCTGGCTGAAGGGGCTTTCGCCCAAGGAAAACCGCGATATTCCGCCGCTTGACTACGACCGGGTCTACAGACTCAAGCAGCGGTTGCCGGACCTCTTCATCGGCATCAACGGCGGCATAACCGATCTCGATGAGGCGGAGACGCATCTCGCCCGGGTCGATGGCGTGATGCTCGGCCGTGCCGCTTACCATGACCCCTGGGTGCTGGCGCGCGCCGACACTCGGTTTCTCGGCGCGCAAGATGATCCGGCCGCTGACCGTTTCGCCGCGGTGGAAGCCTTCCGCCCCTTTCTTCACGAGGAATTGTCGAAGGGCGTGCGCGCCAACCAGGTGATGCGCCATATGCTCGGACTGTTCCACGGCATGCCCGGCGCGCGGGCCTGGCGGCGGCGGCTCACGGTCGATGCGGTGAAGCCTGGAGCCGGCATGGAGGTGCTCGATGCGGCGCTGCGGGAGATCGCCTGCGTGGATGTCGAGACCTCGGACAGGCTGGACAAATCCGCTCCGCTGGGTCAGACAAGCGCAACGAGGGCCGCCGCGCGGTAGCTCGCCGCCCGCTTCTCCCGGTTCCTTCTGACCGCTCATCCCTTGGCGAGCCATTCGGGGGCATTCATGGATTTGTCGTCAATCAATGGCGAGGTGATCGGCCTCGTCTTCGCGCTTGTTGCGTCCGGAGCGGTGGCGGGTCTTCTCGCCGGTGTGTTCGGCATCGGGGGCGGGGCCGTGCTTGTGCCCGTCCTGTTCCAGTTCCTCACCTGGTTGGGTGTCGATGAATCCGTGCGCATGCACGTCTCCGTTGCCACGTCGCTGGGTATCATCGTTCCGACGTCTATCCGCTCCTTCATGGCGCACAAGAAGCGCGGCGCGGCTGATCTCGAACTGCTCAAGAGCTGGATCATCCCGGTTCCCGCCGGTGCGCTGGTTGCCAGCCTGGTTGCAGCGCATGTGTCTGGCGACGGGCTCAAGGGCATCTTCGCCGGCATTGCCGTCGTCGTCGGTCTCAGGATGCTTCTGAACCGCGACAGCTGGAAGCTCGGCAACGATATTCCCGGCAATCCGGTCCGCGCCATCTGCGGGATGCTGATCGGTTTCTTTTCCACGCTGATGGGAATTGGCGGCGGCGTCATGAACAACACCTTCATGACGCTCTTCGGCCGACCGATCCACCAGGCCGTTGCGACATCCTCCGGCACGGGCGTTCTGATCTCCATCCCGGGCGTTCTGGGCATGATCTGGGCCGGCTGGGGGCACCCTGATCTGCCGAACTTCTCGCTTGGCTACGTCAATCTGCTCGGCGTCGCGCTGATCATTCCGATCACCACCTTTGCTGCGCCTTTCGGCGTGAAGATCGCCCACGCGCTGCCCAAGCGCGCGCTGGAAATCTTCTTCGGCGTGTTCCTGCTCTCCGTGGCAGCACGCTTCGGCTGGAGCCTCTGGGGCGGCTGAACCACCTCCCGGCGCGCCATCGCATCGTTAAAACGCCCCGTCCATCGACGGGGCGTTTTTCGTTTCCGCGTGCGCTGTGGCGAGGCAGCCTCAGGGTTGGAGAATGAGCCTGTCGCCCTCGACCCGCCAGCTCTTCAGCCGATCAAGGACGCTCATGCCGAGCAGGCTTGTGTCCAGCGCCCCGTCGCGGGCGACGAAGGCGCGCAGGTTTCCCAGGTGCAGCGTATCGATCGTCAGATCCTGGACCCGCACCGAGGCGACCATGGTCATCCCGTTGGCTGTCGAGACCGGCGTCGTATAGGTCAGCGCATCGGGATCTATCCCCGCAGCTCGCGCGTCCTGCGCCGTCAGCGTCATGGCCGAAGCGCCGGTATCGAAGAGGAAGTCCACCGGCGCGCCGTTGACGCTGGCGCGGATGCGATAATGGCTCGACCGGTCGCGGATCACCGTGATCGTGCCTTTTTCTGTGTCGGCGATGGGATGGCCGGGAAGCAGCGTTCCAACAATCCTGCGCCCAACGACTTCAAGCTCGCCGCGATAGGCGTATCCGCCAACGAGCAGGAAACCGAGGGAAAGCCATATCACGATGTTCTTCAGCAGATCCGGCACGGCCGGTGGGGCGGCAAGCATGCCTCCGGCGACGACGATCAGGATCGCGACCAGCGAGACGATGCGCGGTGCCTTGTCCGAGGCCCATGTCTCGGCACCCGGCATGGAGTTGCCGGCGAAAAAGGCGATCACCGCGCCGATCATGGCGACGAGTAGGAGGCCGAGCACCAGGGTGCCGACAATCTGTCCACGTCTCATGCCGGTTGCTCCGGAATAAGCCGGCGGCGGGCGGGCAGGGCGGCCAGGACCTTGGCGCGTGTGGCCGCGCTCATGCCGCTCCACCCGGCAATCTCATCGAGATCGCGCAGGCATCCGATGCAAAATCCGCTGTTGTCATCGATGCGGCAGATATCGACGCAGGGGCTTTCTGTGGAAGCGGTCATGGGCTCCGTTTCGTCGCTTGTTCCCTCAGACCCGCTTCATGTGGGGCGGTCGTGCTAGCGCGACAAGGCAGTGAGCGGCGCGGTCAGGATCTTGAGCGGGAATGTTACCGCGGCCTTCGCGGTGTCGCCGATCGTGTTGTTGAAGGTGTCGACACCCGTTCGCGATCCCTGCGAGTTGCTTTCGATACGCAGCGAGCGGAGTGCCTGCTGGAGCTCGGGCGCCGCCTGGGCGAGTTGGGTGTATTTGCCGTGATTTGCTGAATCTCCGGCCTTCACCTGTGTCAGGTCAACGATGACCGCGCCGAGCCGGGCGAGCTCTTCCTCGTCCTCATAGGCGCCAAGCCGACCCTTGCCCCCGGCGAGGTAGTTGGACGCCCGCAGCGCCCGGTCGTCCTTGGACACGAGGATGACGAACGGCTTGTCCGGCTTGCCGACACGTTTCATCTGCGCCTTGAAGACCTCGACATCGACATCCGGCGCGGCCATCGCGATAAGGCCCATCTTTGCTGCGGGCAACGGTCGCCCGGAGATGCGGATCTGCCGCATCGTTTCCGTCAGCACCCAGTTCCCCATGGAGTGGGCCAGCACGTTGACCTTTTCCGCCTTGGAAGCGGTGAGCGTGCGCAGCGTTTTCTCCAGTGCATCGCGGGCGATGGTGGCGCTGTTGGTGTCATAGAGATAGTCCGACACACGGCCGGCCGACGCCCATGTGAAGAGCACCGGCACCTGCGGCAGGCCGGAATCGTGGCGAAGCTGAACGATACGGTAAAGCGCTTCCGGATAGGTCGTGTTGAAGCCGTGAACGAAGACGAAGACCTCTCGCTTGCCTTTGGGAAGCTGCATGACCTGGCGGTTGACCTCCGCAAGGAAGGCGGCATCGCTCAGAAAGCGGCTGGAGCGCAGGGTGAAATCCGTTCTCGGATCTCCAGGCGGGATCGAGGCCCATTCGATCTCGCCGGGCTTGTGCGTCGGCGGAACGGAAACGGTGGCCATCGCATGATCAAGCACATCGGCGCGCTGGCCGTTGTAGATTGTGTAGGGCGTTTCGGCACGCTCGCGCGTAGTCGCCACAAGCACGGTGTGGTCGGTCGCGCCGTCGAGCGGCTTGTCGGATACCTTCAGCATGCCGACACCCGGGCGCACCGCGCAGGCCGCGAGGAGGAGAAGCGTTGCGACCAGCGCCGTCGCCCTGCCGAGGCGGCGACAGCCGATCCGCGCAGTTTCCCGAAATTCCCCGACTGGAGCTGCGCCCATGCGCTCTTCCTCTCGATTACCGCACTTTGCGGCTTTCCTTAGCACAAGCTGGCCAGCCACGACACGCAAGAGGTTCGCGTGCTTAACCAAATGCTGCAAGCGCGAAGAGCGCCGCCAGGCCGCACAGTTGCTGGGTCGCGCCGAGCACGTCCCCGGTCTGGCCGCCGATGCGGGATGTTGCGAGCCGGGCGACGCCCAGCCCTGTAACGATTGCCGCGCCCATCGCCGTTGCCGTGGCTGTCAGGGAAAACAGCGGTGCAAGCGCCAGCATCGCGGCAAGGCCGATCAGCGCGGCAACCGATGCCGCCTTGGCCGAAGGCATGCCGCAGGCCGCTGCAAGGCCGCCCGGGCGCGCAGGCGGCAGCCGCGACCACAGCACCACCAGCGCCGAGCGGGAGCCGGCCTCGATGGCGAGGAGCGCCGCTGCCGCCGCCGGCCCGCCGTGGCGGTCGAGGAGCGCGGCGAGGAGGCTTGCCCGCGCCAGCACGGTGACGGCAAGCGCCAGCGCGCCAAAGGCGCCGATGCGGCTGTCCTTCATGATTTCCAGGCGGCGCTCGGCGCTTGCCCCGCCGAAAAAGCCGTCGACGACGTCCGCCAGCCCGTCCTCGTGCAGGGCACCGGTGAGCGCCATTGTCAGCCCCAGCGCGGTGAGCGCCACCGCAAGTGCCGGCAGCGACGTCTGGGCCAGAAGTGCCAAGGCGAGGGCGCCGGGAAGGGCTATGAAGAAGCCCGCCAGCGGCGCCACGGCGCCGGCGCGGCGGAAATCGGGGAGCGCGGCAGGGTCATCGAGAGCGTTCGCCGCCGGCACGGGAATGCGGGAGAAGAACCGCGTTACCCCGGCCGCGTCGGCGACGGTTTGCGCAAGGCCTCCGGCGGGGCTTCTGCTGGCCGTGTCCGGTGCTGTTTCCGGAGCCTGGTTCATTTTCCCGTCCCTGATGCTGTCGTCGGTCTTGCGAGGTTTGCGAGGCGAAGGCTCCCGGTTTATAGATCGACCCCCGCCTGTGGCCAATGCCTTGTGCGCCCACGCTGGCGCGCCCCATGTTGCGACCGGAGTTTCCCGAATGTCCATGTCCCCGTCCGCGCTTCCCTTCGACGACATCCGCAATCTGGTGCGCCAGATGCCCGGGCCGGACGAGGACGCCGTGGCCGAGGTTCGCGCGCGCGAGGTGCAGCTCACCAAGCCCGCCGGCTCTCTCGGACGTCTGGAGGAACTCGCCGAATGGGTGGCCGGGTGGAGCGGACACGGCCGCCCCCGTGTCGCACGCCCGGTGGTCGCGATCTTTGCCGCGAACCACGGCGTCGCCGACAAGGGGGTCTCGGCCTTTCCCGCCAGCGTGACGCGCCAGATGGTGGAAAACTTCTCGGCCGGTGGCGCGGCGATCAATCAGCTCTGCATCGCCCATGACCTGGGCCTCAAGGTGTTCGATCTGGCGCTCGATCTGCCGACGCCCGACATCACCGAGGAAGATGCGTTCGACGAGGCCAATTGCGCGGCGACCATGGCCTTCGGCATGGAGGCCGTCTCTGGCGGCACCGACCTTCTCTGCATCGGCGAGATGGGCATCGCCAACACAACGGTGGCGGCGGCGCTGCTTGCCGCGCTCCACGGCGGCGAGCCGGGCGACTGGGTTGGCCCGGGCACGGGCGTCGACGACGAGGGACTTGAGCGCAAGCGCGCCGCGGTCGCCGCCGCCGTTGCCCGCGTCAAGGGCACAAAGGATCCGCTCGAGGTGCTGCGGCGTGTCGGTGGACGCGAGATCGCCGCCATGGCTGGCGCGGTGCTCGCCGCGCGCCTTCAGCGCATTCCCGTGATCGTCGACGGCTATGTCGCCACCGCTGCCGTCGCCGTTCTTCATGCGATGGACCCGGAAGCACTCGATCATTGCCTCTTCGCCCATCTCTCCGCCGAGCCGGCGCATGGGCGCATTCTCCAGATCATGGGCAAGACACCGCTTCTCGACCTCGGCATGCGTCTTGGCGAGGGCACAGGCGCCGCGCTGGCCGCCGGCATCGTCAAGGCGGCTGTCGCCACCCATTCAGGCATGGCGACCTTCGCCGATGCTGGCGTGTCTGGAAAGGCCGACGCCTGAGCGAGACTGGTTATAGGCGGATGATTGGTGGGGCAGGGGCGGCTTGGCGGGGCGTTTTCCCTCGGTGCCCCGCTGGCGACGGGACACGCGGCTGAAACTCGACGTCGTGTTGAAGTCGCCGCTGGATCGAACTGATGGAGCGTCGGCTCTCAGGAGGCCTTGCGCAACAGGCGGGCCGAGGCGCGCCTGGCACGCGGCAGTCCGGCGTTGCCGCCCTCGTCCAGCGCGGGCATCGCTTCCAGCACGCGCGAGGCGGGGAAGGTGACAAGCGCTTCCGTGCCCTCGCGCAGGCGCGAGCGCAACTCGAACTTGCCGCCGTGCATCTGGATCAGGGCGTTGACGATGGGCAGGCCGAGGCCGGTTCCCGCTTCGGCGCTCTTGATGGCGATGGCACCCTGGCCGAAGGCCTGCATGACGATCGGGATTTCCTCTTCGGGAATGCCCGGGCCATTGTCGCGAACCGAGACATATTGTCCGCCGCCGGCCGTCCAGCCGGCCTTGATATGGACCTCGCCGCCGGTCGGGGTAAACTTCACCGCGTTGGAGACCAGGTTCAGAATCACCTGACGGATGGCGCGCTCGTCCGCCCAGAGTTTGGGCAGGCGCTCCTCCACCGTCTCGGAGATGGTGATGTTCTTCTTGCGGGCGCGGATCGACATCATTCCGCGGCACTCGGTCAGCAACTCCGAAAGCTGGATCGCCTCCTCGGAGAGCTCGTAGCGGCCGGCCTCGATGCGCGAAAGGTCGAGGATTTCGTTGATGAGGTTGAGCAGATGCTCGCCCGAGCTGTGGATGTCCCCGGCGTAGTCGCGATAGGTATCGTTCTCCATCGGCCCGAGCAACTGGCTCTTCATGACCTCGGAGAAGCCGAGGATGGCGTTGAGCGGCGTGCGCAATTCATGGCTCATGGTCGCCAGGAAACGCGACTTGGCGAGATTGGCTTCCTCGGCGCGGCGGCGGGCCTCGTCGGAGATTGCATTTGCCTGTTCCAGCTCGCTGATCAGATGGTCCTTCTCGGCACGGAAGGCGAGCATCGTCAACGTCGAGACGTGGAGCTGGTTGCCCAGCATGACGAAGAACCCCTGTGCGCCCATCGCCATGGCCATCATCGCGTAGTGGATCGCTGTCTGCTGGTTCAGGAAGGAAACGACGATGGCAATGGTGATCGGCAACGTGCCGGCGAGCAGCGCGCGCGGCAGGCTGGAGGACAGCATCGTCAGCATCGCGATGACGATCAGCAT
The DNA here is from genome assembly GCF_048268045.1 of Stappia sp. Taxonomy (GTDB): domain Bacteria; phylum Pseudomonadota; class Alphaproteobacteria; order Rhizobiales; family Stappiaceae; genus Stappia. The sequence goes on from NZ_JBLWWG010000005.1 coordinate 209,369, forward strand.
CGTCGCGAACTGGAAGATCTCGGAGCCGTCATGTCCCGGAGCGGCCGATTGGAGCAGGAAAAAGCCTGCCCAGGTCAACCCGTAGAGCAGATCGCCGATGACGAACTGACGCCGCCACACCGGGATCCGAACGCTGCCGGGGGCTTCGCGCTCGAAGCGGCGGCAGGCCATCATCAGCAGCGTGTGGGCGATGAGCGAGAAGGCGAGCCAGCCGACGATCATCGCCAGCGGCATCCACAGCAGCGATATGCCCGCCACGATGAGCGAGAACAGAGGCAGGGCGATTGCCGCGCTCAACCGGTTCTTGGTGAAGGTGAGGAGAAGCTCGTATTCGAAATTTGGCTGCACGCCGTCGACCGTCGACAACCGTTCGCGCACGGTTTTCACCGTCTTAGCGACGTCGCGTCGGCGTTGCGCCCGCTCGCTGTTGGAGGCGGTGCGCGCATCGCTGTCTCGTGTCTCCGCGCTTGCCATCTGATTCCCGGAGCAACTCTTGCCGGTCGTTTGACCCGACCGCTTGAACTTGCTCCATCATGCTCACCAACTCTTAATAAGCACCTCAGGGACGTGGTTAACGTTTTCTCATCGCGGGCTTGCAAATGCTGCAAAATGACAGGAACAGGAGCCATGGCAACGGCAGAGGACACCAACGCCGCGCGCGGAGTGCGCGATGAGGCGGACGCGGAAATCGAAAGGCTGGCTGTGGACATCGGCGCCTGCCGTGCCTGTGTCGAGGCGCCCTTGCGCTCGCCGTTGCCGCATGAGCCCCGCCCCGTCTGCGTGCTGTCGCCGACAGCGCGGATCGTCATCTGCGGACAGGCGCCAGGCACCCGCGTGCATGCCAGCGGGCGTCCCTTTACCGACCCGAGCGGAGACCGTTTGCGCGACTGGATGGGTATCGGGCCGGAGGTCTTTTACGATGCGGCGCGGATCGCCATTGTCCCGATGGGGTTCTGCTTTCCCGGCCTCGATGCCAAGGGCGGGGATCTTGCGCCGCGCCCGGAGTGCCGACGCCTATGGCATGACAAGGTATTCGCCGCCATGCCGCGGATCGAGCTCCGGCTGGTGATCGGCGGCTACGCGCAGGCCTATCACCTGGGTGCGCATCGGCATCGCACGCTCGGCGGTACCGTCGCCGACTGGCGGGCGATCCTGTCTGCAACGCGCGCCGAGGGGCGCGCGGCGCTCCCGCTGCCGCATCCGTCCTGGCGCAACAATGCCTGGTTGAAGCGTAATCCGTGGTTCGAGGCGGAGTGTCTGCCGGTGCTCAGGTCAGAGGTTGCGCGTCTTGTCGGATGAGGTCGCGCGCGCCCGCGCGCAAGCCGGCGCGCAGCGCATCGATCACGGCGCGCACAGGGGCAGCGTCCTTCATGTCGGAATGGACGACGATCCAGACGTCTCGCACCAGCGCGGTCTCATCCGGCCACACCCGTTGTAGCCGCTCATCCCCCTCGGCCAGGAACTCCGGCAGCACCGCGACCCCGCCGCCGGCCCGCGCCAGAGCGGCCTGTATCTCGATCTGGTCGGAGGCCAGGCCGATATCGCGTCCGGCCGCCTGCTTGGCAAGGATGGCCTGCTGCGGGGCTCCCGCCATCGGCCCGGCCGATCCGATGAAGCGCCACTCCTCCTCGCCGCCCGCCCGCAGATAGTCGGGGCTTGCGTAGAAGCGAAAGGGCATCTCGCCCAGCCTGGCGGTGGTGAGGTCGCCCGATTGCGGACGGCTGAGGCGGATGGCGATATCCGCCTCGCGCCGTTCCAGCGAAGCGGTGCGGGCTTCGCCAAGAAGCGTGATGCGGAGCTCGGGATGGCGGCCTCCAAGGTCCGCCAGGAGCGGCGCGAGCAGCGCCGCAGCGTAGGCTCCGGGAGCGCTGATCACCACCTCGCCACCGAGTTCCGATCGCGCGCCCCGTGCCAGCCGCGCCAGCGCCTCCTCGCCGGCCGCCATGCGTTCGGCTATCGCCGCCACGCGTTCGCCGTCCTGGGTCAGAAGCAGCCGTCGGCCCCGGCGGTCGACGAGCTTCAGTCCCAGCTTCATTTCCAGCGCCGCGATCCGGCGCGCGACGGTTGCGTGCTCGACCGCCAGAAGACGCGCCGCCCCCGACAGGCTGCCGCCGGACACGAAGGCGGCGAAATGGCGAAGGTCGTCCCAGTCCATATGTGAATTATCTCCCATTATATGAGAAAATATAGTGAATTTATAAATCATGCGCCATGGGCGAGTCTCCGCTGGAAAGTGAGGACGACATGACCATTGCCATCAAGCTTCAGCGCCCCGGGTCCCCCGATATGCTTCATGTCTCGGACTGGGATCCTGGGGAACCCGGACCCGACGAGGTCCGCATTCGCCAGCACGCCATCGGCCTGAATTTCATCGACGTCTACCAGCGGATCGGGCTTTACGGGCTGGAAGCCCCTGCCATTCCCGGCGTCGAGGGGGCCGGGGTGGTGGAGGCCGTTGGCGCGAATGTGCACGACCTCGTCGTCGGTCAGCGCGTCGCCTATGCGGGAGCCTCCGGTGCCTATGCGGCGGCCCGGCTGCTGCCCGCATGGCGCGCGGTGGCTCTGCCGGAGGCAATCTCTTTCGCCCATGCGGCTGCGACGCTGCTGCGCGGACTGACCGTGCGGATGCTGCTTGCCCGGACCTATCCCGTTTCGCGCGACAGCGTGCTCCTTGTCCATGCCGCCGCCGGCGGTCTCGGGTCGCTTCTGACCCGTGTCGCGACCCGACTTGGCGCCTGTGTGATTGCAACGACGGGATCCTCGGAAAAGGCGGAGCGGGCGCGGGAGAATGGTGCGCGTCACGTCATCGTCGGTCGCGATGCGGATCTCGAGGGTGAGGTCGCGCGCCTCACCCGGAACAGAGGCGTCGACTTCGCCGTCGACGGTATTGGCGGCGACATGCTTGCCCGGACGCTCGCCTGCGTACGCCGTTTCGGGACGGTCGCGAGCATCGGTCAGGTTGCCGGTCCGATCCCGCCGTTGGCGGTCGAGGACCTCGGCCCGCTGCGCTCGCTGACGCTGGCCCGGCCGAGCGTCATGGCGTTCGCCGCCGAACGGGAGACCTATGGCGAGGCCATGCACGATGTCTTCGCCATGATCGCCAGCGGCGACGCGGAGTCGCCGACACAAACCTATCCGCTCGCGCGCGCGGCCGACGCACACCGCGATCTGGAAGCCGGACGCACCGCCGGTGCCGCCGTGCTCATTCCCTGAAGGGACAGGAAGGACGCAGGATCATGACAGCTGCCAAGACACTGTTCGAACTCGCCGGGCATGTGCCCGAAGCGGCATCGCTGGAAGAGGCGGTGTTGGTGTTGATCGATTATCAGAATGAATACAGGGAGGGGCCGCTCGCGCTTCCAGGCGTTGAGCCCGCGCTGGAACGCGCCGGTGCATTGTTGGCGGCGGCGCGGCGCGTGGGAGCGCCGGTCGTGCATGTCGTCCACCGTGGACGGCCCGGCGGCCTGTTTGACCGCTCGCGCCAGCGCGGAGAGATTGTCGAGGCGCTGGCGCCGCGCGCCGGAGAGCCCGTGGTGGAGAAGACGCTGCCCAACGGTTTCGCGGGCACGGACCTTGCCAGCTGCATCGGCGCTGCGGGAACGCGGATAATCGTGGCGGGCTTCATGACGCACAATTGCGTGTCGTCGACGGTGCGCGCCGCGCTCGATCTCGGCTATGCGATCACGCTTGCCGGCGATGCCTGCGCGACCCGCGACCTGCCGCTGCGCGGCGGGATCGTGCCCGCCGCGCAGATCCATGAGGCGACGCTTGCCGCGCTTGCGGACCGGCATGCCCGTGTGGTTGAGGTCGCGGACCTCTTGAAGGCTCGTGTCAGCTGAAGATGTTGCTGAAGAAGGCCTTCACATCGTCCATCATCGTGCGCTCGGAGGCGATCGGCAGGCTCTCATCCTGCGACCAGCCGACCATGCTCTCGTCGTAGAGCGAGACGTTCTTGTAGCCGAGCAACTCGTGCATGACGAACCAGTTGGTTGCTGCCCAGTGGCCTGTGTTGCAATAGGAGACGATGTCGACATCCTTGTCGTCGAGCCCCTGAGGAACCAGTTTCGCGATCTCCGAAGGGGCCTTCAGTCGGCCGGCCTTGTCGTCGTAGAAGACGCCCTGGTCGAGGCTGACGGCCCCTGGAATGCGCCCGAAGCGGGTTGCCTTGGAGTGCTTGGCCTGGCCGGCGAATTGCGACGCGGGCCGACCGTCGATCAGCACGGTGGAGGTGTTCATCCGCCTGGCGACGTCGGAGGTGCCGGTGAGATAGTCGGCACGCGGTTCGGCGACGAACATGTCGCCCACCGGTGTGACCGCCCCGGTCTCGAGCGGGCGTTTCTCTTCCGTCCAGCGGCGGTGACCGCCGTCGAGAATGGAAACCTCGTCATGGCCGAGGTACTTGAGCGTCCAGTAGATCCGCGCCGCGGCGCTGAACTCCGAGCTGTTGCCGCCAGCGGGAACGATCACCACTGTTTTGCCATCGGCGACGCCGAGTTCGGACAAGGCCGCCTCGAGCTTCTCGACGGAGGGCAGGACGCCGACGACATCGCCGCGGTCCGTGCGCCAGTAGCCGGGATACTCGCTCCACAGCGCGCCGGGAATGTGTCCCTTGAGATAGGCCTCCCGGCTCGAACCGGCGAAGGGTGAGCGGATGTCGAGGACGATCGTGTCGTCGCGCTTCAGGTTCTCCGCCAGCCAGTCGGTCGAGACCAGCGGCGTTGCCGCCAGAGCGACCTGCGCCAGCGTCAGGGACAGAACGAGGGCGCCAAGGCCGGTGAGCCGCTTGAGGGCCTGCATGGGATATCTCCGAAGGTCACGTAAAGGGAGCCGCCGAATGGGTTCCTGAGCTTTGAGTTGACATCGGATATAAAAAGCGGCAAGCGGAAAGCGAAGAGATTTTGGAAGAAAAATCCAATATTCTCCAATTTAAGCACTAAGGAAGAAAACGCGCATCGTCATATCCGATTTCTTTGGAAAATGAATCCAGATGAAGTCGAGCGACCTGCCGCCAGCCGGGCCCGTTCCATGATCGACCGTATCGACCGCCGCATTCTTTCCATTCTGCAGGAGGACTGCACCATTCCCGTCGCCGAGGTTGGCCGCCGTGTCGGCCTGTCGACGACGCCGTGCTGGAGGCGCATCCAGAAGCTCGAGGAGGACGGCGTCATCAAGCGCCGCGTCGCCATTCTGGATCCGAAGAAGATCAACGTGAAGGTCACCGCCTTCGTCGCGATCACCACCTCTCGCCACAATGACGACTGGCTGCGCAAGTTCGCCGATGTGATCTCCGAGTTTCCGGAGGTGGTCGAGTTCTATCGCATGGCCGGTCAGGTGGACTATCTGCTGCGCGTCGCGGTGCCCGACATCGAGGCCTATGACGCCTTCTACAAACGCCTGATCGCCAGAATCGACATTTCCGACGTGTCGACGTCTTTCGCCATGGAGCAGATCAAGTCCACCAGTGAGTTGCCGCTCGCCTATGTTCCAACGGAAAAGCCGCGCAACGAACGCGACGACTAAGCCCGCGGTGAAAAGGGGCCGGTGGCGCGACATATTCCATGAATGGGATATGTCTTGGCGTTGGCCGGTGCGAGGCGATACGATCAGGCAAAGGCCGGTCCGCTTCGGACACAGGGCCCAGGACAACACCACGGGAGGGTGCCATGCAGCGCAGGCGGAACTGGATATTGATGCGGGGCGCGCGGGCGTTGCTGCTCGGTGGCGCGGCGCTGCTTGCCGCCGGCGCGTCCGCCTCGGCGCAGGACGGGGCGGCTCTTCCGGACGGGGCGACCGCCCTCACGGTGGAGCGAGCCTATGACGATGTGCGCTTCGACATGGAGAACGCCATCATCAACCGCGGTCTCGTCATCGACCATGTGTCGCATATCGGCGAGATGCTGGCGCGCACCGGCGCGGACGTCGGCTCCGACAAGGTGGTCTACGTCAACGCGGATGCGATGATGTTCTGCTCCGCGCGCCTGTCGCGCGCGGCGATGGAAGCCTCGCCCGGCAACATCGCCTTCTGTCCTTATGTGGTCTTTGCGTTCGAGACGCCGGATGCGCCGGGAAAGGTGACCGTCGGTTTCCGCCGGTTGGAGGAGGTCGGATCGGAGGCGTCAAAAAAGGCGCTTGCCGATGTCAACGCGCTGCTTGAGGAGATCATTTCCGAAGCGGCCGGCCGATAGTGCGATCAAGCGGGCGCCTTTGATGTGGATGGCAAAGGTGCCCGCTCTCGTCCGGTCGTTCACTCAGAGGCTGATGCCAGGGGATTACCTCCACATCTGCTGCCGAAATTCCTCGACCGTCACGTTGCCATCCTTGTTGGTGTCGGCAGCCTCGAACCGGGCCTTGCCGCTATTGATGAATTCGTCCCGGCTGACCTTGCCGTCGCCATCCTTGTCCATGGTGGCGAAACGGTCTTCCTTTGCCGCCTGGCGTTCGGACTGTCTGGCCGTGTTGAGGCCTGAGCCGGGTCCCATGCGCACAGACATGTATTCGTCCTTCGTCAGTGCGCCATTGTCGTCCGCATCCATGGCGGAATAGACGTCCTCGACGGAGGTCGCGGCCTCATCCGCCGTGACGACGCCGTTGGCGTCGGAGTCGATCGCACCGAAACGGCCCATCATCATCTGTCCGCCGCGCATTCCCTGGCCTGTTCCCATTCCCATGCCGCCACCGGCATTTTGCTGGGCAAAGACGGGCTGGGCGAGGGCAAGCGTCACGGCCAATGCCAAGATCGACACACGGTTCATCGGAGCCTCCTGTGTTGGCCCGACGCATGCTCTCCAGCCTGAACGGACAAGCGCGCGTCGAGCGCCGTCACCTGACCGGCGACGTAGCCAGTCTGGACCACTGTGAGGTTTGCGTCTTGATGAGGATCAATATTTTCGAATAAAGGAATGTTTTAAAAGAGCGCGCGCCGGATCATGTGATCTGGCCATGCCCCCGGCACCCGTCTGGGGCACCGGGGGCGGATCGTCGCCGTCGCGCTTGCGACGTTACTTGTTATCGGGCTGCTGCAGACGTGCAATCAGGCTGGAGGTGTCCCAGCGATTGCCGCCCATTCCCTGCACTTCCGCATAAAACTGGTCGACCAGCGCCGTGACGGGCAGGCGGGCACCGGTCTCGTTGGCGGTCTTCAGGCAGATTCCCAGATCCTTGCGCATCCAGTCGACGGCGAAGCCGAACTCGAACTTGTTGTCGCGCATCGTTTCCCAGCGATTTTCCATCTGCCAGGACTGAGCGGCTCCCTTCGAGATCACATCGATCACCTTAGCCACGTCGAGATCCGCTTTCTTGGCGAAATGAACCGCCTCGGAGAGTCCCTGCACGAGACCGGCGATGCAGATCTGGTTGACCATCTTGGTGAGCTGGCCGGCACCGGAGGGGCCCATCAGTCCGACCATCTTGGCAAAGCAGTCGATTGCCGGTCTGGCCTTGTCGAAATCTGCCTGGTCGCCGCCGACCATCACCGTCAGCGCGCCGTTCTCGGCGCCCGCCTGGCCGCCCGAGACCGGAGCGTCGAGGAAGCCGAAGCCCTTGGCGGATGCTGCCTGGGCAAGCTCGCGCGCGACTTCCGCGGAGGCGGTCGTGTTGTCGATGAAGATGGCGCCCGGCTTCATCGCCTGGAACGCGCCGTCGGGCCCGAGGGTGATGGCGCGCAGGTCCTCGTCGTTTCCAACGCAGGCGAAGACGAAATCGCAGTCGCGGGCGGCTTCAGCCGGGGTCGGCGCATGGGCGCCACCGTGTTCGGCAACCCATTTTTCCGCCTTCGCTGCCGTCCGGTTGTAGACCGTGACGTCGTGACCGCCCCGGTTCTTCAGGTGGCCGGCCATCGGATAGCCCATGACGCCAAGACCAATGAACGAAACTTTCGCCATCGCGCTTCTTCCCCTTTGTCGTGTCGGATTGGCTGCGCGAGGCCCGCTCCCGCGTCCCCCTGTCGCGCCGTGTCGCGGTTCCTGTGTAGCGCATCGACACGGAGCTGTCAGGGGGAGCGGAAGGATCAAAGGGGCAGCATGGCAAGCAGGCCGCGGAGCCGCCTGTGCAAGAGAGGTCCCGCCTGGCGCAGTCGCGCCGTCGACTGCCGACGCCGGCCTTCGGCGCCATCCGAACGGGTTGCGGTCATGAAAGTTTCTGCGAAAATGTCGAGCATCGATACGCCCTCCGTCTTGTGCTTGGATTGGCTGTATCGTGCGCCTCGAATGGCCTTTTCGCCACTCAGGAAAAACCTGGAAACGTAAGGCAGTATTACAGATGGACTGGACCCATATGCCCCCGCTTTCCGGGCTGCGCGCCTTTGCCGCTATGGCTGAGGAGGGCACTTTCGCTGGCGCGGGACGCAAGCTCAACGTCAGCCACGCGGCGGTCAGCCAGCAGGTGCGCGCGCTGGAGGTGTGGTTCGGTTGCCAACTGGTGCGGCGCGAGGGCCGGGGCATGGCGCTGACCGGCGAAGGGCTGCGTCTTGCCGGGCATCTCGACACCGCCTTCTCGACGATGCGGCGCGCGGTAGACGAGCTTGCCGATGCCGACCGGATGCGGCCCTTGCAGGTGACGATGACGCCGGCATTCGCGGTGAGCTGGCTGATGCCCCGTCTGTCTGAGTTTCGCCATCGCCACCCGGGCATCGAGTTGATGCTCAACCCGACGGGCGAAGTGGTGGACCTGCAGCCAGGCGGAGTCGATCTGGCCATCCGTTATGGCGGCGGGGAGTGGCCGGGACTGGCGTCGGAGCCGCTCCTGCGGGCCTCCATCGTCGTCGTCGCGGCGCGTGCGCTTGTCGGCGACGAGGCGTTCCCCGAGCCTGTGCGGCTCGTCGACTTCCCCTGGATCCAGGAATACGGAACCGCCGAGGTTTCCGCCTGGCTCGACAGCCAGGGCGTGTTGTCGCGCAAGAACCTCAACATCGTTCACATGCCGGGCTACATGGTGCTCGAAGGGCTCAGGCGCGGCGATGGCATCTCCGTCACCTCGCGGGCCTTCATCGAGCCGGAAATCCGATCCGGCGCGTTGCGGGTGCTGTTCGAGGATGCCTATCCCGGCAACGGCTATCACATGGTGACGCGCCCCGGTGTGCGCCGCGCGCCGCTCAAGGCCTTCATGTCGTGGTTGAAGACCCATCGTGTCGCGGAGACGGACGACACCGGCGCGGCATAGGCCGGCGCCGTCCGCATAAGCAAAGGGTCAGGCGCGATGGATCAGCGGATCGAGTGCGGCCGTCAGGTCGGCGATGAGGTCCTCCGCGCTTTCGATGCCGATCGAGAGGCGCAGCAGATTGACCGGGATGCCGCTCGCCTCGCCCTCGATGGTGTAGCGATGCTCCACCAGGCTTTCGACGCCGCCGAGCGAGGTGGCCCGCTTGATCAGCGACAGCCGGCCGGCGACGGCCAGCGCGTCCGCGGCGGTTCCCTTCACCAGAACCGACATCATGTAGCCGAAGCCGCCGTTCATCTGTCGCCGCGCGGCTTCATGCGCCGCGTGCGAGACGAGACCCGGATAGAGCACGGTCTCAATGGCCGGATGGGCCTCCAGCGCGGTTGCGACCGCCTGCGCGTTGGCACACATGCGCTCCATTCGCAGTGACAGGGTGCGCAGGCCGCGCAGCAGCAGATAGGCGTCGAAGGACGAGAGAACCGCGCCCGCGTCGTGGCGTTCCTCGCGCAGGAAGCGCCAGGCGTCGCTGTCCGCATCGCGGCAGGAGACGATGCCGGCGAGCACGTCGGAATGGCCGTTGAGCGCCTTGGTGGCGGAATGCACGACCAGATCCGCGCCCAGCTCCAGCGGTCGCATCAGCAGCGGGGTCGCCGCTGTGGCGTCGACGGCTACGACGGCATCGCAGTCGTGGGCCGCCTCGCTGATCGCCCTGACGTCTGCGACCTCGAGGAACGGGTTCGAGGGGACCTCCAGGAAAACGAGGGCGGGGCCGCATTCGCGCAGCGTTTCGCAGAAACGCGTGCCGTCTGCGGCATTCGCCTCGATCAGCGCGATGCCCATGTGCTGGCAGTGCTTGCGCATCCACAAGGTGGTGCCCCAGTAGATGCCGGACTGCATGAGGATCGTCTGCCCGGGCTTCACCATGCGCGCCGTTGCGGCGATGGCGGCCATGCCGGAGGCAAAGAGCCTTGCTTCCGCGCCGCCCTCCAGGTCGGCGATCAGCGCCTCGATCTGGCGCGTCAGGTCGTTGTCGTCGCGGGAGTAGAGGTGGGTGGGACTCGTCAGCCGGTAGGCCTCATCGCGGGCGAACGTGGTCGCGGTCGAGATCGGCGGCACCACGGCTCCCGTCGCCGGGTCGATCCCGCCGCCGCCATGGGCAAGCCTGGAGGCCGGGGAGAGCTTCGCATTGCGGGGAGTGTGCATGGGTCGTTCCGTCTGTTCTGTCGCACGGGCAGGGGAGCGGTGCGGATGATCCACACCGGCGAGCCGATGCGGAATGCCTGCAGGATCAAGGGTCTGGCCGGATCGCGGGCCGCGCTCCGATGCCCAGATTCCTACCGGTTTCGCGACATGTCCGCAATCGGCCTTTCGCTGCTCTATCGTTCCAGATGCCGGGTCAGGCGGAGCTCCAGGACATCCCACACCCGACGCACCGTTTCGACGACCATCAGGTAGAGCACCGCCGCCCAGATGTAGGCCTGGAAGTCGTAGGTGCGCGAATAGGCACGGCCCGTCACCCCCATCAGGTCCTGCACGGTGATGATGGAGGCGATTGCCGACCCCTTGATCATCAGCACCAGCTCATTGCCATAGGGGCGGAGCGCTACGATCATCGCCTGCGGCAGGATGATCTTGCGGAAGGTGACGACGCGCCCGAGGCCGAGCGCCGCGGCCGCCTCCCACTGCCCCTTGTTCACGTTCAGCACCGCGCCGCGCAGGATCTCGGCCTGATAGGCGGAGGTGTTGAGCGCGAACGCCAGGACCGCGCAATACCAGGCGTCGCGGAAGAACCACCACAGGCCGATGTCGTTCAGGAACGGCTGGAAGCTGCCGGACCCGTAATAGATCAGGAAAGTCTGGGCGATGAGCGGCGTACCGCGGAAGAAATAGACATAGCCGAAGGCGAGCGCCGAGATCGCCTTCACCCGCGACTGGCGAGCCATGGCAACCGGTAGCGAGAGCGCGGCGCCGATGACCATGGAGACCGCGACAAGCCTGATGGTGATGAGAACGCCGCGTTCATAGCGCTCCCAATAGGTCAGCAGGAAATCCGATCCGATGTTGAGGGCCAGATAGAAGAGGAGCCCGATGCCGGCGATGGCCCAGACCGTCATCAGCGCATGGCCTGCGATGCGTGCCTCGCTCCATCCCTGCCGGCGGGCGGGCGGGGGCGTGCGCGCCGGGATCGGCGCGTTGCGGACGAAACCCGTCATCGCCGGACCTCCCCGCGTCTGCTCCAGATCTCGATGCGCGTCAGGCCGATGGAAGAGATCATCGAGAGCGCCAGATAGATCAGGCAGGCGACGCCGAAGAACAGGAAGGGGGCCTTCTCCACCCGTGCGGCAATGCCCGACCAGCGCAGCAGGTCGTCGAGGCCGACGACGGAGACCAGGGCGGTCTCCTTGAGCAGGATCAGCCAGAGGTTGCCGAGCGCCGGCAGGGCGAGGCGGATGAGCTGGGGAAAGATCACGAGGCGCATCGTCTGCCGGCGACTGAGCCCGAGCGCCTGGCCGCCTTCGTACTGGCCGTAGGGAATGCCGCGAAACGCCGAGACGAAAGCTTCCGATGCGTAGGAGGAAAATACCAGTGACAGGGCGACCATGCCCGCGACAAAGGAGTTCACGTTGATCTGGATCAGAACGTTGAGCGCGATCTGCACGCCGTAATAGACGAGGAACAGCGTCAGCAGTTCGGGCAGGCCTCGAAAGATCGTGGTGTAGACATCTGCCGCCGCCCGCAGCGACGCCTCCTCGGATTTCTTGGCAAGCGCCAAAAGGAAGCCGATGACCAGCCCGAAGGGAAGCGAGGCGAGGGCAAGGCTGATCGTCACCAGCGTGCCACGGGCAATCTCGTCTCCCCATCCCTCGGGGCCGAAGGAAATCAGGGTCAGCGCGTCGTTCATCGTCTCGGACCGCGTCGGGGCATGTCGCGACATGGCGGCATCCCGGGAAATGTCTCACGAACGCCGGCGGGCGTCAGCGGGCGTTGCCCGCGTGTCGCCCGCCGGTTTCGTCGCGGATCCGGTCAGTCGCCGTAGACGTCGAAGTCGAAATACTGGTCCTGGATCTCGGTGTATTTGCCGTTCGCGCGGATCGCCTTGATCGCCTCGTTGAACTTTGTCTTGAGGTCGTCTTCGCCCTTGCGGATGGCGATGCCGACGCCGGGGCCGTTGATCTCCGGGTCCGGCGTCAGCGTGCCGAGCAGCTTGCAGCAGGCGCCGTCATCGGAGGCAAGCCAGTCGGACAGCACCACCACGTCGTCGATGGCCGCGTCGAGGCGGCCGGAGGACAGGTCGAGCTTGTACTCGTCCGGGGTCGGATAGAGCTTCAGCTCGGCCGAGGGCAGTTTCGCCTCGGCGTAGTTCGAATGCGTCGTCGACGACTGCGCGCCGAGGAACTTGCCGGCGAGCCCGGCGTCGGAGGCCTCGGTGATGTCTGAGTCCTTCGGAACGGCGATGCCCGGGGGCGTGTTGTAATACTTGTCGGTGAAATCGACTTCCTTGAGCCGCTCCTCCGTGATCGACATGGACGCGATCACCGCGTCGAACTTGCCGGCCTGGAGGGCGGGGATCATGCCTTTCCATTCCTGAGTGACAAACTCGCACTCGACCTTCATCTCCACGCAAAGGGCCTTGGCGATGTCGACATCAAAGCCGACGAGCTGGCCGTCGGAAGTCAGGTTGTTGAAGGGGGGGTAGGCCCCTTCGGTGGCGATGCGGACCTTGGTCCAGTCCTTGGCCTCGGCTCCTCCAACGGCAGTGAGGAAGATGGCTGCGGCTGCTGCGATTTTCATGAAACGCATGATTGCGTGTCCCCTGGTGCAATAAGGTTTATTTTCCGGAACGACTTCGCGCTCCTTTCTGGAAGGTGTCATCCTTCCATGAACCTCAAGCTGATTTCAATATTGTTGAATCGTGCCGGGGGAAATTGCCGAGGGGTGACGCAGCGTTGCCCTGTTCAACGCGGAAGCAGGCCGAGCTCCGGAAAGGGAAGGAAGTCGACGAGGTCGCCGGGGCGGATCTCAGTTGTCGCCTCGGGGATCTCGATGAGCCCGTCGGCGGCGCGCAGGCCGGAGATCAGGCCCGAGCCGTCGCGGGCGAACTTGTCGACAACCGTGCGTCCGGCCGGGTCGCTCGCCAAGGTGCCGCGGTAGAACTCGCGCCGGTCCGCCTTCTTCCTCGGCACGCCAAAGGCCGCCGGCACCTGGAAACGATGCGGATGGGCGAAGCCGGCGCCCGAAAGCGCCGAGATCACCGGGCGGGCGTAGAGCAGGAAGCAGACCATCGCCGCGACCGGGTTTCCGGGGAGGCCGAGCACCACGCAATCGCCGATCTGGCCGAAGCTCATCGGCCGCCCGGGCTTGATCGCGAGCTGCCACATGTGACGGCTGCCGAGCGCGTCGAGAGCCGCGACCATGTGGTCCTCCTCTCCGCGCGAGGCTCCGCCGGAGGTCAGCACCAGGTCGTGGGTCCTGGCGGCCTGGGCCAGCGCCTCGTGCACGACGTCTGGCTTGTCCGGCAGCACGCCGAGATCGGTGGCGGTGGCGCCGGTTCCCTCGACCAGCGCCTTCAGCAGAAAGTGGTTGGCGTCATAGACGCCGCCCGGCGGCAGCGGTTCGCCGGGGCGGCGGATCTCGTCACCGCTCGAGACCAGCGCGACACGGAGCCTGCGGAAGACATCGATTTCGGCCTGCCCGGTGGAGGCGATGGCGGCAAGGTCCTGTGGGCGCAGGCGGGTGCCGGCATCGAGAAGCGGCGCGCCCGCCCTGAGATCCTCGCCGGCGCGCCGACGGTTGGCGCCGGGCTTCAGACCGTCGGGCACGGCGACGACGGCCGCGCCGCCGGTCTCCTCGATGGCGCAGTCTTCCTGCATGGCGACCGTGTCGGCGCCCTGGGGCATGACCGCGCCGGTGAAGATCCGCGCAGCCGTGCCGGGCGGCAGGGGGGCGTTCGCGGGGTGGCCGGCTGCAATCCGCGCGGCAATCTTCAGCCGGCCGTTGCACGCGAGGTAGCTGGCGTGTGCGAAGGCATAGCCGTCGACGGCGGAATTGTCGTCCGCCGGCACATCGCGCGGCGCGCTGACCGTTTCGGCGAGAACCCGCCCGCAACCCGAGCCGAGCGGCACCCGCTCGCACCCGGTAACGCCCGTCAGCCGCGCTTCGAGGATCTCGAGCGCCTCCGCATGGCGCAGCCGGTCGCGGTCGTGCAGAAAGCAGTCATCCTTGAGCTTTCTACTGCCCGCCATCGCGCGTCCTTTCGGCGGCGTGGAGACCGCATTCGGCTAGAATGAAATTCGCCATGGCGGCCACGTCATCGAGATCGAAGACCGGCAGGCCATGGGTTTCGCACCGGTGGTCCGTGGCGATGGCCCGGATTGCCGGATCGCCGGGCGCAAGCGGCCCCTTGTCGCTGGAGGCCGACCTGCGGGCCTCGATCTTCGGATGCCCCTCGCGCTTGAATCCTTCTATCAGCACAAGATCGCAAGGCCCCAGCCTGTCGACGATTTCCGCAAGCGCCGGCTCTTCCTCGTCGCGCAATTCGTGCATCACTGCAATACGGTGGGCGGAGACGAGCGCCACCTCCCGCGCACCCGCCTCGCGGTGGCGGAAGCTGTCCGTGCCAGGCGTGTCGATGTCGACGCCATGATGGGCGTGCTTGACGGTCGAGACCGTCAGGCCACGTCCGACGATTTCGCTCACCAGCCGCTCGACGAGCGTGGTCTTGCCGGAATTCTTCCAGCCGGTGACACCGAAGAGCGGCGGGCGGGCGGGCGTCATTGCGAGCCTCCGGAGCGGGCGCGGGCGGACGCTTCGGCAAGTTCCTCCGGCGTGTTGATGTTGAAGAAGGGGTCGCCGCCCCCGGTGCTTGCGCCAAAGTCGGCAATGGCATTGTCATGGGCGTCGACGAAGGCGAGCACCTTGCGGGTCGTCGCCTCCCGCAGGAAACGCTCCAGTGCATCGGCCAGCGCCACCGGCCAGTAGCCGAAGACCGGATGCAGATGCCCGTCGGCCTTGGCCAGCACGATCCTGTCGACCTGCGCTCCGCGTGCGCTGATCAGCCGGGTGACGAGATCTGTTGGGAAGAATGGCGTGTCACCGGCGACCGAGACGACGCCCGGCACCTCCGGCCTGTTCGTTTGCGCCCACCTGAGGCCCGCCAGCACGCCGGCGAGCGGCCCGGCGAACCCTTCGACCGGATCGGCGGCGACGGGAAGCGCGAAGCTGGCGAAACGGGCGGCATCGCCATTGGCGTTCAGCACCATCGGCCCAACCTGCGGCGCGAGCCGGTCGATCACATGCGCGAGCAGAGGGCGTCCGTCCAGGGCGAGAAGCGGCTTGTCGCCGCCGCCCATGCGCCGTGCCAGTCCGCCGGCGAGAATGCAGCCCGCAAGGCCGGATTGCCCTGAGGTCGGGGCGGCCGTCCGGGTCATGCGTCCTGCGCCTTCTCGGGGAGCGTCATCGTTTCGTGCAAGGCCAATCTCCGCAGCCTTCCTTGGGGGATCCGCCCGGGCGTCGTCTCGATGCCTCGCGGTCAGGATCACAACCTAGGAAGCCCGGCCGCATCCTGGCAAGGGGGGCGAGGAGAAAGGCGCGGGAAAGTCGCAGACAGGTGGCGTGAGCGGTGACTGGAAAAAGGTGATCGACGTTTTATCTCAAGGAGATGCGGGGCATTCCGGAATCGTTTTGCAAACCATCGAGTCACGGCGCATGGAGCTAGGCGGACATGCGCCGGCCGATCTCGGGACCTCGCGAAAGGCGAGCCGATGCGAAGATCGTGACCGAGACGATATCGTCATGGGTCACCAGATCCGGTGATTGCATGATCGGCATGGAGAGGCTCGACAGAACGCCATCATGGGCGTCGAGCGCGTCGCAGAAGAAGAGCGGCAGATCAGGCAGTATGCGAGACGTCGCCGTCCGGACTTCGATGATGGTCGGCTGGTTGTGGCGCGTGTCGCGGGCGATCCGCCCATAGGCTGCCATCACCTCGGCCTCCGGTCCTTCGATCATCTGGAAGAACGAGGGGCCCGCCAGGATCAGGGCGCCGGTGACATTGTCCCGCTTGTTGTTGTGGCGCGAGCGGCTGGTGATCCGCTCGATTTCCTCTTCGAGCGAAAGCGCCATGTTGGCGAAGTTCGGTGTGCTGCGGTAGCAAAGCCGCGTGATCGACATCGTGAGCCCCAAGGGTATGTTCCTGTGATCTGGAGCTTACGGTGGACCTGTTCGAGTTCCGTAATCCGGTCCGTAAATTCTGAAATCAATTCATTAACTTGGCGGCAAGCAGTTGCGCGGATCGTAAAATACCGGATGTCATTGTGGACCCAGCGTCAAGCGCGTCCCGCACGCCGCAAAGCCGCGCGGGAAACGGTAAATGCGGCACTCAGACAAGCATCGCCTGATGGGTGAAACGCGCAGGTGCCAGCCGTTCTCCGATGGGCGCGAAGGCCTCGCGCATGGCGGCAAGCCCGGGCGCGGGCTCCTGCGCCAGCTGATCGATTCGCGCGCCGACGGCATCGGTTGCCTCGCGATAGTCGGCGAAATAGAGCCAGCAACGCGGGAAGCTTCGTGCCTCGACAGGGCCTTCGCACAGTGTCGTCAGCGCGCTCAGACGCGGATCGCGCGCGGTGCAGTCCCTGGTGTCCGAAAGGCCGGTCGGCTCGCCCTCGATCCACTGCACGATGCAATCAGGATAGAGCAGCAGTGCGCCGGTCACGCAATTGAGCCGGTTGAGCTTGCGCGCGCGCGCCAGAACGGTCTCGATTTCGGCGTCGACCGGCGCGCGCACTGCGCTCCAGTTGATCTTCGCGGTAAGGCAGACTGCGGTGAGGGGCATGACAGGCTTCTTTCACGAATGTCTCTGCTGTCATGAGCCTGACACCGGAACCTAGCGGAACCGTTAAGAGATCCCTCCGAAATCGTTAAAATGCGCCGCATCCGATCACGTTTCCTCTCCGTTTTGCAATGCAGCCGCCTGTCTGTGAATGTCGGAGGGACGCGATGTCGCGGGATTGGCGATTGACGCAAGTTGCATTCGCCTTACGTTCCGCACCCAACAGCGAACGCTAGGGGTGACGAATGTTCTGGAAATCGAAGGGGGGTGGGATGCCGACACGCGAGGATGTGCTCAAGGAGCTTTCCAAGGTCAAGGGACCGGATCTTGAGGGCGATATCGTCTCTCTCGGTCTCGTTTCCGACGTGTTCATTTCCGACGGCCGCGTCATCTTCTCGATCACCGTGCCGGCCGAGCGGGCACAGGAGCTCGAGCCCTTGCGTCAGGCTGCGGAAAAGGTCGTCTCGAAGCTGCCCGGCGTCGAGAAGGCGCTCGTTGCGCTGACGTCGGAGCGCAAAGGGGGAGGGCAGGGAGCCGCGCCGGCGCCCGTGCGCCCGGCGCCGAAGGCCGGCGATGCCGCCAGCGTGCCGCCGCCGATGCGTGCTGGCGGCGCTCAGCCCGGTGGCGCGGCGGCGAAGCCTGGCGTGCCTGGCGTCAAGGCGATCATTGCCGTCGCCTCCGGCAAGGGCGGCGTCGGCAAGTCCACGACGACCTGCAATCTGGCGCTGGCGCTTCAGGCCAACGGGTTGAAGGTCGGTGTGCTCGACGCCGACATCTACGGCCCCTCGATCCCGCGCCTCTTCCATGTCACCGGACGACCGGAGCCGGTTTCGGGGCGCATTCTCAAGCCGCTCGAGGGCTATGGCGTCAAGGTCATGTCCATGGGCTTCCTCGTCGATGAGGAGACGCCGATGATCTGGCGCGGGCCGATGGTGATCTCCGCGATCACCCAGATGCTGCGCGAGGTCGAATGGGGCGAGCTCGACGTTCTCGTCGTCGACATGCCGCCGGGCACGGGCGATGCTCAGCTCACCATGGCGCAGAACGTGCCGCTCGCCGGTGTTGTCATCGTGTCCACGCCGCAGGATCTGGCGCTGATCGACGCCCGCAAGGGGCTCAACATGTTCCGCAAGGTCGACGTGCCGCTTCTCGGCATCATCGAGAACATGAGCTACTTCCTCTGTCCCGACTGCGGCGGGCGACATGACATCTTTGGCCATGGCGGCGCCCGTGCCGAGGCCGAGCGTCTCGGCGTGCCGTTCCTTGGCGAGGTGCCGCTCGACATGGCCATTCGCGAAACCTCGGATGCAGGCACGCCGGTGACCGTCTCAGACGCAGACGGCGCGCATGCCAGGATCTACCGGGATATTGCCGAGAAGGTCTGGGCCGAGGTCGCGCGCAACCGCGACGGCGGCCATCGCGCTGCACCCAAGATCGTCCTCGAGAGCTGAGCGGGAGACAGCCCGCTTGCCCCGGCGCGAGATCGCGCCGGGGCGAATCTTTGCTTTGCCGACCAGGCGAAGAAAGATGAGTAATACAATCATGTTTCAGGGATCTACATGCGCTGAAGGCTGTTTTTCATGCCGGTGGCGTCGATATGTCACGAGAGCTTGAGGACATTGGGGATAGGCGATTGTGCATTGCACAGGCGTCGATCCGTCCCTGCCTATGTGATTTGTGTCTTTCTGTGTTTTAATTTTCTTATTTGTCTGAAAAATATGAGAAAAAGTCAAATTTAAGCTTGCGCGACGCAGCACTTAAAGCGTTTGCATCGTCGTATTCGTCATGTCTATTCTGCCGATGAGGGAGACTGCCTTGGGCTGGTGTTTGCCGGTCGAAGGCTCAACTACAGAGCATGTGCAGCAAAAGCGCGCATGCGAGGTACGAGATGACCGCTGAAAATGGCGCAAGGGCACTCATGACAATTACGGAAGAAGACCGGGACCGCGCGGCGGTTTATGATCTTCTCGCGTCCGCGCTCGCTGGCCCGGTCGGGCAGGACTGGCTTGATGTGGTTTGCGGCCTTTCGGGTGGCGACGGCGCACTCGGACAGGCGGTCGGCGACCTGGCGACCGCGGCGCACAAGGCCGACCCGGAACGGGTTGCACGCGACTACCACGATCTTTTCATCGGCGTTGGCCGGGGCGAGCTCGTTCCCTACGGCTCCTTCTATCTGACCGGTTTCCTGAACGAGAAGCCGCTGGCGCTTCTGCGTCAGGACATGCGGCGCCTGGGCATCGAGCGCGATCCCTCGGTCAGCGAGCCGGAGGACCATATCGCGGCCGAGTGCCAGATGATGGCCGGGCTCATCATCGGGGACTTCGGCAGCGGCGAGCCGGAGGCGGCGGGCCGCTTCTTCCGCGCCCATCTTTCGACCTGGGCGCCGTATTTCTTCAAGGATCTCGCAGCCTCGACCTCTGGCGATCTCTATCCGGCCATTGGCCGGCTGGGCCTCGCCTTCCTGGAGATCGAGGCGCAGCTTGACGTCATGTTCGAGGCGTCGTGACGCAACACGTGGCCCGCCCGGGCGCGGCTGACTGAGGAGAGTGGACATGAAACGCAAGGATACGGCCGTCGAGGCCGACCGTCGCAGCTTCCTGAAGCTTGCCGGCCTGGGCGTCGTGGCGGCGCCAGCGGCTCTTGTCGCCAGTGAAAAGGCGGAGGCGGCCGCGCCGACGTCGAAGACTGCCGCGGGCTACCGCGAGACCGAGCACGTCAAGCGCGT
The DNA here is from genome assembly GCF_048268045.1 of Stappia sp. Classification (GTDB taxonomy): domain Bacteria; phylum Pseudomonadota; class Alphaproteobacteria; order Rhizobiales; family Stappiaceae; genus Stappia. Next base: position 229,075 of record NZ_JBLWWG010000005.1, read on the forward strand.
CTACGAGACGTCGAGCTTCTGAGCGGCGATGGGGTTCGGTCCGCAAGGCCGAGCCGCCGGATCCGATAACATTTCGCGAGGCGCCCGCGCCGTTCCGCATCGAGGGAACGGGAGGCGGGCAGGGAAGTGCAAAGCGCTCCCGCCGCGCGGTTCGAGGGAGAAACGAGATGCTGAGAAAGAAGACGAGCTCCGTCGCCCGTCGCACGCGGCTTGCCTCCGCGATCGAGGCCATCGGCGCGAGTGCCATGGACCGGCGCACCTTTCTGCGTCGCTCGGGCCTGGCGGCCGGCGGGCTAGCCGCTGCCGGCGCCTTCACCGGCGGCATGGTCCGCAAGGCGGAAGCCGCGGGGCCGACGAGCGCCTCGACCGAGATCAAGAAGACGATCTGCACGCATTGTTCGGTCGGCTGCACGGTTCTGGCCGAAGTGCAGGACGGTGTCTGGACGGGACAGGAGCCGGGCTTCGACAGCCCCTTCAATCTCGGCTCGCACTGCGCCAAGGGTGCTTCGGTGCGCGAGCACGCCCATGGCGAGCGGCGCCTGAAATATCCGACCAAGCTGGTTGATGGAAAATGGGTGCGCGTTTCCTGGGAAGAGGCGATCAACGAGATCGGCGACCAGATGCTGAAGATCCGCGAAGAAAGCGGACCTGACAGCGTTTATTGGCTCGGCTCGGCCAAGCACTCCAACGAGCAGGCCTATCTGGTGCGCAAGTTCGCTGCCTTCTGGGGCACGAACAACGTCGATCACCAGGCGCGTATCTGTCACTCGACCACGGTCGCGGGTGTTGCCAACACCTGGGGCTATGGCGCGATGACGAATTCCTACAACGACATTCACAATTCCAAGGCGATCCTGATCATCGGTGGCAATCCCGCCGAAGCGCACCCGGTCTCCCTCCTGCATGTGCTCAAGGCCAAGGAAGAGAACAACGCACCGCTGATCGTTTGCGATCCGCGTTTCACCCGCACGGCTGCCCATGCGAGCGAATATGTCCGCTTCCGCCCGGGCTCCGACGTCGCGCTGGTGTGGGGCATTCTCTGGCACATCCTCGAGAACGGCTGGGAAGACCGCGAGTTCATCCGCCAGCGCGTGTGGGGCATGGACGAGATCCGCGTCGAGGTGGCCAAGTGGACACCGGAAGAGGTCGAGCGCGTCACCGGCGTTCCGGGGTCTCAGCTTCGCCGGGTCGCGCGCACGCTCGCGAACAACCGGCCGGGTACGCTGATCTGGTGCATGGGCGGCACCCAGCACACCAATGGCAACAACAACACCCGCGCCTACTGCATCCTGCAGCTTGCCCTCGGAAACATGGGCAAGGCCGGCGGTGGCACCAACATCTTCCGCGGCCATGACAACGTCCAGGGCGCCACGGACCTTGGTGTGCTCGCCGACACGCTGCCCGGTTACTACGGCCTTGCCGAAGGCTCCTGGAAGCACTGGGCCCGCGTGTGGCAGGTGCCTTACGAGGACCTCGCCGCGCGGTTCGCCACGATGAAGGCGGCTGACGGCAGCGACAAACCGATGATGTTCGAGACCGGTATCCCGGTGTCGCGGTGGATCGACGGCGTGCTCGAGGAAAAGGCGAACCTTCAGCAGCCGGACAACACCCGCGCCATGGTGTTCTGGGGCCATGCGCCGAACTCGCAGACCCGTCTCCCGGACATGAAGCGGGCGATGGAGAAGCTTGATCTTCTCGTGATCGTCGATCCGTTCCCGACGATGTCGGCGGTCATGCACGACCGCAAGGACGGCGTCTACCTGCTGCCGGCGACGACGCAGTTCGAGACCTACGGCTCGGTGACCGCCTCGAACCGCTCGCTGCAGTGGCGCGAGAAGGTGGTTGAGCCGCTCTTTGAGTCCAAGCCCGACCACGTCATCGCCTACCTTCTGGCCAAGAAGTTCGGCTTCGAGGAGCCGATGTTCAAGAACATCGAGGTCAATGGCGACGAGCCGCTGATCGAGGATGTGACCCGCGAGTTCAACCGTGGCATGTGGACCATCGGCTACACCGGCCAGTCGCCGGAGCGGATGAAGAAGCACATGGCCAACCAGCACACCTTTGACCGCACGACGCTGCGCGCCAATGGCGGCCCGGCCGACGGTGATTTCTACGGCCTGCCGTGGCCGAGCTGGGGAACGGCGGAGATGAACCACCCCGGCTCCGCCGTGCTCTATGACACCTCGCTGCCGGTCGCCGAGGGCGGCATGGGCTTTCGTGCCCGCTTCGGCGTGGAGAAGGACGGCGACAACCTGCTCGCCGAAGGCTCCTGGCCGGTCGGATCGGAGATCGAGGACGGCTATCCCGAGTTCACCATGGCCATGCTGATCAAGCTGGGCTGGGACAAGGATCTGACGCCGTACGAGCGCCGGATGATCGAGTGGGTCGCCGGCATGGTCAATGACATGCCCTCCTCGGAAGAGGTCGGCGAGACCTCGCACAGCGGGGACATCCCGTCTGACTACAACGACAAGGTCGGCGGTGTGAACTGGAAGACCGACCTGTCCGGCGGCATCCAGCGTGTCGCGATCAAGCACGGCTGCGCGCCCTACGGCAACGCCAAGGCCCGCGCCGTCGTGTGGACCTTCCCGGACCCGGTGCCCCTGCACCGCGAGCCGCTCTACACGAGCCGTCGCGACCTGCTCGACAAATACGCGACCTATGAGGACAAGACGTTCTGGCGCGTGCCGACCCGCTACAAGTCGATCCAGGTGAACGACTACTCCAAGGACTTCCCGATCATCCTGACCTCGGGGCGTCTGGTCGAGTATGAAGGCGGTGGCGACGAGACCCGCTCGAACCCGTGGCTTGCCGAGCTTCAGCAGGACATGTTCATCGAGGTCAATCCGCGCGACGCCAACAACATCGGCATCCGCGACGGCGAGATGGTCTGGGTTCACGGTCCCGAAGGCGGCAAAGTCCGCGTCATGGCGATGGTGACGGAGCGCGTCGGCACCGGCGTTGCCTTTATGCCGTTCCACTTCGGCGGCTTCTTCCAGGGCGAGGATCAGCGCCACAAGTATCCCAAGGGTGCCGACCCGTATGTCCTGGGCGAGGCGACCAACACCGCCCAGACCTACGGCTACGACAGCGTCACCCAGATGCAAGAGACAAAGGCCACGCTTTGCCGCATCGAGCGCGTGGGCTGAGGAGGATAGATCATGGCACGGATGAAATTCCTCTGTGACGCCGAGCGCTGCATCGAGTGCAACGCCTGCGTCACGGCCTGCAAGAACGAGAACGAGGTGCCCTGGGGCATCAACCGCCGCCGCGTCGTCACCATCAGCGACGGCAAGCCCGGCGAACGCTCGATCTCGGTTGCCTGCATGCATTGCTCGGACGCGCCCTGCATGGCGGTGTGCCCGGTCGACTGCTTCTATCAGACCGACGAGGGCGTGGTCCTGCATTCCAAGGACCTGTGCATCGGCTGCGGCTACTGCTTCTACGCCTGTCCCTTTGGCGCGCCGCAGTATCCGCAGGCCGGCAACTTCGGCTCGCGCGGCAAGATGGACAAGTGCACCTTCTGCGCCGGTGGTCCGGAGGTCGACAATTCGTCCGCCGAATACGCCAAATACGGCCGCAACCGTCTCGCCGAGGGCAAGCTGCCGCTCTGCGCGGAGATGTGCTCGACCAAGGCGCTGTTGGCCGGCGATGGCGATGTGGTCTCCAGGATCTACCGCGAGCGCGTTGTCGCCCGCGGCTTCGGCGCCGGTGCATGGGGCTGGGGCACGGCCTACGAGAAGAAGGCCGGCACTCTTTGATGCGCTGCCGGCCGCTTTCCCTGCAAGGGGCGCTGGCCTGACCGCAGGAAGCAACGGACACACGGGAGCGGGGTGGGGATATGAGCCCCATCCCGCTTCCGCGCTTCGCGGGGAGCCGTCAAGGGTCCTGAAAATCCGGATCTTCCGGGAGCCATCTGCCCGGGCATGGAGATGAAGACGTGAAATCTCGACGGGGTGCAATCTGTGCGTTGGCCGTTTCGGCCGTGGTTCTGGCGCTGGTGCCGGGGTGTCGCGAGGAAGAGCGCGACCGTCCGCTCGTGCTCGAGAAGGGTGTCTATCAGGGCGAGCCCGATCAGCCTCTGAGCGAGGCGCAGTTGCACGAGTTGCGCCAGCGCGGGCTTCGGCAGAGCTTCTGAAGAGCGGCCGGCCACGCGGACGGGCGGCGGTCGTGTGACAATCGGGTCTGAACGAACAGGCCATCATCCCGACGGACGCGGGCGAAACCGGCGCGACAGGGAAACGAGGAGCGTGAAACGATGCGGTCAGCGCCAGACGGACGGATTTCGCGGTTCATGCGCGCATTGGTGACGGCGACCCTTTTGCTGGTCGCCTGCGGGGCGTTTGCCACGCTTGCCCCCTCCGCATGGGCCCAGCAGGGCACGGTGCGCCCGCCGCAGGATGCGTCTCCCGTCGAAGGGCATGTGCCCGGCGATGTGCTTGGCACCACCTCGGACGCCGAGATGTGGCGTGAGATCCGCCGCGGGGCTGCTGGCAACGTCTCCATCCCCGACAAGAAGTCCGCACGTCTCGTGCAGTCGGAAGGCGAGCTCTGGCGCGCGCTCAAGAATGGCCCCATCGCGCTTTATGGCGCCTGGGCGATGCTCGGCATCGTGGTGCTTCTGTGCCTGTTCTTCGCCCTGCGCGGGCGCATTCGTATCGAGCATGGGCGCAGCGACGAGACCATCACCCGCTTCATCGCGGTCGAGCGCTTCGGTCACTGGCTGACCGCCTCGTCCTTCGTGATCCTCGGCCTTACCGGCCTCAATGTCATGTATGGGCGCTATGTGCTGCTGCCGGTGGTTGGAGCGGATGCGTTTTCCGCCGTCACATGGTGGGGCAAGCATTTGCACAACTATCTGGCCTTTGCCTTCATGGCCGGCCTGGTCCTCATTTTCGTGATGTGGGTGCGCCACAACCTGCCCGACCGAACCGACATCAAATGGGTGTTGCAGGCAGGCGGCCTTTTTTCCAAGCGCCTGCATCCTCCGGCGAAGAAGTTCAACGCCGGCCAGAAAGTGATCTTCTGGCTGACGATCCTCGGTGGCGTCTCGATTTCCGTCTCGGGCTGGTCACTGCTCTTTCCCTTCACCACGCATCTGTTCTCCGACACCTTCGCGCTCGTGAACTCTCTCGTCGGCACCGACTTGCCGACGCCGCTGACCACCCTTCAGGAGCAGCAGCTTGCTTCGCTCTGGCATTCGGTCATGGGCGTCTTCCTTGTCTGTGTGATCATCGCCCACATCTACATCGGCTCCATCGGCATGGAGGGCGCCTTTGACGCGATGGGCTCCGGGGAGGTCGACCTCAACTGGGCGCGCGAGCACCACTCGCTGTGGGTCGAGGAGGTTCAGGCGCGCGAGGACGGTGGCGAGGCGAGGCCGACAACGCATCCGGCCGAGTGATCCTCCAGGCCATGTGACTTTCGCAGCGGCGCGCTGGGGAGCGGGTCGCCGGCGAGTGGATAAGGAAATGCGGAAATGAAGGCGTTCGTGAGCGCTTTGGTCGTTGCTGGTGTGATCGGAACCGGGGCTTGGGCGGTGCTGAGCTTCGGGCTCGACTATTCGTCCGCCCGCGTCTACGCCCCGAAGAACCCGGAGGCGGTGCGCCTGTCACCGGGCGACGGCCTACGCAAGGAAGACTGAGCCGCGGAATCCGCAGCGGTTTGCACTGACCCGGCAAGAGGTTGGGCCGACCGTCTGAATCGATTTCGCAAGGTCTTTTGCCGGATGGGGATCCGGTTTCGTCTGATGGGGTGAAGACGATGAATCCATATGTCCGACACGGAGCGCATCTCGTTGGCGCTCCTTGCTTTTTGCATGCCGGTGCCCGTTCCGGCGCACGAGCGTGAGATGACGTTGGCCGATGCTCCTCAACTGCCGCCGCTCTTGACCGGCCATCCCGTCGAGGCGGGGTCTTCAGTCTTCGAGCGGGCGCGCCAGGGCGCGCGTGACGGGCTGTTTCGCGCCGGCGATTTCCTCTGGTCCCGCGACCGCGAGCGGGTCGCCTTCACCCTGGTTCTGGAGCCGGAGATCGATCCGGAGCACTGCGCGCAGATGCTGTTTCTGGCCATGGTCGCGGCGGTTGATGCCATTGGCGCGCGGCTGCCGCCCGAGATCGCACTCACGCACCGCTGGCCGAACATCCTGCTTGCCAACGGCGCAGTCATTGGCGAGGGCCGCGTTGCGTGGAGCGAGACCGGTGACGCCAACGGAACGCCGGACTGGATGATCGTCGGCCTCTTCGTGCGCCTGGCGCCGATCGGGGGGGAGCTTGAGCCGGGCCAGACGCCGGAGCTGACCAGCCTCTTCGATGAAGGGGCGGGGGGGCTCGACAGCACGCAGGCGCTTGAATCCATCTCACGGCATCTGCTCACCTGGCTGAACCGCTGGGAGCACGACGGTTTCTCACATGTGGTGGAGGCGTGGCTCTACCGTGCAGACGGATACCTTGGGACCATGGCGGTGGACACCGGAGCGGGAAGAAGCTCGGGCCGGTTTCTCGGGCTGGACGAATGCGGCAATCTGCTGTTGAAGCAGGAAGGTCTGGAGGGCGGAACACGGGCGGTCATGCTCGACACCGCGCTCGCGCACGCAGAAACCGAAAAGGGACCCCGCACATGAAGCGCTTGCTCAAGGCCATCCGCCTCGATCAGTCGGACACCCGCGTCTTTCCGACGGCGGCCGAGCCCGGCGACTGGCTCATCCCCGGCACCTTCGCATTCCGCGCCTACACGCAGGAAGGGCTCTCCGGAAAGGTCGAACAGGCATTCCTTTCCGGCTTCCTGTCGCTCGGCAACTTCGGTTGGTCAACCTTCGCCACGGCGGACACGATCTCGCAGGAGGATCTGGCGGGACTGATCGACCGGCTGGCGGCTCATTTCGTCGAGGAGGAAGGCGCGCCGTCCGTCGAGGCCGCGCGTTCGGTTGCCGAGGCGGAGATCGCCGACGCCTGCGATCTTGCCGAGGGCGTCGAGGGAAGCGCGCTGTTGACCATTGAGCGGACCCTGGATGAGGAAGGCCAGTTGCACGAGCGCTTCCAGCTGTTTTCTCCCGACGACGAGGAGGGGGAGGAGCCCCACGCACGCGTGTGGGACGTGGAAGAGGACGATTGATGCCGGCGTTCTGGAGATCGTCGGGCCTGCATCTCGTGACGCGCGACGCCAATGGCTGGCTGTCGGTGAGCGGCGATTTTCTGCGCGCCTATTTCACACGCCCCGAGGTCCATCCGGTCGAGGAGTCCTGCCCGGCTGAGCATGCGCTCTTCGAGAAGCTGATGGAGGATCCCTTCGTTCGGGTGACGGAGGCGGACATCGCCGCCATTGTCGATCCGGATGCGGCGGACAATTATCGCGTCGTGCTGCGGTTTCGCGATCATCTGGCGGAAAGCGGAACAATCGAGCGCGCCTATGCGGCTCTGTTCGAGAAGGGTGGCGGCATCGCCCTCCCACCGATGTTCATCGACCAGATGGTCCATCTCGTCTTGCACAATGTCCTGCGCAAGATTGCCGACCCGCTGCGCGCGCGGGCGGGCGAGCTGTTCTTTCGCGAACAGTCGGTGACCACCGCCGACGGGCAGCTGATGCTGGCCGACGCCGAGATTGTCGAGACCTATTCGCGCACCGGCGGCCTCGGCGGGCTCGGCGCGCTGCTGGCGGAAGCCGGCACCCCGGCGCGCTCCGTTGCACTTGATGTGCTGGGTGAGGACAACCGGGAGATCTACTGGGACAGGTCCGACCGTTTCGATACGGCCATCGACTTCCGCTTCACCGAGCCCGCGCTCGATGCCTTCGCCCGGGTGCTGGAAAGCTGGATCGGTCATTTCCACGGGATTTCGGTGCGCATCCAGCCGCAGCGCTCGATCCGCGACGAGCGCTGGTCATGGCACGTTGGCCTCGACGCGGATTCGACGCGGATCCTGAACGCCCTTTACGAAGGCGCTCCGCTGGGCGAAGGTGATCTGTCACGCATCGTCGGCCTTTTCCGTCTCGATTTCGAGGATCGTGCCGATACGGTCGACACGATGCGCGGCAAACCTGTATGGCTGGGTCTGGCCATGGGCACGGACGGCATCCTGCGCATGAAACCGCAGAACCTGCTGACAAATCTGCCGCTGCGCCATCGCAACTGACGCGCTGCGGCGAAAGAAAGACATCCCGACCATGACGTCCCCACCGACACCGGCGACACTCGCCGCAGAGAACGGCCGTGCCATCGCCTTCATGCTGGTGGCCATGGTGGGCTTCATTCTCAACGACAGCCTGATCAAGATCGTCTCCGAGCGCCTGCCGCTTGGCGAGATCATGCTGTTCCGCAGCTTGTTCGCGATTCTCTTTCTTTTGATCCTGTGCATCGCCAATGGTGCGATCCGCCAGCTTCACCTGCTGTTTCATCCGCTGGTGGGGCTGCGCGTCGTTGCCGAGGTCACCGGGACGCTGCTCTATCTGACAGCGCTCTTCCAGCTCCCCATCGCCAATGCCACCGCCATTCTGCAGGTCCTGCCGTTGATGATCACGGCCGGGGGCGCGCTGTTTCTCGGCGCGCCCGTCGGCTGGCGGCGCTGGAGCGCGATCGGCGTTGGTTTCGCCGGCGTGCTTCTCATCATGCGCCCCGGCATGTCCGGGTTCGACCAGTGGTCGCTTGTCGCCCTGGCCGGTGTCGCCTGCATGGCCGTGCGCGACCTGACCACCAGCCGGCTGCCGCGCCATGTACCAACCTATGGCGTGTCGCTGGCCACGCTCGTCGGCGTTGCCTTCGCCGGCCTCAGTCTCCGGACGGTGGAAACCTGGCTGGTGCCGGAGCCCATGGACATCGTCTTTCTCGCCGGGTCCGCGGGTTTCATCCTGGTCGGCTTCGTCTTCGTGATCAATGCGATGCGGCTCGGCGACATATCCTTCGTCGCTCCCTTCCGCTATTCGATCATCGTCTGGGCAATCGTGATCGGTTATCTCGTCTGGGGAGATGTGCCGGACGCGCTGACGATTACGGGCATCGCCGTGCTCGTCGCCACGGGGCTCTACAGCCTCATGCGCGAGCGCAAGATCATGCGCAAGCCCGGGCCCGCGGCTCGCGCCGACCTGCCGGTGCGCCCGTCCGCGCTCGCCGGTCCGAAGCAGCCGGAGCGTGGGCCTTAGAACCGGTAGGTCACGCCGAACACCGGTCCGCTCATGGTCGCGTCATAGACGTGACCGCCCGAGCGGTAGTCGACGGACAGCGCCTTGTAGCCGGCCGAGACGGTCCACGCCTCGCCGAGATCGTAGTTGAGCGTGCCGAGCACCTGCCAGGTGTTGCGCGACCCCAGGCCGAAACCGCCGACGTCGGCGTGAAGCATCGCCGACAGGTCTTGCGTGAGGCGCAGGAAGGCCCGCGCCGAAACCAGCGGATCGACCCAGCCGAAGCTGCTTTTCGCCTTCAGCGTCGTTGTCGTGTAATACAGCGAAACCTCCGTATCGACATGCCAGAAGCGCGCGCCGCCAAGCAGGTCGAGTGAGAAGCGCGATGTTTCGATCACCCGGTAGCCGGCCTGGGCGGTCGCGGTGAACTGGCTCGTGTCGACGCTTGCGCTGAGGCCCGGCGTCGGTCCGATCTGCGGCAGGGCGCCGATGACCTGGCTTTCGCCTAGGTTGACGTAGAGCATGTCGCCGGAGAAGACGAACCGGTCCTGCCGGCCCCAGATCTGCACGAACCCCGCGAAATTCAGATCACTGAGGATGTCTTTGAAATCCTTGCGCACATGCGCCGCCGGCAGGCGCCGGAAGGGCGAAATCTTTCCGTCAAGGGCGGCCGCCCATCCGTAGGGCGTGATCTGAAGCACCCGATCGGGGCGGGTGAGGGCAGATGTGTCGGCCGCCTGTGCGCCCGCCGGAACGGCGTGCAGCATCAGGCCGGCGGCAGCAATGGCAGAGGCGCGAAGGGTGTTGCGAACCAGAGCCCGCGCGGCGGGTGCGGTCATCGGCATCATCCGTTTTTCCATGTTGATTGGAGGCGTGCTGCGCGGCCATGCCTCATGAGGTGAGCGTGTCCTTGTGGACACGTCCATCCTTCATGATCAGCTTCAGGTTCCGCTCCGGGTCGGCGATGAGGTTGATGTCCTCCAGCGGATTGCCGTCGATCACCAGAAGATCGGCCATCGCGCCTGCCTCGATCACGCCGAGTGCGGCCGGATAGGGATTGCGCAACCCGCAAAGGCCGAGCAGGTCCGCGTTCCGGCTGGTGCCGAGCCGCAGCACGTCGGCGGGCGAGAACCAGCGCACGATCTTGGCGAGCTGCTTGCCCTGGGTGCCTGTCTTGCCCGGGCTGAACAGGATGTCGGTGCCCCAGGCCATGTTGACGTCGTACTTCTGTCCGAGTTCGAACGCCCGCACGGTTCCTTCGGCGATCAGGCGTTGCTGGGCGCGCTGAGCCTCGGACGCGTGCGGATTGGAATCCTCATCCGCCAGGAACGGCTGCAGGCTCCACCATGCGCCCGCATCGGCCATCAGCTTCACCGTGTCCTCGTCGGCGAGCTGGCCGTGCTCGATGCAGCGCACGCCGCCATCCAGCGCGCGCTGGATGCCCTTCGGAGTGTAGACATGGGAGCAGACATAGGTGCCCCAGTCGGCGGCTGCATCCACGGCGGCGCGGATCTCGGCGACAGTGAACTGGGTTGAATCGATTGGATCGAATTGCGAACTGACGCCGCCGCCGACCATGATCTTGATCTGCGTCGCGCCGAGCAGGAGCTGCTCGCGGACCCGTCGCAGGACCTCCGGAACACCATCCGCGATGGCCGAGATGCCGGCCATTTCCGCCGTGCTCATGCTGCGCATGGCATCGCGCGGAACCTCGTTGCGCATGCGGAAGTCGCCATGGCCGGAGGTCTGCGAGATCATCGCCCCGGAGGGAAAGATGCGTGGCCCCGGCGTCACGCCCTCGTCGATGGCGCGCTTGAGCGAGAACGACGGCCCGCCCACATCGCGGATCGTCGTGAAGCCGCGCATCAGCGTACGCTCCGCCTCTTGCGCGGCGAGCAGGTGGATGTAGGGCACGTCGGCGGTCATCGCCACCATCTCCGGCACCGCGGCCAGGATCGAATGCCAGTGCGCGTCGATCATGCCGGGCATGATCACACGGCCGCCACAGTCGATCTCCAGAGCATCGGCGACACGTTCCGCCCGAGGCACCAGCGCGGTGATCGTCCGGCCCTCGACCAGCACGTTACGGCCCTCGATCAGTTGCGCCGAGCGGCCGTCGAAGATGCGCGTATTGGTGAGGAGCCTGGGGCGGGTGTCGTCCGCCGCGAGAGCGCCCCCGGCGCCAAGCGTGCCGGCTGCCAGGCCGGCGACGATGCCCTTCAGAACCGAGCGGCGCGACAGCCCTTCCGTAATCCGCGCGTTGATCCGCGCGAAGGCGGGTGTGTGACACAGGCATCCGAAGCCATGGGCCAGGTGCTGGTATTTCTCGCCGAGACTGGGCTGCATGGAGGGCCTTTCGGATGCTTGTTTTGACAGACGCGCGGCACGACCGATTCCAAGACTATGTCGGGAAGGTCGTCGTGGACAATGCGCGGTTGCGGGGGAGGGCGAACTATCCCGCCAGACAGTCTGCTTGCGGAGCCCAATCCTCCATCTTCCCCGTCAGGTCGAGATCGTGCGGGGCACACGCAGGTTGGGCTTGCCAAGCATCGCGGCGGGCCATAGGAAGTTTTGTATGACAAACAGCCTCCCGACGGTCGCACCGTCCCGGCGACCGACGCTTGCCCTCCTGGTCGCCGTTTCCGCCGTAAACCCGCTGGCTCTCAACATTTATCTGCCGTCGATGCCCGCGCTTCCGGGCACGTTCGGCACCAGCGCCGCCATGGTCCAGCTCATCTTGTCGCTGTATCTGGCCGCGGTCGCCATCGCGCAGATCGGCATCGGCCCCCTGTCGGATCGGCACGGGCGCCGGCCGGTTCTGGTCTGGGGGCTCGCCATCTTCGTGGTCGGCAGCATCGTCTGCGCCATAGCGCAGACAATCGAGTTCATGTTGGCAGGGCGCATCCTGCAGGCGGTCGGGGGCTGCTCCGGCATCGTCCTCGGGCGCGCCATCGTGCGCGATCTCTACGATCGCTCGCAGGCAGCCAGCATGATCGGCTATGTGACGATGGGCCTGGCGGTCGCGCCGATGGTCGGGCCCGCGCTTGGCGGCGTGCTCGACGAGACCTTCGGCTGGCGGATGAATTCCTGGCTGATGGTGGTGCTCGGCCTTGGCGCCTTCTTCTGGGCCTGGTTCGAGCTGCATGAGACCAACCATTCCCGCCAGCCCGCCGGCGGTGGGTTGCGCGGTCTGGCGCAAAGCTACGGCACGCTGATGCGCTCGCCGTTGTTCCTTGCCTATGCGCTCACCGCCGCCTTCACCTCGGCCGTGTTCTTCACGTTTCTCGGCGGAGCGCCCTTCATTGCGGCGCGGCTCCTGTCCATGACGCCGTCCACCTACGGCTTCTATTTCATGATGGTGGCAGCAGGATATGTCGTTGGAAACGGCATTTCGGGCCGCTATTCGTCGCGCATCGGCATCGGCCGCATGATCACCGGGGGCAACACGGTCCTCGTCGTCGCGGTCGCGGTGATCGCGCTCGCCTTCGGCGCCGGTTACATCCACCCGCTGTCGCTGTTCGCGCCGATGTTTCTCGTCGGGATCGGCAATGGCATGGCGCTGCCCAACGCGATTGCCGGGGCGGTCAGCATCCGTCCGGATCTCGCCGGAGCGGCGTCGGGCTTTTCCGGCAGTCTCCAGATCGGCGCCGGCGCGATTGCCTCGGCGCTGTGCGGCTGGCTGATCTCGGGGGTTCTGTGGCCCGGTACGATCTGGCCGATGGTGCTGGTCATGGCGGTTGCCTGCGCCATCACCGTCGTGACCGGCATCATCGCCCGGATTCTCGAGGCGCGGCAGTAGCCGCGCCTCTTTTTCTCTAAGAGACCGTTTGAGAATGGGTTTTGCCTGGGCCTGATTTATGATTCACACTCTGGATGTGGACACGCCAGACCCGAGCGAGAATGGCTTCGATCGAGCGAAAGACGAAGCGCTATCCAACTGATCTGACGGATGCGGAGTGGACGACGCTCGCGCCGTTTCTACCGAAGCCGGCGAAGCGCGGTCGCAGGCCGGGCGTCGACATGCGCGAGATCGTCAACGCGATCCGGTACATGACACGTAGTGGCGGCGGCTGGCGGATGCTTCCGAAAGACTTCCCACCGTGGCAGACGGTCTATTGGTGGTTTCGCCGCTTCGTGCGGCTGATGCTGTTCAAGACGATCCACAATGTCGCGCTGATGCTGGACCGCGAGCGGGCCGGTCGCGAAGCCAGCCCCACGGCGGGTATCGTCGACAGCCAAAGCGTCAAAGCCCCTGCTGCCGGAGCCAAGCGGGGCTTTGACGGTGGCAAGAAGATCACCGGACGCAAGCGCCACATTGCCGTCGACACGGACGGTCGGCTCCTGATGGTGAACCTGACGCCCGCCGACGTATCTGACAGCGCCGGAGCGCAGCAGATTCTGGATGCCATCCGAAAACGCTGGCCGTGGCTGAAGCACCTCTTTGCGGACGGCGCCTATGACCGTACGAAGCTGATGGACAAGGCCGCCTTTCTCGACTTCGTCGTCGAGATCGTGCGCCGGATCGACAAGGAGGAAGGCTTCAAGGTCGTGCCGCGCCGATGGGTGGTCGAAAGAACTTTCGGGTGGATGATCCGCTGGCGACGCTTCGTGCGCGACTATGAACAGCGCATCGACGTCTCGGAAGCTATGATCCACGTCGCCATGGGAAGCCTCCTACTCCGACGCATCAGCCATTGAGACCATTCTCAAACGGACTCTAAGACAGGATCTGCGCGATATAGCCGCCGATCAGGGCAAGAACCGTGGTCACCGCGTAGGAGACCGGGTAGGGCACGGCCGCGACCTGGCTTTTCGACTGGTCGAGGATGGCGTTCAGGCTCGGCGTCGAGTTGCGGCCGCCGGCGCAGGCGCCGGCATTGATGACCGAATTCATGCCCAGCAACCGGTCCCCGACGAAGAACGCCACGACGACGGGCAGCAGGGCTGCCGTCGTGCCGATCAGGGCGAGCCAGATGACGGTGTCCCCGCCAAGCGCGGTGATGATCTTCGGTCCGACATTGGCGCCGAGCGCGGCGACGAAGATATTCAACCCGATGTCCTGCATGAAGCTGCGGGCGCCTTCCGAAACAGGGCCGCCGAACTGCGGGTTCCGGCTCCTGAAATAGGCCACGAAGATACCTGCGAGCAGGCAGCCGGCGGAGGTCCCCAGGGCGAAGGGAATGCCGGCGATCGTAACGCTGAGCGTGCCGATGACGTAGCCGACCGCCATGGCGATGGCGAGATAGGTTACCTCGGTTGTCGCAAGCGTCTTGTCGGTGATCGCACGGCTGCCGAGCGCCTTGGCCGCCCGGTCGATGGAGGCGACGGTTCCCGACAGCCTCAGTACGTCGTGAAAGCGCACGTCGGTCTCGGGACCGACCGGGATCTCGTTGCCGGCGCGGAAGATCGCGGTCAGACGCAATCCGTAGGCCAGCGAGGTCTTGGCCAGCTCGCCGATGGTCTTGCCGGCAATCTCATGCGTGCCGACGACGATGTCGGCGGTCTCGATGGCCAGGTCGCGTGCGAGCGGGTCATCGACTTCCGGCCCGATTTCCTCGCCCTCCAGGATGAGTTCGCCAATGTCGGAGCGCGCCGCCACCACATCGCCCTTGCGCAGGACATGGCTTCCCAGCTCCGCGACCGCCTTTCCGTCCTCGACGACCTTGAGGATGGGTGCATGGGGGTGCGACTGCCAGAGCTGCGCGACGGTCTTGCCGACGATGTCGTCATGCTCGACCTTGAAGGCGCGGATATCGAGCCCCTCGTGCCGCAGCAGGAGCGATTGCGGCGTTCCCGGCAGGGGGTGACTGCCGGTGCCGGCGAAGGCGGCTTCGGCGGCAGCCGCATCGCGCACGGGATCGTGCCCAAACATCGACGGCAGGTAGCGCAGCAACAAGATGATACCGACGCTCGACAGGATGTAGCTGATCGCATAGCCGGCGGCCATGTTGGCGCCGATCTGCTCGGCCGTCATGCCGGGGGGAATATGGGCAGCGCCGCTCTGGATGGCCGATTGCGCAACGCCGAGCACGGCCGTGATCGTGTAGCTGCCGGAGATCAGGCCGGCGGCGAAGCCGGACTCCAGGTTGAAGATCCTGGCGCCGCCGTAGCAGATGACCCAGTTGAGCGCCCAGATGATCATGCCGAGCACGATCGCCTTCAAACCGGCCGACTTCAGGCCCGCGAAGAACTTCGGGCCGGTTCCCAGCCCGAGCGCATACATGAACAGCGTCAGGAAGATCGTCGAGACGATCCCCGGCACCGAGTAGGTGATGTCGAAGACGGCCTGCGCGGTCATCGACATGAGCACGGCGGCGAGCAGGACGCTGGCCGTCGAGCCGAGCGAGATGGAGGCGATCTTCAGCTTGCCGACGGGATAGCCGATCGCCAGCGCCACCAGAATGAACACCCAGGGCTGGGCGTCGAGAAACGCCGCGACACCCCGGAAGCCCTCTTCGGCGACGGGCTCGAAGAACTGGAGGACATTGCCGCCAACCTGCGCGAAGGCCGGGCTCGCTGCCAGCACCGGAAGGAGGAGGCCGGTGCACAGAGCGAAAAGGCCTGCGGCGGACATCCGGCGACGATCTTGTTTCATGCCACGCTCCCTGGCGAAATGGCTGGCCGACCGGACAATTCCCGGTCGGCCCCCGGTCGTTCGGCCGTTGTTCGGCCGTCAGAGGATCAGTGGTGGAAGCCGCCGGCTTCCGCTTCGGTCAGCGGCGTCGACACCGGGTGTGCCTTGAAGAACTTCAGGCAGTTCTTCATGTCCTCGATGAAGAGCGACGCGAGGTCCTTGGTGAAGCCGTGGCGCACCAGAATGCGTTGCACGACGAGGTCCTCCCGCTTCGGCGGCATCGTGTAGGCGGCCACCTGCCAGCCGCGCATCCGCAGTCGGTCGCTGAGGTCGAAGAGCGTGTAGCCGCGCGTGTCGAAGCCCTCCTTGACGGTCCAGGAGAGAGCCGGAATGCCGTCTTCCGGCTGGCCGTCGTAGAGGATCTCGAAGGGACCCATCTTGCCGATCTCCTCGGCCAGATACTGCGCCGTGTCGTAGCAGGCGGAGTGGATCTTGCGGTAGCCCTCGCGGCCGAGGCGCAGGAAGTTGTAGTACTGTGCGATGATCTGCCCGCCCGGACGGGAGAAGCTGAGCGCCAGCGTCGGCATGTTGCCGCCCAGATAGTTGACCCAGAAGATGAGGTCGTCGGGCAGATCGGAGGCATCGCGGAAGATGCACCAGCCGGTGCCGAGCGGGGCGAGACCGAACTTGTGCCCCGAGGCATTGATCGACTTGACGCGCGGCAGACGGAAGTCCCAGACGATGTCCGGCGCGCAGAACGGGGCGAGGAAGCCGCCCGATGCGGCGTCGACATGGATCGGCACGTCCAGCCCGGTCTCTTCCTGCAGCTTGTCGAGCGCGTCGGAAACTTCCTGAACCGGCTCGTAGTTGCAGGTGAAGGTGACGCCGAAGGTCGGCACGACGCAGATCGTGTTCTCGTCGACGCGCTTGAGAACTTCCTCGGCGTTCATGATGAGCCGGTCGCCCTCGAGCGGGATCTCGCGCAGCTCGATGTCCCAGTATTTCGCGAATTTGTGCCAGCACACCTGCACCGGCCCGCAAACGAGGTTCGGCTTGTCCGTCGGCTTGCCCTCGGCCTTGCGCTTCTCGCGCCAGCGCCACTTGGCCGCCAGCCCGCCCAGCATGGCCGCATCCGACGAGCCGGTCGTCGAGGTGCCGAGCGTGTTGGTGCCGTCCGGCGCATTCCACAGGTCCGCGAGCATGTGGACGCAGCGCGCCTCGATCTCGGCCGTCTGCGGATATTCGTCCTTGTCGATCATGTTCTTGTCGATGCACAGATCCATGATCTTGTGGATCTCGTCGTCGAGCCAGGTCTGGCAGAATGTCGCCAGGTTCTGGCGCGCGTTGCCATCGAGCATCAGCTCGTCGCGCACGATCGACGACGCCAGGCTCGCTTCCTGCTCCTGCTCCGGCATCCGGTACTTCGGCAACGGCCGGGACACATCCGAAGTTCCATAGACGTCGTCACGCCATTCGTCGCGGATGTCGTTCTTGTTGTGGAGAGGCATTGGTGCTGTCCTTTTGCTGGTCGTCGCAATCGGCGGGGGTGTCCGGTCTTCCGCCGGAAGGCGGAGCAGGCCAAACCGGTGCGGGCCGGGTGGGGGCTGGCCCGCGGAGAGGAAACGCGACGCTGTCGCCCGATGGCGCGTGCCATCCCGGATAGCGGCGGCAGGCAATCGTGTCATTGATTCATGACAATGCCAATGCCGCGTACCCGGAAAACGGCATGCCCTTCATGGCTAGTCATACCTGCGTCTCAGGGGTATTGGTAATTTGCGCAAGTGTTTGAGTATTTTTTGTATTGGTTGCGGAAAAATAAAAGATGACGCAGGGGTAATTTGTATTTTACGAAAAAATTATACTTTGTTCCGGTCGGCGGTATTGGTGTCGGCGACCGGCGCGCGCGCTCTTGCGAGGCACGCAGCGCCGGCCAGGGATCTCAGTCTTCGCTGAGGAAGTCATCCGCCGTAAGGGGATCGCGTTCCGCCGCCAGATAATCGTCGGTGGTTACGATCCGGGGGCGGCCGCCGCCGCGCAGCGGGGTGTCCGGCATGTCCCACTGGGCGGTGATGCGACAGTCGTCGCACATCTCGATCAGCGCGATCTGGTCCGCTCGCTGGAACATCCAGTGCTTGCCCGAGAGCTTCTCGCGGATCCGCGCGATGGAGGACTTCGTGCCGAAGGGCTTGCCACAGGACACGCAGGCCGCCGGCTCCTCCTCATGCAGGACGCGCGGACGCATCGCCTCGGGTGTGGTGTCATAGCGCGCTTCGAGCGTGATCACCTTTTCCGGACAGGTCGCCGCGCAGAGCCCGCATTGCACGCAAGCCGCCTCCGTCAGGCTTACCTGCGGACGCTCGGGATTGTCGGCAAGCGCATTGGCCGGACAGGCGGAGACGCAGGCAAGGCAGAGTGTGCAGCCTGTCGCGTCGATGGCTATGCGCCCATAGGGGGCGTCGGCGGGAAGCGGGATCGCCTTCTCCACTCCCGGCGCGTCGGCCAGCAGGCGCGAGATCGCACTGCGCGCCACGTCGCGCTTGCCGCCAACGGGCGAGAAAGCTGTCGGCCTGATCGCCAGCGGCGAGGCGGGAAGCGCGAAGGAGGGCAGGAGCGCGTCGGGATCGTCCGTGACGAGGATGTCGAAGAGCCCGTCGACGGCATGCCCCATGCCACCCGCCAGCGCCTCGCACAGCGCCACCTCGCGGCGCAGCGTCTCGATCTCGTCCGCCTTCTTCGGCGAGGCGAGGAGAACCACACGCTTCGCACCGGCCAGCAGCGCGGCGAGCAGCGTGTCGTGTCCAAGCACCGTTGGCGCATGGACCGCGAAGGGCAACACGTTGCCGGGCAGCCCGTCACCGAAGCGCGCCAGCGCATTGATCAGTCCGCCGCCATGGGCCTCCTCGTGGACGAGGAGAACCGGATCGCGGCCGCCGGCTTCCAGATAGGTGCCAAGCAGCGCCTGCATCCGCAGGATCTGGGTGTCGCGCGGCGGGTAGCGGTAGCTCACGGCGCCGGTCGGGCAATGCGCGGCGCAGGAGCCGCAGCCGCCGCAAAGGCCGGGGTCGATGGCGACCGTCGTCCCCGCGCTCGAGATCGCGCCTGCCGGACAGGCATCCAGGCATTTGGTGCAGCCGGTCTTGCCCGAGCGGCCGTGGGCGCAGATCGAGGCGTCATAGGCGACATACAGCGGCTTCTCGAAGGTGCCGACCATGTCGGAGATCGCGAAAAGCGCACGCGCCACGGCCGCGGGGTCGCGCGGATCGGCGCGGAAATAGCCGTCGCGGTGATCCGGTGCGGTGATCGGCGGCGTGCCGCCCGACAGGTCGAGGATCAGGTCGCACCCCGCCTTCGCGCCGTCGCGCGGCAGGGAGAACTGCGGCGCCCCGCGCGAGGAGGGCAGCATCTGCGCATAGCCGTCGACGGTCACCGAGAAGCCGCCGAGCGCACCGGCGACCGAGCGAATGCGGCCCGCATGCACGGGAACGTCGAGCACGCTCGGCAGCAGAACCTCGTCGGTCTGCGCCAGAAGCAGCGACACGGACAGCCGCCCCTCGAGCTGAAGCGCTGCGTCGAGCGCCTCCTGGCCGGTGCCATAGACGAGGCAGACGCCTTCCGATTCGATGGAATGAAGCGCCGCCGGTTCGCGCGCCACCTGGGCCTCGGCCAGCAGTGCGGCGATCTTCGGGTGCGGATCCGTCGAGGCGGCGCACCATCCGGCCTGCTCGCGAATGTTGACGAAGGCAAGCTCCGTTTCCGAGCCCTTCTCCTCCGCCACGTCCTCAAACAGCGGCGCTTCCTGGGTGCAGGCGACGATCAGCGGCGCGCCGTCATCGAGGGCGGCCTCGAAGCGGGCGACCTCCGCACGACAGAGCTGGGTGTGGATGTGGGTGGAGGCCTCGAGGCCGGCGATACGGCCGGCATCCAGGCGCATGGTCTTTTCGCAATTGCAAAGGAGAACCCGGGGGCGGGTCGATGACATTCACTTCCTCCGTGGCGCAGGCCCGCGCCGGGCGCGCCGTCCGTCGCATTCGGTTTTGTTGCATGGAGAATACCCCCGGGTGCGCGGATTTTCATCCTTTCCGTTGCGAAAGATTGTCTTCGCGCCGCGAAAGCCCCAAAATCAGGAAACGCGCAGCTCCGGCGTCAGGCCGGTGCGCGTCGATGTATCTCTGAGCCTATGTATCTCTGATAGGGGACAACCAGCGTGGAACGCGAAATCTCCGCCCAATTCGGCATGGTCCTCGAACGCCGCCCCGCTGCCTCCGCCTGGGCGGACTGGGTCTGGCGCATCGTCGATGTCGTCCCGGATGCCCCCGCGACGGACGGGTGGCTGCTCCTGTCCGAGGAGGGCGGCGTGCGCCGCTATCTCTCCGCGCCCCATGCTTTGACCCTGCATCACAAGATGGTCGAGGCCTATGACGCGAACATCGAGACCGGATCGCCGAAGATCTGGGCGATGCTCGACGACGCAACGGCCGGCGGTGAGCCGCCGTTCCGGGTGCGCGGCGTCACCGCCGACCCCTATGAGGCGCAGGGCGTGCTCGACAGCGCCGAGGGGCTGGTGGAAAAGCTCGACATGCCCCGCGCGACGATCGCCTGGATGGCGGCCTTCCTGTCCGCGATTCCCGAGGCTCCGGCATTCCGCAAGCGCCGCCGCGACAAGGTC
Source organism: Stappia sp. (assembly GCF_048268045.1). Lineage (GTDB taxonomy): Bacteria > Pseudomonadota > Alphaproteobacteria > Rhizobiales > Stappiaceae > Stappia. The sequence goes on from NZ_JBLWWG010000005.1 coordinate 249,426, forward strand.
GAGATCGAGAAGCAGATCTTCGGCAAGGAGCCCGTCTTCACCTCCTCGCGCGATCCGGGCGGGGAGGGAGAACCGTCGTGAGCGTTGACCGGGAACAGGGCTTCCTCAGCCGGTGGGCGCGGCTGAAGCGCGAGGCACGGCTGCCCGAGGCGCAGGCTCCCGAGCCCGAGACGATCCTGCACGACGACGACGGCCGGGCGCTGTCTCCGGACGAGGCACGGCAGAAGATCGAGACGGAGAACCGCGAGCTGGCCGAAGCGGTTGACATCGAAAGCCTCGATTATTCCTCGGACTACACGCTTTTCCTCAAGAAGGGGGTGACCGATGCGCTGAAGCGCCAGGCCTTGCGCAAACTGTGGACCTCCGACCCCGTGCTTGCCTGCGTCGACGGGCTGAATGATTACGACGAGGACTACCGAACCGTGACGGCGCTTGCCGATGGCTTCAAGAGCTCCTGGCAGGTGGGCAAGGGGTTCGGGTGGATGGACGAGACGCTGGACGAGGTCCTGCCTGAAACCTCGGCGGAAGAGGCTGTGACGGCTGGCAACGCAGGCGAGGGCCGCGCCACCGTTGAGGAGGTCGTCGCGGAAGACGCCGCCGCGTCCGACCCCGGCGAGGCGGAAGACCGCGCGGCGTTGCCGGAAACCGGAGACGCCGAGCGCGATCCGCAGGCGGAGCTGGTCACGGCGGAAGCCGACGCGCGTCACGAGGGTGCGGAGAACGCGCCATCGCTCGTCCCGCGCCCGTCGCGCCGCCGCGTTCGCTTCGAGTAGGCCCGAGGCCGTCAGCGCTCGGATGGGAACTGGGTCTGGCAATAGCTCACGGCGCGGTCGCGGAAGAGCGCGTACCGCGTTGCATCGATGACGCCTTCCTCTTTCATCGTGTCGACGGCACCAATGCGTTCGTCGAGACAGGCGGCAAGCTGCGGATTGTTCGCGGCGACGGATTGGGCGGTCGCCGGGGCGATGTTCTCGAAGGGCGTCAACGCCACGCCGGCGAAGCCGACGCGGCCGATCCAGACAATCGCGGCGAGCGATGCCACGGCAAGCGCCAGCGCGCCGAGGCGTGCCGCCGGCGCGTCGAGGAGCGAGCGGCGGGCCGCGCCCATGTCAGCCGCCGGTGACGCTCATGTGGCGGGAAACCGCCGGCCGGCGACCGGTCCGGTCGATGACGAAATCATGCCCCTTGGGCTTGCGGCCAATGGCCTCATCGATGGCGTTGTTGAGCAGCTCGTCGCTCTCCGAGGCCCGCAGCGCGGCGCGCAGGTCGGCGCTGTCCTCCTGGCCAAGGCACATGTAGAGCATGCCCGTGCAGGTGACGCGCACCCGGTTGCAGCTTTCGCAGAAATTGTGGGTCATCGGCGTGATGAAGCCCATCCGGCCACCGGTTTCCTTGACCTCGACATAGCGGGCCGGGCCGCCGGTCTTGTAGGGAATGTCGACAAGCGTGTGGGTCTCGGCGAGGGCGGCGCGCACCTGGGTGAGCGGCAGATACTGGTCCGTGCGGTCCTCGTTGATCTCGCCGAGCGGCATGGTCTCGATCAGCGTCAGGTCGTAGCCATGCGCGTGGCACCACTGCATCATCGGCAGGATCTCGTGATCGTTGACGCCCTTCAGCGCGACCATGTTGATCTTGATCTTCAGCCCGGCCTCGGTGGCGGCGCGGATGCCGTCCATCACCTTGCCGAGATCGCCCCAGCGGGTCACCGTCTTGAACTTCGCCGGATCCAGCGTGTCGATGGAGACATTGATGCGACGGATGCCGCAGTCGCGCAGCTCGCTGGCGTAGCGCGCGAGCTGGGAGCCGTTGGTGGTGATCGTCAGCTCTTCCAGCTTGCCCGTGTCCAGATGGCGCGACAGGCTGCGGATCAGGCTCATGATGTTCTTGCGCACCAGCGGCTCGCCGCCGGTCAGACGCAGCTTGCGCACGCCCTTCTCGATGAAGGCCGAGCACAGGCGATCCAGCTCCTCCAGGCTCAGCACGTCGCGCTTTGGCAGGAAGGTCATGTCTTCCGCCATGCAGTAGACGCAGCGGAAATCGCAGCGGTCCGTGACGGAGACGCGGAGATAGCTGACCGTTCGCCCGAACGGGTCGATCATCGGCTGGGACATGCAAACGGGTCCTTGCTGTTGCGGAGCGTTCCTCTTCGCCCCGCCGGCCTTGCACGCTGTGTCGCGCTTGCCGCAGAAGTTCTTATTTAGTGGGAAAGGTAGCTGATTGAAGAGGTGCGTCAATCGGCTTGCCATCAAAAGATGCGTGAGCCCCTTTGCGCAGGGGCTTGCGCCGACTATCGTCCCGCCCTGTCGCTGCCGGCGACGCATGAACGAGATCATCGCGCCGACCGTGCGCAGCTGCGCGCGCGCAAGGTTGGTGTGTGAAGAAGGAGAGAGACGTGAGCGACGAAAAGCCCTGGCCGACGGAACTTCGCCTGAGCAAGGACAGGAAGACCCTCACGGTCACCTTCGACAATGGCGAGAGCAACGCCTATGAGGCGGAGTACCTGCGCGTCTGTTCGCCGTCGGCCGAGGTTCAGGGCCATTCTCCCGAGCAGCGCAAGACCGTGCCGGGCAAGCGCGCCGTCGAGATCCTGAAAATCGACCCGGTCGGCAACTACGCGGTGCGCCTGCATTTCGACGACATGCACAGTTCCGGCATTTTCTCCTGGGAGTATTTCCTCACGCTGGCCCGCGACAGGGAGACGCTGTGGGGCGGCTATCTGAAGGAACTCGAGGAGAAGGGGCTTTCGCGCGAGCGCTGAGACGGACGCGCGTCGTGCAAAAAAGCAAAAAGGGCCGGCGGAGCGCCGGCCCTTTTCGCGTTTCAGATCGGCGTTCCGCCTGGCGCGTCAGCGCTTGACCACCACCCGGGTGCCGACCTCGACGTTCTCGTAGAGGTGTTCGACATCGTCATTGGCCATGCGGATGCAGCCGGAGGACACGGCGGTGCCGATGGTCCAGGGTTCGTTCGAGCCGTGGATGCGGTACAGCGTCGAGCCGATGTACATGGCGCGCGCGCCGAGCGGGTTGTTCGGTCCGCCTTCCATATGCGCGGGAAGCTTCTGTCCCTTGGCGCGGGCGCGGGCGCGCATCTGCGGCGGCGGCGTCCAGCCCGGCCATTCGGCCTTGCGGGTGATGTGGTGGGCACCGGCCCACTGGAAGCCCTCGCGGCCGACGCCGATGCCGTATTTCATCGCCTTGCCACCCGGCAGGACGTGGTAGAGACGGCGCTCGCCGGTGTCGACGACGATGGTGCCCGGCTTGTAGGGGCCGTCATAGCTGACGCGCTTCCGAGGGATCGGCGACTTGCCGCTCGGAACGCCATAGGCGTTGTACTCGACCCACTGCCGGGTGGCAGGGTCGAACACCCGTGCCGCAAGGGCCGGCGTTGCGGCCACCACAGCGGCAACCGTCACTGCAAGCAAGCGATACATGCGCATTCTTCACTTCCCATCCGGTGATCGTCCCCGCCGGGATCCTCGCGATCTCCGGCATTCTATCAGGACATGACTATTCCCGAGCTCCCTTGCGTTGCGGTTAACGCCCGGTCGCCTCGATGAACAATATGCCGCCACAATGTCGATGGGATCGGTGATCCAGATCACAACGACGTGAGGTCAGGTCGAAAAGATCCTGAACTCACCAAAAAAGGGCCGGAGCGTCCGCCGCTCCGGCCCTTTCTCTTGTGTCCGCCCGGTTGCTGCTGTCAGCCGAGGTTCAGTTCCTTGAAGAAGTCATTGCCCTTGTCGTCGATGACGATGAAGGCCGGGAAGTCCTCGACCTCGATACGCCAGATCGCCTCCATGCCGAGTTCCTCGAACTCGACGACCTCGACCTTCTTGATGCAGTCCTGGGCAAGGCGGGCGGCCGGGCCGCCGATGGAGCCGAGGTAGAAGCCGCCATGGGCCTGGCAGGCGCGGCGCACCTGCGGCGAGCGGTTGCCCTTGGCGAGCATGACCATGGAACCGCCGGCCGCCTGGAACTGGTCCACATAGGCATCCATGCGCCCGGCCGTCGTCGGTCCGAAGGAGCCGGAGGCATAGCCTTCCGGCGTTTTCGCCGGGCCGGCATAGTAGATCGGATGGTTCTTGAAATACTCCGGCAGCGGTTCGCCCTTCTCGAGGCGTTCGCGCAGCTTGGAATGGGCGAGATCGCGGGCGACGATGAGCGGGCCGGAGAGCGACAGGCGCGTCTTGATCGGATGCTTCGACAGCTCGGCGAGGATCTCCGACATCGGCCGGGTCAGGTCGATCCTGACCACATGGTCGGTGAGGTTCTCGCTCTTCACCTCGGGCATGTACTTGTGCGGCTCGCGCTCGAGCGCCTCGAGGAAGACGCCGTCCTTGGTGATCTTGCCGAGCGCCTGGCGGTCGGCCGAGCAGGAGACACCGATGCCGATCGGCAGCGAGGCGCCGTGCCGTGGCATGCGGATCACGCGCACGTCATGGCAGAAGTACTTGCCACCGAACTGCGCGCCGACGCCCGTCTGCTGGGTCAGCTTGTGGATCTCGGCTTCCATCTCCAGGTCGCGGAAGGCGTGGCCGAGCTCGGAGCCCGCGGTCGGCAGGGCGTCGAGGTAGCGCGCCGAGGCGAGCTTGACGGCCTTGAGGTTCAGCTCCGCCGAGGTGCCGCCGATGACGACCGCCAGATGGTAGGGCGGGCAGGCCGCGGTGCCGAGCGTCAGCACCTTCTCCTTGATGAAGTCGATGAGCCGCTCCGGCGTCAGCAGCGAGGGCGTTCCCTGGAACAGGAAGGTCTTGTTGGCCGAACCGCCGCCCTTGGCCATGAACAGGAACTTGTAGGCGTCCTCGCCCTCGGAATAGATCTCCACCTGCGCCGGCATGTTGTTGGCGGTGTTCTTCTCCTCGAACATGGAGAGCGGCGCGAGCTGCGAATAGCGCAGGTTCTTGCGGAAATAGGCGTCGCGCGCGCCTTCGGCCAGCGCCGCCTCGTCGCCGCCGGACGTCCACACGCGCCGGCCCTTCTTGCCCATGATGATCGCCGTGCCGGTGTCCTGGCACATCGGCAGGATGCCATGGGCGGAGATGTTGGCATTCTTCAGCAGGTCGAAGGCGACGAACTTGTCGTTCTCTGTCGCCTCCGGATCGTCGAGGATCTTGCGCAACTGCTCCAGGTGACCCGGGCGCAGATAGTGGTTGATGTCGGCGAAGGCCTCGTCGGCCAGCACCTTCAGCGCCTCCGGCTCGACGACGAGCACTTCCTCGCCGTTGAAGGTCGCGGTGGAGACGAAGTCTGAGGTCAGCTTGCGGTAGGGCGTGGGATCCGCGCCAAGGGGGAAAAGCGGCGCGTGATTGTAGCTCGGCGGGGTTTTCGGCTCGGACATCTGCTTGCCTTGGCTGGGTTCGCGCGTGCCGGCGCGGACCGGGAAGGAATGATTGATCGCGAGCCTTTTACGCCATCGGACAGCGCCGCGCCAAGTCCGCTGCGCTGCCCTTGTTGTATTGGCGCGGCGTTTGCCTAGCGCGTGGCGGAGATGTCCAGCACCACCTTCACGTCCTCGGCGACGGTGGAGGCCGGCATGTCGCTCCCCACGCCATAGGCGAGCCTCGACAGCGGCACCTGCGCATGCGCGGTGGCAGCGTCGCCGTCGATGTCGAGCGTGAACGGCAGCGTGAAGGGCATTTCCTTGCCCTTGATCGCGAGCGTGCCCTGCGCCTCATAGGCGTTCGCGCCCGTGGCTTTGATGCTGGAGGAACTGAAGACCGCCTCCGGTGTGGCGGCGGTGTCGAACCATGCGGCGCCCGGCAGCGTCCCGTCGATCTGCGCCTGGCCGGTGGCGGCGGAACCGGTCTTCACGGTCGCGACGATACGCGCCGTCGACAGGTCGGCCGGATCGAGCGTGATCTCGGCGCTCCAGTCGGAGAAGACGCCCTCGACGGGCACGCCGTTCTGCTGGGCGACGAAGGCAAGGCGGCTGTTGGCGTGGTCGACGCTCCAGTCGGAGGCGAGGGCGCCCGGGCTCGCGGCGGCCAGGAGGGCGGCCCCAAGTACGGCGACGGACAGGCTGCGGGAAAGGAAGCGGGTCTGCATGGCGGGATCTCCAAAGCGACGCGTGATCAGGAGCGTTCGGCGGTCGAGGCGGCCTGCCGGGTCGAGAGCATGCGCGTCAGCACGCCGTCGCGGTTGATGAAATGATGCTTGAGGGCGGCGGCTGCATGCAGTGCCACCAGCACCAACAGCGCATTGCCGAGGATCTCGTGCACGTTCTTGAGCAGCGCCTCCGCCTGGGCCTTGGTGCCAAGGACGGAGGGCACGGGAAGGTGCGGTACCTGCAACGTGTCGAACAGGATGGTCGGGATCCCCCAAGGCGAGGCGGAGACCATCAGCCAGCCCGACAGCGGCAGCCCGAGCATCAGCGCATAGAGCCCGGCGTGGCCGAGGGCGGCGGCGATCCGCTCGTGGGTTGGCATGCCGTCGGGCAGCGCCGGTGCGGGATTGACGGCGCGCCAGGCAAGCCGCAGCACGGCAAGTGCCAGCACCACAAAGCCGAGCGACTTGTGCAACTGGTAGAGCGGGTAGACCCCAGGCGCGGTCGGCTCGAGCCCGGCGATGTATTTTCCAAAGAAGAAGAGGCCGATGACGAGGACGGCCATCGTCCAGTGAAAGGCGATCGCGAGCGCGCCGTAGCCCTTCCTCGTATTGCTGATCTGCATAGCACGCTCTCCTGGGCCGTGACGGCGGGCGGCGATGGCCGGGCATCCGGCGGGATCGCGCCCGCCGTCCGTCCCGGTCATCGCCGCAGGTGTTACTTGGCCGCCAGCGCCTCGGCGTTGAAGCTGATGGTGACGTCGTCGCCGACATAGGGGACATACATGTCCATGCCGTAGTCGGAGCGCTTCACGACCGCCGTGGCGTCAAGGCCGACGGCCGGCTGCTTGGCCATCGGGTGCTCGCCGATGGCGTTCACCGTGACGTCGAAGGTCACCGGCCGTGTGATGTCCTTGATGGTCAGGTCGCCGGAGACCTTGAGGGTCTTGTCGCCGGTCTTCTCGACCTTGCTGGAGACGAAAGTGGCCTTCGGGAACTTGGCGACGTCGAAGAAGTCGGCGCTCTTGAAATGCGCGTCGCGCTCGCCCCAGAAGCTGTCGAGGCTCGCGGTGTCGACGGTGAACGTGATCTTGGAGGCGGCCGGGTCGTCCTGGTCGATGACGAGATCGCCTTCCCACTCACCGAAGCGGCCCTCGGTCGTCGAATAGCCAAGATGGCTGTAGGAGAAGCCAAGGTTGGCGTGCGACTTGTCGAACTGATAGGCGACGGGCTCGGCCAGCGCCGGCGTGGCGACGACAAGCAGGGCAAGGGCGGGAACGGCGAAACGGATCATGCGCGGGCTCTCCATCGAGCGGGGGAACGGATTGCTGTCGCGCCGCATTGTGCAGCGCACTGTGACAAATTGTATGGATCGCCCCCGCCTTCAACCGCGCCCGACTGAATTCACTGTCCATAACGGGTGAACAATACCTGTTTTTCCGGTCACGATTATTTGTCTTTTGAGTGACGGATGGATGTGATCGGCCGCATTTTCCCGCGAACACGCCTGTGGTCGACCGTGCGGGACCATCGCGAAACGCTGTGCGGACATGCGCGTTCTTATCGTTGCCGACGTCGTGCGGATCGGAGAATGTGGCTGTCCGACAAATCCGGCGGAAGGCCGGCGAGCGGGGACAATGGAATGATCGATCTCTACACATGGACGACGCCCAACGGACGCAAGGTCTCCATCATGCTGGAGGAATGCGGCCTCGACTACGAGGTGTTCCCGGTGGACATCACCAACCAGCAGCAACACCGGCCGGCCTTCGTGCATATTTCGCCGAACGCCAAGATCCCGGCGATTGTCGACCGGGAAGCCGGCGTCAGCTTGATGGAATCGGGCGCGATCCTGCTCTATCTGGCCGAGAAGACGGGCAGGTTCCTGCCCTCGGGCGGGCCGGAGCGGTTGCGGGTCATCGAATGGCTGATGTGGCAGATGGGCGGCTTTGGCCCGATGCTCGGCCAGGCCCACCATTTCCATCATTTCAACCCCGGCAAGGCGCCCTATGCCGAGGAGCGCTATACCCAGGAGGCGCAGCGGCTCTACTCCGTGCTCGACAAGCAGTTGTCCGAGCACCGCTATGTCGCCGGCGACTATTCGATCGCCGATATCTCGATCTGGCCATGGACAAGCCGTTTCGAATGGCAAGGTGTCGATCTGGCGCGCTTCCCCCATGTGCGCCGGTGGTATCTGGAGGTCGCAGCCCGCCCGGCGGTGCAGCGCGGCTACGATGTGCCGGCAGTCACCAATCCGATTCCAATGCCGGGAGAATGATCGCGATCCCGATGACGGGTCGGGCCCGCTAACGCAAACGGCCGGCCGCGCGGTTCCCGCACGGCCGTCCGTTCTGTTCTCGCCTGCCTGTCCCGGCTAGCTGAGGACGACGACCTTCGCGCCGATCTCGACGCGATTGTAGAGGTCGATGACGTCCTGCTGCCACATGCGGATGCACCCGGAAGAGGCGTTGGTGCCGATGGACCGCGGCTGGTTCGTGCCGTGGATCCGGTAGAGCGTGTCCTTGTTGCCCTGCCACAGATAGAGGCCGCGGGCGCCGATGGGATTGCGCGGGCCGCCGTCCTGTCCGTCCCGGTATTTCTCGAGCTTCGGATCGCGGTCGATCATCTCCGCCGGGGGGAACCACTTCGGCCATTCGCGCTTGTGGCGGATGGTCGCCTCGCCGTTCCACGCAAAACCCGCGCGGCCGACGCCGATGCCGTAGCGGATCGCCCGACCGCCGGGCTGGACGAGATAGAGGAACTTGTTGGCGGGATCGACCACCACCGTGCCGGACGGCTGCGAGGTGATGTAGCGCACCGTCTGCCGCAGATAGCGCGGATCGACGGTCTTCCAGGGGATGGCGGGAAGGTTGAACCCGCCGTCGCGCGTGGGGCCGTAGGCGAGCGCATAGTCCGGCTTGCCCTCGGCGGTGAGGTCGAGGCCGGCGTTGCGGATCGCGCCGGTCCGTGACTGGCAGGCGGCGGCAAGCAGCGGCAGGCCGATGAGAAGCGCGCGGCGCGACATGCGTCCGGCGTCATCGGTGATGTGTTTCTTCATGGCGGGCAAGGCGTCAGGTCTCCGGTGATTCCCTGACGTGAACTATGCGCGCGAGTCTGCCTTCCTGTCATGCGGCTTTCGCCGCGTTCCCGCCCGTTTCGAGGGGGGACGGGAACGCGACTGCCTCAGGCGGGAACCCGTGTGCCGCGCTCGAAGGCCGGGCGGGCCATGCAGGTCTCGATCCAGCGCTTCAGATTGGCCATGGCGTCGAGACCGGAGATCTCGCCGGCCTCGTAGAAGCCGCCCAGCGTGCGCAGCCACGGCACGATGGCGATGTCGGCGATCGTGAGGTCGTCGCCCATGATGTAGTCGCGCCCTTCCAGCCGTTCATCGAGAACGCCGAGCAGGCGCTTCGTCTCGTTCAGGTATCGCTCGCGCGGGTAGGGATCGCTCACCTTGTCGGCGGCGAACTTGTGGAAGTGGCCGAACTGGCCGAACATCGGCCCGACGCCGCCCATCTGGAACATCAGCCACTGCAGTGTCTCGTAGCGCGCATGCGGCTCTTGCGGCAGCAGTTTTCCTGCCTTCTCAGCCAGGTAGACGAGGATGGCGCCGCTTTCGAAAAGCGCCAGCGGCTTGTCGCCCGGGCCGTGCGGATCGATGATCGCCGGGATCTTGTTGTTCGGGTTGAGCGACAGGAACTCGGGCGTCATCTGGTCGTTGGTCTCGAAGGAGACCTTGTGCGCCTCATAGGCAAGGCCGGTCTCCTCGAGCGCGATGGAGACCTTCACGCCGTTTGGGGTCGCCAGCGAGTAGAGCTGGATGTGGTCGGGATGCCGCGCCGGCCAGCGGCGGGTGATCGGAAAGTCGGAAATTGCACTCATGACAGCCTCCAGAACCCAGGGAACCTGGTCGAGGCCTAGCGAAGATTTCGGGTGCTGTCTGTTGAAATTTCTTGGCGCCCGCCTCGCGTCGGGCGCACGCGATCGGGGCCTGTTTCGGGGAGCTGTGCGTCCCTGGGTTGCTTCGCGGCGAGACTCAAGGCCCAATTCGGGCAAGGAAAATCGGGTCGTGCACCGGCCGGGGGGAAAGCTATGGAGGCAATCCGGGGCATGCTGGCGGAGCCTGGAGCGCTGCCTGTCGTGCTGACGGCCGGGCTGGGGGTGGTTGCGCTCGCGCTTGTGCTGGTGCTCTGGCGCCAGACGCGTCTGCTGTCGCGCGAGCGGGCGCGCAGCCGCGCCGCCGACAGGATTGTCGGCCTGCTTGAGGAACTCAGCGGCCGCCGCAGCGCCGAACGCGGCCTGCTCGCCGCGCTCGAGGCGCTTCCCGACGGCTTTGTCCTCTATGACGCGCAGGACAGGCTCCTGCTCTGCAACAGCCGCTACCGGGAACTCTACGCCATGAGCGCGGATGCCATCCGCCCTGGCGCGCGCTTCGAGGACATCATCCGCATCGGCGTGGCCCGCGGCCAGTACGCGGATGCGCTCGAGGACCCGGAGCGCTGGATTGCCGAACGCCTCGAGCAGCATCTCGACCCGCCGCGCAAGCCGATCGAGCAGGCGCAGGGAAACGGCCACTGGCTCAGGGTGTTCGAGCGGCGCATGCCCGATGGGCACACCGTCGGCTTTCGCGTTGACATCACCGATCTCAAGCAGCGCGAGGAGGCGTTGCGGCTGAGCGAAGGGCGGCTGGCCGCCGTCGTCAACAGCGCGCTCGACGCCATCGTCGTCATCGACGAGGACGGACGGATCGTCGAGTTCAACCCTTCCGCAGAGCGCGTCTTCGGCTACCGGCGCGACGACGTTATGGGCGGTATCGCCCGCGAACTGCTCGTGCCCCAGCGCCACCGCGCCACCTACGACCGGCGTATTGCAGACGTTATTGCCTGCCGCCCGACGGCGCGCCCCGCCGACCGCATCGAGGCGCGGTCGCTGCGCGCCGACGGCAGCGAGACCCTGACCGAGGTCACCTTCGGCAGCGTCGATGGGCACGACGGCCCGCTGGTCATCGGCTTCATTCGCGACATCACGGAGGAGCGCGCCGGCCGGGTCGCGCTGACCGATGCGCTTGCCCGTGCCGAGGAAGCCGACCGGGCGAAGTCCGACTTTCTGGCGATGATGAGCCACGAGATCCGCACGCCGCTCAACGCGGTCATCGGCCTTCTCGACATGATGCTGGAGGGCGGGCTCGATGATCCCCGGCGCGCGCAGGCGAGAACGGCGCGCGGCTCGGCCGAGGCACTGCTTCATATTCTCAACGACATCCTTGACTTCTCGCGCCTGGAGACCCGCCGCTTCGAGTTTCGCCTCATGCCCTTCGACCTGCGCGAACTCGTCGCCTCGGTCGGCGATCTCTTCGCGGCGCGGGCAAGGGAGAAGCGGCTTCTCCTGCGTGTCGAGGTGGACGAGGCGGTGCCGCCGGTGGTGGTCGGCGACGCCGGCCGCATTCGACAGGTTCTCGTCAATCTCCTTGCCAACGCGGTCAAGTTCACGCCCGAGGGCGAGGTGCTGCTTCGGCTCGAGTTGCGTGCGCCGCCCACCTTCGTCTCCCCTTCAGCGCAGGCGGAGGCGGCGGTGGAGGCGAGCGCGGCGGAGGGCGCCGCCCCGGTCTGCCCGGTCGCCACACCGCTGGCGGCCTTGCGCTTTTCGGTCGAGGACACGGGGCCCGGGATTTCCGGCGACGACCGCAGCAGGGTCTTCGAGCGGTTCCGCAGCATCTCGCCCGACGGCGGTGGCCACGGCGATGGCGTCGGGCTCGGCCTGGCCATCTGCCGCGAGCTGGTCACCGGCATGGGCGGCACGATCTCCGTCGCTGGCGCTCCGGCGGGCGGGTGCCGTTTCCTTGTCGATCTCGATCTCGCCGCCGGCGGCGCGCCGCTGCCCGAACAGGCGCGCCAGGGCATCCGTAGCGCCGATGCGCGGACCCTGCGCGGCGCCTCGATCCTTGTCGCCGAAGACAATCCGACAAACCGCATGATGGTGGCCGTGCTCCTCGATCGCTGGGGCTGCCGGCATGTCGCTGTCCACGATGGCGCGGCCGTCCTGCCGGCGCTCGAGGCGGGAGACTTCGACGCGGTGCTGATGGATGTCTCTATGCCCGGCATGAGCGGCTATGAGGCGACGACACGGCTGCGCGCCAGCGGCGCGTCCTTCGCCCGGCTGCCGGTCGTCGCGCTCACGGCGCATGCGAGGCCCGACGAATATGCCCGCGCCTTTGCCGCCGGAATGGACGCTTTCGTGACCAAGCCGATCGATTCCGGCGTGCTCGCGCGGGTTCTTGCGGCGCTGCTGCGCGGCGAGCGTCCCGAACACGGCGGCGCCGTCGAGGCGGCCGTCGATCCCTGCCAGCTCAGCGAGGCGCTGGCGGAGGTTCCGCGCGCGCGGCGGGCGGCGTTGATCGAGCGCTGCGTTGCGGATCTGCGCCACGAGGCCGCCCGCGCCGTCGGGCTTTCTTCCACGCCGGCCCGTCTTGGTGCCTGCGCCCATGTGGTCGGGGGGCTGGCCGAGACTTTCGGCGCGCCGGCGCTTGCCCGAATCGCCCGGGAGATCGAAACCGGCGCGGCGAAGCAGACGGATGCGGCACGGCTGGCCGAGCAAGCCGGTGCGATGGCGCGCGAAGCGTGCCGCGCAGCCGACGCCTTCGCCCGTCTTGCCGCCGAGCCGGACGCAGAGCCCACGGCGGCGGATGCCTCGCCAATGCGCGGCGTTTCAGGCGACTGAGACGACACGTTTTCGAAATTTTGGTCTTGGACTTGTCAAGATTAGGTGTTCCCATTGCCGCCGCGTGGCTTTGCGCCTGAAGCGTGCGCCTGGCTGGTGAGGGGAACGATCATGGTTTCAGTTCGTGCGATGCGTCCGTTCGGTTGTGCTCGCGACAGCGGGGATAGGACAACGGCAGGGACGGTTCGCGGCGGCGGGGATATCCCGGTCGCGGAACGTCGCGCGGGGCTGGCGGCGAAAGTTGCACGATTTGGCCTTGGCCTCGCCGTCGCGCTGATCGCGCTCTCGCCGGCGGCACCTGCGCGCGCCGCCGAGGACCGGCGCATCGTCACGGTCGAGGACGCCGACTATTTCGGCGCCGACTTCCAGACCATGAAGGATGTCGACCTCGACGCCTGCAAGACTGCCTGCCTCGCCAGCTCCCAGTGCCGCGCCTTCACCTACAACACCTCCGCCAAATGGTGCTTCCTCAAGGCCGACGTCGGTCGTCTCCAGAGTTTCGCCGGCGCCGTCGCCGGTCGCGTCGTCACGGTTGCCGCACAGTCGCCGGCGGAGCGCAAGGAGCGTGTCGCCGAACTCGACTTCCTGCCCCGCTCGCTGACCGAGGAGGCGGAGCGCTACGCCCGCAAGCTGCCGCGTGCCTTCCGCGCCACGGAGCAGTCGGCCGAGGAGCTCGGCTCCGTCGGCTTCGCCATGATCGGCGAGCGCCAATACAGCCAGGCCGAGGTCGCCTTCGGGCGCGGCCTGAAGCTGGAGCCGGAGCGTTTCGAGTTCTGGGCGGGCCTCTCCCGGGCGCTGGCCGGCAACAAGCCGGACGACTGGCAGGAACGCAGCCGCGTCGAACGCGACGGGATCTCCGCCTCGATCAACAGTTATTTCAATGCCGCGACCGCCGACGAGCGGGTCGAGGCGCTGCGTCTGGTCGCCGCCGCCCTGGTGCGCCGCGACCACTACAAGCCGGCGATCAAGGCTTTGCGCGCCGCGCTGGCGCTTGACGACACGCCCGGCCTGCGGGCCCGCTACGACGACCTCGTCGCCCAGCACGGCTTCCGCGTGCTCGATCACCAGGTCGATTCCGACGCGGCATCGCCGCGCGTCTGCGTCGTCTTCTCCGACACGCTGAAGCGCGCCACCGACATGAGTTCCTTCGTGCGTGTCACCGGCGAAGGCTCCACCTCGGTCGAGACCGACGGCGCGCAGATCTGCGTCGACGGCGTGCGCCACGGCGGTCGCTACCAGATCACGCTGCGCCAGGGCATCCCCTCCGCCGATGGCGAGAAGCTCGAGAAATCCGCCGATCTCACGGTTTATGTCCGCGACCGCGCTCCGGCGGTGAACTTCCTTGGCCGCGCCTATGTGCTGCCGGCCGGCGAGGGCGCGACGATCCCGATCCGCTCGGTGAACACCAAGACGGTCGAAACCGAGATCTATCGCATCGGCGAGCGCGGCCTCGCCTCGGCGCTGCGCGACGGGCGCGTGCTGTCCCAGCTCGACAACTACAAGGCCAGCCAGATCCGCGACGAATACGGCGAGTTCCTGTGGAAGGGCACCGTCGAGACCGAGATGCTGCTCAACCGCGATGTCACCACGGCAATCCCGGTGGCGGAATTTGGCCTGACCATGGCGCCCGGCATCTATGCCATGGTGGCGCGCGCGGCCAGCGACAAGGCGAACGAATGGGGCCCCTGGGCGACCCAGTGGTTCCTCGTCTCCGACCTCGGCCTCAGCGCCTATTCCGGCGATGGCGAGACGGTCGTCGCGCTGCGCAAGCTTTCCGACGCCTCCGCCGTGGAAGGCGCGTCCGTGCGTCTCGTCGCAGTCAACAATGACGTGCTCGGCGAGACGAAGAGCGATGCCGAGGGCTTTGCCCGCTTCGCCCCCGGCCTGACCCGTGGCAAGGGCGGCCGCGCCCCGGCGATGGTCGCCGTGGAGACCGCATCCGGCGACTATGCCTTCCTCGATCTCGGCAAGCCGGCCTTCGACCTGTCCGACCGCGGCGCCGAGGGACGGCCCGCGCCGGGAGCGCTCGACGCCTTCGCCTGGACCGACCGGGGCGTCTACCGGCCCGGCGAGACGGTCAACATCGGTGCCATGCTGCGTGATCCGGCGGCCTTCGCCAGCACCGGCGTGCCGCTCACCTTCATCTACATGCGTCCCGATGGCGTCGAGTTCCAGCGGGTGACGGTGCAGGACGCCGGCGCCGGCGGTCGCGCCCATGCGCTGACACTTCCCGTCTCCGCCCAGCAGGGCAGCTGGAGCGTGCGCGTCCACGCCGACCCGAAGGCCGCGCCGCTCGCCCAGCTTTCGTTCCTTGTCGAGGACTTCCAGCCTGAGCGGGTCGACTTCGATCTGGCGACGCCGGCGAAGGCGATCGACCCGGCCAATCCGCCGGAAATCTCTCTGCAGGCCAAGTTCCTCTATGGGGCGCCGGCCTCCGGTCAGCGGCTCGAGGGCGAGGTGGTCGTTTCGCCGACCCGCGCCAACGCGGCCTTCCCCGGCTATGTCTTCGGTCTCGCGGACGAGCAGATCTACCCCGAGCGCGCCAATCTGGAAGATGGCACCGCGACGGATGCCGACGGCAATGCCGGCTTCACCCCGACCTTGCCGCAACTGGCACCGACCACGGCCGGCTACACCGCGCGCATCACCGCCCGTGTCGTCGAGGCGGGCGGGCGCTATGTGGAGCGCTCGCTTGAGCTTCCCGTCGTTTCCGACGGTGTGCGCATCGGCGTCAAGCCGGCCTTCGATGGCGGTGTCGACGAGGGCGGCCCGGCCGATTTCGACGTCATCGCGGTGGATGCGGACGGCAATCGGGCAGCCCTGTCCGGGGCGAACTGGACACTCTCCAAGCTCGACACCCGCTACCAGTGGTACCGAAACGACGGACGCTGGTCCTATGAGCCGGTGACCACCACCCGCCGGGTGGCCAATGGCACCTTCGATCTGGCGCCCGGCACTCCGGCGCGCCTCAGCCTGCCCGTCGACTGGGGCCGTTACCGTCTCGAGGTGGTTGCGGCCACTGGCGGCGATGGCGTCCAGGCGGCGACGAGCACCGAATTCAGTGCCGGCTGGTACACGTCCTCCGCGTCGTCGCAGACCCCGGACCTGCTTGAGGTCGGCCTCGACAGGAAATCCTACCGCGTCGGCGACACCGCCACCTTGCGCATGAAGCCGCGCTTTGCCGGCACCGCGCTCGTCTCCGTCATGACCGACCGTCTCGTCGAGACCCGCGTCGTCAAGCTCGGGGAGGGCGAGAGCGAGGTGAAACTCACCGTCACCGATGCCTGGGGCAATGGCGCCTACGTCACGGCGACCCTGTTCCGGCCGATGGACCTGGAAGCCAAGCGCATGCCCTCGCGCGCGCTCGGCCTCGAGTGGCTGACGGTCGACCCGCAAGGGCGCAAGCATACGGTTTCCCTGGACGCGCCGGAGAAGATCCGCCCGCGTTCGACGCTCGACATCGGCGTCACCGTGTCCGGCCAGGACGCCGGCAAGCCGGCCTATCTGACGCTTGCCGCCGTCGACGTCGGCATTCTCAACCTGACGCGCTTCGAGACGCCGGATCCGGACGGCTGGTACTTCGGTCAGCGCCGCCTCGGCATGGAGATCCGCGACTATTACGGCGAGCTGATCGATCGCACCGCCGGCGATCTCGGACGGGTCCGCTCCGGCGGCGACGGCATGGGCCTGTCGCTCGACGCCCCACCGCCGCAGGAGGCGCTCGTCGCGCTCTTCTCCGGCGTTGTTGAGACCGACGTCGACGGCAAGGCCAGCGTTTCGTTCGACATTCCCGACTTTAACGGCACGGTGCGCCTGATGGCGGTGGCCTGGAGCGCCTCGGGCGTCGGTCATGCCGAGAAGGATGTCGTGGTGCGCGATCCGCTGGTGATGACCGCGACCCTTCCTCGCTTCCTCGCACCTGGCGACGAAAGCCGGCTGCTGGTCGAGGTCGACAATGTCGAAGGCGAGGCAGGCGACTATCGCATCGCGGCCGAGGTCTCGGGACCGGTGACGCTGGACGCGGCTTCGGACGGCGAGGTGCTGACGCTTGCCAAGGCCGAGCGGCGCGCGCTCAGCCTGCCGCTGCGCGCCGGCACGACGCCGGGCGATGCCTCGCTGCGGCTGACCCTGTCGGACGCCAGCGGCGTGATCGCGGAAAAGACGCTGGCGCTCGGGGTGCGTGACAACACGCCCGACATCACCCGGCGTTCCTTCGTCACCCTGTCGCCCGGCGGCAAGCTGACGCTCGACGGCGACACGCTGGCCGGCATCCGTCCGCTCGGCGCGACGGTGTCGCTGGCGGCGGGTGGTCCGGCGCGGATCGACATTCCGGGGCTTCTCGGTGCGCTCGACCGCTATCCCTACGGCTGCACGGAGCAGACGACCAGCCGCGCGCTGCCGTTGCTCTATCTCAACGAGCTGGCGCTCAGCAGCGGCATGGAGACGGATGCCGAGATCCGCGAGCGCATCGCAAAGGCGATCAACCGGGTGCTGGGCAACCAGGACAGCAGCGGCGCCTTCGGCCTCTGGTCGGCCTTCGGCGGCGCCGATCCCTGGCTCGACGCCTATGTCACCGACTTTCTCACCCGGGCGCGCGACAAGGGCTATGACGTTCCCGAACTGGCCCTGTCGCAGGCGCTGGAGAACCTCGGCAACAAGGTCGCCTATGCCTCCGACTTCTCCGACGGCGGGCAGTCGGTCGCCTATGCGCTCTATGTGCTGGCGCGCACCGGCCGGGCCTCGCTTGGCGATCTGCGCTACTACATGGACGTGAAGCTCGCCGACTTCGGCGGCCCGCTGGCCAAGGCGCAGATTGGCGCGGCGCTCGCGCTCTACGGCGAGAAGGAGCGGGCGAAGGCGGCGTTCGAGGTGGCGATTTCCGACACCAATCTGCCGGATTCCACTGCCTACCGGGAGGACTACGGCTCGTCGCTGCGCGATGCCGCCGGCGTCCTTGCCTATGTCACCCAGGCGAAACTCGACCTGCCCGAGGCGCGCGAGCTCGCACGGCAGGTGGCGGATCGACAGGACGCGGCCGAGGCGCTCTCGACCCAGGACATGGCCTGGCTGCTCGTGGCCGGGCACGAGCTGTTGAGCGCGAGCGCGGGCGACAGCTTCACCATCGACGGGGCGCCCGCGCCCGCGCCGCTGGCTCGCACGCTGGCGGGCGGCGAGCTGGCAGGAACCTCGGTCGCGGTGGAAAACGCCGGCAGCGCGTCGGCCGACGTGGTGGTGACCGTTTCGGGACGGCCGGTGAGCCCGGAGCCCGCCGGTGGCAAGGGCTACCGGATCGAACGGGCCTATTACGACCTTGACGGCAACCGGCTGGATCTCGCCGCCGTGCCGCTCAACACCCGCGTCGCCGTGGTGCTGACGGTGACGATGGAGCGGCCCGACAAGGGGCGCCTGCTCCTTGTCGACCGTTTGCCGGCGGGGCTGGTGATCGACAACCCGCGCCTCGTGCGTGCGGGCGATCTCGGTGCGCTCGAATGGCTCGACCCGGTCAGCGAGGCGGACCACACCGAGTTCCGCGACGACCGCTTCGTCGCCGCGCTCGACCGCAACCTGCCCAATGTCGACACCTTCAGCTTCGCCTATCTGGCGCGCGCCTCGATCCCCGGCCGCTTCGCCCTGCCGCCGGCGACGGTGGAGGACATGTATCGCCCGGATCTCTCCGCCCGCACGGGCTCCGGCCGGTTCGAGGTTATCGCCAACTGAGGCAAGGCAGGAGCGTCACGGGACAGGGCGGCAAAGGTGCCGTGACGCGAGCGGACGGGCGGCGGAATGACGGACAGGAATGACGAGGGCAAGGCTGGGGGCGTCGGCGGGTTCGCGCGCGCGCGCCGCACCCGCTTTGCCCGGGTGACGCTGGCCGTCTTCGCCGTCTTTGTCCTCGCGCTCGGTGCGGGGGCCGGCGTTCTTGCCGTGTCCGTTGCCCGGGTTCCGGAGGACCTCGTCTCCGGCAAGGTGGCGGTGTCGCGGGCCGTGCTCGACCGCAAGGGCGTGCTCCTGCGCGCTTTCCAGACCCCGGACGACCGCTGGCGGCTTGCAGCCGGGCCGCAGGACGTCGATCCGCTCTACCTGCGCATGTTGCTTGCCTATGAGGACCGGCGCTTCCGCGACCATGCCGGCGTCGACCCGCGCGCCCTGCTGCGCGCCGCCTTGCAGATGGTCTCAAGCGGACGGATCGTGTCCGGTGCCTCGACGCTGACGATGCAGACGGCACGCCTGCTGATGGAAGGTTCGACGCGCTCGGCTGTGGCCAAATGGCGGCAGATCGTGCTGGCGCTGGCGCTGGAGCGCCGGCTTTCCAAGGACGAGATCCTGACGCTCTATCTTACCCGCGCGCCCTTTGGCGGCAATGTCGAGGGCGTGCGCGCTGCAAGCCTCGCCTGGTTCGGCAAGGAGCCGAAGCGGCTGACACCGGCGGAATGCGCGCTTCTCGTTGCGCTGCCGCAATCGCCGGAGGCGCGCCGGCCGGACCGCTTCGCCGGAAACGCCCGCGCCGCCCGCGACCGGGTGCTCGTCGCGATGACGTTGCGCGGCGTGCTGTCCGCCGAGGAGGCCGCCGCCGCCCGGCGCGAGCCGGTGCCGACGTTGCGCCGCGACGTTCCGCTTCTTGCCGCCCATGCCGCCCGCGAGGCCCTGGCGCGAATGCAAGGGGGGGCGAGCGAGGTCCGCCTGACGCTCGACGCCGGTCTCCAGTCGCGGCTCGAGGCGCTTGCCGCCTCCCGCGCCCGCAGGCTCGGTCGGCGCATTTCGCTCGCCATTCTCGTTGCCGACCACAAGACCGGCGAGGTCCTGGCCCATGTCGGCTCGGCCGGGCTGCTCGACGAAGAGCGCCGAGGCCATGTGGACATGACCCATGCGGTGCGCTCGCCCGGGTCGACCCTGAAGCCGCTGATCTACGGACTGGCCTTCGAGGAGGGGATCGCCCATCCCGACAGCTTCATCGAGGACCGGCCGATGACGCTTGCCGGCTACAGCCCGACCAACTTCGACCGAGCCTTCCAGGGAACGGTGCGGGTGGCCGACGCCCTTCAGGCCTCGCTCAACGTGCCGGCGGTGGAACTGCTCGATGCGGTCGGCACGGCGCGCTTCATTTCGCGGCTGAAGGCGGCGGGTGCCGATCCGCGCTTTCCGCCGGGCGAGGCGCCGGGCCTTGCGGCCGCCCTTGGCGGTTTCGGCATGACGCTCGACGAGCTGGTCGAGCTCTACGGCGGCTTTGCCCGTGGCGGACGCGCCATGACGCTGAAGCGCTATGCCGACGATCCCGATCCCGCGCTGGCGATCCCGCCGAGGCGCTTTCTCTCCGAAACGGCGGCCTGGCGCATCGCCGACATCCTCTCCAGGGTGCCGCCGCCGGAGGCCGCGAACGGCGAGGGCGTCGCCTACAAGACCGGCACTTCCTACGGCTATCGCGACGCATGGGCTGTCGGCTTCGACGGGCGGCATGTGATCGGCGTCTGGGTCGGGCGCGCCGATGGTACGCCGGTGCCCGGGATCACCGGCTATCTGGCGGCCAGCCCCATTCTCTTCGACGCCTTCCAGCGCATTGGACCGGAGCGGGCGCGCCTGCCCGGGCCGCCGAAGGCGCTCGAGGGCGAGGACCGGGTGCCGGCCCCGCTGGTCCACGCGCGCACCCGCACGCCGCGCCGCGGCGGTGCGGAGGCGCTCGGGCCCGAGATTTTCTATCCGCCCGACGGCGCCATCGTGGAACTGGGCTCGCAGGCGACGGGATCCGCGCCTCTCGTCGTCAAGGCGCGGCGCGGGCGCGGCCCCTTCGTCTGGCTGGCGAACGGCAAGCCGGTGGCAAGCGGCCCCTTTGCGCGCTCGGTCAGCATCGTGCCGGACGGGCCGGGCACGTCGACGATTGCGGTCATTGATGCGGACGGACGCGCCGCCCGCGTCACGCTCGACCTGCGCTAGGTCGTCGCCCGCCTCACGACAGCGGCGCCAGAAAGTCCGCGATGGCGTCGCGGCTCGCCGCATCCCACAACAGCGGGGCATGGCCTTCGTCGGGTACGGTGAGCGTGGCAAGTCCGGGATGCGTCGCCGCCATCTCCGCGACCGTCTCGCGCGCGAGAATGTCGGAAAGCGCGCCGCGTATCACCATCACGGGAAGTCCGGCGAGACCGGCGAACACTGGGCTGAGGTCCGGCGCGGTCGCCTCCTTGCGCGTGTCGTCGAGCGTGTGGGACAGCGCCGGGTCGTGGTCGAGCAGGGGGCCGGTGTCCGTTTCACGGTAGATCTGGTGGGCGAAACGTTCCCAGTCCGCGTCGTCCATCCGCGGGAACTGGGCCGCGAGACCGGCGCGGGCGTGCGCGGCCGCGGCCGCCCAGTCGCGCACGGCAGGCTCGCCCCCCATCGCGCGCGCGATGCGGCCAAGGCCCGCCGCCTCGATCCGCGCGCCGATGTCGTTGAGCACGAGGCCGGCGAGTGCCTCGCGCCGGCGCAGGCCGAGCAGCATGCCGTGGATGCCGCCGCGCGAGGTGCCGACAACGGCGAAGCGTGTCAGATCGAGTGTGGCGAGCCCCCGGTCGATGTCGTCGGCCTCCTGCTCGATGGAATAGCTGCGCCAGTCGGCCGCATGCTGGGATGCGCCACGCCCCCGATAGTCCATGGCAACGACCCGGTGTCCGCGCGCGGCAAGTGTTTCGGCAAGAGGCGCGAAGTCTCGGGCGTTGCGCGTCAGGCCGGCGAGGCAGAGCACGTCGACGCGCCGGTCTTCGCCGCGTGGCGCGTGGACGGTCGCGGCAAGCCGCAGGCCGTCGGCGGCGGTCCAGGTGTGCTGTGCGGCGGGCGCGGTGTGGTCGGGATGAGGGGTGTTCATGGCGTGCCTTGTCGTGGTGAAGGGGCAAGTCTAGCGGGCGTTTGGGCGCGCTTGAAGGGGGGGGCGGGAGACGCGGGAGACCGCCCGCTTTAGCCTCTTTTGGTCATCCACGCCTCGCGCATCGCGGGGTGCAACGTCGTGTTGCGTCGGGCGCGAGCGCCGATTATGGTGCGCCACCCGGATGTTCGATCCGGTTCTGACCCACACTCCATGAGGACCACCATGTTCAAGGGATCGATCCCCGCACTCGTCACGCCGTTCCGCAACGGGACCGTTGATGAGAAAGCGTTCCAGGAGTTCGTGGAGTGGCAGATAAAAGAGGGCAGCCATGGTCTCGTCCCGGTCGGCACGACCGGTGAGAGCCCGACGCTGACCCACGACGAGCACAAGCGCGTCATCGACCTGTGCATCGAGGCCAACGCCGGCCGGCTGCCGGTGATGGCGGGCGCGGGCTCCAACAACACCGCCGAGGCCATCGACTTCTGCCGCCATGCCGAGACGGCGGGCGCGGATGCGCTGCTGGTGGTGACGCCTTATTACAACAAGCCGAACCAGGCTGGCCTGATCGCCCACTATCGCGCCATCGACGACGCGGTGGGGATTCCGATCTACATCTACAACATCCCCGGCCGGTCGGTGATCGACATGCTGCCCGAGACCATGGCGGAGCTGTTCCGCACCTCGCGCAACATCAAGGGCGTCAAGGACGCGACGGCGAACATGGCCCGCACCACCCGCACGCGGGTCGCCTGCGGTCCTGACTTCGTCCAGCTCTCGGGCGAGGACATCACGGCGCTCGGCTTCAACGCCCATGGCGGCACGGGCTGCATCTCTGTGACGGCGAATGTCGCTCCGGGCCTGTGTTCGCAGTTCCAGCAGGCGACGCTTTCGGGTGACTACGCCACGGCGCTCTCGATTCAGGACCGGCTCGCGCCGCTCCATGACGCGCTCTTCATCGAGCCGAATCCGACGGGCGCGAAATACGCCCTGTCGCTGCTCGGCAAGATGGAGAACGAGCTGCGCCTGCCGCTCGTCGAGGTCGCCGACACGACCAAAGTGGCCATCCGCGAGGCGATGACCCACGCCGGTCTCCTCAACTGACGTTGAATTCGGGCAGCCGACACCCCAACTGCCTGACGAGACACGGATAGAAAGCTGATGGCGGGAGGTCGCATCCTCCCGCCACGCACAAAGGCAGCACATGGCGCAGAAACGCCCTGGCGACGAGAATCGCAAGATCATCGCCGACAACCGCAAGGCACGGTTCAACTTCGAGATCGAGGACACGCTCGAGGCCGGCATCGCTCTGACCGGAACCGAGGTCAAGGCGCTGCGTCTCGGCAAGTCGATGATCGCGGAATCCTACGCCTCCTTCGAGGGCGGCGAGCTGTGGCTGATCAACTCCTATGTGCCGGAATATCTCCAGGCCAACCGCTTCAACCACGAGCCGCGCCGCCGGCGCAAGCTGCTCGTTCACAAGCGTGAAATGGCGCGTCTTTCGATCGCGGTAGCCAAGGACGGCAAAACCATCGTGCCGCTGAAGCTCTATTTCAACGAGGACGGCCGGGCCAAGGTCGAGCTCGCCCTGGCGCGCGGCAAGAAGCTGCACGACAAGCGCGAGACCGAGCGCCAGCGGGACTGGAACCGCGAGAAGTCGCGGTTGATGAAGACCGCCGGCAACAACTGATCGACCGCCCGGCCACCGTCGGGCCGCGTCGAACGCCTTCTTGCCCCCCGCCTTCTTCCCCCCTTGTGGGCCTCCTGTGGGAAGCCCTGTGCAAACCCCTTGCGCGCGGCTGTGGACAATCTGTGCGCGGCCTGTTCATGGGGCGGTGCAAATGCCTGTGGGTTTCCTGTGTGAAATCCTGTGCTTTTCCTGTGCGAAAGCCTGTGCGGAAGGTGTTCGCCTGCTGTCGATATCGTGTGTACCGGCACCGCCTTTCTTCACCCACCATCGTCACCCCCGGCCTGACCCGGGGCCCACTCGAACCTTGAGCGCTTTTTGTTTGGGCTCAGGGGCGGCGGGACGTCCGGTGGCTACAGCGGTCGCTTGGCGTTTTTGGGCCGGTGGATTAGGCCCCGGGTCAAGCCCGGGGTGACGGCCGAGGGAGGGGCGACGGTAGGGAGGTGGCCGGCCGTTGCCGGTGCGCCAAGGCGGCCTCAAGGTCTGCGGGAACATGAGAATGCCCGCACAAACCCCTGAAGGGACTCTCTCAATCGCCTGCGACGATGGAGGAGAGAAGGGTGCGCCGCGCGCCGACGATGGGGGTCGGGCGGCGGGTGCGGGCGTCGACCTGGACGTGAACGAAGCGCCCCTGCGCGCAGGCGACGTCGCCGTCGTTGCGAAACAGCGCGATGTCATAGGTGACCGAGCTGCCGCCAAGGCGGGCGACGCGCACGCCGACGGCGACGCGGTCCGGGTAGACGATTTCCGAGAAGTAGCTGCAGCCGGTCTCGACGACGAGGAAGATCTCCTCCGAACGTCTGGGATCGAGGACATGCTCCTCGATGAGCCAGCCGTTCACCGCAGTGTCGAAGAAGCTCAGGTACTGGACGTTGTTGACATGGCCATAGGTGTCCACATCCATCCAGCGCGTCGGGATGTCCCTGAACAGGCGGAAATCCTTGCGCGTGAAGGCGGAGGGGCGCGTGGTCATCGTCCGTCGTCGTTCCGTGTGTCCGCTCAGCCCTGGCGGGGCGTGAAGGTGTTGGACCGGGGGAAACCGTTCGGGGGAAGGCGGCCGGCCTGGGCACGGTCGCCCTGCCAGTCGGCCAGTTCCTCGAGCTTGCGGGTGAAGCTGCGGCTGGAGGAATCGACCCATGTCAGCCCATCGGCGGCGGAGAACACCGCCACGTCCGACACGCCGCCGTCACGGTAGCGCTGAAGCCGTACGCCGCGCCCGCGTGTCATCTCCGGGACCTGCGCCAGAGGGAAGACGAGAAGCTTGCGGTTGCGGCCTATGATGGCGACATGATCGCCCTGTGCCGGCACGCAGACGCGCGCCTCGACAGGCGCGGAGACGTTGAGCACCTGCTTGCCCTTGCGGGTGTTGGCGACAACGTCGTCCTCCTTGACCACAAAGCCGCGCGCTTCGTCGGAGACGACCAGAAGCTTGCGGCCGCCGCGATGGACGAAGACGTCGACCACGTCCTGGCCTTCCTCCATGTCGACCATCAGGCGGATCGGCTCGCCATGCCCGCGTCCGCCCGGCAGCTTGTCTGCGCCGAGCGTGAAGAACTTGCCGCCGGTCGAGAAGATCAGCAACTTGTCGGTGGTCTCGGCAAAGAGCGACAGTTTCAGCCGGTCGTCCTGCTTGAAGGACACGCTCGACAGGTCACTCTGGTGGCCCTTGAGCGCGCGAATCCAGCCCTTCTGCGAGACGATGACGGTGATCGGCTCCTTCTCGATCATCGCCTGGTGAATGTCGGTGAGGTCGAGATCGATGGCCTCGCCGAAGGTGGTGCGGCGCTTGCCAAGCGGCGTCTCCGGCCCGTAGGCCTTGGCCAGCTCGCCGATCTCCTTGCCGATCCGCGTCCACTGACGGCGGTCGGAGCCGAGCAGGGTGAGGATCTCGTCGCGCTCCTTCGACAGCTTGTCATGCTCCTTGCGGAGCTCGATTTCCTCAAGCTTGCGCAGGGACCGCAGGCGCATGTTGAGGATGGCTTCCGCCTGCACGTCGGTGAGGTCGAACGCCGCCCGCAGCGAGGCCTTGGCGTCGTCCTCCTCGCGGATGATGCGGATCACCTCGTCGATGTTGAGGAAGGCGATCATATAGCCGCCCAGCACCTCGAGCCGGTGCTCGATCTGCGCCAGCCGGTGCTGCGAACGGCGGACGAGCACCTCCTTGCGGTGATCGAGCCATTCGCGCATGACCTGCCGCAGGCCCATGACCATCGGCACGCGACCGCCCGACAGCACGTTCATGTTGAGCGAGAAGCGGTTCTCAAGGTCGGTCAGCTTGAACAGCGATTCCATCAGCAGAGCCGCGTCGACGTTCTTGCTGCGCGGCACCAGGACGACGCGCACGTCCTCCGCCGATTCGTCGCGCACGTCATCGAGCAGTGGCAGCTTGCGCGCTTGCAGGAGCTCGGCGATCTTCTCGATCAGCCGCGATTTCTGCACCTGATAGGGGATCTCGGTGATGACCACCTGCCAGGTACCGCGACCGAGGTCCTCGGTCTCCCAGCGGGCCCGGATGCGGAAACCGCCGCGCCCGGTCTCATACGCCTCCTTGAGGCCGGCGTCGTCGCGCACCATGACGCCGCCGGTCGGGAAATCCGGCCCCTGGACGAACTGCAGCAGATCCGCCGTCGTCGCCTCGGGGTTTTCGATGAGATGGCGGGCGGCGTCGCAGAGCTCGCCGATGTTGTGGGGTGGGATCGAGGTCGCCATGCCCACCGCGATGCCGGCGGCGCCATTGGCAAGCAGGTTCGGGAAACCGCCGGGCAGCACCACCGGTTCCTTGTCGAGCCCGTCGTAGGTCTCGCGGAAGTCGATGGCATCCTCGTCGAGGCCGTCCAGCGTGCGCACCGCGACATCGGTGAGCCGCGCCTCGGTGTAACGCATGGCGGCCGCGCTATCGCCGTCGATGTTGCCGAAGTTACCCTGGCCATCGATCATCGGATAGCGGACGGCGAAATCCTGGGCGAGACGCACCAGCGCGTCATAGATCGCCTGGTCGCCATGCGGGTGGTACTTACCCATCACGTCACCGACGACGCGGGCGCATTTCTTGAAGCCGGCGCTCGGGTCGAGCTTCAGCAGGCGCATCGCGTAGAGCAGCCGTCGGTGCACCGGCTTCAGCCCGTCGCGCACGTCCGGAAGGGCGCGGTGGGTGATCGTCGACAGCGCATAGGAGAGGTAGCGCTCCTCAAGAGCGGTGCGCAGGTCGATCGGCTCGATGCCACCCGGCGGAATCAGTTCTTTTCCCATGGGTCTTGGCTACAGGCATTCGCCGAATCACGCAACGGAGCGCGCCCGTGGAAAGCGCGGAAATGTGCCGATTTCAGGCCGTCCGCGGCAATCAGGACGCAGTGCGGGAAAGGTGGGCGCGCGCAAGAGCCTCGATGAAGCCTTCGCGGGCCGGCGAGACCGGGACCTGGCGCGGCTCATGCACATGCCGGCGCAGGAAGTGGCCAGTCAGGCGGAAGGCGTCGGCGAGCGCGGAAAACCCCGCTTGCGCCGCCTCCCGTGCCTCGATGCGCGCCGCGTTCGGGTCCGGGACCGGCTGGTTCGCGTGGACGTCGGCGTCGCGACGCAGAAAGGCGGGCAGGGGTAGCATGCGCTCCGCATAGGGCAGGCCGGCCTCGCGGCAGACCGCGCGCCCGGACTTCGGCGAGACGTAGACCAGATCGTCGCGTCGGCCTGTTGCGGCACACTCGGAAAGGTCGAGGCCGAAGCCCAGCTCGGCAAGCACCTGAAGCTCGAAATGCACCATCAGCACCCCGGCGATCTCCGGCTCGCCGAGATGGGCGAGGATCGCCTCCAGCCCCGCGTGGAGGCCGGGATGCGGATCGCGCTCGGGCAGGAAGTGGAGGAGGGCGGCGAGCGCCTGGATGCCGTAGACGCCCGTCGGCGTCGTCATCAGCTCCGCCGCGCGCAGGCGCAAGGGCTCGACGGCGAAAAGCCCGAGATGATTGTCGAGCCGCGCCCGCCAGACCAGGTTGACCTCATTGCCCGGCTGGAGCGCCGCCTGAAGCTTGCGGCTTCTGCCGCCGCGCACCAGACCCATGTGTCGCCCGCGCCCGCGCGTCATCACCTCGAGGATGAGGCTCGTCTCGCCGTGCCGGCGCGTCGCCAGGATGATGCCGTCTTCGCTCCATTCCATCGGGTCTGGTCTTTCATCGGGCGCACGTCCCGCGCCCACGCCCCAAGAGCTACCCGATGCGGGCGGGCAATGCCAATACCCCGCACGAGACACGCCTCGGGCGGCATGTGGCCGCGACGGGGTGTTCCGCGATGCCGGATGGCGCGCCCTACCTCGGGAACTCCAGTCCCATCTCACGATAGCGCTCGGGGTCGTCGGACCAGTTCTCGCGCACCTTGACGAAAAGGAAGAGGTGCACAGGACAGCCGGCGGCTTCGGCGATGTCGGCGCGCGCCGCCTGGGAGATCGCCTTGATGGTGCGTCCGCCCTTGCCGAGCACGATCATCTTCTGGCTGTCGCGTTCAACGTAGATCGTCTGCTCGATGCGCGCGGAGCCGTCCTTGCGCTGCTGCCACTGCTCGGTCTCGACCGTCGACATGTAGGGCAGTTCCTCGTGCAGGCGCAGGAACAGCTTCTCGCGGGTGATCTCGGCGGCCAGCATGCGCATCGGCAGGTCGGAGGCCTGGTCTTCCGGATAGAGCCAGGGACCTTCCGGCATCGCCTTTGCGAATTGCTCCATCAGGCGGTCGAGGCCGGAACCGGTCTGCGCCGAAACCATGAAGGTCTCGTCGAAGGGGACCATGGCATTGGCGGCCTCGGCCAGCGCCAGCAGCTTGTCGCGCTTGGTGACGTCGATCTTGTTGAGGATCAGGACGCGCGGCAGCTTCACGTCGGCGAGCGTCTTGAGGATGTTCTCAACCGCCTCGGTGATGCCGGTGCGCGCGTCGATCAGGAGCGCCACCACATCGGCGCCGCGCGCGCCGCCCCAGGCCGTGTCGACCATGGCGCGCTCGAGACGGCGTTTCGGGCGGAAGATGCCGGGCGTATCGACGAAGATGATCTGCGCCGCGTCGTGCATGGCGATGCCGCGCACCAGCGCGCGCGTCGTCTGCACCTTGTGGGTGACGATCGACACCTTGACGCCGACAAGCGCGTTGAGCAGCGTCGACTTACCTGCGTTGGGGGCGCCGATCAGCGCGACGTAGCCGGCCCGCGTCGGGCCGTCGCCATGGCCCTTGGTTTCGCTCGGCAGGGCGGCCGCGTCCTCGTCGTCAATCCTGTCGTCGGATTCGGGGCGATCGGTCACGTCTTGTCTGTCTCCGTCAAAAGGCCTTCGCGCTTCAATACGGTCTCTGCCGCGCGCTGCTCGGCGATGCGTTTGGATCCGCCGCTGCCCGAAGCCACGTCCTCGCCGTCGATCTCCACCTTGACGGTGAAGAGCGGCGCGTGGTCGGGACCGCTGCGGTCGGTCATCGTGTAGCGCGGGGCGGGCTTGCCGCGTCCCTGCGCCCATTCCTGGAGCATGGTCTTGGGGTCTCGCAGCGGACCGGCATAGCTGGTCATCCGCCCGCCCCAATGACGCTCGATGAGAGTTTGCGCCGCCTCGAGCCCGCCGTCCAGATAGACGGCGGCGATCACCGCCTCGCACACGTCGGCGAGGATCGCCGTCTTGCGCTTGCCGCCGGTCTGCTCCTCGCTCTCGCCAAGCACGAGCGCCTCGCCGAGCGCCAGCTCGCGGGCGACGTCGGCGCAGGTCTCGCGGCGCACGAGCTGGTTCAGCCGGCGCGCCAGCTCGCCCTCGTCCGCCTTGGGAAAGGCGTGGTGCAGCATGGTGGCGATGGCGAGCCCGAGCACGCGGTCGCCCAGGAACTCAAGCCGCTGGTAGCTGGCGTCGGGCGCGTTGTTCTTGGCCGTGGCGCTGCCATGGGTGAGCGCGCGCGTCAGCAGCATGGGGTCGTCAAAGCGGTGACGCAGCCGGTCCTGAAGTTCCGCCTGCGCCTTCTTCTGGCGAGTGTGCGAGGTCATGGTGCGCCGTCCCGGCTCACAGTGTCTTGAACAGGCGGTTCCAGCGCACCGTCCACGGCCATTCCCAGAACATCCAGGCCGAGGCGTCCTCGTCGACGGAGAAGAACAGCATCTCCGCCCGGCCGACGAAATTCTCGAACGGCACGTAGCCGACGGCCGAAAGAACGCGGCTGTCGGTGGAGTTGTCGCGGTTGTCGCCCATCATGAAGTAGTGGCCCGGCGGTACCTTGTAGACGCCGGTGTTGTCCCAGGTGCCGCGCGGCGTCAGGTCGAGCGTCTCGTAGCTGACGCCATTGGGCAGCGTTTCCCTGAAGCGCGGCACGCGGCGCACGGCGCCGAAGGTGTCGGTGGTGATGAAATCGTCGATGCGGGTGCGCTCGACGGGCGTGCCGTTGATGTTCAGCACACCGTCGATCATCTGGATCTCGTCGCCGGGAAGGCCGATCACGCGCTTGATGTAGTCGGTCGAATTGTCGGTCGGCAGCTTGAAGACGGCAACATCGCCGCGCGTGGGCTCCGTCGCCCAGACCCGCCCGTCAAAGGGTACGAGACCATAGGGGAAGGAATAGCGCGAATATCCGTAGCTGTACTTCGACACGAACAGGTAATCGCCGATCAGCAGCGTGTCCATCATCGACCCGGAGGGAATGTTGAACGGCTGAAACAGCAGGGTGCGCACAACGAGCGCGAGGAGCAGGGCCTGCACGAGCACCTTCACGGTCTCGTAGACGCCGCCTTCCTTGGCTTTCGAATTGTCGGACACGCTCATCTTTTCCTTCGCGAAGTCCCGGTCAGGCCAGGCAGTCAGGCCGGCGGCGCGCGCGCAAGGCACGCAGCCGGCAATCGGCCGCCGGTCATCCGGCGGAAGGACCCGGCCACAAGGCCGCCAGCCGGCGCGCCGAATGCTGGGCCCTGGGAGGCGGCCGACATCGTGCGCAGACAGACTTGGCTTTTAGCGGCAAGCCACTGGAGACGCAATGGCACAAGCCCCGGGAGCGGCGCGAAGCCGGGATGCGCCGTTCAGTCCGTTGCCGGATCGCCGCTCAGCGGCTCCGGCCAGTCGACCGGCCAGGCGCTGATCACCACGAAGGCCTGCGCCAGCGGATCGTCGTCGGTGATCGTCAGGTCGATGCGCGCCGCGAACCCGGTCGGCACCATCGAGGCGAGGCGGCGCGCCGCCGAGCCCGTCAGCAGCATCGTCGGCTTGCCGGACGGCAGGTTCACCACCCCCATCTCGCGCCAGTTGACACCCATGCGAATGCCGGTGCCGAGCGCCTTGGAGCAGGCCTCCTTGGCGGCGAAGCGCTTGGCGTAGGAGGCCGCGCGCATCCGGCGACGGTCGGAGCGCGCCCGCTCCTCGGCGGTGAAGACGCGGTTGACGAAGCGCTCGCCGAAGCGCCCCAGGGTCTTTTCGATGCGGCGGATGTCGATGAGGTCGGATCCGATGCCGATGATCATGGGTCAGGCGGCTCCCGCACCGGTCCTGGCCTCGTCCATCAGCCGGCGCATCTCGTGGATCGCCGCCTCGAGCCCGATGAAGATTGCCTCGCCGATGAGGAAATGGCCGATGTTGAGCTCGGCGATCTCCGGGATCGTGGCGATCTCGCCGACCGTGTCAAAGGCGAGCCCATGGCCGGCGTGGATCTCCAGCCCCATCTCGCGACCGAGCCGCGCGGCGCGGGCGATGCGGGCACGCTCCGCCGCCGCCTCGTCCAGGCGAGCGTCGTTGAAGAGATCGCAGTAGCGCCCGGTATGCAGTTCCACCACGGGCGCGCCGAGCCGGACGGCGGCCTCGAGCTGGCCCTCGTCGGCCTCGATGAAGAGCGAGACGCGGGCGCCGGCCTCGCCGAGCCGCGCCACGATCGGCCGCAGGTGCTCGATCTGGCCGCGCGCGTCGAGACCACCCTCGGTGGTGCGTTCCTCGCGCTTCTCGGGAACGATGCAGGCGGCGTGCGGGCGCGCCTTCAGTGCAATGGCGACCATTTCCGTCGTGGCCGCCATCTCGAAATTCAGCGGCAGGGCGATGTCCCGCGACAGGCGCTCGATGTCGCTGTCGATGATGTGCCGGCGGTCCTCGCGCAGATGCGCGGTGATGCCGTCAGCGCCGGCGCGCGCCGCCAGTTCCGCTGCGCGCACCGGATCGGGAACGCGCCCGCCACGCGCGTTGCGGACGGTTGCGACGTGGTCGATGTTGACGCCGAGACGCAGGCGCTGGCTCGTCATTCTTCTGGCTCCCGGGAAATGGCTGCCGCGCCGCGCGCCGGGCACGGGCGGATGATCTGCGGAAGGCCGAATATGCTGCCTTGCGGCCTAGCTGTCGAGATCGGAGCTCGATGCAGCCGCCGCCGCCAGGTCAGACTTGCGGCGCCCGGCCGCCAGCCGGTGGGCACGGGCGCGCTGATAGGTGCGCACGCTGTAGAAGACGACAAAGTAGAACAGGGTGCCGGCGATAAGCCCGAGCGGGACCGAGCCGATCAGCATCGGCTTGATCAGCGGCAGGATCACGTCGATCGATTTCTCCAGCACGCCACCGCCAAGATGCCGGTTCATGTCGCCGGTCGACAGCGTCTTCGCCTCACCATAGGCGACCCAGGTGCCGACCTTGTAGGTCGTGGCCCAGATCAGCGGGAAGGTGAGGGGATTGCCGACGGCCGTGCCAAGCGCGGCGGCGAGCATGTTGCCGCCGATGATGTAGGCGATGACGAAGCTCAGGATGAAATGCAGGCCGATGAAGGGCGTGAACGAGGCAAACGCGCCGGCGGCGAAACCGAGCGCGATGGCATGGGGGCTCGCCGTCAGCCGAAGCACGCGCTTGGAGAAATAGCGCGCCGAGCGCATGAAGCTGTGCCGGGGCCACACGGCGACACGCAGGCGTTCAAGATGGCTCGGTTTGTTGCGGCGTTTGAAGAGCATCGTGCCTTGATTCGTTCTCTGGGGCCGGTGCTGCCAGCCGATGCGGGCAGGCGTGCCTGCCACTCGTTGCGTCTCGCGGGACCCCCGCCGCGGATGGCGGGGGGCCGATCAACCGATCACCCGCGTCACCCCCGCGACATTGGACTTTGCCCTGAGCTGATTCATGATCCGCGTCAGGTGCTTCAGGTCCCATACCTCAAGATCGATGAGCATTTCATGAAAATCGCTGGCATGGCGGATCAGTTTCAGGTTGTCGATGTTGCCGTCGAGATCGGCAATCGCGCCGGCAATGGTCGCAAGCGACCCGGGTTCGTTCAGGGCGGAGACGTTGATGCGCGCGGGGAAACGGTCATGCCGGTCTCCCGCCATGTCCCAGCGCACGTCGAGCCAGCGGTCGGTTTCGTCCTCGAACGCCTGCAACGCCGTTGCCTGTATCGGGTATATGGTGACGCCAACGCCCGGTGTCAGGATGCCGACGATGCGATCTCCGGGAACCGCGCCGCCCTCGGGCGCGAAGGAGACCGGAAGATCCCCGGCCAGGCCGCGGATCGGCAAGGCCTGGCGGCCGCCGTCGCTCTCGTCTGAATCGGGCACGCGGAACTTCATGCCGCTACCGGATTCAAGGTCGAACCAGCCGGGCTCGGACCCCACCTGCGACGGCGTGACGCGGTCGTCGCGGTAGTCGGGATAGATCGCGGAGACCACCTCGTGGGCGCGCATCTCGCCACGCCCGACGGCGGCAAGCATGTCGCTTGCGTGGGTGAAGCCGAGCGGCCCCAGCGCCCCGGCGATGAGTTCGTCGGTGAGCGTGTGACCGGCGCGCAGGAAGGCGCGCTCCAGGATGTGACGACCGAGAGCGCCATACTGCTGGCGCGCCGACTCGCGCGTCGCCCGGCGGATCGCGGCGCGCGCCTTGCCGGTGACGGCGATCGTCTCCCAGGCCGGCGGCGGCGTCTGCGCCTGGCTGCGCACGATCTCCACCTCGTCGCCATTCCTCAGCTCGGTGACCAACGGCATGATCTGGCCGTTGATCTTGGCGCCGACGCAGGTGTTGCCGATGTCGGTGTGGACCGCATAGGCGAAATCGATGGGCGTGGCTCCGCGCGGCAGCGCGATCAGCCGGCCCTTGGGCGTGAAGCAGAACACCTGATCGTGGAACAGCTCCAGCTTGGTGTTCTCCAGGAACTCCTCCGGCGTGTCGCCCTGCGACAGCAGCTGGATGGTCCGGCGCAGCCAGTCGTAGGCGCGGCTTTCCTCGTTGTGCTTGGCGATGTTGCGGCCGCCGAACTCTCCGTCCTTGTAGAGCGCATGCGCGGCGATGCCGTATTCCGCCACCCGGTCCATGGCCGTCGTGCGGATCTGCAGCTCGACGCGCTGGCGGCTGGGACCGACGACCGTGGTGTGGATGGAGCGGTAGTCGTTCTGCTTCGGCGTCGACAGATAGTCCTTGAAGCGACCGGGAACCGCCGGCCAGCTCGTGTGCACGACGCCAAGCACCCGGTAGCAGGCCTCGACGGTGCCGACGACGACGCGGAAGCCGTAGATGTCGGACAGCTGCTCGAAGGCAACAGATTTCATCTGCATCTTGCGGAAGATCGAATAGGGGCGCTTCTCCCGCCCCTTGACCACGGCGGAGATGCCGCGCTCCTCAAGTCGCGTGACAAGATCGCGCTCGATGTCGCTGATGAGACTCTTGTTCTTCTCCTCCAGCGCCGAAAGCCGATCGACGATTGTCGAATAGGCTTCGGGGTAGAGCGTGCGGAAGGAAATGTCCTCCAGCTCCTCGCGCATGTCGTGCATGCCCATGCGCCCGGCCAGCGGCGCATAGATCTCCATCGTCTCCTCGGCGATGCGCCCGCGCTTGTGCTCCGGCATGTGATGGAGCGTGCGCATGTTGTGCAGCCGGTCGGCGAGCTTGACCAGAAGCACGCGCACGTCGTCGGCGATGGCCAGCAGCAGCTTGCGGAAATTCTCGGCTTGCTTGGCGCGCTTGGAAACGAGGTCGAGGCGCTTGATCTTGGTCAGCCCGTCGACGAGCTTGCCGATCTCCGGGCCGAACAGCCGGTCGATCTCGTCGCGCGTCGCGGTCGTGTCCTCGATGGTGTCGTGGAGCAGGGCGACGGCAATGGTCGCCTCGTCGAGCCTGAGGTCGGTCAGGATCGCGGCAACTTCCAGGGGATGCGAAAAGAAGGGATCACCGGACGCGCGAACCTGGCTGCCGTGCTTCTGCATGGCATAGACGTAGGCCTTGTTGAGCAAGGCCTCATCCGCGTTCGGATTGTACCGCTGGACCCGTTCGACGAGTTCGTATTGCCGCATCATCGCGGTGGCGCCTCACCCTGCGACACGGCCGGCAGAGGCTTGCCCGGCGGACCGGCGCGGCTGCGCCATCCACGAAGGTCGCCAGCCGGCCGGGCACGTTTTCAGATGCCGGATCGGGACGCTCAGATGTCGTCCTTGCGCTCCGGCGGAACGAGGCCTTCCAGGCCGCGCAGAAGATCTTCTTCCGACATGCGGTCGAATTCGACCGAGGAATCGTCGACCGAGTTCACCTCGGTTCCGCCGCGCTGAGACGCGTTCGGCACCATCGGAACGGCGTCGGCCTCGGGCTCGTCGACCTCCACGTACTTCTGGAGCGAGTGGATGAGGTCTTCCTTGAGGTCTTCGGGGCTAACGGTCTCGTCAGCGACCTCGCGCAGGGCAACGACGGGGTTCTTGTCGTTGTCGCGATCTATGGTCAGCGGCGAACCGTTGGAAATCATCCGCGCCCGATGGCTCGCAAGCAGCACCAGTTCGAAGCGGTTATCGACCTTGTCGATGCAGTCCTCGACCGTCACGCGCGCCATTGGCAGTCTCCATGTCCTAGTGATCTCGGCAAGCGGCGATATGTACTGTGTCGCACCGCGGAAGGCAACCCTGCCGCACCGCCGGACGTCAAGGTTTTTCGCCCGCAGCCCGCTCCGCGCGGCGGGCGCGGTCACGAGCCCTCCCGAGGCGGCTTTTCTGCTCCTTGGCACATGAGAACCGACCAGGCGCGAAGGGGGGGGCAGCGGTCGCCCGGCGCGGGGAGTTTCCGTCGCCGGCGAATATCCGTGGCGACCCGTAGGATTCATAGCCTTCGCCGTCATTGTTAAATCAATCACAGGTATCGGCGCAGCAAGTTCCCTACAAATATTGACTTTTTTTAGTGGAATTATCAACGCTTCGTTTACACTGTTTTCAGTGGTTACCGCATTGAACTTAACTGAAGTTCTGGGCCATGCTTGTGTTTTAGCCGGGCTCTTTCCCCATTCGCGGTCAAGTTGTGTTGCCGTCGCGACCCTGAATGGTGTAGGGGGACCCGATATCCGCATTTCCACTTGGAAACGTGGAACAACAAAAAAGAAGACGGCCCAGAAGAGGCCGTGTTCAGGGTACGTGTGGCCGGACAGTCGTTCGGGATGGCAGGTTTTCCACGTCGGATGCGAAGGCACTGGTGCGCGCTTTAAAAGCACGCGCGAACAGACTTTAGTCATGATTTGCTGGAGACTTCCCAGCGACGGATTCTGGAAGCCGACGTTACAGTGAAAGGTTTTGTACGTTATGTTCGACCCCCGCGAGAAGGTAGCGTTGTTCATTGACGGTGCGAATTTGTATTCGACCGCAAGATCTATCGGTTTCGATATTGACTACAAGATGCTGTTGCAGGAATTCCAGAAGACAGGCTACCTGCTGCGCGCTTATTACTATACTGCCCTGATCGAGGATCAGGAGTATTCGTCTATTCGTCCGCTGATCGACTGGCTTGACTACAATGGCTACAAGGTCGTTACCAAGCCGGTGAAGGAGTTCGTCGACTCCAGCGGCCGCCGCAAGATCAAGGGCAACATGGACATCGAGCTTGCCGTCGATGCCATGGAGATCGTCGAGCATGTCGATCACATTGTATTGTTCTCCGGCGACGGCGATTTCCGCTCGCTCGTCGAGGCGCTGCAGCGCAAGGGGCGCAAGGTGACGGTGGTCTCCACCCTGCAGACCCAGCCGCCGATGATCGCCGACGACCTGCGGCGCCAGGCCGACCACTTCGTCGATCTCGCGACGCTGGCCAAGAAAGTCGGCCGCGACCCCGCCGAGCGTCCCGCACGCCCGGTTGAGCGCGTGCGTCGCGCGGAGACCGAAGAGGACGACGACGACTATTGAGCGCGCCCTCCAGCATGTCCGCAGGCGCGCATCCGGCCGAGCCGGGGCGCGACTGTCCGCTCTGTCCACGCCTGGTCGCGTTTCGCGAGTTGCACCGCGAGCGCGAGCCGGGCTGGCACAACGCACCCGTGCCGACCTTCCAGGCTCGCTCGCCCCGGCTGCTGATCGTCGGGCTGGCGCCGGGCTTGCGCGGGGCGAACCGCAGCGGGCGTCCCTTCACGGGCGATTTCGCCGGCGATCTGCTCTACGAGACGCTGCTGGATTTCGGCTTCGCGACGGGCCGCTACGAGGCGCGGCCCGATGACGGGCTGAGCCTGGTCGACGCGGCGATCACCAACGCCGTGCGCTGCGTTCCTCCCGAGAACAAGCCGGTCGGCGCGGAAATCCGCGCCTGCCTGCCGTTTCTCACGGCGACCATCGAGGGCTATCAGGGGCTGGTGACGCTCGTCGCCCTCGGGCGCATCGCCCATGACGCGACGCTCTCGGCCCTCGGCCTGCGCCGTGCCGCCTATCCCTTCGGCCACAACGCGCGCCATGATCTGCCGAACGGCCTCGTGCTGTTCGACAGCTATCACTGCTCCCGCTACAACACGAACACCGGCCGGCTGACGCGGGAAATGTTCCGCAATGTCTTCGCCGATGTGCGCGCAACCGTCGACGCGGCTCCGGCGCGCGCCTGATCTGCCTGCCCTGCCTGAACGGCCGATCCTGCCTTGCTCCGACAGGGCCGGTGTCAGTCGTCGGCGGGGGCCCAGCCGTCGGGGCCCAGGTGGTCCTGCGGCTGGAAGCGGGCCTTGTAGTCCATCTTCGGCGAGCCATTGACCCAATAGCCGAGATAGACGTAGGGCAGCCCCAGCGCCCGCGCCCGCTCGATATGATCGAGGATGAGGTGCGACCCGAGGCTGCGCTCGGTCACCTCCGGATCGAAGAACGAATAGACCATCGACAGGCCGTCGCCGAGCACATCCGTCAGCGCCACGGCGAGCAGCGGGCCGTCGCCCCGCCCCGTGAGGAACGTATCCGGGCCGCGGCGGCGGTATTCGATCAGCTTCGTCTCAACATGGGTGTCCTCGATCATCATCGCGTAGTCGAGGACGCTCATGTCGGACATGCCGCCATGGGCGTGGCGTGCGTCGAGATAGCGGCGGAAGAGGCTGTACTGCTCGGAGGAGGGGGTCGGATCGAGCTCGGTCCCGACGACATCGGCGTTGCGTTTCCACACCCGGCGGAACGAGCGTGTCCAGTCGAAGTCGTCGACGCGGATGCGGATCGAGATGCAGGCTTGGCAATTCTCGCAGGCCGGACGATAGGCGATGTTCTGGCTGCGCCGGAAACCGCCCTGCGTCAGCACGTCGTTGAGCGGCTTTGCCCTCGATCCCACCAGGTGGGTGAACACCTTCCGTTCCTGCTGGTCTGGCAGGTAGGGACAGGGCGAGGGGGCCGTCAGGTAGAATTGCGGTGTATCTGTCGGGTGCCGCGTCACCGCTTTAACCTCTGCCTGTATGTCTCAAAGCATGGTGAAACCATAATACATTGGCGCAAGAAAAGTGAATGCCAACCAAAGAAGTACAGCAAGCGGCGCTCCTGCGCGAATGAAGTCGGAAAATCTGTAGTGGCCGGGACCCATGACGATCAGATTCGTCTGGTAGCCGATGGGCGTGGCGAATGAACTGTTGGCGGCGAAGATCACGCAGGTGACGAACGCCTCCGCAGGCATGCCCGTCTGGCGCGCCATATTCACCGCGATCGGGGTGAAGAGAACGGCCGTTGCGTTGTTCGACAGCAGGTTGGTGAGGCACATCACCAGCAGGTAGAGCGCCGAGAGCACCACCATGGGCGGCTGGCCCGCCAGCCTGCCGACGAGCAGGTCGGCGATGGCGCCGGCACCGCCGGTGACCTCGAGCGCCGACGCAGCCGCGATCGAGGCGCCGATCAGCATGAAGATGCGGCTGTCGACCGCGCGCAGCGCCTGGCGCACGTTGAGACAGCCGCCGGCAACCATCGCCATCGTCGCGGCCAGCGACGCGGTGACGATCGGCACCAGGCCGGTGGCGCTGGCCGACACCATCAGCAGGAAGATGACGAGCGCGCGCGGCGCCAGGCGGCGCGGCGGCAGTTCCGCCGCCGACCAGTCGAGCAGAAGCACGTCCCGGTTTGTCCTCAGTCCGGTGATTTCCGCGGCGCTGCCGGCGACGAGCAGCACGTCGCCGGGCTCCAGGCGGATCTCGGTCATCGCCATGCGCGGCATGCGCGAGCGCCGTTGCACGCCCATGACCACGCAGCCGGTCTCCGTGTGGAAGCCGCTCTGAGAGATGGTGCGGCCCGACAGACGCGAGGCCGGAGCGACGACGGTTTCCGCCAGCGTCAGCGAGCGTTGCTGGGCCGGTGGCGTTTCCGCCTCGCCCGCGTCGTCGCCATTGTTGCCCTCCGCCGCCATCAGCGGATGCCGGCGCGACAGCGCCGCCGTCAGAGCCGAGCGCGTGGCGGCGACGATCAGCGTGTCGCCGGGACGAAGCGTCACGTTCTCGAAAGGCGGCAGGATCGGCCGCTCACCGCGCTGGACGAGGCGCACGGTCATGTCCTTCAGCGCCGGGAACAGGCCCGCCATCGAGGTCTCGCCCTCGAGCGGATGACCGGCGGTGATCTGGATCTGGGCGATGAACTGCTTGCCCGACGAGGATTGCAGCTCGTCCGTCATCGAGCGCCGCGGCTTCAGCAGGAACGGCATGACGAACAGCACATAGACGCTACCGATGGCGGCGAGCGCGACGCCGAGGCCGGTGAAGCTGAAGAACGTGAGGCGCACGTCGCTGGTACGCGCGGCGACGTCGGCGACGAGGAGGTTGGTCGATGAGCCGATCAGTGTCGTCATGCCGCCGAGGATGGCAATGAAGGAGAGCGGCATCAGCAGCCGCGCCGAGGAGCGGCCCTGCGCCGCCGCCACCGCCGAGAGGATCGGCAGGAACATGACCACGACGGGCGTGTTGTTGAGGAAGCCGCTGATCACCGCGACGGCGATCAGGATCGGCACCGTGGCGAATGTGGGAAAGCGCTTCGTGGCGTTGACGATCATCTTCGCCGGCCGCTCCAGGGCGTTGGTCTGGAACAGTCCCTGGCCGACGATAAGCAGGCAGATGACGGTGATCAGCGCCGGATTGGCGAAGCCCGCCAGGATCTGCGCCGCGCCGAAGGGCGTGCCGCCCAGGTTCGCCGGAAAGGCGGTGAAGATCGCCAGGAAAGCGACGATCGATCCGAGTGCGATGGCCTCCAGCGCGAACCTTTCGGTCGCGTAAAGCACGATCGTCACGACGATCACCACGAGCGTGAGGATCATGGCTGGATCGGCTGGCATCATGCGGTCGGTCCGTATCCTCTTCCCGGCCATGCCCGAAAGGCACGGCCGCGGTGGTCGCGAACCTTAAGTTCTATCCCCCGCGCGCCGCTTCGCAAAGCCGGAATGACAGCGCAGCCTGCCGCGCGCACGGGAATGATTTTGCGCAAAACCCGTGATCAGCGCCAAACCGCGCGCCCGGATCAGCCGCGGGCGCGGTTGAGCACCACGGTGCCGAGGATGATGTCGTGCAGCAGGCGCTTCTCGATGTTGAGCAGGCTGACGATGAGAACCAGCGGCGTCAGCAGCGTCACGGAGAACCAGAACAGCAGCGCGTGGATGGCCGCGATCAGCATGTCCGGACGGCGACCGTCCATCATGCGCATGGTCAGACCCATGGCGCGCATGCCGGGGGTGGCGCTGGTCGCACCGCCGAGCGAGACCGCCACATAGACCAGCGCGACGGCGGGCCACAGGATGGGAAACAGCAGCCAGCCGAGCCCCAGAGTGAAGATGCCGAGGAAGAACACGAGCACGCAGGACAGCAATGTCACCGCGCCGATGAGAAAGGCGTCGATCACGAATGCGAAGACGCGGTTGGTGCGCACGGACGCGAAAAGGGCGGGGTCGGGCGCTGCCGTCGTCTCGTCCGGATATCCGTACTCCTGGCTCATTCTCGGTCCTTCTTGTCGCCGGGACGCATCGTCCCTGTCCCAATGAGATGGGAAGGACGGCGGGGAAATGCAAATCGCTCCGCCGCAGGGGGAAGGGGCTACAGACGCGATTCGCCAAGATCGAGCATATGGACGGAATGGCCCGCCCGCTCGAGCGCGGCGAGGATCGTGGCCGCATGGCCGGCGTCATGGGTTTCCATGGTGACGTCGAGCGTGGTGCCCTTGGCCGGCACGTTGAGGAACAGCCGGTGGTGCGAGACCTCCATGATGTTGCCGCCCTCCTGGCCGATCAGGGTGGAAATCTCTCCCAGGATGCCGGGCCGGTCTGACGTGGTGATGCGCACCGATACGAGGCGTCCGTCGCGGGCGAGCGCCCGCACCATGATGGAGGAAAGCAGCCGCGGGTCGATGTTGCCGCCGCACAGCACCAGGCCGACGCGCCGGCCGGAGAAGCGCTCCGGCGCGGCCAGCATGGCGGCAAGACCGGCGGCCCCTGCGCCTTCGGCCATGGTTTTCTGCAGCGTCATGTAGGCATTGATCGCCTGCTCCAGCGCAGCTTCGTCGACAAGGAGAATGTCGTCGACGGTGCGCCGCACGATCTCCAGCGTCAGTCGGCCGACATTCTTCACCGCGATGCCCTCGGCAAGGGTCGCCCCGCCGCAGTGGGCGGGCTTTCCCTCAAGGGCGGCGACCATCGAGGGATAGAGACGCGATTCCACTCCGATGACTTCGATGTCGGGCTTCAGCGCCTTCGCCGCCGTCGCCATGCCGGAGATAAGCCCGCCACCCCCGACCGGGACCACGAGGCAGTCGAGCTCCGGCTGGTCCTCGAGCATCTCCAGCGCGATCGTGCCCTGTCCGGCGATGATCGCCTCGTCGTCGTAGGGATGAACCCACACGAGGTCTTCCGCCGCGGCGATGCGCTCGGCCTCCGCCTGCGCATCGGCGAGCATCTCGCCGGCGAGAACCACCCGCGCGCCGTAACCGCGCGTCGCGGCGACCTTCACGATCGGCGTCGGCTCGGGCATGACGATGGTGGCTGGAATGTCGAGCCGTGCGGCGTGATAGGCCACCGCCTGGGCGTGGTTCCCCGCCGACATGGCGATGACACCGCGTGCCCGCTCGGCCTGCGAGAGCGCGAGCAGCTTGACCAGCGCGCCGCGCTCCTTGAAGGCGTTGGTGACCTGGAGGTTTTCGTATTTGACGAAGACCTCGGCGCCGGTCAGCCGCGACAGTTTGGGCGCCGGCAGGAAGGGGGTGCGCATCACCGCCCCCTCGATCAGGCGCGCGGCCTCGCGGATCGTGTCGAGGGTGACGGACATCGGGCAGGCTCCCGGCAGGAAGAAGGAAGGTCCTCCTGTGCCATCAAGCCGGGACCATTTGCAAGCTCGCGATGGTGGAGCCGACCATGAGCGCGGCAAGCGCGATGCGCAGGCCCTGCAGAAAACGCCCGTTGCCGGTGCTCTCGCGCAGCCACGACCCGCACAGCAGCCAGAGGCCGTTGAGCACGAAGCCGAGGCACAGGAAGGACAGCGACACGGTGAGCGCGTCGGCGAGATAGCGCGCCGGGGAGACGAACTGGGAGATCGCCGCCACCTGCATGGCGTAGGCCTTTGGGTTGAGCGGATGGACGATGAGGCCGCGCGGAAAGCCGGGCACCCGCGCCGCGCCCGAGGGCCCCTTGGCCGGGCTGCGGACCACGACCCAGGCCAGATAGAGAATGTACCCCATGCACGCCCAGCGCAGCACGGCGAAGACCTGCGGCGCGCTGGTCAAAAGGGCGTAGAGGCCGGCGACATTCAGCCAGAAGATGATCTGAAAGCCGCTCATGGTGCCGAGCAGGAAGGGCAGGGCGGGGCGCGCGCCAAAGGCCAGGCCACTTGCCATCAGCGCCATGTTGGCTGGCCCCGGCGAGCCGACCATGGCGAGGATGAAAAGCCCGAGCAGGGCGAACTGGGCAAGCGGCATCACGCTTTCGGGCGACATTTCGGCGACTCCGGCGGGCGACGGCCTCGACCGTCGCGACTTGTATCGAGGCGGCGAAACTTGCTTGAATCAATTCGTGGTACAATAGTAACATTGTACTCATGACAATATTCCTGAACCTTGCGGATAGCATCGACGCCCCCCCCACGGCGAGGGTGATCGATGCGCATCTGCGCGCCGCCGTCACCGACGGGGCTCTGGCCCCGGGAACCCGCCTGCCGCCGATCCGCGAGGCGGCATGGCAGTTGCGCTGCGCGCCGGGAACCGTGGCGCGCGCCTACAAGGCGCTGGTGCTGGCCGGCCTCGCCCACGGCGAGGTGGGGCGGGGAACGTTCATCGGGGGGAGCGATCCGCGCATCGCCTTTCCGCCCGGTCTTTCCGGCGAGGCGCGCGCGGACCGCGCGAGCGCCGACGCCGTGCCGGCACCCACGGTCGATCTGGCCATCAACAGTTTCGGCATGGAGGACCCCGGCGCGCTGGTCGCGGGCGGGCTCGCCCATGCCGCCGAGGTGCTCGGGCAAGGCGCGCCGGCCGGCTATCGCCCGGCCGGCGGCGGCAGCGGGGAACGGGAAGCCGTGCTGCCGTTTCTCGCCCGCTGGCGCGACGGGCTGGAGCCCGGCAACGTGGTCATCACCGGCGGCACCCAGTCGGCGCTCTTTGCCGCGCTGCTGGCGCTGCGCGACCAGGGCGGGGGGCTTGCCTGTGACCAGCTCACCTATCCAGGCGTGATCGCGGCCGCCGCCGCCATCGGCCTGCGCCTGCACGCGGTCGTCGCCGACGGGGAGGGCATGTCGCCCGATGCGCTCGACGCGCTCGCTGCCAGGGTACCGCTCGCCGGGGTCTTCGTCATGCCGGGTATCCACAATCCGACGGGGCGCGTGATGGGCGCGCGGCGGCGCGCGGCACTCGCCGAGATCGCCGCGCGGCGCGGCCTCACCGTGGTCGAGGATCAGGTCTACGGATTCCTTCTGGACGCGGACGGACCCGGCTTCTCCCATCTCGTGCCGGAGCGCACGGTGCTGGTGACGGGGCTGTCAAAATGTGTCTCGCCGATACTGCGCGTTGGCTACGCGGCGGCGAGCCCGCTGCTCGCCCGCCGTATCCTGGCGGTGCAAAACGCCATGCAGCTGATGGTGTCGCCGGTGCTGACGGAGGCTGCGTCCTGGATCCTGGGCGGGCCGGGGCTCGAGGCGCGGATCGCACGGCTGCGGGCGGGGGTTGCCCGGCGCGGTGCGCGCGCGGCGGCGCTGCTGCCCGGCGTCGACCCGGTGCGCCTCTCGGGCGGTCTTGCGTGGATGGAGCCGGGTTCGGGCTGGCGGGCGGAGGAATTCGCCGCAGAGGCGTTGCGCCTCGGGGTGCGGGTCAGCCCGGCGCGGCCCTTCGCCGTTGATCCGCGCGGCGCGCCAGAGGCGGTGCGCCTCTGCCTTGCCTGCGAGCCCGACGAAACGCGCTTCGAGACGGCGCTTGAAACGCTTGCCGGGCTCGCTGGCCAGTCGTTCCCGGCCGCGGCCATGCTGCCGTGACCGGGATGGCGTCCTCTCAGTCGCGGCCGAGCAGCTTGCGTGCCGCGTCCACCGCGAAATAGGTGAGCACGCCGTCGCAGCCAGCGCGCTTGAACGCCGTCAGGCTTTCCATCATGGCGCGCTCGCCGTCGATCCAGCCGTTGTTGGCGGCGGCCATGATCATCGCGTATTCGCCCGACACCTGATAGGCGAAGGTCGGTCGCAGGAAGCTGTCCTTCACCCGGCGGATGATGTCGAGATAGGGCATGCC
This sequence comes from Stappia sp., assembly GCF_048268045.1. GTDB lineage: Bacteria > Pseudomonadota > Alphaproteobacteria > Rhizobiales > Stappiaceae > Stappia. Next base: position 293,549 of record NZ_JBLWWG010000005.1, read on the forward strand.
GGGCTTCACCATGATCATGTCGGCGCCCTCGGCTAGGTCGAGCTCGACCTCGTGCAGTGCCTCGTCGGTGTTGGCCGGGTCCATCTGGTAGGTGCGCTTGTCGCCGACCAGCGTCGCATTGGTGCCGACCGCGTCGCGGAAGGGGCCGTAGAAGGCGGAGGCGAATTTCGCGGCATAGGACATGATCTGCACGTCCGTGTGGCCGCTCGCGTCGAGCGCGGCGCGGATCGCGCCGATGCGCCCGTCCATCATGTCGGAGGGCGCGATCACATCCGCGCCGGCGTCCGCCTGCAGCAGCGCCTGGGCGACGAGCTGCTCGACGGTCTCGTCGTTGAGCACCGTCTCGCCGTCCATCAGCCCGTCATGGCCGTGGCTGGTGTAGGGATCGAGCGCGACGTCGGTGATGATGCCGAGGGGAAGGCCGGCACCCTTGATCGCCCGACAGGCGTTGCAGATCAGGTTCTCCGGGTTGAGCGCCTCGGAGCCGTTGGGGTCGCGCAGCGAGGGATCCGTGTTGGGGAAGAGAGCAATCGCGGGAATGCCGAGCTCGGCGGCCTTTTCCACCACCCCGGCGATCCGGTCGACCGAATGGCGCGAGACGCCGGGCATGGAGGGAACCGGCTCCTCGATGTTGCTGCCGTCCGTCACGAACACCGGCCAGATCAGGTCGTCCACGCCGAGCGTATTCTCCCGCACCAGCCGGCGCGACCAGTCGGTGCGTCGGTTGCGGCGCATGCGCCGTCCCTCGAGAATGGTGTCGAGCTGGATGGCCGGGCGGCCTTCGAGAGGGCGCTGGGGGGCGGTCATGACGGGATCTCCTGCGGGCTGGTCCGAAACCGGACGTGGCGTGTGGCGGGACATTAACCGCTTGGCGCGTCGGTCGGAAGCCGGCGGCGCGCGCTTTCTGCCGACAGATTGACGCGGCCGCGGGGGGCCGGTACTTCACGAGGGAGGCGGTCCCGCGCGGACCGATGCGGGAGGAGATGCGGCGCATGGATTTCACCCTAGGCGAGGATCAGCGGGCCTTCCAGGATGTGGCGCGGGCATTTGCCCGCGACGAGATGGAGCCCTTCGCGCACGACTGGGACGAGCGGTCCGAATTCCCGGTCGCGACGCTGCGCAAGGCGGCGGAACTCGGCTTCGGCGGGATCTATGTTGGCGATGACGTCGGCGGCTCCGGGCTGACGCGCCTCGACGCGGCGGTGATCTTCGAGGAACTGGCCGCCGGCTGCACCTCCACCGCCGCCTATATCTCGATCCACAACATGGCGGCGTGGATGATCGACCGCTACGGAACGGACGCGCAGCGCCGGCGCTTCCTGCCCGAACTCTGCACCATGGCGCGCTTCGCCAGCTACTGCCTGACCGAGCCGGGCGCGGGCTCCGATGCCGCGAGCCTGCGCACCCGTGCCGTTCGCGACGGCGACCACTACGTCCTCAACGGCTCGAAGGCCTTCATCTCCGGTGGCGGTGTCTCCGACGTCTATGTCGTGATGGTGCGCACCGGCGGCGACGGCCCGAAGGGCATTTCCTGCATCGTGGTGGAAAAGGGCACGCCCGGCCTGTCCTTCGGCGCGCAGGAGGTCAAGCTCGGCTGGAAGAGCCAGCCGACCGCGCAGGTCGACTTCACCGACTGCCGCGTGCCGGTCGACAACCGCATCGGCGCGGAAGGGGAGGGCTTTCGCATCGCCATGGCAGGCCTCGACGGCGGCCGGCTCAACATCGGCGCCTGCTCGCTGGGCGCGGCGCGCGCCTGTCTCGACCGCTCGATCGTCTATCTCAAGGAGCGCCGCCAGTTTGGCCGCGCGCTCGCCGAATTCCAGGCTCTTCAGTTCCGCCTTGCCGACATGGCGACCGAACTGGAGGCGGCGCGCCTGCTGCTGCACAAGGCGGCGACGCTGGTCGACGCCAAGACCCCCGATGCCACCCGCCTGGCGGCGATGGCCAAGCGCATGGCCACGGATGTGGGTTTCTCCGTCGTCAACGAGGCGTTGCAATTGCACGGCGGTTACGGCTATCTCCGGGACTATCCTGTCGAGCGCTTCCTGCGCGACGTGCGGGTGCACCAGATCCTGGAAGGCACCAACGAGATCATGCGCGTGATCATCGCGCGCGATCTTCTGAAGGACTGAGGAGAGCGTCGCATGGCCCGCCACCCCGCAAACGGCAAGGCCTGGGGCCTTGCGGCAGGAGATCTCGGAGAATGAGGCGGGGGCTCTTCGTCGGGATCGCCGGCTGGCTGGCCGCGACCGTGCTGTTTCGCCTGTTCGGCGACATGATTCTGCCCGGACCGGGCCCCGCCTATGTTGCGGCGATGATCGTCGGCGGTGTTCTCGCCGTCGCGGTGGCGCTTGCCGCCGCGCGGCTTTTCTGCAAGCCGGGCAAGAGCGCCCGTTTCGCCGCAGGCGTCGTCATCCCCGGTCTCTTCGGCGATGCCGCGACGACGCTTGCCTTCCCGGATGTCTTTCCCGCGATCCCGGCCGCCCGCGATGCGCTTTTCGCTGCGATGATGCTGTGGGGCTACGGGCTGATTCTGGCCGGGCTGATCCTTTTTGGCGACAAGGTAGTGAGGTCTTGATGAGCGAAGCTGAAATCCTTTTCGATCGGCAGGGCCGCGCCGGCCTCGTCACGCTCAACCGCCCGAAGGCGCTCAACGCGCTGACGCACGCCATGGTGAGCGCGTTCCATCGCCAGCTCGATGCCTGGCGGGATGACGAAACCGTCGGCTGCGTGATCGTCAAGGCGGCGGGTGACAGGGCGTTCTGCGCCGGCGGCGATATCCGCCAGGTCTATGACCAGGGCAAGGCGGGCGACCCGACCCAGCGCGACTTCTTCGCCGACGAATACCGGCTCAATGTTGCCATCAAGCGCTTTCCCAAGCCCTATGTCGCGCTGATCGATGGCATCGTCATGGGCGGCGGCGTCGGCGTTTCGGTGCACGGCGGCTACCGCATCGGCACCGAGCGCACGACCTTCGCCATGCCGGAGACCGGGATCGGCTTCTTCCCCGATGTCGGCGGCAGCTACTTCCTGCCGCGCATGCCCGACGAGACCGGCATGATGGTGGCGCTCTCCGCTGGCCGGCTGAAGCAGGCCGATGCTCTGTGGAGCGGCGTGCTGACCCATGGCGTCAACGCCGAAGATCTGGCGGCGGTCGAGGCGGCGCTGTGCGAGACGCAGGACATCGACGGCACGCTCGCTCATTTCACCGCGCGCTGCGATCCCGGCCCCGCGCCGCTGGCCGGACGCGCGGGACCTGTCGCCGGGATCTTCTCGGGCGGTTCGGTCGCCGCGATCCTGGATGCGCTCGACGCTGCCACGGGCGACGATGCGGAGTGGGCGGGAAAGCTCGCCCAGCAGATCCGCGCCAAGTCGCCGATGAGCCTGGAGGTCGCGTTCGAGCAACTGCGCCGTGGCGGCGCGCTCGATTTCGAGGCGTGCATGCGCATGGAGCACCGCATCGTCAGCCGCATTCTCAAGGGGCATGATTTCTACGAGGGCGTGCGCGCGGTGATCGTCGACAAGGACAATGCGCCCGTCTGGTCGCCGGCAAGCCTGGACGAGGTGCGCCGCGAGGACGTGGAGGCGCATTTCGAGATGCCAGAGGGCGGCGATCTCGATGTCTGATTCCGCCGCCCGCCCCGCCACCGGAAGGACCCGGCCATGATCGGCGCATTGCGCGACTTCTGGAGCAACAAGCGCGACTGGAACTCGGTGCTCGTGTGGTACCTGCGCGCCATGGCGATTCTGCTCATCGGCGGCGGCCTGATCCACTGGGCCCGCATCGTCGGCATCGTGCCCTGGCGGGGCGCGTGGTTCTGGGAAATGCCGGTCGAGTGGCAGGCGGCAACGGTGTTTTTCGCCGTGCTCGATCTGGTCGCTGCCATCGGCCTGTGGCTGGCCGTGTCCTGGGGCACGGTGATGTGGCTGCTGCGGGCGCTGACGCAGGTCGTCATGCACTCGCTGTTTTCCGACATCTACGGGCGCAGGCCCTACGAGATCGCGTTCTATCTGACGACGATCGCGATCTATCTGGTGATCCTCTATCTCGCCGACAGGGAACAGCGACGATAGGGCGGTCGTCCGGGAATCTCATCTGACAATCAACGCCACTGGGGAGTGAAGGAACATGGCTACGATCGGATTTGTCGGGCTTGGCAACATGGGCGGGCCGATGGCGGCGAACCTCGTCAAGGCGGGGCACGTCGTCAACGGGTTCGACCTGTCGCAGGCCGCAAAGGACCACCTCAAGGAGGCTGGCGGCACCCCGGTGGAAACGCTGGCCGAGGTCGCATCGGGCGCTGACGTCATCGTCACCATGCTTCCCGCCGGCGCCCATGTGCGCAAGGTCTACACCGGCGAGGACGGGCTCTTTGCCCACGCCAGGGCGGGGACGCTGATGATCGACAGCTCGACCATCGACGTGGAAAGCGCCCGCGCGGTGGCGAGCGCTGCCGAGGTGGCCGGCATGGCCATGGTCGATGCGCCGGTTTCCGGCGGCGTCACCGGCGCGGCCGCCGGCACGCTCACCTTCATGGTCGGCGGACCCGACGAGGCCTTCGCCGCCGCCAAGCCCTATCTCGACATCATGGGCAAGACGATTGTCCATGCGGGCGGGGCGGGCAACGGCCAGGCTGCCAAGATCTGCAACAACATGCTGCTCGGCATCTCGATGATCGGTGTCTGCGAGGCCTTCGTTCTGGCCGAGCGCCTCGGTCTCGACCACCAGAAGCTCTATGACATCTCGTCGACCGCGTCCGGCCAGTGCTGGTCGCTGACGACCTATTGCCCGGTACCGGGCCCGGTGGAGACGTCGCCGGCGAACCGCGACTACCAGCCGGGCTTCGCCGCAGCGATGATGTTGAAGGACCTGAAGCTCGCGCAGGAGGCGGCCAGCACCTCGGGCGCCTCGACGCCGCTCGGCGCGGAGGCGGCCGCGCTCTACAACCTGTTCTGCAATGCGGGCGAGGCCGGCACCGATTTTTCCGGCATCATTCGTTTCCTGCGCGGTAACGAATAGGCGTCGGCGATCCCGGCGCGCGCGGCCTGGGACGGTTTTTCCGGGCCGTGGAGCCCTCATGGAGCGCGAGATGGGCACGATCTGTCCCTTTCGCGCTCCACGATTTGCGGTGGACGCCACGTAATCCCTTGAGAAAACATGTTCTCGGCAAGTACTGTGGTTAACGAAACGTATTTTCATTCATCCTGCAACGCATTTGCGCGTTAACCAGCGATTTAGTCTTCTTTTTAAGCGGATTTTAGAAGCCTCCAAGTACTCTGTCCTCAAGGTGACAAAAAAGGCACCGCAAACAATACATGAGGCGCAGACAATGATGACGGCGAAAAAAGCGGCCGATGCAGTGATGCAGGCCGAAGAAGGCGACGAGATCAAGCCGCTGTATCTTGAAGCACTGACGCTCGTCGAGCGACTGCATCGTCGCTTGCTGGACGTGATCAAGGACGAGTTCGACCGCGAAGGCCGGAATGACGTCAACAGTGTTCAGGCGCTGCTGCTGTTCAATATCGGCGACGCGGAGCTGACGGCAGGCGAGCTCAGGACTCGCGGCTACTATCTCGGCTCGAACGTGTCCTACAACCTGAAGAAGCTCGTCGACATGGGCTTCATTCACCACCAGCGCTCGCGCACGGACCGCCGTTCGGTTCGCGTCAGCCTGACGGACGAGGGCAAGAACATCGCCACCAAGGTGGCCGCGCTCTACGAACGGCACATGCTGTCCGTCGAGCAGGTTGGCGAGATCGGGCCCGAGGACCTCAAGGTTCTCAACCGCTCGCTGCGTCGCCTGGAGCGTTTCTGGACCGACCAGATCCTCTATCGGCTCTGACGTCGCGAGGATACCGACTGCACTGGTCTGATCGACAACGGGCCGCTCCGTACGCCGGAGCGGCCCGTCGTGCGTTTGCCCTCCGGACACGGCGGGCTGGAGCGGGTTCCGGGGCGTGCGACATGAATGCGCCACATTATCATGGATATCCAGAAGCGTTGGGGGCTTCCGTCCTCCGGTATTGCATCCGGAAGTCCTCGCACATGTGCCCCGCGCGCCCGTAAGGCCAAATTTGCCGCACGGATTGCGGCGCGGGCCATTTTGCGTGATCGTTTGTTAAGGTCATCACGCTACCCCTGAAACGACAGATCGTTTCATCGCAGGCAAGAGTGGAGTGGACGTGGTGGGAATTCGACGGGCCCGGATCATCGGATCGAGCGCCGCGCGCGGCGTCGCCAATCTCATTCCGCTTGCGCGCATGCCCCTGGCGCTGCTCGGCGCGGCGCTGGCCGTTTCGGCGATGCCGGCGGGAAGCGCATCGGCACAGACCGCGCTCCAGGGCATCATCGAACAGCAGCAGCGGGTGGAGTGGCGCGACCAGTTCGACACCACGACCATGCGCAGCCTGCAGAAGGTCGAATCCTCCTATCCGACGCTTTCGCCCGATACGGCCGCCTATGTCGAGACGGCGATCCAGCGCTACTCCGCCATCGTCCAGCAGGGCGGCTGGCAGCCGGTGACGAGCGGGCGCAAGGCGATGCGCCTGGGCGCGCGCGATGCCAACGTCGTGTCGCTGCGTCGCCGCCTGATGGTCTCCGGCGACCTCGAGCAGACCGCCGGCCTGTCCGACACCTTCGATTCCTACGTCGATGCGGCGGTGCGGCGCTTTCAGATCCGCAATGGCCTGACGCCGGACGGTGTTGTCGGCAAGGGCACGCTCGACGCGCTCAACGTGCCCGCGAACCAGCGCCTGTCACAGCTCGAGACCAACCTGGTGCGGCTGCGTTCCATGTCCGGCTTCCTGGGTGACCGCTACGTGATGGTCAACATCCCGGCCGCCGAGATCGAGGCGGTGGAGAACGGACGTGTGCGCTCGCGTCACACGGCCGTGGTCGGCAAGATCGACCGCCAGACGCCGATCCTTAATTCGTCGATCTACGAGCTCAACTTCAACCCGTACTGGACGGTGCCGGTCTCGATCATCCGCAAGGATCTGATCCCGAAGATGAAGCAGGATCCGAACTACCTCGAGAAGAACCGCATCCGCATCTTCGACTGGAAGGGCAACGAGCTTGCCTGGCAGCAGATCGACTGGAACACGGACGAGGCGACCCAGTACCAGTTCCGCCAGGAACCGGGCGAGATCAACTCGCTGGGTTCCGTGCGCATCAACTTCCACAACAAGCACCAGGTCTATCTGCACGACACGCCGTCGAAGTCGCTGTTCGGCTCCGACTACCGGTTCCATTCCTCCGGTTGCGTGCGCGTGCAGAACGTCCGCGAGCTGATCACCTGGCTTCTGGAAAGCACCACGCCGGACTGGAGCCGCGCCCGTGTCGACGAGACGATCCGCTCCGGCGCGCGCGAGGATGTGAAGCTCAGGGGCAAGATCCCGATCTACATGACCTACATCACCGCCTGGGCGACCGCCGAGGGCGTGGTGCATTTCCGCGATGACATCTACGACCGCGACGGGTTGACCCTTGGCGGTCCGGAGACGGGAGTCGCGTTGCAGTGAGCGCGCCCTCCGGCCCCGCGGGAGAGGTCTATTTCGAGTTTCACGCCGTTGGCCGCCAGGTCAAGGTAACGGCCATCGACGCCACCACGGGCGTCGAGGTGATCGTGCTCGGGCCCGTTCAGGCAAGCCGGAGCGACCTCCAGCAACTCGCGCTGCGCAAGCTCCAGCGTCGCCTGCAGGGCGACGCCGCCGGCTAGTTCGCGCAAACCGGCACGGCCGGCGGACCTTGCGGCAAGGCGCGCATGGTGTCGCATCGATGCCAAATTGCCTTGGTTCACTTCACCGCCTGTGGTATTTGCGGAGCCCTCGCAAAGGGCGGGCGCGGCCATTCCGGCAACGGCCCCCGGCAGCCGTTTTGCGGCGAAGGCGGGGGCACGCACCGGGCGTGGCGGGCGGTCCGCAGTCCCGGACAGGCGGCACGGGCCGCATCTTCTTTGTTCATGCTGTGAGAGGGGACCGACGATGTCGATGGCCGATAGCAATCTCGACTCGCCGATTTTTCCGGATTTCTTCACGCGCTCGCTCCGCGACGCCGATCCGGAAATCAATGACGCGATCACCGGCGAACTCGGCCGTCAGCGCCATGAGATCGAGCTGATCGCATCGGAAAACATCGTTTCCCGCGCGGTTCTCGAGGCGCAGGGCACGATCCTCACCAACAAGTATGCCGAAGGCTATCCGGGCAAGCGCTACTATGGCGGCTGCGAGTTCGTCGACGTCGTCGAGACGCTCGCGATCGAGCGCGCCAAGACGCTCTTCGGCGCCAATTTCGCCAATGTCCAGCCGAACTCGGGCAGCCAGATGAACCAGGCGGTGTTCCTGGCGCTGCTGCAGCCGGGCGACACCTTCATGGGGCTCGACCTCAATTCGGGCGGTCACCTGACGCATGGCTCGCCGGTCAACATGTCCGGCAAGTGGTTCAACGTCGTCTCCTACGGCGTGCGTCGGGACGACCACCTGCTCGACATGGACGACATCGCCCGCAAGGCGGAAGAGCACAAGCCCAAGCTCATTCTCGGCGGTGGCACGGCCTATTCGCGCACCTGGGACTGGAAGCGCCTGCGCGAGATCGCCGATTCGGTCGGTGCCTACCTGATGGTCGACATGGCCCATATCGCCGGTCTGGTCGCTGGTGGCGTGCATCCCTCGCCCATCCCGCATGCGCATGTGGTCACCACCACGACCCACAAGTCGCTGCGCGGTCCGCGCGGCGGCATGATCCTGACGAACGACGAGGCGATCGCCAAGAAGATCAACTCGGCCGTCTTCCCGGGTCTTCAGGGTGGTCCGCTGATGCATGTCATCGCCGCCAAGGCGGTTGCCTTCGCCGAGGCGCTGCAGCCTGACTTCAAGACCTACGCGCAGGCCGTTGTGGCCAATGCCAAGGCGCTGGCCTCCAGCCTGCAGGAGCAGGGGCTCGACATCGTTTCGGGCGGCACCGACAACCATCTGATGCTTGTCGACCTGCGGCCGAAGAATGCCACCGGCAAGCGTGCCGAGGCCTCGCTCGGCCGCGGCAACATCACCTGCAACAAGAACGGCATTCCCTTCGACCCGGAAAAGCCCTTCGTGACCTCCGGCATCCGCCTTGGCACGCCGGCCGGCACGACCCGCGGCTTCGGCGTGGCCGAGTTCCAGGAAATCGGCCGGCTGATCGGCGAAGTTCTCGACGGTCTGCGCTCGGCCAACGCCGACGAAGGCAATGCCGCCGTCGAGGCGCGGGTGAAGGAGAAGGTGCTGGCGCTTACCGGGCGCTTCCCGCTCTACTCCTACCTGGACTGAGTGCGGCGCCGGCCTTTCAAGGCCGGCACGCTCACGGCCATTTGCATCGACCCTGTCGCGCGGCGCACTATCCTGGGCGCCGCGCGTTTTTCGGCCCTGCCTTTTTTTGGGTGCGGGCCGAGCCCGTCGAGGGCGCGGAGGCGCGCCTGATTTCCCATGCGGAGCGTGACTGATGTCGCGCCCCGCGATCCAAGGCGGGCGGTCGGATGACGACCGCGCGCTGTGCAATTGCCCCTCGGCGCGCCCCCGGCGCCGCCCCGTGGTCCGGAGCCAGTACGACGCATGAAGTGTCCCTATTGCGGTTGCGACGACACGCAGGTGAAGGATTCCCGCCCGACCGAGGACAACACCGCCATCCGGCGCCGTCGGGTCTGTGGCGAGTGCGGGGGACGATTCACCACCTTCGAACGCATCCAGTTGCGCGAGCTGACCGTAGTGAAGCGCAACGGCCGGCGCGTTCCCTTTGACCGCGACAAGCTGGAGCGCTCGGTGCGGATCGCCACGCGCAAGCGGCCGGTGGATCCGGATGCGCTCGAGCGGATGGTGAGCAGCATCGTGCGACAGCTGGAAAGCTCCGGCGAGAGCGACGTGAAGGCGAGCGACATCGGCAATCTGGTGATGGAAGGGCTGAAGGACATCGACGACGTCGCCTATGTCCGCTTCGCCTCCGTCTACAAGAACTTCAGGGAGGCGCGCGACTTCGAAGCGCTTCTTGACGAAATGAGCGGGCCGGAAGCGGAACCTGCAAACGAAAGCTGAGCGGACGGATACGTGAAAGTTTCGACTTGTCGGGATGACGCCCGCTTCATGGCGGCCGCGGTGGCCTATGCCCGCAGGGGCCTGGGCAAGGTCTGGCCAAACCCGGCGGTCGGCGCGCTGATCGTGCGCGACGACGGCAACGGACCGCGCGTCGTCGGACGTGGCCACACGCAGCCTCCCGGGGGGCCTCATGCCGAGGTTGTGGCGCTGCGCCAGGCAGGCGACCTTGCCCGTGGCGCGACCTGCTACGTCACGCTCGAACCCTGTTCCCATCATGGCCGCACCGGCCCTTGCGCAGTGGCGCTCGCCCAGGCCGGCGTCGCGCGCGTCGTGATCGGCCTGCTCGATCCCAATCCGCGTGTCGCCGGGCGTGGCGTCGAGATGCTGCGTGCCGGCGGCGTCGATGTCGTTTCGGGTATCCGCGAGGATCTCTGCGCCGCGCTGCATGCCGGTCATGTGCGTCGGCTGGTCGACGGGCGGCCGCATGTGATTCTCAAGCTGGCGGTGTCGCGCGATGGCTTCATCGGTTCTCCCGGCAATGGCCAGGTGATGATCACCGGCGAGGATGTGTTCCGCCGGGTGCATGTCCTGCGTGCCGAATGCGACGGCATTCTCGTCGGCATCGGCACCGTGCTCGAGGACGATCCGGGGCTCGATTGCCGGCTGCCGGGCATGTCGCATCGTTCGCCGGTGCGCATCGTGCTCGACACCCGCGCCCGCATACCACTCGACAGCCGGCTGGTGACCACTGCCGGGGAGGTGCCGGTGTGGGTGATCGTGTCCGCCGATGTGGATCTGGAGCGCACCGATGCGCTGACCGCCGCCGGCTGCACCGTCATCCGCATCGCCACGCCCAGGAACGAGAGCCTCGATCCCCACGCCGCCCTGCGCGCGCTCGGCCAGCGCGGCATCACCCGCCTGCTGGTGGAAGGTGGCGCGGGCGTGGCGCGTGCGCTTGTCGATGCGGACCTGGCCGACGAAATCTGCGTCTCGCGCGGCAATGTGGAGATCGGGCAGGGGGGCTTGCTGCCCTTCGTCGACGAGGGTATCGAGCTGATCGAACGCGCGTCCCGCTATCGACGGGTTGCCTCCGACGCCGTTGGCGACGACATCATGACGATCTACCAGCGCGAAAGGGCCTGAGCCATGTTCACCGGCATTGTCACCGACATCGGCCGTATCGAAGCGGTGGAGAAGATCCCGGCGGGCCTGCGCACCCGCATCGAGACGGCCTATGACACCGGCTCGATCGACATCGGCGCGTCGATCGCCTGCGCCGGCGTCTGCCACACGGTGACCGCGAAGGGGGGCAATGGCTGGTTCGAGATCGAGTCGGCGGCCGAGACCCTGCGCCTGACCACCGTCGCCGACTGGAAGGCCGGCGACCGGGTGAACCTGGAACGGTCGCTTAAGATCGGCGACGAACTCGGCGGCCACATCGTTCAGGGGCATGTCGACGGCGTCGCGGAGATCCTGGAGCGTGTCGATCATCCCGACAGCGTCTTCTTCCGCTTCCGCGTGCCGGCGGAGCTTGCGCCCTTCATCGCCAAAAAGGGTGGTGTCGCGCTCGATGGTGCCTCGCTGACCGTCAATGAGGTGGAGGGCGACACCTTCACCGTCTTCCTGATCCCACACACGCTCACGGCCACGACCTTCGATGAGCGGCGCGTCGGCGACCGGGTCAATGTCGAGGTCGACATGATGGCGCGCTATGCCGCGCGGCTGGCCGAATACCGCTGAGCGGAGACGCTTCGGGAAACCATCCGCGGATGCCGCCGAGGGGGCGTGGCAATCTTGTTCTGGACAAACGGCTGGCGGCATGGTTCCTACCGGCACCTTGCCCACCGCACAGCGACGCACCCGGCGCCACCCGCGCCGTTCGTCTTGCGTTGCGGGCACCAGAAATCATCGCGCGCCGCCCCAGCGCCGGCGCCGCAACAGCAGGGATGACCTGACATGTCCGCCCCCAGAATCCTTATGATCGATGCCCGGTTCTACGGCGACCTGGCCGACGCGCTTTGCGAAGGCGCGACCGCCGTTCTCGATGCCGCCGGCGCCGACGTGACCCGCGTGTCCGTTCCCGGCGTTCTCGAAATCCCGGCCGCCCTTGCCATGGCGCTTGCTGCCATGGAGACCGGCGAGGTCGAGTTCGACGGGTTCGTTCTGCTCGGCTGCGTCATTCGCGGCGAGACCACGCATTACGACATCGTTGCCAATGAGTCCGCCCGCGCCGTGATGGAACTGACCATCGACGCCGCGCTGCCGGTGGGCAACGGCATCCTGACCGTCGAGAACGACGAGCAGGCATGGGTGCGCGCCGACCCCAAGCGCAAGAACAAGGGCGGTGCCGCCGCGCAGGCCGCCCTCGACATGATTGCCGTTCGCGACCGTTTCGAGGGTTAAGCCATGACGGACGAGACCGAAGCGCCGAAGGCGCGTGCACCCAAGCCGGCCAACAAGCGCGGAGCCGCCCGTCTTTCGGCGGTGCAGGCGCTTTACCAGATGGACATGGGCGGGGCGCAGATCGCCGATGTTCTGTCCGAGTTCGAGGCGTTCCGTCTGGGCGCGGAACTTGACGGCGAACAGTATCGCGAGGCCGATGCGGCCTGGTTCCGCGATCTGGTCAAGGGTGTGGTCGCCGAGCAGCGACAACTCGACCCGGAGATCCACCGCGCGCTCGTCGCCGGCTGGCCGCTGCGCCGCATCGACACGACGTTGCGCGCGATCCTGCGCGCCGGAGCCTTCGAGCTCATGCACATGAAGATCGTGCCGGCCCGCGTCGTCATCAGCGAGTACATCGACGTCGCCCGCGCCTTCTACGAGAGCGAGGAGCCGCGCATGGTGAACGGCGTGCTCGACCGGCTGGCCCACATGCACCGGCCGGAGGAATTCGGCGGTGTCGCGGCGCCTGAGGGATCCGCCGACACCCCGCACGACTGAGCCCCACGGGCACTCGTCCGTTCGCCAGCCATAGACTGGGGCAATGGCTCGCCCGTAGCCATTGCCCTTCTTGCGTGCCTCGCCTAGCCTGATCGCCCCGGCGCCCTGGTGAGTCCTCCCCGGACCCGCGCATGCCGGACCGCAGGTTTCCGAGGACCCCGCCCATGACCAGTACCGCCGCCTCCAGCGAGGCGATACCCTTGATCGACGACCGACTGGCCAAGCGGAATGCCGCGCTTCTCGCCGCGGCACAGGCTCTTGGCGGTGCTTCCGCCTCCATCGTCATTGCCTCTGCCTCGCTTGTCGGGGCGAGCATGCTGGGGGCTGACAAGTCGCTTGCGACGCTTCCCGTCTCCTGCTTCGTCCTCGGCACAGCCTTCGGCACCTTGCCGGCGGGCGCGGTGATGCAGCGTTACGGCCGGCGCGCCGGCTTCGTCGGCGGCGCCGCCTTTGGCATTCTCGCTGGCCTGCTGTCGGCCTGGGGGATATTTCAGGCGAGCTTTCTGATCTTCTGCCTCGGCACCATGGCCAGCGGGTTCGTCAGCGCCTTTACCCAGCAATACCGCTTTGCCGCCGCCGATACCGCCAGTGACGCCTTTCGGCCGAAGGCGATCTCCTTCGTGCTGGCCGGTGGCGTGCTGGCCGGCATTATCGGGCCGCAGACGGTGATCAACACAGCCAATCTGTTTGATCCGATCCTGTTCGCCGGCACCTATGTCGCCCAGGCTGGTCTTGCGCTTGTCACCCTGTGCATCGTTGCTTTCGTCTCGGTGCCCCGTCCGCCGCGCAGCCGGGGACCGGTCAGCGGCGTGCGTCCTCTCTCCGAGATCATGGCGCAGCCGCGCTTCATCGTCTCCGCCGCGTGCGCCATCACCACCTACGCGCTGATGAGCCTGGTGATGACCGCGACGCCGCTTGCCATGATCGGCTGTGGCCTGACCGCGGACGATGCTGCCCACGGCATCCAGTGGCATGTGCTGGCCATGTTCGGCCCGAGCTTCTTCACCGGCCATCTGATCACCCGTTTCGGTCGCGAGCGCATCGTCGCCATCGGGCTTGCGCTGCTTTCCGGTTGCGCCGCCGTGGCTCTCTCGGGCATCGATGTTGCGCATTTCTGGACGGCGCTGATCCTGCTCGGACTTGGCTGGAACTTCGGCTTTATCGGCGCCACCGCCATGCTCGCCGACGCCTACCGGCCGCAGGAACGGGCCCGAGTCCAGTCGGTGAACGACTTCCTTGTGTTCGGCTTCGTGGCGATGGCCTCGTTCTCCTCCGGCGCTTTGCTGCAGAACTTCGGGTGGGAGACGGTGAACTGGCTGGTGTTCCCCTTCACCATCGTGAGCCTGATCCTGCTGGTCTGGCTCGTGCTGAGCGAGCGGTCCCGCGCCGGAGGGCTTTGACGGGCGACGCCCGCACAGGGCAGGGGAGAGGCGCCGCCGCGTGCGGCGTGGATCGCGCCGCGCACCGGCGGTCGCTGGGGCGAGATTGCACGTAAAAAAATCCCTCGCGCGTCGGCAGGACCTGCTTGTGGAAGGCGGCGTGGGGGGCGGGGCGCCATCTCCGAGAAGGCGCGTCGCCGCGCCTCCCGGGAGATCTCCACCGTGACGCGCCGGTCTCGGGCCTTTCGGGATTCGCGTCAGGCGCGGGGCTTTGGCGCCTTGATCTCCCGCGCCGACCGTCGCGGCCCGGGCCCGCCGCGTCCCGCATGGGCGAGACGCGCGCGGGCAGCGGGTTGCTGTGGGCGTCAAGCCCGCAGGCCCTACTCTTTTCCCGGTTGCGAAAACGGAAGCGCCTCGCGTGTTCAGAAAACTTCTGTTTCGCGTGAATGACTTGCCGCAACAATGACATGTATTGCAAGAGCGACAAACCTGCTGCCTGCAGTGCCGTTCGATCGCGATTCCCTAGCGGAAGATTTGTGTCGTCTTGCCACCAGCGCGGCGAGCGCTCCGGCTGCTCTGCAAAATCGCCTGCTTGACGGCACCGACAGGCAGGATACCGTCAGGTTACAGGGACCGATAATGACAAGAAACGGCCCTTCCGCGTCCTTCAACGGGGGGAAGAATGCTCGAACTTGCTATCGTGATCGTTTGCGGGTTGCTCTCAATCGCCTATGGCGCATGGGCAGTTCAGTCCGTCATGGCTGCCGATGCGGGCAATGCCCGCATGCAGGAAATCGCCGGTGCCATCCAGGAGGGTGCGCAGGCCTATCTCAACCGCCAGTATTCGACGATTGCCGTGGTAGGCATCGTCATCTTCGCGCTCGTCGCCTGGCTTCTCGGTCTTCTGGTGGCGGTCGGTTTCGCCATCGGCGCGATCCTGTCGGCGGCCGCCGGCTACATCGGCATGCTGGTGTCCGTGCGCGCCAACGTACGCACCGCCCAGGCGGCGAGCACCTCGCTTGCCGCGGGGCTCGAGATCGCCTTTCGCTCCGGCGCGGTAACGGGCCTGCTCGTTGCCGGTCTGGCGTTGCTCGGCGTCTCCGTCTATTTCACGATCCTCACCATGGGGCTTGGATACGAGGCGCAGAGCCGCACCGTGATCGACGCGCTTGTCGCGCTCGGCTTCGGCGCGTCGCTGATCTCGATCTTTGCCCGTCTCGGCGGCGGCATCTTCACCAAGGGAGCTGATGTCGGCGGCGATCTGGTGGGCAAGGTCGAGGCGGGCATTCCCGAGGACGACCCGCGCAACCCGGCCACCATTGCCGACAACGTGGGCGATAACGTCGGCGATTGCGCCGGCATGGCCGCCGATCTGTTCGAGACCTATGCGGTGACCGTGGTCGCCACCATGGTGCTGGCGTCGATCTTCTTCACCGGCGCCGCGGCGACGTCGCTGATGCTGTTCCCGCTGCTTATCGGCGGGGTCTGCGTCGTCACCTCGATCCTCGGCACCTTCTTCGTCAAGCTCGGCGCCAGCAACTCGATCATGGGAGCCCTCTACAAGGGCTTCGTCGCCACCGCGGTTCTGTCCGCCGTGGCGCTCTTCCTGGTCGTGTTCTTCTGGCTTGGCTTCTCGACGGAGTTCACCGCCTCGAACGGCCTGACCTTCTCCGGTCGACACCTGTTCTACTGCGGCCTTGTCGGCCTCGTCGTCACCGGCCTGATCATCTGGGTGACGGAGTATTACACCGGCACGGACTATCGTCCGGTGCGCTCCATCGCCCAGGCCTCGGTGACCGGTCACGGCACCAACGTCATCCAGGGGCTGGCCATCTCTCTCGAGGCGACGGCGCTTCCCGCTCTCGTCATCATCGCCGGCATCCTGGTCGCCTACGGCCTTGCCGGTCTCTTCGGCATCGCCATCGCGGTGACGACGATGCTGGCGCTGGCCGGCATGGTGGTGGCGCTCGACGCCTTCGGTCCGGTGACCGACAACGCCGGTGGCATCGCCGAAATGGCGGGGCTGCCCAAGGAGGTGCGGGTCACCACCGACGCGCTCGACGCGGTCGGCAACACCACCAAGGCGGTGACCAAGGGCTATGCCATCGGCTCCGCCGGACTGGGCGCGCTGGTGCTCTTCGCCGCCTATACGGAGGACCTGAAGTTCTTCGCCGCGCAGGCGGCACCGGGCAGCTACTTCGACGGGGTGAACGTCGATTTCTCGCTCTCCAACCCCTATGTGGTGGTCGGTCTGCTCTTCGGCGGTCTGCTGCCCTTCCTGTTCGCCGGCATTTCGATGACGGCGGTCGGCCGCGCCGCCGGCGCGGTCGTGGAGGAGGTACGCAGGCAGTTCCGCGAGAAGCCCGGGATCATGCAGGGCACCGAGAAGCCGGACTACGGACGGGCGGTCGACATGCTGACCCGCGCCGCGATCCGCGAGATGATCGTGCCCTCGCTGATGCCGGTGCTGTCGCCCATCGTCGTGTTCTTCGCGATCACGGCGATCGCGGGCAAGTCGCAGGGCTTCGCCTCGCTCGGTGCCATGCTGCTCGGTGTCATCGTCACCGGTCTCTTCGTCGCCATCTCGATGACGGCCGGCGGCGGCGCCTGGGACAACGCCAAGAAGTCCTTCGAGGACGGCTTCGTCGACAAGGACGGAGTGCGCCACGAGAAGGGCTCAGAGGCGCATAAGGCCTCGGTGACCGGCGATACGGTCGGTGATCCCTACAAGGACACCGCCGGCCCGGCGATCAATCCGATGATCAAGATCACAAACATCATCGCGCTTCTGCTGCTCGCCGTGCTCGCGCACACCTGAGGAGCCGCCAAACGCGCGAAGGGCGCGGGAATGACCCCGCGCCCTTCTGGATTTTCCGGAATTCCCCGGAACCGCCTGTCCGGTATCGGACCCGCCCGCAGCGTCTGGCTGCGGGCTTTTTCTTTTCGAGCCCGCACGCGCTTTGCGGGGCCCGCTCCTCAGAGATTGAGGCTCGGGTTCTTGGCGCCGCGCAGGATCTGCGTCAGGAAGCCGTAGTCGCTGCCGCCGGTGCGCGTCTTGCGCGTCAGCACGTCGATGACCTTGCCGTCCTCGAGGCTGTAGTAGGCGGTGTCGCGCACGAAGCCGTCCTCGTCGAAATAGATCGCGACAACGCGGCGCTCGACCGTTTCGGGTGCGAGGAACGCCGTCGTCTCATTGGTCTGGGAGATGTAGTAATAGGCGTCACCGTTGAGGCGCGACATGGTCGAGGGCGAGCCGAGCAGAAGCTCGACCTGCTCGCGGCTGGAGCCGACCTGGATCTCGCGCACCCGGTCGGTGGACAGCACATGCCCATGCTGGAGCGTCGTGGTGAAACAGCCTCCAAGCGGAAGCGCGAGCATGCCCGCAACAAGCGCGCCGCGAACCCAGCCGGTTCGTGCCGTGCCGTTTCCGCCCCAAGTCCCGCGAACACGTGTCGTCATAAATGCCTGTCCCGTTCTTCGTGCCGCCGCCGCCGGTCCGGCGGGTTACCCCCGCCTTCCGTCCGTCGACCGGCGCGGTTTCCTCGCGCATCCTTGGCAAAGTCCCTAACCTGCGCTAGGCCACTTGGCAACCGTCGTGCAATCGAGGCAATCCATGGTATTCGGACTTTTCAGGCGACGCACGCCCGACCTTGTGACCGTCGCATACTCCGCGATCGTGGCGCAGGCGCGGCAACCGCACTTCTACGCAGAGCTTGCTGTTCCCGATACGCTCGACGGACGGTTCGAGATGGTCTCCTTGCACACGATCCTCGTTCTCAACCGCCTGCGCGGCGAAAAGGACAAGGCGGGCGAGTTCGGCCAGCAGCTTTTCGACCTCTTCTTCCTCGATATGGATGGCTCGCTGCGTGAGTTGGGGGTGGGCGACGTCTCCGTTCCCAAAAAGGTCAAGAAGATGGCTGAAGCCTTTTACGGCAGGGCGGCGGCTCTGGGGGCGGCCCTTGCCTCGGACAGCCGGGCCGAGCTGATCGAGATGATCGATCGCAACGTTCACGCTGGTGCCTCGGCGCCGGCCGCATCCGCAGCGCTTGCCGCCTATGTGCGGGCGAGCGCGGAAACGCTGGCCGCGGCACCGGTCTCAGAGATTCTCGCCGGCAGGCCCTCCTGGCCCGACCAGACGCAGTTCACCGTCAGTGGAGCGAACCGTTGACCGTAAAGCCCTTTCCCCTTCGCCATCCCGTCGAGGCGTCGCAGATCTCCGGCAAGCCGCGCAACGTCACGCTGGTTCCCTCGCAGGATGAAGTTGCGCGGATCGCGGACGCCTACGGTCTTCTCGGCCTGTCCGGCCTGCGCGGCGAGTTCGAGCTGCGGCCGTGGCGGCGCGAAGGCGTCGCCGTCAGGGGCGTGTTGCACGCGGTCGCGACGCAGGCCTGCGTGGTCACGCTCAAGCCGGTCGAGCAGGTGATCGACGAGCCTTTCGAGATGCGCTTCGATCCCAGGGTGGAAACCTCCCCCGAAGCAACTGGGGAAATCGATGTCGACGCTTTCGCCGATGACCCGCCCGACCCGCTCGACAACGGGCGCATCGACCTCGGAGCCATCCTGTGCGAGCAGTTGACGCTTGCCCTCGACCCGTTCCCGCGCGCCCCGGACGCCGAGGTTCCCGAGGAATTCCGCCCGGACGAGGACGAGAAGGCCGAGGAGCGTCCGTCGCCGTTCGCCGCGCTCGCCGGGCTTCGCAAGACCGACGACTGAGCCGATCCCGGGGCGCCGGAGCGCCTCGCGGTGAGGAGAAAGCTGTTGTCACGCCGGCCCAAAAGGGTATGTTCCCCATCGCTCGGGCGGTCTCGGAGGCCCTGGCGGCGTCGGTTTCGACGAGCGTGAGCGCTGCGGTTGCGGCAGGGGCGAGAGGCTCGTGTCGGCGCAGCCGGACGCGGCGGCTTTTGTGCAGATGCGCGAGTGCGCGGACGGGCGAAAGCGGTCAGGGTGCAGGATCGAGCGGAAGGCCGCCCTTCAGGGTGCGTGGAGCTCCAGAAAACGCGGACAATGGCGCAAAAGGTTCGAATTTCTCTCGATGCGATGGGTGGGGACCGAGGGGCTGAGGTCGTGGTGCCCGGCGCCGCGCTGGCGCTCGAGCGTCGCCCCGACATCGCCTTTTCCCTGTATGGCGACAGTGCGGTTGTCGGTCCTCTGCTGGAGCGGCACCCGGCGCTCAAGGCCGCCGCCACGCTGCACCACTGCGAAGTGTCCGTGGGAATGGACGCCAAGCCGAGCCAGGCCCTGCGGCAGGGACGCTGGAAGTCGAGCATGTGGCGCTCCATCGAGGCGGTGAAGACCGGCCATGCCGATGTGGCCGTTTCCGCCGGCAACACCGGCGCACTGATGGCCATGTCGAAGTTCTGCCTGCGCACGATGGCCAACATCGAGCGCCCGGCGATCGCGGCGATCTGGCCGACGGCGCGTGGCGAATCCATCGTGCTCGACGTTGGCGCGACCATCGGCGCGGACGCGCAGCAACTGATCGACTTCGCGCTGCTTGGCGGTGCGATGGCGCGGGTGCTGTTTTCCATCGAGCGACCGACCGTCGGCCTGCTGAACATCGGCGTCGAGGAGGTCAAGGGGCTGGAGGAGGTTCGCACTGCCGGCCGTCTGCTGCGCGAGGCCAATCTGCGCACGCTCACCTACGCCGGATTCGTCGAGGGGGACGATCTCGGCAAGGGCACCGTCGACGTGGTGGTGACGGAAGGGTTTGCCGGCAATATCGCGCTCAAGACGGCGGAAGGCACGGCCAAGCAGATCGGCGGCTATCTGCGCTCCGCCATGAACCGCACCTGGCGCGCCCGCCTCGGCTATCTGCTGGCGAAGGACGCCTTCGACCGCCTGCGGGAGAAGATGGACCCGCGCAACGTCAATGGCGGCGTTTTCCTTGGCCTCAACGGCATCGTCATCAAGAGCCATGGCGGCACGGATCCGGAAGGCTTCGCGGCCGCCGTCGAGCTTGCCTATGACATGGCTCGCAACGATCTGATGCACAAGATTCTGAATGATTTGAAGCACTACCATCGCGGGCGGTTCGGCTCGCGGGATGGCTCGGAAGGTGATCTGTGACAGTCAAGCGTTCCATAATCCTCGGGACTGGCAGCTATGTGCCCGAGCGCCGCCTCACCAACACCGACCTGGCGGCAATGGTCGACACCTCGGACGAATGGATCGTCCAGCGCACGGGCATCCGCGCCCGTCACATCGCCGCTGAAGGCGAGCTGACCTCGGATCTTGCGGTCAACGCGGCGACCCGGGCGCTCGAAGCCGCCGGCCTGGCGGCGAGCGACATCGACCTGATCATCCTGGCCACCGCGACGCCGGACAACACCTTTCCGGCTTCGGCCGTCACGGTGCAGAACAAACTCGGCATCTCCACCGGTTTCGCCTTCGACATCCACGCGGTCTGCTCCGGCTTCGTCTATGCGCTCGCCACGGCGGACGCCTACCTGCGCGGCGGCATGGCGAAGCGGGCTCTGGTGATCGGCGCGGAGACGTTCTCGCGCATTCTCGACTGGGAGGACCGCACCACCTGCGTTCTCTTTGGCGATGGCGCCGGTGCCGTCGTCATGGAGGCTTCGGACGGTGAGGGGACCACGGCCGACCGGGGCGTGCTGACCTCGCATCTGCGCTCCGACGGCGCGCACAAGGACAAGCTTTATGTGGACGGCGGGCCGTCCTCGACCCAGACCGTCGGTCACCTGCGCATGCAGGGCAAGGAAGTGTTCCGCCATGCCGTGTCGATGATCACCGACGTGGTGGAAGCGGCCTTCGAGGACACCGGCACCGACGCTGCCGCGCTCGACTGGTTCATCCCGCATCAGGCCAACCGGCGCATCATTGACGCCAGCGCCAGGAAGCTGGGCATCGACCCCGACAAGATCGTCATCACGCTCGAGGATCACGGCAACACGTCCGCCGCCTCGATTCCGCTGGCGCTGGACACCGCCGTGCGCGACGGTCGGGTGAAGCGTGGCGATCTCATCATGCTCGAGGCGATGGGCGGCGGCTTCACCTGGGGCGCCTCCCTCGTTCGTTGGTGATCCGCCAAGGGATTGACCGGCAGGGCTTTTTCGAAGCAACGTAACGTCACGTGGTTGACCCTCAACCCGGGAGCAAATAGTCTACGCGACGTAACGATAAAGCATCCCTGAGTTGCCGGGTCTTGAGCGCCGGCCTAGGAGGAGCTATGGGCGGCAGGACAATTACCCGCGCGGATCTGTGCGAGGCGGTCTACCAGAAGGTGGGACTGTCTCGCTCTGAATCGTCGGAACTGGTCGAGAAAGTGCTTTCCGAGATCGCCGATTGTCTTGTGGCGGGCGAATCTGTGAAGCTGTCGTCGTTCGGATCGTTCATGGTCCGCTCCAAGGGAGAGCGGATAGGCCGAAACCCGAAGACCGGTGAAGAGGTTCCGATCCTTCCGCGCCGGGTGATGGTTTTCAAGCCGTCGAACGTTCTGAAGAAGCGCATCAACGAGACCATGATGGGGACGTCGGACGACGCGGCGTGACCATCGCTGCCGACGATAAAGTGCCGATCAAGTGACCGTTGACAAAAGCCCTGACGCCTTTCGCACCATCAGCGAAGTCGCGGACGATCTCGACCTTCCGCAGCACGTGCTGCGGTTCTGGGAGACCCGTTTCTCACAGATCCGCCCACTGAAGCGCGGTGGTGGACGGCGCTATTATCGTCCCGAGGATATTGATCTCCTGCGCGGCATTCGCCATCTGCTTTACGGCGAGGGCTACACGATCAAGGGCGTTCAGCGCATCCTCAAGGAGCAAGGCCCGCGTTTCGTCATGCAGGTGTGGCGCGACGACGGAATTCCGCTGGCTGCCATCGCGGCCCAGGTTGCCGGCACCCAGCCCGACGCCGCCGCGGCCGCCACGGCGGGACGCAACGCGTCCGCACGGACGGCACCCGCGCCAGGCGGCCCGGCCCGCCAGCCCGCGCAAACCTCTCCCTCCGCTGCCGGTGCCGGCGTGATGACGGCCGCAAGCCATGAAGGCGAGGGCGACAGGCATTCCTCCGCCGATCTCGATGTCGAGCCCGTTCCGCGCGGCATCCTGCCCGAAGGCGTGGAGCCGCCCCAGGGGCGCGGCGGTCTGCGGTTGATGGAAAGGCTGCTCGGTGAGCGGAGCGAGCATGGCCCCGCGACGGCGTTGTCGCGCGACGACATCCGCCGTCTCCAGGCCACGCTCTTTGAGCTTCTCGAGTGCAAGCGCATCCTCGACCAGGCGCGCTGAACTCTCGCCCGTCTGATCGGGCCTCTCCTCTCGAAGCCGGATTTTCAGGACTGAAGCGGCGTCTCGCCTCGGGCTGCGCGGCCTGTCGACAGGCGGCCGGCCCCGCGAGGGTGGCGCCAAGCGCTACCCTGTCGGCGAGCGCACCTGCGTCCCGATCAGGCCACGAACGGACCGAAGCGGCAGTCCGTGGCCTGAGAGGTTTCCCGCATGGACCCTTGCCAGGGGTTAGAGGTTGCCCTTCGCCAGCTCGGAAGCGATCCGGTCCGCCTGGCGGATGGCGAGCGCGACGATTGTCAGCGTCGGGTTTTCCGTCGCGCCGGTGGTGAACTGGCTGCCGTCCGAGACGAAGAGGTTGGGCACGTCATGCGCCTTGCCCCAGCGGTCGACCACACCGTCGCGCGGCTTCTCGGACATCCGGTTGGTGCCGAGATTATGCGTCGAGGGATAGGGCGGGGTGGGGAAGGTGCGTGTCGCACCGACCGCGTCGTACAGCGCCATGGCCTGCCTGTAGGCGTGATCGCGCATGGCATTGTCGTTCGGGTGGTTGTCGAAGTTCACATTGGCGACGGGCTGGCCGAAGCGGTCCTTGAGATCATGGTTGAGGGTGATCCGGTTGGTCTCCTGCGGCATGTCCTCGCCGACGATCCAGAGGCCGGCCATGTTCTCGTAGCCGTCGAGCGCGGTGGTGAACTCGCGTCCCCAGGCACCCGGATCGAGGAAGGCGGCCATGAACGGCAACCCCAGCGACAGCGTCTCCAACTCGTAGCCACCGACGAAGCCGCGCGAGGGATCGTGGCGCGACTCGTCCTGGATGATGCCCGCCATCGTCGTTCCCCGCCACATGCGCACCGGCTTGTCGAAGATGGCGTAGACCGAGCCCGTGGTGTGGCGCATGTAGTTTCGCCCGACCTGTCCGGATGAATTCGCCAGCCCGTCGGGAAACATGCTCGACGCGGAGTTGAGCAGCAGACGCGGGCTCTCGATGGAATTGCCGGCGACGCAGACGACGCGCGCCTTCTGCAGGTGGTGGGCACCGTCCTTGTCGGCATAGACGACGCCGGTCACCTTGCCGCTCGCGTCATGCTCGATCCTGAGCGCGTGGCAGTTGTCACGCACCTCGAGATTGCCGGTGGCCTCGCCGCGTGGAATGTCGGTATAGGCCGACGACCATTTGGCGCCCCACTTGCAGCCCTGGAAGCAGAAGCCGGTCTGCTGGCAGGACACGCGCTCGTCGTAGTCCTGGCTGTTGATCGCCATGCGACCGGTATGAACTTCCTTGTAGCCGAGCTTGTGGGCGCCGGCCTCGAAGACCTTGTAGTTGTTGTTTCCCGGCAGGCCGGGGCGGCCACCGGTGCGGGTGACGCCGAGCTTGGTCTCGGCCTTTTCGTACCAGGGGTCCATCTCCGCCAGGTCGATCGGCCAGTCGAGCAGGTTGGCACCCTGGACGTTGCCATAGGTGCTGCGTGCCCGGAACTCGTGTTCCTGGAAGCGCAGCGATGCGCCGGCCCAGTGAATGCTGGTGCCGCCGACGGCCTTGACAATCCATGCCGGCAGGCCGGAGAAGTCCTTCGCCACGCGCCAGTCGCCGGAGGTCGAGCGCGGCTCGGTCCAGGCGAGCTGGCCGAAGCTCTCCCACTCGTCGTTGATGTAGTCCTCCGGCAGGTAGCGTCCGCCCGCTTCCAGTGAAACAACGGAAACGCCCTTTTGCGCCAGCTCGTTGGCAAGCACACCGCCGCCCGCGCCGGTGCCGATGATGACGACGACGCTGTCGTCGTTCAGGTCGAATGGTGCAGCCATGACAGCCCCTCCCTCAGATCCAGTTGATGTCGTCGAAGCCGCGGTGGATGTAGCCGCCCTTGGAGAAGCTTTCGCCCTCGTAGCCGAAGAGCGGCCAGAGGCCCTTCTGGTTGTAGAGCCCGGTGACGAGCCCGCCGCGGATCAACTGGAAGAAGGGGCTTTCCTCCATGCCCCTGAGGATCTCCACCCGGTCGCGTTCCCAGCCGATGGAGAGATAGTCGGCGTGGCCCTTGCCGCGCGCCGCCGCGTCGAGCCCGGCAATGCCCACCTCGACCGTTTCGGCCATGTCGGCGTTGTCGTAGCCCTTCACCGCGGTGGCGTAGAATTCATCTGCGACATGATCGTGCGGGTAGATGTCGCGTGCCATCTGGATCAGCGCCGCCATCGTCGCCGGCTTTACATGGGTCACCTCCATGGCCCATGCCGCGCCGGTCCCGGCGAGAAAGCCGGGGCCGGTGACGAAGGCGGCGCCCGCTGCCGCGCCAAGCGTCAGCAGTTGCCGTCTGGAAAGCCCTCTTGGGGATACAAGCGTTTCGGTCATAATCTCCTCCCTCCCGAAACAGCCGTCACCTAGCGGTAGCGGCCGTGCCTTTGCAGAACCTCGATCTGATAGCCGTCCGGATCCTGGACAAAGAAGAACCGTGCCAGCAGCGCGCCGTCGCGGTTGAAGTCGACGATCTTGCGCGGGGCGAGCCCGGCTGCCTCGAAGCGCGCGTGCTCTGCGTCGAGATCGTCTACGCAGACAGCGATGTGCCCATAGCCGTCGCCGAGGTCATAAGGGTCCGTGCGTCCCTTGTTGACCGTCAGCTCGACCTCGAAGTCGGCTTCGTCGTTGCGGAGATAGATGAGAATGAAGCTGTCGAACTCGAGTCGCTCCGCGATCTCCAGTTCGAAGGCAGTTCTGTAGAAGGCGATGGAGCGCGCTTCATCGAGCACGCGTATCATCGCATGAATGCATTTCGCCACGATTTACTCCCGGATCGTCTCCGCCGGCCCTCGTGCCCAGGGGCTGGCGTATCGGTCTACCGTCAAGCTGATGCGAGATTTCGCACTTGCAGCAAACGCTCGTCTTTTGACTTGCGATAACGACAGACTGGGACGGGAGACCTCGCTCCGGGTAGTATCGATTTACTACAGGACGTTTTTTACTCGGCCGCCTCGAGGTGGATCTGCGGCAGCGTCTGGCGCAGGCGCACGAGACAGGCACAGCGCAGCAGCGAGGTGAAGTTGCGGGTCTCGCCCCGCAGTTCCAGTACCTCGGAGTGCAGCTTGGAGATGAAGGCCGGGGTCGAGACGCCCTCCGCCGCCGCGATCTCGTCGACGATGTCCCAGAACGATCGCTCCAGGCGGATGCTCGTGCTCTGGCCGTTGAGGCGCATGCGGCGCGTCTCGGGTTCGTAGTCGTCCGGGTCCTGCCCGGCGAAGATGTGGCACATGGGGTCCTCCCGCGCGGTGTCCGCGTGTCTTGTCCGCCAGTCATTCCGCTGGCGCTGCCGTTCAACCATGGTAGCGCCAAGAGGCCTGCGCACAAGTGCGGATGCGGGACGGCTCAGTCCGGGTGAACATCGCCATCGGGCAGGCCGAAGCGTTCGAGGTCGCGGCGGGCGATCTTCTCGCCGAGGGAATAGGTGAAACCGGTGACCCGCTCGAGGCCCGCCGCCGCCTCGCAGACGAAGGCGAGCGCATACCAGTCCGCGCCGCCATGGATTGCGGCTCCTTGCGCGGAAAGGGTCGCTCCGTCGAACCGCAGATCGGCGCGGGCGTAGGCGTTGACGAAATCCGCGTGCAGCTTTGGTCGGGCGTGGCGAACCTGCTCCACGGCCTCGTAGTTGCAGAGCTGGACAAGGCGCTCCTGCGGGTCGAAGCCCTTCAGGTCTTCCCGTGTCTGTCGCCCGAGCGGGCTGTCCATCGCGGCGGTGGAATAGACCTTTTCGGCGCGCACCATTGGCGTTGGTCGGTCGCGGCGAGGGGGATCCGGCCGCAGGCGGGCGCTGTCCTTCGCCCTCTCCCGTGCAGGTGCCTTGTCGCGGAGGATGGGGGCTTCCGGCGCGGCCGACGGCGTCACGCGCCGGGCGGTTTCACCGGCAGGCGCTGTGGTGAAAGGGGGC
Source organism: Stappia sp. (assembly GCF_048268045.1). GTDB lineage: Bacteria > Pseudomonadota > Alphaproteobacteria > Rhizobiales > Stappiaceae > Stappia. The sequence goes on from NZ_JBLWWG010000005.1 coordinate 320,078, forward strand.
GAGTGCGGTGCTTCGACCGGGGTGTTGTCGGTGCCAGCCTGCTGGCGCCGCGACCCGGTTCGCGCGGGCAGGGCCAGAAGTTCCACAGGGATCGTCTCGAGCGACGGCCTCGGCGCATCGCGCGGCACGGCGAGCGTGAGCGCCGAGAGAAGCACGGCATGCAGCAATGCGGAGATGGCAAAACCGGAGCGCATCCGGAAAGGCAGCCGGTCGTCGGTGCTCGAAAAGGTCAAGGGCGTGGCCGGAGATCGCCGAAGGGAACAAGGGAGAAACCCTGCTCGCCAAATAAGCCGAAATTCCGGCGTCTGGCGCATCATGCGGGAGTGCCGACCAGACTTGAGCAGACACCCGTTCTCCGCAGCGTCTTCAGGGCTGCAATCTGCCCTTTCGTGAACCGTGAACGCCTCGTTTTCCGTCGCCGCGATCGGCGGGCTTTACCCAAGTCCAAAGGACATTCAGAGAACAGAGAACGATGATCGACCCTGACGCAGCTGGAATATGAATTCGTAGCAATGTTTGGGTAGTACATTCTTAAACATTGGAATCTACGGCTCTAAACATTGGTGTTAGGAGGGGGATTTATGCAACCATCAGTTCGTGCCAATCGCCTGGCGATTGAAGGCGGTGAACCTGTTCGTACAAAACCGTTGCCATGGGAACTTCCAGGAGCTCATTGGATCGGCGAAGAAGAACGCGAACTTGTTGAGCGGGTTGTAAAGTCTCAAAGCCCGTTCAGGTTTTATGGTCCCAACCCACAGCATATGGTGGAAACGCTCGAGAAGGAGTGGTGCGAGACCTACGGGCATTCCAACGCGCTGGCGGTTTCATCGGGAACCGCGGCGTTGTCCATTGCCCTGTCCGCGCTTGAGGTGGGCCCTGGCGATGAAGTTCTGGTCGCCGGCTATATGTGGGTGAGTTGTATCTCGGCTATTGTCCGGGCCGGGGCGATCCCGCGGCTGGTTGATATCGACGATACCTTCTGCATGGACCCTGCGGATCTCGAGGCCAAGATAACCCCCCGCTCTCGTGCCATCTTGCTGGTTCACATGAGTGGCGCCCCTGGCAATGTTTCGAAGATTGCCGATATTGCCCGAACGCATGGTATCGGCCTGATCGAGGATTGCGCGCAGGCTGCCGGTGCCAGTCAAAACGGCACGGCAGTGGGACGTTTCGGGGACGTCGCAACGTTCAGCTTCCAGTTGAACAAGAACATGACATCGGGCGATGGCGGCATGGTTGTCAGCGACAATGATGCTTTGTTCCGCCGGATCGTGGCGTTGCATGATCTGGGCTATGCCCGCGATGAAGCTGGTCGGCTGGATCCGACGGACGAGACCTGCCAGCTGTGGGGCATCGGCGCGCGTATGTCAGACCTGGCCGGGGCGATGGCGCTGGCGCAATCGCGTAAGCTGGCCAAGATCACAGGCGCCATGCGACAGGCTAAATGGCGCATCCGCGCGGCGTTGGAGGAGATCCCCCAGATCAAGTTCCGCAATGTCATCGACCCCGACGGCGACAGCGGTCCATTCCTGATCATGTCCTTTGAGGACGAGGATATCTGCGCGCGCTTCATGGCTGCCGTCAGGGCGGAGGGCATTCATGGCCCCGAAGGATCGCTGAGCTGTTTGCCTATGCGTGAATGGGGTCTGCATTGGTATTTCAACATCCCCAGCCTGACCCGCAAGCGCTCCAACAGCCGGGATGGTTTCCCCTGGACCCATCCAGCCAACAGCTTTGCGTCGCAAATCGACTACGGACGGGGGCAATTGCCGGTCTGTGACGATATGCACGGCCGAGCCGGTCTTTTGTCCATCGCCTCCACACTCACGGATGACGATGTCGACGACATCATCCTTGCGTTCCGCAAAGTCGCCACTGCCTATTTCAATCGTTGAGGCCAGAACTCATGCAATCCCTTTCGTCTGTGCTCGCTACAGATCTGTTTTCAATCGCCAAGGCAACGACCAGCATCGACGTTCTGATCGTTGGATCGGGCACCGCCGGGGTCACCAGCGCGATCGAATTGGCCGGCAAGGGGCTGTCGGTTGTGATTTTGGAAGCCGGGCCGTTTGTGCTGACCAACCACGTCGGCTCAACGCCATTTCGCAGCCGCAGCGATCTGGCTCCTCAAGTTCACAATCTTGTACGCTACCGCACCGCCTGGACCGACCGCGAGCATTTCGACGAAGACATAGCGCCACCATTGAACAGCGACGCCTGGTCGGCCGTGGGCGGTCGCACGCTGTTCTGGGGCGGGTGTACGCCGCGGTTCTCCGAATGGGACTTTGCAGACTGGCCGGTCACGTTTGATGAATTCAAAGCCTATTATGAACATGCCGAAGACCTGATGCATGTGTCGGGAAACAGCACCGACCGACCGCCGTTCTTTCGCGGTGATGCCCAGCAGGGATTTCTGGACAGTCTGACGAATGCCGGGATCGAAGCTGAGCACGCCTCTTTGGGCGTCGACACGCAGGAGCAGCGCAACGGATACGTGTCGCGCGGATTTGACTGCGCTGCCGACCGGCTGATCAGAAGCGGCCTGTTGTCATGCGATGTGGCCCGCGGCCGGATCACCCTGGTGCCCAATACGCTTGCCGAACGCGTGGATCATGACGGTCGCCAAGTGACCGGGCTGATTGCCAAGGGGACCGAAGATGACCAGCGGTATCGTCTGGTTGCCCGGCACTACACGTTTGCAGGAGGGGCTATTCAGTCGACACGCCTGGCGCTGGCTTCGGGATTGAAGGAACTGCATCCGCATGTCGGGACGCATGTTTCCGATCATCAGTTCATTCAGGGCTTGTTCAAATTGCGTGAGCCTTTGAACGAACCGATCTATGCGTTCATCCCGTCGACGAAAGAGCGCCCTTATCACATCCAGATCCAGGGCCCGTTCAACGAGACCTGGTATACGCCGTATCATGCCACCGTCTGGCTGGATTGCGACCCTGAGGGGCTGTATCTGCTGGCCTATTGCTTTGGCGTGGGAGAATCCTCGGAAACCAACGAGGTCAAGCTGACCCAAGGCCAGAGCGATGGCCCCGGTGACCTTGGGAAATACGCGGTCATTGCCGACCGCAGCGAGAGCGACAAAGAGGTTTTGGCGCAAATGGATGCGTTTCTTCCCAAAGTCGCGGAGGCCATCAACGCAGAGCTGATCCGAACCCAGGTCAATCCGCTTGGGGCAGCCCTGCATGAAATCGGTGGCCTGCGCATGTCCGCCGAGCCTGAAGCCGGTGTGACCAACACCTATGGTCAGTTCTGGCGGCTTCCCAATCTGTCCGTCGCGGATTCGGCGGCCTGGCCCTCGCAGGGATCTGCCAACAGCTATCTGACCATCACCGCTTGGTCGCTTCGTCATGCCGAAGGCGTGCTTGCACGCCTGTCAGCCTGAAGACCCCAATAGGGAGGGGCCAAGATGCTCTTACGACTGGTTTCACTGGCTGCACTTTTCGGCCTGCTTTTTGGTTTCGATGAGGGGGTCATTGCTGGTGCTCTGCCTCTGATCACCAAGACTTTTGACATCTCGGTCACGGCCGAGGGGTTCTTGACGGCAGCGGTCCCTCTGGGAGCCGTCGCCGGGGCAATTCTGGCGGCGATGTACGCCGACAGTCTGGGCCGGCGAAAAGTCCTGATCTTGTGCTCGGTGCTCTTTGCCGCCGGCTCGGTTGCCAGCGGTCTGGCGATGCGGCAGGAAGAGCTGGTCGTCGCACGGCTGATTCTGGGCGTTGGAATTGGGGCTTCGGCCCTGGCCGCTCCCATGTTCCTGGCGGAACTTGCCCCGGCAAAATACCGTGGGGCGGTGGTCTCTGCGTTTCAGCTGATGATCACTGTGGGCATTCTGGTCTCTTATCTTCTGGATATGGCCCTTGAACCACTGGGCGCCTGGCGCTGGATGCTGGCTTTGGGGGCGGCACCTGCGGTGGTGGCCCTGGTCGGGATTTTCCTGTCACCGGAAAGCCCGCGCTGGCTGGCGATGAACGGTGCGCGCGACGAGGCCATTTCGGTTATCGGTCAGGTGCAACCTCATCTGTCCAAGGATAAGATTACCCATATTGTTGATGAAATCGAAGCGTCGAAATCTGCAGATGACAAGGTCCCGGACTGGGGTGTCTTCTTGTCCGACAAAGTGCGTCCGCTGGTGATTTTCACTATTGTCGCGTTTGTCTTGCAGCAGGTCAGCGGAATTAACGCCGTCATCTATTACGCGCCGACGATCATGAGCCACGCTGGATTTGACGGTGCAAGCACCCAGCTTGCGGCAACCGTCGGTATCGGCGTCGTGAATGTGCTCATGACTGTCGTGGCCATGTTCGTGGTTGACCGCTTCGGCCGCCGCCCCCTGTTCATCCTTGGATTTCTGGGCGCGACAGTCAGCCTGGCGGTGATCGCTTATGCGATGCAGGCCGACCGACCGGATCTGGCGCCAGTCGGCCTGGCTGGTCTGTTTGCCTATATTGCATTTTTCGCGGTTAGCCTTGGGCCCTTGCCGTGGCTCTATATGTCCGAGCTGTTTCCGCTGGCGCTGCGCAGTCGGGGAATGGCGATGGCATCGGTTGCGAACTGGAGCTGCAATTTTATCGTCGTTTTCGCGTTTCCGTTGGTTGTGGCCCAATTCGGGGCCCCGGCAACATTCTCCATCTTCTCGGCCTGCTGTGCCCTCGGCGCGGTGTTCTCCTGGTTCTATGCTCCGGAAACCAAGGGAGTCAGCCTGGAAGAAATCGAGAGACATCACAGCGGCGTGGTTGCATGAACCTTCAACCACCGGCAACGGGGATGCGACTGTATCTCGCGCTAAGCCGCGTATCGTTCCTGACAACTTGCGCTGGCCTGCTGTTTGGATACAGCACGGCCAGCCTCGCCGGCTGGCTGGATGAGATCGGCCTCGAATTCAGCCTGGGCACATCGGGCAAGGAGTCCGTCACGGTCTCGCTCGTGATCTGCTGCTTTCTGGGGGCGATTCTGGCGGGGCCACTCTCAAGGGCCTGGGGGCGTCGCGTAACTTTGCTGTGTGCCTTTGGTCTGGCTGGCGCGGGCTATGCCTTTACCCTGACGCATCCAGACTTGAGCGGATTGGTGGCGGCACGGGTCCTGATCGGGCTATCGGTCGGTCTGTCGTCGATGGCCGCGCCGATGTATGCGGGAGAAGCAACGCCCGCACGCTATCGCGGCAGTGTTGTGTCGCTGTTCCAACTGGCCGTCACGATAGGCATTCTGGCGGCGTATGCTGTTCCGCTCTGGATGGAGGACCCAGCCAAATGGTCCCTGGGGATCGGGCTGGGTGGTGTGATCGCGCTGGCAGGCCTCGTGGCGCTGGCCTTGGTGCCGGAAAGCCCGGTATGGCTGGGCATGGCAGGGCGTCCGGGGCAGGCTCAGGCCGCGGCCGCAACACTGGGGTTCGACTATCAGCCCCGGTCTGGGCAACCGGCTGGCAAGGGCGGGGTGCCGTTGCTGAAGGTCATGTGCGTGGGAACGACACCGGCCGTGCTGGGCTTATGTTGCGGGCTGTTCATCCTGCAAAATCTCAGCGGTATCGACGGTATTCTCTACTACGCTCCCGCGATCTTTGTTGAGTTGGGCTTTTCGCCGGGATCGGCAGCGCTTGGCGCGACGTTTGGCCTGGGTCTGATCAATCTGGTCGCGACAATCGTGGCGATTGCGACGGTCGACAAGCTGGGTCGCAGGCCGTTGGCCATCGGCGGGTCACTGATCATGGTGATTGGCCTGCTTGGCGTGGTTGCCGCCAAATCCTGGGACCTGCCAATCCTCGGTCTCGTTTCCCTATGCACCTATATAGGGGCGTTTGCCGTAAGCCTTGGGCCCTTGCCCTACGTCTTGATGTCCGAGTTGATACCCTCAACGATCCGGGAAACCGGGATTGCCGTCGCGTCGGCCACCAGCTGGTTGTTCAACGCGCTTGTTGCATTTGTCTTTCTGTCCGGCGTGTCGACCATAGGACTGGACGGCGTGTTCCTGGTTTTTTCCGCCGTTTGCGGTCTGGCCTTGGTCGTATCGCTGGTCTGGTTGCCGGAAACCAAGTCGCGGAACCTGAACATGATCGAAGACAATGTCCGTGCGGGCGTCGCATTGCGCCGCGTCGGTGACGTTTCCTAGGAGCAGGACCAGACGTGATTGAAATACTCGGCCCGCTGGCGGACGCACGAACCGTCGTTCAGCCAGCGGGCCGGCTGTTCTTCGGCTGAGTCTGAGGAACTTTACGCCCTCCCGTCACCGGATCCGCCCGCGCCCGCCAATGGCGGTGGAGCAGGGATCGCTTGCGTAGGGGATCGTCCGACGGTCACACCATGGCGCATGCCGGCAGGGCAATCAGGACCAGCGCCGCCGAGTGCAGGCAGCGCTCCTCGAAAGCCACCCAAGGACCATCAAACATGGGTAGAAGGAGACCGCGAGGAGGGGCTTCGCGCCGGGCCGCGGACCGCTGGTGGAAACACACCGCGAACCGTCACTAAGCTGGCCCCCGGTTCGTGAGAACAGGAGCCAACTTCACATGAATTTTCCAGGTAATTGAATTTAATGGTCGGGCAGGCCGGATTTGAACCGACGACCCCTTCACCCCCAGTGAAGTGCGCTACCAGGCTGCGCTACTGCCCGACTGTCCCTTGACGGAACCCGCTCTTCCTAACCGCTTCGCCGGTCATGCGCAAGCGCATAGCTCGTGCTTTCCACGCGCTATCGACGGCTTTCGCGCCTTGCCCGCGCGCCGGGGTGGCGCATGCCGTATTCGAGCGAGATCAGGCCCCATGCGATGCCGTAGAGCATGTAGAGATGGCGCCAGCGGTCGGTGTCGATGATGGCTGACATGATCATGTGGCCGACGAGAACCACGAAGACGCAGCGCGCCGCCCATTGCCAGGGGCGCGGCTGGAACACCACCGTCAGCATCTGCCGGAAGGTGACGATGACAAGCGCCAGATAAGCCGCCCCGCCAAGCCAGCCGTAGGTGGTGAACGCCTTCATGTAGGTGTTGTGCTCGTCCTCGGGAAAGAAGTTGCGGAACTGCAGCGGTCCGAGCCCGAAGGGGTGGTCGACGACGATCTCGAAGCCGAGCACGTAGCGTGCGAAGCGGCCGAGACGGGCCGTGTCGTAGTCCTGCACCAGCTTGGCGCGCTGGATGAGCATGGTCGAGATCGAATCGATCGAGAGCGCAACGACGAGAAGAGCGGCGAAGGCGAGGGTGCCGGCGAGCGCGAAGCCGAGCAGCCGGGCGCGCGCGTGCGCATCCCGCGTGCCGATGAAGACCAGCAGATAGACGCCAAGGCCGGAGAAGGCGGCAAGCCCCCAGGCCGCGCGCGAGAACGACAGCAGGATGGCGAGGCTGAGGATCGCCAGTGAGCCGAGACGCAGAAGCGGCCTGATCAGCGGGCGCGAGACAAGCGGCTCGCTCAGCAGCGAATGGACGAGGAAGGTCCATGGCAGCACAAGGAAGGGGCCGAAGACATTCGGGTCCTGAAAGGTTCCCTTGGCCCGGCCGTAAAGCGTGAAGGTCTCGTGGCCGAAGCCGAAATAGCCGGCGATGCCGAGCAGCGAGACGATCACCGCGCTTGCCTCATAGGCGGAGCGGATCGTGAACAGGCGCTCCGGCGCAGCGGCGATGATGGCCGCGAAGAACAGGCAGGTGATCGCCAGGAAGCCGGTGACGGCGATATACATGATCGCTTCGCCGAAATCGTCGGACATCAGCGTCGAGATCAGGCCGCCGCAGATGAAAAGCACGACGATGACCAAAAGCGGTGCCGTGGCGACGGGGAGCCTTGCGCCCGAGAGCAGCCAGCCGCCGAGGACCACGACCATCGCCAGTTCATAGGGGGCGGGCTCGCGGATGACGAAGCCGCCCAGGAAGACGACGAACCAGAGGCCGGCGGCGGCGATGCGCGACGTGTCGAGGCCGATGGGGCCGCGTCCCGCCGAAAGGCTCGCCCCGGCGCCCATCAGTAGGCGTTTTCTGTCTTGAACAGCGCCAGCGGCGTCGCCAGCAGGATGCGGATGTCGAAGAGAATCGACCAGTTCTCGATGTAATAGACATCGTACTGGACGCGCTTCTGGATCTTCTCCGGCGTGTCGACCTCACCGCGCCAGCCGTTGATCTGGGCCCAGCCGGTGACGCCGGGCTTGACCTTGTGGCGGGCGAAATAGCCGTCGACGACCTCGTCCCAGAGCTTCTCGTCGGTGTGCGCGTTGACCGCATGCGGACGCGGACCGACGAGCGAGAGATCGCCGCGCAGCACGTTGAACAACTGCGGCAGCTCATCGATGGAGGAGCGGCGGATGAAGCGGCCGACGCGGGTCACGCGCGGATCGTTTTTGGTCACGACCTTCTTCGCGGTCGGGTCCGCCATCTCGTGATACATGGAGCGGAACTTGAGGACGTCGATGACCTCGTTGTTGAAGCCGTAGCGCTTCTGGCGGAAGAGGATCGGCCCCTTGCTGTCGAGACGGATGGCGAGCGCGGCGGCGATCATCACCGGCGACAGCAGGATGATCGCTGCGGTCGCGACGACAAGGTCGAAGGCGCGCTTGGCGATCGAGTCCCAGTCGGCCATGGGCTTTTCCACCACGTCGACGAAGGGCACCGTGCCGATGAACGACGAGGCACGGTCGCGGAAGCTGACCTTGTCGGTGTGGGCGGACAGCCGGATGTCGACCGGCAGCACCCAGAGCGTCTTCAGGAACTCCAGCAGCCGCTTCTCGGCCCTGAGCGGGATCGTCACGATCAGCATGTCGATGCGGGCGATGCGCGCGAATTCGACCAGGTCGGTGACGGTTCCGAGCTTTGGATAGCCGGCGACGATATCGGGTGAGCGTGCGCTCTTGCGGTCGTCGAACAGGCCGCAGATGCGAATGTCGTTGTTCGGCTGGTTCTCGATCTCGTGGATCAGGTCGGCTGCGACCTGGCCGCCGCCGACGATCACGGCGCGTCGCTCCAGGCGGCCGGCGCGGGTCCAGCGGCGCACCAGCATCGAGGCGACCATGCGGGCGCTGAGCAGCGCGGCAAGGCCGGTGCCGTACCACAGGCTCAACACGGTCTCGTCGACGCCGCGCATGAAGTTGCCGACATTCTTGATCATGTAGAGCGTCAGGAACACCAGCGTCCAGGCGACGGCGATCCGCGTTCCGTGCGAGAGCACGTTGCGCATGACGGGGATCTGGTAGCAATCCGCCGCCTGAAAGAACGACGTCGCCAGAATCAGCGCCACCGCCAGCGGCAGCGCGAAGGTGAACGAAAACAGCGGCACGCCACCGGAGAGCATTGCCGCGGTGCCGATCAGGGCGATCAGCGCCAGGTCGACAAGGCGCACGGTGCCGCCGACGACAGCCGGCGCGATGACGGACTTGCGAAGACCGGAGGCGACTTCGAGCGCCAGCGGCGAAAGGCCCGGTGCGCGCGCGCCAAGGTCTTCCTTGTCGCCGGAACGTGCCTTGCCTGTCTCGCCGGCCGGCAGCAGGTCCTTCAGAAATTCCGTGGAATGGGGCGAGGTCATGTCACTTACTCCTCAGTCCCTTGCCCCTTTGGGACCGACATCCGGTTTGACTACGGCACGCGCGGACGCGAGCGCCGTGCTCTCTTCGCAGTGCCGGGACCGCCCCTGCTTGCGGTCCTCGCGCGCCTGAAGATAGAGCGAGGTGATGCGATCGTTCATCAGATCGACGTTGAAGGTCTCCGAAAGGCACTTTCGCTGGCCTTCCGCGCGACGGCATGCCGCCGCAGGATCGGAATGGACCATTGCCATCGCCGCTGCAAGCTCTGAAGCGGATCCGGGGGTTACGAGCTGGTCGGCGTAGCGGCCGAATATCTCGGGAATGCCGCCCACCCTTGTGGCGATGAGCGGCACCTGGGCTGCCACTGTCTCCAGGACGATGTAGGGCATAGCCTCGGCGCGCGACGGTACGACGACACAACGAGCCTTGGGAAAGGCCTCGCGCGCCGGCAGTGCGCCGGCAAAGGTAACGCGGTCCGAAAGGTTGAGTTCCGCGACCATGCGCTCGTAGCGCGGCCGGTCCTCGCCTTCTCCCACGATCAGCGCGGTCGGGTTCAGCCCGTAACCGCTCCCCAGATCGCCGAGCGCGCGGATGAAGAGATCCGGTCCCTTGAGATCACGCAGCATGCCGATGAAGAGAAAGTCGACGGCATCCGCATTGGGCTTGATGGCGGAAAATTCCTCCGGTGCCAGTCCGTTGTAGACCACCCGCGCCGGGATCCGCGGCGTGCGCACCTTCGATTCGTAAGCGGCGTATTCATAGTCGGAGACGAAGACGAGCGCGTCGGTGAAGCGCTCCTGCAGGCGCTCGAGCGCGAAATACACGCGCCCTTCGATCTTTCCGGCATCGTAGTGCAGGCTGCCGCCGTGGGGGCAATAGACCCGCGTGATCTTGCGCCCGCCGGCGCGCAGCAAGGTGCCGATGGCGCGGGCGAAGACGCCACCCTTGGCGCCGTGGCCGTGCAGCACGTCGGGCTTCAGGTCGCGGATATGGCGAAAGAGAGAGAAGGCCGCGCCGATGTCGCGGGGGGTAACCTGTCGCCGCATGGGGAAGCGCTTAATGCCGAGCGCAAGCTGCGGCGCGAGGCGCGCGATTGCCGCGTCCTCAAAGGCGCCGCCGGTCGTCGCATCGCAGACCACGCCGACTTCGTGTCCGGCGCGGGTCTGGGCAAGCGCCAGATCGGCGATGTGGCGGAAAATGCCGCCAATGGGCGCGCGTACGATATGAACGATACGCATGGGCGCGGCAGTCATTGGAACTCTCCCTGTCTGCAAGCAGCACCCGGCCGGATTATGCTTCCGGTCCAGGCAACGGCAAAGCTAGCAGGTGGCGGTGAGTCCCAGGTTAACCGCGCGCCGCGTGAAGGGCGCTCTGGCGGCGGCGTGCCGTCAGAAGAATCGCTCTCTCACATAGATCGTGTCGCCGGGGCGGATCGGATCGGTGATCGGCACGCGACCGCTCAGGATCTCGCCGTTGATCTGGCGGGTGATATCCACCGAGGATTGCTGCGCGCGGGGCGTGAAGCCGCCGGCGGTTGCGATCGCGTTCTGTGCCGTCATACCCGCCACATAGGCGTACTGGCCGGAATTCGAGACCTCTCCCATGACGAAGAGCGGGCGGTAGGTGGCGACCTCGACGGAGACGTCCGGATCGCGCAAGTAGCCGTTTTTCAGCCGATTCGTGATGGATGACTCGAGTTCGCGGAGGGTCAGTCCACGTGCCGGAACGCTGCCGATGAGGGGCATCGAGATGTAGCCCGCCTGATCGACCGTGTAGGTGTTGTTGAGGTCGCGCTGACCGAAGACGATCACCCGCAGGACATCGCTCGAATCGAGCCTGTAGGGCTTGGTCAGAATGTCGTGAAAGGCCGTCGGCGGCTGCCGGTATCCGCTGCAGGCGGCGACCATGAGGCAGAGGCAGAGGGTGGCGGCAATACGGCTGAACATCCCGATCTCCTGAAGCGATTGCGCCAGTATTTCGCCGAACGTGGTTAACTTGCGGTGAATCCCCGCGATCTCTTTCACGAGGACGCATTAAGGGCACTTGGTTCGGGATGGTTAACACTCCGCTTACCATAGCGAGGCATCATCCTTGCCAAGTATTTCCTTGGAGTAGCGAGCATGAGTGAGCCGCTGACACCTGGCATGACCCGGTCCGATGCGGAGGAGCGCGTCGAGATCGACGTTGCGTCCATCCTTGCTGCCCTGCGCCGGTCGCTGCGCTGGCTGCTGCCGCTCTGTATCGCGGTCGCCGTGTGCGCCTTTGTGGTGCTGCAGATCGTGCCGTCCCGCTACCGGGCCGAATCGAAGGTGCTGATCGAGACGTCGGACATGGTCTATCCGGGCCAGGCGCGCGGTGCGGAAGAGGAGCGCGCGCTGCTCGACAACGAGGGCGTTGCCAGTCAGGTCGAGCTGCTCATGTCGCGCGATCTCCTGCGCCGTGTTGCCAAGCGCCTGGACCTCGCGGCCGAGCCGGAGTTCGAGGCCGGCGGATCCGGCGGGCTGGTCCGCGACATGCTGGTCGCCCTTGGCGTGACCCGCGATCCCGAGCGCAATTCGGACCAGGAGCGGATGCTCAAGGTTCTCTATGAGAATCTCGACGTCTTCCGCGTCGACGGATCGCGCGTCATTTCGGTACGCTACGTGTCGCGCGATCCGGAGCTGGCCGCGCGAGTCGCCAATGCCATCGTCGAGGAATACCTGAACCTCCAGTCGTCGGTGAAGCGCGAGACCACGGATCTTGCCGCAACCGCGCTCGAGCCGCAGGTCGAGCGGCTTCGCAAGGATGTGAAGGAAGCACAGGAAAAGGTGGAGGCCTGGCGTTCGGGGCAGGGGCTTCTTCTGGGTGCCGACAACCAGACGCTCGACCAGCAGCAGCTTGGCGAGGTCAGCACCCAGCTTTCCGACGCCCGTGCGGCCCGCTCGCAGGCAGAGGCGCGCGCCGATCTCATTCGCGGCCAGCTCCGCGCCGGCGGATCTCTGGAGAGCGCCAACGAGGTTCTGAATTCGCAGTTGATCCAGCGTCTGGTCGAACGCCAGGTCGAACTGCGCGGACGAATCGCCGAGCTGTCCACCACGCTGCTCCCCAATCACCCGCAGATCCGGGCTCTGCGCTCGCAGCTTGCCGATTTCGACCGCCAGATCCGCCAGGAGGCGGCAAAGATCGCCGCCGGGCTGGAGAACGAGGCGAAGATCCAGCAGGAGCGCGTCGAATCGCTGACCCGTACGCTCGAAGAGCTCAAGACGCGGGCCGCGAAGTCCAACGAGGACCAGATCCGGTTGCGCGAGCTTGAGCGCGAGGCGCAGGTCAAGGCGACCCAGCTCGACCAGCTCATGACCCGTTACCGCGAGGCCGACACCCGGCGCAACGCACCGGTTCTCGGCGCGGATGCGCGTGTGATCTCGCGCGCCACCGTGCCGCTAGAGCCCTATTGGCCCAAGACCGGCCCGATCGTCGGCATCCTCACCTTCGTCACCTTCATTCTCGGCGCCCTCGTCGTCGTACTCGGCCAGTTTCTCTCCGGGCGTGCCTTCGCCAGCGTCCCGCTTGCCGAGGACGGCGACGACAGCGCGCCTGCCGGTCGTGACAAGGCAATGCCCGTTCCCGCATCCCTGGGGGGCAGCTATGGTGGCTATGCGTCGGCCGCGCCTTCGGCGAGCTATTCCGGCAACTGGCAGTCCCCGGCGACCGGCAATGTAACAATGGAGGATGCGGACGAGCCGCTTGAGCCGCAAGGCGAGGCCACGCCTGCCAAGCCCAAGGACCAGGATCTGATTGCCGAGACCCGTGCGCATCTCGCGGAAGCCGCGGCAGACACCGGCGCGGCGTCAGCGGCGATGCAGGGCGAGGGCGACCGCCCGCGCCGCGTCGCGGTTCTCTCGGTCGACAGCGACGAGGCCTCGCAAGGGGTGGCCTTCCGCCTCGTGCGCGAAGCCGCCGAGGACGGCGTGCTGCCGCTCTTCCTGGAGGTTCGCCCCGATCTTGCCGACCCGGAAGCCGTGCCGGGCTTCGCCGAGCTTCTGGAAGGCTCCGCCTCCTTCGCCGGCGTCATCTACCGGGACGCCGCGTCGCGGGCGCATGTGATCGAATCCGGACGCCGTGCCATCGACGACGATCTCGCCCAGGGGGGCAGGTTCGAACTGCTGATGGATGCGATCGACCACACCTACGACCAGGTTTTCTTCGACCTTGGGCTCATCGACGACGCGCTGATCAGCGCCCAGATCCTCGCCATGGCCGACAAGGTGGTGGTGGCGAGCGGCGGCTCGCCGGCCGGCCCGGAACTGGAGGCGGCACTCCGGATGCTGGCCGACCAGACGGGCGCGCCGGTTGTCGTCGAGCGTGTCTCGCGCGCACGTCCCGGCGGGAACTCGCGCTCCGACATGGCTGCCTAGGGGCGCGCGGCCTGCATTTCTTGCGGGAAAGGCAAGCGGTAACGAAAAAGGGACGCCGGCGGATGCGGGCGTCCCTTTTCGCTGTCTTGCAGAGATGAAATCCGTCAGCCGACCAGCTTGCGAAGCTGCCTGACCCTTTGCCACAGGGCGGGCGTGTTGCGGATCCGGCGCTTGGCGGAGCGCACCTGGCGGATCGCCGCCAGCATGATCCTGCCGCGCAGCGTCACTGGAACGTCGACGTCGAGCAGCACTTCCTTGTCCGCCCAGGCCGTCTTGTAGCGCTCGGCGCCAAGCCCGAAGTCGAAGCATGTCGCCCCGAGCGCGCAGGCATCGGCGATGACATGGTTGAGCAACAGGTCGCCCGGACTGCAGGCGGCCGCGTCCTCGTCGATGCTGTTGGTATAGGCGTGGAAGCGGTCGTATTGCATGCCGCAAAGATAGGTGGCGCGCACCTCGCTGCTGCACTCCAGCGCATAGATCATGAAACGGTCGTCGCCGGCCTCGAGCGAGCGCTTCAACTGCTCGCGCAGGAAGGCGCGCATGTCGGGCACGTCGAACACGTTGGGAATGCCCTGGCTCGCCTGCCGCACGCCGCGTTGTGCGATCAGGGTGTCGAGGAAGGCAAGCGCCGTTTCGAGATCGTCCGCACGGCGGAAGGTGAGGGGGCCGGCCTCCGCCAGCTTGCGCTCCTTGGTGCGCAGCTTCTTGCGGGCGCTGGAACTGCGGCGCGCCTTGTAGAGCGTGTCGAAATCCGGCTGCAGCGGGAAGGCGTGAACGGCGTTGAGGCTTTCCACCGCCTTGTTGTCGACCAGCGGATGAATGCGGGCGTCGAGCGTTGCCGGCACATACTTGAGATCGAACAGGTCGACGCCGTTCTCGGCTCCGACCCGGATCAGCGCCTTGTGCAGGCTCTTGGCGTGAATGCCGGCAAGAATGTCCCGTCGCCACAGGCCCGAATTCTGGTTGCCGTGGAAGTCGCCGAGAAAGCGGCCGACCGTGGCGAGCCCGCCGGCCCTGCGCCGGTAGGACAGCGGCAGCAGGAACGCTGGCTTGCCTTCCAGCTCGCCGACAACGATCAGCGCCTCGATGCCGCGCCCGCGTCCGACCCGGTCGTACCAGGAGGACAGCCATTCGTAGCTGGTGAAGAGCGTGCCGAAGGCGTGGTCCTGCAACTGGCGCCATTCGGCTTCGACCGCATGAGGGTCGCTGACCGCGCGGATCGCGAATTCGCCGGTTTCCAGCAGGGCGTCAAGCCTCATGGCCTCGACGTCCATGTCTTCGAAATCATGCGCCTGAAAGAGCTCGGTCGATCTCGCAAGTGCTTCCGCCATTCCTTCCCCCCGCCGCGCGACAGCGCTGGCATCCCGTACCGTTCTGCTCTTCTGAGTAGCAAGGAGTTCTAAAGAAAACGTCGATAGTGTCCGTATCGAACGGTGGCCATGGGGAATTTTGAGGAATGGATCTGCGTCGCGGATTGCTTGCAGCAGGTTGCGCGGTGCTCGACCGGAGCGGGATCGGTCGCGCGCTGATGCCCCTGACCGGCGGACGCGGTCTCATCCTGACGCTGCACAGCGTCCAGCCCGGTTGCGCGCCGCGCGGGTTCGACCCCAATGCGCATCTGCGCGTGACGCCGGAGTTCCTCGACCACACCATTCGCCAGATCCGCGCTGCCGGCATCGAACTCGTCTCGCTGGAAGAAGCCGTCACGCGCGGCATCGACGCACCCGCCGGCGGTGGCAAGCGGTTCGCCGCGCTGACCTTCGACGACGGCTATCGCGACAATCTCGTCCACGCCTATCCGGTGCTCCGACGTCACGGCGTGCCCTTCACCATCTTCGTCACCACGGGCTTCGTCGACCGGACGGCGGAGATCTGGTGGGAGGCGCTGTCGCGCATCGTTGCCAGGGCGGAAACGATCGAGGTTCCTGTCGGACGGGGAATGCAGCGCTTTCCCGCCGCGACCTGTGCGCAGAAGGCGCGCGTCTTCTGTCATGTTCTGCACTGGTTCACGCGCGAACTTGGCGAGGATTCCCAGCGTCTCGAGCTGCGTCGGCTGGCCGAGCGACACGGCGTCGACCTGACCGCGCTGGCCGAGGAGCTGATCCTGTCCTGGGAGGAACTGCGCGGGCTGATGGCCGATCCGCTGTTCACCGTCGGCGCGCACACCCACGACCATTTCGCGCTCGCCCGTCTCACCCGCGAGCGCATGCACGCGGATGTCGCGAAGGGCCTGTCGCGGCTGTCTGAGGAGCTGGGCGTTCGCCCGGCGTGTTTCGCCTATCCCTATGGCTACGAGGCCGCCGTCAACAGCGAGGCGGGCGAGGTCGTCGCCGAATTCGGGTTTCGCGCGGCGATGACCACGCGGCCGGGCATGATCTGCGCGAAATCCGACCGCATGGCGCTGCCACGTGTCTCGCTCAACGGCTATTTCCAGAACGCCGCCGTCGTCTCCCAGTATCTCACCGGCGTGCCGTTTCCCGTCTACAATCTCGTGCGGCGCGTTCGCGACGTGGTCAATCCGCATCCTGCCTGCGGCTGAGCCGGAAGCCGTGTTCCATCCACCAGATGATAGCGCCGGCGGGAACCGTCCAGGCCAGCCCGGCAATGCCGTAATAGAGCATGCGCACCGCGCCCGAGGCCTCCTGCATCGTCATGTCTCCGATCACCATCGCCACGAAGGCGTAGACGATGACGAAGGCGACCAGCAGCACCATGCCGATGAACTTGCGCAGACGGTTGGGCATATCGCGGTTCGTTCCTGTTGCCGGGCTCCGGGGGCGGAGCCGCTTCCCGCTTGAGTGAATGTGTCACAGCCGGTGCAAGGTCAAGCCCTGCGCAAAGGCCTTGTCATTCCCCGGCGCGGTCTGTAACCCCTTTGTCGCGGGCTTGCAGCGCTCGGACAGCGGCGGAGAGCCGCGCCGTTCCGCTCCCGCGAGAGCCCTTGGGATCCACTCAGCCAGAGCCAGCCATGACCGACACCACGGCCACCGCGACCCCGGTTCCGGGCACCGAACCAGCCAGGATCGCGCGCGATCGCAAGGCGATCCGCCTCTGGCTCTACGCAATCTGCCTCATGATCCTGGCCATGGTCATCGTTGGCGGCGCGACGCGGCTGACGGAGTCCGGCCTCTCCATCACGGAGTGGAAGCCGATCCACGGCGTCATTCCGCCGCTGTCGCTCGCCGAGTGGGAGGAGGAACTGGCGAAATACCGCCAGATTCCCGAGTACCAGCTCATCAACAAGGGCATGTCGCTCGAGGAGTTCAAGGTCATCTTCTGGTGGGAATGGTCCCACCGGCTGCTTGGCCGTCTCATCGGCGTTGCCTTCTTCGTGCCGCTTGTCTGGTTCTGGGCGCGCGGGCGTGTCGAGAACTGGCTGAAGCCCTGGCTTGTCGTTGGCCTCGCGCTCGGCGGTCTGCAGGGCGCCGTCGGCTGGTGGATGGTCGCCTCCGGTCTCGTCGACCGGGTCGACGTCAGCCAGTACCGTCTGGCCACCCATCTGACGCTCGCCTGTCTGATCTTCGCCTATCTCTATATGTTGGCCCGCTATCTGGCCTTCGCGCCCATCGGGCGGGCGCGTGCGCAAGCGGATGCGCGCCCCTTTGCCGGGGCGGCTGCGGGGCTTGTCGCGCTGCTCTTCGTGCAGATCTTTCTTGGCGGCCTGGTGGCGGGGCTGAAGGCCGGCCACACGTTCAACACCTGGCCGCTGATGGACGGGCAGTTCATTCCCTCCGGCCTGTGGATCCAGACCCCGGCCTGGCTCAATCACTTCGAGAACGCGCTGACCGTCCAGTTCCAGCATCGCATGGCCGGCTATGCCGTCGTCGCGCTGGCCGTCCTGCTCGCGCTCGCGGTACGCCGCCGCGCCGCTGGCAGCCAACTCGGCTGGGCGAGCGCGCTTGCCGCGCTGTGCCTGCTGGCGCAGATGACGATCGGCATCGCAACGCTTCTTGGTCAGGTGCCTTTCACGCTGGCTCTCATGCACCAGGGCTTCGCCGTCGTCGTTCTCGGTGCCTGCCTTGAATTCTGGGCACGGGCCCGGTTTGCGCCGACGCGCTGACTGAACGCCCGGGTTTCTCCTCGTCAAACAAGACGGCCGCCCGGAGGGTCCGGGCGGCCGGTTGCGTTCGTGCGCGGGGGCGACCTCAATCGGCCTTGGCGGGGGGCGGGTTCGGGCCCCCGGGCGGGCCCGGGGTCGGCCAGGCCAGGCCCAGGGGTCCGCCGCGGCTGCAGGCGCGGGGCCACATGCGCCCCCCGCCTGCTCCGCGAAGCCGCAGCGCCATCCCCGCCGTTCCGTCCCTGCGA
>NZ_JBLWWG010000006.1:0-326176 GCF_048268045.1 Stappia sp.
GCGCCAATGGTACTGCGTCTTAAGACGTGGGAGAGTCGGTCGCCGCCAGGCCCGCAAAACGCAATCGAATGTCTATGGTAAGACACTACATATCTTTCCGCGGGGTGGAGCAGCCCGGTAGCTCGTCAGGCTCATAACCTGAAGGTCGTAGGTTCAAATCCTACCCCCGCAACCAAAATCAAACGGCGATTTCAGATCGCACATAAAAGCCGCCCTTCGGGGCGGCTTTTTGCGTTTGGAGCTTGGTTGTTTGTGCTCTCGTGCTCTGATTTTCCCTCCGGCCGCTTAGGGGGGCTGTTACTGGATGTCGGCGGCACCTTCGCTTTCGATCGGGTAGAAGATGCGATGGAAGCGAGCCAGACGCGCCGGGCCGCGCCGGCAAGGTGATGCTGAAGCCTTGGTCGTGGGCTTGCCAGATCCGTTCGAATTCTCGTGGCTGCAGGTCTGGCGGCTGCGAGAATCTGTTCTCGGTCTTGTCGTGGCTTATGCAGTGCTTCTGACCTGATGGAGCTTGATGCGGCAGCGCTCTATCGGATGGCGCAGGCGTTGGATACCCCCGTTCGTTTCGCGGCCCATACCCCCGGGGCCGGTTATACCAGGGGCCTCAGCGCCATCTGAGCCCCCAAAAGCAGCAGGCAGATCAAGAAGATACGTCTGAAGGCGATCGGGCTGATGCGGTTGCGCAGGCGCTGGCCTGCCCACATGCCGACCAGTGCGGGGCCAAGCGCCAGCAGCGACAGGCCGGACGCCTCGACAGTAAATGCGCCCGTTGCGCCCAGTCCGATGGCCAGCGCGACGGTCGATACTGTGAAAGACAATCCCAGAGCCTGCACCAGTTCGTCGCGGGAGAGGCCGAGTGCCTGAAGGTAGGGCACGGCCGGAATGACGAAGACGCCGGTGCAGCCCGTGACAATCCCCGTTGCCCCGCCGATCAGCGGCGAAAGCCACCATTGTGCGCGTGCCGGCACGCGGAGCTGCCCGGCGAACAGGGTGTATCCCGCATAAAGGACGAGCGTTCCCCCGAGGGCGGCCGTTGTCAGATCGGTATCACCGCCCACCAGCCAGGATACACCCGTCACCGTGCCCGCGCAGATCGCCAGCATCATCGGCCACAGCTTGCGGAGCAGCGAGGAGACAGCCGGTCCCGCCAGCAGTTGCCAGAGGTTGGTGACGAAGGAGGGGACGAGCAGAAGGCTGGCGGCGGTCAGGGGAGAGATCAGCGCGCCGAGCACCCCCATGGCCACGGTGGGAAGCCCCATGCCCGTTACGCCCTTGACGATGCCGGCGAGTAAGAAGGTCGCGCAGATGACACTGGCGATAACCGGATCAATCATGATGCGCTCCCTCCTGCGTGTCCCATGCCGTAGTTACCCGCTCCGCTTCCGCGTGGCGGTCGCAGATCAGGATCAGCCGGTTCTGGTGGTCGGAATACTGGGTCACGATGTTGATGCCTGCATCCGCCAGCACCCGCGCGATGGCGCCGAGCTGGCCGGGCGTGCCTTGCTTCAGTTTTCGGATCAGCGGACGCTGCATGGCGACAACGCGGATGCCAGCCGCCTCGGCGGCCCGCCTTGCTCCAGCCCCGTCCTGGAACAGGAAGTGGGCGACGGCGCGCTCGCCCTGCCCGAAGACCGCACCTCCCTCGAAGGGGAGGCCCGCGCGGCCCATGGCCTCGCCCAGGTCCGCCAATGCCCCGGGGCGGCCGGCCAGGTCGAACTCAAGATCAAACATGCGCGATCCTTTCAGTGTGAACGCTGCGGCTGTCGGCCGGGGCTTCCTCGCGGGAGGTCATGCCGTAGTCGCGCTGGACGTCCGCGATCCGCAGGCGGTAGCCGGTAAAGACGCGATTGCGCCCCGCAGCCTGCACCTTGCGGTGCTCCGGCAGGTTGCGCCACTGCGTGATGGCTGCCTCGTCGCGCCAGAAGGACAGCGACAGGACCTTGCCCGGTGCGGTCAGGCTCTGGAACCGCTCGATGGAGAGAAAGCCGTCGATCTCCGCCAGCAGCGGCCGGAGCTCCGCGGCAAGATCCAGGTACTCGGCCCGGGCCTGCTCCGAGGTTTCCGCCTCGAAAATCACCGCGATCATGCGAGTACCTCGTGTGGCGCAGAGGCAAGCTTGACGAACAGGCGACTCTCGCGGCGGATAAACCCTTCCCGTCTGGCGAATTCGTAATTCTCGCGCCCCAGAGGGTCGGCCGCGAGGCGGGCGCGATAGGTCTCGTAATGGGCAAGCGAGGGTAGGGAGTAGATCCCATAGGCGGTGCTCGTCGTTCCCTCATGCGGGGCGAAATAGCCGATGAGGTCGGCGCTGCAACGCGGGCTGCACTGGCCCCAGTTGCGAGCATATTCCTCGAACAGCTCACGCCGGTTCGGGTCGATGTCATAGGTGATGATGCAGGTAATCATGCCGGATCCTTTCCTTCCGGCTTTCCCGATAGCCGATTGGTCCGAGCCGATGGTTCGGTTACAACCGAACCATGAGAGAAGGTCCCGACATTGCCCGTATCGCCGCATTGGTTGCCGATCCTGCCCGCAGTTCCATGCTGCTGGCGCTGATGGACGGGCGTGCCCTGACCGCGACCGAACTGGCAGGGGTTGGCGGGATCACAAAGCAGACGGCCAGTGGCCATCTGGCGAAGCTGGTCGAAGGAGAGGTGCTCTGCGTCGAAGCGCAGGGGCGACACCGCTATTTCCGGCTGGCGGGACCGCATGTCGCGTCGCTGCTCGAGGCACTGATGGTGTTTTCCAGCGATGCGGTGCCGCCCTTGCGTACCGGCCCGAAGGATCCGGCGTTGCGAAAGGCCCGCGTTTGCTATGACCATCTCGCCGGCGAGATGGGCGTCCTGATCTTTGATCGTGCGAAAAAGGGTGGCTGGCTGTCGGGTGACCTGACACGTCCGGATCTGAGCGTGAGGGATGACGGCTGGGCGAGGTTGGCGGAAATCGGCGTGACGCCCGATGATCTGTCCCGCAGCAATCGCCCTGTCTGCCGCGCCTGTCTGGACTGGAGCCAGCGGCGGCACCACCTGGCCGGACAGATTGGCAAGGCGATGCTCGACCGCTTGCTCGCGCTTTCCTGGGCGCGGCGGTTGCCGTCCTCGCGCGTGGTGAGTTTCTCGCCGGAGGGGGAGAGGCGGTTCAGGGACTGGCTGCGATAGGCTGTCTGCCCTTCCCGGGGCTGACTACACCAGCCCGCGCAGCAACCAGACGCCGCCCACTCCGGCCAGCATGGTCAGCGGCAGGTTGCGCGACCCCAGCGCCACGGTGAGGGCCAGCGCTGCGGCGCCCCATTCGGCAGGTCCGGCCTGCACGAGGATTACCGCCAGCAGCGCTGCGATCAGGCAACCCGGCAGGGCCTGCAGCGTGCGTGCCCAGGGGCCGCTCGAAGGCAGGGTCGAGCCCAGCAGATAGCCCCCGAAGCGTATTGCGAAGGTGCCGAATGCCAGTCCGGCTATGACGGGCAGATGTTCACCCATGGCGCCGCATCCCAGCAAAGCCGGCGCCCGCCACGGCTCCGGCGATCAGGCCCCAGGACGGGTCCAGCGGGAGCAGCAGCGCGCAGCCCCCCGCAATCACGGCCGAGACCACCCAGGGCGGCAGGCTGTCGTGCCCCTGCCAGAGGCTTGTCAACAGCAGGATGAAGGCGGCGGTGAAGGCGAAGTCCATCCCGCCCGCCGCCAGGTCGGGCAGGGTCCGGGCAAACGTGGCGCCCAAAGCCGTCGAGACGATCCAGACCGCGATCAGGCTGGTGCCGCCGCCGACCAGATACCAGTATCCGGCGGGCTGGCCCTTGTTGCGGGTCGCGTGCATCAGCACCCAGTTCTCATCTGAAGTCAGATGGACGCCCAGCACAATCTGCCAGAGTGGACGCCCGGCAAGCTCGCCGCGCAGGGACGCCGTCATCAGCAGGATGCGGAGGTTCAGCGCCAGCCCGGCAATGATCGCCATCAACGCGCTGGCACCGGCGGCCAGACGCTCGAGCGCGACGATCTGCGACGAACCGGCGAAAACGAGTGCCCCCATGAGGCCGGTCGCAAGGCCCCCCATTCCCTGTTGCGCGGCCAGCAATCCGAAAGCGAGGCCATAAACGGCGACGCCGAAGGAAAGCGGCGTGATGTCGCGCAGACCGTGCCGGAATTCATCGGCGCGCGTGCGGGCAGCGTCAGGGGAACTGGCGGACATGGGGCGGTACTGGCCTCGAAGAACAACGTTCGTTATAATGGACGCAGTGAGATCGTTCGTCAATTCGAACGATAGTTTATTGAAACGAACGAAATGACGCCGAACAGCATCATCGCCTCAGCCATCAGACGCGAGAGGGAGCTTGCGCAGATCAGCCTTTCCGCGCTGGCGGCAAGGGCGGGCCTTTCCAAGTCCACCCTGTCTCAGCTTGAGGCCGGCAAGGGCAATCCGAATGTCGAAACGCTCTGGGCCATTGCAACGGCGCTCGACATTCCGTTCAGCTCGCTGTTTGAGAACGCCTCCTCGCACAGCGCGCTTGTCCGTGCGACCGAGGGGGTTAGCCTGTCTTCGCAGACGTCGGGTTTCGCGGCGGTGCTTCTGGACAAATGTCCGCCCGACCGGCGGCGCGACCTTTACCGCATCTCGCTGAAACCAGGGTCCGCGCGGCAATCCGAGCCACACCCCAGGGGGACAGTCGAACATGCGTTCCTGTGCAGCGGGAGAGTAAGGCTCGGGCCGGTCGACGCGCCTGTCGAGATCGGGCCGGGAGACTATTTCCGTTGCTTCGGCGATGTGGCGCACTTCTACGAGGCGTTTGGCGAGGAGGCGCTGCTTCTGCTTGTCATGGACAGCCCCCGTTAGGCAGCGAACTCTGGCGGCGACTTCGTCGGGTGTGGGACACGCGCATGTTTCCTCAGGTCGCCGAATAGGGGGCGAACGAACTCCGCTCGTCATCGATGACGAGTTTCTTTGCAAGCGGAGGGAAGGCACGCTGGGCGCAGGCCGAGCGCTCGCAGACCTTGCAGCCGGCGCCGATCAGGGTTCTTGACGAAGGGGCATTCAGTGCGATGCCCTCGGAGTAGACCAGCCGCTCGGCGTGCAGCAGGTCGCAGCCCAGGCCGATCGCGAATGTCTTGGTCGGAGCTCCATAGCCGCCGCGCGAACTTTCGACCCTGCGTGCGATCCACAGATACGCCCGTCCATCCGGCATTTCCGCAACCTGGGTCAGTGTCTTTCCGGGATTGGAAAAGGCGTCGTAGACATTCCACAGGGGGCAAGTCCCGCCGACGCGGGAGAAATGAAAGTCCGTGGCCGACTGGCGCTTGGAGATATTGCCGGCCCTGTCGACGCGGACGAAGAAGAAGGGAACGCCGCGCGCGCCGGAACGCTGGAGTGTGCTGAGCCGGTGGCAGACCGTTTCGAAGCCCGTGCCGAATTCACTGCCCAGGAGGTCGATGTCGTAGCGCAGGCGTTCCGCCGACTGCAGAAAGGGCGTGTAGGGCAGAATGAGCGCGCCGGCGAAATAGCTGGCCAGGCCGATGCGCGCCAGCGACCGGGCTTCGTCGGTGGAGAAGGATCCGCCCGCGGCGAGTGTGTCGATCAGGTTGCGTTGTTCCAGAAACGCCAGTTGCGTCGCCATCTGGAAGGCGCGCTGACCCGGCCCGAGTCGAGGCGACAGGTGAAGGGTGCGACTTTGCGCATCGAACCGTCGCTGCATGCCGTATCCGTCTTCCTCGCGTAGCTCGGCGAGCCTAAGACCGTGCCGCGCCTCCAGCCTGTCGGCGATTGCCGGCGCCATGCGGCCGGGCGGCATGCCCATTTCCCGCGCTGCCGCCTCTGCTTGCCGGTCCAGATCGTCGATGTAATTGTGGTTGGCGTAGAAGAAGTCGCGCACCTCCTCGAACGGCGTCGACGGCAGGGCAGGGGAAGCGCCCTGGCGGTCTTCGCCGAGGCGGACCGCATAGGCGGCGATCTCGTCGGCCGCCTGCTTCAGCCTGCGGCTCTGGGACAGGAACGCGCGGGCGAGTGCCGGCATGTTGCCGGCCAGTTCCCGCATCTCGGCAAGCGAGATGGCCTCGCCGAAGGCCGGATCGGAGAGCGTCTCGCGCAGTTCGGCCAGCAGGCGCGCCTCGTCATTGTCCGAGAAGACCTGGACATCCGTGCCGAAGGCGGCGTTGAGTTTCAGCAGCACCGGGACGGTCAGCGGACGCTGGTTGTTCTCGATCTGGTTGAGATAGCTGAGCGAGATGCCAAGCGCATTGGCCAGCGCCTGCTGGGTCAGTCGCCGCTCCTCTCGCAACCGCTTGATCCGTACCCCCATAAAGGCCTTTTTCACGCCGCACCTATCGCTTTGATGACTTTGCAAAGTTTGCAAATTCACCGCCGGGTCTTCACAAAACTATTCAATTTCAGTCGTTTATCAATTTCATCATATGCGGATAATGCGAAATTGAAAAGGCGAAGGGGCTTGTGGGTGACGATGCCGGCAATCAAATCGGATCGAGGCGAAACGCACTTCCTGGAGGTGGTTCTGCCCGAGCAGGCCAACCACTACGGCACCCTCTATGGAGCCAATGCGCTGCACATGATGGGAAAGGCCGCCTTCGTTTGCGCCACGCGCCACGCCGGCTGCGCGGTCGTCATGGCCAAGGCTGACAACATCGAGTTCGCCCGCCCGGTCCGGCTCGGCGCGATTGTCGATGTTCGTGCCAGGGTGGTCTTTCAGGGGCGTTCGTCGATGACGGTCCTCGTCGAGGTCTCGCCTGAGGAATGGCGTGACGACGGCGACGGGGCACCTTCCATTTCCGGCCGGTTCATGATGGTCGCGGTCGACCAGAACGGCGTCCCGCGCGCCATCTCCGTTTCCGATCAACAGTGTTCAGGAGGAACGACTTCGTGAAATCGCACCGCGTTCGCACACACAAGTCCGTGGAGCACCTCGCCCGCGAGGATCAGCTCGCCTGGAAGCTCGCCTCGGTCGCCGTCGATGACGTGGCGCTCGAGCCGGAGGTGCCCGAGATGATCGGCAACCGGATCCTCGACAACGCCGCGGTGGCTGCGGCCTCGCTGGCGCGGCGGCCGGTCGCCAATGCCAGGTCCCAGGCGCTGGCCCATCCCTTTCAGCCCGGAGCGACCGTTTTCGGTGTTGGGCCGCAGCGGCGGGTCTCGCCCGAATGGGCGGCCTGGGCCAATGGCGTGGCGGTGCGCGAGCTCGACTTTCACGACACCTTTCTGGCGGCCGACTACTCGCATCCGGGAGACAATATTCCGCCGATCCTCGCCGTGGCGCAGCATTGCGGCCTGTCGGGAGCGGCGCTGGCGAAGGGGATCGCCGCCGGCTACGAGATCCAGGTCAATCTGGTGAAAGGCATCTGCCTGCACGAGCACAAGATCGACCACATTGCGCATCTTGGCCCATCGGCGGCGGCGGGCATCGGCGCTGCGCTCGGTCTGCCGGTCGAGACGGTCTATCAGGCCGTGCAGCAGGCGCTGCATGTGACGACCACGACGCGGCAATCGCGCAAGGGTGAGATTTCGAGTTGGAAGGCCTATGCGCCGGCCTTCGCCGGCAAGATGGCCGTGGAGGCCGTCGACCGGGTCATGCGGGGTGAGGGCGCGCCGTCGCCGGCGTGGGAGGGGGAGGACGGGTTCATCGCCTATCTGCTCGGCGGCCCCGGGAGCGAATACACGGTGCCCTTGCCGGAAAAGGGTGAAGCCAAACGGGCGATCCTGGATACCTACACGAAGGAGCATTCGGCCGAGTACCAGAGCCAGGCGCTGATCGACCTGGCCCGCCGCATGCGTGGACGGATCCGTGACCTTTCCAGTGTGAAGAGCATCGTCATCCACACAAGCCACCACACCCATAATGTGATCGGCACCGGTGCCAATGATCCGCAGAAGATGGATCCCGGGGCGAGCCGCGAAACGCTCGACCATTCGATCATGTACATCTTCGCGGTCGCTCTCGAAGACGGCGGCTGGCACCACGAGCGTTCCTATGCGCCCGAGCGGGCGGGGCGCGCGGAGACGATCGCGCTCTGGCACAGGATCTCGACCGTCGAGGATCCCGAGTGGACGCGGCGCTATCACAGCCGCGATCCCGGGGAGAAGGCGTTCGGCGGGCGCGTGGTCGTGACCTTGCAGGACGGGACGACGATCGAGGACGAACTGGCGGTTGCCGATGCGCATCCGCTCGGCGCGCGCCCCTTCACCCGTCCCGACTACATCAACAAGTTCCGCAGCCTTTGCGACGGCATTGTCGCCGAGGCCGAGCAGGCACGCTTCATCGCCACCGTCGAGCGCCTGGTCGAGCTTCGCCCGGATGAGCTTGCGGGGCTCACCTTCACGGTCGCCCCCGAGCGACTGGGCGAGGTGGCCGCTTTTGGCATATTCGACTGGAACCGTGGGTCAGGGGGGATGTCATGACCGCGCCAAAGCCCAAGAAGTCCGTTGCCCTGTCGGGCGTCATCGCCGGTAACACTGCCTTGTGCACAGTGGGGCGCACCGGTAACGACCTGCATTATCGTGGCTACGACATTGTCGATCTGGCCGAAGCCTGCGAGTTCGAGGAGATCGCGCATCTCCTCATTCACGGCACGCTGCCGACCTTGTCCGAGCTGGCCGCCTACAAGGCAAAACTGCGGGCCTTGCGCGGCTTGCCGCAGGCGGTGAAGCGGACGCTGGAACTGCTACCGGCCGCAACCCACCCGATGGATGTGATGCGATCCGGGGTTTCGGCGCTCGGATGCGTGCTGCCGGAAGCGGCGGACCACAATCACGCTGGCGCACGCGATGTCGCCGACCGGCTGCTCGCCTCGCTCGGCTCGATGCTGCTCTACTGGCATCACTTCGCCCACAACGGCCGACGCATCGAGGTGGAGACGGACGATGAAACCATCGGCGGTCATTTCCTGCATCTCCTTCACGGCGGCGTGCCCCGGGGCTCGCATGTGAGGGCGATGCACATTTCGCTCATCCTCTATGCCGAGCATGAGTTCAATGCCTCGACTTTCACCGCGCGCTCGATCGCGGGAACCGGTTCGGACATCTATTCCGCGATCACGGGAGCCATCGGCGCGCTGCGCGGTCCCAGGCACGGCGGCGCCAATGAGGTCGCCCTTGAGATCCAGAAACGTTATGCGTGGCCGGATGAGGCGGAAGCCGATATCAGGCGGCGTGTCGGGGCGAAGGAAGTCGTGATCGGCTTCGGCCATCCGGTCTACACGCTCGCCGACCCGCGCAACGCGGTGATCAAGAAAGTGGCCCGCGAGCTGTCGGTCGAAGCCGGTTCGACCCGGATGTTCGACATTGCCGAGCGCATCGAGGCGACCATGGCCGACGCGAAGCAGATGTTCCCCAATCTCGACTGGTTCAGTGCCGTCTCCTATCACATGATGGGGGTGCCGACGGCGATGTTCACGCCGCTTTTCGTCATTGCTCGGACAGCCGGCTGGGCGGCGCACATCGTTGAGCAACGACAGGACGACAAGATCATCCGCCCTTCGGCCAACTACATTGGCCCGGAAAATCTCGTATTCACGCCGATCAGGCACCGCGGCGGGGCCGCGGACGCCAACAAAGCCGCATAAGGAACGCCGCCATGTCCTATCTCGTTGCTTCCGATCTTCCCCAAGGGGCCGCCGGCGAGCGCTTCCGCGCGCTCGTCGAGCGCGGTGGCATCCTGGCGCTTCCGGGGGCGCACAACGGCATGGCGGCCTTGCAGGCAAAGGCTGCGGGCTTCGAGGCGCTGTATCTGTCCGGCGCGGCGATGACCGCATCGATGGGGCTGCCGGATCTCGGCATCATCACCGTCGACGAAGTCTCCTTCTTCATCCGCCAGATCGCGCGGGCGTCGGGCCTGCCGCTGCTCGTCGATGGCGACACCGGCTATGGTGAGGCGCTCAACGTGATGCACATGGTGCGCGCGTTCGAGGATGCGGGAGCGGGGGCTGTTCATATCGAGGACCAGCTCCTGCCGAAGAAGTGCGGCCACCTCAACGACAAGAAGCTCGCCGATGCGCGAGATATGGCGGCGAAGGTCGCGGCGGCGGCGAAGGCGCGGCGCCATCTCTATCTCGTTGCCCGTACCGATGCGGCCGCAAGCGAGGGGCTCGACGGCGCTGTTGCGCGCGCCAAGCTCTACATGGAGGCCGGAGCCGATGCCATCTTCCCGGAGGCACTGACATCGGCCGAGATGTTCCGCGAGTTCGCCGCGCGCATGCCCGGGGTTCCGCTGCTGGCCAACATGACCGAGTTCGGACGAACCCCGTTCTTCACGGCGAACGCGTTCGAGGAGATGGGCTATCGCATGGTCATCTGGCCCGTCTCGTCGCTGCGTGTGGCGAACCGGGCCCAGCAGAAGCTTTACGAGACGCTCCGGCGCGACGGCGCGACGCAAGCCATGGTCGGCGACATGCAGACCCGCGCCGAACTCTACGAGACCATCGGACTGGCCGCCTACGAGGCGCTCGATGCCTCGATCGTGAAAACCGTCGTGCCGGGGCAGGAGCGGGAAACAGACGCGACCTGAGCGGGGGGCGTGTCGTCCCGGCTGTTCGGGTCCTTGACGAGTTCTGCTGCGCCCGGTGCCGCGACATCTTCCGCCGCGCCTAAGGCGAAGGCTGACCGTGGTCATCGCGCCGTTGAAGACAGTCAGATAGACGGCGCCCGCGATGGTCGTTACCGGAAAGAGTTTAGAGAAGCTGCTTTCGTCAGGTAATTCGCACTTGGGACGGTACCTATCGCCCGAGGCGGAGTTGCCCGCGCGGCAAGCAGTTTGCGCGCGCAACTCCGCCGCTCTTGTTTTCGCCGCGCTCTAGCTCGCCCGTAACGGCGCGGCCATGTCGAAGAGCAGGACCTGGCCGTCGGTGGCCCACGACAGGTCGGGTACTTCCTCCCTGCCGAGTTGCAGGCCGTCGCCGGCGACCAGCCGCTCGTCGTCCATTGTCGCGATGCCTTCCACGACATGGACATAGAGGAGCCGGTCGTCGGATCGGGGCAGGCCGATCGCGTGTCCCGCACGCGGGTGGGCGATGGAGATCCGCGTTGGTGAGAGCAGGCGCAGAGGTGCTTCGCCCGGGTTTCCGCTTGCCAGCAATGTCCAGCCCTGCGCGTCCTCGCGCGCCGGCAAGGCGGCTTGCTGATACGTCGGCTCGCCGTCGAAGGTGTCCGGGATCAGCCAGATTTGCAGGAAGCGGGCCGCTTCCGTCGTCGAGGCGTTCATCTCCGAATGACGGACGCCCCGACCGGCGGACATCAGTTGCAGAGTACCCGGGGCGATTGTGGTCTCATTGCCGATTGTGTCCCGGTGGCGGAGTTTTCCCGAAAGCACCAATGTGAGGATGTCCATGTTGTCGTGATCGTGCTCGGAGAAGCCAGAACCTGGAATGATACGGTCCTCATTGATCACCCGGAGCGCGCCGAAACCCATCCGCGTCGGGTCCTGGAAGCCGCCGAACGAGAAGGTGTGGTAGCTGTCGAGCCAGCCGTTGCGCGTGTGGCCGCGGCTCATGTTCTCGTGGATCAGGGGCATTTTTCCATCTCCATGCCTGTGTCGGTCAGGAAGCCTCGCAAGGCGTCGATCTCGCCCTGACGCAACTCGTGTCCGCCGTTGTGCAACACCAGTTCGAGCCGCGCGTCCTGCGCGCGGAAATAGTCGAGAAGCGCGCCGGTCTGCTCCGGCGGGCAGATCGGATCGCGCCGGCCGCCGGTGACCAGAACCCGCTTTCGCGAAAGCCCGGCGCTGGGCTCTGGCGTCCAGGGGATCAGCGGATGCAGAAGGGCGATCCGGTCGAAGAGGTAGGGGTGGCGAAAGGCTACGGCGGCGAGGATGTTGGCGCCGTTGGAATAGCCGAACCCGTAGACCGGGCGGTCTGGGTTTTCGGCTCTGTGGGCCGCGACGAACTCCGCCATCTTCCGCGTGCGCAGCGCGAGGTCCTCCATGTCGTAGATGCCTTCGCCGGTGCGGCGGAAGAATCTCAGCGCGCCATGTTCGCAGACGTCTCCGCGCGGGGCCACGAAACCGGCTGCGGGCAGGATGTCGGCCGCAAGGGCGGAAAACTGGTGCTCGTCGCCGCCGGTGCCGTGGAAGGCGAAAACCAGAGGCGCGCCGCCTGAGGGCGCGCGGGTCAGGGCGTGGTAGGATGCAACGGTCATATTCGGTCTCCCTGGAGAAGCCGGTTGTGCGCGACGGGGCGGTCTTGCGCGCAACCGCGCCGGTCAGTCGGCGATCGGGGTCAGGATCCGCTCGATCTGCGACCTGTACGGCTCGTAGCGGGACGGCAACTTCAGAGCTTCGCCGAGGTGGGCGGTATCCTCGTCGCGGTCAAAGCCCGGCTCGTTGGTGGCGATCTCGAACAGGATGCCTCCGGGGGTACGGAAGTAGATCGCCCAGAAATAGTCGCGGTCGATCACCGGAGTGACCTGATACCCGGTGTCGAGCAGTGCCTGGCGAACCTCGAGCTGTGCCGAGCGGTTCTCCACGGCAAAGGCGATGTGGTGGACGGAGCCGGAGCCCTGTCGGGCCGGATCGGCGGAAGAAAGCGTCTCGATGTCGATGAAGTCGGCGCCGTTGCCGCCCGCGACGGCGAAGCGCACCCAATTGTCCTTCCGCTCGACCTGCTGGTAATTCATGAAGGCCAGCAGTTCCGCCGTCGCCCCGGCGTCCCGCAGGCGCAGGCTCGCACCGCGGAAGCCCTGGATCGCCTGCGACGATCCGATGCCCTCGCCCGTCCAGCCCTTGCGGTCGTCGTTTGCGGTCTCGACAAGGGAGAAGCCGTCCTGGTCCGGCCCCTCGAAGCGCAAATGCTTCTCGCCGAACAGATCTCGCTCGCGAAGGTCGCGGAGCCCGAGGCCGGAGAGGCGCTCCTTCCAGTAGCCGAGCGATCCGTCAGGCACGGCGAAATAGGTCTCGCCGACCTCGCCCGTTCCCTTTCGCCCGGGAGCAATATGGGGGAAGGGAAAATAGGTCATGACCGAGCCCGGAGTTCCAGCTTCGTCGCCATAATAGAGGTGGTAGACCTCCGGATCGTCGAAGTTGACCGTCTTTTTCACCCGCCTCAGGCCAAGGACCTTCGTGAAGAAGTCGCTGTTTTCCTGAGCGCTGGCCGCCATGGACGTCACATGGTGCAGACCCTTGATCTGTTTCAGCATGGTGGGTTCCTTTCCCGAAGTCCGCTGGTGTCTGTCTGGACAGAAAAATGGGCTTGCGAACTGCAAAAGAGAATTGAATTAGTTTGTCGGATATTATTGCGATTTGTGAAATAGTGAGGTCATGATCAATCTCGACCATGTCCGGATTTTCCTGAGCGTCGCGGAGCATCGCAGCTTCGTCGCCGCCGCGCGGCATCTGTCCATGACCGCACCGACGGTGACGCGGGCGGTCGGCAGCCTGGAAAGCCAACTCGGCATCCAGCTGCTTCTGAGGACGACCCGCCATGTGTCTCTGACATCGGCGGGGGCCGTCTACGCGGCGCGGATCGCGCCGCTTGTCGACGAGTTCCAGCGGGCAAGCGACGAACTGCGCGAGCAGCATGGCGACGTGGCAGGCTCGATCAGGATCAACGCGCCGATGTCGCTGGGCCAGCAGATCCTGCCGGATGTCGTCTCGGGCTTTCGCACGCAGTTTCCGGCGACGGTTCTGTCGCTGACGCTGACCGACAGGTTCATCGACATTGTGTCCGATGACTTCGATCTCGCGATCAGGATCTCGGAGGCGCCGAAGGATAAGTCGACAATCTGGCGCAAGATCTGCCTGGTGCGGCGGGTGATGGTTGCCTCGCCTGCCTATCTCGCCATCCACGGGGAACCGGAAACGCCCGACGATCTGGCGTCGCACAGCTGCCTGGCCTACGACGAGCGCTCGCTCAACGAGACATGGGAGCTTCGCAGCGAGGGCAGGGCGCGCAAGGTCCGGGCCGGGCAGACGCTTGCGGGAAACAACGGAGACCTGATGGCGCGGCTTGCCGACAATGGCGAGGGCATTGCGCTGCTGCCGCATTTCATTGTCGAGGACGGCCTCGAGGACGGGCGCCTGCGACAGGTCCTGCCGGCCTGGGAGCCGCCGGATATCTGGCTGACGCTCTATTATCCGCCCTACGAGCGGTTACCCATGCGGGTAGCGAAATTCTCCGACTTCTTCGAGAAATACGTCACGCAGACGCGGCCGCTATAGTGGGTTCCGGGCCTACTTCGGAGGGTACCAAGGGCGAGCGGCTTCCGCGCCACGCTCGATGAGAACGGCCTGATTGGCGAAGACGCGGTAGCCGTGGCTCCAGGATCCGTCCGGCCAGCGCACCCGGATGACGGCACGTTCGGCGACCCCGAGGCCGATGTGGACGAAGCCTGCCTGGCCCGAGGCATGACCGCCTCCGACGGCAATGTCCCGTGTCAGGCTGCGCGCGCCGACGCGGATGCTGAGCCTGGCCCCGACCGCATTGCGGTTCGCGCCGTCCTGGGCGAGCCCAACCGCCAGCCAGTTGCCGAGCGGCACGGCGGGGCGGTCGTCCGCATGCGCGCCACCGAGATTGCGGAACAGGCTTGTCGGCGCGGCGCGGTTGACGACGACGAGATCGAGCAGACCATCCATGTTGAAATCGGCGAGGCCGGCGCCGCGTCCGCGCCGGTCGAGCCCGATGCCGGCGTCCTTGCCGGCTTCGGCGAAACGGCCCGACCATTGCCGGATCAGCAGGTTGTCGGGATCGAAGGCGGCGAAGTCCGGCATCGCCTCGACATTTCCCTTGGCGATGAAGAGGTCCGTCAGCGTGTCGTTGTTGACGTCCTGAAACTCCGCGTGCCAGCCGGTGGAGGGGCGCATGTCGGTGCCGGTGTAGGGGCGATGCGCCGTCGCGCCGAGGTCGAAGGCGATGTCGCGATAGACCGGCAGCAGATCGTCGCCTTCCTGGTCGATGGTCTGGATCTTCGTGTCGCCCATGCTGGTGAGGGCGAACTCGGGCAGGCCATCGCCGTCGAGGTCGGTGCTGGCGATGCCCATGCCCCAGATCTTGAGGTGTCGCCATCCGTCGGCGCGGCGATAGGGGCGGGGCGGACGCCCGGGCGGCAGCGCCCAGAGCTGTTCCTCGCCGCCGCGATAATAGTGGCGGTCGTTGGAGACGCGCAGCGCCGGCTCGCCCGAACGGTTCCAGTCGGTGAAGAGCATGGACAGCGCGCAATAGCCGGGCGTCAGGCGGTTGGTCTGGGAATAGTCCGGCCTGTCTGCACCTTGCGGGCGGTGAAGCACGTTGTCGTCGCAGGTGCCCCAGGGCGAGCCCGGGGCGGAGCGGTCGACATAGTTTCCAAAGGCAAGCGTTGGAAAGGTGGAGCCTGGTTCGAAGATCGCGGCGAAGCTTGTGGTCCAGCCGCGTCCGCCATCGAAGGAGAAGCGCCGGTTCGCCGCTTCGAAGCGACACTGCCCGGTGCCGCGCAGAAGGATGTTCTCGCCGACGCGCAGCAGCACGAGATCCATCAGACCGTCGTTGTCGATGTCGAGCGGATAGGCGCCGGTCACCTTCGTGAGCAGCTTTTCCGAAACACCGGGGTCGCGGCGCTCGAAGGCGAGTGGCCCGCCGGCGTGCGCGGTGTTGCGGAAAAGGGCGGCCGGCCCCGCGCCGCCGGCCAGGAAGAGGTCCGGCATGCGGTCGCCGTCGCAGTCGAGGATCGCCGCGCCACCGCCGACGAAATACTCCCAGGGGCCGTCGTAGCGATGCGAAACGCCGGCCTGTTCCGCCTCCTCCGCGAAGCGGGGGACAGGTGCGCGCGCCGGCTCCGACGCTTCTTCCGCCGCGCCTGCGGGGAGCGGTGCACCGGAAAGCGCGAGCAGGGCTGCGAGAAGCAGGAAGCGGCGCGCCGTCATCGGGCGATCTCCAGGCTGCGGAGGAAGGCGATGATCGCCTGCCGCTCCTTGTCGGCGCGCCCGACATAGGCGGAGCGCGCCTCCGACGCCTCGCCGCCATGAGCGCGGATTGCCTCGTCAAGCGTCGTCAGGTCGCCGCGATGGCCGTAGGGCGCAGTTGAGCCAATGCCCCACAGCTCGGCGGTGATGAACACATCCCTGTCAACGAAACGCTGGCCGAGCAATTCGTTGCCGAAGGCCGGGTTGCGCGTATCGGCGATCCGGTGGCGCTTGAGATCGCCGAAGAGCGGCACAAGGATGGCTCCGCTCTCGTCGCGCGGCAGCGCCTTGACGAAGGCGAGGCGCGACAGGTCGATGGAAAGCGGTTTTCCGACATCGACGCCGCGCAGGGTTCCTGCCGTCTCGAAGGGTGCCGGATCCTGAAACACCGCCGAATTGAGCGGCAGGGCCGGCTTGTGGCAGGTGGCGCAGCCGATCTCGGCGAAGAGGCGCTCGCCCCTGCCGGCCGCCTCTCTCCAGCTTGCCGGCAGGTCCGTCTTGCGGGTTGGTGCGGGCAGGGTCGCCTGCCAGACAACGAGCGCGGAGACATCGCCCGCGCCGATTTCGTCCGGGAAGCCATCGGCATCGAAATCGTCGGTTCCCGTCCATTGTGCGCCGAAACGCTCGACGGGCTGGATGCCGTGATGCTGGTTGAGCGCGTTGACCGTGAACTGGCGCAGCGACCCGAAGACACCCTTTTGCGAAAAGGGGCGCAGAACCAGATCCGGGTCGATGCCCTCGATCCCGGCAATGTCGAGGCTGCCGTCGGGATGAGCGGTGATCGCGCCGAAGGAGACGCCCTTGCTGGCAAGCGCGCGCTCGACCGGCCGGCCGGAGGCGCGCGCCCGGGCGAGGGCGTCATCGCGGGTATCCTGAAGCTCGACGGTCATCTCGCGCGCCAGCAGTTCGATCAGCCCGGAGCCCTGAAGCGCGTTGGTGCCGCGTTCGTTGGAGAATTGCGGGTCGATGGTGTCGAAGTCGGCGCTTTCAAATCCTTCCGAGACGAAGACATTGGCGGTGAAGGCGCCGGCGCCGCCGGCAACAGGCTCGTTGTGGCAGGATGCGCAGGCGTTGGCGTCGGGGCCGGCGAGGCGCTGGAACTCCAGCGCGGCCGGCCGGCGGCGTCTGGTCGGCACGATCGCCTGCGTGGCCTCGGGCCGACCGACCCCGTCCTCGCGCACGAACTTGCCGACGAAGAGCTTTTCACCCCGCTCCGTCAGGCGGGCGCGTGCCTTGTCCTGTGGCAGGCGGGCGATCTCCTCGAGCGAAAGCGGGGTTTCCAGAAGCCGCTCGCTCCAGGGGAGCGGGTCGTCGGCGCGCAGCGGCCCGGCAAAGGCTGTGAGAGCCAGGGCGCAGGCCATGACCTGCATCCTCGTCGGCCCCCCCGCCTCGCACCGCGCCCGCGTCATGCCGTTCCCTCCAGCGTCGCCGCCGTCGTCGCGGCAGCCGGTTCGGCAAAGACCCGGGTATCGAGTTCGTGCAGGCCGCGCGCCACCGTGCCGCGCAGGGCGAGGTCCTCCTCCCAGTCGACGGGCTCGATGATCACATGGCAGCGCAGGTCCTCCACCAGCGCTTCGCGAAGGGCGGCGTGCACGGAGGCTTGTATCAGCGGCCAGGCGGGTATCGCGCCGCCGGTGACGACGATCCGCCCGGGGTCGAGGCTGGCGACGAGGCGTGCGATGGCATAGCCGAGCGCCTCTCCGGCCGCGGCAAACGCCTGGCGTGCACGGGCATTGCCGCGTTCCGCCTCGTCGATCAGCCGTGCGATGGTGTCGGGGGGCATGGGAATGTCGGCCGGCGGTGTGGCCGGGTCGAGCCCCAGGGCATGGCGCTGGATGGCGTAATCGGCGAGATAGGCCTCCAGGCAGCCCCGTCGTCCGCAGCGGCACAAGGCCCCGCCGGGCATGTGGTTAGCATGGCCGATTTCCGCCGCCGCTCCCGTCTCGCCGACGAACAGGCGGTCGTTGACGAAAAGGCCCATGCCTACGCCATAGTCCATGAAGATGACCGCGAAGGTGCCGCCATAGCGCGCCGGGTCGCTGCGATGAAGTGCCTCGGCGATCATGTTGGTGTCGTTCGACAGCCGGCAGGCAACGCCGAGCGCGGCGACCAGTGGCCCGACCACCGGGACGTGGCGTACGACGAAGGCCGGAGACCATGTGACGGTGCCGGCGGCGTCGTCGACCACGCCTTGCGCGGCGACGGAGACGATGGCCGGACGCGCGCGGCGCGCGTCTTCGTCCAGAAAGCGCAGTGTCGCGGCGACAAGCGTGCGGCCGAAATCCTCGGCGGTCGCCGTCGCGCTGTCGAAGAGCGCACGGGCGCGAGCGATGCGCAGGCCGCGATAGTCAACGAGAGCCAGGTCGATGGTGTTGACGGAAATCTTGATCGCCAGCACGCAGGCCGCGTCGGCGTTGAGGCTGAGCAATGCACGCGGCCGTCCACGCGCCGCCTTTGTCTTCTGGCCAGTGTCCTCGACGCCGGTGACGATGTTCTCGGCGATCAGGTCGGAGGTGATGGACGTGACGGTGGCCGGGCTCAGGTGCGTCTGGCGGCCGAGGTCGATGCGGGCGCGTGTCCCGGTGCGCCGCAGCGCCTGCAAGATGATCGACCGGTTTTGCCGCCGGATCTGGTCGCGATCAGCCTTCTGGTGCATGAAAATCCCGCGCTTTGGCGTCCTCCTCGCCATCCACCCGGATCGCTCGCGCTGCCAGGCGACGGCACGCCCGGGTCTTGGTGGCGATTATCGTTTCTCACACGAAAGTTCAAGAAACGGTGCCGCCCGGTGTCGCGAAACCATGTTGACAGTGCAGTCCGATTGGAGCAACTTTTTTTCGGACGTCAAAAAAAATAACAATAGGACGTTTGCACGACTGGTGTGAGAGGGCGCTGGTCAGCAACAGATTGCCGTCCTTCGTTCGCGCTGCCGCTGAACGGGGATGAACGGGAGGAGAGACACATGCGCAGCTATTTTCCGCTTTTTGCCGGGGCGATGTTCGCCGCGATGACCTTGTCCGCGTCTGTCCAGGCGCAGGACATCACCGTCGGCGTGAGCTGGTCCAACTTCCAGGAGGAGCGCTGGAAGACGGATGAGGCCGCTATCAAGTCCGCCCTTGAGGCCGCCGGCGCCAAATACGTTTCCGCCGATGCGCAGAGTTCGTCGGCCAAGCAGCTCTCCGACGTCGAGGCGCTGATCGCCCAGGGCGTCGATGCGCTGATCATCCTGGCGCAGGATTCCCAGGCCATCGGCCCCGCCATCCAGGCGGCGGCCAACGAGGGCATCCCGGTCGTCGGCTATGATCGTCTGATCGAGGACGGGCGCGCCTTCTACCTGACGTTTGACAACGTCGAGGTCGGCCGCATGCAGGCCCGAGAGGTGCTGAAGGCCGCTCCCGAGGGCAACTACGTGATGATCAAGGGATCGCCTACGGATCCCAACGCCGACTTCCTGCGCGGCGGTCAGCAGGAGATCCTGCAGCCGGCCATCGACGCGGGCAAGGTCAAGATCGTCGGCGAGGCCTATACCGACGGCTGGCTGCCGGCGAACGCGCAGCGGAACATGGAGCAGATCCTGACCGCCAGCAACAATGCGGTCGACGCGGTTGTCGCCTCCAATGACGGTACCGCCGGCGGCGTCGTCGCGGCGCTGACCGCGCAGGGCATGGAAGGCATCCCGGTGTCCGGCCAGGACGGCGATCATGCCGCGCTCAACCGCGTTGCCAAGGGCACGCAGACCGTGTCCGTGTGGAAGGACGCCCGCGAACTCGGCAAGGTGGCCGGCGAGATCGCCGTGTCTCTGGCCAAGGGCGGAACGATGGACAGCGTCGAAGGCGCGGGCAAGTGGACATCGCCCGCCGGCACGGAGCTGACCGCGCGCTTCCTGAAGCCGATCCCGGTCACCAAGGACAACCTCTCGGTGGTCGTCGATGCCGGTTGGATCACGAAGGACGCGCTGTGCCAGGGCGTCACCGAGGGTCCGGCACCCTGCAACTGAGCCAGAACCGGATGAAAAGCGCTGCTCCGGCCCTCGCCGGGGCAGCGCCCACGCGCTGGCGGACGATGTCCGCCGCTCCGGTGTGAGCGTCGACAGGCGTGATTGCCTCCAGGCAGGAGCTTCCCATGTCAGATACCGCGGTGCCCGAGCCGAAGGCCCCGACGCGCAGATCCCTTTTCTCCGCGCTTCAGATCGACACCCGTCTGCTCGGGATGATCGGCGCGTTCGTCGTCCTGTGCCTGGTGTTCAACGTGTTCACAGGCGGAAATTTCCTGACGCCGCGCAACATCTTCAACCTGACGATCCAGACCGTGTCCGTCGCCATCATGGCAACGGGCATGGTCTTTGTCATCGTCACCCGCCACATCGACCTGTCGGTGGGCTCGCTGCTGGCAACCGTCGCGGCGGTGATGGCGATGGTGCAGACCCAGGTGCTGCCCAATGTGTTCGGTCTCGGCCTTGGCCATCCTGCGATCTGGATCCTCGCCATTCTGGCCGGCGTCGCGGTCGGCGTCGTGATCGGCGCCTTCCAGGGCTATCTGATTGGCTACCTGGGCATTCCCGCGTTCATCGTGACCCTCGGCGGCCTGCTGGTATGGCGCAACGCCGCCTGGTTCATCACCGACGGCCAGACCATCGGCCCGCTCGATGCGCGGTTCACCATGATCGGCGGCATCGGCGGCACGCTGGGCGCGGCCTGGTCATGGACCTTCGCCGCTGTCGCCGTCGCCGCCGCGCTTGCCATGCAGATCGCCTCGCGCCGGCGCAAGGCCCGGCACGGGTTTCCGGTCAAGCCGGTGTGGGCGGAGACGACGCTGGCGGCGATCGTGGCCGCTTCAATCGTCGGTTTCATCGCCGTTCTCAACGCCTATGAAGTGCCCTCCCGGGTGCTCAGGCGCGACTTTGCCGCGCGCGGGCTCGAGGTGCCGGAAGGCTACACGGCGGCCTATGGTCTGCCCTATTCGGTGCTGCTGCTCATTCTCGTCGCCGTGTGCATGTCGGTGGTGGCGCGGCGCACCCGGCTTGGCCGCTATATCTTCGCCGCCGGCGGCAATCCGGATGCGGCCGAGCTTTCGGGCATCAACACCCGGCTGCTGACGGTGAAGATCTTCGCCATCATGGGCGGGTTGTGCGCGCTCTCGGCCGCCGTCGCGGCCGCGCGTCTCGGCTTTTCGACAAACGACATCGGCACGCTGGACGAATTGCGCGTCATCGCCGCGGCGGTGATCGGCGGTACGGCGCTGTCGGGCGGCCTCGGCACGATCTACGGGGCCATTCTCGGCGCGCTGATCATGCAGTCGCTCCAGTCCGGCATGGCGATGGTCGGCGTCGATGCGCCGCTGCAGAACATCGTCGTCGGCGTGGTGCTGGTTGTGGCGGTGCTCGTCGATATCCTCTACCGCAAGCGCACGGGAGACTGAGCCATGGCGACCCCCCTCGTGCAGATGAAGGACATCTGCATTTCCTTCGGCGGCGTGCATGCGGTCGACAACGTCAGCATCGACCTTTTTCCCGGAGAGGTGGTCGGGTTGCTCGGCCACAATGGCGCCGGCAAATCGACCTTGATCAAGGTTCTCTCGGGGGCCTATCGCGCCGACAGTGGCGAGATCCTGATCGACGGCGCGCGGGTGACGATCCAGAGCCCGCGCGACGCGCGCCAGCACAACATCGAGACGATCTACCAGACGCTGGCGCTGGCGGACAATCTTGATGCTGCCTCCAACCTCTTCCTGGGCCGGGAGCTCGTCTCGCCGCTCGGCTTCGTCGATGACGATGCGATGGAGGCCGAGACCCGCAAGATCATGGGCAGGCTCAATCCGAATTTCAGGAAGTTCCAGGCGCCGGTGAAGGCGCTGTCGGGCGGCCAGCGGCAGTC
The DNA here is from genome assembly GCF_048268045.1 of Stappia sp. Classification (GTDB taxonomy): domain Bacteria; phylum Pseudomonadota; class Alphaproteobacteria; order Rhizobiales; family Stappiaceae; genus Stappia. The sequence continues at coordinate 21,724 of NZ_JBLWWG010000006.1, forward strand.
GGTGGCCATCGCGCGGGCCGTCTATTTCAACGCGCGCATCCTCATCATGGACGAGCCGACGGCCGCGCTCGGGGTCCAGGAGACCCAGATGGTCTCCGAACTGATCCAGGAGCTCAAGAAGCAGGGCCTCGGTATCTTCCTGATCAGTCACGATATTCACGATGTGTTCGACCTCGCCGACCGGGTTGCGGTGATGAAGAACGGCCAGCTTGTCGGCTCGGCGCGCACGCAGGACGTGACCAAGGACGAGGTGCTCGGCATGATCATCCTTGGAAAGTGTCCCGAGGGCGCGACGCCGGGGCCAGGCGCCTTCGTCGAGCGCTCCGTTGCATGACGCGGTGCGGGATCGTGCTCAGCTAGCGTGACTTTTTTCTTCATGGGTTCTCATCCTGCATGAGTTCCCCTAAGCTTGAGGTCATGAACGCGCCGCCACCCGTCTCCGACGATTTCGCGTTGTTCCTCGATTTCGACGGAACGCTGGTGGAGATCGCCCCGACGCCGGATGCGGTTTCTCCCTCACCGTCGATGATTGGCCATCTCCGGCACCTGATCGACCACCTGGACGGCGCGGTGGCCATCGTCAGCGGGCGTCCCATCCACGAGATCGACGCGTTTCTCGCGCCGCTGCGGCTGCCCTGCGCCGGGCTGCACGGGCTCGAGACCCGGTTCCTTCCCGACGACGAGGTCGTGCGCACGCCGGTGGGGCCGGAGCTGGCCACGCTCAAGGCCGCACTCGAGGGTAGCGGCCTGCTCGGTCGTGGCGTTTCCATCGAGGACAAGGGCGCGGCGCTGGCCGTTCACTACCGCATTGCGCCAGACTGCGAACGGGCGGTCGTGGAGGTGATGGAGGAGGCGGTGGGTGCCTTGCCCGACCTTCACCTCATCCACGGCAAGATGGTCGTCGAGGCCAAGCCCGCTCATCGCGACAAGGGATGGGCTGTGTCCCGCTTCATGGAGTTGGCCCCGTTTCGCGGGCGGACGCCGGTCTTCATTGGCGACGATGTGACCGACGAGGACGGATTGCGCGCGGTCGAGGCCGTGGGCGGCTTCGGCATCAAGGTCGGCGAGGCCGACAGTTGCGCGCGCTTCCGCATCTCCGACGTCGCCGGGGTACATGACTGGCTGGCGCTCGACATCTCCTCCCACGTTCATCGCCGGAGCCCGTCCGAATGACCGACACCGCCGCAATGTCCGCCGGATCCCAGTCGCTCGATCTGGCGATGATCGGCAATTGTTCTTTCGCCGCGTTGATCGACAAGATGGCGCGGATCGTCTGGTGCTGCCTGCCGCGTTTCGACGGCGACCCGGTGTTCCACGCGCTGCTCGGCACGCGCGGGGAGCCCGGCGACGGGGCCTTCGCCATCGAGCTTCCGGGGACGGTCCGCAGCGAACAGGAATACCTGGAAAACACCGCCGTCGTCGTGACGCGCCTGTTCGACGAGGCCGGCAACGGCATCGAGATTTCAGATTTCGCGCCGCGGTTCCAGACCAAGGGGCGGATGTTTCGTCCCAACGCCATCGTGCGCCGGGTGCGCCCGATCGCCGGCCACCCGCGCGTTCGCGTGCGCTGCCGGCCGCGGTTCGGCTACGGCACGCGCGATCCGGAGATGACCTTCGGCTCGAACCACATGCGCTTCGTCGGCAACGGCATGGCGTTGCGGCTGACGACCAATGCCTCGATCACCTATGTGCGCGACGAGACGGCCTTCCTTCTCGATGCTCCCGTTTCATTCTATCTCGGCCCGGATGAAAGCCTGACGCATCACCCGGAGGCGATATGCCGGGAGTTCGAGGACGAGACGGTGCACCACTGGCGTGCATGGACGCGCCGGCTTGGCCTGCCGCTCGAGTATCAGGAAGCGGTGATACGCGCGGCGATCACGCTGAAGCTCTGCACCTTCGAGGAAACCGGGGCGATTGTCGCCGCCGTCACCACGTCCATCCCGGAGGCCGCGAACACGCAGCGCAACTGGGACTACCGCTACTGCTGGCTGCGCGATGCGTTCTTTGTCGTGCGGGCGCTGAATTCGCTCTCCGAAATGGAGACGATGGAGAATTATCTCCGTTACATCAATAATATCGCTTCCATGACAAACGGCAGCCACGTTCAGCCGCTGTGGGGCATCGCGCTGGAAAAGACGCTGGTGGAAACGACCGTCGACCTGCCGGGGTATCGTGACATGGGGCCGGTGCGCGTCGGCAATCAGGCCTATGAGCATTTCCAGCACGACGTCTACGGCAACATCGTGCTCGGCGCCTCCCAGGCGTTTTTCGACAAGCGACTGCTGCATCAACCGGGCATCGACGACTTCGAGCGGCTCGAGGTGATCGGCGAGCGGGCCTTTGCCATGCATGACCAGCCGGACGCCGGATTGTGGGAGCTGCGCACGCGCGCGCGCATCCACACTTCGTCGTCGCTGATGTGCTGGGCCGCTTGCGACAGGCTTGCCAAGATCGCGCTGCAGTTCGGGCTGACGGAGCGGGCCGCGCGCTGGCGGGCACGCGCCGACGAGATCCACGCAACGATCCTCGCGCGCGGTTGGAACGACAAGGTCGGCGCCTTCGTGGAGAGTTTCGAGGGGCACGATCTCGACGCCAGCCTGCTGCTCATCGCCGAGGTCGGCTTTCTGCCACCGAAGGACCCGCGCTTCGTCGCAACGGTCGAGCGGATCGGCGAAAGCCTGCGGCGCGGCAACCACCTGTTCCGCTACCACGCCGCCGATGATTTCGGAGCGCCGGAGAACGCCTTCAACATCTGCACCTTCTGGTACATCGATGCGCTGGCGCGGATCGGTCGCAAGGAGGAAGCGCGAGAGATCTACGAGACGATGTTGTCCTGTCGCAACCATGTCGGGCTGCTGTCGGAGGACACCTCGCCCGCCACGGGCGAAATGTGGGGCAACTTTCCGCAGACCTATTCGATGGTCGGCATCATCAATGGCGCGGTCCGGCTCTCGCGGCGCTGGGAAGATCTCGTCTGAGGCACGGGACCCGCGCCCGGGAAGCGGCGCGCTGGAACCGGAGCCTCGGTGTCGACGTTGTTGCCACGAAGCGGTCTGCGCCGCACCGCAGGCGTGCGGTCCGCCGTCGCCATGACGAGTGCGTCCGATCCCGCCCTCCGTCCCGCGGGGGCGTGAGCGGCCGCAGCCCGCCCGCATCAGCCCGTCTGGAGGAACCAGCATGTCGCGTCTTGTCGTCGTCTCGAACCGTGTCGGCCCGCTGAAGGATACAGGCCGGGCGGGAGGGCTGGCGGTGGCGCTGGTCGACGCGCTGACCGAGACGGGAGGGCTCTGGTTCGGCTGGAGCGGAGAGATCTCCGAGGAAGGCACCTTCGCCAACCTCAAGGAGGGCGGCACCCGCAAGGTGGCGATGCGCACCGTCGACATGACCCAGGCGGACTACGATGAGTTCTACGTCGGGTTCGCCAACAAGACGCTCTGGCCGGTGCTGCACTACCGTCTCGATCTTGCGGTGTTCGACCGGCGGGCGGAGGAGGGCTATCGGCGGGTGAACGAGCGTTTCGCGGTGCGCCTGCGGCCGCTGCTCAAGCCGGACGACATGATCTGGGTGCACGACTATCACTTCATGACGCTTGCCGCCGAACTCAGGGCAATGGACCTGGCCAATCCGATCGGTTTCTTCCTGCACATTCCCTTTCCCGCACCCGAAGTGCTCGCCGGCTTGCCGAGTGCCGCAACGCTTGTCCGCCGGATGCTTGCCTATGACGTGATCGGCTTTCAGTCGAAGCGGGACGCGTCCAACTTCCGGCGGTTCGCGGCGGAGGAACTGGGCGCGGTCGAAAGCGGCGACGGCGAGCTTGCCATCGGCGGGCGCAAGGTCATCGCCCGGGCCTTCCCGATCGGTATCGACGCGGCCGGCTTTGCCCGCATGGCGACGACACCAGACGCGCGTCGTGCGGTGTCGCGCACCGAAAAGCTGCTCAACGGCCGCTCGCAGATCATCGGCGTCGACCGGATTGACTATTCGAAGGGGCTGCCGGAGCGCTTCCGTGCGTTCGAGCGGCTGCTGGAGGACTACCCCGAGAACCGCGGGCGGGTGAGCCTGATGCAGGTCGCCCCGCCGTCACGTTCGGAGCTCGACGCCTATGCCGACATCCGCCGCGAACTGGAGGAGCTGACCGGCCACATCAATGGCCGCTTCGCCGATCTCGACTGGGTGCCGATCCGCTACATGACCCGCTCCTTCACGCGGCGTTCGCTCGCTGGCGTCTACCGCGCAAGCAAGGTCGCGCTGGTCACCCCCTTGCGCGACGGCATGAACCTTGTCGCCAAGGAATATGTCGCCGCACAGCGGGCGGAGGATCCGGGCGTTGTGGTGCTGTCGCGCTTTGCCGGCGCGGCCGAGGGCATGCCGGAAGCGTTGATCGTCAATCCGCATTCGGCCGAAGGCGTCGCCTCGAGCCTGCAGACCGCGCTCAACATGCCGCTCGACGAGCGCCGCCATCGCTGGCAGGCGATCTTCGACCGGCTTTGCCGGGAAGATGCCGCCGCATGGTCGCGAAGCTTCATCGCGACGCTGGGCGGCGTCGAGCGGCAGGCGGTGAAGGCCGTGTGAGAAGGCCGGCCGGTCCCGGCGGGTCAATGAAAGCCGGGTGATAAAAAATGCCCCGCCGCGGCTTCGCGACGGGGCACCGTGCCGCAAGCGGGCGGTGAAGGACCTATTCGGCCGCGTCGGTCTTGAGGACACCGCGACGGATCTGGTCTTCCTCGATGGATTCGAACAGGGCGCGGAAGTTGCCTTCGCCGAAGCCCTCGTCGCCCTTGCGCTGGATGAACTCGAAGAAGATCGGGCCGATGACGGTCTTGGAGAAGATCTGCAGCAGGATCTTGGTCATGCCGCCGTTCACCACGCCCTCGCCGTCGATCAGGATGCCGTGCTTCTTCATCCGCTCGATGGGCTCGTCGTGGCCGTGCACCCGGTCGCGGGACATCTCGTAGTAGGTGTCCGGCGGACCGGGCATGAACTTCAGGCCGTTGTCGGCGAGAAGATCGGTGGCATTGTAGATGTCGTCGGTGCCAACGGCGATGTGCTGGATGCCTTCGCCCTTGTACTTCCTGAGGTATTCCTCGATCTGGCTGGTGTCGTCCTTGGACTCGTTCAGCGGGATGCGGATCTTGCCGCACGGCGAGGTGATGGCGCGGCTGACGAGGCCGGTAATGCGCCCGTCGATGTCGAAATAATGGATCTGCGAGAAGTTGAAGAGATCCCGGTAGAAGTCCCACCACTTGTCCATGTTGCCGCGAAAGACGTTGTGGGTCAGGTGGTCGAGATAATAGAAGCCGACGCCCTTCGGCGTCGGGTTGCGCTCGCCCGTCCACTCGAAGTCTGCGTCATAGGCCGAACCCGCCGCGCCGTAGGTTTCGACGAAATAGATCAGCGAACCGCCGATGCCGACGATGGCGGGGACATCGAGGACCTTGTCCTCTCCCTCATAGGGCGACGCGCCGAGCGAGACCGCGTGGTCAAAGGCGTGTTTCGCGTCGACGACGCGCCAGGCCATGGAGGGGGCGCAGGGGCCGTGCTCGTCGACGAAGCGCATGCCGTGCGAACCGGGCTCGGCGTTGAGCACATAGGTCACATCTCCCTGGCGGTAGAGCGTGATCGCCTTGTCGCGATGACGGGCGACGGGCACGTAGCCCATGCGGCGGAACAGCGCGTCGAGCTTCTCCGGCTCGGGGTGGGCGAACTCGACGAACTCGAAGCCGTCGGTGCCGGCCGGGTTCTCCTGCGTGATCTTTGCCGGCGGTGCGTCGTGCGGAAACGGTCCCATGAAGTCCTCCTCGAATGCTGTCGCATGTGTCTGCGGCGATGACCGGGCGTTGCCCGGTCCGTGAGGACCAGTATGCGCCCGCCCGCATGCAAGGTGTGTGCAAAGTGCGAGCTTCAGTGATAGGACTTGCAAGAAACGTGCATGGTAGATGGGTTGGGTGCGTGCGATGAGTGATCTGGATCAGTTCGATACAAGGCTTCTGACATTCCTGCAGGATGATGCCGGTCTGACCAACCAGCAGCTTGGCGAGCGTATCGGGCTTTCGGCTTCCCAGGTGTCGCGCCGGCGACAACGGCTCGAGCAGGCCGGCGTCATCCGTCGCTACAGGGCCGACCTCGACGCGGGCGCGGTCGGCTTCTCGGTCATCGCCTATGTCGGCGTCGCGCTCCAGGCGCACAGCCGGCAGAACGCGCGCCGCTTTCGCGAGCTCGTGCGCGCGCTGCCCGAGGTTCAGGAGGCGCACGCCCTGACCGGCGATGTCGATTACATGCTGAAGGTTGCTGTCACCGACCTCCCGGCGCTGTCGCGCTTCATCAATGATGAGCTGTTGCCGCATGACTCCGTGCGCAACGTGCGTTCCTCTATCGCCATGGAAACTCTGAAGGACGACAACCGCCTGCCATTTCGCACGGCTGACGGCTAGGACCACCCCGGGCAGGTGCCGCGTGCGGGCGCTTGCGCCGGAGCCCGGCTCTCCCCATCTCCCTTGCGAGCCATTCGACGCAAGATCCAGGAGCGTGCCAGATGTTCGATGCGAAATCCCTTCTCGACCAGTTTCTCGGCGCCGGCGCACAGGCGCGCGGCTCGGGGCAGGGCGCAGCCTCCGGCCGCGCGTCGGACGACCTGATGGGACGTGGGCGGGATTTCCTCTCATCGCAGGGCGGCGGTCTGGCGCTGGGCGGCCTCGCAGGCCTCCTGCTCGGCTCCAAGACGGGCCGCAAGGTCGGCAAGAAGGCGCTGACCTATGGCAGCATGGCGCTTGTCGCCGGCCTTGCCTACAAGGCCTATCAGGGTTATCGCGCCAATCAGGACGGAGGTGCGCGTCCGGCCTATCCGGCGGATGCGCCGGAGGCGCTGGAGGCTCCGCGCGGCACGTCTTTCGACCCAGCGCGGGCGCCAGGCGGCGAGCACGGTTTCGCCGTTTCGCTGCTGACGGCGATGATCGCGGCCGCCAAGGCGGACGGGCACATCGACGCCGAGGAACAGGCGCGCATCTTCGACAAGATCGACGAGGCGGGGCTCGATTCCGACGCCAAGGCCTTCCTGATGGACGAATTGCGCGCGCCGCTCGATATCGACAAGGTGGTGGCCGCTGCCCGCACGCCCGAGACCGCGCTCGAGATCTACGCCGCCTCGCGTCTGGCGGTCGACCCGGACCATCCGGCGGAAAAGGCCTATCTCGACATGCTCGCCGCGCGTCTTGGCATCGAGCCCGACCTCGTCGCGGAGGTGGATTTGGCCGTGCGCGAGGCGCAGGCCTGAGGCAGGTTTCCGCCCCGCTCTTGCCATGAGGCGATGCGCGGGGCATCGTTCCGTCAAAAAGGCCCCCTTGTTGGGGCGGCGGAGGAACGATGCAGGATCTGGGCGAGTGGGACTACGTGATCGTTGGCGCCGGTTCGGCAGGCTGTGTGCTGGCCAACCGGCTGTCCGCGGATCCGGACATGAAGGTGCTGCTGCTGGAAGCTGGCGGCAAGGACGACTACCTGTGGATTCACATCCCGGTCGGTTATCTCTACTGCATGGGCAACCCGCGCACCGACTGGGGTTTCAAGACGGCGCCCGAGCCGGGGCTTAACGGCCGGTCGCTGTCCTATCCGCGCGGCCGGGTACTCGGCGGCTGCTCGGCGATCAACGGCATGATCTACATGCGCGGCCAGGCGCGCGATTACGACGGCTGGCGCCAGATGGGGCTTGCGGGCTGGGGCTGGGACGATGTGCTGCCGCTGTTCCGCAAGGCGGAGGATCACTACAGCCTCGATGACGGCGTTCATGCGCGCGGCGGCGAATGCCGGGTGGAGGAGCAGCGGCTCTCTTGGGACATCCTTGATGCGGTGCGCGATGCCTGCGAGGAAATCGGCATTCCCAAGATCCCCGATTTCAACCGGGGCGACAATTTCGGGTCCTCCTATTTCCAGGTGACGCAGCGCGGCGGCGTGCGCTGGACGGCGGCCAAGGGCTTTCTGAAGCCGGTCGCCGACCGTCCCAACCTGCGGATCGTGACCAAGGCGGAAGCGCACCGCATCGTGCTGGAAGGCGGGCGTGCGCGTGCCGTCGAGCTTGCCGTCGACGGTGTGCCCTCGGTGGCGCGGGCGCGCGGCGAGATCGTGCTTGCAGCCGGGGCCATCGGATCGCCGCAGCTTCTCGAGCACTCCGGTATCGGCGACCCGAAGGTGCTTTCGAAACACGGCATCGACGTTCGCGTCGAGGCCGCCGGCGTCGGCGCCAATCTTCAGGATCACTTGCAGATCCGTACCGTCTTCAAGGTGGAGAACGCGGTGACGCTCAACGAGCGCGCCGGCTCGCTTGTCGGCAAGGCGCGCATCGCGCTCGAATATGCGTTGACCCGCTCGGGGCCGATGTCGATGGCGCCCTCCCAGCTCGGTGTCTTCGCCAGATCCGATCCGGCCTTCGAGACGGCAAACGTGGAGTTTCATGTCCAGCCGCTGTCTCTCGACAAGTTCGGCGACCCCCTCCATCCGTTCCCGGCGATCACGCTCAGCGTCTGCAACCTGAGGCCGGAAAGCCGTGGCAGCGTCCATGTCACGGGCCCGGGACCGGAGATCCGCCCGGAGATCAGGCCGAACTATCTGGCGACCGAGGGCGACCGCAAGGTTGCCGCCGACAGCATCCGTCTTGCGCGGCAGGTGATGGCGAGCGAGGCCATGCGCCCCTTCTCGCCGGTCGAGCATCTGCCCGGTCCGCTCGTGCGGAGCGAGGAGGATCTGGCGCGGGCCGCCGGCGACATCGGCACGACAATCTTCCATCCCGTGGGCACCTGCCGGATGGGCATCGACGATGCCTCGGTGGTCGACGAGCGGCTGCGGCTGCGCGGCGTCGCCGGTCTTCGCGTCGCCGATGCCTCGGTGATGCCGACGATCACCTCCGGCAACACGGCCGCGCCGACCATGATGATCGCCGAGAAGGCCGCCGCCATGATCCGCGCCGACAGGATTGCCGGCGACGCGTCGCTCAAGGTTGCCGCAGGCGATTGAGGCGGGAGCCGGCGTCGGCTCCCAGCACCCGGGCGGGACGAAAGGGGCAGGGCGGTGAAAGCCAGGCTGATGCGCAAAGCGCGCCGCAACGTGGCCCATGTGCTGGTGGTCTGCATCGCTCTGCCGGCGACGGTGCTGGTCGGCTGGATCACCTGGGCGGTGACCGGCCGGCTGTTTGGGGCCGAAGTCGCGACCCGTGCCGAGGCGATCCTTTCCGTCCAGTCCGCGACGCTCGAGCGACAGCTTGACAAGTTCCGCCTGCTGCCGCCGATCCTGGCGCTGCGGCCGGATGTGCGCGCGCTTATCGTCGAGCGTGATGGGGCCTCGGGCGAGCGCACCGCGGCCATCGCCGCCGGCATGGCGGGCGCCGGCGAGGTCGCTTTCTTCGACCGGGACGGCGGGCTCATCGCCTCCAGCCACCTGGTGCCGCGTCTTGCCCTCGATTATCCGCATGACATCGGCCTCGTGCCCTTCGCGGAGGCACTGCAGGGGCGGCTCGGCCGGGCGTACAAGTCCGGCACCGCCAGCATGCCGGGAAGCTACGTGTTCGCCTCCGCCGTACGCGACCGGACGGGCGTTGTCGGCGTCGTCGCGGTGCGCATCAGCCTTGCCGAGGTCGAGCAGGCCTGGGCGCTGACAGCCGCCCCCATCGTTGCCTTTGATGCGGAGGGGCGGATCGTCGCCTCCAACCGCGCCGACTGGCGCGGCCGGGCGTTGGCGGGGCGGATCGATGCGCGCGACGTGCCGTCCCGCCTGCAGCCGGCGCCGGTCGGAAGCCCGGAGGCAGCGGACGCCCCGGTCCGCGGGGCGCAGGCGTTGGTGCGCTTTCGCGGCGAAGAGCAGCACGGCCCTTATCTGATGGTGCAGCGCAGCCTGCCGGTTCTCGACTGGCATATCGCCGCCTTCGCCGACACTTCCGATGCCCGCTCCCAGACTCAGAAGGCGACGGCGATCGCCATTCTCGCCTGCCTGCTGTTGAGCGGCACGGCCTGGATTGCCGCCGACCGCCGGCAGGCCGCGCTCAGGCGCATGCGCGAGGACAGGCTCTCCGCGCTGCGGCTCGAGCGCCGGGTGCGCTCGCGCACCCGCGATCTGTCAAAGGCCAATGCCGATCTTGCCCGTGAGGTGTGCGAGCGTGAGGCAGCGGAAGCGGAGCTGCGGCTGATGCAGGCGGATCTCGTGCAGGCGGCGAAGATGGCGACGCTCGGCCAGATGTCGGCGGCGCTGTCGCATGAGTTCAATCAGCCGCTCGCCGCGATCCGCTCCACGGCCGACAACGCCAAGCTGTTCATCGAGCGCGACAAGCCGGAGCGCGCCGCCGCGGGGCTTGAACGGATCATCGCCATGGTCGAGCGCATGGCCGAGATCTCGCGGGTTCTCAAGGGCTTCAGCCGACGTGCCGGGGTCGAGTTGAAGCCGACGCCGGTCAAGCCGGTGATCGACGAGACCTTGATGCTGCTGTCGCCGAAGCGCAAGCAGTCGGGCGCCCGCGTCGAGGTCCGGCCCGTCGATCCGGATCTGATGATCCTCGGCGGTCATGTGCGGCTCGAACAGGTGATCCTCAACCTCGTCGCCAATGCGCTCGACGCGGTCGAGGGGCGCGCCGACGGTGTGGTTGTTCTCAGCGCGCAGGCACGCGATGGTCAGGTGGTGATCGAGGTGCGCGACAATGGTCCGGGGATCGCCGAGGAGCTTCTGACCTCCGTCTTCGACCCCTTCTTCACGACCAAGGATGTCGGCAAGGGGCTGGGACTTGGGCTGTCCATCGCCTACAAGATCGTCCACGACTTTTCCGGCACGCTCGCGGTGACGGCCGCCGAGGGGGGCGGGGCGCTGTTTACGGTGCGCCTGCCGCTCGCGGGCGAGCGGCGCAGCGCGGCCGAGTAGGGCGGGCTCGCGAACACGGCGCGGGCGGGTGGCGCAGGGAGGAACAAGCGGGCGATGGAAACGGCAAAGGTACTTCTCGTCGACGACGAGCCGGATCTGCGCGAGGCGCTTGCCGAGGGGCTGGAGCTCGCCGGCTTCGATGTGGCGGCCTTTGCCGCGCCGTCCGGCGTGCTTGGCCATCTCGGACGCGATTTCAACGGCGTCCTGGTCACCGACATCCGCATGCCCGGGGCCGATGGTCTCGATCTGATGCGCAAGGTTCTGGAGATCGACGCAGCACTTCCCGTCATCCTGATCACCGGCCATGGCGACGTGCCGCTGGCGGTGCAGGCCATGCGCGCGGGAGCCTATGATTTCATCGAGAAGCCCTTCCCGGTCAGCCGTCTCGCCAATGTGATCGAACGGGCGCTGGAGAAACGCCGGCTGGTGCTTGAAAACCGCATCCTTCGCGAGGAGCTGGAAAGCCGCAGCGGCATCGAGAGCAGGCTCGTCGGGCGCTCGGCGGCGATGGAGCGCCTCAGGGCACTGGTCGCAGCGCTCGCCGACACGGATGCCGACGTGCTCATCATGGGCGAGACGGGGGCGGGCAAGGAGGTGGTGGCGCGCGCACTGCACGAGGAGGGCCACCGGCACGGCGGGCCGTTCGTTGCGCTCAACTGCGGCGGATTGCCGGCGGAGATCATCGAGTCGGAGCTTTTCGGCCATGAACAGGGCGCCTTCACGGGGGCGGCGCGCCAGCGCATCGGCAAGCTGGAACATGCCCAGGGCGGCACGGTGTTTCTCGACGAGATCGAATCCATGCCGCTGGACCTGCAGGTCAAGCTGCTGCGGGTGATCGAGACGCGCACCATCGAGCGGCTTGGCTCGAATGTGTCGATCCCGCTCGACGTACGCTTTCTCGCCGCCACCAAGGAGGACCTGGAGGCGGCGGGCAACCGCGGGCAGTTCCGCAAGGACCTCTTCTACCGGCTCAATGTGATCACCATCGAGGTTCCGCCGCTGCGGGCGCGCAAGGAGGATGTTCCCCTCCTCTTCCACCATCTGGCGCGGGAGGCGCGGGCGCGCTACCGTCGGGAGATACCGGACGTAACGGAAGCGCATGTGGCGGGGCTGATGGCCCGCGACTGGCCCGGCAACGTCCGCGAGTTGCGCAATGCCGCCGACCGCTTCGTGCTCGGGCTCGAAAGCGCTGCGATCGCGGCGGAGAGCGCGGAGGGAGCGTCGCTTGCCGGACGCGTCGCGGCCTATGAGCGGGCGGTGATCGCCGGCGAGCTGCAGCGTAACGACGGGCGGATGAAAGAGACCTACGAGCGCCTCGGCCTGTCGCGCAAGGGGCTCTACGACAAGATCCGCAAATACGGTCTCGACCGCGACGGACGCTACGGCGACGACGCCGCGGACTGACTGCGCGCCGGCATCGGCGGCGGCGTGTGTCGTTTTCTACCCATTCGCGGGAGGGTGTGGGTAGTCCTCGAAACATCGCTGCATTCTGCCCGTCCCGGGTGGCACGCGAAAATGGCGGGTCCGTGCTGCAGGCGACGGGACGCGAGATCTGGCATGGCGCTTGCTAAAGGGCTGACATGGCGCTTGTTGAAGGCGTTGTGTGACTGACCGGGCGGGGGGCGAACGGTTTTCCCGGCCGGCACAATCGGCGCGTCGGTGCATCCGGCGCAGCCAGACATGTCTCTGGGAGGACATCCATGAAGAAATTTGCCATGGCGGCCGTCGCGGCCGCGTCTTTCGCCTTTGTGTCCCCGGCGCTTGCCGAGGATTGCCAGGACGGCGAGATGATCATCAAGTTCAGCCACGTCGTCGCCGCCACGGGTCACCCCAAGGGCGATGCCGCGACGATGCTGGCCAAGCGCGTCAACGAGGAGATGAACGGCAAGGCCTGCATGCAGGTGTTCCCGAATTCGCAGCTCTTTGATGACGACAAGGTGATGGAGGCTCTGCTTCTCGGCGATGTGCAGCTCGCTGCCCCGTCGCTGTCGAAGTTCGAGGCCTACACCCTCAAGTACCGCCTGTTCGATCTGCCGTTCCTGTTCACGGACCTGTCCTCCATCGACCGCTTCGCGGCGAGTGAGAAGGGCAAGGATCTGCTGAACTCCATGACGGATGTCGGCTTCGTCGGCCTGGGCTACTGGAGCTCGGGCATGAAGCAGTTCTCGGCCAACAAGCCGCTGCTGGTTCCCTCCGATGCCAAGGGGCTGAAGTTCCGCATCCAGACGTCCGATGTCGCCGAGGCGATGATCGAGGCAATGGGCGCCAACCCGCAGAAGCTTGCCTTCAAGGAAGTCTACGGGGCGCTGCAGACGGGCGTTGTCGATGGGCAGGAGAACTCCTGGTCGAACATCTACACCCAGAAGTTCTTCGAGGTGCAGGACGGCATCACCGAGACCAACCACCAGCTCCTCGCCTATCTGCTGGTCACCTCGGATGAGTGGCTGAACGGCCTTGATGCGGATGTCCGCGAGCAGTTCCTGACCATCGTCGATGAGGTCACCAAGTCCGCCAATGCCGCGGTCGCCGACAAGGAGGCGATGAACCGCCAGCGCATCCTGGACGCCGGCAGCACCATCCGCGAGCTGACGCCGGAGCAGCGCAAGGCCTGGGTTGACGCCATGAAGCCGGTCTGGACCAAGTTCCAGGACGACATTGGCATGGACCTGATCGAGGCCGCCCAGGCGTCCAACGACTCCTGATCGCGAGCGCGTGAAACGGCCGGAAGCCGGGGCGGTGCCCCGGCTTCCACCCGCCCGTGCCCTGTCGGGGCATGGCGCTCAAAACGACAAGAAAATTCGATTGGGGGGGCCAGATGCACCGCATCGACAATTGGGTCACGCGGTTCGAGGAGAACGTGATCGCGTTCCTTCTCGCGCTGATGACCATCGTTTCCTTCACCCAGGTGGTGGCGCGCTACGTGTTCAACTCCGGCTGGACCGGCGCACTCGAATTCACCAGCATCCTCTTCGCCTGGCTGATCCTGTTCGGCATGAGCTACGGCGTGAAGATCGGCAGCCATCTTGGCGTCGATGCGGTGATCCGCCTGTTTCCCAAGCCCGTCTTCCGCGTCTTCGCCGTCTTCGGCGCGCTTTGCGGCGTCGCCTATGCGGTGATCCTGCTGCAATCCGACTGGCTACAGATCTTCGGTGCGGATGCGCGCGGCGGGGCCATCGACTACTGGATGAAGATGTACAAGGTCGGCATCGGCCTTGATGACCTCAGGTATCCGGAAGTGATGCAGGAGATGTTCGGCGTGAAGGAGCGCGTGCAGCGCTGGATCGCCTACCTGATCCTGCCGCTCGGTCTTGCCCTGTTCGGCTTTCGTTGCCTGCAGGCGACCTGGCAGATCATCACCGGCAAGCGCGAGCTGATGATCGCCGCCCATGAGGCGGAAGATCTCGTTGCCGAAAACAAAGACGTCCTGAAGGACTGAGGGTAAGCCATGGAAGCCGGTGTTCTTTTCGTCCTGGTCCTGGGGCTGCTCTTCCTCGGTGTGCCGATCGCCATCGCGCTCGGCCTGTCGAGCGTCCTGACCGTTGCCTTTTTCTCCAGCGATTCCGTGTCGTCCGTCGCGTTGCAGCTGTTCAACGCCTCGCGCAACTACACGCTTCTTGCCATCCCCTTCTTCGTGCTCGCCTCGGCCTTCATGTCGACCGGTGGCGTTGCCCGGCGCATCATCCGCTTCGCCATTGCCTGCGTCGGTCACATTCGCGGTGGCCTGGCCATCGCGGCGGTGTTCTCCTGCATGCTCTTCGCGGCGTTGTCCGGCTCGTCGCCGGCCACGGTGGTCGCCATCGGCACGATTGCCATCGCCGGCATGCGGCAGGTGGGCTACACCAAGGAGTTCGCCGCCGGCGTCATCGCCAATGCCGGCACGCTGGGCATCCTCATCCCGCCATCGATCGTCATGGTCGTCTACGCGGCGGCGACCGATGTGTCCGTCGGGCGCATGTTCCTGGCCGGCGTCATTCCCGGTCTTGTCGCCGGGCTGATGCTGATGGTGGCGATCTACATCAACGCGCGTATCAAGAACATGCCGAAGCAGCCCTTCGTCGGGATTGGCGAGGTTGCCGCGGCGGCGTGGGAGGCCGGCTTCGGCCTGCTGCTCATCGTCATCATCCTGGGCGGTATTTACGGCGGCATCTTCACGCCGACGGAAGCGGCCTCGGTCGCCGCGGTCTATGCGTTCCTGATCGCGATCTTCATCTATCGCGACATGGGGCCGCTCAAGGACGTGCCGATGCGCAAGCCCGGCGAGGCCGTCGGAACAGCGATCCTGCGCAATCTCTGGCTTACTGTCGTCGCAGCGATCCCAGCCTGCTTCCATGCCGATACCCGCAAGGTGCTGGTTGACGCGGGCAAGACGACGATCATGCTGATGTTCATCATCGTCAACGCGCTGCTCTTTGCCCACGTGCTGACCTCGGAGCGGATCCCGCAGGCGATCACCGACTGGATGGTGGGCGCCGGCTTCACCTGGTTCACCTTCCTGATCGCGGTCAACATCATGCTGCTGATCGGCGGCCAGTTCATGGAGCCCTCGGGCCTGCTGCTGATCGTCGCTCCGGTGGTCTTCCCGATCGGCATCGAGCTTGGCGTCGACCCGATCCACCTTGGCATCATCATGGTGGTGAACATGGAAATCGGCATGATCACGCCGCCGATCGGGCTCAACCTGTTCGTGACATCAGGGATAACAGGGATGAGCCTTGTCCAGGTGGTGCGGGCATCGGCGCCCTTCGTGGTGATCCTGCTGATCTTCCTGGTGATCGTGACCTATGTCCCGGCTCTCTCCACCTGGCTGCCCTACTCGCTGATGGGGCCGGAGATCATCACCAACAGATAGGCGCGTCCCGCCCCACGAACCGGAGCCGTCCGGTGCCTTTCGCGCAAGTCGCGGGTGGCGCCGGGCGGCTTTTTTCGTTGGCGCCCTGCCAGGCGCGCGCCCGGCAGGTGTTGCCGCGTTTCGGGAGGCTTGCGAAATCTTCTTTTTCTCAAGCGTGAGACGGGAGGAATTTCATCTGCTTCAGGGCGATTTTGCGGGCGCCTTCGAAAGCACATTCGGTGCCGGAAATTGTATGACTTTCAAAGTTGTATTGTTTCATCGGGAGGGTTCGCCATGCGGCTTGAGAAGACGCCGGCGCGTGCGCGCCTGCTGTTTCATCCGGGACGCTTCAATCCGGTCAGGATCAACAGTCTGGGGGCATCGTCCGCCCGCCACGCGCGGCTTGCGCTGGCGCCCGGCCGTTCGCTTTACGAGGCCATCGTCGGGCCGCTCGCCGAGGCTGGCATCAGCAATGCCTCGCTGACCATTCTCGGCGGCGCCTTCGCGCAGCTTTCCTATTGTGTCGCGCCGCCGGACCCCTCGGGGCAGGCAGTGATCGCCTACACCAGTCCGATCGACGCGGGCGCTGCCTTCATGATCTTCGGCAACGCGACGCTCGGCGTCAGCCTGAAGGACACGCCGCTGGTCCACTGCCACGCGGCGATCCGAACCGCCGACGGCGAGCTGCGCGGCGGCCATATCCTCACCGAGGACTGCATCATCGGGGCGACGCCGATTTCGGCGCTGGTCACCTCGCTCGATGGATTCTCGCTGCGGCAGGCCTACGATCCGGAAACCAACATCCCCCTGCTTCAGCCCATGAAGGAAAACGCATGACGGGCATTTCGACCCCGGTCGACACCACTGTCGTCGAGAAGGGCACGATGGGGCGCGTCGCCTATGCGCGCATTGCCCCCAATGAGGATCTCGTTCACGCCGTGGAGAAACTCTGCCTTGCCGAGGGGTTCCGCAACGCCTTCGTGCGCGGGGCTCTGGGCAGCCTGGTGGACGCAAGCCTCGAGACCGCCGCCGGCGGCGTGCAGCAGATCCGCGGGCCTGCGGTCGAAATCGTCAGCATCGCCGGGGAGGTTCGCGCGCAGGATGACGGTTCTCTCTGCGCCCGGCTTTCCGGCGTCGTCGCAGACACGGACGGAAAGGTCTACGGAGGCCCCTTCGTCCCCGGTGGCAACCCGATCTGCATGACCTTCGAGATCACGCTTGAGGAATGGCTTCCCGACGCGACGCATTGATCCGGGCGTATCCGGGCATGAAAAAAGGGGCGGCTCCTCGTGGGGCCGCCCCTTTTTCGTTTCGCATTCGTGGCAGCGTCAGCCGACGATCAGAAGCTCGAAGGTAACGCAGACAGGGTTCGCGCTGTGCACGAGGACGCCGGCGCTGATATCGCCATCCATGCCGACAAGGGCAATGTCGAGGCTGGCGCGCGGGCCTTCCGGCGTGGCTGCAACGCGCCCGTCGCGCACGAGCACTTCGGTGGCGTAGGACGACACATGGCTACCGTCGGCGTAGTCAGCCCCGATCAGGCTGCCAATGCCGTGGACGGTCGCCGTATCGAGGCCGTTCTCGGCGCAGATGCGCTCGATCGCCTCCGAGATATCGCCATTGGGGCGAACGGTCGCGAGCACCGCCTTGCGTCCGGCTTCGGCAGCCATCGCGTGCGAGGCCGTCTCCTGCGAGGCACGCGGCGCGAAGAGGCGGAAATTGGTCTCCGCGTCATCGGCGACATCCAGGATCGCGCCGGCAAGCGCGAAGGCCTCGACCTCGACCGACTCCTTCACTTCCGCCTCGAATGGCAGCAGGTGTCCCATCCGCACGCCCTCGCCGGGAACCTCCCACGAGCCGTGGCAATGCAGGAAAGGCTCGCCGTCGCGCCGGCCCATGTGAAGGCCGGCCCGCAGGATCGTGCCGCCCGTCTCCGGGGCGCGGGTGTCGCTGTACCAGGCGGCATGTTCCGCGTCCGGGCTGCCGGCGGGGATGACGTAGTTCATCCGCCGCATGGGCACGTCCTTCAGCAGCACGTAGCCGCCCTCGAACCCCTTCGCCGCGAAAGCCTCGGCGATGGCCGCATTGATCGTGCGGCCAGGCTCGAGCGTCAGCGTCACCGGCACGACGCTGCAGGCAACGGCGGCGTGGCGTTTTTCGGCGGTCGGTCCGGGATGGCGGATCGTGCGCTGGCTCATGTCGCCAGGCCTGCCGTGACGAAGCCACCGTCGACGGCGAGGATGTGGCCGTTGATGTAGCTCGCCTCGTCGCAGATCAGAAAGGCAACGGCATTGGCCACTTCCTCCGGCGTGCCGTAGCGGCGCAGCGGAACGCGCTGGTTCCACTGGTTACGCACGTCGTCGGTGTGGATCCGGCGGGCCAGCGGCGTGTCGATCGGGCCGGGGGCGACCGCGTTGACGCGGATGCCGTCCTGTCCGAGCTCATTGGCCATGACCAGCGTCATCGTGTTGACGCCGCCCTTGGAGCCGCCATAGGCACTGCGCCCCTTGTTGCCGGTAATGCCTGAGACCGAGCTGATGTTGACGATGGAGCCGCTCTGGCCATTGGCCTTCCAGATGCGCGCGGCGGTGCGCGCCACCAGAAAGGTGCCGATGAGGTTCACGTCGACGATGCGGCGGAATTCCTCGAGACCCATCTCGACCGCCGGCTTGTCGCTGCCGATCCCGGCGGAGTTGACGACGCCGGCAAGGCGCATCTCGCCGGCGATCTTCTCGAGGGCGCCGGTGACCGAGGCTTCGTCCGCGACATTGCAGACAATGCCATTGCCGGCGGGAAGGCCCAGCTCGGCGCAGGCGGCGGCAAGCGCTTCCGCCTGCAGGTCGAGCAGGTAGGGGGTGAAGCCCTTGCGCTTGAGGACCTCGGCGCTGGCCAGTCCGATGCCGGAGGCACCGCCGGTGATGGCCACCGCGCCGCGTGTTTCGGCGGTGGTTTCTGTCATGTTGCTCATTGCGTCTCAGGCCCCCGTGGCTTCCTCGAAGGCGGGCATCTCGCCGCGCCGTTCCAGCTCCTCGCGCACCATCTTCTTGGTGATCTTGCCATAGGCGGACTTGGGCATCGCCTCCCAGAAGATCACGAGCTTCGGCAGCTTGTAGCGGGCCATCTTGCCATCGAGCCAGGATCGCAGGTCGATCTCGGCGGTGTTGGCGCCGGAGCGGGCGATGCAGACGGCGACGCCGACCTCGCCCCAGACCGGGTCGGGCACGCCGAGCACCGCGGTCTCGCTGATGTCGGGATGCAGCAGGATCTTTTCCTCGATCTCGCGCGGGTAGATGTTCGACCCGCCGGAGATGTACATGTCGGAGGACCGGCCGGTGATGTAGACGAAACCCTCGTCGTCCATGCGGCCGAGATCACCGGTGCGGAACCAGCCGTCACGGAACGATTTGGCGTTGGCTTCCGGGTTGTTGTAGTAGCCGGCGAAGACGGCCGGGCCGATGACGCAGATCTCGCCGGTGTCGCCGGTGGGGACCTCGTTGCCGTCGTCGTCCTGGATCTGCACCTGCATGCCCGTGCGTTCGAAGCCGCAGGTGCCAATGCGCGCGGCCTCGTCATCTTCCGCCGAATGCAGCGCCGGCGGCAGCACGGTGATGTTGCCGGTGACTTCGCCAAGGCCGAAATACTGAACCAGCACCGCGCCGATGGTGGCGAGCGCGCGCTTCTGGTCGGCCCGATACATGGGCGCGCCAGCGTAGATCACGTAGCGCAGGGTCGAATGGTCGTAGCTCTCGACGGACGGGTCCTCGACCAGCATCTTCAGGATCGTCGGGACCGTGAAGATGTTCGTCACCTTCCACTTCTCGACCAGCGACCAGACCATCGGCACGTCGAGCCTGTCGGAGCCCGGCAGGATCGTCTTGGCGCAATGGGCGACCTGCACCAGCTGGTGGACGCCGGCGCCATGCGACAGCGGCGCGACGACGACCGAGGCGTCGCCGGCCGTGGTGCCGGGCATCAGGTCACACAGGTGGTTGGTGATGACGAAGGCCATCTGGCCATGGGTCAGCACCGCCGCCTTCGGCCGTCCGGTGGTGCCGGAGGTGAAGAAGTACCAGCACGGGTCGTCGCGGTCGACGGCGACGCTGGCAATGCGCTTGCCGGCGTTGCGCTCGACGATCGCGTCATAGTCCTCGCCGAAATCCGCCGCGCCGATGGAGATGACGAAGTCGAGTGCGGGCGACGTGCTCCGGCATTCGGCCACATGCTCGGGGAAGGCCGCGCCACAGATCATGCCACGCGCGCCGCTGGCCTCGGCCAGATAGGCAACCTCGGCGGGCGACTGGCGGTAGTTGGTCGGCACCCACACCGCGCCAAGGCGGAAGCAGGCGAACATGGATTCGAACATCTGGTTGCAGTTGGAGGACTGCACCAGGATCCGGTCGCCCTTGGTCACGTCGAATTCGGTGGCCAGTGCATTGGCCATCGCCTCGACGCGCGCTTCCATCTGCGCCCAGCTCCATTCCGCCTCGCCCCAGACGAAGCCCGTCTCGCCGGGATGGCGGCGGGCTGCCTGGGTGAGGAAGTTGGCGAGGTTCATCACCCGGGTGGTGCAGGGGGCCACGCCCCCCTTCGGGTCAGTCGTCGTCATTATTTCACGCGCTCCAGAATCGAAACGTAGTTGGCAACCGCAGCGCCGCCCATGTTGAAGACGCCGGCAAGCTCCGGGTTCGCCAGCTGGATGTCGCCCGCCTCGCCGGCAAGCTGCATGGCCGCCATGACGTGCATGGAGACGCCGGTGGCGCCGATCGGATGGCCCTTCGACTTGAGGCCGCCCGAGGGGTTGACCGGCAGCTTGCCGTCGCGCGTGGTGAGGCCCTCGCGGATGACCTTGTGGCCCTCGCCCGGCTTGGCGAGGCCCATTGCCTCGTATTCGATCAGCTCCGCGATGGTGAAGCAGTCGTGGGTCTCGACGAAGGACAGGTCGGTGACCGCCAGGTTCGCGTCCGCGAGCGCGCCGGCCCATGCGCGACGCGCGCCTTCGAAGGCCAGCATGTCGGCCCGGTGGCTGAGCGCCAGGATGTCGTTGACGTTGCGACGGGCGCGGAAGGCGATGGCGCGTTCCATGGTCGCTGCCGTCTCCTCGTCGGCGATGATCAGCGCGGCGGCGCCGTCGGAGATCAGCGAGCAGTCGGTGCGGCGCAGCGGCGCGGCGACATAGGGGTTCTTCTCCGAGATCGTGTTGCAGAACTCGAAGCCGAAATCCTTGCGCATATGCGCGAAGGGATTGCGCGCGCCGTTGGAGTGGTTCTTCGCCGCGATCATGGCGAGCTCTTCCGAGCGGTCGCCGTAGCGCTGGAAATAGGTCTGGGCGATGCGGCCGAAGAGACCGGCGAAGCCGCCATCCACATCCGCCTCTTCCTTGCGGTAGCTGGCGCACAGCAGGATGTCGCCAACCTCCGACGTCGGCGTCGCGGTCATCTTCTCGGCGCCGACGACAAGGGCGATGCGGCCGCGGCCGGCCTCGATGAAGTCCATGGCGCTGTAGAGCGCCGCCGATCCCGTGGCGCAGGCGTTTTCCATGCGCACGGCCGGGACGTGGGCCAGTTCCTCACTGCCCATGGCGACGAGCGCGCCCTGGAAGTCCTGCTTGGAGAAGCCGTTGTTCATGACGCCGACGAAGATGCCGTCGATGTCGGACAGGCCGATGCCCGCATGTTCCACCGCCGGTCCGACCACGGAGGCCATCAGCGTCTCGGTGTCTTCCATCTCGGACTTGCCAAAGGGCGAGTGCGCCCAGCCAACGATCCGTGCTTTCGTCATTTGACGATCCTCCGCGTTTGCGACCTCTCCGGGGCACCGTTGCGCCGGGAAAAAAGGGTCGCGAGTTTCTCCTCGACCTTCTCCACCTCCTGTCGAAGGCAGTCGGCCAGTTCCTTCTGCCGGTCCTCGCGCATGCGGCTGTCGATGGCCGCGATGCTGAGGGCGCCGGCAATACGTCCGTCCGGGAAGCGGAACGCCACGCCCACTCCCCAGGAATTCGCCACGATGAGCCCGGGATTGAGCGAATAGCCCCGCTCCCGGGTCGTGCGGACATCCGAGCGGATGCGCTCCGGCGGCAGGCCGGGATAGCGCGCGCGGATGCTCTCCTCGTTCGTCGCCAGGGTCTCCTCGACCTCCGCGTCGGGGAGGGCGGCGAGCATGGCAAGCGAGCCCGCACCGATGCCGAGCGGATGTTCGAAGCCGGCCTGCAGCGCATGGGTCCGCACCGGATAGGTGCCTTCCTCGCGGTAGAGGCACAGCGACTGGGCGTCCCGGCGCACCGACAGGAAGCTTGTGTCCTGGGTCCGGTCCGAAAGCCGCGTCAGGCTCGCCCGGCAGATCTCGACAAGGCCGAAGCGCTGGCCCGCGAAGGTGCCGAGCACGTAGGTTTCCTCGCCAAGGAAATAGAGGCGTGAGGTCTCGTCCTGCTCGACCATTCCGCCACGGATCAGGGCCAGAAGCAGACGCCGCACGGTCGGCTTGTTGAGGCCGCTGTCGTCGACAAGCTGAGTCAGCGAAGCTCCCCGGCCGGCGTGACGCCCGACCAGGGACAGGAGCGCGAGCGCCCTGTCGACGCTCTGGGCACCGCTCAACGCTGACACGAAATGACACCTCCCAAGGGTCCATAATATGGATCTAAATAATAATATCAGAGAGGCGGTTTTGTAAAGTCAGGCGATATTTCTTGCGATATCTGCGGAGAAATGCCAATTAGGTCATTGACGATATCGGAAATTGATCCACAATGTGGACCGGTAATCGGGCATGATGGAGGTCATGCCATCATCCCGCCCGGCCGGTTCGGCGCGGGCTCTTGAAGACGGAGGAGATGTAAGATGGTTACAAAGCTGGGCGCGCTTGCCCTGTCCACCGCGGTCGCATGTTTTGCCATGTTTGGCCCGGCGTCCGCCGAGACGCTTCGCCTGTCGCACAACACCGGTGACACCACCTCCTGGCACAAGGGCTCGGAGAAGTTCAACGATCTGCTGAGCGCGGCGACGGACGGCGACATCAAGGTTCGCGTGTTCCCGAATGCGCAGCTCTCTGGCGGTGACCAGATGAAGCAGGCCGAGATGGTCAGCCGCGGCGTGCTCGACTTCGTCGTCACCTCGGCGATCAACGTGACGCCGCTGGTGCCCGAGATGGCCGTGTTCTCGCTGCCTTATCTCTACAGCAACTATGATCAGGTCGACGCCACCACCCATGGCGCGCCGGGCGAGAAGATGACCGAGATCATGGCCGGTCACGACATCATCGTCCTGGCCTGGGGCGAGAACGGTTTCCGTGAGGTGACCAACAACGTCCGCCCGATCAAGACGCCCGAGGACATGAAGGGCCTCAAGATGCGCGTCGCCGGGCCGATGTACATCGACGTCATGAATTCGCTGGGCGCCAACCCGCAGCAGATGCAGTGGACCGAGACCTTCCCGGCGCTGCAGCAGGGCGTTGTCGACGGTCAGGAAAACCCGATCGGCGCGGTGATCATCCCGCAGCGCGTCTACGAGGTGCAGAAGTACCTCACGACCTGGCACTACTCCTATGACCCGATCTTCATCGGCGTCAGCAAGAGCCGCTGGGACTCCTTCGACGACGCAACCAAGGCGAAGGTCCGCAAGGCCGCCGAGGAGGCCATGGACTACCAGCGCGAGATCACCCGCCAGTCGACCGCGGAAGGCATCGCCTTCCTGCGTGAGAAGGGCATGGAGGTCTATGAGCCGACCGCCGAAGAGCTGCAGGCGTTCCGCGTGGCGACCAAGCCGGCGTTTGACACCTGGGCGGCCAAGGTCGGTCCCGACCTGGTGAAGACCTTCCAGGACACGATCGCCGAAACCAAGTAAACCTTGGTGGCAATGTCAGGACCGGCCGACAGGCCGGTCCTTTTCTTTCTGTACGAAAAGACGGGATCGGGAGGAGCGCGATGACCTTCATCCTGCGGGATGCGGAAAAGATCGCCTGCGCGGTGATCTTTCTTGCTATGACGGCGCTTGGCTTCGTCAATGTGGTGGTCCGTTACACCACGAGCTATTCGCTCGCAGCGTCCGAGGAGCTGCTGACCAACGGCTTCCTGCTCCTGACCGTGTTCGGCGCGGCGATTGCCGCGCGCAGCGGTGACCATCTGGCGGTGACGCTGTTCTACGAGATGCTGCCGCGCCGCTTTCGCAAGGTCGCGCTGCTCATCGCCGGCGGGCTTTCGGTCCTGCTGCTGTCGCTGTCGGCCTGGTTCTGCCTGGAGCTCGTCACCAACCAGCTCTCGAGCGGCATCAAGTCCTACGCGCTGCAGGTTCCTGCCTGGTATTACAGCATCGCCATTCCCTTCGGCTTCGCCCTGATCACCATCCGCTACATCCAGCACGTCCTGGATAACTGGAACGAATTGTCCGGCGACACGGATGCCGGCCGCAAGGAGGCGGGCAATGCTTGACCTGGGCGCCGGCACGCAGATGCTGCTGCTGTTCTTCGTGCTGCTGTTCCTGCGCGTTCCCGTCGCCTTCGCCCTTGGGCTGTCGGCGATCTACGCCATGTGGATGCTGGGCTTCGGCCTCGATCTGGTCGGCGACCTGATCACCGCGGGGATCACCAAGTTCTCGCTGCTTGCCATTCCCTTCTTCATCCTCGCCGGAGCGCTGATGGGCTCGCTTGGCATCGCCGAGCGGATGATCCGCTTCTTCCGGGTGATGATCGGCGGCCTGCCGGGCGGCATGGGCGTCGTGGGTACGGTGGTCTGTCTGTTCTGGGGCGCCGTCAGCGGCTCGGGCCCCGCTTCTGTCGCGGCCATCGGCCCGCTGATCATCAAGGGCATGGAGGAGGACGGCTATTCGCGCGGCTTCGCCGCCGGCCTCGTGTGCACCGGCGCGGCGCTGTCCATTGTCATCCCGCCCTCGATCGGGCTTGTGATCTACGGCGTCATCGCCGAGACCTCGATCTCCGACCTGTTCATCGCAGCCATCATCCCCGGCTTCTTCATGGGCGCCCTGATGCTGGTGACGCTCCCCTTCGCCAAGAAGAGCAAGCCGGTGGCCGGCGCGCCGAGCCTCGACAAGCTGATGCCGATGCCCGACGCGGAGCTCGCCTACGGTCCGCGCCTGTGGAGGTCGTTCCTGTCCTCCTTCTGGGGTCTGATGACGCCGGTGGTCATCCTCGGTGGCATCTATTCCGGCGCCTTCACGCCGACCGAGGCGGCGCTCGTCGCCACCGTCTACGCGCTTGCCGTCGGCGGCCTTGCCTATCGCACGCTGACCCTGGCCGGGCTCTACCGCTCGCTGACGGAGGCGGCCGCCTCCTCGGCGGTGGTGATGCTCGTCGTCGCCTATGCGAGCCTCTTCGGCTGGGTTGTCACCGTCGATGACGTGATCGGACAGTATTCGGCCTATCTGCTCGGCATCAGCGACAATCAGTGGGTCATCCTGATGGTGATCATGCTGGTGCTGCTTGTCGCGGGCATGTTCATGGACGCGGTCACGATCATGTTCATCTGCCTGCCGATCTTTCTGCCGGTGGCGCGCGAACTCAACTGGGACCCGGTGTGGTTCGGCATCGTCGTGATGATCAACCTGGCGATCGGCCTGTTCACCCCACCTGTGGGCATCAACCTCTATGTCGCGGCCAATGTGACGCGGTTGCCGCTCGAACGGGTCGCGCAAGGGGCGATCCCGTTCCTGATCTCGTCGCTGATCGGACTTGCCGTCGTCGCCGGCCTGCCGGAGATGTCGCAGTTCCTTGTGGCGCTGCTGAAGTAGCCTGACCAGGCGCGCGCTACGGCGAGAACGCGAAGAAATACAGGGCGCGGCCTGATCGGCCGCGCCCTTTTTCGTTCCTTGAAGGCCGTCGGCTTGCGCCTAGAGGATTGCGACGCTGCCGAGCGTGACGAACATGTAGGTGTAGAACACATAGTCGGCGACGACGTCGCCGCCCGACGACTGCGGCGTCGATCCCTGGTTCACGGTCCAGTTCGACGTCGCCGGATCGGCGATCGGCTGTCCGGCGAAGTCGAAGTTGGTCACCTGATCGCCGCCGTCCTTCTGCGACCATGCGCCTGTCTTCTGGTCGTAACGCACCCAGTGGTAGTCGCCGGGCCAGCCAAGCGCCGTGTCGCCGGCGGAGATCAGCAGCGCCACGGGATGTCCGTTCGAGGCGTTGAGATAGGCCGATGGGTAGCCGGCGCCGAGGTCGACAAGCCCGTCCGCCACCGCCCCGGCGACAACGGCGGATCCCGTTGGCGGGAAGTCCAGAAAGATGCCGTTCTGGCGACCGGGCTGGGCGAAGGAGTTGGTCGCGATGTCGCAGCTGTAGTTGTAGCAATTGTTGTTGGGCTGGAACTTGTAGGACATGTAATTGCCGGCGACGTCGGTTGCCGGTGCGTAGACCGTCGGCCCGTTGTTGGCGACCGTGGGGCCGTATTTCTGGACGTAGCGGGTCTGCCCCGTCGCCTTGTCGACCACCGGGATCGACTGGGGCGCGATCACATGGGCCTGGTCGAGCACGGCTGCCAGCCGTTCGTCGTCCGGATGCGGCATGCCAGAGAATTTCAGATAGCGAGCCATGGTCGTTCCTTTCGTTGAGGAAGCGGTCTACATGCGCATTAAATTTGTGGAATATTCTATCTTAGATATGTAATGTGAAAATTCATACACGAAATACGTGCAGGCAACAAGTCGCCAATATTCGCGGTTTCACGTCTTTCAATTCTGGCTATCAGAGCATGGTCTTCGATGTGTTTGATAATTTTTGAATGCCTCTAGGGAAAGTCCGGAGGGCGGCAGGTGTGCGGCAGATAGCCGGTGATGGGTGCGGCCGGTGGCTTGGCATCAGCGAAGTCGGCGACTAGACACGACGCGACAGCCTCGAGCCGTGGCGGCGGGCGGGATACAGCCGGAAGTCGGTCAGTGGCGACCGAGCCGGGCAGGAGGGAAGTCCATGTCGTTCAACATCCGCGTTCTCTACACCGGCGGCACCATCGGATCGGTCGACGCACCGCTTGCGCCGCTGTCCGGGCAGGATTTCTGCGCCGCCTTCAGGTCGCTGGTCGAACCGACCATCCTGGCGCGCTACCCCGGGGCGGTCGTCAGCTACGACTGGCTCGATCCGACCCTCGACAGCACCAACCTGCAGCCGGGAGACTGGTGCACGATCGCGCAGCGCATCGTCGGCGCGCCGGGTGACAGCGCGACCTATCCAGGCAATGACGCCTTCCTTGTGCTGCACGGCACCGACACCATGGCGTGGACCGCGTCGGCGCTTTCGTTGCTGCTGACGGGCATCGGCGCCGACGGCTATGCGGATGCCATCCTGACCAAGCCGGTCGTTGTGACCGGTTCGCAGCTGCCGCTTTTCTACCGCACGACGCCGACGTCGCCGCTGGCGATCAACTACGACACCGACGCCTTGCGCAATGTGCTCGGCGCGATCTGGGCCATGCGCGCCGGCCTCCCGGCCTCCATGCTTTTCTTCGATGACACGCTGATGCTCGGCAACCGCACGCTGAAGACCGACGCCTCGCTGTTTGATGCTTTCTCCACGCCGGACTGGCCCGATCTCGGGGTGATCGGCATCGAGAGCTATCTGGTCAGCCGCATGGCGCCTCCGGCGCCCTATCTCTCCTCGCTCGCCATCGACAATCCGACGGCGCTGGCATCCCTTCAGGCGCAGCTCGCCCATGTCGTCACGACGATCGACAACGCCGATGTGCTGGTCTTCCCGGCCTTTCCCGCGCAGTACAATTCGGCTGCCGGCACGAGCGCGCTGGCCAGCATGCTGAAGGCGGCGCTCGCCGCCGACAACGGCAGGGTGAAGGGGGTGTTCCTGGAGGGTTATGGCGAGGGCAATTTCCCGTCCGGCAATCCGGCCGACGCCGAGGCCGGGGCCGTCTATGCGGTGCTCAAGGCAGCGCATGACGCGGGCGTGGTGATTGTCGCCGGCACGCAGGTCATCGCCGGCATCGTCAATTCCACTGCCTACGCCTCGGGCTCCTGGCTGGCGGATGCCGGGGCCATCGGCAACTACGACATGGCCGGTCCCGCGACCCAGGCGAAGCTGCTGATCCTGCTGGCGCTTGCCGACTATCAGGGGCGCGCCTGGTCGCAGTCGGACATCGAGACCCTGATGCGCACGCCGCTTGCGGGGGAGATGACAGGCAGCAACCGGCTCGATTGCCGCGCTCCGGGCCTGCTGTTGCCGGGGCAGTCGATTGCCGCCTTCGACGGCAGCGCCACGCTGGTCAATGATCCGGATGAGGGACCGGTGCTCTCGAACGCATCCGGCACGGTCCTGTGGAAGCCTCTGACCGGGGCGGCTCTGCTGCCGGTCAGGCTGATCATGCAGGACGACGGCAATCTGGTGATCTACGACCGCACCAACGCCCCGATCTGGGCAACCCAGGACCACTCGGTCGGTCAGGCCTATTCGGTGCTCATTCTGTCCGGCTCCGCGACGGACGGCACGCTGGCGCTCTATGTCTACGATTATCACAACAAGCGCGTTACGGCCGAGCTCTACGGCACCGCCGGGTGATGTGCATTCCGGCTCCGGCCTCATCGAGGCCGGAGCCGGGATCCGGGCGTTCTCGGGCTTGCGCCGCGCGGATGGGTCAGCGGGATCTGGGCTTCCAGCGGCGCAGCAGCCCGGCGTTGGTGACGACGGAGACCGAGGACAGCGCCATGGCGGCGCCGGCGATGGCCGGGGTCAGCAGGCCGAAGGCCGCGAGCGGCACTCCCACGACATTGTAGATGAAGGCCCAGAACAGGTTCTGGCGGATCTTGCGTACAGTGGCGCGGGAGACGTCGAGGGCGTCGGCGACAAGGTCGGGCCGCGAGCGCATCAGCGTGATGCCGGCTGTTTCCATCGCGACCTCTGAGCCCGAGCCCATGGCGATGCCGATGCTGGCGGCGGCCAGCGCCGGGGCATCGTTGACGCCGTCGCCAACCATGGCGACGATGCGGCCCTCATTCATCAGTTCCGAGATGCGCTCTGCCTTTCCCTCCGGCGGCACTCCGGCGACGATTTCGCCGAGCGGCAGTCCCTGGGCGACGGCGCGGGCCACGGTTTCCGTGTCGCCGGTCAGCATCACGGTGGCGACGCCCATGGCCTCGAGACGCTCCAGCGCGGCGGGCGTCTCCGGCCGCAGCGTATCGGCCATCGCGAGCACGCCGACGGCGCGGCCGGCGATGGCCATCGTCGAACAGGTCTTGCCCTGCCCCTCCAGTTCACGGGCGATCTGCTTGGTCAGGAAAGTGTCGATGCCGTTGGCATCCATGAGCCGCGTGTTGCCGATGAGCACGGTTTCTCCGGCGATCTCGGCGACGATGCCCTGACCGGCGATGGCGCGGAAGGAGGTTGGGCGCGACAGCTCCAGCCCGCGTTCCCCGGCTGCTTCGACGATGGCGCGGGCCAGCGGATGCTCGCTGGGAAGCTGGGCGCTGGCGGCGATCCTCAGCAACCGGTCGTCATTGCGGTCGAAGGCGCGCAGGTCGGTCAGGCGCGGTTCGCCGACCGTCAGGGTGCCGGTCTTGTCGAAGACGACGGTGGTGACATTGTGAGCCACTTCCAGCGCCTCGATGTCGCGGATCAGGATGCCGGCGCGTGCCGCCGCGCCGGTTCCCGCGACGAGCGCGGTCGGCGTGGCAAGGCCAAGGGCACAGGGGCAGGCGATGACGAGGACGGCCACGGTCGCGCCGATTGCCGCGTCGAGGCTCGCACCGGTGAACCACCAGCCGGCGAAGGTCGCGGCGGCGATGACAAGAACCACCGGCACGAAGATCGCCGATACCTGGTCGACGAGCTTCTGCACCGGCGCCTTGGCGGTCTGGGCGTTTTCCACCAGGCGGATGATCGCGGCAAGCTTGCTGTCGGCGCCGAGCGCGCTGACGTCGATGGTGAGTGCGCCGGACCCGTTGATGGTGCCGCCGGTGACTTCACCGCCGGGCGCGCGCGCCACAGGCATGCTCTCGCCGGTGATGAGGCTCTCGTCGAGCTCGCTTTCCCCTTCGACGACCACACCGTCCGCCGGCACCCGCTCGCCCGGCTTCACAAGGATGCGGTCACCGGGAAACAGCGCTTCGATGGCGATGGTCTCGACCGTGTCGCCGACAATCCGGTGGGCGGTCTGCGGGCGAAGCTCGGAGAGCGAGCGGATCGCGGCGGTGGTACTGCGCTTGGCGCGCGCTTCCATCAGCTTGCCGAAGAGGATCAGCGTCAGGATGACGGCGGAAGCCTCGAAATAGAGGTGGCCGGGGTGACCGGGCCAGGCGAGCACCGTCAGCGCCAGACTGTAGAAATAGGCGGCGGAGGTGCCAAGCGCGACAAGCACGTCCATGTTGGCCGAGCCGGCGCGAACGGCCTTGAAGGCGCCAACATAGAACCGGCTTCCGACCATAAACTGGACGATGGTGGCAAGCACCGCCTGCACGACCGGTGGCGGCATCAACGCGAGACCGAAGGGCATTCCCGCCATGCCGACGATCATCGGCGCGGTAAGCAGGGCGGAAAGGACGAGGATGAATGTGGTCCGCTGTTCCTCCGCGTGCGCGCGCTCGTCCGCCTCTTCTTGGCGCTGGCGTTCGGCCTGCCAGCCGCCGCTTCGTTCGCTGGCGCTGTAGCCCGTGGCGGCGACCTTGTCCTCGATGTCATCGGCCGACAGGCTGCCGTCGGTCTCCACCACCGCCGTTTCCAGCGGCAGGTTGACAGAGGCGCGCAGCACGCCGGGCGTCCGCGAAAGCACCTTCTCGATGCGCGCCGAGCAGGCGGCGCAGGTCATGCCGCCGATGTCGAAATGCAGCACGTCGCGCCGGTCGGAGGCGGCTTCGCCTGAAGCGCCCTGCTGATCGGGCGCGGTGATTGCTTGCTGGGACATTCGCAGGGAACTCCGGGAACAGGTCGCGCGTTTCGAGCAGCACCTTGCGGCGGCAGTGTGGCCGCGGCTGGGCCGCCCGCCCACCCGGTTTCGAGGGGGCGCGGCATTCGGTTATCCCGATATAGGCGTTCCAGCGACTGGAAGGTCAAGGGCCGCCCGGTCGGGGCGGCCCGTTTCAGTCAGCTTGTGTTGGAAAGGGCGCGTGGCCGGTCGCGTCAGACCTCGCCACGCCCTTCCTCGACGGCGTGGCAGGCGACGCCGGTCTGGCCTTTTCCGAGAAACTTCGGCTGCTCGCTGGCGCAGCGTCCGTTGGCCAGCGGACAGCGCGGGTGGAAGGCGCAGCCCGTCGGCGGATTGATCGGATTGGGGATCTCGCCCTCGACGGCGCGGCGCGGCTTGCCGGACATCTCCAGGTCGGGGATCGCTGCCAGCAGCATGCGCGTGTAGGGGTGGAGCGGATTGGCGAAGAGATCGTGGGAATCCGCCACCTCCACCAGCCGGCCCAGATACATGACGCCAATGCGCTTGGCCATGTGGCGCACCACGGCGAGGTCGTGGCTGATGAACAGATAGGTCAGCCCGAACTCGTCCTGAAGATCGCGCATCAGGTTGAGGATCTGCGCCTGCACGGACACGTCGAGGGCCGAGGTCGGCTCGTCGCAGACGAGGAACTCGGGCCGCGAGGCGAGCGCGCGGGCGATGCAGATGCGCTGGCGCTGGCCGCCGGAGAACTCGTGCGGATATTTGGCGCCGTCACGCGGATGCAGGCGGACGAGCTCGAGCAGCTCGGCAACGCGCTTTTGGATCGCCGCCTCGGAGGTTTCCAGGTCAAAGGCGCGGATCGGCTCGGCGATGATCCGGTCGACACGCCAGCGCGGATTGAGGCTGGCGTAGGGATCCTGGAAGATCATCTGGATGCGCCGCCGCAGGTCGCGCATGTCGGCGCCCGCCTGGTCCTTGCGGCGCATGTCGATGCCGTCGATGCGGATGTTGCCGGCGCTCGCCTGCAGCAGGCCGACCACCATCTTGGCGACCGTGGACTTGCCCGAGCCGGATTCGCCGACCAGCGCGAATGTCTCGCCGCGCTCGATGGAGAAGGAAATGTCCTGGGCGGCTCTCAGGAAAGCCTTCGGCGAGCGCTCCAGCACCCGGTTCAGCCAGGGCTTCGACACGTCGAAGACGCGCGACAGGCCGCTGACCTCGACGACCGTCTCCGCCGTTTCTTCGTTCACGGGCTCGGCCACGACGCTCATCGGGCGGCTCCTTCCGTTTCAAGGACTTTCCAGCAGGCCGCCCGGCTTTCGCCGGCGTCGATCAGGTCGGGTCGCTCCTGGCGGCAGCGATCCATCACCAGGGAGCAGCGCGGGTTGAAGGCGCAGCCCTTGGGGATGCTGTCGAGGCGCGGCATCGAGCCCGGGATCTGGGTGAGGCGCTCCTCGGAGCCGTAAAGCGAGGGAATCGCGCCCATCAGCCCGATGGTATAGGGGTGCTTCGGCCTCTTGATGACCTCGCGCACCGGCCCGATCTCGGCGATGCGGCCGGAATACATCACCGCCACCCGGTCGGCCGTTTCGGCGATCACGCCCATGTCGTGGGTGATCAGCATCACGGCCGTGCCGTGGTCGCGGCAGACGCGCTGGAGCAGGCGGATGATCTGCGCCTGCACGGACACGTCGAGCGCGGTGGTCGGCTCGTCGGCGATGACGAGCTCGGGCTCCGCGCACAGTGCCAGGGCAATAACCACACGCTGACGCATGCCGCCGGAGAACTGGTGCGGATAGGCGTCGAGCCGGTCGGCGGCGGCGGGGATGCCGACCTCCTCGAGCAGGGCGACAGCCCGGTCGCGCGCCTGCCGCTCGCTCACCGGCAGGTGCGTCATGATCGTCTCGATGATCTGCTGACCGATGGTGAAGAGCGGGTTGAGGCTCGTCAGCGGATCCTGGAAGACCATGCCGATGCGCTTGCCGCGGATGCGGCGCATGGCGGCGGGCGAGATGTTGTCGATGCGCTCGCCCTTGAGGAGGATTTCGCCGCCGGCGATGCGGCCGGGCGGTTCGAGCAGACCGATCACCGCAGTGCCTGTGATCGACTTGCCGGCGCCCGACTCGCCGACCATGCCGAGCACCTCTCCGGCGCGCAGGTCGAAGGAGACGCCGTCGATGGCGGTGAGCACGCCGCGGCGTGTGGGAAACTCGACCCGGAGGTCGCGTACGGAAAGGAGAGGAGCCTGCGTCATTGTCCGTCGTCTCTCGGTCGCGTCCGCGTCAACGGAGCTTCGGGTTCAGGGCGTCTCGCAGCCAGTCGCCGAGCAGGTTCACGGCAAGAACCAGGATGGCGAGGGCGAGGCCGGGGAACATGGCGATCCACCATTCGCCGGAGAACAGGAAGTCGTTGCCGATCCTGACCAGCGTTCCGAGCGAGGGTTGGGTGGGCGGAATGCCGACCCCGAGGAAGGAGAGCGTCGCCTCGGTGATGATCGCCAGGCCGAGGTTGATGGTGGCGATGACCAGCACCGGCCCGACCACATTGGGCAGCACGTGGCGAACCATGATGAGGAATGGGGGAATGCCGATCAGCCGGGCGGCCTGAACGTATTCCTTGTTGCGCTCCACCAGCGTCGAGCCGCGCACTGTCCTGGCGAACTGCACCCAGAACGACAGGGCGATGGAAAACACCAGGATCCAGAAGGCGAAGCGTTCCCGGTCGAGATTGCCGAAAACGGCGCGCGCGACGCCGTCGACGAGCAGCGCGATCAGGATCGCGGGAAAGGTAAGCTGAACCTCGGCGATGCGCATGATCAGCGCGTCGACCTTGCCGCCGACATAGCCGGCGATGAGGCCGAGCAGCACGCCGACGACCGCCGCGAAGGCGACCGAGACGAAGCCGACGGCGAGCGAGATGCGCGCGCCGTAGAGAATGCCCGACAGGATGTCGCGGCCCTGATCGTCGGTGCCCAGCAGATAGCGCGGATCGGCGCCGTCGAGGCCGACCGGCGGCAACTGGGAATCGAGGATCGACAGGGAGGCGAGGTCGAAGGGATCGTGCGGCGCGATCCAGGGGGCCAGGGCGGCCCCGAGCAGAAAGGCGAGGGTCACGATCGCCGAAACGATGGTGATCTTCGAGCGAAGGAATGAGTGCAGGATGTCGCTGTCGAGCGCGCGCGCGAGGAGGCCTTTGGGTGCCTCGTCTCGCTCGTCGGTCTTGCTCTCAGCTTCCGTTCCGGTGGCGAGCGGCATTTACGGTCTCCGTCAGTGGACGGCGCGTTCGCCGCGCAGGCGCGGGTCGACGACGAAATAGAGGATGTCGACGATCAGGTTGATCGTCACGAACAGGAAGGCGATCAGCATCAGGTAGGCCGCCATGATCGGGATATCGACGTTCTGCACCGATTGCAGGAACAGCAGACCCATGCCCGGCCATTGGAACACCGTCTCGGTGATGATCGCGAAGGCGATGATCGAGCCGACCTGCAGACCGGTGATGGTGATCACCGGAACCATCGTGTTCTTCAGCGCGTGGCGGAAGTTGATGCTGCGCCGGCTGAGGCCGCGGGCGCGGGCGAACTTGATGTAGTCGGTGCGGATCACCTCGAGCATCTCGGAGCGGACGAGACGCATGATCAGCGTCATCTGGAACAGGCCGAGGGTGATCGAGGGCAGGATCAGCGCCTTGATGCCGCTCCATGTGAGCAGGCCCGTACTCCACCAGCCGAGCTGGACGACATCCCCGCGCCCGAAACTCGGTAGCCATTGCAGCGTCACCGAGAAGACGAAGATCAGCAGGATGCCGATGAAGAAGGTTGGCAGCGAGATGCCTATGAGGGAGACCGACAGGAACAGCTTGGACAGCAGGCTGTTGCGGTTGAGGCCGGTGTAGACGCCCATTGGAATGCCGACCACCAGCGCGAAGATCGCCGACATCATCGACAGCTCCAGCGTCGCCGGCAGGCGGCGGCCGATCAGCTCGGAGACCGGTTGGCGGAACTGGTAGGAGGTGCCGAAGTCGAACTGCGCGGCGGAGACGATGAAACGGCCGAACTGGACGATCACCGGATCGTTGAGGCCAAGCCGCTCGCGCAGCGCCTCGCGTTGCTCGGGAGTCGTCTCGATGCCCACCATCTGGTTCACCGGATCGCCGACGAAGCGGAACAGGGTGAAGGAGATGAGGGCCACCGTGATCATCACCAGAATGGCCTGGATGAGGCGGCGAATTGTGAAGGCAAGCATGGGGTGAGACGTCCTGCGCCAGGAGCTCGTCAGTCACGGCGACCGCGAAGGATGCGATCATCCGTATGAACGGCCCGACGGGTTTCCGCCGGGCCGCAGTCGGTGCGACGCGGGGCCGCTTACTTCTTCACCACCCAGCGGAAGATGAACTGGTTGTCGGCGCGCTGGACGAGCGACAGCTTGTCCGAAACGCCCCAGGCCAGGCTCTGCTGGTGCAGCGGGATGTGCGACACCTCGTTGTGGAGAATGGTGAAGGCCTGCGCGATCAGGTCGTCGCGCTTGGTCTTGTCGTTCTCCTTGAGGATCTCGGCGGCGAGCGCGTCGACTTCCTTGCTGCAGTAGCCGCCGAGGTTGAACGGGCCACCCTTGCCCTTCTCGTCGCGGCAGCCGGTGATGTTGTGCAGCACGTTCCAGCTGTCGAACGAGCTGGGCGTCCAGCCGAGCAGGTAGAAGGAGGTGTTATAGTTGTTGGATGCCAGCACCTTGGCGAAATACTGCGCCTTCGGCTGGGCGTTCAGGTTGATCTTGACACCGACGCGGGCAAGGAAGGCCGCGACCGTCTGGCAGATCGCCTCGTCGTTGACGTAGCGGTCGTTCGGGCAGTCCATGGTGACGGAGAAACCGTCGGGATAGCCGGCCTCGGCGAGCAGCTTCTTCGAGGCTTCCGGGTCGTAGGGATAGCGCTCGAACTCGTCGGAGCGGGAATAGAGCAGCGGCGAGATCAGCAGCGACGTCGGGTTCGACATGCCACGCATGACCTTGTCGCGGATCGCGTCCATGTTGATCGCCTGGTAGAACGCCTTGCGCACGCGCACGTCCTTGAAGGGGTTCTTGCCCTTGACGTTCGAGTCGGTCAGCTCGTCGCGATGCTGGTCCATGCCGAGGAAGATGGTGCGCAGCTCCGGCCCGGTCATGGCGCTGGTGGTGGCGTTCGACTCAACGCGCTGCACGTCCTGCACCGGGATCGGATAGACCATGTCGAGCTCGCCGCTCAGCAGGGCGGCGACGCGGGTCGCATCGGAGGCGATCGGCGTGAACTCGACGCGGTCGATGTTGCCCTGGTTCTGGTCCCACCAGTTGTCGTTGCGCTCGTAGATCGTGCGGATGCCCGGCTCGTGGCTGACCAGCTTGTAGGGGCCGGTGCCGTTGGCGTGGAGCGTGGCGAAGTTCGGCGTGGTGTCGGAGGCGGAGTTGACCTTGACCGCGTCATGCTCCTCCGTCCACTCCTTGTCCATGATGTACCAGGTGTCCCATTCGTAGTGGAGAATGGGGTTGGGTCCCGGCAGGAGGAAGTCGACGGTATAGTCGTCGATCTTCTCGACCTTCACGTCCGCATTGATGCGGCTGGTCAGGTCCGAGCCCTCGGAGCGCACGCGATCGGCGGAGAAAACCACGTCATCGGCGTTGAAGTCGTTGCCGTTGTGGAACTTCACGCCCTTGCGCAGGTGGAAGCGCCAGCGATTCGGCTCCATGATCTCCCAGCTCTCGGCCAGCGCCGGCTCGATCGCCAGGTCCGGTCCGCGACGGGTCAGTCCCTCGTAGATGTTGCCCTGGGAGCTGAGCGTGAAGGTCTCGTTCAGCGAATAGGGATCGAGCTGGTTCAGCGTTCCCTGGAAGGCGAAACGAAGCGTTTCGGCGGAGGCCGCCGATGTCATCAGCGAAACGGCCAGCGCTGCCGCGGCTGTAAACTTCAGTATGCGCATGTAGTCCCCTCTCGATGTCTTTCAGACATTCTATGGTGCAACCCCGGTCCGTGGTGCGACCGCTGATCCGCGGCGCGGCGTCGATGCGCCGAACCTGCATTTTGGCAGGAAGGCGACCGGTTTGCCGCATCGATACCGACGCCTTTCGTTCGGGCGCCGGATGTCACCCTGAAGACCCATCTAATCAAGCTCCGCCGCCGCCGTCCAGCACCGCATTGTGGATATTTGCGATGGTGGCGTGAGAAGCCTAACGCTTGGGTTTTGTTGCCCTCTTGCGGAAACCCTACCGGGCGAGGTCGCCGATCAGCCTGGCGACGAAGTCTTCCCCTGCGGCAAGTTGGGCGATGTCGATGAACTCGTCGGGCTGATGCGCCTGGTCAATGGAGCCGGGGCCGCAGACGACGGTCGACAGGCCGCGGGCCTGGAACTGGCCGGCTTCCGTTCCATAGACCACCATGTGCACGCCGTTGTCGCCGGTCAGGCGGCGTACGAGCCGTTCTGCGGGACCGTCGCTCTCCTGGCTCAGCGGCGGAACGTCGGCGAGCCGCTCGACGGCGATGCCGGCGTCCGGGTGCACGGCCTTCATTGCCGGCACGATGTCGCGGGTGAGGAAATCGTCGAGGCGTTCGAGCCACATCTCCAGATTCTCGCCGGGCACCGTGCGGATGTCGGTCATGAAGCTGCAGGAGCGGGAGACGATGTTGGCGGCGGTGCCGCCCTCGACGAGGCCGCAGTGCAGCGTGGTGAAGGGCGGGTCCATGTCGAGCGCGGGATCGGCCGCGGCCTGGTTGGCGCGGGTCTGGTCGTCGAGCCAGGTGATGACGCGGGCGGCGGCGGCGACCGCCGAGACGCCGCGGTCCCACTGGCTCGAGTGCACCGAGTGGCCGGTCGCCGTCACCTTGATCAGCGCCGTTCCCTTGTGGGCGGTGATGACCTGCATCATGCTCGGTTCGCCGACGACCACCATCTCCGGACGCGGGCCGTCGGCCAGCATCGCATCGATCATCGGTGGCGCGCCGAGGCAGCCGACCTCCTCGTCATAGGACAGGGCGATGTGCACCGGGCGCTTGAGACCGGCGGCGACCATGTCCGGCACGGCGGCGAGCGCCACGGCGGCGAAGCCCTTCATGTCGCAGGCACCCCGGCCATAGAGACGGCCGCCGTCCTCCCACAGGGCGAAGGGGTCGCGCGACCACGCCTGTCCTTCCACCGGGACCACGTCGGTATGGGCGGAAAGCACCGTGCCGCCGTCGACGGCCGGGCCGACCACGGCATGGAGCGAGGCCTTCTGCCCGGTTTCGTCGAGAACGCGGCGGGAGGCGATGCCATGGCCGGCGAGATAGTCCTCGACGAAGGCGATCAGGTCGAGGTTGCTGCTGCTCGAGACGGTCGGGAAGGCGACGAGACGCGCGAGCATCTCGCGCGCCGAATAGCGGGTGGCCATGGGCATGATCCGTATCAGCTTGCGCCCTGGGTGGCGCGGGAGAGGGTGTCGGTGAAACCGGCGGGCGGGTCGAGTGCGAAGACGTGCAGCGGATCCTTGCGGCCGCGGATCGCGATCTCCGCTTCCCCTTCTGGATCGCATGTGTAGCCGGCCGCTTTCAAGACGTCCTGAGAGACGACGAGGGCGCGGCCGAGGTCCTTGGAGGCGGTTTCCAGCCGGCTGGCGGTGTTGACCACGTCGCCAAGGGCGGTGATGCGCGCCGAGGCGCCCTTGTTGTCGACAGCGCCGATTCGGCCGAGAATCACCGAGCCGCAGTGCAGCCCCATTCCGATCCGCAGCGGCGCCTCGAGTTGCGGCTTCAGCTCCGCGTTGAGCCTTTCCATGCTCTCGGCGATGGCGTTGACGGCGGCGAGCGCGTTGCGGGCGCCGGCCTGCAGCCCGTCGTTCATGCCGAAGACGGCCATCACGCCGTCGCCGATGAACTTGTCGACATAGCCGCCGCAGGCCTCGATGGCGCGCGCCGTCTCGCCGAGATAGCGGTTGAGCAGGAAGACAACGTCGTACGACAGGCGGTTTTCGGCCATGCCGGTGAAGTTGCGCAGGTCGACGAAGAGGATCGCGACCGGTTGCTCGACGCCCCAGTGGTAGGCGTCGGCGCTCGTCCCGCTCACGCGGCCGACGCCGCGCGCGGGCACCAGCGGCTGCACCACGAGCGGCGCGGTCGGGCGGATCTGGCAGGCGAGGCGGACGCTTTCGTCGGCGCCGATGCGCTGCAGCACGCGCGCCTCGGTCGTGGACGGGGTGGGCAGCGTATCGGCGCCGTCGAGGATGCGCGTGCGGCAGGTGGAGCAGCGGGCGCGTCCGCCGCAGACGTCCGCATGGGGGATGCCGTTCATGCGGCTGATTTCCAGCAGCGTCGGCCCGGGCACCACCTTGAGCACCCGGCCGCCGGGATAGGTGATCTCGATGGTGTTGCGGATGCGGCGGATGAGGATGCGAATCAGGATGACGGCGAGTGTCGCGGCCAGCAGGCCCAGGAACCCGTTGCGCAGGGCGCCGATCAGCGGGTCGGACCAGGAGGTCATCTCGCGGTTCAGCGGGAAGGGCACGTTCTCCGTCAGCTTCAGCCGCCGCGCGGCGCCGATCCAGCCGAGCGTGGCGAGCGCCGGCACGAGTACGGCGAAGGCGGCCATCGCCGGCATGAAGCGGCGGTAGCTGGGATAGGTGCGCAGCCAGAAGTGCAGGCCGATCATCGCGTGGGTCCACACGATCAGCATCAGCAGCGTCTGGTTGAAGGCGACGCCCGGCCACAGCACGGTCAGCGTGTTGCGGTAGCTGTCGTCATAGCCGAACATGTCGTTGAGCGCGCCGGTTCCCATCACATGCGGGATCAGCAGGTAGGGCACCGACAGGCCGAGAAGCAGCTGCGCCCATTGCCACAGCGGCAGGCGGAAGGTGCGCCTGCGGGCGGTTTTCCACAACGCCAGAGCGACATGGACGACGAGCGCGGCGATGAGCACGACCTCGCCGAGCGGATTGCGCCAGATTGCGAGAAAGACGACGCGTCCGGCCTCCATCGCTTCGAGCGAGTAAAGGCCGAGCATGTGGTTGAGGAAATGGGTCAGGGCGAAGCTGAACAGCGTCAGCCCGCTCCACAGACGCAGCTTCTGGCGCAGCGGCGCGCCGTCGGGTGTGGCGCGGGTGGCGCGGGTGGCGCGCTTGTCCGGCGCCTTGCGGGTGTTGTCCTGCGTGCCTTGGCCTGTCATCCCGGTCTCCCTGCCGGCGGGTGCGCCGCCGCCGTCCCGCAATCGCAAGCTTGACCGAACGGCTGTCGTCTCGCCATCCTGAAGTTGCCCGGGACGGCGAAAGGGCCGTTTGCGCGAAAGGGAACGCAATGTCTGCGACGCTCTACGGAATTGCCAATTGCGACAAGGTGAAGAAGGCGCGGGCCTTTCTCGACGAGGCCGGCGTCGCCTACGTCTTCCACGACTACCGCAAGGCCGGTGTCGATGCCGCCCTGGTGGCGCGGTTCTGCGACGCCTTCGGCTGGGAGGCCGTCGTCAACACCCGCGGCACCACCTGGCGCAAGCTTTCCGAGGAGGTGCGTGCCGGCGTTGTCGACGAGACCAGCACCATCGCCGTTCTCGTCGACAATCCCTCGGCCATCAAGCGCCCTATCCTGGAAGCCGGTCACCAGTGGCTGATCGGCTTCGATCCCGCGTCCTGGTCGGCGCTCGGTTGAGGCCTCCCGTCGCGCGGGCGGGTGCCTGAGGCTCCTCAGGGCTTCCAGATCCGCGCCATGTCGAAGGCGGCGATGTCCTGCAGCAGCTCGACGAAGCCGCGGGCGGCGTGGTCGAGCGAGGCCTCGCCCTTGGCGGGGCTGGCGGCGGCGGCGTTGCCGACCGTTCCCGCCGGGTTGAGGTCCTGTGCCTTCCAGCCGAACTGGGCCGGGCCGTGCGCGCGCAGATGCTTGAAATCCTTGATGAAGTCTGTCTGGCTCGAAGGGAAGTCCGCGGCCCGCTGCATCTTCACCAGATCGGGGCGCAGGTGCAGCATGATCGAGGTCTCGATGTCGCCGCCGTGGATGCCGTAGGTGAATTCCTCTGCCGGGAACAGGCCGTGCGGCTGGCCGAATCGCGACCAGCCGGTCGCCGTCACCAGCATGTCGAACTTCACCCGCAGCTCGCGCGCGACGATGTCGATCAGCGGCACGTTGCCGCCGTGGGAGGTCACCAGCACCAGCTTGCGCACGCCGGCGCGGTGCACGCTCTCGCCGATTTCCTCCCAGGCCCGCGTCGCCGTCTCCCAGGAGAGCGTCAGCGTGCCGGGGGAGGAGATGTGCTCGTTGGACTTGCCGATCGCCTGCACCGGCAGAAACGTCACCGGCAGGCCGTGCGGAAGCAGTTCCAGAACGCGGGCGATCTGGCCTTCGGCGATGCAGGTGTCGGTGAAGACAGGCAGATGCGGCCCGTGCTGCTCGATCGCGGCGACCGGCAGCACGGCGACCCAGTCCGAGGTGTCCGCCGTGGCGAAATCATGGGCGCTCATTTCGTGCCAGAAGCGGCGGGGCAGGTCGGTCATGATGGTCACTCGTCAAAAATCGGGTGGCGCGCCCGATCGATGCCGGGCGCGGGAGAGGTTGCGCCGACCATAGCGCCGGCGTGGCCTGTCGTCACCGGGCCAATCGAGGCTTTCGGAAAAACTCGGCAGGCGGACGCCCGCGCTGCCCGGGCACGGCGTGTCAGAGCGCCTCCAGGAAGCGCTTTGCAGCGGCGCCGTGCTCGTGGCGCAGGCGGGCGACATCCATGTTGAGCGGGGCGGCGTCGGCCACCTTCCAGTCGCCGCCGACCATGACGCGGTCGGCCGAATGGGCGCCGCAGAGGATCAGCGCGGCGAGCGGATCGCCGGCGCCGGAGAAGCGCAGCTCGTCGAGCTTGTAGAAGGCAAGGTCGGCCTGCCTGCCCGGCTCGATCACGCCGATGTCCTTGCGCCCCAGACAGCGGGCCGAACCCTCCGTCGCCCAGCGGTAGGTGTCCTGATGGGTGATGCTGGCCGCGTCATAGGTTAGCCGGTTCAGCATCAGCGCGTGGCGCAGGCTTTCCATCAGGTTGGAATTGTCGTTGGAGGCTGAGCCGTCGACTCCGAGACCGACCGGACAGCCCGCCGCCTCGAGCTCCCTGGTGCGGCACTGGCCGGAGGCCAGCGTCATGTTGGACGTCGGGCAATGGCAGACGCCGACGCAGGCGTGGCCGAGCCGGCGTATCTCGTCGTCGTTGAAATGGATGCCATGGGCGAGCCAGACGCGCTCGTTGAGCCAGCCGCATTCCTCCAGATAGTCGACAGGACGGCACTGGAAGTGGTGCAGGCAATAGTCGTCCTCGTCGATGGTCTCGCCGAGATGGGTGTGCAGCCGGCAGTCGAAGCGTTCCGCCAGCGCCACGCTCTCGCGCATCAGCCGCTTGGTCACGGTGAAGGGCGCGCATGGAGCGAGGGCGACCTGGATCATGGCGCCGTGCGAGGTGTCATGGTAGCGCGACAACACCCGCTCGCAGTCGGCCAGGATGGTGTCCTCGTCCTGCACCACCGTGTCCGGCGGCAGGCCGCCGTCCTTCTGGCTGAGGTTCATGGAGCCGCGCGTTACCGTCATGCGGATGCCGAGGCGGGTGGCTTCCTCGACCTGGATGTCGATGGCGTTCTCGAGCCCGTCCGGAAACAGGTAGTGGTGGTCGGCCGCGGTCGTGCAGCCCGACATGAGGAGTTCCGTCAAGGCCAGCCGCGTGCCGAGGCGGAAGGTCTCCGGCGTCACGTTGCGCGCCCAGATCGGATAGAGCGACGTCAGCCAGGGAAAGAGTTCCTTGTTGATCGCGCTCGGATGCGCCCGGGTCAGCGTCTGGAAGAAGTGGTGGTGGGTGTTGACGAGGCCGGGAATGACGACGTGGGAAGAGGCGTCGAATGTGTCGTCGACGGGGGCGGAGGGCGCTGCCCCATCGGGCAGGCATTCGGCGATGCGGCCGTCCTCGACGACGATGCCGCCTCCGGCGTTTTCGGCCAGGATTGCGAGCGGGGACTTGATCCAGGTGCGCATGTGTCGGGTCCTGTTGGCTGGTCGACCTGCAGGCTTGGCTAGCGGTTTCCTCGACCGCCCGAGTTCCGCACAGGGGAAAACCTCATTTTCGAGCTGGGTTCAGACGCGCTCGCGTCTGGTTCAGGCGTGTCCGCCGCCTGCCCGGCCAGCCTAGCAGAGGCGGCGGGCAGGCGGCAACGCGCGCGCTCAACCGGCGGCCAGCACCTCGACCTCGACGAGGAACTCGGGGCGCGTGAAGCCTTCGACGATCATCAGCGTCGAGGCCGGCGGCGGGTTTGCGACGACCATGTCACGCACCTTCATGTAGCCCGCCATGTGCTCGCGGCTGGTCACATAGGCGTTGATGCGCACGATGTCGGTGAAGGACATGCCGGCTTCGGAGAGAAGCTTGCCGACGTTCTCGAAGCAGATCCTGGTCTGGCTTTCGACATCGGGCGGGATTTGGAGTGCGTTGTCGATGCCAAGCTGGCCGGAGCACACCAGAAGCCTGGCCCCCGCGGGCACCTCGACGGCATGGCTGTAGCGGGCAAACGGGGCGGCGATCGACGTCGGTGTCACAGGCCTGTTCATATGTCTCCTCGGGCGGTTTGCGGAACGGGCGGCGCGCCCTCCCGCTTCGAAGCGCCTATCCAAACGCAGGTTGGGGCGAATGAAAAGGCCGTGCCGGATTTTCCGTTGGGGCAGTTGGCGTGACGCGGAAACGGGCGTCGGGAAAACGGTCTTGCCGCTTTTTTGTGCTGCGATCCTGGGCTAATGTTCGCGCTGGTCCGGGGGCGGGCACGAACCCTTCCCCGGAGGGGAGGGCGCGGGCTGGCATGTCACTTGCTTTCGTGGACTCCCTGACGGGCAGCCGCGTCGTCGGCGGACGAAATGTCCGCGCACGACCGGGCGATCCGGCATGGCGACAAAGGCGACCGGGCGGCGCGATGCGCGACCGGGCGGACGAGACACATCTTGCGGAGGCGGACAGCGAAATGCGGACGGATCGAATGACAGGACTTGCCGGCAGGCTCGGCGCTCTCGCGGGCGGCACGGCGCTTGCCCTCGCACTTGGCGGCGTCACCGGCGCGGCGGCGCAGGAGAGCGTCACCTTCGGCACCAACTGGCTCGCCCAGGCCGAGCACGGCGGCTTCTACCAGGCCATCGCCGACGGCACCTATGCCGCCTGTGGCCTCGACGTTTCGATCGTTCCCGGCGGTCCGCAGGTCAACAACCGCGCGCTGCTGCTCGCGGGCAAGATCGATTTCCAGATGGGCGGCAACATGCTCCAGGCGTTCTACGCCAAGCGCGAGGGCATTCCGGTTGTGGTAGTGAGCGCCATCTTCCAGAAGGAGCCGCAGGTCATCATCACCCATCCGGGCAAGTATGAGAGCTTCGAGGCGATGGCCGGCAAGGCGCCGCTGCTCATCGGCGACAACGGCTTTGCCTCCTACTACCAGTGGATGATCTCCGAGTACGGGTTCACCGTCGACCAGCGCAAGCCCTACACCTTCAACCCGGCGCCCTTCCTGGCCGATCCGGCAGCCGGACAGCAGGGCTATGCCTCCTCCGAGCCCTATGCGATCCAGCGCGAGGGCGGCTTCATGCCGGACATCTACCTGCTTGCCGATTACGGCTTCAGCACCTACGCGACCACCATCGAGGTGATGGCCGACACGGTCGCCAACCGCCCCGAGGTGGTGCAGTGCTTCGTCGACGGCTCGGCGATCGGCTGGACCAATTATCTCTATGGCGACAACAGCGCCGCCAACGAGATGATCATGAAGGCCAACCCGGAAATGACGGCCGATCAGATCGCCTTCTCCATCGACAAGATGAAGGAATTCGGCATTGTCGATTCCGGCGATTCGGAGACGATGGGCATCGGCGCCATGACCGATGAGCGCCATGCCGACTTCTACGCCAAGATGGTCGCCGCCGGCGTCGTCGAGGCCGGCATCGACATCAAGGACACCTACACGCTGGACTTCGTCAACAAGGGCGTGGGCCTCGACGTGAAGAAGAAGCTCACGGGCAAGTGAGCGCGCCGACACTGAACGAGAATGACCGCCTGCCGGGGACATCCCCGGCGGGCCTCCTGCCGGGTGAGGCGGCCAATGCGGCCGCCGGCCTTCCGAGAACCGTCGAAAACGGAGCCCGCATGCCGGCGCCGATTGTGTCAATCGACCATGTGTCGAAAACCTTTTCCAATGCCACCGTCGCGCTGAAGGACATGACGCTCGACATCGGTCAGGGGCAGTTCGTCAGCCTGCTGGGCCCCTCGGGCTGCGG
Organism: Stappia sp.; assembly: GCF_048268045.1. Taxonomy (GTDB): domain Bacteria; phylum Pseudomonadota; class Alphaproteobacteria; order Rhizobiales; family Stappiaceae; genus Stappia. The sequence goes on from NZ_JBLWWG010000006.1 coordinate 66,513, forward strand.
CAAGTCGACAGCCCTCAGGATCATCGCCGGGCTTTCCAGTCCGACGTCCGGCCGGCTGAATTGGCCCGACGCCGCACGGCCGGGCGAGCGGCGCAAGGGGGGCGAGGATCACGAGATCAGCTTCGTCTTCCAGGAGCCGACGCTGATGCCCTGGGCGACGGTCTTCGGCAACGTGCACCTGCCGCTGAAGCTCAAGGGGCGTTCCGCCGCCTCGGCGCGGGCCGAGGTGATGGAGGCGCTCGACATGGTCGGGCTCGCCGATTTCGCCGACAGCTATCCGCGTGAACTGTCCGGCGGCATGAAGATGCGCGTCTCCATCGCCCGCGCGCTCGTCACCAAGCCGAAGCTGCTGCTGATGGATGAGCCCTTCGCGGCGCTGGACGAGATCACCCGCTTCCGCCTCAACAACGATCTGCTGCGGCTTTGGGGCGAGTTCGGCTGGACGGTGATCTTCGTGACCCATTCGGTCTTCGAGAGCGTCTATCTGTCCAACCGCATCGTCGTCATGGCGGCCCGCCCCGGGCGGGTGGTTGCCGATCTGGCCGTCGATGCGCCTTATCCGCGCGACGAGGAATTCCGCACCTCGCACGCCTATTCCGACCATTGCCGCCTCGCGTCCGACGCGCTGCACGCGGCAATGGGCGCAGACCATGCCGACGCGTGAGCGGCGGCCGATCGGGAATGACCGCATGAGCGCTGCCCTGGATACTCCCTCCGCCGCCCCCTCGGACACGGTGCCGCTCGATCCGCTCGAGCTGCGCAAGGCGCGGATGGCGCGTTTCGAGAAGATCGCCCGCTGGATCCTTCCGGTCATCGTCATGCTGGCGACGATCGGCCTCTGGCAGTGGTACGTCGATGCCTACAAGGTGCCGCATTACATCCTGCCGGGTCCCGACCGGGTGGTGACGGCGCTGGTGCAGGACTGGCCGACGCTGTGGCCGGCACTCCTGGTCACGATCGGCATCACCATGGGCGCGCTGTTCATCGCCACGGTCGGCGGCGTCGGGCTCGCGGTGCTTTTTGCCCAGTCGAAATGGGTGGAGATGTCGTTCTTCCCCTATGCGATCATCCTGCAGGTGACGCCGGTGATCGTCATCGCGCCGCTGATCTTCATCTATGTGCCGTCGAAGCTTGCCGGGCTTCTCATCTGCGCCTGGATCGTCGCCTTCTTCCCGATCCTGTCGAACACGACGCTGGGGCTGAACTCGGCGGACCACAACCTGCGCAACCTGTTCCAGCTCTACGGGGCGACGCGCTGGCAGACGCTGCGCTATCTGCGCCTGCCGGCCGCGCTTCCCTATTTTCTCGGCGGGCTCAGGATCGCGGGTGGCCTGTCGCTGATCGGCGCCATCGTGGCCGAGTTCGTCGCCGGCACCGGCGGCATCGGTTCGGGCCTTGCCTTCCGCATTCTGGAGGCAAGCTACCGGCTCAACATTCCGCGCATGTTCGCCGCCATCCTGCTGATCTCGGCAACCGGCATCGTCATCTTCGCCTGCCTCAGCGTGCTGTCGCACCTGATGCTTCGGAGCTGGCATGAGAGCGCAATCAAGCGAGACAGCTGATCCATGACAGCATTTCAGGAGCTGACGATCCCGGAAGGGGCCTTCGCGCTCGTCAACGCGACGGTTCCGACGGCGTTGACCGGCGGCACGATCAACCATTGCGGCGACGGGCTCGGCCGGGCCGCGCTCCTGGTCGAGCGTGGCGAGGTCGTCGCGGTGACGCCGGATGCGGCGCTTCTCGGGCGCGACGAGCTGCCGCGCGTCGATCTTGACGGCGGGCTGGTCCTGCCCGGGTTCGTCGACATGCACACCCATCTCGACAAGGGCCACATCTGGCCGCGCAGGCCCAATCCGGACGGCAGCTTCGCGGGCGCGCTGCAGGCCGTCGGCGAGGACCGTCCGGCGCGCTGGAGCGCCGACGACCTGCGCCGGCGCATGGAGTTCGCCCTGCATTGCGCGCTTGCCCATGGCACGGTGATGCTGCGCACCCATCTCGACAGCATCGCGCCACAGGACGCCATTTCCTGGCCGGTGTTCGCCGAACTGCGGCGCGACTGGGCCGACCGGATCGACCTGCAGGCCTCGGCGCTCTTCGGCGTCGACTGCCTGCTCGATCCCGCCTTCCTGCCCTCCATCGCCGACCGCGTTGCGTCGGCCGGCGGGGTGCTCGGCGCGGTCACCTATATGGTCGACGGCCTGCAGGAGCATATCGACGCGCTGTTTTCGGCCGCCGAGGCGCGCGGTCTCGATCTAGACTTCCATGTCGACGAGACCGGCGATCCTTCGGCCCGTTCGCTGGCGATGATCGCCGAGACCGCGCTGAGGCGCCGGTTTCCCGGTCGCATCGTCTGCGGTCACTGCTGTTCGATCGCGCGCCAGGAGAGCGGGGAGGCGGAGCGCACGCTCGATCTCGTCGCCAGGGCGGGCATCGGCGTTGTGACGCTGCCGATGTGCAACATGTACCTTCAGGACCGGGTCGCCGGGCGCACGCCGCGCTGGCGCGGCGTGACGCTGCTGCACGAGATGAAGGCGCGCGGCATTCCCGTCGCCGTCGCCTCTGACAACACCCGCGATCCGTTCTACGCTTACGGCGATCTCGACATGGTCGAGGTGTTCACCCAGGCGATGCGCATCCTGCATCTCGACCATCCGGTCGGCGACTGGATCCGCACCGTCACCGCGACGCCGGCGGAGCTTCTCGGCGATCCGACGCGCGGACGCATCGACGCGGGCCTTCCGGCCGATCTCGTGCTGTTCGCCGCGCGTGACTGGAACGAGCTCTGCGCCCGCCCGCAAGGCCCTCGCCGCGTGCTCAGGGCGGGCAGGGAAATATCCCGGGAGTTGCCCGACTACCGGGAACTCGACGATCTGATGGAGCAGACCCATGTTTGACATCGCCGCGCTGAAAGCGGATCTCGACGGCCTCGCGATCGAGGACAACGCGCAGATCGTGCGGCAGAAGAGCCGCGACTTCTTCTGGTATTCGCCGGTGCTGAAGCGCCAGCTCGAGGATGTCACCGGCGACATCGTCGTCACCGCCCGCAGCGAGGCGGAGGTGATCCGCGTGCTCGCCGCCTGCTACGCGCGCGACATCCCGGTGACGACCCGCGGCGCCGGCACCGGCAATTACGGTCAGGCGATGCCGCTGTCGGGCGGCGTCGTGCTCAATCTGGCCGAGCTCAACAGGATCGTGGAGGTCGGCACCGGCTACGTCCGCGCCGAGGCCGGGGCGATCATCTCGGCCATCGATGACGCGACGCGCGCCAGCGGCCAGGAACTGCGCATGCATCCCTCGACCTACCGCACGGCGACCGTCGGCGGCTTCGTCGCCGGCGGCTCGGGCGGCATCGGCTCGATCAACTGGGGAGGCCTGCGCGACTTCGGCAACATCCTGTCGCTGAAGGTGGTGACGATGGAGGCGGAGCCGCGGGTGCTGACGCTTTCCGGCGCGGACCTGCACAAGGTCAGCCATGCCTATGGCACCAACGGCGTCATCACCGAGGTGACCATGCCGCTGACGGCGGCCTATGACTGGGTCGACGTGCTCGTCGCCTTCGACGATTTCGCCGGCTCGGCCCGCTTCGCCGATGCGCTGGGCAACCAGGACGGGATTCTCACCAAGGAGATCGCGCCGATCGCCGCGCCGATCCCGCACACCTACTTCCTGCGGCACCGCAAGTTCCTGCGCTCGGACCAGTCGGTGTGCGCCGTCATGGTGGCCCCCTTCGCCATGGACGCCTTTGCCGCCTTCACCGCGCGCCAGGACGCGGCGAGCATTGTCTATCGTTCCGACACCGCGAGCGAGGAGGAGAGCAAGGGGCTTCCGCCGGTCTGCGAGCTGACGTGGAACCACACCACCTTGCGCGGGCTCAGGGTCGATCCCTCGATCACCTATCTCCAGGTGCTCTATCCCTTCCCCAACCATGTGCAGAAGGCGGTGCAGCTTGCCGAGCTCTTCGGCGACGAGGTGATGGGCCATCTGGAATTCGTGCGCTTCGACGGCCGGATCACCTGCTTCGGCCTGCCGATCGTGCGCTACACCTCCGAGGAGCGGCTCAACGAGATCATCCGCATCCACGAGGAGCACGGCTGCCCGATCTTCAACCCGCACCGCTACACGCTGGAGGAAGGCGGGATGAAGCAGACCGATTCGGTACAGCTCGCGTTCAAGCAGGAGGCGGATCCCAAGGGACTGCTCAATCCGGGCAAGATGATCGCCTGGGAGAACCCGGACTTCGACTTCTCGTCGAACCAGACGTTCCTGTTCCCGGGGCTGGCGCGCTAGGCAGCCGGAATGCGCGTCCTCCTCATCCATGCCCATCCGGTTGAGACGAGCCTGTCGGCGGCGCTGCGCGAGCAGTGCGTGCGCTCGCTCGTCGCCGCCGGGCACGAGGTGGAGGAACTCGACCTCAACGCCCGCGGCTTCGATCCGGTGCTGAGCCGCGAGGAGCGGCTTTGCTACCACGACACCACGGCGAACCGGAAGAACGTGGAGGCGGAGGTCGAGCAGTTGCTCAGGGCCGAGGCGCTGGTGCTTGTCTATCCGGTGTGGAACTACGGGTTCCCGGCGATCCTGAAGGGCTATTTCGACCGGGTGTTCCTGCCGGGCGTTTCCTTTCGGCTGGAGAACGGCAAGGTGGTCGCGAACCTGCGCCACATCCGCAGGCTCGTCGCGGTGACCACCTATGGCGGCTCGCGGTTCCGCGCCTTTCTTGCCGGGGATCCGCCGCGCAAGATCGTCTGCCGGGTGCTGCGCGCGCTCGTCGCGCGGACCGCGCGGCTGTCCTATCTCGCCCTCTATGACCTCAATCGCGCCGACGACGCGCGCCGCGCCGCCTTTCTTGCTCGCGTCGGCGCGAAACTGAAGGACCTTTGATGCGCGTTCTCTTGATCTTCTGCCACCCGTCCAGCGACAGTTTCGGCGCGGCATTGGCCGCGACCGTGCGCGCGGCGCTCGACGAGGCCGGTCACGAGGTGCGCTTCACGGATCTCTACCGCGCGAACTTCCATCCCGCCCTCGGCGAGGCCGAATGGCGGCGCTACGAAAACGCGGAGCTGAACCGGCTCGGCATCGAAGGCCATGTCGAGGACATCGAGTGGGCCCAGTCGCTGGTTTTTGTCTATCCCACCTGGTGGTACGGGCTGCCGGCGATGCTGAAGGGCTATCTGGACCGGGTCTGGGTGCCGCATGTGACCTTCACGATGCCGACCGAGACGACCTCCATGCGCCCGCGCATGCAGCACATCCGCAAGATCGCGGTGGTGACGACCTGCGGCGCGACCTGGTGGCTGTCGAAGCTTGTCGGCGAGCCCGGCCGCAAGACCGTCCTGCGCGGCATTCGCGCGCTGTGCGCACCGTTCTGCCGCACCCGCTATCTTGCGCATTACAAGATGGACAGTTCGACGCCGGAAAGCCGCAAGGCCTATCTGGAAAAGGTGCGTCGGACGATGGCGCGCTGGTAGGAACGGGTTCGTTTCACCCAATGCGAAGCCGCCTGAAAACCTTTGCTTGGCGGCGGGCGATGCCGCAAAATGATGCGCGAGCGCAGGAATTCGGCCAGCCGGCAAGCCGAAGTCATGTCGTGTCATCAAGCGTTCATTTGCCGGCATTAGAAAGCCGATCATGGCGTTCAACCACAAGAAAAGCGTGACGTTTCGTCTTTCCCAGGCGGCAAAGGCCCATCGTTCGCGCGCTGGCACTCACCTCTCCCGGATCGGCCTCCATCCGGGGCAGGAAGCCGTGCTCAAGGTTCTGTTCGAGATGGACGGACAGACCATGAGCCAGCTTGCCGCAGCCCTTTCCGTGCAACCGCCGACGGTCACGAAGATGGTGACCCGGCTTTCGGCCCAGGGGTTCCTGCGCCGGGCTTCGTCCGAGACCGACGGGCGGCTGGCGCGGGTGTTTCTCACCGACGAAGGTCGCGGTCTGGTCGATACCATCGACAAGGCATGGAAGCGGCTGGAGCGCGAGGCGCTGGCGGGCATGGACGACAAGGACCGCAAGAAGCTGCGCAAGCTTCTGCGCCAGGTCGAGAAAAACCTCGGTTCCCGCTCCGCCGATGATGCTGAACTCGACGCCGAGGACGCGGCCGAATAGGCGCATGCGGGACCCCGTTCCCGGGCGAAACGCGCGCGAGGGCCGAGAGCTCTCCCCGCACCGGCCGCTGCGCGCGCTGGCCCGTTCCTGACCCTGCCCCCTTCTTGACGAGGCCGATTGACGAGGCCGACATCGGCCCCGCGCTCGGCGCACCTTTGCGGCGCCCGGCCGCTCTCGTCTCGCCCCACCTCAGCCCCTACATACATTCCCCCCGCGGGGCGTCCGGTCACCCGAAATCAGCCGGATGCCAGTCCCGTCAGATGCAGTGTGAGGCCGGCGAGCGCGCTTGTTGCGACCACGGTGGCGACGCCGCGTTTCAGGGCGAAGAGCAGCACCGCCGCAAGGATCGCCAGTACCAGGGCCGCACCGTCCAGGCTTGTCGGGTCGGGCAGGTCGAGCCGAAGCGGGCCGAGGTCGACCGGCATTCGGCGGACGAAGAGGACGTTGGTCGCGAACCACAGGGCGAGATCGAGGATCGTGCCGACCACGGCCGCCGTGATCGCCGCCAGCGCGCCGGCCATCCAGCGCACCCGGTGCAGCCGCTCCACATGCGGAGCGGCGAAGAGCACGAACAGGAAACTCGGGGCGAAGGTGACCCAGGTGGTCATGGCGGCGGCAAGGATGCCGCCGGCGAGTGAGCGGTCGGCGAAGACCTCGCGCCAGCCGCCGAGGAAGCCGACGAATTGCGTCACGAGAATCAGCGGACCGGGCGTGGTTTCGGCCAACCCCAGCCCATCGAGCATTTCACTGGCGCTGAGCCAGCCCTTCGCCTCGACGGCGACCTGGGCCATGTAGCTGAGCAGCGCATAGGCGCCGCCGAAGCTCACCAGCGCCATGGTGGAGAAGAAGCCGGCAATGTCGACGAGCGCATTGTCGGGGGAAAGCAGCAGCGCGGCGAGGGCCACCGGCATTGCCCAGAGCGCGATGCCAAGGGCAAGCCCGCCAAGACCGAGCCCCGTGCGGGGGGCCGGTTCCGCGGACGGTGAGGCGGAGGGAGCCCGCGTCCGCGGGCCAAGCAGCGCGCCAGCCAGGGCGGCTGCGGCGATCACCAGCGGGAACGGCAGGTCGAACAGGCGCAGGGCGAGAAACGCCAGTCCGGCGACGGCCCAGGCAAAGGGCGAGGCGAGGGCGCGCTTTGACAGGCGCATCAAGGCCTGGACGATGATCGCCAGCACACCCGCCTTGACGCCGAAGAACAGGCTCTCGATCAGCGGCGCGCCGCCGAAGCCGACATAGACGAGGGACAGGGCAAGCATGAGCAGCGCGCCCGGCAGGATGAACAGCAGCCCGCTCACCAGGCCGCCGCGCAGGCCGCCGGTCAGCCAGCCGCAATAGGTCGCGAGCTGTTGCGCCTCGGGTCCGGGAAGCAGCATGCAGAAGTTGAGCGCGCGCAGAAAACGTTCTTCGCTGATCCGTCCGCCCTCGTCGACGAATTCGCGGTGAAGCAGCGCGATCTGCGCGGCGGGGCCGCCGAAGGAGAGAAGTCCGACGCGCAGGGCCCGCCGGGCAAGCCAGGAGAGATCGTCGGGCGGTGTTGCGGAGGTGGCGGTCGCCATTTCACGGTCCTGGATGGCGCGCCTCGGCGCGGGTTGAACGCAGCGCATAGCCGACCTGCATTTCCGTACCATGACAAGCCGTGCGATTGCGGAGACACTCAAATCGATTTAATACGACAAATCGCAGCGGTCGACGGCAGGCGGAAGGCGAGGGAGGATCCCTGGGCGTTCGCGCCGCGCAAGATGCGGGCCGGGCCGGCATTGCAGCCGACGGCGCGCGCGATCCTGACATTCGCAGGCCGGGCGTTTTAAGGCCGGACGTTCTAGGGAAGGTTCTCGCGCTTGGATGCCCCCAACAAGACAGACGGCGGACGCCTCGGCATGATCCCCGAAAGGTTCGTCGGCATCGCGCTGATTTCCTTCGCGTTCCTGTGTTTCTCCGGTCTCGATGCGACGGCAAAGTTTCTTGGTCGCACGCTGCCGGCCGAACAGATCGTGTGGATGCGTTTCGTCACCCATGTCCTCTATGCGACGGTGCTGTTCCGGCTCTGGTCGAACATGCACGTCTTCCGCAGCCGGCGGTGGGGTCTGCAGATCCTGCGGGCGCTGTGCCTGCTCGGCTCGACGCTCTTCAATTTCTTCGCCGTGCGCTACCTGCAGCTTTCCGAGACGGTCTCGATTATGTTCGCCGCGCCTTTCGTGGTGACGGCGCTGGCCGGGCCGCTGCTGAACGAATGGGCGGGGCTGCGGCGCTGGATGGCGGTGATCGTCGGCTTCATCGGCGTGCTTGTGGTGACGCGGCCGGGCGTTGGCGGGCTCAACTGGGCAGCGCTCCTGTCGGTCTGCTCAATGCTGAGCTATGCGCTCTATGCGCTGTTGACGCGCATGCTTGCGCAAACGGATTCGGCGATGGGCATGCTGGTCATTTCCGGCGTCATTGCCTCGCTCGCCATGACGCCTTTCGGCATCGCCTCATGGACGGCGCCGCCCGATGCGCTGAGCTGGGTGCTGCTGCTGTCGACCGGCGCCTGGGGCGGCATCGGTCATTTCGCGCTGATCCGCGCGCATGTGTTGGCGCCGGCCTCCGTGCTGGCACCCTTCATGTACACACAGCTCGTGTGGATGATCGCGCTCGGCTATCTGGTCTTTGCCGATGTTCCGACCGTCTATACGCTGATCGGTGCGTCGATCGTGGTCGCCTCGGGCCTCTATATCCTCAACCGGGAGCGGAAGGTGGCGAAGACCGGACCGGCGCTCGCCGATACCGGCATCCACGACGACTGAGCCGTCCGCCGGCCGGACGGACGAGCGGACACTTGTGCGCGCAGGCGATCTGCGGGACCCTTCTGGACAGGCGAGCGGACGCGAGGATGGACGGCTCGACGCGGAAACCGGACGACATGACGGACAAGAGCGCGGATACGGCTGGCGACGGCGGGCCCCTCGGCGGGGAGGCGGGCCCGGAAGCGGATCCGAAGACCGGCGCGGCGGCGGCCGGCCGTCGTCTGACGCTTGGCGATCTGGCGCTGGCGCTCGGCGTTTCCACGGCGACGGTGTCGCTGGCGCTGCGCGACAGCCCGCTTGTCGCCGAGGCGACGGCGACGCGCATCAAGGAACATGCCCGCAAGGTCGGCTACATCTACAACCGGTCGGCGGCGGCGCTGCGCACCGCGCGCTCCAACATGATCGGCATTGCCGTCCACGACATTCTCAATCCCTATTTCGCCGAGGTGTTCAGCGCGCTTGAGGACGAGCTCGGCCGCGAGCGCCAGGTCGTGCTGATCTGCAACCACCGTGACGACGTGCGCCGGCAGCGCGATTTCGTCGACACATTGATGCAGCACCGGATCGACGGGCTGGTGCTGTGCGCCTCCGTCGGCACCGCGCCGCAGGAGATCCGCGCGCTGGTCGAGGCGGGGGTGCCGGTGACACTGATCTGCCGGGACGTGCAAGGCGCGGGCGCGCCGGTGGTGCGCGGCGACGATCTCGCCGGCGGACGCATGCTCACCGAGCACTTCCTGGCTCAGGGGCACCGGCAGATCGCCATGGTCGGCGGGCGCAGGGCCAGCTCGGCCGGCCATGAGCGCAATCTCGGCTGGAAGCAGGCGCTGGAGGCCGCCGGCCTCGATCCGGAGACGCAGATCGATATTCCCGAGCTGATGACCCAGGCCGACGGGCGCGACGTGGTGCCGGCGCTGCTGTCGGCGCGCCCGCGCCCCTCCGCGGTCTTCGCCTTCAACGATCTCGTCGCCTACGGCATCCTGTCGGCTCTGCGCCGGCAGGGGGTCGAGCCGGGCGCGGAGATGGCGCTTGCCGGGTATGACGACACCGACGGGGCGGCAAGCCGCACGCCGTCTCTGACCTCCGTGTGGAACAGCCCGGACGAGATCGGCCGCCAGGCGGCGGAGCTGATGCTGCGCCAGATCGGCGGTGAGCGGGTTGGCGAGGAGCGCCGGCTGATCCTGCCGGAGTTGCGCATTCGCGAGAGCTCGCCGCCGCCGCCTTCCGCCGTCTAGTGTCCTTCACCCTTCAACATCACACCCACGACAAACCACTCAGAAAGGGATCCCTCATGGCGCTTGCCGACATTCTCATGCTCGGTCGCATGCTGCCGGTCGTCGAAGAGACGCTTGCCAGCCGGTTCACCGTCCACAAGGTCGGCCGCGATGAGGTCGCCTCCCTCGATCCGGGCCTTGCCGCGCGGATCGCGGGGGTTGCCTGCGGCGCGCATGTCCCGGTCGACGCGCCGCTGATCGACCGGTTGCCGAAGCTTGAGATCGTCGCCAACTTCGGCGTCGGTTACGACAGCGTCGACGCCGCCCATTGCGCCTCGAAGGGCATCTGCGTCACCAACACGCCGGACGTCCTGTCGGAAGAGGTCGCCGATACGGCGCTCGGCCTGCTGCTGATGACGGCGCGCGAGCTCTCGGCCGCCGAGCGCTACCTGCGCGCCGGCAACTGGGTGGGCAAGGGTCCCTATCCGCTGACCGCCGGCACGCTGCGCGGGCGCAAGCTCGGCATCCTCGGTCTCGGGCGCATCGGCAAGGCGATCGCGCGCCGCGCCGAGGCTTTCGGCATGGAGATCCACTACCACGGACGCAGCCGGCAGGCGGATGTCGCCTATCCCTATCACCCGACTCTGGCGGGCATGGCCGAGGCCTGCGACACGCTGATGGTGGTGGCGCCGGGCGGCGCGTCGACGCGCGGCATCGTCGACGCCGGGGTGCTGAAGGCGCTCGGGCCGCAGGGCATCGTCATCAATGTCGGGCGCGGCACGGTGATCGACGAGCCGGCGCTGGTCGCGGCGCTGGCCGACGGCACGATCCTGTCGGCCGGGCTCGATGTCTTCGCCGAGGAACCGAAGGTTCCGCAGGCGCTCATCGACATGGAACGCGTCGTGCTGCTGCCGCATGTGGGATCGGCCTCGCGCCACACCCGCGATGCCATGGGCCGGCTCTGCGCGGAGAACCTGATCTCCTGGTTCGAGACAGGCCAGCCGGTGACGCCGGTCGCCGAAACCCCCTTCGAGCGGAAAGTCTGAACAAGCTTAACGGAGTGTTAAGGCGTCCCTTGCACACTGGCAATCTGCGAGCGCGCCTCCTGCGCGCCCGCCTTGTCAGGAGGGTACGTCATGCGACAGGATGCGAGGGAACGGCTCGGCAGGGTCGGCGCGGTCTTGTCCTTTGCGCTGTTCTCGCTGCTTTTCTTCGGCACGGCGGTCACCTTCTCGGGGCCGCTTGAGCGCTCGGTTGCCGGATCGTGGCACCTCCTCGACGAGGTGAGCGGCAAGGGCTGTCGTCTTGAGCTGCGCACCGCCGTCCATCCGGCGGCCGTCTCCGCGCCGGCGTTTCGCGTCGATGCCGGCAATTGTCGCGGCGTCTTGCCGGGTGCCGCGGACATCGCCGCCTGGAAGGCGCTTCCCGAAGGCGGCCTGTTGCTCGTCTCCGGGGCCGGCGACACGGTCGCCGCCTTCGACGTGGGCGAGCTGGACGGGTTGATCTCGGTCGCGCCGAGCGGTGTGTTCCTGCTTTTGACGCCCGAGCATCCGATGGCGCTTTCGGCGCTCATTCCGGCAGCCAGCCCGCGTATGTGACCAAAAGAGGCGGTCCGGGCGCGATCACCGCGCCCGGCCTTTGCCGCCGTCAGGGCGTTTGCGTGCCGAGGAATTCCTCCATGCGCTTCAGCGCGCGGGAGATGTTCTCCGCCGAATTGGCGTAGGACAGGCGGATATACCCTTCCCCGAGAATGCCGAAGTCCGGCCCGCCGATCACCGCCACGCCGGCCTTTTCCAGCAGCGCGCCGGCAAGCGGCTTCGCCTTCCAGCCCGTCTCCTTGATGTTGGGGAAGGCGTAGAAGGCGCCCATCGGCTCGCGCGCGGAGACGCCTGGCAGCGCGTTCAGCCCCGTGACCACCAGCTTCCGCCGCTTGTCGAACTCGGCCATCATCTGCGTCACCGCGTCCTGCGGCCCGGTGAGCGCGGCAAGGCCGGCGAACTGCGCCGGCGCATTGACGCAGGACCAGCAGTTGACGGCGAGCTTGCGCGCCTTGTCGAGCAGCGCCTGTGGCCACACGGCATAGCCGAGCCGCCAGCCGGTCATGGCATAGGTCTTGGACCAGCCGTCGAGCAGGATCAGCCGGTCGCGGATCTCCTCGTAACCGTAGAGCGAGCAGTGCTGCGCGCCCTCATAGGTCATCTGTCCGTAGATCTCGTCGGAGAGGATGGCGATGTCGGGTCGTCCGGCGAGGCCGGCGACGAGCTTGTCGATCTCGGCCTTGGGGGTGACGCCGCCGGTCGGGTTCGCCGGCGAGTTGAGGATCACGAGCCGGGTGTTCGGCGTCAGCAGCGAGAGCGTCTCCTCGGCGGAGAAGGCGAAGTCGTTCTCCTCGCGGATGGGGATCGGCACCGGGTTGGCGCCGGTGAACTCGATCATCGAGCGGTAGATCGGGAAACCGGGATCGGGATAGAGGATGTCGGCGCCGGGTTCGCCGAACATCAGGATCGCCATGAACATGGTGACCTTGCCGCCCGGCACGATCACCACCTTGCCCGGGTCGACGGGCGCGCCGGTGCGTTTTTCCACGTCGGCGGCGACGGCCTCGCGCAGCGGCAGGATGCCGGTTGCCGGCGTGTAGCCGTGCTCGCCGTCGCGCAGCGCCTTCACCGCCGCCTCGACGATGTGGTCGGGCGTGCGGAAATCGGGCTGGCCGATGCCCAGATTGATGATGTCGCGGCCCTGGCCGGCAAGCTCGGTCGCCCGCGCCAGCACGGCGAAGGCGTTCTCCTCGCCGATTCGGGTGAAGGCCTCGATGGTTTTCAGCATTGTTCCTCCCGCCGGACGCGCGATGCCGTCGCGCGACCCGGATTTGATCGTGATATCGTCTTTCGTGTTTTAGCCGGGCACGCGGGCGTGCGAAACTCCCCGCGCGCCGCCTGATGGCGGCGGACGCGCGAAAGAGGAGGAACAGCCCGGATGCCGGAGGAAATCGCCGTCGTTCATGTGGATACGCCCGTGGGCATCCTCGAGGTCGCCGAGCGCGACGGGGCGGTCGTACGTGTTGGCTGGGGGCGCAGCCGCGCGCCGGACGAGACAGCGCTGCTGGGCGAGGCGGTGCGCCAGCTTCATGCCTATTTCGATGGTGCGCTGAAGAGTTTCGACCTGCCGCTGAAGCCCGCGGGCAGCGCCTTTCAGCGGCAGGTCTATGACGAGATGCTGGCCATTCCCTATGGCGAGACACGCACCTACGGCGAGATTGCCAAGCGGCTTTCCACCCACGGCCAGCCCATCGGCCAGGCGTGCGGCGCCAATCCGATCCCGGTGATCATACCCTGCCACCGGATCCTCTCGGTCACCGGCCTTGGCGGCTATTCCGGGCGTGGCGGGCACGACACCAAGATCGCCCTGCTGCGGCTCGAGGGCGGCTATCCCTTCCTTGTCTAGGCGTCGCGCGCCGGCGCCTTTCCCAAGCGCTTTGCCAAGCGGCGAAGTTTTCTGTAGTCCGGTGGGCAAGACACCCCATATCCTCGGGCAACGGCCGCTTCCGCGCACAGGCTGCGGGCGGCACCCCCAGGTCGAACACGTTCAGGCAGGCCAATGACCCTTTCCCAGGACAACAAGATCCCCGTCACCGTGCTGACCGGCTATCTCGGTGCCGGCAAGACGACGCTTCTCAACCGTATCCTCACCGAGGCGCACGGCCGCCGCTACGCGGTCATCGTCAATGAGTTTGGCGAGATCGGCATCGACAATGATCTTCTCGTCGAATCGGACGAGGAAATCTTCGAGATGAACAACGGCTGCATCTGTTGCACCGTGCGTGGCGATCTGATCCGCACCGTCGAGAACCTGATGAAGCGCAAGGGCTCCTTCGACGCGATCCTGGTCGAGACGACCGGCGTCGCCGATCCGGCTCCCGTCGCCCAGACCTTCTTCATGGACGACGATGTGCGCGCCAACGCCAAGCTCGACGCGGTCGTCGCCGTCGTCGATTGCCGCCACGTGCTGCAGCGTCTCAAGGATACCGAGGAGGCGGAGGACCAGATCGCCTTCGCCGACGTGATCGTGCTCAACAAGACCGACCTCGTCACCGCTGACGAGCTGAAGGCGGTGGAGACACGGATCAACACCATCAACCCCTATGCGGTGCTGCATCGGGCGGAGCGCTGCAATGTGCCGCTCGACGCCGTGTTGAACCGGGGGTCCTTCGACCTCGAGCGCATCCTCTCGCTCGACCCGCACTTCCTCGCGGAGGACGACCACGATCACGTCTGCGGCCCCGATTGCGACCACGATCACGATCATGGCCACGACCATCATCACGATCATGGCCATCACCACCATGACCACGATCATCATCACGACCACGATGCGCCGCATTCGGTGAAGAGCGTGTCGATGACGACCGGCGAGCTTGATCCGGAAGTGTTCTTCCAGTGGATCGGCGCGGTCACCCAGACACAAGGGCCGAACATCCTGCGCCTCAAGGGCATCATGGCGTTCAAGGGCGATCCGCAGCGCTATGTGGTGCAGGGCGTGCACATGATCATCGAGGGCGATCACCAGCGCGACTGGAAGGACGGCGAGGAGCGCCGCAGCCGTCTCGTCGTGATCGGCCGCGAGCTCGATTTCGAGGCGCTGGAAACCGGCTTCAAGGCCTGCGAGGCCGACTGAGCATGGTGACGGTCGCTCCCCTCGATCCGGGGTCCTATGTTGTTTCCGCGAGCTTCCTGAACGACACGCCCGCCTTTGCGCTGGGCGACGGCACCGTGGTGCTGCTGGGCGCGGAGGGCGAGAAGCGGGTGCAGGTTCATGGCGGCGGGCTTCTCGCCGCCGCGCGCACGCAGCCGGGCGATGCGCTGGTCACCGGCGGCGATGACGGAAAGGTTTGCCGACTTACTGCCGAGGGCGTCGTCGAGATCGTCGCCGATCTTC
Organism: Stappia sp.; assembly: GCF_048268045.1. GTDB lineage: Bacteria > Pseudomonadota > Alphaproteobacteria > Rhizobiales > Stappiaceae > Stappia. The sequence continues at coordinate 81,538 of NZ_JBLWWG010000006.1, forward strand.
CGCGCAAGTGGATCGATCTGGTCGCCTGCGGACCGCAGGGCGCGGTCGGCTTCGCCGCCGGTCGGGTTGCCTATGTGGTTGCCGGTGCGGGCGCGCCGAAGGAGTTCCCGCAGGGGCGCGCCGTCGGCGGCATCGCCTTCGCGCCCAAGGGGCTTCGCCTTGCCATCGCCCGTTACGACGGGGCAACGCTGGTCTGGGTCAACGCCAGCGGCGCGCCGCAGGACCTCGAGTGGAAAGGCGCGCACACCGGCGCCGCCTTTTCGCCGGATGGCAAGTATCTGGTCACCACCATGCAGGAGAACGCGCTGCACGGCTGGCGGCTTGCCGACGGGCAGGACATGCGCATGACCGGCTATCCGTCGAAGGTGAAGTCGATGAGCTGGTCGGCGCGCGGCCGCTATCTGGCAACCTCGGGGGCCAATGCCGCGATCTGCTGGCCGTTCTTCGGCAAGACCGGCCCGATGGGCCAGCAGCCGCTGCAGCTCGGGGCACGCTCCGACCAGATCGTCACCCAGGTCGCCTGTCATCCCGGCGAGGAGGTGGCGGCCATCGGCTATCAGGATGGCATGGTTCTGGCGGTTCGCTTCGGCGACGCCCAGGAAGTGCTGCTTCGCCGGCCGGGGGCCGGTCCGATCAGTTCCTTGTGCTGGGACAAGGGCGGCCTGCGCCTCGTCTATGGCAGCGAGGCGGGCGAGGCGGGTGTCATCTCGCTTTAGGGCGAAGGCATCGAAGAGGGCGAAAGAGGAGAGGAACAGCGGCATGATCGGACGAAGTGTCTTGATCCTCGTCGCGCTCCTCGGCGGGGCGACGACCTCGCAGCTTCCCGAATTCGCGCAGCAGTACCGGCAGCGTCTTGGCGGGGCGATCGATGCGCTTTCGCAGGTGGTCGACGAATTTCGCGAGGATGCGCGGGCCAACGGCCTGAGCGCCGACGAGGCGGTGATGGTGCTGTCGAGCGCGTCCGACCGCCTTGTGCGGGCGCGGGGCGAGCGCATGGGCCATACCATGGCGCGGCTTTCGCGCCTGGAGACCCAGCGCGCGGCGTTCAATTCCGCCGGCCCCTTCGCGCGGCTCGCGGTGCTTGGCGAGAACATCGATCCGGATCTCGCCCGGGCCACCCTTTCGGATTTCGAGCCCGCCGTGCCGGTCACCTCGGAAGGGGCGATTTCAGCTGGCGGCGGGTTTCTCACCGTGCTCTTCGGAGGCGGTCTCATGGGACGGGCAGTGCGGCGCAGACGTCGCTCGGCATGATGCGGCGCGCTTTTCGGCGGCCGCGATCGGGAGGTGTGAATGGACACGCTCAGCAGGATGCGCTGCTTCCTGAAGGTCGTCGACGCGGGCGGCTTCTCGGCGGCGGCGCGCGAACTCGGACGGTCCAAGGCGCTGGTCTCCAAATATGTGAGCGAGCTGGAAGACGAGCTTGGCGCGCGGCTCTTGAACCGGACGACGCGGCAGATCTCGATGACCGAGGTCGGCCACGCCTTCTACAAGGAGGCGAACGACATCCTGACCCGGATCGACGATCTCAAGGCCTCGGTGCAGAACACGCATCAGGCCGCGCGCGGTACGCTCAGGGTGTCCGCGCCGCGCTCGATGGGCGATGACTTCATCAACCCGGCGGTGATCGCCTTTCTGGAGAGGGAGCCGGAGATTTCCGTCGACCTTCGGCTCGAGGACCGCTTCGTCGATCTGGTGGAGGAAGGCTTCGACGCGGCGATCCGGGTGTCGGAACTCACCGATTCAAGCCTGATCGCCCGCAAGCTCGCGCCGCTGCGCACCGTGGTCTGCGCTTCGCCGGAGGCCATCGCGCATTTCGGCGAGCCGCATCATCCGCAGGATCTGGCGGAGCGTCCCTGCATCATCGACAACAACTACCGCTTCCGCAACAACTGGCAGTTCGAGGGCGAGGCCGGCCGGTTTTCGGTGCCGGTCACGGGCCGGGTCGAGGTCAATTCGGCCCAGGCGGCGCGTCTTGCCGCTCTGCACGGGCTGGGGTTCCTGCGCACGCCCTATCCCTTCGTTCACTCCGACATCGTCGAGGGGCGTCTGGTCGAGGTGCTGCCGGGCACCCACCCGGACGGCCAGGCGATCCACGTGGTCTATCCGCACCGCCGGCATCTTTCCGGCAAGGTGCGCGCCTTCGTGGACTTTCTCTCCGAATGGTTCGCCGAGAAGCGGCGCGAGGGCCAGATCTGCTGAGCCGGTCGGCCCGCGGCGCTTCGCCCGGGCCTCTTCAGTCGCGTCGTGCGGTCAGCCGTTCTTCCGCAATGCTGTCGGCGACAGCCTGGGTCGGCGTGTCGGTCGCGTCGGCGCGCTCGAAGATATGGGCCAGCGTCGCGCCGATGGCGACCACCTTGTCGCGCACCAGCCTGTCGTCGCCGCCGGGGCTGGCCAGCGCGATGGAGATCACGCCGCCGGCGTTGATCGCGTAGTCGGGCGCGTAGAGCACGCCGCGGGCGCGCAGCGCCGCGTCATGGCGCGGTTCGGCAAGCTGGTTGTTGGCGGCGCCGGCGATGACGGGAGCGCCCAGCTCGGCGATTGTCCGGTCGTTCAGCCCGGCGCCGAGGGCGCAGGGGGCGAAGACATCGGCGGCGACGGCATGGGCCTCGTCGGTGGCGCAGGCGGTGGCGCCGAACTCGGTGACGGCCCGTTCCACCGCCGGAGCGTGGATGTCGGCGACAACGAGCTTGGCGCCGGCCTCGTGCAGACGGCGGGCGACATCCATCCCAACATGACCGAGGCCCTGGACGCAGACCGTGCGGCCCTTGAGATCCTGTGTGCCGAAGCGGTGGCCGAAGGCGGCGCGGATGCCGACGAAGACGCCGAGGGCGGTGTAAGGCGAGGGGTCGCCGAGGCCGGTGGCTCTGGTGCCGCGCACATGGGCGGTGCGGGTTGCGACCTGCTCCATGTCCGCGGCCGTGATGCCGACATCCTCCGCCGTGACGTAGTGACCGCCGAGACGGTCGACGGCGTTGCCGAAGGCCGCGAAGAGCGCGGACGTCTTGTCCTTGCGCGGGTCGGCGAGGATCACGGCCTTGCCGCCACCGAGGTCAAGGCCGGCGAGCGCGTTCTTATAGGTCATGCCGCGCGACAGGCGCAGCGCATCGGTGAGCGCGTCGGCGTCGCTGGCATAGGTCCACATGCGGCAACCGCCAAGCGCCGGGCCGAGGCGGGTCGAATGGACCGCGATGATCGTCCTCAGTCCCGACGCCGCGTCGAAGCCGTGGACGATCTGTTCGTGGCCATCGAATTCCGGGTGATCGAAGACACCGGCGAAAGTCGCCGCGACCTTCGGCGAGAGCGGAGCGTTCATCGTTTCCTCCTCGGGATCTTTTCCTCGCGGATGGCCGCCGGCTCGCGGGGCGAGCTTGTCCCCGGGGGCGCACGGGCTCCTCTGCGCCCGCTTTCGGCGCATCCGCCAATCTCAGGGAAGGATGCGCCAGGTTGTCCGGAATTTGCATTTTTTCGATCCGGAAATCGCACAAGAATTGTTCGTTCTGTTTCGAAATTGTCGAGATTGTCGCGATTTTGTTTCTTGTCTCGCGGCCTGTCCGGCTTCGCCTTGCTGTCGCCGCGAAGAGGGAGAATATGCGCAGGACTGGAGCGTGATCGGTCGGGAAGGGTGGCGAGAATGTTGCGTTGGGTCTCAGGAGCGCTTGTTCTGACGGCGTTGGGCGCGGGCAGTGCGGCGGCGCATCCGCATGTCTTCGTCGAGGCGCGCTCCGAACTCGTCTTCGACGGGGACAAGCGGCTTTCGGCGGTCCGTCACGTCTGGCAGTTCGATGAGGCGTTCACCGCCTTTGCGGTGCAGGGGCTGGATGCGGATGGCGACGGCAAGCTGACCCGCGAGGAGCTGCAGCCGCTGGCGCAGATCAACGTCGAGAGCCTGTCGGAATACGACTTCTTCACCTATCTGACGCAGGGCAAGGCTACGGCGGTCGCTTTCGGCGAGCCGCAGGAATACTGGCTCGACTTCTACGGTGGCCGGCTGACCCTTTTCTACACGCTGCCGCTGGCCAAGCCGCTGGTGATGGACGCCAACACCATCACGCTCGAGGTCTTCGATCCGAGCTATTTCGTCGCCTTCGAGATGTCGCAGGAAGATCCCTTCGAGATGGTCGCGGCGCCGTCCACCTGCTCCCTCGACTTCAAGCCGCCGCCGCCGCTCGATCCGCAGACGGCGACGACGCTGGCGCAGATCCCGGCCAGCGAGCGCGAGATTTCACCCGACCTGATGCAGGTGACGGAGACGCTTTCCAACAGCGCCACTGTGGCCTGCAAGTGAGAGAGAGCCTGCCCTCATGAGATCCTTCAAGCTGCGCGATGTGGCGGTGGCGGTCGCGCTTCTCGCCGTTTTCACCCTGGCGCTGCCGTCCGGCGCGGCGCTGGCGGCGCCTTCGCCCTTCGGCGTCGGTCTGCCGGAGCAAAGCATTGGCCCATCCGGGGTTTTCTCCGGCTTCTTCATGTGGGTTGCGGCCCAGCAGACGGCCTTTTATTCGGCGCTGACGGCGGCAATCAAGGAGATGAAGGCCGACGGCACCGCCGGCTGGTGGCTGATGGGGCTCTCCTTCGCCTACGGCGTCTTCCATGCGGCCGGACCCGGCCACGGCAAGGCGGTGATCTCCTCCTATATTCTGGCCAATGGCGAGACGCTGAAGCGGGGAATTCTGCTGTCCTTCGCCTCGGCGCTGGCCCAGGCGGTGACAGCGATCGTCCTGATAGGGCTGGCCTCGATCCTGCTGCGCATGACCTCCATCGCCATCACTGAAACGACGCGCTGGTTCGAGCTCGGCTCCTATTTCGCCGTCATGCTGCTCGGCGTCTGGCTCGTCTGGCGAAAGATCGTCAGGCCGATGATCCCGGTCCGCCGTCCGGTGGCGCTCGGCGCCCAGGTCGCCTGTGCCGTCGACCACCATCACGCGCACTCTCACGATCACGGCCACAGCCACAGCCACGATCACGCGCATCACGGCCACGATCATGCCCATGACGATCATAGCGGCCACGATCATGGCGGGCATAACCACCACGACCACGCCGGTCATGGCCATGGTCACGCAGCGGAGGACGCCTGCCCGAGTTGCGGTCATGTTCACGCGCCGCCGCCCGAGATGCTGGAGGGCCGGTTCTCGCTCGCCCGCGCCTGGTCGGTGATCCTGGCGGTCGGGCTGCGCCCCTGTACCGGTGCGCTGGTGGTGCTGGTCTTCGCGATTTCGCAGGGTCTCTGGCTCGCTGGCGTCGGCGCCACCCTGGCGATGGCGGTGGGAACGGGCGTGACGGTCTCGGCGCTGGCGACGCTGGCGGTGATGGCCAAGGGCGCGGCGCTCCGGATCGCCGGCGGCGGCGGAGCCCATCGGGTTCACCGTTTCGCCGAGGCGGCCGGCGCGCTCCTCGTTCTGTTCCTTGGCACGTCGCTCTTCGTCGCGGCCGTCGGCTGGGGCTGAGGGCTCCCGGTCGGCTGAACAGGCAACCGCAAGATCAGGCGGCCGCCGCCCTGCGGGCCGTCCTCTGCTCGCGGTGAATGACGTAGAGCCCGGCCGCGACGGTCAGGCCGATGCCGGCTGCGGCGATGCCGTCCGGCAGGTCGCGGAAAATGAGCCAGCCGATCAGCGTCGCGAAGGGGATTTCCAGATACTGCATGGGGGCGAGCGTCGCTGCCGGCGCCAGCCGCAGCGACCACGTCATCAGCAGGTGGGCGACCGTGCCGAGCACGCCGATGGCGAGCAGCAGTGCCAGGCTCCTCGGGGTCGTGGCGAGCTCGTCGAGCGCTCCCGAAAGGCCGGTTTCCCAGCCGAGCGCGCCGGCAACCGCGATGGACGGACCCAGGATCAGAACGGCGACGACGCCGCTCACCGCCTGGAGGGCGATCGGGTCGGTGGCCTTGGCGACCTGCCGGGTCACGAGCATGAACAGCGCGAAGGCGGCGGCCACGGCCAGCGGCAGCAGCGCGGGGGCGCCGACCTCCGCGTAGTTCGGCCGGATGACCAGCAACACGCCGATGAAGCCGACGAGGCAGGCGCCCAGCCTGTAGGGGCCGACATCCTCGCCGAGAACGAACTTGCCGAGCAGCAGCATCATGAACGGCATGACGAAGGCGATCGCGATCGCATCGGCCAGCGGCAGGAAGCGCAGCGACAGGAACATGGCGGCGATGCCGATGATGTGCAGCACGGTGCGCAACACGGTCAGGCGGAAGGTGCGCGGGGGCATGGCGAGGCTGAGCCGGCTCGCCCAGGCGAGCGGCACCAGGATCACGGCCTGCATGAGGAAGCGGGCGAGGATCATGAGCCCGAGCGGCAGCGTCTCGCCCAGGATCTTGGCGACGGAATCGCCAAGCGGGGCAAGGATGCAGAAGCCGAGCATGAGCAGCATGCCGACAAGCGGCCGATCGGAAATCATCCTGTCACCTTAGGTGCACGGCGAGCGCAAGGAAAGCCTCCAGGTTGTACCCCGGTTGCATGTCGCGGCCGCTGGCGATGCGCGGGGTTGGTCACCGCGCCGAAAAGGCGGAGTTTCAGGCGGGGGGAACCGGCTGCCCGTCGCGGCCGAGCTCGATGGGCTCGCCATGCGGTGTGGCGGCCGCCGCACGCTCCCACGCCTGCCTGCGGGCCGAAAGGCGGTCGGGCGTGGTCACCGAGCGGGCGGTGACGATGCGCTCCAGCGCCACCAGCCAGTGGCTGTAGTAGCTGTCGCCGCAATCGGGATCGCCGGCTGCCTGCGCCTCGCGGATCGCGGCGGAGAGCGTTTCGGCCCATTCGCTCCAGGTGAACAGCCCCTGCTCGTTGAGAGAGACGGCCAGTGCAAAGGCGCGGGCCTCCCAGGGGGCGCTGAAAACCGGTTCGCCCTCGCGGCGGGGCAGGTTGGCGAAGAGTGTCTCGGGCGGATGGTTCACGGGCGCTTCGCTTTCAGGCATGGACAAGATAGGCCTCCCAGAGGTCGGCGCGAACGGACAGGGAAGGGTCGGTGTCCTCTCCCCAGATCTCGGGTCCGTCGAAGGCGACGCCATAGAGCCAGGTCGGGTTCTCGCCGGTGCCGGCGGCGTTGCTGTCGGGAAAGACATGGGCTCCGTGCACCGCCTCGATGACGCCGACATGGCCGCGCAGGTAGCGGGGAATGCGGGTGTGGCCTTGCGGGTGCATGTTGCGGGCGCGTACCCGGTCGCCGACGGCAAAGCGGGCCGGAGCTTGCGGCTCGCGCTCGCTCGGGCCGCCTTTGGCCAGCGCGGCGGCGACGGCCTCGGCGGCGAGAACGCGCTGCGTCGGCCGGCTCGCGTGCAGGCTGCGGCCGGCGTCGATCTCGTCGCGACGCACGAGATCCCGTTCGGCAAGCAGCTTTTCCAGGCCCGCCAGCCAGATCTCGTAGTAGCTGAAGGAGAGGTAGTCGACCGGCGGCAGGCTCTCACGCGCGAACCGCGAGGCATCGAGGCTCCATTCGCCGGTGGCGCCCATGGCAAGCGTCACGGCGAGTGCCCGCCGCTCCCATTCGGCATGAAAGACCGGCTCGTTGGCTTCCGGCACGACCGGGCCGAAGCTCATCATGCCGCCGAGGTCCTGCGCACCGTTCATCGCGCGGCCTCCCCGGGCTGCAGCGCCATGCCGGTGCCGATCATGCTGTCGCGGGTGACAAGCGCTGCAAGCGCTTCCTCGCTCCAGCCCTCGGTGCCCTCGGGGCGCATGGGAATGACGAGGTAGCGGATCTCGGCGGTCGAATCCCAGACGCGGATTCCCGTCTCGTCGGGCAGGGCGACGCCGAAATCGTCCAGAACGCCCCGCGGATCACGTACCACCTTGGCCCGGTAGGGGGCGGACTTGTACCAGACCGGCGGCAGGCCGAGCACCGACCACGGGTAGCAGGAGCACAGGGTGCAGACGACCATGTTGTGTTCCTGCGGCGTGTTCTCGACCGCGACCATGTGCTCGCCCTGGCGGCCGGTGTAGCCGAGCGAGGCGATGGCCGCCGTGGCGTCGCGGCGAAGCCAGTCGAGGAACTCCGGATCGCTCCAGGCCCGTGCGACCACATGAGCACCATTGTGCGGCCCGACCTTGGTCTCATAGGTCTCGATCAGCACGTCGAGCGCCTTGGGATCGACGTAGCCCTTTTCGACCAGGATCGATTCCAGCGCTCGCACACGGGCATCGGTGGGCGAGATCTCCGACCCGTGGTCGTGGTCATGGTCGTGAGAATGATTGTGCGAATCATGTGCCATGGGCGGCCTCTTGCGTTGGGGCGGCGGTGCGGGCCGCCGGCGTGTCATTCGGCGGCGGCTTGCGTGTTTGCCTGCGCCATGCGTCGGCGCAGCGCGTCGCCGAAGGCGGCGAACAGCCGCGAGGAGGCGGCGTCGCTGCCGACCCAGTATTCGGGGTGCCACTGGGTGGCGATGGCAAAGCCGGAGGCGCCGGCCACCGACACGGCCTCGACCGTGCCGTCGTCCGCGGTCGCCTCGACGACGAGGCCCGGCGCGAGCCGGCCGATCGCCTGACGGTGCAGCGAGTTCACCTCGACGCGCGCATCGCCGAGGATATCGGCGAGCCGGCCTCCGGCGCGCACCTCGACGTGATGGGCGAGGGCGAAGCGTGTGTCCTGGTCGCCCTCCGCCGGGGCGCGGTGATCCTGCCGGCCCTCGAGCTCCTGCACCTCGGCGACGAGGGTGCCGCCAAGGGCGACGTTCGTTTCCTGAAGCCCCCGGCAGATGGCGAAGAACGGCAGGCCGCGCTCGAGCGTGCGACGGATCAGCGGCAGCGTCGTGGTGTCGCGACGCTGGTCGTAAGGGCCGTTCCTGTCGCTCGAATCGCCGCCATAGAGCGCCGGATGGACATTGGAGCGCGATCCCGTGAGAAGAACGCCATCGACCCTGTCCAGGACGGCGTCCAGATCGATCGCGGGGCCGAGCGAGGGCAGCAGCAGGGGCATTGCGCCCGCGCCCTGTACCACCGCCTCGAGGTAGGAGGAGGGCGCTGCGTGCCAGACGTAGCCGTCGACTTCCTTCACGTCGCAACTGACGAGAACAACGGGTGCGGACATGGGAACTCCTGTGGAGCCGGTATCTTGCGTCGCGTCTGGCCGACCTGCAGCGTCACGCAAGCGATGAGATTGCGGAGATTAGCGAACGGGACGATCTTGTCCACCGCCGCGCCTCGAAGACGATGCGGGGACGTGCATTTTCCCGCTCCGGTAGCGGCGCGAAAAAACTCGCCCCGGCGGCCGGTGGCCTTGTGTCGTCGGGGTATATGCGGTTTATATCACGGTCAAAGTGTCTTTTTGCGAAAGGCGCTTGGCAATGTCGCGCGACAGCGGTTGCCGACATGAATTCGAGAGTTGAGGATCTCGACAATTCCCAAGGGAGGGGACACATGGATCGTCGTTCATTTATCAAGAAGGCTGGTCTCGCGGGTGTTGGCGCCGGCGCCGCCACGCTTGCCGCGCCGGCCATCGCGCAGGGCAACCAGACCTGGCGCATGGTTACGACCTGGCCGAAGAACTTCCCCGGCCTCGGCGTCGGCGCACAGCGCCTCGCGGACCGCATCACCGCCGCGTCCGGCGGCCGGCTGACCGTGCAGGTCTATTCCGCCGGCGAGCTGGTGCCGCCGCTGCAGTCGCTCGACGCGGTCATCGACGGCTCGGCCGAGATGAGCCATGGCGCCGCCTACTACTGGCAGAACAAGAGCCCGGCGCTGTCGTTCTTCACCGGCGTTCCCTATGGCATGACCTCGCGCGAGCTGACGGCGTGGGTGCGCTACATGGGCGGCCAGGAGATCTGGGACGAGATCTACGACCAGTTCGGCGTGCAGGGCTTCCTGTCGGGCGACACCGGCACCCAGGCGGGCGGCTGGTTCCGCGACGAACTCAAGGGGCTTGAGTCGGTCAAGGGCCTGCGGTTCCGTACACCGGGCCTCGGCGGCCGGGTGTGGGAGAAGCTCGGCGCCACCGTGACCAACATGGCCGCCGGCGAGATCTTCCAGGCGCTGCAGTCGGGCACGCTGGACGCGGCCGAGTTCGTCGGCCCGTACAACGATCTGGCGCTCGGCTTCTACCAGGTGGCGAAGAACTACTACTTCCCGAGCTTCGTCGAGCCGGGCCTTGCCACCGAGCTCGTCGTCGACAAGGCCAAGTACCAGGCCCTGCCGTCCGACCTGCAGGCGATCGTCAAGGACGCGTGCCAGGCCGAGTACGACCAGGTCGCCTCGGACTTCTACGCCAACGATCCGCGCGCGCTGAAGACGCTGGTCGACGACCATGGCGTGATCGTGCGTCAGTTCCCCGACGACATCATGGAAGCGGGCGCCAAGGCGGCCGAGGAGATCCTGATGTCGCTGCGCGATTCGGACGATGCGCTGACCAAGAAGACGACCGAGAGCTTCATCGAGGCGCTCAACATCCTGCGCACCCGCACCGAGGGCACCGACGGCGCCTTCGTCGAGGCCCGCAAGAAGTACTTCAAGATCTGAGGTCTCATCCGGCCCGCACGCGGGCCTGGAAACGGAAAACCCCGGCCGCGAGGCCGGGGTTTTTTGTTGGGTGCGTCGTCCGTCCGTGGCGCCAGGGCGTACCCCGACGCCGGGGGCGTTCAGCTATAGATCGCGCGGGGAAGCCAGGTGGCGATCTCCGGGAACATGAACATGATCGCGATGGCGAGCATCTGCAGCAGCACGAAGGGCAGGACGCCCTTGTAGATCATTGCCGTCGACACCGAGTGGGGCGCGACGCCGCGCAGGTAGAACAGCGCGAAGCCGAAGGGCGGCGTCAGGAACGATGTCTGCAGGTTGACGCCGACCAGGATGCCGAGCCAGACCGGATCGACGTCGAGCGCCAGCAGGATCGGCGCGGTGATCGGGATCACGATGAAGATGATCTCGAAGGTGTCGAGGATGAAGCCCAGCAGGAACATGATGAGCATCACCACCGCGACGGCGGCGAGCGTGCCGCCGGGCAGGTTCGACAGGAACTCGTGCACCAGGTTGTCGCCGCCCATCAGGCGGAAGACGATGGAGAACACCGAGGCGCCGAACAGGATGATGAACACCATGCAGGTGATCGTCGCCGTGGCGGTCGCCGTCTCGCGCAGGACCGAGAAGGACAGCCGCCAGCGTGCCGCCGCCAGCACCGTCGCGCCGACAGCGCCGACGGACGCCGCTTCCGTCGGCGTCGCGACGCCGCCGAGGATCGAGCCGAGGACGGCGAGGATCAGCAGCAGCGGGGGCAGCAGAGCGACGACGATCTCGCCGAGCAGCTCCGACTTTTCCTCCGGCGGAACCGGGGTCGCGGGGCACGATTGCGGATCGACGATCGCCTTGAACACGGTGTAGGCGAGATAGAGGCCGACGAGCAGCATGCCCGGCAGGATCGCGCCGGCGAAGAGATCGCCGACGGAGACCGGAACCGGTGCGAAATTGCCCTTGGCCATCTGCACCTGGGCATTGATGCCCGAGAGCATGTCGCCCATGAAGATCAGCACGGTCGAGGGCGGGATGATCTGACCGAGCGTGCCGGACGCACAGATGACGCCGGTGGCAAGGCGCGGGTCGTAGTTGGCCCGCAGCATCGCCGGCAGCGAGATCAGGCCCATGGTGACGACGGTTGCGCCGACGACGCCGGTGGAGGCGGCCAGCATCGCGCCGACGATGATCACCGACATGCCGAGGCCGCCGCGCATGTTGCCGAACAGCTTGCCCATGGTGAGCAGGAGCTGCTCGGCGATCTTCGAGCGCTCGAGCATCACGCCCATGAAGATGAACAGCGGCACGGCGACCAGCACCTCGTTGGTCATGTAGCCGATGTAGCGGTTGGCGAGGCTGCCGAAGTTGGACGGGTCGAAGACGCCGAACCACATGCCGAGCGCGCCGAACAGCAGCGACACGCCGGCGAGCGTGAAGGCGACCGGGAAGCCGAGCAGCAGAAAGCCGATGATGCCGAAGAACATGAGCCCCGAAAGGAGCTCGCCGATAAGGACAGGATCCATCAGGCTTCCGCTCCCTGCTTGAGGATGCCGGGGGTCTCGTAGCGCAGCCGCTCCGGCAGCATCTCCTCGTTCCCGGTGAGCACCAGCACGGAGCGAAACACCATGGCGAGGCCCTGAAGCGCGACGAGGGCGGCGAAGGCGATGATGAAGCTCTTCAGCACGAACAGGCCGGGCATTCCGCCGACATTGGCCGAGGCCTCATGCAGGCGCCAGGAGCGGCTGACGAAGGGCCAAGCGTAGCTGTAGACCACATAGGTGAACGGGAAGAGGAAGAGGAACACGCCGATGAAGTCGACGATCGCTTTCCGCCGCACGGTGGCGGGGCGGTAGAAGATGTCGACGCGGACATGGTCGTTTCGCAACAGGGCGAAACCGGCGACGGCAGTGAACATCGCCCCATTCAGCCAGACGTAGAGATCCTGCATCCAGACGAAGCTCGTGGCGAAGACATAGCGCTGGACCACGACAGTGAAGCAGATCACGACGATGGCCAGTGACAACCACGAAAAGATGGCGCCGATCAGGGCGTTGAGCCCGCAAATGGCGCGTACGGCAAAGGCAAGCGCGCGCACGGGATCAGGCCCGTTCACGCGTCGAACGACGCGCTTTCTCGAGTTTCATCACAGACCCTCTTTGCATTTCCCCCGGAAGGATGCCGGCGTTTTCACCGTTTCACCCAATTCCTCATTGTTGACGGCGAGTTGCTTAGCAGCTTTGGCGCGAATGCAAAAGCAAAGGCGACGGAATGCCTGCTGAAATTGCGGGCGCTGCGCGGTGTTTTCAGGCCCGCCGCCGGCGCGACAACCGGCGGTGGCGCGGGGCACTTTCGCCCCTTCCGGGCGCCTGTCGTGTTGCCTGAGAGGCAGCTTTCATTGCCTCGCTCCGGTGGAATTCGATTGACGGGGCGGGGGCTTGGGCATGAACCTCGGCAGGTCCGGCGTCGCGATGCGCCGGCAGGGAGGGGAATTTCACATGGCACGCAACACGGTCACGCTGGACGACAAATACGATCTCGACAAGGAGCGCGTTTTCCTGTCGGGGACGCAGGCGCTGATCCGGCTGACACTGATGCAGAAGGCGCGCGACCGGCTCGCCGGGCTGAACACGGCCGGCTATGTCAGCGGATACCGCGGCTCGCCGCTCGGCGCTCTCGATCAGCAGTTCCAGAAGGCCGCGCGGGTGCTTGCGCCGGCCGATGTCGTCTTCCGGCCGGGAATCAACGAGGACCTGGCGGCGACGGCGCTGTGGGGCACGCAGCAGGCGCAGATGCGCGGCGAGGGGCGTTTCGACGGCGTTTTCGGGATCTGGTACGGCAAGGGACCCGGCGTCGACCGCTCGGGCGATGCCTTCCGTCATGCCAATCTGGCCGGCACCTCGCCCCATGGCGGCGTGCTGGCGCTGATGGGCGACGATCATACCTGCGAGAGTTCGACCACGGCGCATCAGTCGGAATTCGCCCTCGTCGACGCGATGATGCCGATCCTCAACCCGGCCGGCGTGCAGGAGATCCTCGACTTCGGTCTCTTCGGCTGGGCGCTTTCGCGCTACGCCGGGGTCTGGGCCGGGCTGAAGCTGGTCAAGGACAATGTCGAATCAACCGCCTCCATCGAGGGTCATGGCGACCGGGTGCGCCCGGTGCTGCCCGACTTTCCCTTTCCCCCCGGCGGCGTCCATATCCGGCCCTCCGATCATCCGCTGACGCAGGAAGCAAGGCTGCATGAGGTCAAGCTGCCGGCGGCGCGGGCCTTCATCGACGCCAATCCGCTCGACAAGCTGGTGCTTTCCGGCGGCCGCCGGCCGCGCATCGGCATCGTTTCCACCGGCAAGAGCTTCCTTGACGTGCTGGAGGCGCTCGAACATCTGGGCATCGACGAGGTGGATGCCGCCGATTTCGGCCTGGCGCTGGTGAAGATCGGCTGCACCTGGCCGCTGTCCGCCTCGCGCATGCGCGACTTCGCCCGCGGCCTGGAACTGGTCATCGTGGTGGAGGAAAAGCGCGGGCTGATCGAGCCGCAGCTCAAGGAGATCCTCTACGGCCTGAGCGACGCGCCGGCGATCGTCGGCAAGACGGACGAGCACGGCGAGGTGCTGTTTCGCGCCCCCGCGGCACTGGAGCCGGTGGACATCGCGCTGGCCATCGGCCGACGCCTGAAGGAGCGGTTTCCCTCGGAGCGCCTGGCCGCGCGCGTCGCCGAGCTTTCGTCGCGCCGCCAGAAACTCGCCGAGACCCAGGATGTCGCCGTTCGCAGCCCGTATTTCTGCGCCGGCTGCCCGCACAACTCGTCGACGCGGGTGCCCGAGGGAAGTCGCGCCTATGCCGGCATCGGCTGCCACTACATGGTCCAGTGGATGGACCGGTCCACCGAGGGCTACACGCAGATGGGCGGCGAGGGCGCCAACTGGATCGGCGAGGCGCCCTTTTCGCGCACCGGCCACGTCTTCCAGAACCTCGGCGACGGCACCTACAATCATTCGGGTGCGCTGGCGATCCGCGCGGCCAAGGCCGCCGGCGTCAATGTCACCTACAAGATCCTCTACAACGATGCGGTGGCAATGACCGGTGGTCAGGCCCATGACGGAGGACTGAAGGTTGACGAGATCGCCCGGCAGGTCGCCGCCGAAGGCGCGAGACGGGTCGTTGTCGTCACCGACGAACCGGGAAAATACCCGGTTGCGACCGCCTGGCCTTCCGGGACGTCGATCCATCATCGTGACGAACTCATCGAGGTCGAGCGGGAACTGGCAAAGGAGCCGGGCCTGACCGTGCTTCTGTACGACCAGACCTGTGCGGCGGAGAAGCGCCGGCGGCGCAAGCGCGGCCTCTTCCCCGACCCGGACGAGCGGATTGTCGTCAACGAACTGGTTTGCGAGGGCTGCGGCGATTGCGGCGTGCAATCGAACTGTGTGGCGGTGCAGCCGCTGGAAACCGAGTGGGGGCGCAAGCGCACCATCGACCAGTCGTCCTGCAACAAGGATTATTCCTGCGTGAAGGGCTTCTGCCCCTCCTTCGTCAGCGTGCGCGGTGGCGTGCTCAAGGGCCGCACGGCGCTGCCGCCGAAGGCTCCGGAGGTGCCGCAGCCCGCGATCGAGCCGCTGACGCGGACCTATGCGGCGATGATCACCGGCGTCGGCGGCACCGGTGTCGTGACCGTCGGCGCGGTGATCGGCATGGCCGCCCATCTCGATGGGCTCGGCTGCGGCATCATCGACATGGCGGGGCTGGCCCAGAAGGGCGGCGCGGTGACGAGCCACCTGAAGCTGGCGCCGCGCCCGGAGGACATTTCCGCCATCCGCGTCGGTCCGGGTAGTGCCGACCTGGTGCTTGGCTGCGACATCGTCGTCGCCGGTTCCGCCAAGGTGCTTGGCGCCATGCGCCCGGAAACGGCGCTGGCGGTGATCAATACACATGAGACCCTGCCGGGCGATTTCACCAAGAACCCGGACTTCAGCCTGCCCGGACGACGGCTCGTCGCCGCCATTTCGGCCGCCGCCGGCGAGGGGCGAAGCCACTTCCTCGACGCCACGGAGATCGCGGAGGCACTGTTTGGCGATGCCATCGCCGCGAACATGTTCCTGCTCGGCTACGCCTGGCAGCTTGGCGGGGTGCCGCTGAGCCTGGAGGCGCTCGAGGAGGCGATCCGCCTGAACAAGGTGTCGGTGGAGATGAATCTTTCCGCCTTCGCCTGGGGCCGCGCCGCGGCTGTCGACCCGGCTTGTGTCGATACCGCCCGGCCGAAGCTGCCGGAGGGCCTGCCGCACCGCCGCCTGTCGGAGGGGTTGGAGGAGATCGTCGCGCGTCGGGAGGCGTTCCTGGCCGACTATCAGAACGCGGCCTACGCCAGGCGGTACGGCGAACGTATCGCGCAGCTTCGCCAGCGGGCGGATGGTCTTGGAGAGACCGGGACGGCGATTGCTGAAACCGCGGCGCGCCAGCTCTTCCGGATGATGGCGATCAAGGATGAATACGAGGTCGGGAGGCTTCATTCGGCCCCGGCGTTCGAGGCGCAGCTTGCCGAGACCTTCTCCAGTTACGAGAAGCTGGAGTTCCATCTCGCCCCGCCGCTGTTCTCGCGCCCCGACAAGCGCACGGGTCGGCCGGCCAAGCGTCGCTTTGGTCCGTGGGTCCGTCCGCTGTTCCGCTTTCTCGCCTTCGCGCGCGGCCTGCGGGGCACGGCCTTCGACGTGTTCGGGCGCACGCAGGAGCGAAAGATGGAACGGGCGCTGCGCGATGAATACGAGGCCATCGTCGATGAGGTGGCGGCGAGCGTGACCGCCGAAAATGCCGAGGCGGCACTGGCGTTGCTGGCCTATCCGGAGCGGATCCGCGGCTTCGGCCCGGTCCGCGCGGAAGGGGCGAAGCTGGCGCAGGCCAAGCTGCCCGGGCTTGTCGCAGCGTATCGGTCGGCGCGCAAGTCGTCGGATCTCGCGGCTGCCGAGTGAGGAGAATCCGCAAGATCGTTGCGGTCCGGACGCTGTTCCGGGCCGCATCTTCTCATGACTTGGCGTGCGATACCGGAGGTTGTCTCAGGATTGTATTTTGAAATTACGTGCATTTAACAGTGTAATTCGGCTACGCTCGCCGGGGTTTCCAGGGAGGACGACCGATGAGTGCAGTGCGCATCATTGTCTGTGCTGTTGTTTTTGTTGTGGGGATGACGGCGCTTGCCAGCGCCCATGGCGGCGGATGTCGCAAGGACAGCCCGCCGGGCAAGTGCTGCCACGCCGGCTCCAAGCCTTATCATTGCCATTGATCGCGGGAGCTTGCCTTGGCGGCGGTCAGCCGCCCCAGTCGACCTGGGTCGTCAGCATGTAGCCCGAGCCGTAAATGGTGCGGATCAGCGGCGGCTCGTCAGGGCGCGTCAGTTTCTTGCGGATGCGGGAGATGCGCACGTCGATTGCCCGGTCAAGAGTGTCATCGCGTCCGCCATGCTCGAGCAGATAGTCGCGCGAAAGCACGCGCTTGGGCGCGCGCAGCAAAGCGCCGAGGAGTGTCGCCTCGCCGGTCGACAGGAAGGTCTCCTCGCCCTCCGGAGAAACCAGGCGGTGCGAGCCGGGCTCGAAACGCCATCCGGCAAAGCGGGCGATGTCGAGCGGCTCCGCGTCTCCGGCGGTTGGAGACGCCGTGGCGCTGCGGCGCAGCAGCGAGCGCACCCGGGCGACGATCTCGCGCGGATCGAAGGGCTTCACCACATAGTCGTCGGCGCCGAATTCCAGCCCCATGATCCGGTCGGAGGCATGGCTGCGCGCGGAAAGCACGAGGATGGGGACCGGGCCGGTGGCGCGGATGCGGTTGATCGCCTCGAGGCCGTCCATGT
This sequence comes from Stappia sp., assembly GCF_048268045.1. Lineage (GTDB taxonomy): Bacteria > Pseudomonadota > Alphaproteobacteria > Rhizobiales > Stappiaceae > Stappia. The sequence goes on from NZ_JBLWWG010000006.1 coordinate 98,809, forward strand.
CCGGCAGGCCGAGATCGAGGATCACGGCGGCCGGCGAGGCCGTGTCGAGGGCGGCCAGCGCCGTGTCGGCATTGGCGAAGGCGGCGGTGCGGAACCGGTAGCCGGAAAGGGTTTCCGCCAGCAGGCTGCGGATGTCGGCCTCGTCCTCGACGATGAAGATGAGGGGCTCGGCGGTTGTCGTGTCCTGCGCGGCTGTCGTCATCGGGACAGGATCTCGCTCATGGTGCGGGCAAGCAAGCCCGCAGCGAAGGGTTTCGACAGGATCGGGCAGTCGGGGAGCGGCGCGCCGCCGTCGGTGCCATCGCGATAGCCGCTCATCAGCGCGATCGGCAGGCCGGGCCGTGCGGCGCGGATCTTCTCCGCCAGCACCAGCCCGCTCATCTGGCCGGGCATCACCACGTCGCTCAGCACGGCGCGGATATCGCCGACCTCGGCGACGAGTTCGAGCGCGTCGTCGGCCTCGCCGGTGACGAGGACGGAATAGCCGAGGACGCAGAGCTGGTCGCGCACCACGTCGGCGACGGCGGCGTCGTCTTCCACCAGCAAGACCAGTTCGCCGTTGCCGTGGCGCGTGCCCTGTGTCTCGTCGGCACCGTCGGCCACGGCCGCGTCGGCTGTGACGGGCAGCAGCACGCGGATCTCCGTGCCGTGGCCGCTTCGGCTTTCGATCGACACGCAGCCTCCCGAGCGGCGCGCAAATCCGTAGACGGTGGGAAGGCCGAGGCCGCTTCCCGTGCCGAAGGGCTTGGTCGAGAAGAACGGGTCAAAGGCCTGCCGGCGGACGTCCTCGCTCATGCCGGCGCCGGTGTCGCAGACCAGGATGCGGGCGTATCGCCCGGGCGCGATGCCGAGCGATGCGGTTTTGGCCGGGGAAATCTCGTCCTCCTCCAGGCGGACAAGGATCGTTCCGCCGGAGGGCATGGCATCGCGGGCGTTGAGAACGAGATTGACGAGCGCGTTCTCGAACTCGGACGGGTCGACCCGTACGGGTGGATCGGCGTCTCCGGTCTCCAGCGAAAAGGTGATGCCGCGCGGCAGCGAGCCGGAGAGCAGCCCTTCCATGTTGGCGAGAAGGGCGGCAAGGCGAACCGGCTTGCTGTCGGCGGCGGTCCCCTTCGCGAAGGCGAGCAGGCGGCGGGTCAGGTCGGCGCCGCGTTGGGCCGCCTGGAGGATCGGGTCGATGTGGCCGGAGAGATCCGGCATCGCGGGAATATCGGCCTTGCGCCGCAGGCTGAGCACGTTGCCGATGATGATGGTCAGCAGGTTGTTGAAGTCATGGGCGAGCCCGCCGGAGAGCTGGCCGACGGCCTCCATGCGCTGGGCCTGGGCAAGCGCTGTCTCGGAGCGTTTCTGCTCCGTCACGTCGAGCGAGAGAACGAAGCAGCCGAGTGTCCGACCGTCGGCGGTGCGGTCGGGGATCAGGGTTGAGCGCATGTGCGCGATACGGCCGGTCGCGCGGTTGCGCGCGTATTCGTAGGAAACCGCCTGGCCGGTGAAGGCCCTGGCGATATGCGGTTCCAGCTCGGGATAAAGCTCGGGGCCGATGATATCGGCGACCGGGCGCCCGACCAGGGATTCCACCGTCTGGTCGAACCACTTGGCATAGCGGCGGTTGGCGAAGCGGTAGACCGGGCCGGGGCCGACATAGGCAATGAGCGCGGGCACGCTGTCGGTGACCAGACGCAGCCAGTCCTCGCTCTGGCGCAACTGGCGGGTGCGTTCGGCGACGGTGCGTTCGAGGTTCGCCTGATGTTCGCGCTCGCGGGTGATGTCGGTGTAGGTGGTAACGAAGCCGCCGGTCGGCAGCGGTGCGCCCGTGACGAGAACCACCTGGCCGTCCGGGCGCACCCGCTCGAAGGAATGCGGCTCGAACAGCCGCGCCCGCTCGACGCGGCGGGCGATCATCTCGGCGATGTCGCCGTCGCCGTATTCGCCGCGCGCGGCATTGACCTCGAGAAAGGCGGACAGCGGCGCGCCGCGGTGAGCGAGGTGCATGGGGAATTCCAGCATCTCGAAGAGCTGACGGTTCCACGCCACGAGCTGAAGCTGCGCGTCGAAGACCGAAAACCCCTGATTGATGTGATCGAGCGCGGCCTGGAGGAGGTCCAGGCGGTCCCGGTAGAGATCACCGCTGGTCATGACGGGGAGTGTATGCAAAGCGCGGCGGCTGTCGAACGAAAAGGCGGCAACCTGGCGGGGTGCGCTGAAACAATTCGAAACAGTTCGCACATATTGGCGCAACGTCGCCGCAATAGCGTTTCCTCAAGCGCATGACCAGCGTCAATCGCGAGCAAGTCCCGTCGATACAATCGATGCTTGTTCGCGGAGGAGGGCGGTGGTCAGATAAGCGCACAGAATGACGAGACCCCGAAAAATCGGGGCGTCCAGAGGGGAAGAAACGCAATGGCAGGGTCGCCCGTCACCGAGCGCCTCGGTGAGGACACCTTTCCGAAAATTCTCCTGCGCAACGCCAGTGTCTTCGCGGACCGTCCGGCAATGCGGGAGAAGGATTTCGGAATCTGGCAGGTGTGGACATGGGCCGAGGTGCTGGAGGAAATCCGCGCCTTTTCCATCGGACTTCGCGATATCGGCTTCGCCCGCGGCGACAGGATCGCCATCATCGGCGCGAATCGGCCGCGGCTCTACTGGGCCATGGTCGCGGCGCAGTCGCTGGGCGGCGTGCCCGTCCCGCTCTATTCGGACTCCGTCGCCGAGGAGATGGCCTTCGTGCTCGAGCACGCCGAGGTCCGCTTCGCCTGCGTCGAGGACCAGGAGCAGGTCGACAAGGTCCTTTCCATGTCGCAGAGCCTGCCCCGCCTCGAACATGTCGTCTACGACGAGCCCCGCGGCCTTCGCGACTACGACCACGCCCGGCTGCATTCCTTCGAGGAGCTGCAGAAGGCGGGCAGGGCGACGCTGGCCGACGACGCCGGCAGGGAAGCCGCCTGGCTCGAGGATATCGCCGCCGCACAGGGCCGCGACATCGCCGTCATGCTCTACACCTCCGGCACCACCGGCCGTCCCAAGGGGGTGATGCTCTCCTTCGACAATCTGGTCATCTCGGCGCGCAACGGAAACGCCTTCGATCGCCTCGACGAGACGGAGGAAACGCTCGCCTACCTGCCGATGGCCTGGATTGGCGACCACGTCTTCTCGCTGGCCCAGGCCTATACGGCCGGGTATTGCGTCAACTGCCCGGAAAGCCTGGAGACGGTGTTGTCCGACCGGCGCGAGATCGCGCCGACCTATTTCTTCGCGCCGCCGCGCGTCTTCGAGGGCCTGCTCACCCACATCATGGTGCGCATGGAGGACGCCAGCCGCCTCAAGAAGCGCATGTTCGACTACTTCATGGGGGTGGCGCGCCGGGTCGGCGAGAAGATCCTCAACGGCGAGAGCGTGGCGACCACGGACCGGCTGCTCTACGGGCTCGGCGAGATCCTGGTCTACGGGCCGCTGAAGAACCAGATGGGCTTCACCCGCATGAAGGTCGGCTACACCGCCGGTGAGGCGATCGGGCCGGAGATCTTCCGCTTCTACCGGGCGCTGGGCCTGAACCTGAAGCAGCTCTACGGCCAGACGGAAGCCAGCGTCTACATCACGATGCAGCCGGACGGCGAGATCCATGGCGACACGGTGGGCACGCCGGCGACCGGCGTGGAGCTGAAGATCGCCGACAACGGCGAGGTGCTCTACCGCTCGCCGGGCGTCTTCGTCGGCTACTACAAGAACGACGAAGCAACGCGCGCGACCAAGACCGAGGACGGCTGGGTGCTGACGGGCGACGCGGGCTTCATCGCCGACAACGGTCACCTCAAGATCATCGACAGGGCGAAGGACGTCGGCAAGCTGTCCGACGGGGCCTTGTTTGCGCCGAAATACATCGAGAACAAACTCAAGTTCTTTCCCAATATCAAGGAAGTGGTGGCCTTCGGCGACGGTCGCGACTTCTGCGGGGTCTTCGTCAACATCGACCTGACCTCGGTCGGCTCCTGGGCGGAGCGGAACAACGTCAATTATGCCTCCTATCAGGAGCTGGCCGCCCATCCGCATGTCTACGAGATGGTGCGCGAGCATGTCGACCAGGTGAACCGGGATCTCGCCGGCGAGCCGATGATGGCGGGGTCGCAGGTCAAGCGTTTCCTGATCCTGCACAAGGAGCTCGACGCCGACGACGGCGAGCTGACGCGGACCCAGAAGGTGCGCCGCTCCTTCATCGCCGAGCGCTACGCGCCGCTGATCGAGGCGCTCTACGACGGCTCCACTTCGAAGCACGTGCGCACCGAGGTCACCTATGAGGACGGGCGCAAGGGTGGCATCGAGGCGACCGTCGAGATCCGCGACATGACGCTCTATCCGGTGACGCCGGGCGGGATGAAGGAGGCCGCGGAATGAACGCCCCAGTCGATCCGGCACGCATGGCCGGCTCCCCTTCCGGCGTCCGGCGCGGCGACGTGCTGCTGGCGGTGGACAGTGTCTCGCTCTCCTTCGGCGGCGTGAAGGCGATCACCAATATTTCCTTCGATATCCGCAAGGGAGAGGTGCGCGCAATCATCGGCCCGAATGGTGCGGGCAAGACGTCGATGCTCAATGTCATCAACGGCTTCTACCATCCCCAGGAAGGCACGATCACCTGGCGCGGCGAGGTGCGGCGCAAGATGAAGCCCTATGAGGCGGCAAGCCAGGGCATCGCCCGCACCTTCCAGAATGTCGCCCTGTTCAAGGGCATGACGACGCTCGACAACATCATGACCGGGCGCGGCCTGAAGATGCGCAGCAACTTCTTCTGGCAGTGCCTGTACTGGGGGCCGGCGCTGAAGGAGGAGATCGAGCATCGCCGCAAGGTGGAGGAGATCATTGACTTCCTCGAGATCCAGGCGATCCGCAAGACGCCGGTTGGGCGGCTGCCCTACGGGTTGCAGAAGCGGGTCGAGCTTGCCCGCGCGCTTGCCATGGAGCCGGAGCTGCTGCTGCTCGACGAGCCGATGGCGGGCATGAATCTGGAGGAGAAGGAGGACATGAGCCGCTTCATCCTCGACGTCAACCAGCAGTTCGGCACGACAATCGCGCTCATCGAGCACGACATGGGGGTGGTCATGGATCTGTCCGACCGGGTCGTGGTGCTCGACTATGGCCGCAAGATCGCCGACGGGCCTCCCGAGGAGGTGCAGTCGAACCAGGATGTGATCGACGCGTATCTCGGGGGGGCGCATTAATGGACATGCTCTACAACATATTCATCGACCCCTTCGTGCAGATGGTCGGCGCTCCGGACTTTCTGATCCAGGTGGTCTGGGAAGGCTTCGTCGCCGGCGTGCTCTACGCCCTGATCGCGCTCGGTTTCGTGCTGATCTACAAGGCTTCGGGCGTCTTCAACTTCGCGCAGGGCATCATGGTCGTGTTCGCCGGCCTATCCCTGGTCGGCCTCCACGAGAAGGGGGTGCCGGCCTGGCTGGCGCTGATCCTGGCGATCGGCATCATGGCGATCCTCGCCGTGTGCATCGAGAAGTTCGTCATGCGGCCGCTGGTCGGACAGCCGGACATCATCCTGCTGATGGCGACCATCGGCATGACCTACTTCCTGATTGGTCTTGGCGAGGTCATCTTCGGCGGCGAGCCGAAGCAGATGATCACCTCCGAGCTCGGCCTGCCGACCGGCTCGACCGCCTTCGAGATAGGTGATCGCGGGCTCGTCATCCTCCAGCACATCGACATCGCTGCCGCGGTCATCGCGCTGCTGATGGTCGGCAGCCTCGCTGTCTTCTTCAACCGCACCCGTATCGGCCGCGCCCTGCGCGCTGTCGCCGACGACCATACGGCGGCCCTGTCGGTCGGCATCTCGCTCAATCAGATCTGGGCGATCGTCTGGTTCGCCGCCGGCATCGTCGCACTCGCCACCGGTATCATGTGGGGCGCACGCTCGGACGTCTCCTTCGCACTCGAGATCGTGGCGCTGAAGGCCCTTCCGGTGCTGATCCTGGGCGGTTTCACCTCGATCCCGGGTGCCATCATCGGCGGGCTGATCATCGGTATCGGCGAGAAGGTCGGAGAGATCTACTGGGGTGGCCTGGTAGGGGGCGGTATCGAGAGCTGGCTCGCCTATGTGATCGCGCTGCTCGTCCTGCTGTTCCGGCCGCAGGGCCTGTTCGGCGAAAAAATCATCGAGCGGATCTGAGGAGCACGTCATGTTCTATCGTGAAGCCGGCCAGTACAAGACGACCTACGCGGCCGACCAGCAGATCTTCCCGATCCGCCAGGACCGCATCGGCGTTGCCGTCATCCTCGTCCTCGCGCTTCTTCTGCCGATGGTGGCGAGCGAGTTCGTGCTCTCCGCTGTCGCCATTCCCTTCCTGGTCCTGGCGCTGGCGACCATCGGTCTCAATATCCTGACGGGCTATGCAGGCCAACTGTCGCTGGGTACCGGCGCCTTCATGGGGGTCGGCGCGTACAGTTGCTACAAGCTGGTGACCATCTTCCCCGAGGTGAATGTCGTCGTTCACATCCTTCTGTCGGGGACCTTCGCCGCCGCCGCGGGTGTCGTTTTCGGCCTGCCGTCGCTGCGCATCAAGGGCCTCTATCTCGCGGTGACGACACTTGCGGCGCAGTTCTTCCTCGAGTGGTGCTTCATCCGCATCCCGTGGCTCTACAACTACAATTCCTCCGGCGCGATCGAGGTGCCAGGGCGCGAGATCATGGGCACGCTGATCACCGGCCCGGCGGCTGGCGCCGGCGCCCGCTACTACGTGGTCCTGGCGATCGTCGTGGTGATGACGCTGCTCCTGAAGAACCTGATCCGCGGGCGCATCGGCCGGCAGTGGATGATGATCCGCGACATGGACATTGCCGCCGAGCTGATGGGCGTTCGGCCGCTGATCGCCAAGCTCTCGGCATTTGCCGTGTCGTCCTATGTGTGCGGCGTCGCCGGCGCGATGTTCGTGTTCTTCTATCTTGGGGCCTCGGAACCGGCGGTGTTCTCGATCACCCTGTCGTTCCAGGTTCTGTTCATGGCGATCATCGGGGGCCTCGGCTCGCTGGTGGGATCCTTCTTCGGCGCGGCGTTCATCTGGATCCTGCCGATCCTGCTGCGCGTCGGCTTGCCGGCGCTCGGCGTCGACGTGGCCGCCGAGACCGTCTTTCAGGGCGCGCAGATGACCATCGGTGCGCTCATCATCTTCTTCCTGATCGTCGAACCGCACGGGCTGGCCCGGCTGTGGGCGATCGGAAAGGAGAAACTCAGGGTCTGGCCGTTCCCGTACGCGTGATCAGGGAGGATCCGCGGGGAGGGTGACCCTCAGACAGGCCATCGGGGCGCAAGCCGGACCCAGGTCCGGATGGCGAGACCCCCGGGGCAAGGCTCCGCAAGGGGCGCGAATGGGAGGAAAGACATGCGCATGAGAACTCTCCTGGCGGGATCGGTCCTGGTGGGCCTGGCGGCGTCCTTCGCTGCTCCGGCCGTCGCCGAGGATTCCGTCTACATCCAGCTGCCGACCTATCGGACCGGCCCCTATGCCGGATCGGGCATCCACATCGCCAACGGCATGTCCGACTACCTGGCGATGGTCAACGAGCGCGACGGCGGTGTGAACGGCGTCAAGATCGCCTTCGACGAGTGCGAGACCGGCTACGACACGCAGAAGGGCGTGGAGTGCTACGAGCAGGCCAAGGCCAAGAACACGCTGGTGTTCAATCCGTGGTCGACCGGCATCACGCTGCAGGTCATCCCGAAGTCGTCGGTCGACAAGATCCCGGTTCTGTCGATGGCTTACGGCCTCTCCGCGGCGGCCGACGGCAACACCTTCCCGTGGGTCTTCAATCCGCCGGATACCTACTGGGACGGGCTCTCGGCAATCGTCAAGTATATCGGCGAGCAGGAAGGGGGCATGGACAAGCTCAAGGGCAAGAAGATCGGCTACATCTTCCTTGACGCAGGCTATGGGCGCGAGCCGATCCCCCTGCTCGACAACCTCGCCCAGAAGTATGGCTTCGAGGTGCTGCAGTACCCGGTACCGGGCAAGGAGATGCAGAACCAGTCCTCGCAGTGGCTCTCGATCCGTCGCGACCGTCCCGATTATGTCGTGATGTGGGGCTGGGGCGCCATGAACCCGACCGCCATCAAGGAGGCGGTGAAGAACCGCTTCGACATGTCGAAGTTCATCGGCGTGTGGTGGGCCGGCGGCGATGAGGACGCACGGGCTGGCGGCACGGGCACCAAGGGCTACAAGTCGGTCAGCTTCAACAATGTCGGTGCCGACTATCCGGCGATCCAGGACATCAAGAAGCTGGTGGTCGACGCGGGCAAGTCGCAGACCCCGCCGAGCACGCTTGGCGAGAACCTCTACAACCGCGGTGTCGTCAACGCGGTCTACATGGTCGAGGCGATCCGCACCGCCCAGGAGATGACCGGCAAGAAGGTGATCAATGCCGAGGACATGCGCGTCGGCCTGGAGAACCTGAAGATCGACGAGGCACGCCTGGAGGCCATCGGCCTGAAGGGCATGATCGCGCCGCTGGAGATCACCTGCGCCAACCACTCCGGTCACCACCCGCTGTTCATCCAGGAATGGGACGGCGAGAAGTGGGTCCCGGCGACCGACTGGTTCTCGCCGATGACCGAAGAGGTGACGCCGATCCTGATGCAGGCCTCAAAGGACTATGCCACGTCCAACGCGCCGTGGCCGGCGCGCGCGGATGCCTGCCCGGCGAAGTGATCGCAGCGGCATCAATGCAAGAACCCCGGCCCGCGGCGACAGCCGCGGACCGGCAGCAGACCCGCCGGCCCGAGCCTGGAAAAGCCCGGGCCGGCCCGCCCAACGACCAGCGCCGGAAGAGTGACATGGACGCCACCGCACGACAGAGCGAAACGGCCGCTTCGACGATCCTCGCCGTGAACAACATCGAGGTCATCTACAACCACGTGATCCTCGTTCTGAAGGGCGTCTCGCTGACCGTGCCGGAGGGCGGCATCGTTGCGCTTTTGGGTGCGAACGGCGCCGGCAAGACGACGACGCTCAAGGCCGTGTCGAGCCTGCTGCAGGCCGAGCGCGGCGACGTGACCAAGGGGTCGATCACCTTCAAGGGCGAACAGGTGCAGGCGTTGTCGCCGAGCGACCTGGTGCGCCGCGGCTGCATTCAGGTCATGGAGGGGCGGCATTGCTTCGGCCACCTGACCATCGAGGAAAACCTCCTGACGGGAGCCTTTACCCGGCGTGACGGCGACGCGGCGGTGCGCGCCAGCCTGGAGAAGGTCTATGCCTATTTCCCCCGCCTCAGGGAGCGCCGCTCCAGTCAGGCGGGCTACACCTCCGGCGGCGAGCAGCAGATGTGCGCGATCGGTCGCGCGCTGATGAGCCGTCCGAGCATGATCCTGCTTGACGAGCCGTCGATGGGCCTTGCCCCGCAGCTGGTCGAGGAGATCTTCGAGATCGTGCGCGAGCTGAACCAGAAGGAGGGGGTTTCCTTCCTGCTGGCCGAGCAGAACACCAATGTCGCGCTGCGCTATGCCACCTACGGATACATTCTGGAGTCCGGGCGCATCGTGCTCGATGGCGAGGCGAAGGCGCTGCGGGAGAACGAGGACGTGAAGGAATTCTACCTCGGCGTCGGTGGCGAGGGGCGCAGATCCTTCCGAAACGTGAAGCACTACAAGCGTCGCAAGCGCTGGCTGGCGTGATGTCGGCACGGCAATGGCGGCCTTGCCGCTGCGCATTCAAAGCAAGGGTTGAGCCATGAGCGAGCGGTATTTTGACGAGCTTGAGGTCCGTGATCCTGACGAGCGCGAGGCGGATCTGTTTCAGCGCCTGCCCGACCAGATCGCAAGGGCGGTGGAGTTCGCCGCCGGCTGGGCCGGTCATCTCGGCAAGATCGAGCCGGGCGCGGTGCGCGACCGGGCGGCGCTGGCGCGCCTTCCGGTGCTGCACAAGTCCGAGCTGATGAGCGCACAGAGGGATGAGCCGCCCTTCGGCGGTTTCGCCGCCGGCAAAGTGTCGCAGATGAACCGCATCTTCATGTCGCCCGGACCGATCTGGGAGCCGCAGGGCGAGGGCGCCGACCCGTGGAACGCGGGGCGGGCGTTTCATGCCGCCGGCTTCAGGCCGGGCGACATCGTCCACAACGCGCTGTCCTATCACCTGACACCGGGCGGGTTCATCCTCGACCACGGCGCCCGCGCGGCAGGCTGCGCGGTGTTTCCCGCCGGCGTCGGGAACACGGAAATGCAGGTGGAGGCGATCGAGACGCTGAAGCCGACAGGCTACGCGGGAACGCCGGACTACCTCAAGGTGTTGCTCGACAAGGCGCAGGAACTCGGCCGCGACGCCTCCTCCCTTCGCAAGGCGCTGGTCTCGGGCGGTGCATTGTTTCCAAGCCTCAGGGCGGAATACGCGGCGCGCGGGGTCAAGGTTCTGCAGGCCTATGCGACCGCGGACCTGGGCGTCATCGCCTATGAGAGCGCGGCGGACGAGGGCATGATCGTCAACGAAGGGGTGATCGTGGAAATCGTGCGTCCGGGCACGGATACGCCGGTGCCCGTTGGCGAGGTCGGCGAACTCGTCGTCACCAACTTCAGCCGCAGCTACCCGCTGATCCGCTTCGGCACCGGCGATCTTTCGGCCGTGCTGCCGGGCCGCTCGTCCTGCGGGCGCACCAACATGCGCCTCAAGGGCTGGATGGGGCGGGCCGACCAGCGCACCAAGATCAAGGGCATGTTCGTCGACCCGCAGCAGGTCGCCCAGATCCTGCTGCGCCATCCGGAGGTGGCGCGGGCTCGGCTGATCGTCGAGCGCCGGCAGGAGCAGGACGTGATGCGGCTTGCCTATGAAACCGATGCCCGGGCGGAGGGGCTCGACGACGCGCTGAAGGCGACCATGCGCGAGATCACCAAGCTGTCCGGCTCGGTCGAGCGGATCGCGCCGGGTGAGCTTCCCAACGACGGCAAGGTGATTTCCGACGAGCGTTCCTACGACGCCTGAGGCACTGGCGTGCGCCTGCCTGTGAATGCGCGTGTCGCCAGGTGTTGCGACACCCACCGGTTTCGTCCTATGCAGGAAGTGCGCGATACCGGCGCGGGGAAATTGCAGGCGCAGCTCCATGACCACGCTCGACAGCCCGGAGAACGAGGCCTTCATCCTTCTGGTTGAGGACGATCCGGATGATGTGCGCCTTATCGAGATGGCGCTCAAGGCCTCATCGGTGCCGGTGAGGATCAACACCGTCGAGGATGGCGCGGATGCTCTGGCGTTTCTGGACGCGCAGGGCGACGCTCTTCCCGATCTCGTGCTTCTCGACCTCAATTTGCCGGTGATGAGCGGAACGGAGTTTCTCGGCAAGCTTCGGGCCCACACAAACCTCAGCGCCCTTCCTGTCTGCGTGTTCACGACCGCCGACGATGCGGTGACGATACGCCGTGCCTACGCGGCCGGCGCCAATGCCGTGGTCACCAAGGCCGACAGCCTTGCCGGCATGAGCGAGGTGCTCAACACCATCGTCGAGTTCTGGTTCAAGGTGGCCGAGCGCTACCGGCACGTGTGATCGTGCCTGCTTCGGCCTGGACCTCCTACAGATAGAAGATATCGTCCTCGGCGGTCGCATCCGGCTCCGCTGCGCGCGGCGGCTCTTCCTCGACCGGCTTGGCCGTGCCCTTCGGCACGCGGAGCTTCGCCCTGGCCGGCGCGGCGCCAAGCACCGCTTCCACATGCGACTTCAGGCTCTTCAGCGAGAAGGGCTTGGCCAGCACGGAATGCGCGTCGAGATCCGCGGCAAGCTTGAGAAGCTCCAGGTCGACATCGGCGCAGGAAACGATCACCGGAGTCACCGCCAGGCGCAGACGCTCGTCCGCCCTGAGACGCTTGAGGAAGCGCATGCCCTCCAGGCGCGGCTGCCGCCACTCGAGCAGCACCAGATCAAAGCCCTGGGCTTCAAGAAGGCGCTCGCCAGCCTTGACGCCGGCTGCCTCCTCGACGTGCCCGAAGCCGAGACGCTCGAGCATTTCGCGGATGAGACGGCGCGCCGGAGCGCTTTCCTCGATGAGAAGGATCCTGTGTTTCCGCAAGGTTCCACCAAACTACGTAAATGCATTCACCGCCGGATATACGCCCCGGCCGACTCAAAAAAACACGCGCCGCGCGCCAGGCAACAAATAGTCTTTCCGGCTAAATTCCGGGTTAAGGGCGTGATGCAAATTACATCGTAATTAATGCCAATATTTTTGGCTGCGTCATTGCGCCGCGTGTCGAGGCGATCCTGTCGGCCCGGCCTTGCGTATGAAAAGTTCAGCAAGACCATGTGGACGCAGAGGTGCGTCTGCCTTAAGTGCGGCGAGACGACGGCGTCGGCGTTTTCGAGCCGCAAGCGACCAGGAGCGACACGGAAGATCATGAACGCGGACAGCACTACCCAGGCCGGGACCGAAACTGGAGACGACACGAGGGCGCGCGAGATGGGCCGGATCAGGCTTCCCGCCGCGCATCCGCCGGTCAAGGCCGGTCGCATCGGTGTGCTTCTCGTCAATCTCGGCACGCCGGACGGCACCGATTTCCGCTCCATGCGCCGCTACCTTCAGGAGTTCCTCACCGACAAGCGCGTGATCGAATGGCCCAAGGCGCTCTGGTATCCGATCCTCTACGGCATCGTGCTCAACACCCGCCCGAAGAAGTCGGGCAAGGCGTATGAGGAAATCTGGAACAAGGAACTCGACGAATCGCCGCTGCGCACGATCACGCGCGCCCAGTCCGACAAGCTCGCCGCCGAGCTTGCCGGCGTGGACGACCGGATCGTCGTCGACTGGGCGATGCGGTACGGCAATCCGTCGATTGCCTCGCGGCTCGAGCATCTGCGCGAACAGGGCTGCGACCGCATTCTGGCGTTCCCGCTCTACCCGCAGTATTCCGCCTCGACCACGGCCACCGTCAACGACGTGATCTTCAAGGAGCTGCTCAAGCTGCGCTGGCAGCCGGCATTGAGGACCGTGCCGCCCTATCATGACGACCCGGCCTATGTGGATGCGCTGGCCGAGTCGATCGAGACGCATCTCGCCGGCCTCGATTTCGAGCCTGAGGTGGTGATCACCTCCTATCACGGCATTCCGCAGTCCTATTTCAAACGGGGCGATCCCTATCACTGCCATTGCCAGAAGACGACGCGGCTGCTGCGCGAGCGGCTCGGCTGGAGCGAGGAGCGGCTGAAGCTCACATTCCAGAGCCGGTTCGGCCCGGAGGAGTGGCTCCAGCCCTATACGGATAAGACAGTCGAGGCGCTGGCGAAAGCGGGCACGAAGCGCGTTGCCGTGCTCAATCCGGGTTTCGTCGCCGACTGCCTGGAAACGCTCGAGGAAATTGCCGGCGAGGTTGGCGAGATCTTCCACGAGAATGGTGGTGAGCATTTTGCCCATATTCCCTGCCTGAACGACAGCGATCCGGGCATGCGCGTAATCCGTTCTGTCGTGTTGCGCGAGCTTTCCGGCTGGATCTGAGGTCAGGAGCGGACGCCGACCCTTCTCGGGGTCGGTCCGCGCGGGCTTGCAGTTCGCGCGTGAGCGCGTACATCATGCCCCGCGCGCACCCTTGCGCGCCAGCCACGCGCGGGGCCGAGCCGCGTTCTGGAGGATCGCGGAATGCCTGAAGGACTGATCGGACCGGATCTGGTCGTCGTCGGCCTGTTCGTGCTGGCCGTCATTGTCGTCATCGCCGGCATCAAGACGGTGCCGCAGGGCTACAACCTGACGGTCGAACGTTTCGGCCGGTACCGCAAGACGCTGCAGCCGGGCCTCAACTTCATCATTCCCTTCGTCGACCGTGTCGGCCGCAAGATCAACATGATGGAGCAGGTGCTCGACGTTCCCTCGCAGGAGGTGATCACCCGCGACAACGCGTCGATCACGGCCGATGGCGTCACCTTCTATCAGGTGCTCGACGCGGCCCGCGCCGCCTATGAGGTCTCGGGGCTGGAGAATGCGATCCTCAACCTGACCATGACAAACATCCGCTCCGTCATGGGCTCGATGGACCTCGACGAGCTGCTTTCCAACCGCGACGAGATCAACCTGCGCCTGCTCAAGGTCGTCGACGCGGCGGCCAGCCCCTGGGGCGTGAAGATGACCCGCATCGAGATCAAGGATATCAACCCGCCCGTCGACCTCGTCGACGCGATGGGCCGGCAGATGAAGGCGGAGCGCGAGAAGCGGGCTTCGATCCTCGAGGCGGAAGGCAAGCGCCAGTCGGAGATCCTGCAGGCGGAAGGCGAGAAGCAGTCGCTTATCCTGCAGGCCGAGGGACGGCGCGAGGCGGCATTCCGCGATGCCGAGGCGCGCGAGCGTTCGGCCGAGGCCGAGGCCAAGGCGACCCAGCTCGTCAGCGAGGCCATCGCCGGCGGCGACGTGCAGGCGATCAACTATTTCGTTGCCAACAAATACGTGGAGGCGCTCGGCCAGTTTGCACGCTCGCCGAACCAGAAGCTGCTGATCCTGCCGACGGAAACCACCGCCATCCTGGGATCGCTCAGCGGTATCGCCGAGATCGCCCGCGACGCGTTCGGATCCGACGACAAGCCGCGCCGCAGAGGTGGCGTGCCGACAGCCGGTGCCCGCCCGACCGACCGCGGCGAGGGTTGAGCGATGGTGCTGCAGCGGCTGGTGTCCGAGCTTGGCCCCTGGCTCTGGTGGATCATAGGGCTGGTTTTGCTCGGTCTTGAGGTGCTGGCGCCGGGCACCTTCTTCCTGTGGTTCGGATTGTCGGCGCTGGTCGTGGGAACGCTGGCGATCTTCGTCGACGTCGGCTGGCAGGCGGAAGTCCTGCTTTTTGCGGGGCTGTCGCTGGCAAGCCTGCTCGCCGGCCGCGCGTTGCTGCGCCGCTACCCGGACGAGGGCGGAGAGCCGCATCTCAATCGGCGCGGAAGCCGGTTCGTCGGGCAGACCTACGTCCTGCGCGAGCCGATCCTCGATGGCAGCGGCCGCATCGCCATAGACGACACGGTCTGGCGCGTGCGCGGCCCGGACGCACCGGCGGGAACGCGGGTGCGGGTGCTCGCGCTCGACGGCTCGACGCTGCTGATCGAGCACGCGGACTGAGAAGAGGTCGGCGGCTTACGGTGTGTGCCCGAGCGGCAGCGGCGGGTCTTCCTTCATCAGCAGGATGCCGATCCGCCGGTTGGCGGCCAGATAGGGGTCGTTGGGAAACAGCGGCTCGGTGTCGGCCTTGCCGACCACGCCGTAGAACCGGTCGGAGGGAATGCCGTAGTCGGAGAGGATCTGGCGCGCGGCGTTCGCCCTGTCGGCGGACAGTTCCCAATTGGTGTAGCCGGGATTTGTGGTCAGGCCGCCGGAGGTCGTATGGCCCGTGATCTGGATGCGGTTCGGCATCTGCGCGATCACCGGCGCCATGCGGGCGAGCAGCCGGCGGGTCACCTCATAGGGATACTTTGATCCTTCCGGGAACATGGACCGGCCGTCCTGGTCGACGAGGGTGATGTTGAGCCCCTCGTCGCTTTCCTCGAGAATGATGTTCGAGGAGATTTCGGTGATGTCGGGCATTTCCTGCCAGGCCTGACGCAGCGATGCAGCCGCCGTGGCGAACTGGCGGGGCTTCTCGATGTCCGTTTCCCGGGCATCGTGGGTGTCGGCCTCCGGTCCCTGCTTGCGCCGCTCTTCGTGCATCTCGGAGGCGAAGTCCGAATCGAAGTCGTCGGGAACCTGTGACACGTCCTTCATGTACTCGCGTACCGGAATGCCTTCGATTTCCATGATGCCGTTGCGCCGTGAGCTTTCCTTGATGCCGAAGGCCTCGCGCATCGAACCGGCGACGATCTGGAGCTTCTGCTTGTCCTGGATCGAAAAGGAAATGATGAGCACGAAGAAGCACACCAGAAGCGACATCAGGTCGGCGAAGGTGACGAGCCACTCCGGGGCGCCGCCACCGCCTTGCTGCTTTTTCTTGGCCATCGGTCAGCGTGTCCTTTCCGGCCGTCAGGCCGCCTCGGCGAAGTCGGCGCGGATCTTTTCGGGCAGGTAGGCGATCAGCATGTCGCGGATCAGCGCCGGGCTCTTGTTCTGGCGGATCTGCATGACACCGTCGATGACCAGGGTCTGGTTGACCTCCTCGGTGTCGAACTTGGAGTCGAGCTTGTCGACGATCGGCAGGCAGACGACGTTGGAAATCAGAGCGCCGTAGAGTGTCGTCAGCAGCGCGATGGCCATGGAGGGGCCGATGGTCGAGGGATCGTCCATCGTCGCCAACATCTGCACCAGGCCGACCAGCGTCCCGATCATGCCGAAGGCGGGAGCGGAATCGCCGAGCGCCTTGAAGACCTTCTTGCCCTCGCCGAGCCGATCAAGGAACAGATCGCGCTCGCGTTCCATCGTTTCCTTGATGAAATCCATCTCGTAGCCGTCGGCGATGTACTGGACGCCCTTGGCCAGCGTTGCGTCGCTGACCTCGACGCTTTCCAGACCAAGCGGACCGGACTTGCGCACGGTGTCGGCGAGGCGCGTGATTTCCTCGATGAGGTCGCGCGGGCTGGTCTTCTTATGGGTGAAAGCGACCTTGCTGCCGACGATGAAGGCGCTGCCGATGCCGGAAAGTGGAAAGCGCACCAGCGTTGCCGCGAGGCCGCCACCCACCACGATGAGGACGGATGGGATGTCGATGAACTGCGAGATTGTGCCGCCAAGCAAGATGGCGATCAACACGACCACGAAGGCCGCAACGATACCGATGATCGAACCTAGATCCATGACCCTACAGTGCTCCGGGGCGATGAAACCCGTCTGTGCGAATGGAGCAATCTTAGGGTGGGGGTCGCTAATCAATCCCTAAGCGCGTAGCGTCAACGGTGCTGACGTCGCGAAATGCACACGCTCAGCCCGCGGATTCTCGATCATGGTAAACGAAAGGCTTCCGGAGGAACCCCTGATCGCAGGGGTCAGGCGACGCCGTGGCGAAGCAGGTCGTGCAGGTGGATGATGCCGACCGGGCGGGCGCCATCGACCACGAAAACGGCCGTGATCGAGACGCGGTTGATGAATTCCATCGCCGAGGCCACAAGCATGTCGGGCGGGATGGTCTTCGGATTCCGCGTCATGACCTGGCTCGTGGTCTTGTCGAGGAAGTCGTTGCTCAGGTGGCGACGCAGGTCGCCGTCGGTGATGATGCCGACAAGGTTTCCGGCCTCGTCGACAATGCCGAGAATGCCGAATCCCTTCTGGGTAATGAGCACGATTGCATCGCGCATCGGCGTGTCGGCGGCGGCGAGCGGCAGACGGTCATCGCGGTGCATGATGTCGCGGGCATGCAGCAGGCTGGCACCAAGGCGGCCGCCGGGATGGTAGATCTTGAAGTCCTGCGCGGTGAAGCCGCGGGCCTCCAGCAAGGCGATGGCGATGGCATCGCCCATGGCCATCTGCAGCACGGTGGATGTGGTCGGGGCAAGTCCGTGCGGGCAGGCTTCCTCGGCCCGGGGCAGGGCGAGGACGATGTCGGCGGCCTTGCCGAGCGCGCTCTGCGGGCGGGAGGTGATGGCGACCAGCGGCACCTTGAAGCGGCGGGTGTAGGCCAGTGTCGCGGCCAGCTCCTGCGTTTCGCCCGACCACGACAGGGCCACCACCACATCCTCGTCGGTGATCATCCCGAGGTCGCCGTGGCTGGCTTCCGTCGCGTGGACGAAGAAGGCCGGCGTGCCGGTGGACGCCAGCGTCGCGGCAATCTTGGCGCCGACGTGTCCGCTCTTGCCGATGCCGGTGATGATGACGCGGCCGCGTGCGCCGGTGATCGTCTCGATGGTCTGGCGGAACGGCTCGGACAGGCCGTTGGCAAGAGCGTCGCGGAGCGCCTCCATGCCACGGATTTCCGTCTCGATGGTACGCAGGGAGGAGGCTCGGGGCTGGGTCGCAGCCGCCGTATCGGACGATTGGAACGAGGAGGTCGCCACAGGCACGCTCATCCTTTTGGTGCGGATGTTTGATGCCCCTCATACGCGCCTTGACCCGGATCGGCAAGCCACAGGCTCTCTCCGGCAACCCTCCGTTAACCTTAACGGACCATTATCACCCCACAAGCGTGGCGTGGTGTGCGCTGGCGACAGATCCCGATATCAGACGGTTTTCACGGCTTCCCAATGGCGCGTTCCGGCTCCCTCCTTCCGATCCTGCTCGCTGCCCTTGTGGCGGCGGAGGCGGCGCATGCTCAGGACGCGGGAACGGTGGACGCGTTTCCCGCCTTCGATGCCGCCGACGTTGCCGCCCCGGGTCTCCAGGACATCGACGCTCAGGAGCAGGCGCCGCTTGACGGCGCCGAGGGCACGACGCCCGGCGCGCTTTCGTCCGACACGGCGACGCGGGGCACGATCGACGGACTGGCGGCGGGGGCGGGCGAGCGCGCCGTGCCGCTGGCACAGACCGGTCGCGTCGGCCCGGTGCAGCCCTACGCGGAGCGCATGCGCGCCATGCGCCGGGTCACGCCACTTGGTGGTGGCGGCAATGCGAACAGCGTCGTCTTCGACGGCGACACCACGCGGGATGCGCCGAACGGCATTCGCGTCGGATCGTTTCTTCTTTATCCCGAACTCTTCACCGGCATGGGCTGGAGCGACAACCGCGCCGGCGATTCAACCGGAAGCGCAGGAACGCTCTACCGGATCGCGCCGTCCGTGCGACTGCAGTCGGACTGGTCGCGCCACAGCCTCGGCGTCAACCTGCGCGGCGGCTACACCGGCTATCCCGACAGCGACCTGCAGGGCGATCCGAACATCACGGCCGACGCGCTGCTTCGCCTCGAGGTCAACGACCGCACGGAAGTCGATGTCGAGGCGAACTACGGGCTGGCGCTCGAGGACCGTGGCACGGCGGAATCGAGCGGTGGCGAGCAGGACATTCACGAGGCCGGGGCGGGGCTTGCGCTGCGCCGGCAGGTCGGGCTGGTCGGCGCCGAGCTGCGCGGACGTGTAGATTCCACCTTCTACTCGGGTACCGGAGGCGTTGCCCCCGACCGCAACCGCGACAACGCGCTGTTGACCGGGACGCTGAGGCTGGAGGCCAACACTGGCGCGGCCGTCGAGCCCTATGCGGAAGCAAGCCTGCTGAGCCGGCGCTATCTCGAACGCTGCACCAACACGGCAACCTGCTACGACCGTAATTCCGCCGGCTACGGGCTGCGCGCGGGCGTCACATTCGAAGCAGGGGACAAGCTGTCCGGCGACGTCTCCGTCGGCTGGCGCAGCGAGACGCCCGACGACAACCGACTACAAGCGCTGGAGGGCATGACCGTCGACGGATCGCTCGTCTGGTCGCCGGCGCGCCTGACCACCGTGACGGGGCTGCTGAACACCACGCTGTCGCCCTCGGACCTGGCCGGCACGCCGGGCTCGGTCACCTATTCCGGCGACCTGCGGATCGCCCAGGGCTTCTCGGACGCTTTGACCGGAGAAGTCGGTGTCGGGTATTCATGGACGGATTACACGGGCATCGCGCTGACCGAGCAGGAAGCGCGGGCGACATCGGCGCTGACCTATGCGCTGACGTCCAATGTCGCGCTGCAGGGCCGCTATACATTCCGGCGGTTCTCCTCGACGACGCAGGGCGCGGGCTACAGCGCGAGCGAGATCGAGGCGGGACTGAGGTTCCGCCGCTGACGGGGATTACGGGCCGCCTTGCCGAAAAGGCCCGACACTTCAATCCGGGGCGCCTGGGGGGGCGTGAACGCGAGCCGGCCGCAGGGGCGGCGGGACCTCGCAGGGGGATGATCAGGAGTATGCATGTTCGTTTCGCCGCGTGATGCCATGACCAAGACCGGCCGTTCGATGGGGAAGCTGGTCCGGGCAGGGGCCGGCATGGCCGTGCTCGCCCTGTCGGCTTTCGTTTCCCTCGCTTCGGTGCAGCCGGCTGCCGCCGATGCCGCCTTCGACCGCTGGGTCCGCGATTTCTGGCCGCAGGCGCGCGCCGCAGGTGTCAGCAACGACACCTATCGTCGGGCCTTCGCCAATGTGACCCCGGATCCCGATACGATTCGTTTGATGAACAAGCAGTCCGAGTTCGTCAAACCGATCTGGGACTATCTCGACAGCGCCGTTTCCGACACGCGGATCGCGACCGGGCGCGAGATGCTTGTGACCTACGCCCGCGAGCTTGCGGTCATCGAGCAGCGCTACGGCGTCCAGAAGGAAGTCGTGCTGGCGATCTGGGGCATGGAAACCAACTACGGCAGCTTCCGTGGCGAGCACTATGTGGTGCGCGCGCTGGCGACGCTTGCCTATGCCGCGCCGCGCCGCCGCGAGTTCTGGAACAAGGAACTGGTGACCGCGCTCAAGATCATCCAGGACGGGCATGTGCGCCCCGAGAACATGGAAGGATCCTGGGCCGGTGCGATGGGGCACACCCAGTTCATGCCGTCGAGCTGGAAGAGCTATGCGGCCGACTATGACGGCGACGGTCGCAACGACATCTGGACCAACGTGCCGGACGCGCTCGCCTCGACGGCAAATTACCTGAAGCGCCATGGCTGGCAGTCGGGCAAGACCTGGGGCTACGAGGTGGTGCTGCCGCGCGGCTTCAACTATGCGCTCGCCGATACCGAAAAGACGCTCGGATCCTGGGCGAACCTGGGGATCCGGCGTCCGAACGGCCGTTCCTTCCCGCGCCCCTCGGACGATGCCGAGCTGGTGCTGCCGGCCGGCGCGTCGGGGCCTGCGTTTCTGATGCTGCGGAACTTCTTCGTCATCAAGCGCTACAACAATGCCACCGCCTATGCGCTCGCCGTTGGCCATCTCGCCGACCGGGTGCGCGGCGGCGGCGATTTCGCCCAGCCCTGGCGCCGTGACGCGCTGCCGTTGTCGCGCAGCCAGACGGAAGAGCTTCAGACCCTGCTGAACCGTCGCGGCTTCAATGTCGGCTCGGCGGACGGCAAGGTCGGTCCGGCAACGCGCCGGGGCATCCGTTCGTTCCAGCACGCGGCGGGACTGATCCCGGACGGCTATGCGTCCGAGGCGCTGCTCGCGCGGGTGCGGGCGGGAAGCTGAGGCGAGGGACGCGGGCTTGGACCAGGGTCCGCGTTTCCGCTATTGTCGCGCCATGAGACGGTTGAAGATGCCCTCCCTCGCATCCATCGCGGATGCGCCCCTGCGTCGGAGCGTTCTCCGGGCGCTCGCTGGCGTTGTGGCGCTTGCCTTCGTGTTCGCCGGCCTCGCGTCGGTGTCGGGCGAGGCGCTGGCCCAGAACGGCCGGCCCATCGTCGGGCAGAACGACAGCCGCGGCGGCGGGTTCCATCCGCTTTCGCCGCTGTTGCGTCTCTTTGGCGTCGAGCGCCGCAGCCGCCCGCGCTTGAAGGAGCAGAAGCCGGAACGTCCCGCCCGCAGCACAATTCGCGAACCGGCCAAGCCGGTCATCGTCCAGGTGCCAAAGGAAGCGGATGCGCGCGTTGTTCTGGTCGTCGGGGATGGCCTTGCAAACGAACTCGCCGAGGGGCTCGAGGCGACCTACTCGGAAATCCCCTCGGTCAAGGTGGACAAGCTGATCTTCTCGGGATCCGGGCTCACCCGGCCGGGGACGGTGGATCCCGCCGACCGGCTTCGGGCCGTGCTCCAGGGGCGCAAGGTCGCCGTGGTGGTGGTGCTGATCGGCGCGGAGGACACGCGCGACATCGAACAGGGCGGGTCGGCCGCCGCCTTTCGCAGCGATGCCTGGGATGCCCTCTACGCCCGGCGGATCGACCAGCTCGTCGCCGCGGCGCGCAGCCTTCGCACGCCGCTTGTCTGGGTGGGGCTGCCACCTCCCTCGGGGCAGGCGAAGCGGGCCAATTTCGGTCACATCAACACGGTCTCCAAGGCGCGGGCGGAGGCCAACAACGCCATCTATGTGGATGTCTGGGACGTGTTCCTCGACGAGAACGGTGGCTATACGTCTTTCGGTCCTGACGTTGAGGGCAAGCGCCGGCGCCTGCGCGACGGCGACGGGATCGGCTTCACCTGGCCCGGTCGGCGCAAGCTTGCCTTCTTCGCCGAGCGCGCGGTTGCGCGCATCCTCGGCTCTTCCGGTGCCTATGCCTTCGAGGGGGTGGAAGACGACCCCAATTTCATCGTCCTGACCGGGCGGCTCGGAGCGCCGGAGACGGAGCTTGCCGGCGGCGAGAACGCCCGCAACGAGCCGGTGGCGGAGACGCCGCAATATGATCTGATCGTGCAGGGCGTCGCGCTGCCTTTCGCGGAAGGGCGGGTCGATGACTTTCGCAGCGACAAGAAGCAACTCCGGTAAAACCGCTCCCATCAGGGGTATTGCCTAGTTTTCTCTTTCTTCATGTTTCTCGATCACGGTCAGGCACAAGGCTTTTCCAGGGTTGAGAGAATGAAGACGCGACATTCCGTAATTCCGTCCCTGACCGTTCTTGGGCGATTCATGCTCCTGGTCGGCTCCGCGGCAATGATCATGCTCGCGGGAACGGGCTATTCCTTCTATGTTTTCCGCCATTCCGTCGTCACCGCGCTGACCGATCCCGAGCAGGCCAAGGTGCTGTTGGGCGCGGGCGCTGGCGCGGGACTCGACGCGCTCATTCTCGGCCGGATGGTGGAGATCGCCATCGTTTGCACGCCGGTCGGCATCGCCTTTCTTGCGCTTGCCTTGTGGCTTGCCCTCGGTGTTCGCAAGCCGCTGAAGGAGCTCCAGGGCGGCCTGGATGCTCTCTCGCAGGGCGATTTCGAGATCTCCATCGCTGGCGCTGAGCGCGGCGACGAGATCGGCGCGATTGCCCGTTCCGTTGCTGAATTCCGTGGCAAGCTCGCCGAAAAGGCCGAGCAGGACGCCCGGCGGACACTTCAAGAGCAAGAGCGCCGGGCGATCGAGCGCGGCGAGACGCTGCGCAAGGTGGCCTCGGACTTCGAGGGGACGGTCGTCGGCGTCGTCGAACGCCTCGGCGAGGCGGCTCGCTCCGTCGGCACGATCTCGCAGCATCTCGACGGAGCCGTCGACGATGCGGCCAGCGCGGTCGAGGCGGCCTCGGATTCCTCCCAGCAGGCGTCGAGTTCGGTCGAAACGGCTGCCGAGGCGGCGGAGGAGATGACCCAGTCGATCCTCTCGATCGGGCGCGAGATGGAGCAGGCCGCCGAAATGGCGCGTGTCGCCGTCGACGAGGCCCGCTCCACGGACACCATCGTCGGCCGCCTCGCAGACAGCGGCCGGGCCATCGGCGAAATCATCGACCTGATCAAGCAGATCGCGGACCAGACCAACCTGCTTGCCCTCAACGCGACCATCGAGGCGGCGCGGGCCGGCGAGATGGGGCGCGGCTTCGCGGTTGTCGCCAACGAGGTGAAGACCCTGGCAGGGCAGACCTCGCGCGCGACGGAGGACATTTCCCTGCAGGTGGAAGAGGTGCAGCAGGTGTCCGAGCAGGCGGTCTCGGCGATCCGCTCCATCGCCGGCACCGTGGAGCGCATCCACGTCATCTCCAGCACCATTCTCGATGCGGTGCAAAAGCAGATGGCTGCGACCGGAGAAATCACCCAGAGCGTCGACTTCGCCACCCAGAACACCCAGTCGGTCGCTGCCAACATGGATGCGCTGACGCGGGCCAGTTCCTCCACGCGCACGGCGACGGACGAGATCCGCACGGCAACGAGCGAGCTTGCCGATCTTTCGGGAAGCCTGCAGAGCCAGGTGGGCGGCTTCCTCAACAGCATCAGGGCGAGCTACGACGACAAGGCGGCCTGAGAAGCGCCGACAGTTTCACTGGTCGACTATGAAAAACGGCGCCGAGGGGCGCCGTTTTTGTAGTTTGAGGCAGGTGTCCGTCCCGCTCGCGGGCGCTGTCTTCAGCGCGGCAGGTTGGATGCGCCGGTCAGGTGCAGGTCGATGGCGCGGGCCGCCTGACGGCCTTCGCGGATCGCCCAGACGACGAGCGACTGGCCGCGACGCACGTCGCCGGCGGCGAACACACCGTCGATGCTGGTCTTGTAGTCGGTCGTGTCGGCCTTGATGTTGCCGCGCCCGTCCCGATCGATCTCGCCTTCGAGCTCCTTGAGATAGGTGCCCTCGAGCGGACCGGCGAAGCCGATGGCGATCAGCACCAGCTCGGCGCGCAGGATGAACTCCGAACCCTCGATCGGGCGGCGCTTCTCGTCCACGCGGGCGCATTTCACGCCGATGACGTGGCCGTCCTCGCCGACGATTTCGAGCGTCGCTGCTGCGAACTCGCGCTCGGCGCCCTCGGCCTGCGAGGAGGACGTGCGCATCTTCGTCGGCCAGTACGGCCAGACGTTGAGCTTGTCTTCCTTCTCAGGCGGGCGCTGGCGGATGTCGAGCTGGGTGACGGACAGCGCGCCCTGGCGGAACGACGTGCCGACGCAGTCGGACGCGGTGTCGCCGCCGCCGATGACGACGATGTGCTTGCCGCCGGCCCAGAAAGGCTGCTCGGCCGAGACGTCCTCGCCACCGACGCGGCGGTTCTGCTGGACGAGGAACGGCATGGCGTACATGCAGCCGGCAAGGTCCTGACCGGGAAGCTCGGGATCACGCGGGCGCTCGGCACCGGCGGTGATGAGCACGGCGTCGTGGCGCTGGCGAAGCTCGTCCACCGTGATGTTGACGCCAACATCGGCGCCATAGTGGAAGACGACGCCCTCGCCCTCCATCTGCGCGACGCGGCGGTCGATGTAGTGCTTTTCCATCTTGAAGTCGGGAATGCCGTAGCGCATCAGGCCGCCCGCCCGCACGTCACGCTCGTAGACGTGAACCGTGTGGCCGGCGCGGGCCAGCTGCTGGGCGGCCGCCATGCCTGCGGGGCCAGACCCGACGATGGCGACCGTCTTGCCGGTGCGGAACGGCGCCGGCTCGGGCTTGATCCAGCCTTCGCTCCACGCCTTGTCGGCAATGGCCTGTTCCACCGTCTTGATGGCGACCGGCACATCCTCAAGGTTCAGCGTGCAGGCTTCCTCGCACGGCGCGGGGCAGATGCGCCCCGTGAACTCGGGAAAGTTGTTGGTCGAGTGCAGGTTGCGCGCCGCCTCTTCCCAGTCGCCGTTGTAGACCAGGTCGTTCCAGTCCGGGATCTGGTTGTTGACCGGACAGCCGACAGGGCCATGGCAATAGGGAACGCCGCAGTCCATGCAGCGCGCTGCCTGACGCCCGACATCCTTGTCCTCGAGCGGCAGCGTGAATTCCTTGAAGTGGCGAATGCGGTCGGAGGCCGGCTGGTACTTCTGCTCCTGCCGGTCGATCTCCAGGAAACCGGTGACTTTTCCCATATCGTCGTCTCCCTTACTCGGCCGCCACCAGGCCGAGCCGCTTTTCTTCCATTTCCCTGAGGGCGCGGCGGTACTCGACCGGCATCACCTTCACGAATTTCGGACGGAACTCGTCCCACTTGTCGAGGATCTCCTGAGCCCAGGCGGATCCGGTGTGGGCGATGTGGCTGGCAATGATCTGGCGCAGACGTTCGTCATCGTGGCGGGTCATGTCGGCCGAAAGGTCGACGCGCCCCTTGTGCTCGATGTCGCCGCCGTGGTGGTGCAGCTTCTCCAGGAGGTCGTCCTCCTCCGGAACTGGCTCGATGTCGACCATGGCGAGGTTGCAGCGCGAGCGGAACGAGCCGTCCTCGTCGAGCACATAGGCCACGCCGCCCGACATGCCCGCGGCGAAGTTGCGCCCGGTCCAGCCGAGCACGACGACGACGCCGCCGGTCATGTACTCGCAACCGTGGTCGCCCACGCCCTCGACCACCGCGATGGCGCCCGAGTTGCGCACGGCGAAACGCTCGCCGGCGATGCCGCGGATGTAGCACTCGCCCTCGGTCGCACCGTAGAGCACGGTGTTGCCGGCGATGATCGAGTAATCCGGGTCTGCCGAGCTCTTCGGGTTCGGCCGGATGACCAGCTTGCCGCCGGCGAGCCCCTTGCCGACATAGTCGTTGGCGTCGCCCTCGAGCGTCATCGTGATGCCGCGCGTGAGGAAGGCGCCGAAGGCCTGGCCGGCGGTGCCGGTGAGGCGGATGTCGATGGTGCCCGCCTTCAGGCCCTTGTGGCCGAAGCGGCTGGCCACCGCGCCCGACAGCATGGCGCCGGCGGAGCGGTCGACGTTCTGGATGGTTTCCTCGATGACGACGGGTTCGCGGCGCTCGAGCGCCGGCTCGGCGGCGGCGATAAGCCGACGGTCGAGAATGTCGTCGATCGGGTGAACCTGGCGCTTGGTCCAGCGCTTCTCCTCGGCCGGGGCGTCCGGCACGTGGAAGATGCGCGAGAAGTCGAGACCCTTCGCCTTCCAGTGCTCGATCAAGGGCGAGCGGTCGAGCAGGTCGGCGCGTCCGACAAGCTCGTCGAAGCGGGAGATGCCCATGGCCGCCATCATCTCGCGAACTTCCTCGGCGACGAAGAAGAAGTAGTTGACCACATGCTCGGGGGCACCCTTGAAGCGCTTGCGCAGCACCGGATCCTGGGTGGCGATGCCGACCGGGCAGGTGTTCAGGTGACACTTGCGCATCATGATACAGCCGGCGGCGATCAGCGGCGCGGTGGAGAAGCCGAACTCGTCGGCTCCCAGGAGCGCACCGACGATCACGTCGCGGCCGGTCTTCAGGCCGCCGTCGACCTGCAGGGCGATGCGCGAGCGCAACCCGTTCAGCACCAGCGTCTGCTGGGTCTCGGCGAGGCCGAGTTCCCAGGGGCTGCCGGCGTGCTTGATCGAGGTCAGCGGCGAGGCGCCGGTGCCGCCGTCATAGCCGGAAATGGTGATGTGGTCGGCACGCGCCTTGGCAACGCCGGCGGCAACCGTGCCCACACCCACCTCAGACACCAGCTTGACCGAGATATCGGCGGCCGGGTTGACGTTCTTGAGGTCGTAGATGAGCTGCGCCAGATCCTCGATCGAGTAGATGTCGTGGTGCGGCGGCGGCGAGATCAGGCCGACGCCCTGTGTCGAGTGGCGCACCTTGGCAATGACCGCGTCGACCTTGTGGCCGGGCAACTGTCCACCCTCGCCGGGCTTGGCGCCCTGCGCGACCTTGATCTGGATCATGTCGGCGTTGACCAGGTAGTCGGTGGTCACGCCGAACCGGCCGGAGGCGACCTGCTTGATCGCCGAGCGCATCGGGTTCCGGGAACCGTCGGGGAGCGGATTGTAGCGCTCCGGCTCCTCGCCGCCCTCACCGGTGTTCGACTTGCCACCGATCTGGTTCATCGCAACCGCGAGCGTCGAATGCGCCTCGCGCGAGATCGAGCCGAAGGACATGGCGCCGGTGGAGAAGCGCTTGACGATCTCCGCTGCCGGCTCGACCTCGTCGAGGGGGATCGGCTTGCGTCCGTCCTCGTCCGCCGACTTGATGTGGAACAGGCCACGGATGGTGAAGCGGCCGTTCTCCTCATTGGTCTCGCGGGCGAACTGGCGGTACATCTCCGGCAGGTTGCCGCGCACGGCATGCTGGAGCGAGGCAATGCCGTCCGGCGTCCACATGTGGTTCTCGCCGCGCACGCGGTAGGCGTAATCGCCGCCGACCTCGAGCGAGCGGCGCAGCACCGGAACGTCCGCGAAGGCGGTCCGGTGGCGGTTGGTCGTCTCCTCGGCGACCTCGGCAAGGCCGATGCCCTCGATGATCGTCGCCGTGCCGAAGAAATACTCCTCGACAAAGCTGCTGGAGAGGCCGACCGCGTCGAAGATCTGCGCGCCGCAATAGGACTGGTAGGTGGAGATGCCCATCTTGGACATCACCTTGAGGATGCCCTTGTCGATCGACTTGATGTAGCGATAGACGACCTCGTCGGCGTCGACCTCCTCGGGGAAGTCGAGCTCGGCGTGAAGCTGCAACAGCGTCTCGAACGCCAGATAGGGGTTGATCGCCTCCGCGCCATAGCCGGCCAGCACGCAGAAGTGATGCACCTCGCGGGCCTCGCCCGTCTCCACCACGAGACCGACGGAGGTCCGCAGACCCTTGCGAATCAGGTGGTGGTGCACGGCGGCGGTCGCCAGCAGCGCCGGGATCGGAATGCGGGCGCGGCTGAGCAGGCGGTCGGACAGGATGATGATGTTGTAGCCGTTGACGACAGCCCGTTCGGCGCTGGCGCAAAGGTTGTCGAGAGCCTCGCGCATGCCATCGGCGCCACGTGCGACGTCATAGGTGATGTCGAGCGTCTTGGCCGAGAACTGGTTGTCGGCGATGTCGCCGATGGTGCGGATCTTCTCCAGGTCGTCGTTGGTCAGGATCGGCTGGCGAACCTCCAGGCGCTTCGACGTGGCGAGACCCTTGAGATCGAACAGGTTCGGCCGCGGCCCGATGAAGGACACCAGGCTCATCACCAGCTCCTCGCGGATCGGGTCGATCGGCGGGTTGGTGACCTGTGCGAAGTTCTGCTTGAAATAGGTGTAGAGCAGCTTCGGCTTGTCGGAGAGCGCGGAGATCGGCGTGTCCGTGCCCATCGAGCCGATGGCTTCCTGACCGACGGTGGCCATCGGCTGCATCAGCAGCTTGATGTCCTCCTGGGTGTAGCCGAAGGCCTGCTGGCGATCGAGCAGCGTCTCGGCGGCGACCGGCGCGCGCCCGCGGACCGCCGGCATTTCCTCCAGCACGATCTGGGTGCGGTGGAGCCAGTCCTTGTAGGGGTTGGCCGTCGACAGCTGACGCTTGATCTCGTCATCCGAGATGATGCGGCCTTCCTCGAGATCGATGAGGAGCATCTTGCCCGGCTGCAGGCGCCACTTGCGGATGATGCGTTCCTCCGGCACCGGAAGCACGCCGACCTCGGACGACATGATGACCATGTCCTCGTCGGTGACGATGTAGCGGGCCGGGCGCAGACCATTGCGGTCGAGCGTTGCGCCGATCTGGCGACCGTCGGTGAAGGCGGCGGCGGCCGGCCCGTCCCAGGGCTCCATCAGGGCGGCGTGATACTCGTAGAAGGCACGCAGGTTGTCGTCCATCAGCGGGTTGCCGGCCCAGGCTTCCGGGATCAGCATCATCGCCGAATGGGCGAGCGAGTAGCCGCCCTGGACGAGGAACTCCAGTGCGTTGTCGAAACAGGCGGTGTCGGACTGCCCCTCGTAGGAGATCGGCCAGAGCTTGGAGATGTCATCGCCGAAATGCGGCGATGAGACGCTCGCCTGACGCGCCGCCATCCAGTTGACGTTGCCGCGCAGCGTGTTGATCTCGCCGTTATGGGCGACCATCCGGTAGGGGTGCGCGAGCTCCCAGGACGGGAAGGTGTTGGTCGAAAACCGCTGGTGCACCAGCGCCAGCGCCGACGTGAAGCGCTCGTCCTTCAGGTCCTTGTAATAGGCACCGAGCTGATAGGCGAGGAACATGCCCTTGTAGACGAGCGTGCGGCTCGAGATGGAGACGATGTAGAAGCCCGCGCCACGCGCCTGGGTCTGCGAGCGCACCGCATTGGAGATGACCTTGCGCAGGACAAAGAGGCGACGCTCGAAGTCGTCCTGGGTCTGGCAGCCACGGCAGCCAATGAACACCTGGCGGGAGACCGGCTCGGTCGCTGCGATGTCGGGCGCCTTGGACAGCGAGGAATTGTCGACCGGCACGTCGCGCCAGCCGAGGAACTCCTGTCCCTCTTCGCCGATGACGCGCTCGATGATCTCCTCGCACTGGCGACGCAGCTCCGCGTCCTGCGGCAGGAAGATGAAGCCGACGCCGTAGTTGCCGGGCGCGGGCAGGGAGACGCCGAGTGCTGCGGCCTCCTCGGCAAGAAATGCGTGCGGGATCTGCACCAGCATGCCGGCGCCGTCGCCCATCAGCGGGTCCGCACCGACCGCGCCGCGGTGGGTGAGGTTTTCCAGGATCTGGAGACCGTCGCAAATGATGCGATGCGATGCCTTGCCCTTCAAGTGGGCGACGAAGCCGACGCCACAGGCGTCGTGCTCGCGGTCGGCACGGTAGAGGCCCTCGCGGCCCGCAGTCTCTCGTGCGTCGCGTTTCGCCGTGGAAAGGGTCGCGTTTGCCGTCGTCGCGGCGGCATGGTCCCGGGCCTCGATGGTCACGTCGGTCCTTTTCATGTCAACCCTCTCCTTGTCGTCGGTCAGCGGTGCGTCCTTCTCCGTTCGGGTCGCGCGAGATTGTGCGCGGCTCGTGCGGCGAACAGGCGAATGCCCCGACGCTGACCCTATTGAAGCGGTCCGGCCCCCGGCCTGTTTGCCGGTGCGGGAACGGTCCCGCGGGCGTCGCGCCTCGTTATACCCCCTGACCGGCGTGTCGCGCCGGTCTATCCGGACCCCCCGGATCCGCATGACTTGACGTCCCATCCACCGTGCCGTCCTGCCGGACAGCGCCACGCATGCTGCGCGACGCCTTCCTTTTAGCACAGACGCCCGCATGGCATGACCGGCCGGGAGTGGCCGTTTTCATGACACGCGCATGACGGTCACCAACGTCTTCCTAGCGGAGGCGAAGGGCTTCGTCACGCGGCCGCGCATTCGCGCGGATGGGGTCATTGTCTCGATAGGACAGTATGGCTGTCCTATCGAGCGGAGGCGAACAATGCCAGATTTCCGCATGGGGGGCAAGCGGCATAATCGCCCGTTCCGACCTGTTTCTTTCGAAAAGTTCGGAGAATTTGTCACAATCGGCAAGTCCGGCCGTGCCTTCGGCAATTTTCTGTCCGCGTGGGGTGCGGGAAAATTGCAGGCTTGCAAGCGGGCGATGGCTGGTCCTAGATCGCCAACATGATCTTTGCAAGCGACAACTGGGCAGGCGCCTCGCAGCCGGTGATGGATGCGTTGACCCTGCACAACGACGGATCCGCGCCCGCATACGGTCGCGATCCGCTCACCGAGCGCGTCCGCACGCGCTTCCGCGATTTCTTCGAACGCGACGTTGATGTCTACTTCACGGCGACGGGAACGGCGGCGAACGCGCTGTCGATGGCCGCCTGCGCCAGACCCGGCGGGCTGGTCCTCACCAGCGAGCTGGCGCACGTCTATTGCGACGAGTGGGGCGCGGCCGAGTTCTACACTCACGGCATGAAGATGGTGCCGGTGGAGACCGTCACCGGCAAGGTCACCTTGTCCGGCGTGGAAAAAGTGCTTGTCCAGAATCCGGACAGCAGCCGCTTCGGCCGGCCCACGGCATTGAGCCTCACGCAGGCGAGTGAATGCGGAACGGTCTATAGGCCGGAGGAGATCGTCGAGCTGACCCGCATGGCGCGGCGGCGGGGGCTTGTCTGTCACATGGACGGCGCGCGCTTCGCCAATGCGGTTGCCCATCTTGGCGTCAGCCCGGCCGAGATCACCTGGAAGGCGGGGATCGATATCCTCTCCTTCGGCGGCACCAAGAACGGCTGCTGGTGCGCCGAGGCAATCGTCGTCTTCAATCCCGACAGCGTTCGCGACATCGCCACTCACAGGGCACGCGCCGGGCATCTCTTCTCGAAGTCGCGCTTCGTGGCGGCGCAGTTCGACGCCTATCTCTCCGGCGATCACTGGCTCGGCCTCGCGCGTCATGCCAATGCCGCCGCCCGACGTCTTGCCGAGGGCATCTGCGCCCATCCGGGGACCCGCCTTGCCTGGGCTGCGGAGGCGAACGAAGTCTTTCCCGTCCTGTCCTTCGAGCAGATCGAGCGGCTTCGCGAGGGCGGTGCGGAGTTCTATGAATGGTCCCGCGAGGGATGCGGCGACAAGGAAGCGGTGGTGCGGCTGGTCACGAGCTTCCGGACCACGGATGCCGAGGTGGACGGGTTCCTCGCGCTGCTGTGAGGCGCGTTTCGGAAATCAAACGAAGAAACGCCGGCCGGGGATCCCGGTCGGCGTTTCTTTTGGCCCAAGAGACTCTGGCGTCATTCGCCCTGGGAGGGGGGAGGCGAACGATGCGCTGTCGTCGGGCTGTGGGTGTTTGACGGCAAGCCGTCAGGTCAGTTGACCGCACCTTCGATCTGGCGTGCCGTGTCGGCTCCGCCGCCGATCTCGATACGGCGCGGCTTCATCGCCTCCGGGATCTCGCGGGAGAGATCGATGTGCAGGAGGCCGTTCTCAAGGCTCGCACCCTTGACCTCGACGAAGTCGGCGAGCTGGAAGCGGCGTTCGAAGGCACGTGCGGCGATGCCGCGGTAGAGCACTTCACCAGCCTCATTCTCCGAAGAGCGATCACCCTTGACGGAGAGAACATGCTCCTTCGCCTCGATGGTGAGGTCGCCCTCGCCGAAGCCGGCTACCGCCATCGTGATTCGATAGGTGTTCTCGCCGGTGCGCTCGATGTTGTAGGGCGGGTAGCTCGGCGTGTCCTGGGCGGAGTTGTCGAGCATGGAGAAAAGGCGGTCGAAGCCCACGGTGGAACGGTAAAGCGGGCTGAAATCCATATGACGCATCGTTTTGTCCTCTCATTGAGCAACAGGTGATGTTCGACCTTTCCGCGTTCGCCGCCACCTTGGGCCGGCATGTCGGGATCGGTCCTGCGCGGGCCCTTCAGTGGCGCCCGCGTTGAATTAGGTGGGGGTCTGTTCCGGCTCTTTCAAGAGGGGGTTGGTGCCGCCAGATGACAGCCGAAAGGACGCGAGAGCGGGCGCGCTGCGCAGTGCCTCGAGCGGGTTTTTCAAATGAACGGAAACTGAACGGCGGCTTCCGCTCCCGTTCAGCGGCAAGGAGGCATTGTCACTCCATCAACACGGCGCACCAGCGCCTCAATCCGGAGAGAAGACAATGCTGAAGACCCTTCTTGCCACCGCCGTCGTCGGTCTCGCCCTTGCCGCCCCAACCGCCCAGGCCCTCGAGGCACGCCCGCTCGCTGCGCCCGCCGTGGCCACCGCCGGAGCCTCCGTCGAGCTTCAGCTCGTCGGCAATCGCGGCAACTGGGGGCGGGATCGGGGCCACCGCTGGGGACGCCATCAGCGGCTCGATGTGCGCCAGGTCGTCAACCGGCTGCACCGCCACGGCTACACCCGCGTGAGGGCCGTGCAGCCGCGTGGCAATGTTTTCGTGGCGAAGGCCTTTTCCCGTCGCGGCGGCATGCAGCGCCTCGTCGTCGATGCCTACTCGGGTGATATCGTCGGGCGCACCGCCATTCGTCCGCGCCGCGGCTGGTAACGGCGCGAGCGCATCTCCAGGATGAGGGCCGCCGGTGTTGAGCCGGCGGTCTTGCTCCTGTATGACGAGCCTTGTGGAAATGGCGCGCGATGTCGCGCATCCGTCGCAGGGGATGCATGGTGGTTCGAACGGAACTTTTCGATCATCCCGGCAATCCCGTGCCAGAAGGTGCTGTCTGCGCCATCGTCGAAACACCGGATCGGGTGCGCCTGCGCACAGCCCGGTGGATGCCGACGGCAAGCCCCTTGCGCGGCACCGTCACCCTGATCCAGGGGCGGGCGGAATTCATCGAAAAATACTTCGAGACCATCGCCGACCTGCGTGCCCGGGGATTTGCCGTCGTCACCTTCGACTGGCGTGGGCAGGGCGGGTCCGAGCGAAAGCTGCGAAACCGCCGGCGCGGCCATGTGCGCGATTTTTCCGAATATGTCCGGGATCTGGAGACTGTGGTTTCCGGGGTGACGCTTGCCCATATGCCGGGACCGCATTACGCGCTCGCCCACTCGACCGGCGGGCTGGTGCTGATGCTGGCGGCATCACGCATGCGCACCCGGTTCGAGCGCGCCGTGCTGACGTCCCCGTTGATCGGGCTCGGCAAGGTCGGCGTGTCCCAGCGGGTGGTTTGTCCGCTGGCGAATTTTCTGGCGCGGATCGGGTTTTCCAGGGCCTTTGTGCCGGGCGGAAAGCCGAAGATCGTCTTTCCGTTCGAGACCAATCCCCTCACGTCCGACGAGAGGCGCTTCCGGCGTGGCGAGGCGGTGCTAAGGGGGGCTGACGATCTGGAGATCGGTGCCCCGACAATCGGCTGGCTGGCGGCGGCCTGCCGTGCCATGCGGCGCCTGTTCGATCCGTCCTTCGGTCCGGCGATGACCTTGCCGACGCTGATCGTTTGCGCCGGGCAGGATGCAATCGTGTCGGCCCGCGCGGCGGAGGCCTTCGTCCGCCAGACCCGTGTCACCAGCTTTCTGGAGATCGCCGGCGCGCGGCACGAACTGCTGATGGAGGACGACCTCTACCGCGACCAGTTTCTCGCCGCCTTCGATGCCTTTGTCGCCGAGGGTGCGCTTCTGTCCGCTTAGGGGAGGGCGCCGTCAGGCGCCGACGCGAGCGAGGCGGGCGAGCACCTTGTCGTGCAGCCGCCTGTCGCCCGAGGCGACGATCCTGCCACCCTCGGCAGGCGAGCCGCCGGTCCATGTGGTGACGATGCCGCCGGCGCCCTCGATGATCGGAATCAGCGCAACGATGTCATAGGGCTGAAGGCCGTTCTCGACGACGAGGTCCGCCTGGCCGGCCGCGACCATTGCATAGCCGTAGCAGTCGGTTCCGAAGCGGGCGGTGCGCACCGTCGTCTCGATCTCCAGATAGGCCTCCAGCTCCGCGCCCTCGAACAGGCGTGGGTGGGTGGTGCAGAAGATCGCGTCCTCGAGGCGCTCGCAGGGGCGCGTCTTGAGGGGCATGCTGGTGTCGCGGTAGCGGCACCAGGCCGTCTTGCCGTCGCCGTAGAAACGTTCGCCGACATAGGGTTGGTCCATGACGCCGAAGACCGGAGTGCCTCCTCTCTTCAGGCCGATCAGGGTGCCCCAGGTGGGCAGTCCGCAGATGAAGGCGCGGGTTCCGTCGATCGGGTCGAGAACCCAGACGTGGTCCGCATCGAGACGCACGCTGCCGTGCTCTTCGCCCAGGATGCCGTGATCCGGGTAGGTCTCCTCGATGAGGGTGCGCAAGGCCGTCTCGGCGTCGCGGTCGGCAACGGTTACCGGGTCGAAGCCCTGAGACAGCTTGTTGTCGATGGCCGAGATCCTGCGGAAATGCGGAGCGATAACGGCGCCGGAGGCTGCTGTGAGGCGGTCCGCGAAGGCGGCGAGTTCGGCTGTCGTCGGCATCGGCATTCGGTCCTTCCGTCCATGGCAGTCTCGGGCGCGGCGTCGCCGGCGTGATCGTGCGAGGTGCCAGTCGCTTGCGCGAATTCGCGCCTTCATTCGTCCCGGTGGTGGTTTAAACGGCGGCACGGGGCGAAGTCGAGAGGAAAGCGCGCGACTTTATTCAATCACCTGACAGAACCCAATATTCTGATTTTTAAGCGGTTTGACGTCACGCCTATTTTCTGGGCAGGCACTGCGTCGAATTTGGCGTTGACTTTGGTGCGCTGCAGGGAGAAATTGTTGCAGTGCGATATGGTTCTTCCAGATCGCGCCGCCCTCCTTGGGCGTTTCCTCCCTAGACTCGGGCCGCGCCTCGCAAGAGGCCGGCCCTTTTTTCTTGCCCGGACCATCTCGCAGGTGCGAGATGGTGCCCGCCGGAGGCGGGCTCCTGACGCCTGTCGCGGGGGGCGTTTACTCAGCGGCGAGCGTGTCGGGAAACAGCGCTGCGTCGGGGATGGAGACGATCTCGCTGGCGAAGGCCCGTAGATCCGCTGCGAGAGCTGCAAAGCCCGGCAAGGGCAATGTCGCCCCCTCATCCATGTATAGCCCCCGGTTGATCTCTATCTGCAGCGCATGGAGGCCCTTCGCGGGCCGGCCGTAGTGTTCGGTGATGAAGCCGCCGGCGTAGGGCTTGTTGCGGCTGACGCGATAGCCGAGCCCGGTGAGGATCTCCGCCGCCGCGTCCACCAGCGGTTGGGCGCAGCTCGTGCCGTAACGGTCGCCGAGAATGAAGTCCGGCCGTGCGCCGCCCTCCGCGCCGCGCACGGCCGAGGGCATCGAGTGGCAGTCGATCAGCACCGCGAAGCCGAAATCGACGTGGGTGCGCGCCAGCAGCCGGCGCAGGGTCTGGTGGTAGGGCTTGTAGATCGTCTCGATGCGGTCGAGCGCCTCGCTCACTTGCAGGCGCCCGCGGTAGATCTCCTGGGCCTCGCCGACGACGCGGGCGATGGTGCCGAGCCCTCCGGCGACCCGAATCGAACGGCTGTTGGCGTAGGGCGGCAACCGGTCGTCATACATCCTCGGGTCGAGTTCGTAGGGTTCGCGGTTGACGTCCAGAAAGGCGCGGGGAAAGCGTGCCCTCAGCAAGGGGGCGCCAAGGCCGACGACCGGTTCGAACAGGTCATCCACAAAGGCGTCTTCCGAGCGACGGATCGCGTTGCTGTCGAGGCGGGAGGCGGCGAGAAAGGGTAGCGGGTAGTGGCGGCCGGAGTGGGGCGAGTTGAAGACGAAGGGTACGCGGTGCTCGGCCGGTTGAAGGATTTCGAAAGGCTCGACCTCCGCAAATCCGTTCACCACATACATGCTCGCGCGTCCCTTGCCTGGGCATTCGTCTGACCGGCTTTCGTCAGGCCGGCGTGCGGCCCGTGGCCCATCAACCGGGCCCCATGAACCGGGAGGTCGCCCTTGCGTCCGGCTGTTCTATTTGCCCTCGAATCGACGGCAATGTCCACAAGCTCGGCTGGAAATGGCCGAAGGCGGCACGGCCTTGGCGGTTTCACTGGATGTTTACCGGCGATGGGCCTTATAAGCGGACGGGAACGATGTGCCAAAACGGGATTGGGCACGGGCCCGCGCAAGACCCGCGCGGGCATCTTCAGGATCCTGAAGCGGGATGCAGGCGCGCCGCCATCCGGGCCGGACGGTCGGACGGGCGGCCTGGCAGCACGGACGGAAGAAATGGCACGAATCCTACTCGCGGAAGACGACAACGACATGCGCCGCTTTCTTGCCAAGGCATTGCAGAAGGCGGGCTATGATGTCGTTTCCTTTGACAATGGCAAAAGTGCTTATGAACGACTACGTGAAGAGCCGTTCTCGCTGCTTTTGACGGACATCGTCATGCCGGAGATGGACGGCATTGAACTGGCGCGACGCGCAACCCAGCTCGACCCGGACCTCAAGGTGATGTTCATCACCGGCTTCGCGGCGGTTGCGCTCAACCCGGATTCCCAGGCCCCCAAGGATGCGAAGGTGCTGTCCAAGCCCTTCCACCTGAAGGACCTGGTCATCGAGGTGGAAAGGATGCTGGCGGCCTGAGTGTGCCGCCGCATTGGCCCCTCGCGGTCCCGTGTCTGGCGGTCCCGGGTTTTCCACCGAAGTTGTGGGCAACGAAGAAGTTTTAGATCGGGGCTTGCACCGCTTCCAGAACCCCGTTATATGCCTTGCCACCGCAGCCGCTTGTCGGCAACTTTCCGGACTGATCCCGGTCGACCTTACGGTCAAAGGGAAACGAATTTCAGGTTCGGGCGTGTAGCTCAGCGGGAGAGCACTACGTTGACATCGTAGGGGTCACAGGTTCAATCCCTGTCACGCCCACCATTTTATCCGCCGTCACAAGGTCAATGACCGGATGGCGGGTCCGGCCAGACAGCTGGTCGGGGCCGTGTCGCGCCGCGCGGGCTTTTGCCTGGCGCGCGCCCGCCTCGAGAAGCGGACTGGCCAACCCTGGCAGGATGGCTCTCAGGAGCCACCTGCGGCCGAACGGACCGGTGCCCCGGCGCCACCAGATGAACAAACGGATGCCGCCGCCAACGCGGCTCTGTTTACGGAGACTGGAACGATGAAGATCAAGAATTCGCTCAAGGCGTTGATGGGCCGGCATCGCGACAACCAGATGGTCCGTCGCAGGGGTCGCGTCTACATCATCAACAAGAAGGCTCCGCGCTTCAAGGCGCGCCAGGGCTGAGGCCCCGGCTACGGGCTTTCATCCGACTTCTTCGCAAAGTCATTGACGACCGCGTACGGCAGGCCATACTTGCTGCTATGCGGTCGTTTTTCTTGTTTTCACTCTTCCTTGCTCTTTCCGGCGCTGCCCTTGCCCAGGACGGTGGGGGAGGCATTGTGCCGCCCGAATCGATGCCTCCTTCCGTCGACGACTTCGATGCGCCGACCACGGCGGTGGAGCCCCCGGGTGGTCCCGGCCCAGCTGTTCCCGAGGAAAAGCAGAGCGGAACCGAACTCGACCGTCTCTTCGCACAACTGAGCGAGACGGACGATCCCGCACAGGCGAAGCCCGTCGTCCTGCGCATCCAGCGCATCTGGATGCGCTCGGGAAGCCCGACGGTCGATTTGCTGATGGCCCGCTCCGCCGCCGCCCTCAAGGGGGGGGATCTGGCGCTTGCGCTCGACCTGGCGGACATGGTGTCCCGCCTCGCCCCGAACTTTGCCGAAGGGTGGAACCGGCGCGCCACGATCAATTACCTGCGTGAGGACTACGGCCGCGCGCTCGTTGACATCGAGCGGACGCTGGCGCTCGAGCCGCGCCACTGGGGCGCCATGTCGGGGCTTGGTATTATCCTGCGGCGCATGGGGCGCGACGACGAGGCGCTGGCGACCTTCAAGGAAGTCCTCAAGCTCAATCCAACGAGCGAGAACGCGCGCAAGGCCGTCGATGCACTCTCGGAGCAGTTCGCAGGCGAGGACGCCTGACGGGCATCCGCAGGCCGATCCCCGACGTATG
Organism: Stappia sp.; assembly: GCF_048268045.1. GTDB lineage: Bacteria > Pseudomonadota > Alphaproteobacteria > Rhizobiales > Stappiaceae > Stappia. The sequence goes on from NZ_JBLWWG010000006.1 coordinate 137,159, forward strand.
AGAAGGCAGGCGGTGTACCCGCCCTAGGCCCGTCAGGGCCCGCCGCCGTTCCAGAACCCCTTCCAGGCAGGATTGCATGGCCTCCGGTCTCTCGCTCACGCTTCTCGCCGTCGCTGGCATTCTCGGCGCGCTTGGCCTTTCCGCGCAGGTCATAGGCCGGGCGGCGGAGGCAAAATATCCGCCGGTCGGACAGATCCATTTGGTCGCGGGGCAGGGTATCCACGTGCTCGACCAACGGCCGGAAGACTGGAGGCCGGGAGATCCGACGCTGGTTTTCCTGCATGGGGCGAGCGGCAACCTGCTCGATATGCGCATGGCGTTCCTCGAGCCCTTGTCGAGACGCGGCTACCGGATGATCTTCGTCGATCGTCCCGGCCATGGCCATTCGGAGCGCGGTGGACCGGGCATGTATTCCCCGGCGCGGCAAGCGGAGGTCGTTGCCAGTCTGCTCGAAGGACTGGGGATCGACAGGGCCGTGGCCGTCGGTCACTCCTGGGGAGGGGCCGTCGTCGCCCAGCTTGCCCTGCAGGAGCCCGACCGGATCAACGGGATCGTCTTCATCGCGCCCGCGACCCATCCCTGGCCCGGGGGGGTGAATTGGTACTACACGGCTTCGACCGCTCCGATCCTCGGTCCGCTCTTCGCCTACACGCTGGCGCCGAATGTGGCGGCACTCGTTGCGCCGAGCGCCGTCGAAGGGGTGTTCAGCCCGGAGGCGGCCCCGCGTGACTATGGTGAGAGAATCGGGTTGGCGCTTCTGTTCCGGCCGGCGAGTTTTCTCGCCAACGCGCGCGATGTCGGCCATTTGAAGGGCGAGGTGGAGAAGGCCGCACCGCTCTATCCCAACATCCTGCAGCCCGCGGCAATCGTCACCGGTGATGCGGATACGGTGGTTCTGCCGGAGATCCACTCGGCCGGACTGTTGCGCGATCTGCCCAACGCCTGGCGGGTCGATCTTCCGGGGGCCGGCCATATGCCGCATCACACCCGAACGCAGGACGTCATCGCCGAGATCGACAGGGTCGTGGCCAAGGCATTTCCGAACTTCGAGCCACCAGCGACCAGCAGCCTTGCGAAAACGAAAAAGGCGGCGAGAACGCCCGCCGCCTGATCCCGATCATGTTGAGTGCCGCGTGCGCGACCAGCTGTCAGAGGCTGCCGAGACCGTCGCTGCCGACAAAGGCGATGCGCAGCATATTCGTCGAGCCGGGGGTGCCGAAGGGAACGCCGGCCGTGGTGATGATGCGCTGGCCGGGCCGGGCGAGACCTTCCTGATACGAGATCTGGCAGGCGCGGTTGACCATGTCGTTCTCGTCGCGGGCATCGTCCGAAACGACGCAGTGCAGGCCCCATGCGAGCGAAAGCCGCCGTGCGGTGGAGACCACGGGCGAAATCACGATCACGGGAACGGCGGGGCGCTCGCGCGAGGCGCGGATGCCGGTCGCGCCCGATGTCGTGTAGCAGACCACGGCGGCGAGATTGAGCGTCTCGGCGATCTGGCGTGCCGCGGCGGCGATGGCGTCCGAGCCGGTCGGCTCGGGCTCCGGGCGCTGCGCCTGGATGATGCCGCGATAGGTCGGGTCGCGCTCCACCTGGCAGGCGATGCGGTCCATGGTCTCGACCGCCTCGATCGGAAACTTGCCGGCGGCGGACTCGGCGCTGAGCATCACCGCGTCCGCACCCTCGAACACGGCGGTGGCGACGTCGGAGACCTCGGCGCGCGTCGGGACCGGCGCGGTGATCATCGATTCCAGCATCTGCGTTGCCACGACGACCGGCTTGCCGGCGCGGCGGCAGGCCCGCACGATCTGCTTCTGGAGGCCGGGAACCTGCTCCAGCGGCATCTCGACGCCGAGATCGCCGCGGGCGACCATCAGCGCATCGGACAGGTCGATGATCTCGGCGAGGCGTTCGATGGCCTGCGGCTTCTCGATCTTGGCGAGAATGCCGGCCTTGCCACGGGTGACCTTGCGCACCTCGGCCAGATCATCGGGGCGCTGGATGAAGGAAAGCGCGATCCAGTCGGCGCCTGCCGCCAGCGCGGCGTCGAGGTCCTTGCGGTCCTTCGGCGTGAGCGCGCCGACCGGGATCTCGGTGTCGGGAACGCTGACGCCCTTGCGGTTGGAGAGCTTGCCGCCGACCTCGACCACGGTGGTGGCGCTCGTCTTGTCGCAGGCGGTCACGCGCAGGCGGATCTTGCCGTCGTCGAGCAGCAGCCGGTGGTCGGGCTCGAGAGCCTGAAGGATCTCGCGGTGGGGAAGGTGGACGCGGGAGGCGTTGCCAGGCGTGGTGTCGCTGTCGAGAACGAAGGTGGCGCCGTTCTCCAGAACGACGGAATCACTCTCGAAGGTTCCAACGCGCAGCTTCGGGCCCTGGAGGTCGGCGAGAATTGCGATCGGGCGGCCAACCTTGGCCTCGACGCCACGAATCATCTCCACGAGCGTGTTGAGCTGCTCGTGGTTTGTATGGCTCATGTTGATGCGGAAGACATCCGCGCCGGCCATGAACAATTTTTCGATGATATGCGGTTCGGACGAGGAGGGGCCAAGAGTTGCCAGAATCTTTACCCGCCTGTCGCGCTTCATTGTCCGCCTGTCCCTGCTTGAACCGGTTCCGTGAGCTGAACTGTCCAGCTGCTCTGTTCGCCGGTGTCGATTTCGAAAAAGCCCGTGCGCTCGTAGCCACGGGCGACGCAATCCTCAATCCCGCGAATGGTGAATTCCTTTTCGCGGGTGCACATGAAGGCACGACCGCCCCATTCGCCGAACTGGTCGTAGTCAACGGCATAGATGTAATAGAACCGTGACACGAGGCCGCCGGCGACGAGGGTTTCGCAGGTGTTCGCGGGCAGGTTCCACCAGCCCTCGGTCACCCAGTCCTTGTCCTCGCGATACCCGATCGCGACGCCAACCTGGCTTTCGGTCTTGTTGCAAAGGCGCAATTCAGCCCGCGCGGGCGTCGCGCCGACAAGGCTCAGCGAAAACAGTGCAAAGACGGCTGTCAATAAGAAGCCGGCCGCGCACCGCAGCGATGACCGCCGTACCGAACCTTCTGCCGTGGTGCGCCGTTGCCTTGCGGCTGTTCTCATCATTCGATTACTCGTGCCACCACCCTGCGCGGGATCTTATGGCTGACCTGCGTCTGTGTTGTCAATGATGACAGCCCTGAAGTCATTGACGTTGGTGAAGGTCGGGCCGGGTTGCAACAAATCACCCAGAAAGCCGAAGAAACTCGTGCTGTCGTTTCGCTCCAGAAATGAGGCGGCATCATGACCCATCGCCTTTGCCCGGGCAAGGGTTGCGGGGGTCACGAAGGCGCCGGCCGGATCATCCGCGGCGCCGCTGCCGCCGTCGGTTCCGTCCGTGTCGCCGGCCACCGCGCCGATTGCCGGATGGCCATCGAGCGCAAGGGCGAGGGCGAGGGCGAACTCCTGGTTCGGACCGCCGCGGCCATCGCCTTTGATGGTGACGGTGAGCTCGCCGCCGGAGAGCAAGACGGCGCGCCGGCCTTCCCGCGCGCACGCCTTCGCCGTTTCCGCCTGGGTGCGCGCGACATCGCGCGCCTCGCCCTCCAGGCTGTCGCCGAGCTGAACTGCCTCATAGCCCTCAGCCTGAGCGATGCGCGCGGCCGCCTCGAGCGACAGCGCAGGGCGGGCCACGATCTCGAAGCGGGTGCCGTCGAAGAGCGTATCGCCGGGTTTCGGCGTCTCGTTGGCGGGATCCTCGAGGGCGCGACGGATGGCTTCGGGCGCGTCTGGCGCGTAGCGCTCGAGCAGCGCGCGGGCGTCCGAGAGCGTTGTCGGATCGGGAAGCGTTGGACCCGAGGCGATGGCGACGGCGTCATCGTGCGGAACGTCGGAGATGGCGAGCGTCGTCATCATCGCTCCCTTGCCCCGGGCGGCGGCGAGGCGGCCACCCTTTATCCGCGACAGATGCCGCCGCAGCGTGTTGATCTGGTCGATGGTGGCGCCGGAGCGCAGCAGCGCGCGGGTCAGCGCCTGCTTGTCTGCGAGCGACACGCCAGGCACAGGCGCGATCCAGTTGGCCGATCCGCCGCCGGACAGCAGCACGACAACATGGTCGTTTGGCCCCGCCGATGCGGCGAGCGCGAGCACCCGCTCGCTCGCCTCGACGCCAGCGGCGTCGGGAACCGGGTGTCCGGCCTCGACCAGCTCCAGCCGGCGTAAGGGGCGGGCGTAGCCGTGACGGGTGACGCAAAGGCCTACAAGACGGTCGGGAGCGAGGCCAAACCGGTCGAGATAAGTGGTTTCGGCGACCTGCATCATGGCGCCGCCGGCTTTCCCGGCGGCGAGAAGGATGATGCGCCCGCCGGGCTCGGGCTTCGGCAGATGCGCTGGCAGGCAGGTCTCGGGCCGGGCCGCGTCGACGGCGGCCTCGAACAGCCGGGCGAGCATGGGTCTTGTGTTGCGTGTGGCGTCGGTCTTGCTCACCGGCGGTTGTCCTCCCCGTTTTCGTGTCGCATGGCGTCAGGTCTTCAACGCGCCGGAGCGCGCGGCCGTGCCACGTAGATCCCTGCGAGGATTACCGCTCCGCCGGCGACCTGCAAGGCGCTCAGGGATTCGTTGAGGATGAAATAGCCGACGGTTGCGGCGGCAACAGCCTCAAGGAAGATGACAAGCGCGGAAAACCCCGCCGATACGGTGCCGAGTGCATAGGAGAGCAACCCCTGGCCGCCGGCATGGCTGACGAAGGCCAGCAGGCACAGCATGGCGACGCCGCTTGCGCTGTGGGGCAGGAGGTCGCCCTCGAGTGCCCAGGCGGCAAGCAGCAGCGCCAGCGCCGTGACGACGGAGGAGCGGAAGAGCAGCAGGCCCGGAGAGACGCCGCCGGATCCGCGTCGGGCAAAGCGGATCGCCAGGAAGTAGCTGCCGAAGAACAGAGAGGTCACCAAGCCGTAGAAGTCGCCAAGCAAGCGGTCCGGCGCGAAGGCAAGGCTGTCGCCGACGAGAAACAGCGCTCCGGCAAGGCAGATGCCAAGGCCGGCGAGCATGGCGCGTGTGACGGGTTCCCGGAGCACCAGTCCGGACGCCAGCATCACCCACAGCGGCGCCAGGGTCGCCAGCAGCGTGGCGTTGGCAGCGGTCGTGTTGACGATGGCGAGATGCCAGAAAATCAGGTCGCCGGCGAAGACGAGGCCGGCGATCATCGTGGCGATGTTCCAGCTTGCCGGTTCTCTTTCCGGCGTCCTCTCAAGCCGCGCCCAGGCGGCCAGAACCGGCAGAGAGAGCGCCACCCGCCAGAAGGCGCTTGCGAGCGGGCCAACCTCGGCATGGCGCACGAAGACCGGCGATATGCCCATGGCCATGGCGCCGGCGACCAGCGCGGCAAAGGCCAGAATCATGCGGTCGTCGGGGGAGGCTGTGGAGGATCGTAACGTCATGATGTCCGGTGTTGTTCGCGTTCTGCGTGCCGGTTCGTCGCACGGCACGCAAACTGGCGTCCGGCGACGAACCCTACGCCGCATGGCGGCGGCTGTCGCGCATTTTTGACGCTGCGTTCGCGGCGACCGGCGTTTGCGGTGAGCAGCGGGGGCAAGTGAGCGATTCGGGTTGCAAGGATGCGCGCGATATGGTCCAGACGCGCTGAGCGACGGGGAGCCGCCGCCTTCGCTCTCCCGCCAATTCGGGCGCGGCCTGGTCCGCGCCAACCTGCCTCCGACGGATCCTGCCCGATGACGTCCCCGATCTCCGCAGCCTTTCCCCCGTCGCCATCTCCAGATGAAACGCCGGTCGAGATCGTGCCGGGAGATCCGGCGTGCGGCCTGCTGCTGCTGTGCGATCACGCCAGCAACGCACTGCCGGCGCGCTATGGCTCGCTGGGGTTGCCGGAAAGGGAGTTGCAGCGGCACATCGGTTTCGATATCGGCGTGCGCGGCCTGACGCTGCGGCTGGCGCGGGCTTTCGGCGCGCCGGCGCTGCTGACCACATTCTCGCGGCTGCTCATCGATCCGAACCGTGGCGAGGACGATCCGACGCTGGTCATGCGGCTTTCGGACGGTGCGATCGTGCCCGGCAACGCCCATCACGACGCGGCCGAGCGCGAGGCGCGCCTTGCCGCCTATCATCGGCCCTATCATGCCGCAGTGAGCTCGGCGATCGATGCGGCGCAAGCGGCGGGTCATCGCCCGGCCATATTGTCGATCCACAGCTTCACGCCGGTGTGGAAGGGGGTGTCGCGCCCCTGGCATGCCGGCGTTCTCTGGGACAGGGACCCGCGCTTTGCCGTTCCGCTCATCGAGGCGCTGCGGCAGGAGCGGGATCTGGTCACCGGCGACAACGAGCCTTACGACGGGGCATTGAAGAACGACTGCATGTACCGCCATGGCACCTCACGCGGCATCGCCCATGCGCTGATCGAGGTTCGTCAGGACCTGATCGGGGATGAGGCCGGTATCGACGCCTGGGCGGCGCGGCTCGAACCGATGTTGCGGCGGATCATTGCCAATTCGCCCGCCTTGCGCGAAATACGGCACTATGGCTCGCGTAGCGACGACGCCTGACGCGCCCGGGCAGCCCTGAAACCCGACAGGAGATCCACATGGCCGAGATCGATGAGACGACACGCATAGAGCTGGAGGCGGCCGCGTTCCGCCGGCTGGTCTCGCATCTGCGCAATCGCACCGACGTGCAGAACATCGACCTGATGAACCTTGCCGGATTCTGTCGCAACTGCCTGTCCAACTGGTACCGGGACGCGGCCGAGGAGCGGGGCGTGACGCTCGACAAGGAAGCGGCGCGCGAGATTATCTACGGCATGCCCTATTCGGACTGGAGGGCGTTGCACCAGACCGAGGCGGGCCCCGACAAGCAGGCGGCCTTCGAAAAGGCAAGGCCGAAACACGACTGAGGCAGCGGCGACACGGGACGGTGTGAATATCGTTCCGTTTTCGTTCCGGCTTCTTGCAACGGGCGGGAAATCCGCGCATTCAAGGGGCGAAGGATCCGGCCTCGCGTGGGGAGCCGGCAACATATTCGAAGTTCACCCCCAGACAGCAGTGCGGGCGCGGCCCGTCGCTGCACCGACGAAGGAGACGAGTATCCATGTCCGATCCAGGCGGCGTCGCCGGCGACCAGCTCCGTGCATTTGTCGAACGCATCGAGCGTCTCGAGGAAGAGAAGAAGGTCATTTCCGACGACATCAAGGACGTCTATGCCGAGGCCAAGGGCACCGGCTTTGACGTCAAGATCCTGCGCAAGATCATTTCCCTGCGCAAGAAGCAGCCGCACGAGCGGGAAGAAGAGGACGCGATCCTCGACCTCTACATGCATGCTCTCGGCATGACGGGCCCGGCGAACGACGCCTGAGCCTCTTTCGAGCGGAACCGTCGCGCGTCGGCGGTTCCGCGAGGCTATGTGGCCGCGCCGCGAATCGCGCCGGCCGATGTCGCGCGGTCTGGTTTCCGGCAGAGCCGCCCCACCGATCCATCACCCTTTTTGCAGTCGTGAGTGGCGTGAGTGCGAGTGTGGCCGCGCTGCGTGGGACTTGTTGCGCGCCAAGGGAACCGCAAAATGAAAACGGCGCGCTCCTGTCGGGGCGCGCCGCTGTCGTTTTTGGAGAGACTGTCGTCGAGGCTCAGAGCGCCTTGACGATGCCCTCGGTCATCTTCTTCGCATCGCCGAAGAGCATCATCGTCTTGTCGAGGAAGAACAGCTCGTTCTGGATGCCGGCGTAGCCGGAGCCCATGCCGCGCTTGACGAAGAGGACCGTGCCGGCCTTGTCGACGTCGAGGATCGGCATTCCGTAGATCGGCGAGCTCGGATCGTCACGCGCGGCCGGGTTGGTCACGTCGTTGGCACCGATGACATAGACGACGTCGGCCTGCGAGAACTCGGAGTTGATGTCGTCGAGCTCGAACACCTCGTCATAAGGCACCTGCGCCTCTGCCAGCAGCACGTTCATGTGACCGGGCATGCGGCCGGCGACCGGGTGGATGGCGTATTTGACCTCGACGCCTTCCTCCTTGAGCACGTCGCCGAGCTCGCGCAGCGCGTGCTGAGCCTGAGCGACCGCCATGCCGTAGCCGGGCACGATGATGACCTTGGACGCATTCTTCATGATGAAGGCCGCGTCCTCGGCGGAGCCCTGCTTGACCGGACGCTCCTCGCCGCCGTCACCGCCGCCGGCCGTCACGGAGTCGCCGCCGAAGCCGCCGAGAATGACGGAGATGAACGAGCGGTTCATGCCCTTGCACATGATGTAGGACAGGATGGCGCCGGAAGAGCCGACAAGCGCGCCGACGACGATCAGCGCCATGTTGCCCAGCGTGAAGCCGATGCCCGCCGCTGCCCAGCCGGAATAGGAGTTGAGCATCGACACGACCACGGGCATGTCCGCGCCGCCGATCGGGATGATGATCAGTCCGCCGAAGATCAGCGAGGCGATGACGATCAGCCAGAAGACGAAATGGCTTTCGGTCTGGACGAAGACGATGACCAGCAGGACGATCAGCGCCGCCATGGCGATGTTGATCGCGTGCCGACCCGGCAGCATGATCGGCGCGCCGGACATGCGTCCGTCGAGCTTGGCGAAGGCGATGACCGAGCCGGTGAAGGTGATCGCGCCGATTGCGACGCCGAGCGACATCTCAACCAGGCTGGCACCATGGATCGATCCGGTCTCGCCGATACCGAAGGCCTGCGGCGCATAGAGCGCACCGGCGGCGACCATCACCGCCGCCATGCCCACCAGCGAGTGGAAGGCTGCGACGAGCTGCGGCATGGCGGTCATTGGCACGCGCTTGGCGATGACCGCGCCCGCGCCGCCGCCGATGGCGAGGCCGAGCACGATGAGCGCCAGCCCACCGAAACCGGGAGCCGCCGTCAGCAGCGTCGTGATGATGGCGATGCCCATGCCGGACATGCCGAGGAAGTTGCCCTGGCGCGAGGTCTCGGGGCTGGAAAGCCCGCGCAGCGCAAGGATGAAGAGAACGGCCGAAACAACGTAGAGGACGGCCGTGACATTGGCGGAAAGCATCGTGTCCGGTCTCCTACTTTTGCTTCTTCTTGTACATGGCGAGCATGCGCTGGGTGACCAGGAAGCCACCGAAGATGTTGACGCTCGCCATGATCAGCGCGAGGAAGCCGAAGCCGCGGGCAAAGCCCGCACCCTCTGCCGCCAGATCCGCGCCGACGGCCAGAAGGGCGCCAACGACGATGACGCTCGAGATGGCGTTGGTCACCGACATGAGTGGTGTGTGCAGGGCCGGGGTCACCGACCACACCACGTAGTAGCCGACGAAGATCGCCAGCACGAAAATGGTGAACTGGAAAACGAACGGGTCGATCGCCCCGCCCGTCGCCGCGGAGGCGGCGTGGGCGATGGACTGGCCGACGCCGCCCGAGATCTGGTCCGCATAGCCCTGCGCCGCGTCGGCGGCGGCCTGGGCCGCTTCGGCCGCCTCACGGGCGGCCCCCGCTGCGGCTCTGGCGCGCTCGAGCGCGTCCGTGACGTTGATGTCCGACATGTCGCTCCCCCCTTATTCGGATTTCGGCGCGAAGGCCGGATGGACGACGGCGCCGTCGTGCGACAGCACAGTCGCCTTGACCAGCTCGTCGTCCCACTTGACGGCGATGGCCTTGGCTTCCTTGTCGATCATCGTCTCGGCGAAGGCGACCAGGTTCTTCGCGTAGAGTGCGGAGGCCGAGGCGGCGATGCGACCAGGCATGTTCAGGTGCCCGACGATCTTGACGTCGCCAGCCTTGGCGATCTTGCCCGGCTTGGATCCCTCGACGTTGCCGCCGCGTTCGACCGCCAGATCGACGATCACCGAACCCGGCTTCATCGAGGCGACCATCTCCTTGGAGATCAGCTTCGGCGCCGGACGACCCGGGATCAGCGCGGTGGTGATGACGATGTCCTGCTTGGCGATATGGCTTGCCACCAGTTCGCCCTGCTTCTTCTTGTATTCGTCCGACATTTCCTTGGCGTAGCCGCCAGCGGTCTCGGCCTGCTTGAACTCATCGTCCTCGACGGCGATGAACTTGGCGCCGAGCGATTCCACCTGCTCCTTGGCAGCCGGGCGCACGTCGGTTGCGCTCACCACCGCGCCGAGGCGTCGGGCTGTGGCGATCGCCTGAAGGCCGGCGACACCGGCGCCCATGACGAAGACACGGGCTGCCGGCACGGTGCCGGCGGCGGTCATCATCATCGGCATGGCGCGATCGTATTCGCCAGCGGCGTCGATCACCGCCTGATAGCCGGCGAGGTTGGCCTGCGACGACAGAACGTCCATGACCTGGGCGCGGGTGATGCGCGGCATGAACTCCATGGCGAAGGCGGACAGGCCGGCCTTGGCCATCGCTTCGACCTCTGCCTTGTGACCGAAGGGATCCATGGTCGCGATGACGATGGCGCCCTTCTTGATCAGGGCGATCTCGTCGGCGTTCGGACGGCGGACCTTCAGCACCATGTCGGCGTCGGCGAGCGTCGCCTTCGCGTCGGGGGCGATGGTGGCGCCTGCGGCCTCGTAGTCGGCGTCGAGGATGCGCGACAACTGGCCTGCATCCTTTTCGACCGAGACCTCAAAACCGAGGCCGACGAATTTCTTGATGGTGTCGGGCGTCGCGGCGACGCGCGTTTCACCGGCCTCGCTCTCGCGGGGCACTGCGAGTTTCATCGATTGAGTCCTCCCAGGCTCTGGTGTGCCAGCGGGTCAGGGGGCCTGATCAGGCGGTGACGATGATCGAGGCAAGGCCTGCGAGCACGAAGACGCCCGCGGAAGGGATCCACCCCTTGTCGCCAGCCGCAAGGCCGATGGCCGCCGCTACCAGCGTCGCGATAAGCGCGATCCAGCCGAAGAACACGCCAGCACCGCCACCGAAGCTGAACAAGATCAGGCACAGCACGACGTTCAGAACGGCGATCGAGCCGACCTTGGAGAAATTGATGAAGCCGGCGTATGTACGATCGTGCTCGGCATAGTCCATTGCGGACGAGGTGTTTTCGGCCATGGGTCCCCCTATAGGTGCCTCTAAGTCATAGGTGGGCGTACTTATAACAGAGACACACCTGCGGGCAACGCGCTGATTTCGGGCGCGGATGGCCAAGACGCCGACCGTTGGGGAAGCGGCGGCGTGCGGTCGGCGCCGCCGCCGGGCTTCGGGCCGCGCCCGTGATCAGGTGGCAAGGCCCGCGTCGGCGAGCGCGGCGTTCTGTCGTTCCGCCACCAGACCGCCGTCGAACGCGGCGATCTGTTCGTTGAACAGGCGATGGAAATTGAGTTCGGCGCGCAGATGCAGAAACACGCCCCCGAGCCCGATGGCGGCGCGGTCCATGAAGACGAACTCGCGCGGCACCCGGACCGGGCCCTTTTCCTTCAATGCCTGGTGCACGCGGAAAGCCTCCTTGCGGCCGTACTCCGCGGCGCTGACTCCGTCGGCGATGGAGCGCACCCGATCCGTCAGCAGCGGGCCATAGATGAAGCGTGCCCAGATGTTGAGGATCTCGATCAGGTCTCTGGTCAGGCCGGTAAAGCCCCAGCGTTCGTATGCGGAGACCACGCGTGCCTCGTCGTCTTCGAGAAGTCCCTGGTAGAGATCGACGACGCCTGCGACGAAGGAGGGCGGGAAGACGCGGATGCAGCCGTAGTCGAGCAGGTTGATGCCGGAGGGGACGCCGTCCTCGGAAAAGACGGTGTAGTTGCCCAGGTGGGGATCGCCGTGGATCACCCCGTAGTGACTGAAGGGGTGCCACCAGGCGTGGAACATCGCCTCCGCGATCCGGTTGCGATCCTCCAGGCCGTGGTCCTTGAACGACAGCAGCGGGGCACCTTCGAGCCAGGACATGGAGAGCAGCCGGCCGGTCGACAGGTCGTCGCGCACGTCCGGAACACGTATGCGCGCCTCGCGCGCGAAGATGCCGCGATAGACGGCCATGTGCCGCGCCTCGCGCACGTAATCGAGTTCCTCGCGGACGCGCTCGGAAATTTCCGTCGCGATCTCACGGGTGTCGATTGCGGGCTGCATCCGCCTGTGCACGGAAAACAGCAGTCCGAGTTGGCGCAGATCAGCCTCAACCGCCGAAGCCATGTCGGGGTACTGCAGCTTGCACGCAAGTGCCTCTCCGTCCGTCGCCACGGCCTTGTGCACCTGTCCGAGCGAGGCGGCTGCGGCGGGTTCCTTGTCGAAGCTTGCGAAACGTTCCTGCCAGCGCGCTCCAAGCTCGGCCTGCATGCGCCGTTTGACGAATGCCCAGCCCATCGGCGGGGCGGCGGACTGTAGCGTGGCGAGTTCGGCGGCATATTCCGGTGGGATCGCGTCGGGAATGGTGGAGAGAAGCTGGGCCACCTTCATCAGCGGCCCCTTGAGGCCGCCCAGTGCCTCGGCAAGCTCGCGCGCCTGCTTGGCGTCGTCGATCTCCATGCCGAAAACGCGCTTGCCGGCGAGTTTGGCCGCGAGACCGCCCATGTTGGCGCCAACCCGGGCATAGCGGCCGAAACGGGCGCTCAGACGGTTCTGTTCGCGGTCGCGGGGCGGGCGAGATGGCATGCCTGTATCCTCGGGATTGGCGGCGGGCTTGCCCCGCGATGAAAACGTGTACGCAGCCACGGATATAGCGGATCGTCGGGCGCCGATAGGGGACGATCAGTCGCGCTGGCTCATCCTCGCCTGCGCCGCCAGGTGGCCGGCGATCCGGTCACGTTCGTCGCTCAGTCCCTTGTAGGCGAGTTGGGCGGGGTCGAGCGCCAGCAATTGTTCGCGCAGTCCGGCCGCGAGCCGCATGCCGTCGGGATGGCCGGCGAAGGCGGCAACCGGGTCGTGGTGGATCTTGATGGTGAACAGGATGTCGCCGCAACCGGGCAGGCGGCGCAGGGTCTGGCGTTCGACGCGCACATGAAGTCCCTCGCGCGGCGCTCCGTCCATCCGTGCCGCGTCGATCCGCTTCGGCTTTGGGTGATGCAGTTCGGCGCCGGAATAGAGCGACCAGTTGAGCCGCCAGCTCGGCCGGTCGACGGCGAGATTGTCGAAGATGCGGGCAACCATCTGCCCCATGCGCCCGTCGTTGAAGCCCGGGACGGTCTCGTGGATCTCGCGCATGCTGCGGCCGAACTTCTCGACCAGCGACCAGGAGGAGGGGAAGCACAGGGCGGCTGCGGCAAGCCGGTGGCCGTCCGCGCCCTTGCGCATCAGGACGAGATCCTCCTGCACGAGGCGGGCGGCGGCTGCGATCGGGGCTTCATCGGCTGCCGTTCGCGAGATCCGTCGGCCGGCGGGTGTGACAGAGATCGCGTCGCCGTCGCGATGATAGATGCCGGGAAACCGGGCAGGGAGATGGTCGAAGAGAAGATCGAGCACCTCCTGTTGCGCCGCCTGCGTTCCCGCTTCGGCGAGAAGGACGGGGGCTCCCGCCCCGGCGAGGAGCTCATCCTTGCGCGCCAGGTGTTCCGCCAGCCGGTCGTCGGGCTCGATCCAGTCGGCGAGGTCGAGCGGCATCAGCCCGACCGTGAAGGGGCGGGCTGATCCGTCGTAGGGCGTGTGAAGCAGGGGCGTGGGCGCGACGCTGCCGGCAAGGGCAGGGGGATTTGTCCCTGGCCGTTGCTCTCCGCCCGCCGCGCCCGACCCGCTCATGCGTCCATCTTTTCCAGTTCGTCGATGAAGCCGGAGATGACCGACAGGCCCTTCTGCCAGAAGGTCGGATCGGTGGCATCCAGCCCGAAGGGCGCCAGAAGCTCCGAATGGTGCTTGGTGCCGCCCGCCGAAAGCAGTGCGAAATACTTGTCCTGGAAGCCCGCTTCCGCCTCCTCGTAGACCGCGTAGAGCGAGTTCACCAGGCAGTCGCCGAAGGCATAGGCGTAGACGTAGAACGGCGAATGGATGAAGTGCGGGATGTAGGTCCAGTAAGTCTCGTAGTCCTTCGACAGGCGGATTGCCGGGCCGAGGCTTTCCGCCTGCACGGACATCCACATGTCGCAGAGTTCGCCGGAGGTCAGCTCGCCCTGCCGGCGGCCGGCATGGACCTTGCGTTCGAAGGTGTAGAAGGCGATCTGGCGCACGACCGTGTTGATCATGTCCTCAACTTTGCCGGCGAGCAGGATCTTGCGCTTCTGCGGTGTCTCCGCGTTGGCGAGCAGGGTCTTGAAGGTCAGCATCTCGCCGAAGACGCTGGCGGTTTCGGCCAGCGTCAGCGGTGTCGGGGCCATCAATGCGCCGTTGGGGGCGGCGAGCACCTGATGAACGCCGTGGCCAAGCTCATGGGCAAGGGTCATCACGTCGCGGGTGCGGCCCTGGTAGTTGAGCAGGACATAGGGGTGGGCGCTCGGCACCGTGGGATGGGCGAAGGCGCCCGGCGCCTTGCCTTCGCGCGCCGGAGCGTCGATCCAGCCTTTGTCGAAGAAGTCGCGGGCGATGTCGGCCATCTTCGGCGAAAAGCGGCCATAGGCGCCGAGCACGGTCTCGCGCGCCTCGTCCCAGGGGATCTGGCGCGTGTCGGCGGAAGGAAGCGGCGCGTTGCGATCCCAGAAGTCGAGGCTGTCCCGGTCGAACCAGCGCGCCTTCAGCGCATAGTATCGGTGCGACAGGTCCGGATAGGCGCCGCGCACGGCCTCGACCAGGGCGTCGACGACCTCGCGCTCGACCCGGTTGGCCAGATGCCTGCTGTCGGCGATGTCCTCGAAACCGCGCCAGCGGTCGGAAATTTCCTTGTCCTTGGCGAGCGTGTTGGTGATCAGCGTGAACACCGGGAGGTTTTCCCGAAAGGTATCGGAGAGCGCATGGGCTGCGGCTTCGCGTTTTTCGCCGTCGGAATCCTGCATCAGGTTCAGCGTCGGCTCGAGCGGAAGCGTGTGTCCGTCGACGTCGAACCGCAGGCCCGCCATGGTCTCGTCGAAGAGCCTGTTCCAGGCAGCCGACCCGCTCAGCGACTTTTCATGGAAGAGCTGTTCGATGCGGTCCTCGAGCTGGAAGGGGCGCGCCTTGCGGATGTCGTCGAGCCAGGGCCGGTAGTGCGCAAGATCCGGGTCGGCGGCGGCCGCGTCGAGCACCGCGTCGTCGATGCGGTTGAGTTCGAGGGCGAAGAAGATGAGATGCGTGCTTGCCGTCGTCAGCTTGTCCTGAACGTCGCCGTAGAACTTCTGCCGCACGGGGTCCGTGGTGTTGCCGGAGTAGAAGAGACCGGCATAGGAGGCGAGCCGGCCCATCAGGTCGTCGAGTGACTCCATTTCGCGGATCGCGCCGGCGAGCTCGGTACCGGAGCGCCCGGCGATCTCGGCGAGCCTGCCCTTGTAGCGGCTCTCGAAGGCTTCCGCTTCGCGGAGGCTGCGCTCCAGGTCCGCGGCGACTTCAGGGGCCTCGTGGGAGGAATAGAGGTCGGCGAGATTCCACTCCGGCAGGTCGCCGAGCGCGCCTGCCTTCGCCGAGCCCGCCGAGGGGCCGGGGGCCGCGATGAGACGGAAGCGATCGTGGCGTTGTGTGGAAGATAGGTCGCGGGTCGACGTCATGCTCTCTCCGGAACGTTGCCGGCCGGGCCGTACCTTGCGGGCCCGGCGGCCAGTGAATTTGTCGGCTCCCGGTCGCCCGGGATGTTGTCTCTCTGGATATAGGGGTTTGTCGCGGCGTTAAAGAGGAGAGGGCAGCGCCTGATCGTCGCTTATGCCTGCCGCCGGCGTGGCGCGCTGGCCGCGCATGGACGATTTGTTTACCGCGGCAGGACTAATCTGCCCCGAATTGAAACACCTGAGCTCCGCAACCTGGGGCTCGCATGCGAGGCCGCACGAGATGATCCCCACCAGCGGACGCATCCTCATCGCCGACGACGATCCGGTCCAGCGCCGGCTGCTGGAAGAGGCGGTTAAGCGTTTCGGCTACCGGGCGCGCTGCGTGGAAAACGGCGCGGAGGCGGTGGCGCTGCTTACCGGCCCGGAAGGCTCCGACGTCGACCTGCTGATCCTCGATCTGGTCATGCCCGAGCTTGACGGCATGGGTGTCATCGCGAGGCTGCGCGAAGCACGGGTCGCAATTCCGATCATCGTGCAGACGGCGCATGCCGGCATCGACACGGCGGTCAACGCCATTCGCGCCGGCGCACAGGACTTTGTCGTCAAGCCGGTGTCGCCCGAGCGGCTGGAAGTGGCGATCCGCACCTTCATGCGCATGTCGGCGCTCGAGGGCGAGATCACCCGCATCCACAAGCAGTCGAGTGGCACCTTCACCTTCGACGATATCGTCACCCGATCCGAGGCGATGGACCGGGTGATCCGTGTCGGCAAGCGCGCGGCCGGTTCACAGATCCCGGTGTTGATCGAGGGCGAATCGGGCGTCGGCAAGGAGCTGATCGCGCGCGCCATCCAGGGCACCAGTGAGCGCAAGGCGCGTCCCTTCGTCACCGTGAACTGTGGCGCGATCCCGGAAAACCTGGTGGAATCGATCCTTTTCGGGCACGAGAAGGGAGCCTTCACCGGTGCGGTCGACAAGCATGTCGGCAAGTTCCAGGAGGCCCATGGCGGCACGCTGTTTCTCGACGAGGTCGGCGAACTGCCGCCGGAGATCCAGGTGAAGCTCTTGCGGGCTCTGCAGGAAGGCGAGATCGATCCGATCGGTGGCCGCCGTCCGGTCAAGGTCGATTTCCGCCTCATCTCTGCGACGAACCGCCGGCTGATCGATCTCGTCAAGGACGGCAGCTTCCGTGAGGACCTCTACTACCGGCTCAACGTCTTCCCGCTGTGGCTGCCCCCGCTTCGCGACCGTCGCGAGGATGTTCCCGATCTTGTGCGCCACTTCCTCGCCCGTTTCGCCGCCGAGGAGGGGCGTCCGCACATCGGATCGGTGGCGCCGGATGCGGTTGCCATGCTTCAGGCCTACGACTGGCCCGGCAATATCCGCCAGCTCGAGAACGCAGTCTTCCGCGCGGTCGTGCTGTGTGAGGGCAATCACCTGACGGTGGATGATTTTCCGCAGGTCCAGTCGGCCGTGCAGCAGATGCGCTCTGGTCCGAGCCGCCCGCTCGCTTCGGGGGCGGAGCTTTCCGGCCACCAGATCTCGGCTCAGGTGTTGGCTCCGGTGATGGCGGTCCAGGCGCATCCGGTGGGGCTGTCGGGCGCGTCCGCGCGCGATACCGCCGGTGCCGCGAGCGACCCGATGATCGGCACGGCCATTCCGCTTGGCGCGGGGGACGCCGCGTCGCCCTTCGGTTTCATTCGCAGTCTCGACGAGGAAGGGCACATTCGTTCGCTCGCCGATGTCGAGGCCGACATGATCCGGGCGGCGATTGAACACTACGGCGGGCGGATGACCGAAGTCGCGCGTAGGTTGTCAATCGGGCGCTCAACTCTCTATCGCAAGTTGAAAGACTATGGCCTTGAGGCAACAGACGAGGCGGAGGCGGCAGAATAGGGGGCAAGCGCGAGCGGCTCTGCCTTGCAATGGCCGCGGCCTGCAGGCTTCCTAGGCGAATCACAGCGCAACGCCCTTCGGCCCGGTTCCTCCGGGCCCCGTGCCGACAGGAAGAGCAGTCCATGCCGTTTGCCCGCGCCACCGCCCGCCATTCCAGCCGTGTCCTGCCGGTGTCCAGCGCGCTCTCTGGCGTGAGTCGCACCGTTCTGGCAGCGGTTGCCGGGGTCGCGCTGATCTCATGCCCGGCGCTTGCCAACACTGTTGTCTCTGGCAGCGCGCCGGCGGCAGCCTCCGCCGTCGACAGCGTTGTGCCGGCGCCCGACGCCCTTCCCGAAGCGGAGGCGAGCGCGCGTGAAACGCCCGCCGAGGCACGCCTGCTGGAGCGGATGCTGCGCGAAGGCGAGGGCCTGTCGCAGGCGGACGCGGAGCTTTCCTTCGTCACTCCGGCGCGTCGCAAGGCGATCCTTTCCGTTTATCAGGCGCGGGACTTCGCGCCGCTTTGGAGCGCGCAGGCGAGCCCGAGCCTGGCGGCGCGCGGCCTCCTGGTGCGTCTGCGCCATGCTGACCGGGACGGGCTGCGCCCGGCCGACTACGCGCTTCCGAAAGACCTCGCCAGCACGGCGGGCACGCTCGACGAGGCCACCGCCGCGCGTTTCGACGTGCTGCTGTCGCTGGCTCTTGTCGCCTATGCCGACCATGCCCAGGCGGGACGGGTCGAGCCGGAGAGCCTGTCCAAGCTGACAACGGCGAAGCCGACCCATCCCGATATCGCGGCAGCGCTGGAAAGCATTGCCTCGGCCAATGACCCGGTCGTCGCGCTTGACGGCTTCAACCCGCCGCAGGACGGTTTTCAGGCGCTGCGGCGCAAACTTGCAGAGCTGACCAGGCCGGGCGCGGCGGACGAGCGTCCGCCGGTCGTACCGGACGGCAAGGTGCTGAAGCTTGGTGTCAGTGACGAGCGGGTCGTGGTGCTGCGACAGCGCCTAGGCCTTGCGGAGGCTCCGGACGCCGAGGCGGCGGAGCCGGTTGCGGCGGTGTCGACAGACGGCGAAACCGCGCCGCAGGACGAGGATGTCGTGCAGGCGCTGGACGCGTCGATGACGGATCCCGCCTTCTACGATGAGCGGGTGAAGCAGGCGGTTGCGGATTTCCAGAAGGACAACGGCCTGCATCCGGACGGCGTCGTGGGCCCGCGCACGCTTCTCGCTCTCAACGCGGTCTCCGACGACGGCATGGCCGTTTCCGACGTCATCGCCAACATGGAGCGCTGGCGCTGGATGCCGCGCGATCTCGGCACATTCCACGTCTTCGTCAACATTCCCGAGTTCAAGGCGCGCCTGATACGCGACGGGCAGCCTGTCTATGAGACCCGCGTCGTCGTCGGCAAGCCGCAGAACCAGACGCCGGTTTTCTCTGACGAGATGGACCACGTCATCGTCAATCCCTACTGGAACGTGCCGTATTCCATCGCCTCGCAGGAGCTTCTGCCGGCGGCGCGGGCGAATTCCTCCTATCTGGCGAGCCGCAACTACGAGGTCGTCTCCGGCGGGCGCGTGGTCGATGCCTCGGCCATCGACTGGAGCGGGGTAAACCTGCGCTCGGTGCGCATCCGCCAGCGGCCGGGTGGCGGCAATGCGCTCGGCAAGATCAAGTTCATGTTCCCGAACCGGCATTCGGTCTACCTGCACGACACGCCGTCGAAGAGCCTGTTTTCGCGCTCGAGCCGGGCCTTCTCGCATGGTTGCGTCAGGGTGCAGGATCCGTTCGACTTCGCCGATGCGCTTCTTCAGCTCGACCCGCGCTGGGATGCGAAGAAGCTCAAGGCAATGATCGGGGGGCAGGAAAAGCGGGTCGATCTCAGCAGCCGGATCCCGGTGCATCTGGCCTATTTCACGGCCTTCGTCGATGAGAACGGGCTGCTTCAGCGGCGCCCTGACATCTATGGACACAACGCCACGCTGACCAAGGCTCTCGGCATCGACGGCTGGCAAGACTGGCAGCGTTTCGCGGTCGTGGTTCGCCAGGCTCCGCCCGCGCCGGTTCAGGCGCGCAAGGAGACCGGCGAGAGCAGGAAGGCGGAGGCGCTGTCCATCAAGCAGCAGCGGGCGAAGCTGATGCAGCTTCGCATGCGCGGCGGCAACGACATGTATCGCTGAAGCGGCTGGTCTGGCCGGGTCATCGGGCGAAACGGCATATTTGTTGGCGCGGACAAGAGGGTTTGCCGCTTTTTTTCGGAATTGATGCGCATTTGCCACGATTTGCGCTCAATTTTGAATACGGTAAAGGCTTCTTAACCTAGGTCCCTTACATCAGTCCAATTGGGGGGCGGATGTCGGCGGCACCGCCGATGAAATATGCGAGACTGACATTGCTCGAGGCATGGTTCTCCCTGCGGGGTCTTCGCGTCTGGGCGTCTGCGATGATGATCGCGGCCGCGTGCCTGATCGCGCTTCCGTTCACGGCTTCGACAGCCGCGGCCGAGACGCGGACGCTGAAGCTCTACAACACCCACACGCATGAGCGGGTTTCGATCACGTTCAAGAAGAACGGGCGCTATGTCTCCGAGGGACTGCGCGAGCTCAACCGCTTTCTGCGCGACTGGCGCCGCAACGAGGTCACCAAGATGGACCCGGCGCTGTTCGACCTGATCTGGGAAGTCTATCGCGACGCCGGCGGCTCGGAGCCGATCCATGTCGTGTCGGGCTACCGTTCTCCCGCCACGAACAACATGCTGCGCGGTCGCTCCCGTGGCGTCGCCAAGAAAAGCCAGCATATGCGCGGCAAGGCGATGGATTTCTTCATTCCCGGCGTGAACCTCGCCAAGCTGCGCGCCACGGGCCTGCGCAAGGAAATCGGCGGTGTTGGTTTCTATCCCACGTCGCGTTCGCCTTTCGTGCACATGGACACCGGCTCGGTGCGGCACTGGCCGCGGATGACCCGGACCCAGCTTGCCCGTGTCTTCCCGCGCGGCGACACCATTCACATTCCCACCGACGGCAAGAAGATGCCGCGCTATGCGGAAGCGCTGGCGCGTCACAAGCCCGGCTCAAAGAGCTCAACGCGTACGATGGTGGCAAGTGCCGCGCCGAGCGCGTCCGCGCGTAGCTCCGGCGACCTCGAGCGTGGCGGCGCTGCCCGTCGCGCCGGCCTGTCCGGCAACCAGGGCCCGGGCCTGATCGCGCGTCTGTTTGGCGGCGACGAGGACGAGGGCGATCAGAGCGCACCGACGCCGCCGGCCCCGATCCGCAGCCGTATTGCCGCAGCTCCCGAAGCCGCACCGGTTCCCGCTCCCGCACCCGCCGACGCGCCTCCGGGCGTGAAGGTGGCCGAGGTTGAGGCGCCGGCGACGGCGGAACCCGATCCGGTCGTCATCGCCCAGGTGCTGCCGCGCCTGAAGCCGGCGGGCTTTGCCGCCGTGGTCGCTGCTGCCCGTGCCGGCTCCGTTGCACCGGGGACGCTTGAGGCGCAGGCCCAGCGTCTCGCCAGCGGCCTTCCGCCCGTCGATGCGCCGGCAACCGCCGCTGAACGTCCTCTCGTTGTGGCCTCCGTGGCGCCTATTGCAAAGCCGGCCGAACTGCGGCAGGGCCCGGTTCCCCAGCAAGCCGCGCGCAGCGCCGTGCCGCGTCCTGCTCCGGCCGACGCCGCCTCGGCAATCGCCGCCGTCACTGGCGGCACCGCGCCGCAGCGCAAGCCGCAGACCGACCTCGGTGGCGCGACGCTGGCCTTCGCGCCGTCCTCGAGCATGGCGTCCGCCTCGGCGCTTCCGTCCGCGCCTGTCGGTGTACCTCAGCGGCGCGAGACCCGTGGCAAGGCCGACGCTGCCTCGCTGGCCGGCCGGCTGCCGGACCCGATCATTCGCGATCCGTTGGCCCGCTTCGCTTCGTTGCCGGATCGCTCGCTTCCCGACCTGATCTCGGGAACAGTGAACACGCGCACCTTGACCTTCGCGCAGTTGCGTCATCCGAACCAGCGTCGTCTCGAGCTGCTGCTCGCGCCGGGCGGTCGGGTCTACGCCAATCGTTTCTCGGCGGCCCATAGCTCCGGCTCTCCCCGCTCGGATCGCTTCGAGGGGCCGGCGGTGGTGATGTTGCCGGTGGTGTCCTTCCAGTAAAAGACCATCTTCCCGGTCTCGTGCGACAACGAAAAACGCCCGCGGTCCGATCCGGACAGCGGGCGTTTTTCGTTTCGATCTCGCGGATCGCGGGAGGCCTTGATCAGCGGCTTCGGCGAGAAGATTGCGGGGCCCCGCGCGGAGCGTTCGCCCGTTCTCCTCAGCGGGCGGGCAGTGCCGCGGAGGTTCCGCGGTCGATGCGGCCGAGGCCTTCCTTGGCAATCGTGTTTGACGGGTCGATGCCGAGCGCACGGGAATAGGAGCGGCGCGCATCCTTGGTCTGGCCGGTGGTCTCGAGCGCGAAGCCACGGTTCGCCCATGCGACGGCGGAGCGCGGGTCGCGGTTGACGGCATCGGAGAGATCCGAGAGCGCTGCCTTGGGATCGTTCAGCGCCAGATACGACAGGCCACGGGCGATGTAAGGCTCGGCCGCGTTCGGATCGAGACCGATGGCGGTCGCGAAGTCTTCGACGGCGCGGGTGTGGTTGCCCTGGGCCTGATAGATCAGGCCCCTGTTGTGGAAGGCGCGGGCATTGCTCGAATCAAGCGCGATCGCGGCATTGAAGTCGGCGAGCGCCAGATCGTTGCGCCCGAGCGAACGATAGGCATTGCCCCGCCCGACGAGCGCGGCGTCATAGTCCGGCTTGATGCGCAGGGCTGCGCTGTAGTCGTTGACGGCCGCCTGCAGATTGCCCATGCGCCGATAGACGAGAGCCCGGTTCGCATAGGACTGGTAGGAGTTCGGCTCAAGCTTCAGCGCGGTGTTGAAGTCGGCGATGGCCTGGTCGTAGCGGCCGGCGCGTCCGTAGGCGATGCCCCGGGTGTTGTAGGCGCTGGCGTCACGCGGATTCGATTCAATGACAGCGTTGAGGGAATCGATGTTGGCGGTCGAGCCGGCCGACTGGTCGATCTGGACGCCGTTGGAAAAATTCGAGGACTGGCAGCCGGCAAGCGCCAGCCCGCCGGCCAGGAGCGCCGCGAGCATCGTAGGGCGAGGTCTGTCGGCGCTCCGGAAATCGGTGCGCCGGGCATCCGCCTCGATGAAAAAATCAGCCCGCGCTGTCGCTTTCCGCATTGCCGCTCCTGCCCCTTGGCTCCTGTCGCACGAAGATCAGCCGTGCCTTGCCCGTTTGCCGTCATCACATGCCGGGCGAAAGCCGTTCGTCGCTGCCACCCATCCTGAACACGCATAATGACCGATTCGGGCCGAAACCCGACAGTACGCAGGGCGCGCCGTTGCAACGCCACAAACGCAAACGGACCAACCGCGTAGCGGATTGGCCCGTCTGAAACGTATCATGTTGCGGCGAGCCGCCCGTATGGCTCGCGTCGGCACGCGAGACGGGATATCGGCACCGACTGACCGGTAGGCCTGTGACGTATTCCGCCGCAGCCCTGGCCACGTTCGCGAGAACACGTGCCACCGAGGTAGCCCGCTGCGCAAACACTGCCAAGTTCCGTCCCTGAGAACGGACATGGCGTGGTCGCACCTTGTCCTGGAAACGCTTGAGGCAACCCCCGCATCACCGCGCCGCCCGTGCAGGCAGCGCAGAAAGGCGATTAGCGGCGGGGAGCCTTGCTCGGCAGCAGACCTTCGCGCTGGGCGCGCTTACGCGCCAGCTTGCGAGCGCGGCGCACGGCCTCGGCCTTCTCGCGAGCCTTCTTTTCGGAAGGCTTCTCGTAGTGGCCGCGAAGCTTCATCTCGCGAAAGATGCCTTCGCGCTGCATTTTCTTCTTCAGCGCCTTGAGCGCTTGATCGACATTGTTGTCGCGGACCAGAACCTGCACGCGTTTCTTTCCCATCAAGTTTGCACGAGATGCTGCAAGGCATCCGGCGCTGGATCTCGTTCAGTGTGATTCGGAAGCGAAACCGGACGAAGTCGAAACAGACCACCATCCGTAAGGGGCAGCCGTTGCACATGATGCCGGCGGCGCCGCTTTCACGTCGCTAATCAGGTGGGTTAGTTAGCAGAGGAGTTCCGGCTTGTCCACCGCCATGAGTGGCGAAATTGCCGCTTTTCGCGCGCTTGCGGGCTTCATTGTCGCCAGCAGGGGGCGGGCAAAGCGCGGGGAACGCGCCCTTCCACCCGCCAGCCTCGCGGGTGGACATATGCAGTTGGCGGGGATACCAGACACCAACGGATCGCAGTCGGGTCCGGGCGGCCGGCGGCGCGCGAGTTTGCGCTTCGCGACGGCCATTTCTCGGAGTTGATGACATGGCGGATGCACCGTCGCAATCCACCTTTGGCGGCGGCTCGCCCGGCCAGCCGGAACCGGGCGGCAGTCCGCGGAACTGGTCTGAGTACTGGCGCTGCGAGCTTCGCCCGACGCTGTCGCTCGGCTTGCCCATGGCCGGGGCACAGGTCGCGCAGATTGCCGTCAACACCACCGACGTCCTGATGATCGGCTGGCTCGGGGCGACCGAGCTTGCCGCCGCTGTGCTCGCGTTCAATCTCTACATCGTGGTCTGGCTCTTTGGTATTGGCGTGCTGCAGGCGGTCATTCCGCTCGCGGCGCGGGCCCGGGGCCAGAAGCGGCCGCGCGATCTGCGCCGTGCCGTGCGCATGGGCTTCTGGTTCGTGGCGATCTACTCGCTGCCGGTGATGGTGCTTCTCTGGTTCACGGAGGACCTGCTGCTGGCGTTGGGTCAGGCGCCGGACGTTGCCGCGCTGTCGGGCCAATATATGCAGGTGATGCTCTTCGGCTTTATGCCCTCGTTGATGACCATGGCGCTGCGCAGTTTCATCTCGGTGATGGAGAAGGCGCAGGTGGTGCTCTGGGCGACTATCGCCGGCGCGATCGCCAATGCGATCTTCGATTATTGCCTGATCTTCGGCCATTTCGGCATGCCGCGCCTGGAACTCATCGGTGCGGGCATCGCCTCCGTGGGAACGGCTACGGTGACCTTCCTGCTGCTTGTCGTCTGGTCGGCGCGTGACCGCCAGCTTCGCCGCTATGCCATTTTCGGCCGCATCTGGCGCTCGGACTGGCCGAAGCTGGCCGAGATCGTCCGGCTCGGCTGGCCCATCGCCGTGACGCTGCTGATGGAAGTTGCGCTCTTTTCCGCTTCTTCGGTGATGATGGGGTGGATCGGCACGATCCAGCTTGCCGCCCATGGCATCGCCCTGCAGCTTGCCTCGATCACCTTCATGGTTCCGCTCGGCCTTGGCCAGGCGGCGATGATCCGCATCGGGCTTGCCGCGGGACGGCGCGACCTGGGCGCTGTCGGGCGGGCAGGCTGGACGGCGCTTGCCGTTTCGGGTGCGTTCATGGGCGTTTGCGCCATCATGCTGTGGGTCATGCCGGAACCCTTCGTGCGGTTGTTCCTCGATCTGAGAAATCCCGACGCCATGCAGGTGCTGACAATCGGCATCAGCTTCGTGTTCATGGCCGCGCTGTTCCAGATCTTCGACGGAGCGCAGGTGGTTGCCGGCAACATCTTGCGTGGGCTTTCCGACACCAAGGTTCCGATGGTGATCGCCGTCATCGGGTATTGGGGCGTCGGTTTCACGCTTGCCTATGTGCTGGGCTTCACGCTCGATTTCGGCGGACTTGGCATCTGGGCCGGTCTTGCGAGCGGGCTGGCCCTTGTCGCCGTCGTCTCGATCTGGCGTTTCGCGCAGCGCGAACGCTACGGTCTCATCTAGCGGCGGGCGTGCCGCGACATGAAAAAGGCCGGCGCATCATCGCCGGCCTTTTTTGTGTTCAGGGTGCGGTTGCCGTCAGGCGCGCAGCGGGCGCAGCCGGTTGACGTGGCCCATCTTGCGGCCCGGGCGGGTCTCGGCCTTGCCGTAGAGGTGCAGGCAGGCATCCGGCTCGGCCAGGATTCCGGCCCAGCCGTCGACCTCGTCACCGATCAGGTTTTCCATCACGACGTCCGAATGCCGTTCGGCACTGCCGAGCGGCAGCCCGGCAACGGCGCGCATGTGCTGTTCGAACTGCGAGACATGGCATGCGGCCTCAGTCCAGTGACCGGAGTTGTGCACGCGCGGGGCGATCTCGTTGACGAGGATGCGCTGAGCGCTTCCCTGCGGGAGCACGAAGAGCTCGACGCCGATGACGCCAACGTAGTCGAGCTTGTCGCAGACCGCCTCGGCAAGCCCGCGCGCCTCGGCGGCAAGCCCACCATCGATCTGCGCCGGCACGGTCGAGGTCTTGAGAATATGGTCGCGGTGAATGTTCTCCGCCACGTCATAGGCGCGCAGGGTGCCGTCCATGCCACGGGCCGCGATCACCGATACCTCGCGCTCGAACGGGACGAAGGTCTCCAGGATCGCAGGTGCCCGGCCGATCCGCTCGAATGCGCCGGCGGCGTCCTGGGGGGTGCGCAGGAGGGTTTGGCCCTTGCCGTCGTAGCCCATGCGCCGCGTCTTGAGGATGCCCTTGCCACCAAGCTTTTCGAGCGCGGGAGCCACGGCGGCGGCCTCGTCGATGGCAATGAAACCGGCGACCGGGATGCCGGCCTCGCGCAAGAAGGTCTTTTCGTGAAGCCGGTCCTGCGAGACGGCAAGCGGGCGGGGGCCCGGGCGCACGGCCACCCGTGCAGCCAGATGGGCTGCGGTGGGGCCGGGCACGTTCTCGAATTCGTAGGTCACCACATCGACCGATGACGCGAAGAGCTCCAGCGCCGCGGTGTCGTCGTAGCCGGCGATCGTATAGGTCGTGGCCACGTCGAAGGCCGGGCTTTCCGGGTCAGGGCAATAGACATGCGTCTTCAGACCGAGTGGAGCGGCGGCAAGCGCCAGCATGCGACCGAGCTGGCCGCCGCCTAGAATACCGATCGTGTCGCCGGGCACGAGCCGGCGGGTGTCGAGAGAATCGCTCATCGTGGGTTCCGGTCAGTCTTCGTCGACGGGTCGTTCGGCGACGGCATCGCGCTGGCGGGCGCGCCAGTCGTCGAGCCGCGCGGCGAGGCCGGCGTCGGTGAGGGCAAGGACGGATGCCGCCAGCAAGGCCGCATTGACCGCGCCCGCGCGGCCGATGGCCAGAGTGCCGACCGGAATGCCGGCTGGCATCTGGACGATGGAGAGGAGGCTGTCCTGTCCCTTGAGGGCGCGGGATTCGATCGGCACGCCGAATACCGGAAGCGGGGTCATCGAGGCGGCCATGCCCGGTAGGTGCGCGGCGCCGCCAGCGCCGGCGATCACCACCTTGAACCCGGCGTCCCGTGCCGTGCGGGCAAAGTCGAACAGTCGCTCAGGGGTGCGGTGGGCGGAGACGATGCGGGCGTCGTGGGAAACGCCGAGCGCGTCGAGCGTCTCGGCCGCATGCTTCATCGTCGGCCAGTCGGACTGGCTCCCCATGATGATGGCGACCTGCGGCGTCTTGTCTGTCATGCCCACCCCTTGGATGTCGTGGCCCCTCGGGCCCTCAGGAAGGCTCCGCACTATAGGCAGCACGCGCCCGCACGCAAGGGCGAAGCGCGGCCGCGATGCGCGGCGGGTACCCCGTGTGCGCTCTGAAAGCCGGGGATGACGTTTTCAGGCGATGATGTCGGGCAGGAGCCTGTCCTCAAGGGTCGTGATGCGATCCTTGATGCAGAGCTTCTTCTTCTTCAGCCGCTGAAGTTGCAATGCGTCAGAGCGGCCGGTCTGTGTCATGGCGTCGATCGCCATATCGAGATCCCGGTGCTCCTGTCTGAGCTTCGCCAGCTCGATACGCACCACCTTGTCATCGAGCTCGCTGCTCATCGTCGCATCCATGCCGCCACTCCATACGCCGTGCGCCAAATATGCCATGACGGGTCACCGGGCACCACATCCTGCCGCAGGCGCGGCAATGCCGGAGAGTTCTCTGCGCCATGATGTCGCGCCACGGCCCGTCCTGAGTTGGAGGATAGCGCGAGGACGGCGCGAAAGGTAGGGGAATGCCGCGCCGCACGCGATGTCTCGCGTTTTTGCCTCTACGGAAAGAATTGGCTAACGCAGCCTTCGAACGGCGACCTGAACCGTTCGACAGCCTCGTTTTCCTGTGTCACACTCCTGTCGTCAACGCGAAGACAAGGAGGAATAAATGTCCCTTCAGTCGCATCTCGTCGAACTGCAGAAGCGTCACTCCGACCTCGAGCGCAAGCTTGAGGAAGCGATGCGCCACCCGAGTTCGGATTCACTCGAGATAGCCTCGCTCAAGCGTCGTAAACTACAGCTCAAGGACGAGATCGCGAGGATCAACTCCTCCGCGACAATTCACTGAAGTCACGCCTTGACGACAGTTGGCCTTCTTCCCCCCGATGAAGGCCCAGAAGACCAGAAGCCGCGGCATAGCCGCGGCTTTTGTCTCTGTGGGACGGTGACTTTCCGGGTCAGACGGAGCGGGCCATTTCGCGCAGCACGAACTTCTGGATCTTGCCGGTGGAGGTCTTCGGCAGTTCGGTGAAGACGACGGTGCGGGGCACCTTGTAGCTGGCCAGATGCGTGCGGCAGAAGGCGATGAGTTCCTCCGCGCTCACGCTGGCATCCTGCCGAAGCTCGACGAAGGCGCAAGGCGTCTCGCCCCACTTCTCGTCGGGTTTGGCGACAACGGCGGCCCCGAGCACGTCCGGGTGCCTGAACAGCGCTTCCTCCACCTCGATGGAGGAAATGTTCTCGCCTCCGGAAATGATGATGTCCTTGGAGCGGTCCTTGAGCTGGATGTAGCCGTCCTCGTGCAACACGCCGAGGTCGCCGGAGTGGAACCAGCCGCCGGCGAAGGCCTCCGCCGTCGCGTCCGGGTTCTTCAGATAGCCCTTCATCACCACGTTGCCGCGGAACATGACCTCGCCGAGCGTCTCGCCGTCGGCGGGCACTGGCTCCATCGTCAGCGGATCGCGCACACTCAGGCCTTCGAGGGCCACGTAGCGCACACCCTGGCGGGCCTTCAGCGCGGCCTGCTCGGCCGCGGGGCGCTGGTTCCATTCGCCCTTCCATTCGTTGACGACGGCCGGGCCGTAGACCTCGGTGAGGCCGTAGAGATGCGTGACGTTGAAGCCCGCCTCGCGCATCGCGGCGAGCACGGATTCAGGAGGCGGGGCGGCAGCGGTGAAGAAGTCCACCGCCCGGCCCTCGAGGTCTCGCTTGTCGGACTCGGGCGCGTTGAGCAGCGTCGACATGACAACGGGCGCGCCGCACAGATGGGTGACGCCTTCCTCCGCGATCAGGTCCCAGATCGGTTTCGGACGAACCCAGCGCAGGCAGACATGGGTGCCCGCCACAACCGAGATCGACCAGGGGAAGCACCAGCCGTTGCAGTGGAACATCGGCAGCGTCCACAGGTACACCGGGTGGCGCCCCATCGCGGCGGTAAGGATGTTCGCCTGGGCCAGCAGGTAGGCGCCGCGATGATGGTAGACGACGCCCTTCGGGTTGCCGGTGGTGCCGGAGGTGTAGTTGAGCGAGATCGCGTCCCACTCGTCCTCGGGCAGCGACCAGGCGAAGTCCGCGTCACCCGAGGCGACGAACTCCTCGTAGTCGCGGCTGCCGAGTTTCTCTCCCGTTTGCGGGAATTCCAGGTCGTCATAGTCGATGACGACCGGCTTCACCGTGGCAAGCGCCAGGGCTTCCTTCATGACCGGCGCGAATTCCCGGTCGGTGATGATGAGCTTCGTCTCGGCATGGTCGAGCTGGAAGGCGATGACCGCCGCATCGAGGCGCGTGTTGAGCGAATGCAGCACCGCCCCGGTCATCGGCACGCCATAGTGCGCCTCGAGCATCGGAGGGGTGTTGGAGAGCATGGCCGTCACCGTGTCGTTCTTGCCGATGCCCTGGCGGGCCAGGGCCGAGGCGAGCTTGCGCGCGCGCTCGTAGAACTCAGCGTAGGTGCGGCGCTGGCGTCCGTGGACGATGGCGACCTGCTGGGGAAAGATGTCTGCGGCGCGCGCCAGGAAGCTGAGAGGCGAAAGCGGCGTGTGATTCGCCAGGCATTTGTCGAGATCGCGCGTGTACGGATTGCCGGTTGCGGCCATGTGGTGTCCCTCGCTGCCGGTGTCCTGTCGCCCCGGCTTCGTCTTTTCCTTGCAGGTCAACAAAGCCGCAAAAGCACCGCACTTTCAACCGGTACCATTGGCTGGTGTGGTTTGCACCGTCAGGCGAGGATGCCGACGATCCCGTCCCACAGCAGCTTGCAGCCGATGATGCCGACCGCCGCGTAGGTGATCCGGTAAAACAGGGCGGCGTTCACCCGCTTCACCAGCCAGACGCCGGCCAGCGTCGCGAGCGGGGCAAGCGGCAGCAGCACGGCCGAGGTGGCGAGGTTCTCCGCATCGAACTGGCCGAGCGCGGCATAGGGAATGAGCTTGATCGCATTCATGGTGGTGAAGAACACGACGGAGGTGCCGGCCAGGCGCACCGGGTCCAGCCGTAGCGGCAGCATGTAGATCTGGTAGGGCGGGCCACCGGTGTGGCTGACGAAGCTGGTGAAGCCCGACACCATGCCCCAGAAGCGCCCGACCCACGGGCGATGCGGGCGCGGCTCGCGCGCGCGCGCGCGACCGACGAAGGCGTTGAGCGCGAACAGCACGGCGACGATGCCGACGAGCAGGCGCACATGCGCGTCGCTGACCACGGCGGCCGTGAAATAGCCGACCGTGATGCCGATCAGGGCGCCCGGCAGCAGGATCCTGAGGCTCTCCTTGTCGAAGTTGCGCCAGTAGGCAATGAGCCCCGACCAGTCCATGACGACGAGGATCGGCAGCATGATGCCGGCCGCCTGCACCGGAGGAATGAAGAGGCTCATCAGCGGTACGCCGAGCAGGGACAGCGGTCCGCCGAACCCGCCCTTGGCGAGCCCCACGAGCAGGACCGCCGGAATGGCGGTCATGTAGAATGTCGGATCTGAGATCGGGTGCACGAAGGCTGTGTCCGGATGGGCGGCGTGCCGCTGGGAGGAGGGCGATTTGCCGGCGCCATCCTAAGCCCGGCTGTCGTTGCTAAGCAAATCTCCCTATCGCCGAACGTCTGAGCGGGCAAGGCTTGCCTTTGCGAGGCTCCTCTTGGCACAACAGGAACCGTCGGCTGCCGGAGGGGCGCCCGCCCGTGGGCGGGTGGCGGGATATCGGACGACACGAGGGCGGGCCGGTTCGCGGGCCGGCCGGGAGACGAAGGCGCCGGCGACAATCCGGCAGGGAGGATGATGACGATGGCCAGCCGCTATCACGAGATCTATCAGGCATGGCAGCGCGATCCGGAGGGCTTCTGGGCCGGAGCCGCCGCCGAGATCGACTGGTTCAAGCCCTGGGACAAGGTCTTCGATCCCGAGCTTGGCAGCTACGGCCAGTGGTTCGCCGGGGCGGAGTGCAACACCTGCTACAATTGCCTCGACCGGCATGTGGAGCGGGGCCGTCCGGGTCAGCCGGCGATCATCTACGACAGCCCGATCACCGGCCGAAAAGCGGTTTACAGCTATCAGGAGACGCTTGACCGGGTGAATGCGATCGCCTCGGTGCTTGCCGATCACGGCGTCGAGAAGGGCGACCGGGTCATTGTCTACATGCCGATGATCCCGGAGGCGCTGATGACGAAGCTCGCCTGCGCGCGGCTGGGCGCGGTTCATTCCGTGGTGTTCGGCGGTTTTGCCGCCAACGAGCTGGCCACCCGCATCGACGACGCCAGGCCGAAGGCCATCGTCGCCGCCTCCTGCGGCATCGAGCCTGGCCGGATCGTCGCCTACAAGCCGCTTCTCGACGAGGCGATCCGTCTTGCCGCGCACAAGCCCGAGGGCTGCTTTGTGTTCCAGCGCGCGGAGGCCCAGGCTGAACTGGCCGAGGCCCGCGACCGCGACATGGGGACGCTGATGGAGGCTGCGCTCGCGCAGGGGCGCGAGGTCGCCTGCGTTCCGGTGAAGGCGACCGACCCGCTCTATATCCTCTACACGTCCGGCACCACCGGTCAGCCGAAGGGCGTCGTGCGCGACAACGGCGGCCATATGGTCGCGCTCAAGTGGTCGATGACGAACCTCTATGGCGTCGAGCCGGGAGAGGTGTTCTGGACCGCCTCGGATGTCGGCTGGGTCGTCGGGCATTCCTACATTCTCTATGCGCCGCTGCTTCAAGGGGCGACCACGGTCGTCTTCGAGGGCAAGCCGGTGGGCACGCCGGACGCCGGTGTTTTCTGGCGGGTGGTCAGCGAGCACAATGTCGTGGCGCTCTTCACCGCGCCAACGGCCTTCCGGGCGATCAAGAAGGAAGACCCGTCCGGCAAGCTGATCGGTGACTATGATCTTTCCTCGTTCCGCACGCTGTTTCTCGCCGGGGAGCGCGCCGATCCGGACACCATCGTCTGGGCGGAGGAAAAGCTCGGTGTGCCGGTCGTCGATCACTGGTGGCAGACGGAAACCGGCTGGGCCATTGCCGGCAATCCGGTCGGGCTCGGGATGCTGCCGGTCAAATACGGATCTCCGACAGTGCCGATGCCGGGATACGACGTGCACATCCTGGACGACGCCGGCCATCCGCTGCCGGCCGGCGCGCTTGGCAATGTGGTCGTCAAGCTGCCGTTGCCGCCGGGCTGCCTGCCGACGCTGTGGCATGCGCCGCAGCGCTTCCACGACAGCTATCTCGCCGAGTTCCCCGGCTTCTACAAGACGGCCGACGCCGGGGTCATGGACGAGGATGGCTATCTCTTCATCATGTCGCGCACCGACGACATCATCAATGTCGCCGGCCACCGCCTGTCCACCGGGGCGATGGAAGAGGTTCTGGCGAGCCATCCCGATGTTGCCGAGTGTGCCGTCGTCGGCATCGCCGACGCGCTGAAGGGGCAGGCGCCGTGCGGCTTCGTGGTGCTGAAGGCTGGCGTCGAGCGTTCGCACGGAGAGATCGAGGTCGAACTCGTGCGTCTGGTGCGCGAGCGCATCGGTCCGGTCGCCGCCTTCAAGCTGGCGCTCACCGTCGAACGGCTGCCCAAGACCCGCTCCGGCAAGATCCTGCGCGCCACCATGCGCCAGATCGCCGACGGGACCGAGGTCCGGATGCCAGCGACCATCGACGATCCGGCCATTCTGGAGGAGATCGAGGAGGCGCTGCGCGACCGGGGCATCGTCGTGGGGGGCTGAAACGCAGGGGCGGGCCCCATCGACAAGGGCGGTCCGCTCGGCCTATGGTCGCCGCAATGATCCGGTGCGCGTCACCCGCGCGCCGGGCCAGATCCCTTTGTTAAAGACGCATGAGGATCCCAGTGTCCCTGGAAAACAAGGTAGCCATCGTGACCGGCGCTGCCGGCGGTATCGGGCTTGCCATCGCACGGCGCTTTGTCGCCGATGGCGCGAAGGTCGTCATCGCGGATGTCGACGATCAGCGCGGCGAGGAGGCCCTGGCCGAGCTGAAGGCGCAAGGTGAGGCGCATTACGTCCACTGCAACGTCGCCGAGAAGCTCGATGTGCGCAATCTGGTCGCCGCGACGCTCGACACGTTCGGGGATATCGACATCCTCGTGAACAATGCCGGCATCGTCGCCGGTGGCGAACTGCTGGAGTTGGACGAGGCCGATTTCGACCGGGTGCTCGGCGTCAACCTCAAGGGCGCGTTCCTGTGCACCCAGGCTGTCGGCCGCCATATGGTCGATAGGGTGAAGGCAGGCGGCAAGCCCGGCTCGATCATCAACATGTCGTCGGTGAACGCGGTCTTCGCCATCGCCAACCAGGTGCCCTATTCGGTCTCCAAGGGCGGGCTGAACCAGCTCACCAAAGTTTCCGCTCTGTCGCTTGCGCCTCACGGCATTCGGGTCAACGCCATCGGGCCGGGCTCGATCATGACCGAGATGCTCGCTTCGGTGAACTCGGACAAGGCCGCGCGCCACCGGGTGCTGTCGCGCACGCCACTCGGCCGGGTGGGCAACCCTTCCGAGATCGCCGGCGTCGCCGCCTTCCTTGCCTCGGATGATGCGAGCTATGTCACCGGCCAGACGATCTATGCCGATGGCGGCCGGCTGCCGCTCAACTACACGGTTCCGGTCGCCGACGACGACTGAGCCTGGCGAACTGTTTGTTGTTTTGAGCAGAACAAAGGCCGGGCAATCGCCCGGCCTTTTTGCATTTCCGATGAGCCATCGCGGGGCGAGGGTGTGGTGCTATTCGGCCGCTGCGTCGTCGCGAGCCCGGTCGAACGCCTGCGCGCCCGTCTCGAACTGGAGCTTGGCGAGTTTGGCGTAGAGGCCGCCGGCGGCGACGAGCTCCGCATGGCGCCCGGTCTCGACGATGCGCCCTGCGTCCATCACCAAGATGCGGTCCGACTTGAGCACCGTGGCAAGGCGGTGGGCGATGACCAGCGTCGTGCGGCCGCGCATCAGGCGCTCCAGGGCTTCCTGCACCAGCGTCTCGTTCTCCGCGTCAAGGGCGCTAGTCGCCTCGTCGAGGAGCAGCACCGGCGCATCCTTGAGGATGGCGCGGGCAATGGCGATGCGCTGGCGCTGGCCGCCGGAAAGCGTCACGCCGCGTTCACCGACGAGCGTGTCGTAGCCGTGTTCCATCGCCTGGATGAAACCGTCGGCAGAGGCAAGCCGCGCAGCCGCCTCGATGTCCTGGCGGTCGGCGCCCGGTCGGCCGAAAGCGATGTTGTCGGCAATCGTCGTGCCGAAGATCGTCGTGTCCTGCGGCACCAGCGCGATCTGCCGGCGCAGGGCAAGCGGATCCAGCGCCTTTAGGTCGAGGCCGTCGAGGCGAATGCTGCCGTCGGTCGGATCGTAAAAGCGCATCAGCAGGTGGAAGAGGGTCGATTTGCCTGCGCCCGATGGACCGACGACGGCGACCGTCTCCCCGGGGGCGACGGTAAGGTCGATGCCGTTGAGCACCGGCAGGGAAGCGCCGCGTCCATAGTCGAAGCGTACACCCTCGAAGGCGATTTCGCCGCGGGCGCGCTCGGGAAGTTCCGCCGGCTTTGGCGGGGCGGAAATCTCGGGGCGGATCCGCAGCAGCTCCGACAGGCGTTCGGCCGCGCCGGCCGCCAGCGAGATTTCGCCCCACACCTGGCTGAGCTCGCCGAGCGCGCCGGCGGCGAAGATCGAGTAGAGCAGGAACTGGCCAAGCTCTCCGGCCGAGATGCGTCCGGCGAAGACGTCGCTCGCGCCGACCCACAGCACGGTGACGACGCTGGAGGCGATGACGAAGATGGCGAAGGCCGTCAGGATGGCGCGTGACAGGATGGCGCTGCGCGCCGCTCCGAAGGCCTCCTCGACGGAGCCGGCGAAACGCTCGCCCGCGTGACGCTCGTTGGTGAAGGCCTGCACCGTGCGCACCGCGCCGATGGTCTCCGTGGCATAGGCGGAGGCGTCGGCGAGCGTGTCCTGGGCATGGCGCGAGCGGCGGCGCACCGAGCGGCCGAAGGCGATCAGCGGCAGCACGATCACCGGGATCGCGGCGAGCACGAAGAGAGACAGGCGCGGACTGGAAATCACCATCATCGCCACGGCGCCGAGGAACATCACCAGATTACGCATGGCAATGGAGGCGCTGGCGCCGACGGCGGATTTCACCTGGGTCGCGTCTGCGGTCAGTCGGGAGATGATTTCGCCGGACTTGGCGCTGTCGAAATATCCGGGGGAGAGAAAGACCACATGCGAGAAGACGTCCGAACGGACGTCCGCGACGATGCGCTCGCCAAGCGTGGTGACCAGATAATAGCGCAACGCCGAGAACGAGGCGAGCGTCGCGGCAACGGCGATGAGCACCGTGAAGTAGTTGTTGACCAGCGAGGGATCGTCAGCGCCGAAGCCGAAGTCGATCATCCTGCGGATCGCGATCGGCAGCACCAGCGTCGTGGCGGAGGCGCCGACCAGTGCGAACAGCGCGAGCGCGACGCGCCCCTTGTACTTGCGCAGATAGGGCAGAAAGGTCGCCAGCGGGCGCAGGTCCCGCCTTCCGGGGCGGTCGGGCGAGGAGGGGGAGCCGTATCGGGACACGCGGGTGGTTCTCTTCCTTGTCTGGTCGCTTCACCGGGCCAAGCGCCACGGTTTGCAAATGCAGTGTGGTCGGGCGACCATATCGGCTGGACAGCCCAAGGCCAACCGGGGCATGAAGGACAAATCGGCGCAAGGCCGCCGGGGGAGAAACCGATGCGTGTCCTGCGGGGTGCAGGACGCGCATTCCGCCCGGCAAGCTGTCGCAGGATGCGCGGCGGCCCTTGTCTTGGCGCAGCGGATGGGCTATAGGCTCGCGCGCAAGGTTTCGGATCGTGTGCCCGCTGCGGCACGCGGTCTTCCATCGTTTGCGCCACCGCCATCCGGGATGCGCACTTTCGCTATTGCGAGGGTCCGGAGCATGACGGCACCGCAGACGGCAGTCAGCAACACGAAAGCGCCGCGCCTCCCCAGGCCGGTGTCCGCCGTAGCCACGGGGACGACAAGATGAAGAATGACATTCATCCCGACTACCACACCATCAAGGTGGTCATGACCGACGGCAGCGAGTTCGTCACCCGCTCCACCTACGGTGCAGAGGGCGAGTCGCTTCAGCTCGACATCGATCCGCGCACCCATCCGGCCTGGACCGGCGGTGACCGTCAGCTCATGGACCGCGGCGGCCGCGTCTCGCGCTTCAAGAGCAAGTACGCGGGCTTCCTCGGCAACTGAGCCGGCGGCAGCCAGCCCGCACGCCGCGGGCACAGCATGGAACACGAAAACCCCCGGTCATCGGCCGGGGGTTTTCTTTTGCGCCTGCCCGGTGCGGCCGGGACGGCAGCCGAACGCGAGGCGGTAACGAAAAATGCCGCCCGTTGAGGAACGGACGGCATCGCATCGAATTGGGCTTTGTGGTCGAGCCAGGCGTCTGCCTCGTCCCGGTCGCCGGGGTGGGGCGGGGCTGCCGGATGCTAGTGGCCGACAGTGCCGAAGGCGGCGTTGAGGGCGTGAAGCTGGGCTGCGACAGGATTGCGCGAGGCCGCGGCCGCTTCCTTGCGGCGGCTGTCCTGGATCATCCTGTCGAGATGGACGATGCGCTCCTGCAGGCGCACGGAGCGCTCGATCAGCGACTTCAGCATTTCGGGAAGCTCTTCCCATCCGCTGCCGTCGCGGCTCGGCGACACGCCGTCCAGCCGCACCTTGTTCTTCTCGCTGCCGGCCTGTTCGGTCGACATCTCGCCCTCGTTGACAGCGCGCTGTAGCAGAAGCCAGGAGGCCATCTGCATGAGCCGGGTGGTCAGCCGCATGGATTCGGTCGCATAGGCAAGCGACGCCGCGCGCGGCAGGGACTTGGATTCCGCACGGCCGTCGCCATCCAGATAAGAGGCCGTTTCCTCGACGAGGCCCATGCCGTCGCGAAAGAGCGCGGAGAAAGTCTCCGAATTTGCCAATCGCTCGGCGAAATCGATGGTTCCGCCTGCCTGCGATGCGTGCCGGTCCGTCATGTGCCTGCGTCTCCTGTTAACACCTTCCCATCCGCGCCGGTTCTCTTTGTCCCGTTCGTCGCGCCCCTTTCGGGACGTCTCGAAACGGGTCGGCAGTCTGTTTGTGCCGTTTTGAACCGATTGCGCGGGTCTTGCACCACTATCGCAAGCATCGTGCCAGGGCCGGACGGAAGGAGCCTGGGCACGTCCCCAAGGGATACACTGTCGGGCGACGCAAAAAAAGAGCCGCGGAGGCCGCGGCTCGAAGTCATTAACAGGGAGGCGTCAAACAGAGTGGACAGGAGCCACTCGAAATCCAGATGACTGGATATCCACTGTTATGATTTGGAAAGCTTAATAAATAGTAAATGGTTAAAAGTGTATATATTGCAGTAACTTTTACGTAGGGGCAGATACGGGGCTCGAAGCCTGCCTGAAGAGTTCGCCTTCCGTCTATTTCCGGAACAGGGCGTCTGCGGCGGCACGCACGCCGCCGCGCGCGTCGAGTTCGCGTTCGACGCGCGTGATCTCCTGCCCGAGCGCTTCGATCCGCGCCTCGAGTTCCGATACGGACAGGCGCGCCAGGTCCTCGCCCAGCCTCGCGACACTGGCCGCTGCCTTCATCGCCTCGTTGTCCTCGAACATCTGTTCCTCCCGCTCCCGGACATCAGGGGAGGGGCAAGGATGCAGGCCTTCGATGGCAGACGTCAATTGTCAGGCCGTGCGGACTTGCGTAAACCGGGGGCATGCGAACAGGCGGCCGCCCGCCGGAGCGGGGGCCGTGAAACGATTCCGGAGGACTGTTCATGGCTTCTCACCCCTCGATGATGACCGCGATCGGCTACAAGTCGCCCGGCGGACCGGATGTTCTCGCCGCCGAGACGCGGCCGGTGCCTGCCCCTGGCGAAGGCGAGGTCCTGATCCGGATTGCCTGTGCCGGCGTCAATCGACCCGACGTGATCCAGCGCAAGGGGCTCTATCCGCCCCCTCCCGGGGCCACCGATATTCCGGGCCTTGAGGTCGCCGGCGAGATCGTCGGGCGCGGCCCCGGTCTCGGCGAGGCGGCGCATCTTGCGCTCGGAGCGAAGGTCTGCGCGCTGGTGCCGGGCGGCGGTTATGCGGAATATGTGTGCGCACCGGCCGGCAGCGTTCTGCCGGTTCCCGACGGATTGTCGATGGAACAGGCCGCCGCACTCCCGGAAACCTTCTTCACCGTGTGGAGCAACGTGTTCGACCGGGTCGGCCTGAAGGCTGGCGAGCGCTTCCTTGTCCACGGTGGCACGTCGGGTATCGGCACGACGGCGATCCAACTCGCCAAGGCCTTCGGCGCGGAGGTCTTCACCACGGTCGGCTCGCCGGAGAAGGCGGAGGCCGCGCGCAACCTTGGTGCCGATCATGTGATCGACTACAACGC
Organism: Stappia sp.; assembly: GCF_048268045.1. Lineage (GTDB taxonomy): Bacteria > Pseudomonadota > Alphaproteobacteria > Rhizobiales > Stappiaceae > Stappia. The sequence continues at coordinate 175,314 of NZ_JBLWWG010000006.1, forward strand.
GCAGGATTTTGTCGAGGAGATCCAGACGATCACCTCGAAGGAGGGTGTTCACGTGATCCTCGACATGGTTGGTGGCGATTATGTCGAGCGCAACTGGGCGGTGGCCGCCGTCGAGGGGCGGATCTGCCAGATCGCGACGCTCAACGGCACTTCGCAGGAGGTGAATTTCTCCAAGCTGATGGTCAAGCGGCTGATCCACACGGGCTCGACGCTGCGCGCGCGAGATGCAGCGTTCAAGGCGGCGATCGCCAGCCAGTTGAGGGAGAAGGTCTGGCCGCTGATCGCTTCGGGCAAGCTTGGCCCGGTGATGGATTCGACCTTCGACCTGGCCGACGCGGCGGGTGCGCACCGACGTATGGAAAGCTCCGGCCACATCGGAAAGATCGTGCTCAGGGTGCCTTCCTGAGCGTGATCCGTGTTTGATTTCGGGAAGCGGAAAGCGTATAAGCCTGAAGTTCCCCTCTTATGCTAGAGAAGAGTTTTAGTCTTTGCCGTGTCCTGCGCTTGTCGGGACCCCGGTGGAGCGAACAGGAGGCTTTTACACATGGCGACCACACCCTTGATGCCCAAGGCGACGGCCGTGTGGCTCGTGGATAACACGTCCCTCAGTTTCGTCCAGATTGCCGATTTCTGCAAACTGCACCCCCTCGAGGTCAAGGCGATTGCCGATGGCGAGGCGGCGCAGGGCATCAAGGGCCTCGATCCGGTGATGTCCGGCCAGCTCAGCCGCGACGAGATCGAGAAGGCGCAGGCCGATACGGGGCATCGCCTGAAGCTGCAGGAAAGCCGCACCCGCGTTCCCGAGGTCAAGCGCAAGGGACCGCGCTATACGCCGGTGTCACGCCGCCAGGATCGCCCGAACGCCATTCTCTGGCTGGTGCGCAACCATCCGGAGATCAAGGACGCCCAGATCATGCGTCTCGTCGGCACCACCAAGCCGACGATCCTCGCCATTCGCGAGCGTACGCACTGGAACTCCAACAATCTGACGCCCAGCGATCCGGTGACGCTTGGCCTGTGCAGCCAGATCGAGCTGGACATGGAAGTCGAGAAGGCGTCGAAGAACCTGCCGCCGCGCCCCGAGGGCGATCCCGGCGCCGAGACACTGCTTCCCGCCGACGAGACCACGTCCGAGGATGCGATGGCTGCCGCCTTCGCCCGTCCGGCGCCGTCCCGGCCGGAAGAGGAAGAGATCGACGCCGATGCCGTTTTCGCCAAGCTCAACTCCCTCAAGGGACGGGCAGACGAGGAGAACGAGGAAGAGGAGGAGCGCTGAACGCGCTCTTCTTCCATCCGCGAACGCAAAAAGGCCGCCCGGCGATCCGGGCGCCCTTTTTTGTTGTGCCGGGCTGTTCGCCGCCTGGTGCTTGCTTCAGCGCTCGGTGAGCTTCAGCTCGATGCGCCGGTTGCGGGCGAATGCCTCGTCGCTGTCGCCATCCTCGAGCGGCTGATACTCGCCGAAACCGGCGGCGACCAGACGTTTCGGATCAACTCCCTGGTCGATCAGGTAACGGACGACGGAGATGGCGCGGGCGGCGGACAGTTCCCAGTTGTTGCGAAAGCGCCCGGTGCCGGAAAGCGGGCGCGAATCGGTGTGTCCGTCGACCCGCAGCACCCAGTTGATTTCGGGCGGGATCTGGACGGCGAGTTCCTTGATTGCGTCGGCGAGCTTCTTCAGCTCTTCCTCTCCCTCCGGGTTGATCGTGTCGGCGCCGGAAGAGAACAGCACCTCTGACTGGAAGACGAACCGGTCGCCGACGACGCGAATGTCGGAGCGCTGGGAGAGGATCTCGCGCAGCCGGCCAAAGAAATCCGACCGGTAGCGGGAGAGTTCCTGCACGCGCTGGGCCAGGGCCACGTTCAGCCGGCGGCCGAGATCCGCAATCTTGGTCTGGCTCTCCCGGTCGCGGGTCTCGGATGCCTCGAGTGCATCCTCCAGCGCCGCGATTTGCCGGCGCAGCGCAGAGATCTGCTGGTTGAGCAGCTCCACCTGCGACAGGGCGCGCTGCGACACGCGCTTTTCCGCGTCGAGCTGACTTTCCAGCGTCGCCGCCGCGCCGCCGGCGCGGTCGGCCTCGCTTGAGGAGCTGTCGAGCAGCCCCTGAAGCCGGTCGCGCTCGGATTGCGCGGCCCCGAGATTGGCCGACATGGTTGCGATCGTGTCCTGCAGGTCGCGGCCCGAGGCGCGTTCGAGCGCAAGCAGTTCGGTCAGCTCGCTGATCTGCGCGTTGAGCCGGTTCAGTACCGTGTCGCGGCCCGAGAGTTCCTGGCTGAGGAAGAACTGGGCGATGACGAAGACCGACAGCAGGAAGATGATGACAAGCAGGAGCGAGGCCATGGCATCGACGAAGCCCGGCCAGTAGTCGGTGCGCGTCTCGCGACGTCTCATCCGCGAGCCGGCCATGTCAGCGGCCTCCGGTGGGGGGCGTCATCAGCGGCCCTCGTCGCGTATGCGCTCGAAGACGCCGGACATGCTGCGCAGGAGTTGCTCGATGCGCCGCTGCTGCTCTGCCTGTTCGTCCGCCCAGTCGCGCATCATCTGCTGCTCGCTGCGCACATGCTGGACAAGACCCTGGATGCCCTCGGCGAGGTTGGCCATGGCCAGCGCCGCGTTGCGCCCGGTGCCGCCGCCTCCACCTCCACTGCCGCTTTCGGCCATGCTGTTGCGCAGGTTGTCGATGGCGATCCGAAGTTCGACGAAGCCGCTGCTGCCCGCGCCCGAACCGTCCTCCGGCTCGATGTCGGTCAGTGTCGAGAGCCAGTCCTCGAGCTCGTTGTAGAAGCGGTTCTGCGCCTGGCTCGCCTGCAGGTCGAGAAAGCCGAGGATCAGGGAGAAGGTGAGGCCGAAGAGCGAGGACGAGAAGGCGGTTCCCATGCCGGCGAGCGGTGCCTCCAGCCCGGCCTTGAGGTCCTCGAAGATGACGCCGGCGTCTCCCGAGCCCACGTCGAGGCTCTGGATGGTGGCATTGACCGAGCCGACGGTCTGCAGCAGGCCCCAGAAGGTGCCGAGCAGACCGAGGAAGACGAGCAGGCCCGTCAGGTAGCGGGAGATCTCGCGCGCCTCGTCGAGGCGCATGCCGATGGAATCGAGGATCGAGCGGGTGGTGGCGGGAGACAGGATGGTGTCGCCGGCGCGGTTGCCGAGAAGTGTCGCCATCGGGGCGAGCAGCACCGGCGGACGGCGAACCTCGATCCCGGGGTCGCCAAGGCGAAAGCCATTGACCCAGTTGACCTCCGGCACCAGCCGGATGACCTGGCGAATGGCAAGCAGGATGCCGATCGCGCCGGTCGCAACGATCAGGCCGTTGAGCCCCGGGTTGCTCATGAACGCGGATGCGATCTGGCGGTAGAGGATGAGCGCGAGAAACGCGACCACCGCCAGAAAGATCGCCATGCGGATCAGATAGACCCAAGGGCTGGACAGGCTATACGGATCATAGGCGCGCGCCATGTCGGCTTGCTTCTCCCTGTTGCGACCGTGCCCCTTGATAGCGTGATTTTTCCCGGGCTGGAAACCCGTAATCTCGGAAGTCCTCGCGGCTCAGGCGCCGATCTTGGAGAGAAGCGCCTGGAGCTGGTTGCGGACCTGCTCGTTGCCGGCCACGATCGAGCTGGTTCCGAACATGTCGTTGCCGCCCTCGATGTCGCTGACGAAGCCGCCGGCCTCGCGCACCAGGAGGATGCCGGCGGCCATGTCCCAGGGCTTGAGGCCGTGCTCCCAGAAGCCGTCAAAGCGGCCGGAGGCGACCCAGGCAAGGTCGAGCGCGGCAGCACCGCAGCGGCGCAGGCCGGCGACTTCGCCCATGATGTGGCGGATTTCCTTGAGCGAGCGTGCGTGATCGCCAACGCCGAGGAAGGGGATGCCCGTTCCGATGACGCAATCGGGCAGCGACTTGCGGGCCGCGACGCGCAGGCGGCGGTCGTTCATGAAGGCGCCACGGCCGCGCTCGGCCGTGTAGAGCTCATCCATGATCGGGTTGTAGATGACACCGGCGACGATCATGCCCTCGCGCTCCAGCGCGATGGAGACATTGAAGATCGGGATGCCATGCAGGAAGTTGGTGGTGCCGTCGAGCGGGTCGACGATCCAGCGATGATCGGGATCGTTGCCGGGGATCTCGCCGGACTCTTCCATCAGGAAGCCGTACTCGGGCCGCGCCTTCTGCAGTTCCACGCGCACGATCTTCTCCGCGGCGATGTCGGCGGCGGAGACGAAGTCGCTCGGCCCCTTCCTGGACACCTGCAGGTTCTCCACCTCGCCGAAATCGCGGGCGAGGCTGCGGCCGGCCTTGAGGGCAGCCTGGACCATGACGTTGAGCAGAGCGGAGCGGGACATTGTGCTTACCTGAAAGAAGTGCGGGAGGCGGAGGGCCGGGCTGCGGCCGGAACGGGAGAGCTGGCGTGCACGGGTGACGTTGCCGTCCGCGCGTGCACGCCAGCGGAGGCTGGTGTCAGTCGGCGCGGCGGACGTATTCGACGAGTTCGGTGTCGACGATGATGCGCTCACCTGCGGTGATGAACGGCGGCACCATGACACGCACGCCATTCTCGAGGATGGCGGGCTTGTAGGACGAGGACTGGGTCTGGCCCTTGACCACGGCGTCGGCCTCGGTGATCTCCAGCGTCACATACTGCGGCAGCGAGATGCCGATCGGGCGCTCGTCATGCATTTCGAGCGTGACCATCATGCCGTCCTGCAGGAAGGCAGCGCGCTCGCCGACGAATTCGGACTGAAGCTCGATCTGCTCATAGGTCTCGGTGTTCATGAACACCAGCATGTCTTCCTGCGGATACAGGTACTGGAAGTCCTTCTGCTCGAGACGCACGCGCTCGACCTTGTCGGCGGAGCGGAAACGCTCGTTCAGCTTGCGCCCGTCGATGAGGTTCTTCATCTCGACCTGGGCGAAGGCGCCGCCCTTGCCGGGCTTGACGTGTTCGACCTTGACGACGGCCCAAAGCGTTTCCTGGTGCAGCAGGACATTGCCGGGCTTGATTTCATTGCCGTTGATTTTCATGACTTCGGACTCGTCTGTCGTGTCTTTTGAAACGCGGTGTCGTTCGAAACCCGGTTCCGGTCCGGTGACGCGACGGCGCCCGGCCCGTCCGGAATGCGCCATGCGATTCCAGGCCACTCCCGAAAAACGGGGAGGGCGACGAATTGCGGCACGATGTTCGGTGCGCGCCTGTGCACCACACTTCCGGGCGCTGATCAAGCAAAAACGCGGTTTCGGGCGGTGTTGCGCCTGTCGGTCAGGGCGTGGTCGCGGCCTCGTCGACGGCGAGCTTGTCGACCGGCAGGGAGTAGGTTCGGGCGAAGGTGCGGGCCTTTTCCATTTCCTCCTGTGTGAGGCCGGAGAGCAGCGCGTCGAGCTCCAGGTCGGAGACGCCCGAGGCGCGCGCGGCCAGATGCCACCCGGCGGCGGCCTGCGCGTCCGCGGTTCGGCCGCGGCCATAGGCGTAGACGCGGGCGAGCCGGTTCATGGCGACCGGGTTGCCGGACTTGGCGGCGCGCTCGAACCAGTCCGCGGCCTCCGCCTCGTCCGGGGCGACACCGCGCCCGTTGAAGCGCAGGATGCCGTAGCGCACCTGTGCGCCGACATGGCCCTGACGGGCGGCACGCCCCATCCAGAAGGCTGCCTGCGCCTCGTTGCGGATGTCGGCGGGGCCGTCGAGATAGAACTGGGCGAGCTGGAAGCGCGCGTCCATGTCGTCGAGTTCCGCCGCCTGCTTCAGCAAAACCAGCGCCTTATCCGGATCGAACGGACGCCCCTCGCCGGTGCGGTACAGGCCGGCGAGATTGTAGATCGCCTCGGGGATGCCCTTGTCGGCGGCGATCTGGAACATGTCGCCTGCCGCCTTTTCGTCCTGCGGCACGCCGATGCCGTTGAGCAGCATCAGTCCGTAGCGCAGGGCCGCCTGCGGGTTTCCGTTCGAGGCGGCCAGCGAATACCAGCTTGCCGCCTTTTCCGCGTCGCGCGGCAGGCCGCGCCCGGTCTCGTACAGAACGCCGAGAAGGGTCTGCGCGGCGGTGTCGCCGGCCTCGGCGCGCGGCGTGGCAAGGCTGAGGGCGGTGAGATACCAGCCCCGCTGGAAAGCGCCATAGGCGAAGTCGACGCTCTCGCCCTCGGCCTGCAACGGCAAGGGTGGCGTAGTTGCGATCGGGGGCAAGAGGACCTGCTTTTCCTCGCCCCTGCCGGAGGCGCCCTTGGGTCGGCCTGGAATCAGGCTCTCCAGCGTCGGCTGCCTGATCGGCGCGCCGGTGAAGGGGGTGGAGGCCTCATCCTTTGCCGTGGCTTCTGTTGCGGTCCCGGCGGCGGGTGCGTCCTTGGTCGCGGCAGCGCCGGCCGTAGCTGCCGGCGTGGCTGCGCCTGTCGCCGCCGGTTTCGCGGCGGGCGCCGGCTCGTTGGATGCAGGGGCAGGGGCAGGGGCAGGAGAGGGCGCAGGCACCGGAGAGGGGGCCTGAACGGTGGCGGCCGGCGCGGCCGTCGTGTCCTCGGCGCGCACGGGCAGACCGGCGGCAAGCACCGGTGCCAGAGCGAGAGCGATCAGGAGGACGCGACGGGGGGCGCTCATCAGCCGGCTGCCTCGGGAAGGTCGTGGCGGGAAAGCACGTCGTTTGCCTGGCGCACCGCGTCGGCTGCTCCGTCCGCATGGTCCCAGACCGCCTCGCGCAGGGCGACGAAGTCGGCGCCCGTCGCCGCGCAGGTCTCGACGCCGGAAAGATCGGTGCCGCACAGGGCGACGCAGGGCGTCTCGAAGACCTTCGACCACCACTCCGCGAAGTTCAGTGTTTTGGCGTGCGGATCCGGTTCCGGGGCGAGCTCGAGCAGACCGAAGAGCACATAGTCGACGCCGACCTCGGCCAGCGTCATCGCGTCATGGCGGGTGCGGACCTCGCCGGACCCGACGATGCCGTTGGGGCGGAACGTCTCGAGTGCCCGCTCCAGGTCCTCGCCGCCGGTGTCGATATGCACGCCGTCGGCGCGCGCCCGGCCGGCGGTGCGCGTGTCGTTGCGCAACACCACGGCGGCTCCGGCCGCCTGGGCCATCGGCACGACGCGCTCGGCCAGCTTCTGGAAGGTACCGTCGTCGAGGCCCGTGTTGACGAGCATCAGGCAAGCGACGTCGCCGCCGGTCAGCGCCTCGGCGAGCCGGTCGGGAAAGCTGTCCGGGTCGAGCGTCGTCGGCGAAATCAGATAGAGGCGCGGATGCACGATGCGGCGTCTTTCCTGTTCGAGGGTCGCCTGCCCGAAGGCGGGAGACCGTGGATATGGCATGGTCGCCGATCACGGCGAAAGCTTGACGGAAAGGGCGGTCCCGTCAACGCGAAATCGCCACGCGGCAGGACTGCCGCGTGGCGAGATGTCAGACCAAGGTGCTCTGCGCCGGACCCGAAGGTCCGGCGAAGCGGCATTGCGGCATGGGAAGGCTCAGGCCTTCTCCAGGTCCTTGCTCCATTCGCCACGCGCGGCCAGGCCGTTCATCTTCGCGCGGTGGAGGAAGGCGGCCTGCGCGGCCGGGATGTTGGCGTCCTTGCCGCTCCAGGCCTTCAGCGCCGACTGCTGCAGCGCGCGGCCGTAGGAGAAGGTGAGCTTCCACGGCAGGGTCGCGCCGGCGTTCATCAGATGCAGATGCTCGCTCGCCTCCACGTCCGACTGGCCGCCGGAGAGGAAGGCGATGCCCGGCACGGCGGCCGGCACGGTTGCCTTCAGGCAGCGCACGGTCAGTTCGGCCACTTCCTCGGCCGAAGCCTGGAAGGCGGCGTTCTTGCCCGGCACGATCATGTTCGGCTTGAGGATCATGCCTTCGAGCAGCACGTCCATCTGGAACAGCTCGGCAAAGACCGTGTTGAGCGTCCACTCGGTGACTTCGTAGCAGGTCTCGATGTCATGCGACGCGGAGGGGCCGTCCATCAGGACTTCCGGCTCGACGATCGGCACGATGCCGGCTTCCTGGCAGAGCGCCGCATAGCGGGCCAGCGCATGAGCGTTGGTCTGGATGCAGGTGCTCGACGGCAGGCCGTCTTCCTCGTTGATGTCGATGACACCGCGCCACTTGGCGAAGCGAGCGCCGAGCTCGTAATACTCGGCAAGGCGCTCGCGCAGCCCGTCGAGGCCCTCGGTCACGGTCTCGCCCGGGAAGCCGGCCAGCGGCTTGGCGCCCTTGTCGACCTTGATGCCGGGAACAGCACCGGCCTTGCGGATCATCTCCACGAAGGGCGTGCCGTCGGCTGCCTTCTGGCGCAGCGTCTCGTCGAAGAGAATGACGCCGGAGATGCAGTCGGTCATCGCTTCGGTGCTGGAGAACAGCATCTCGCGATAGGCGCGGCGGTTGTCCTCGGTGTTTTCGACGTTGATCTGGTCGAAACGCTTGCCGATCGTGCCGGTGCTTTCGTCCGCTGCCAGAATGCCCTGTCCGGTGGCCACCATGGCCTGGGCGATATCCTCGAGACGCTCACTCATAAGGCTCGTCCTTCTTCCCTTGTGCATTGCCGCGCCCTTTGCGCGGGGTCTTATTATCAAGAGCGCGGCGGTTCACAAGCCGCTTGCTCTGCGTCTTTAAGACAATGTTAACCGGCAAGCGCCGTGACGCCTGGCAGTTCCTTGCCCTCGAGCCACTCGAGGAAGGCACCGCCGGCGGTTGAAACATAGGAAAAGCCCTCGGCCGCTCCCGCATGATTGAGGGCTGCGACCGTGTCGCCGCCACCGGCGACGCTGGTCAGCAGGCCGTCCTTGCTGCGTGCGGCCGCATGGCGGGCGGCGGCAACGGTCGCGGCGTCGAAGGGGGCGATCTCGAAGGCACCGAGCGGGCCGTTCCAGACCAGCGTCCTCGCCTTGTCGATGGCCGCCTTCACGGTCTCGATGGAGGCCGGGCCGACGTCGAGGATCATCGCATCGGCGGGAACCGCATCGATGGAGACGGTCTCGTTGTCGGCGTTTGCCTTGAACTCCCGGGCAACGACGGCATCGACGGGCAGCACGATCTCGCAGCCGGCGTCGCGTGCGCTCTCCATGATCTTCCTGGCGGTGTCGGCGAGGTCATGCTCGCACAGCGACTTGCCGACGTCCTTGCCCTGGGCGGCGAGGAAGGTGTTGGCCATGCCGCCGCCGATGACGAGCATGTCCACCTTTCTCACCAGATTGTCGAGCAGCTCGATCTTGCTGGAAACCTTGGCGCCACCGACGACGGCCAGAACCGGGCGCACCGGGGTCGTCAGGGCGGCGGCAAGCGCCTCAAGCTCGGCCTGCATGGTGCGGCCGGCATAGGCTGGCAGCCGTCGGGCAAGCCCCTCGGTGGAGGCATGGGCGCGGTGCGCGGCGGAAAAGGCATCGTTGACATAGAGATCGCCAAGCACGGCCAGCGCGTCGGCGAAGGCCGCATCGTTCTTCTCCTCGCCGGCGTGGAAGCGGGTGTTTTCCAGCAGCGCCACGTCGCCGTCAGCGAGCCCGTCGACCACGGCCCTTGCGGTTTCACCGATGCAGTCGGTGGCGAAGGCGACCGGGCGGCCGAGCAGATCGGTCAGCGCGGCGGCGACCGGGGCAAGGCTCATCTCGGGAACGGCCATGCCCTTGGGGCGGCCGAAATGGGCGAGAAGCACGACGCGGCCGCCTTTTTCGGACAATTCGCGGATCGTCGGCAGCACCCGGTCGATGCGGGTGGTGTCGGTCACGCGGTTGCCGTCCATGGGGACGTTCAGGTCGACGCGCACCAGCACGCGCTTGCCGGCGAGGCCGTCGAGATCGTCGAGGGTCTTGAATCTCATCAGTCGCTCTCCGGATGCTGGATGCGTTTTGTGTCGCAGGAATTCTGGATTGTGTGCGCGAAAACCGGTTCGCGCGGGCATGGCTGCGGCCCGGCGGAGCGGTTTGCGCGTCCTGGCCTGGCCGGATGCACGGCCGGGCGGATCGTGGGATCCGCCCGGCCGCGTCGATCAGATGGTCTTGGCGAGCGCCACGGCCGTGTCCGACATGCGGTTGGAGAAGCCCCACTCGTTGTCGTACCAGGTCAGAATACGCACGAGGGTGCCGTCCATGACCTTCGTCTGGTCCATGTGGAAGACCGACGAATGCGGGTCGTGGTTGAAGTCGCTGGAGACCAGCTTTTCGTCGGTGAAGCCGAGGATGCCCTTGAGCTTGCCGTTGGCGGCCTTGCGGATGGCCTCGTTGACTTCCTCGACGGTCGTGGCGCGCTTGGCGACGAACGTCAGGTCGACGACCGAGACGTTCGGCGTGGGAACGCGGATGGAGACGCCGTCGAGCTTGCCGTTCAGCTCCGGCAGGACGAGGCCGACAGCCTTGGCCGCGCCGGTCGACGTCGGGATCATGGACAGGGCCGCCGCGCGGGCGCGGTAGAGGTCCTTGTGCATGGTGTCGAGCGTCGGCTGGTCGCCGGTGTAGGAGTGGATCGTCGTCATGAAGCCGCTCTCGATGCCGATGGCCTCGTTGAGGACAGAGGCGACCGGAGCCAGGCAGTTGGTCGTGCAGGACGCGTTGGAGACCACGAGGTCGGCGCTCGTCAGCGCGTCATGGTTGACACCGTAGACGATGGTCTTGTCGGCGTTGGTCGCCGGGGCGGAGACCAGCACGCGCTTTGAGCCATTCGCCAGATGCGTGGCGGCCTTGTCGCGGTCGGCGAAGATGCCGGTGCATTCCATGGCCACGTCGACGCCGAGCTTGCCCCACGGAAGCTCCTTGGGGTCGCGAATCGCGGTGACCTGAATCGGGCCGGTGCCGACGTCGATCGTGTCGCCGTCGACCGTCACGGTGCCCGGAAACCGGCCATGCACCGAATCATAGCGCAGCAGATGCGCGTTGGTCTCAACCGGGCCGAGATCGTTGATGGCGACGACCTGGATGTCGGTGCGGCCCGATTCCACGATGGCGCGCAGCACGTTGCGCCCGATGCGACCAAACCCGTTGATGGCAACCTTCACGGTCATGAGACTCTCCCCGTTGGCGGGCGGCGCTCCGCCCCCTTTTACTGTCCGCGGCCGTTGCGGCTCGCGGAACCTGCGGCCGCCGCGCATGGCGCGGCCGGCCCGAGTGCCGAACATGTCGCCACGGCGACGCGGGTCTCTTTGTCCCGTGTCGTCGTGGCGGATCCTTGCATCACTTCGCGAGGCGTTCCTTGACGGCGGCAACCGTCGCCTCGGCGGTGATGCCGAAGTGCTTGTAGAGCTGCTCGAAGGGGCCGCTCGCGCCGAAGCCGGTCATGCCGACGAAGATGCCGTCGGCGCCGATGATCCAGTCCCAGCCCATGCGGATGCCGGCCTCGATGGCGACGCGCACCTGGCCCTCGCCGATGATGTCGGCGCGGTAGTCCTCCGACTGGCGGGCGAAGCGCTCCATGCAGGGCACGGAGACGACGCGGGTGGCGATGCCCTCGGCGGTCAGCGTCTCGTAGGCTTCCATGGCGATGCCGACCTCGGAGCCCGAGGCGAAGAGCGTGACCTTTGCGGTGTCGCTTGCATCGGCGACGACATAGGCGCCGCGCGCGGTGAGGTTCTCTTCCTCGAAGCTCTTGCGCACCGGCGCCAGGTTCTGACGGGTCAGCGCCAGAACGCTCGGCGTCGAAGTCGCCTCGAGGGCGAGCTGCCAGCACTCCAGCGTCTCGGTCACGTCCGCCGGGCGGAAGAAGTCGAGGTTGGGGATGGCGCGCAGGGCTGCGTAATGCTCGACCGGCTGGTGGGTCGGGCCGTCCTCGCCGAGACCGATCGAATCATGGGTCATGACGTGAACGACGCGCAGGCCCATCAGCGCCGCGAGGCGCATGGCCGGGCGGGCGTAGTCGGAGAACGCCAGGAACGTTCCGGAATAGGGGATCACGCCGCCATGCAGGGTCATGCCGTTCATCGCGGCGGCCATGCCGTGCTCGCGGATGCCCCAGTGCACATAGCGTCCGGTGAAGTCGTCCGGGGTGATCGCCTTGGTCGCGGCGGTGCGGGTGTTGTTGGAGCCGGTCAGATCGGCCGAACCGCCGATCGTCTCCGGCACCGTCTCGGTGATCGTGCCGAGCACGTATTCGGAGGCCTTGCGCGACGCCATGGTCGGCTTGTCCTGGGCGATCTGCTTCTTCAGCGCCTGCAGCGCGTCGCCGAGGCCGGAGGGCAGGTCGCCGCGAAGACGGCGCTCGAACTCGCCACGCATTTCGGCATCGGCGGCCGCGAGGCGCTTTTCCCATTCCTTGCGGGCCTGGCCGGAACGCAGGCCGGCGATGCGCCAGGCGTCGAGAATGTCGCTGGGCACATCGAAGGGCTCATGCGCCCAGTTCAGCGCTTTGCGGGTGGCGGCGAGCTCCTCGGCGCCGAGCGGCGATCCGTGGACCTTTTCGCTGCCGCCCTTGTTCGGCGCGCCGAAGCCGATGGTGGTCTTGGCGGCGATCAGCGTCGGGCGGGTGTTCTCGCGCGCGCTCTTCAGCGCGGCGGCGATGGCGACCGGGTCGTGCCCGTCGACCGAGACCGTGTCCCAGCCGCTCGCCTCGAAGCGCTCGATCTGGTTGGTGCTGTCGGTGAGCGAGATCTTGCCGTCGATGGAGATGCCGTTGTCGTCCCAGATGACGATCAGGCGGTTGAGCTTCAGATGGCCGGCGAGGGAGATCGCCTCCTGGCTGATGCCCTCCATGAGGCAGCCGTCGCCGACCAGCGCGTAGGTATAGTGGCTGGTCAGCTCGGCGCCGAAGGTCTCGCGCAGGTGGCGTTCGGCCATGGCCATACCGACGGCATTGGCGAGGCCCTGGCCGAGGGGGCCGGTCGTCGTCTCGATGCCGGCGCCGTGGCCGTATTCAGGGTGGCCGGCGGTCAGCGCGCCGATCTGGCGGAAGTTCTTGAGCTGGTCGAGGGTGAAGTCCTCGGAGCCAAGCAGGTAGTGGACCGCGTAGAGCAGCATGGACCCGTGGCCGGCCGACAGCACGAAGCGGTCGCGGTCGGGCCAGTTCGGGGTGGTCGGGTCGTAGTGCATCACCTGGGTGAAGAGCACCGTGGCGATGTCCGCTGCGCCCATCGGCAGGCCAGGATGGCCCGACTTGGCAGCCTCCACGGCATCGGCGGCGAGAAAGCGGATCGCATTCGCCATGCGATGGTGCTTGTCGAGGTCGGTCATATGATTTCCGTCTGTCCCTGTCGGCGGCCCGGGGAGGGCTGTGCAGTCCCTGGTTTCATCCCGCATCGCCCTGCACCCTTCGGGTGCCGGCGCGTTCTGCCGCGGCGTCGGCCCGGACGATCGCGTCCGGGGCCGCATGGCCACGGCTGCCGGGGTCCACAGGACCCTCCGGCGAGGCAGGCCGACAAATATCAGGAACCTTGGGCGAGTCAACAAAGCGGATGGCGCGTTGTCCCTCGGATCGTCCCGATCTCGCATCCCTGGCAAAGGAATGCTATAGGCACTTTTCCGGCGTGGGGCCGGAAGCGCGCACGGGTGGCCCGGGGAACCGGTGAAACGCCTTGCGTTCGCGGGCCGCAAGGCCAGAATTCCGGCATCGGGTGTGCGATAGGGCGATGGACGAGATGACTTCTCGCAAGGGCGAAAAGCCGGCGGCTGGCGCGGTCGACGCGGCGCTCGACCGGCTGTCGCGCGCCGTCGACCGTCTGGAAGCGGCCGTCGAACGGCGGCTCGATGCCGATACATCGGTTGTCGGGCTGCAGGAAGAGGTGCAGCGCCTCGGCGAGGATCGCTCGGCGATGGCGTCGACGCTCGACACCGCGGAGGCGCGCGTCGCGCGTCTCGAGGACGCCAACCGCGAGGTGTCGCGTCGTCTCGTATCGGCGATGGAATCGATCCGCTCCGTGCTTGAAACGCACGGCGGCTGAGCGGCGGCTGGAGAAGGCGAACATGGCCCAGATCATCGTCACCATCAACGGACGCAGCTTCCGCATGGCCTGCGACGACGGGGAGGAAGAGCGCCTGACGGCGCTGGCCCGCCGCTTCGACGAGAGCATCGACACGCTTCGCGGCAGCTTCGGCGAAATCGGCGATCTGCGGCTTACCGTCATGGCCGGGATCATGGTCACCGACGAACTGGCCGAGCGCGAGCGCCGGCTGAAGGCGCTGGAGGACGAGGTCGCGGGCCTGCGCGATGCGCGCGCCGCCGCTCTCGACCGCACCGCCCAGTCGGAGACCGATCTGGCCGATCGCATCGCGGCTGCCGCGCAGCGCATCGAAGGTATCGCCGACGGGCTGGTGAAATCCCTGCGCCCATCCGAAAGCTGAGCCGTGCAAACGGCTGAAACACTGGCTTTTCGGCGCTGTGCGCGCGGGTTCTGCAAAACGGGTATTGTTTTTCCGACCGACGCAACCCTATATCGGGATTGGCGTGGCTGCGCGGTTCGTCGGGAGACATATCCCCGGGGCCTTACGCATCCCTAGGGAGCTGTACCTCCCCCGACCCGTGGGTTGGGAGAAACGGCGCCCACCTACACAGTAGGTTTCCCGGGATTGCAAACTCCAACGGCCGAGGTGGCCACGTCATTCCACCTCCCCCTTGTCCTTTCCTTCACTTCCTCTGTTCGCCGTCCCGTTTCGCGGCGGTTCCCGGCTCCTTGCGCAGGGCGTTGTTGCGCGTTCATCGCAGCGGGGACCGGCGCTTGCGGACTTCTCCTCCGGGCGTCTTCCAGCTATCGCGTTTGCGGACCTGTTGACGAGGTTTGCGACGCCGTGCCGCGAATCGCCTCGCGACGGTTTTCCTTCCCCCCATTGTCGGATATGCACGGGGAAGGAGGCTGGCCAGCGGCCGGCCGCGGCACGATGCGTACGATATCAAGGAGGCGGGAAGCCATGACCGGACTGTCGGCAAACCCTTCCAGCGCCCATCCGCGCGATGCGGTGGAAGAGCTGCGAGCGGAAAAGGCGCGGGTGCGCGCCATGGCGCTTGCCGCGCGCGCCGGGCTTGCGGCTGAAGCGCGCATCGAGGCAAGCCTTGCGCTTGTCGATCATGTCGAGGCGCTGGGCTTTGCGCCCGGGAGCGTGGTGTCCGGCTTCTGGCCGATCCGTGACGAGATCGATCCGCGTCCGCTGATGGATGCACTGCGGGCGCGCGGGCATGCGCTGTGCCTGCCGGCAATCGTCGATGGCGAGCTTGTCTTCCGAAGGCTGACCCGGGACACGCGGCTTGTGCGCGCCGGCTTCGGCACGGTCGAGCCGCCGGCGGATGCCGGCGATCTCGCGCCGGACTGCATGCTGGTGCCGCTTGCCGCCTTCGACGGGCGGGGCGGGCGGATCGGCTACGGACGGGGATATTACGACCGGGCGATTGCCCGGCTTTCGGCCGATGCGGGGCGCGCGCCCGTCACGGTCGGGCTGGCGTTTCAGGTCCAGCAGGTGGCGCGCGTGCCGGAGGAGGCGCACGACCGCCGTCTCGGGCGGGTGCTTTGTGAAACGGGTTTCGTTGCGCCTTTCGGCGGCGACGGGACAGGAGAGTGACGATGCGTTTGCTGTTTCTGGGTGATCTCGTCGGCCGCAGCGGCCGGCAGGCGGCCGTCGATGTGTTGCCCGGGCTGGTGGAGGCGAACGCGATCGACTTCGTCATCGTCAACGGCGAGAACTCCGCCGCCGGCTTCGGCATCACCGAGGCCATCCTTCAGGAGGTGCTCGATGCCGGCGCCGATGTGGTGACCACCGGCAATCACATCTGGGACCAGCGCGACACGCTGGTCTATATCGAGCGGCAGGACCGGCTGATCAGACCGGTCAATTTTCCCTCCGGCACGCCTGGGCGCGGCGCCAACATCTTCACCGCGCGCAACGGTGCGCGGGTGCTGGTCGTCAACGCCATGGGCCGGGTGTTCATGGACAGTCTCGACGATCCCTTCACCGCCGTGGAGCGGGTGCTGGATTCCACGCCGCTTGGCGAGGTGGTCGACGCCATCGTCATCGACATGCATGCCGAGGCGACGAGCGAGAAGCAGGCGATGGGGCATTTCGTCGACGGGCGCGCCTCGCTTGTCGTTGGCACGCACACCCATGTGCCGACCGCCGATCACCAGATTCTGCCCGGCGGCACCGCCTACATGAGTGACGCGGGCATGTGCGGCGATTACGATTCCGTGCTTGGCATGGAGAAGGACGAGCCGATCTCGCGCTTCCTGCGCAAGATCCCCTCTGGGCGGTTCACGCCGGCCATGGGCGATGCCACGGTCTGTGGCGTGGCGGTGGAGATCGACGACAGGACGGGGCTTGCGGAGACGGTCGAGCCGCTGCGCCTCGGCGGCCGACTGGCCCAGGTGCTGCCCACCGGCTGGAAGGCCTGCTGAAAGGGGCCGAGCCATTCTGCCGCGCGATGTTTCGCGACGCCGGCGGCTGCGCTGGATTTTTGACGGCGGCGGCCTTATAACGCGCCGATCCGCGACAGGCTCGCTTCCTGCGCCCGGGTTTCCTGTCGTCCATCCCGTCGTTGCGGACGGAGAGCGGACACGGCGGGCGGACCTTGCAGGCAGGATGCGGCCGGGCGCGCGCCGGCACCCGCGATGGCTCGCGAGGCTGCATGTTGCGCAGCGTCCCGCCCTCCCGTTCGGGGGGCGGACAGTCCGCGGAGCGAACAGCGGATTTCAGGATCGAACCAGGAAGCGACATGGCCGGACATTCCCAGTTTAAGAACATCATGCACCGCAAGGGCCGCCAGGACGCGGTGCGCTCGAAGATCTTCTCGAAGCTGTCGAAGGAGATCACCGTCGCTGCGAAGATGGGCGGACCGGACATCAACGCCAATCCGCGCCTGCGCCTTGCCGTGCAGAACGCCAAGGCGCAGTCCATGCCCAAGGACAACATCCAGCGCGCGATCAACAAGTCGCAGGCGGGTGACGACGACAACTACGAAGAGGTTCGCTACGAGGGCTACGGTCCGGCGGGTGTCGCCGTGATCGTCGAGGCGCTGACCGACAACCGCAACCGCACCGCCTCCAACGTGCGCTCCTACTTCTCCAAGTGCGGCGGGTCGATGGGCGAATCCGGCTCGGTCGCCTTCATGTTCGACCGGGTCGGCGAGATCGTCTATCCGGCGTCGGCCGGCAGCGCCGACGACATGCTCGAGGCCGCCATCGAGGCGGGCGCGGATGACGTGCAGTCGGACGAGAACAGCCATGTGATCATCTGCGCCTTCGAGGATCTGGGCGACGTCTTCAAGGCGCTCGAGGCGACGCTCGGCGAGGCCGAGACCGTCAAGACCATCTGGAAGCCGCAGACGCTGACGCCGGTCGATGCCGACAAGGCGCAGACCATGTTCAAGCTCATCGCCATGTTCGAGGACGACGACGACGTGCAGAACGTCTTCTCCAACTTCGACGTGGATGAGGAAACGCTGGCCAAGCTGACGGCGGCGTAACAGGCTTTCCGGCGGAAAATCTCCGCCTCTTCGAGGAACAGCAAACGGCCGGGCTCGCCCGGCCGTTTCGCGTCTTGCCCGGCACCTGCGGCGGTCACGACGGCGCCTGACAGACTTGCCGGGGGCGTTGCGCGAACGCTGCCGAAACCGAGGGAAAGGCGGGCTCCGCGCTGTTCCTCTGGTCTTGGCGCGCGAAAGGCGTTACCGATTTGTTCCATGACAGCGGCGATTCGAATCCTGGGGATCGACCCCGGCCTCCGGCGTACCGGTTGGGGCCTTATCGAGGTCCAGGGCAACCGGCTCGGCTTTTGCGCGAGCGGCACTGTCGTCTCCGACAACAAGCTGCCGCTTTCCGACCGCCTGCGCCAGCTCCATGACGGGCTGCAGAAGGTGGTGGGCCAGGCCGATCCCGATGAAGCGGCGGTCGAGCTGACCTTCGTCAACAAGGACGCGGGCGCGACGCTGAAGCTTGGACAGGCCCGCGGCATTGCCCTGCTGGTTCCCGCCCTCAACGGTCTTTCCGTAGCCGAATACGCGCCGAACCTGGTCAAGAAGACCGTGGTCGGCACCGGACACGCCGACAAGGAACAGATCCGTATGATGGTCAAGGTGCTGATGCCCAAGGCAACATTCAATTCCGACGATGCCGCCGACGCGCTCGCCATCGCCATCTGCCATGCCCAGCATCGCAACCTGCCGGCGCTCGCCCGTCTTGCCGGAAAGGGCGCGGCATGATCGGCAAGCTCAAGGGGCAGGTTGACGAGATCGGCGAGGATCACGTCCTTCTCGACGTGCATGGGGTCGGCTATCTGGTCTATGCGCCTGCGCGCGTGCTTCAGGGGTTGCCCTCGCCCGGCGAGGCGGCGGTGCTTCATATCGAGACCATCGTGCGTGAGGACCTGATCCGGCTCTACGGATTTTCCTCGGCCACCGAGAAGGCATGGTTCCAGCTCCTGATGACGGTGCAGGGGGTGGGGGCGAAGGTCGCGCTCGCCGCGCTTGGCGTGCTCCGGGCCTCGGAGATCGCCAATGCCATAGCGCTCGGTGACACGGCGACCATCGCCCGCGCGCCGGGCATCGGCAAGCGGGTGGCGGAGCGCATCGTCTCCGAGCTCAAGAGCAAGGCCCCGGCCTTCGCCAGCGTCGAACCGGGCACCATCTCCGTGTCGCAGCAGGCCCAGGCGGCGGTCACCACGAATGTCGGCGATGCGGTTTCCGCCCTGGTCAACCTTGGCTACCAGCCGGCGCAGGCAAGCGCCGCCGTTGCCGCGGCTGTAAAGTCGGCGGGCGATGAGGCCGAGACCGCGACGCTGATCCGTCTCGGTCTCAAGGAGCTTGCCAGATGAGCGAGCAGGACGGCGCCCGCCTCGTGACGCCGGAAAAGCGCGGCGACGAGATCGACACCACCATGCGCCCGCAGGCGCTGGAGGAGTTTGTCGGCCAGGCGCAGGCGCGCGCCAATCTCAAGATTTTCATCGGCGCCGCCAAGGCGCGCGGCGAGGCGCTCGACCATGTGCTGTTCGTCGGCCCGCCGGGGCTTGGCAAGACCACGCTGGCCCAGATCATGGCGCGCGAGCTTGGTGTCAATTTCCGCGCCACCTCGGGTCCCGTCATCGCCAAAGCGGGCGATCTTGCCGCGCTGCTCACCAATCTCGAGGAGCGCGACGTGCTCTTCATCGACGAGATCCACCGGCTCAGCCCGGCGGTGGAGGAGGTGCTCTATCCGGCGATGGAGGACTTCCAGCTCGACCTGATCATTGGCGAGGGCCCGGCGGCCCGGTCTGTGAAGATCGATCTCGCCCGCTTCACGCTCGTCGCGGCGACGACGCGGATCGGGCTGCTGACGACACCGCTGCGCGACCGGTTCGGCATTCCGGTGCGCCTGCAGTTCTACACGCCCGAGGAACTGGAGTTGATCGTCACGCGCGGGGCGCGGATCCTCGGGCTCGGCATCACCGAGGACGGCGCGCGCGAGATTGCCCGCCGCGCCCGGGGTACGCCGCGCATCGCCGGTCGCCTGCTGCGCCGGGTGCGTGATTTCGCCGTCTTCGCCGGACAGGACACGGTCGACGCGGCGATCGCCGACCGGTCGCTGACCCAGCTCGAGGTCGACAGCGCCGGGCTCGACCAGCTCGACCGGCGCTATCTCAACCAGATCGCGCTGAAGTTCGGCGGTGGGCCCGTCGGCATCGAGACCATCGCGGCAGCCCTGTCCGAGCCGCGCGATGCGATCGAGGAGATCGTCGAGCCCTATCTCATTCAGGAAGGCTATATCCAGCGCACGCCGCGCGGGCGCATTCTCACCGCCCAGGCCTTCCACCATATGGGCCTTGCCGTGCCGGAGGGATCGGGCGCGCCGCAACTGGGACTCTTTTCCGATGACCGCGAAGGGTGAGGGCGCTGGCGACTGGCCGGATCTCGCTGGCCGCCTGACGGGCGAGGGACATGTCCTGCCCGTGCGCGTCTATTATGAGGACACGGATTTCTCCGGTGTGGTCTATCACGCCGCCTATCTGAAGTTCGCCGAGCGGGGACGCTCGGATTTTCTCCGCCTTTGCGGCATCCATCACGCGGCGCTCGACGCCGGCGCGCATGGAGAGCGGCTTGCCTTCGCGGTGCGGCGCATGGAAATCGACTTCCTGGCCCCGGCCCGCATCGACGACCTGCTCGAGGTCGAGACCCGGCTGACGGAGGCCCGCGGCGCCCGTCTCGTGCTCGATCAAAGGGTGCGGCGCGGCGGCGACACGCTCTTTCACGCAAGCGTGATCGTGGCTGTCATTTCTTCCGAGGGGCGGCCGCGCAGGCTGCCCGAGGGCCTCGCCGCCCGCCTCCGGTAGCCTGCCTGAGGCGGTCTTAACGCGGAAGTAACCTTAATCCATGCTTAATGCCGCTGGTTTTCGGCGGAAACAGTCCCAGTTTCGCCAAATTCGCTCGCCAAGCAGGCAGGTAACTCAGCGGCTGAATGACAGGCCCGAACCTGCGGGCATCCGGCAACCGGGCCCATCCTGTGACGGGCATCGGAAAAGGTTCGCGTCAAGCACGCAGTGGTATCGGGCAAGAGGTCCAGACATAGATGAATCCGGTGGAACTCGCACAATCGACCCTCGCGGCGCCGCAGGGCGATCTTTCTTTCTTCGCGCTCTTTCTTCAGGCGCATCTGGTGGTCAAGCTCGTCATGCTCGGCCTGGTTGCCGCATCCGTGTGGTGCTGGGCGATCATTGTCGACAAATGGCTGCTTTACACCCGCACCCGCCGGCAGATGACCCGGTTCGAGACGGTGTTCTGGTCCGGCCAGTCGCTGGAGGATCTCTACCGGACGCTGTCGGGCAGGGCCAACCACGGCATGTCGGCGCTGTTCATCGCGGCCATGCGGGAATGGAAGCGCAGCCATGAGTCGGCCAAGCCGGCCATCGCCAGCCTGCAACAGCGCATCGACCGGGTGATGGACGTCACCATCGCCCGCGAGGCCGAGCGCCTTGAGGCGAGACTGCTGGTGCTTGCGACGGTTGGCGCGGCGGCGCCCTTCATCGGCCTGTTCGGCACGGTCTGGGGCATCATGACGTCGTTCCAGGCGATCGCCGCCTCGAAGAACACCAATCTGGCAGTGGTCGCGCCGGGCATCGCCGAGGCGCTGCTCGCGACCGCGCTCGGACTGCTCGCGGCCATTCCCGCGGTCATTGCCTACAACAAGCTGTCGTCCGACGCGTCCAAGCTCTCCGGCCGGATGGAAGGCTTCGCCGACGAGTTCTCCGCGATCCTGTCCCGTCAGATCGACGAGAGGGGCTGAGCCATGGGCATGCAGATGGGCGGCGGCCGGGAGGCGTCGGGCGGGCGTCGTCGGCGGCGGCGCAGCCAGCCGATGAGCGAGATAAACGTCACGCCCTTCGTGGACGTGATGCTGGTGCTGCTGATCATCTTCATGGTCGCCGCACCGCTTCTGACCGTGGGCGTGCCGCTCGACCTGCCGGAGACGCAGGCCAAGCCGCTCGACGGCGTGAGCGAGCCGATTTCCGTCTCGGTCGCCGCCGATGGACGCGTTTACATTCAGGAGACCGAGATCGATCCGGAGGAACTCATCGCCAAGCTCGAGGCCATCGCCAAGGGCGGCTACGAGGAGCGCATCTTCGTGCGCGGCGACGCGAACACCGACTACGGCACGATCATGAAGGTCATGGCCCGCATCAGCGCCGCCGGCTACAAGCGGCTGGCTCTGGTGACGCTCGAGGAGCAGCAGTAACGCCATGCGCGTCGGGCTCATCGCATCGACCGCCGGCCATCTGGCCGTGCTGCTTTGGGGGGTGATCTCGTTCCCCGGTGCGAAGCCGTTCGAGGTGCCGCCGGTGGACACGCTGCCGGTGGATCTCGTGCCGATCTCCGAAGTCACGCGCCTGCGCATCGGCGAGAAGACGGCCGAGGTGCGCGAGGTCGAGGCGACGAAACCGGCCGAAAAGCCGGCGGAAAAGCCGCAGCCGGCCGAAAAGCCCAAGGCGGCCAACGACGCGACGCCTGCGCCGTCCGCACCCGAGCCCCAGCCCACACCGCAGCCGCCCGCCCCCAAGGAGCCCGCACCTGCGCCGAAGGAGGTGGCACCGGCCCCCAAGGAGCCCGCGCCGGCACCGCGCCAGGCGGAACCCGCACCGAAGGAACCGGCCCCAGCCCCCAAGGAGCCCGCGCCGAAGGAACCGGAGCCGGCTCCCAAGGACGAGCCCAAGCCGCAGACGACGCCCGAGCCGGCGGAGAAGAAGGCGGAAGCTCCACCGCCGCCGAACGTGCGCCCGCGCTCCAAGCCGACCCCGCCGCCGCAGCCGGCGCGGCAGGAAAAGCAATTCAATCCGAACGACATCGCGGCTCTTCTCAACAAGGTGGAGCCGTCGGGTGGCGGCGCGCCGAACCGCTCGGACACGCCCGCCTCGCTCGGCAGCCGCGAGGGCCTGAGCGGCGTTACCATGAGCCAGTCGGAACTCGACGCCCTGCGCGCGCAGATCCAGCAGTGCTGGAGCCCGCCCGTGGGCGCGGCCGGCGCCAATGACCTGACGGTCAAGCTCAAGGTGTCCTTCACGCCGGACGGCAACGTCGACCGGCGTCCGGAAGTCATGAACTCAAGCGGCAACCCCTCCTTCGGGATTGCCGCGGAAAGCGCGCGCCGGGCGGTGCTGCGCTGCGCTCCCTATTCCATGCCTTCGGCCAAATACGATGTATGGAAGGAAGTGATCATCAATTTCGACCCGCGCGACCTGCTTGGCGGCTAGGCGCGCGACGAGCGTGGCGCCGCGGATGCGGATGCGCACGAATGTGGGACAGACGGTGTTGCGATACCGCGATGCCGGAATGCAAGAGCACGAGTGAGGGAGCTCGACCTATGACGAGACAGGCAGCATTCGGCGCCCGCCGGGGCCTCGCGCGGCTCGCGGCCGTCGTCTTCGCCGCAGCCATCCTGACCGCGGGCCTTTTGCCCGCGCCGTCCGCGCAGGCCGTGGTGGAGATCGACATCACGCAGGGCAATATCGAACCCCTGCCGATTGCCATTCCCGCCTTTTCCGGCGGTGGCAAGGAAGACAAGCTGGCGGCCGAGATCAGTGGCGTCATCCAGGCGGACCTGGTGCGTTCGGGCCTTTTCAGGGCGATCGACCAGGCGAGCTTCATCGAGACCAACGTCAGCGTCAACGCGCCGCCGCAGTTCGCGTCCTGGCGTCCGATCGGTGCGCAGGCGCTGGTGGTGGGGGCGATCGACCGGCAGGCCGACGGGCGCATCCGCGCCGAGTTCCGGCTGTGGGACGTCTTCTCCGGTCAGCAGATGCTCGGCCAGCAGTTCTACACCAGCTCCGACAACTGGCGCCGCATGGCCCATATCATCGCCGATGCCGTCTATGAGCGGCTCACAGGCGAGAAGGGCTATTTCGATACCCGCATCGCCTTCATCGACGAGACCGGGCCGAAGGACAAGCGCGTCAAACGGCTGGCGATCATGGACCAGGATGGCGCGAACGTGCGCTATCTGACCAACGGCAGCGATCTCGTGCTGACGCCGCGCTTCTCGCCGTCGCGCCAGGAAGTCACCTACATGGCCTATGCGGGTGCGGATCCGAAGGTCTATCTGCTCAACATCGAGACGGGCCAGCAGGAGGTTGTCGGCAATTTCCCGGGCATGACCTTCTCGCCGCGCTTCTCGCCCGACGGGCAGAAGGTGGCGATGAGCCTGCAGCAGGGCGGCAATGCCAACATCTTCGAGATGGACCTGCGTTCGCGCCGCACCACGCGGCTCACCAACACGCCGGCCATCGACACCAGTCCGTCGTTCTCGCCCGATGGCAAGCGGATCGTCTTCGAGTCCGACCGGGGCGGCTCGCAGCAGCTCTACGTGATGGACGGCAATGGCGGAAATCCGCAGCGCATCAGCTTCGGTCCGGGGCGCTATTCGACGCCGGTCTGGTCACCGCGTGGCGATCTCATCGCCTTCACGAAGATGCATCAGGGCCGGTTCATGATCGGCGTCATGCGTCCCGACGGTTCGGGCGAGCGTGTCCTCACCGAAGGCTATCACAACGAGGGCCCGTCCTGGGCTCCGAACGGCCGCGTGCTGGTGTTCTTCCGCGACACGCCGGGGGCCAACGG
Source organism: Stappia sp. (assembly GCF_048268045.1). Taxonomy (GTDB): domain Bacteria; phylum Pseudomonadota; class Alphaproteobacteria; order Rhizobiales; family Stappiaceae; genus Stappia. The sequence goes on from NZ_JBLWWG010000006.1 coordinate 199,236, forward strand.
TGGCCCGCAGCTCTGGACCGTCGACCTGACCGGTTATCACGAGCAGCGGGTGCCGACTCCGGCCTTCGCCTCGGATCCGGCCTGGTCGCCCTTGCTGGAATAGGCTGTGAGGTCTAGGCTTGGGCTCCCGCTCGGGCCTTGTCGTAAAGGGTTCGTTAACCACGTCGGTGAACGCGTGCTTAACCAGTTTCACTGTAGAACGGTTTACCCTGTCGGGGCGGTGGGGATCAGGAGTACGAGTTGATGATGACCTTTGGTATGCGGGGCCGCGGACTGCGTGCAGCCCTTATCGTTGCGGGCGCACTGGCATTGTCCGCCTGCGCGCAGACCAAGCCGGAAGGCCTGACCGGCAATGTTCAGCCGGGCACGGGTCAGGACTTCGTGGTGAACGTGGGCGACCGCGTCTACTTCACCAACGACCAGACCTCGCTGTCGTCGCAGGCGACGGCGACGCTGGACAAGCAGGCTCAGTGGCTTTCCAGCTATGGCCGCTACACCGTGACCATCGAGGGCCACGCCGACGAGCGCGGCACGCGCCAGTACAACATCGCGCTCGGCGCCCGCCGTGCCGATGCGGTGCGCAACTACCTCGTGGCGCGTGGCGTTTCGGCGAGCCGTATCAAGACGGTGTCCTACGGCAAGGAGCGGCCGGTGGCCGTGTGTAACGACGAGAGCTGCTGGTCCCAGAACCGGCGCGCCGTCACGGTCCTGAACAACGCCGGCAGCTAAGCCGGTTCCGGTGCGCGCAACAGTTTCCACGGCCGGGGGCGCAAGCTCCCGGCCGTTTTGCATTTGTGCACCCTCCGGTGCAGGCTGGCCCGGCAAGCGGTGGCGCTTCCGCCAAAATTTGGCCGAAGTCGCGTCGCCCTGTGCTACGCGTTCGCCCAGGCTGCCCGTGGCGGCCGAACGGAGGAAAGCATGACGCAAGTGAGGTCCATCATGAATGCGCAGGCCCTGGGTCGCGTGCTTGTGGTGCTGGCTGCCCTCGGGCTGCTGCCGGCACCGGCGAGCGCACAGCTCTTCGGCTCCAGCTCGCGCGACGATGGCGAAACGGTGGTTCGTATCAATCAGGTCGAGGAGCAGATGCGCACCCTGACCGGGCAGGTGGAGGAACTGAGCTTCCAGATCCGCCAGCTTCAGGACCAGATTCGCCGAATGCAGGAAGATACCGAATACCGTCTGCAGCAGCTCGAGCAGGGCGGCGGCGGCAAGAAGCGCTCGGACGCCGGTGGCGGCGCGTCGTCGCAAAGCCTTGCCGGGCGCGACAGCTACGGCCCGGCAAATGCCGGGACACTCGGCCAGTTGCGCACCGATAGCGCCGGTCAGCCGGTCGAGGGCCAGGGTTCGGGCGACGCGGAATTCGCCGAGGCCGGCACCTATCAGCAAGAGCAGGGCGGCCTTGGTGCCGGTCCGCTCGACCTGTCGGCGCTGGCGCGCGGCCAGTCCAGCGCGCCGTCCGGCGGCGCGGGCTACGATCCGGCGGTGCCGGGCTCCGGCGCGGCGACGCCTCTGTCTTCTGGCGGTTCCGGCACGGAGGGCGCTTCCGGTTCGCACGAGCGCAAGCAGGTGTCGGCCCTGGAGGGCGGCCAGCCGCGCGACGATTACGATGGCGCCTATTCGATGATGATGGCGGGAGATTACGGCGGGGCCGAACAGGGCTTCCGGCGCTTCCTGTCGTCGCATCCCAACGATCCGCTGGCCGCCAACGCCCAGTTCTGGCTCGGCGAGAGCTATTTCGCGCGCAAGCAGTACCGCGACGCGGCGGATGCGTTCCTCAAGAGCTACACTGACTATCCCGACAGTTCCAAGGTCACCGACAGCCTGCTGAAGCTCGGCCTGTCGCTGAAGGGCATCGGCCAGAAGGATGCCGCCTGCGCCACCTTCTCCGAACTGCTGACCAAATATCCCGGCGCGCCGACATCGGTGCGGGCCGAGGCACAGTCCCAGAAGCAGGCCGGTGGCTGCCCTGCCTGACGACGGCGGGGCCGGACCTCTTGGCGACGACGAGGCGGATGCCGCCTTCGGCCTGTTCGCCGGCCATCGTCGTTTCGCACTGGCCGTTTCCGGCGGCCCCGACTCCCTTGCCCTTCTTCATCTCGTCGCCGGCTGGCGCGCCCGACAGGCGGAACCGCCCGACGTTCATGTGTTCACCCTCGATCACCGGCTGAGGCCCGCCTCCGAAGCCGAAAGCGGGCATGTGGCCGCGCTGTGCCGCGCCCGCGGGCTGCCCTGCCGCATTCTGCGGTGGGAGGGTGAAAAGCCCACGACCGGGCTTCAGGCAGCCGCCCGCGCCGCTCGCCAGCGGCTGCTGGGGCAGGCCGCCGCGCAGGCGCGGTGCAGCGCGCTCGTCCTTGCCCATCATCTCGACGATCAGGCCGAAACTTTCCTGCTCAGGGTCGCACGCGGCAGCTCCCTGCACGGGCTCGCGGCCATGCGCGCCCACAGTGCCTGGCCACGCGGCGACTTGCCGGATCTTCCCGTCCTTCGCCCGCTGCTCGGCTTTGCCAAGGCGCGGCTGATCGCGACCTGTCGCGCCGCCGGTCTTGCCTATGCCGAGGACCCCTCGAACGACAACCCCTCCTATGCGCGGGCGCGGCTGCGCCGGGCGATGCCCGGCCTTGCCGAGGCCGGCGTCACCGCCGCCCGCCTGGCCGAGACGGCGGCGGTGCTCGCCCGCGCGGCGGCCGTGGTCGATGCACGGATCGACGCGGTTCTCGCCGACGCCTGCCGGCAGCATCCCGCCGGCCCGCTCCGGCTCTCCCTGGAGGCTCTATCGGACCTGCCCGAGGCGTTTCGGCTGCGGCTTTTGGAGCGGTTGCTGGGGATTATCGGGACGCGCGGCTATCCGCCGCGGCGCGAACGGCTCGAACGCTTCGCCGCCACCCTTCTGGCGGGCGAGGGGCGCGCCCAGGCGACGCTTTCAGGCGCTGTCGCGCGGCGGGAGGGGCGGTGGCTTTTCCTGTGGCGGGAGCCCGGTCGACAGGGCATCGCCGGTGCCCGCCATCAGGGGCCGGGGGCTTTTCTCTGGGATGGCCGCTTCCTGCTGGAGATCGCCGGAACGGCCGTTGTGGAGGTGTTGACGCTTGCCTGCTGGCGCAACTCGGGTGGAGCAAAAGAGGCGGAAAGGCTTGGCATTTTGCCCCCCGCGCTTCCGCGCGACTGGCCGGCGGCGGCATTCGCGGCGGCTCCCGTGCTGCGTCTGCGTGCAGCCGATGGAGGCGTTTTGGGGCTTCATTTCCCCGGGCTCGGGGCATCGGGTGGGGGGAAAGACCGGGACGGCGGATACGTCGATCTGCGCCCCGCGCGGTCCGTTCTCGCGGCGCCTGGCCGTGCATACGCGACGGAAGTCGCCGAAATGCCGCCGGAATTGGCGGATACTTAAGAAAATCGAGAGAGGTTTCACCTCATCCTCCTCCCTCACCTTGGCAGTTGGCCCGGGGCGACCTATCTTGCTCCTAGAGCACCCCAATCGCAGCGCACACCGCCGCATGGCCGCGGCGAAGGAACCGTAATGAACGCCCACTTCCGCAATTTTGCCCTCTGGGTCATCATCGGCCTCCTGCTGATCGCCCTGTTCCAGCTGTTTCAGCGACAGGATCAGCGCACGGTCGGCACCGACATTCCCTTCTCGCAGTTCCTGAACCAGGCCGAGCAGGGCGATGTCAGCGAGGTGACGATCCAGGGCCAGCTGATCACCGGCGAGTTCCGCAGTGGCGCGAGCTTCCAGTCCTACGCGCCCGAATCGGCCGGCGAATACGTCGAGCTGCTTCGCTCCAAGGGCGTGCGGATCAACGCCCGCCCGCCGTCCGAGAGCTTCTCGTTGCTTGGCGCCCTGATCTCCTGGTTCCCGATGCTGATCATTCTGGGAATCTGGATCTTCGTCATGCGGCAGATGCAGGGCGGCGCCGGCGGCAAGGCGATGGGCTTCGGCAAGTCCAAGGCGAAGCTGCTGACGGAGGCGCACGGCCGCGTCACCTTCGAGGACGTCGCCGGCATCGACGAGGCCAAGGAGGATCTCCAGGAGATCGTCGAATTCCTGCGCGATCCTCAGAAGTTCCAGCGCCTCGGCGGCCGCATTCCGCGCGGTGTGCTGCTGGTCGGCCCTCCGGGCACCGGCAAGACGCTGACCGCGCGCGCCGTCGCTGGCGAGGCCAATGTTCCCTTCTTCACGATCTCCGGTTCGGACTTCGTCGAGATGTTCGTCGGCGTCGGTGCCAGCCGCGTGCGCGACATGTTCGAGCAGGCCAAGAAGAACGCACCCTGCATCATCTTCATCGATGAGATCGACGCGGTCGGCCGTCATCGCGGTGCCGGCCTCGGCGGCGGCAATGATGAGCGCGAGCAGACGCTGAACCAGCTCCTCGTCGAGATGGACGGCTTCGAGCCGAACGAAGGCGTGATCATCATCGCCGCGACCAACCGTCCTGACGTGCTCGATCCCGCGCTGTTGCGTCCGGGCCGTTTCGACCGCCAGATCGTCGTGCCGAACCCCGATGTGACGGGCCGCGAAAAGATCCTCAAGGTGCACATGCGAAAGGTGCCGCTGGCGCCGGACGTCAACGTGCGCACGCTGGCGCGCGGAACCCCCGGCTTCTCGGGTGCGGACCTGATGAACCTCGTCAACGAGGCGGCGCTTCTTGCCGCCCGGCGCGGCAAGCGCCTCGTTACCATGGCCGAGTTCGAGGACGCCAAGGACAAGGTGATGATGGGCGCCGAGCGCCGCACCCTGGTCATGACCGAGGAAGAGAAGAAGCTCACCGCCTATCACGAGGCCGGCCACGCGCTCGTTGCGCTGCACATGCCCGCTTCCGATCCGATCCACAAGGCGACGATCATTCCGCGCGGCCGCGCGCTCGGCATGGTCATGCGCCTGCCGGAGAAGGACCAGGTGTCTCTTACCCGCGCCAAGTGCAAGGCCGACCTTGCGGTGGCCATGGGCGGGCGCGTCGCCGAGGAGATGATCTTCGGCTACGAGAAGGTGACTTCGGGCGCCTCGGGCGACATCCAGATGGCGACCAAACTGGCGCGCGCCATGGCGACCCAGTTCGGCATGTCCGACAAGCTCGGGCCGCTGCTTTACGGCGAGAATCAGGAAGAGGTGTTCCTCGGCCATTCGGTCGCCAAGAACCAGCACGTCTCCGAGGACACCCAGCGTGTCGTCGACACGGAGATCAAGGCCTTCGTCAATCAGGGCTATGAGACCGCCAAGCGCGTGCTCGGCGAGCATGAGGACCAGTTGCATCTGATCGCCAACGGCCTGCTTGAGTACGAGACGCTGTCGGGCGACGAGATCAAGGGCCTGCTCGATGGCAAGCCGCCGGTGCGCGAGACCGACGATGACCAGCCGGCGACCCGCGTCTCCGCGGTGCCGAAGACCGGTGCCAAGCGCAAGGGGGAGGGCGATGCCCCGACCGGTGGCATGGAGCCTCAGCCCCAGGGCTGAGACACCCATCGCACCACGCGACTTCTGCAAAGGCCCGGTGGAAACGCCGGGCCTTTGTTACTTTTGAAAACAAAATTTGAACCTCTTTCACCGAGCTTGGTGATACATCAAAGGGGCGCGGCGGCATTGGCGCCGCACTGCCCGCAGCGGCGGTTTGACCGTGCGGCGCATCTCCTGCGCCCGCGGAGTGGCCTTTCGCGGGAAAGGCGCCCCGGACTGAATGTGCCCGCGACGACGCGGGCCCCGGATCGAACGGACATGTCATGACACGCAAGTATTTCGGAACCGACGGCATTCGCGGCACGGCCAATCGCGCGCCGATGACGCCGGACATCGCCCTCAAGGTGGGCATGGCCGCGGGGTTGTCGTTCCGCAACGGCGCCCATCGGCACCGTGTGGTGATCGGCAAGGACACGCGCCTGTCGGGCTACATGATCGAGAACGCGCTTGTCGCCGGCTTCACCGCCGTCGGGCTCGACGTGCTGCTGCTCGGCCCGATGCCGACGCCGGCCGTCGCCATGCTGACCCGCTCGGTCCGGGCCGATCTCGGCGTGATGATCTCCGCTTCCCACAATCCCTATCAGGACAATGGCATCAAGTTCTTCGGGCCGGACGGCTATAAGCTGTCCGACGATGCGGAGCGGGAGATCGAGGCGCTGATCGATCAGGATCTCTCGGGCAAGCTGGCGACGCCGGAGCAGCTTGGCCGGGCCAAGCGCATCGACGGCATGCGCGACCGCTATATCGAATTCGCCAAGCGCACGCTGCCGCGCGAGCTGAGCCTCGCGGGCTTGAGGATCGTCGTCGACTGCGCCAATGGCGCCGCCTACAAGGTCGCCCCGGAGGTGCTGTGGGAACTCGGCGCGGAGGTCATCCCGATCGGCGTCGATCCGAACGGCTACAACATCAACCTCGATTGCGGGTCGACCGACACGGACGCGCTGTGCCGCAAGGTGCATGAAGTGCGCGCCGACATCGGCATCGCCCTCGACGGCGACGCCGACAGGGTGATCATCGTCGACGAAAACGGCCAGGTGGTCGACGGGGACCAGCTCATGGCCGTGGTTGCCCAGTCCTGGCACGAGGACGGACGGCTCGCGGCCTCGGGCATCGTCGCCACGGTGATGTCCAACCTCGGCCTGGAGCGCTATCTCGGAGGCCTCGGCCTGTCGCTTGCCCGCACCAAGGTGGGCGACCGCTATGTGGTCGAGCACATGCGCCAGCACGGCTACAATGTCGGCGGCGAGCAGTCGGGCCATATCGTCCTGTCCGACTTCGCCACCACGGGCGACGGTCTTGTCGCCGCCCTTCAGGTTCTGGCCTGCGTCGGCAAGCTCGACCGGCCCGTTTCCGAGGTCTGCCGTCGCTTCGATCCGGTGCCACAGATCCTGCGCAACGTGCGCTATTCCGGATCGCGCCCGCTGGACGACCCGGCGGTGAAGGCGGCGATCGAGGATGGCGAGAAGACGCTCGGCACGTCCGGCCGTCTGGTCATTCGCCCTTCCGGCACCGAGCCGCTGATCCGCGTCATGGGCGAGGGCGACGACGCCGGCGTCGTCCGGGATGTCGTCAGCCGCATTGTCGATGCCGTGACCCGCGCCGCCGCCTGAGCAGCCCGGCCGCCGGCTTCAAAAGACCGGCCGCTCAGGCGGCCGGTTTCGCGACAATTCTTAAAAGCCTCTTAAAGTCTTGTGGATCTGTTGCGTTTCGCTGCAGGGAAAGCTGCGATCTTTACCTTGTATTAACGTAAAAGGACGCGGTTAATTTTTACGGTTAAGTTGGCCTTAAGCATTTTCCCGCAAAACTGCATTGTGTTTCACGTAGGCGGCCGGCGCGAGTAGTTGGGATCGGACGCATTCAACGAGGACCGAGACATGAGCAGCCATTTTTTCAAGTTGTCCCTGGCTGGCGTCGCGATGATCGTCTCGTCAGCCGTCCACGCAGCGGACATGCCGATTCCGGTGATCGAGCACGTCCCGCAGGTGCCTGTCGTCGAAGGCGGCTGGTATCTGCGCGGTGACATTGGTTACAAGATCTACCAGGCCCCCAGCGTTTCCTATGGCGCACTGGACTTCAGCAACGAGAAGCTGAACAACACCGGCATGATTGGCGCCGGTGTCGGTTATCGCTTCTCCGACTATCTGCGCAGCGACGTGACGCTGGACTACGAGTTCCCGGCGAAGTTCCGCGGTCATGCCCCTTGCGCCACCTGCGGCGTCGGCGGCACGTCCGGCTTTTCTTCGGAGACCGCCAAGATCGACGTGCTGACCATGCTGGTCAACGGCTATGTCGACATCGGCACCTGGGCGGGCTTCACGCCCTATCTCGGCGCCGGCGTCGGTGTGTCGCGCGTGTCGACCTCGAGCATCAAGTATTCCAATCCGGACGGCACCAGCGGCCGCTACCCGGGCGACAGCACCTGGAACTTCTCCTGGGCGCTGATGGCCGGCGGCTCCTACGCGATCGACCAGAACTGGGCGATCGATGCCGGCTATCGCTACCTTAACATCGGCGACGCCTACTCGAAGAGCTTCAGCACCGGCGGCGTCAACCCGTCGCGCAAGATCGCCTACAAGGATCTTCAGGCCCACGAGTTCCGCGTCGGCGTGCGCTACACGTTCGACTCGACGCCGGCCTATATTCCCGACACCGTCGTCGCGCGGTACTGATCCGCACAGCAACGAAACAAAAGGCCGGGCCTCACGCCCGGCCTTTTTTGTGTTGAAGACGGAAAACCTTGCGGCAGCGCGATCAACGCCCGCCGCCCCACAGTGTTCCGCTACCGCTGCCGCCCCACGCTCACGCCAGCATGCGCGGGCGGCGGATGGGGCTGTCTCACCGCGCTGGCTCGACCGCGCCAGCCGAATGACGACAGTCACATGGGCCACCGACGCCGGAGCGCCGTGCGATCGCGGATCCGCATCGGCTGCAAGGACGCCGGACACTGGACGCGAGGCTTCTCAGATCGTGGAAGCAGATCGGGCAGCGATATCCGGCAGCGCGCGGCAACAGCGCCGCGCAGGAAGGGCATTTTCGAGGAAGGTAACGGCTCATGACATCCACTCGTCACGGGAACAGAACAGCGCCGGAGCGCTCGGCCTCAGGGTCCCGGAAGGGTGGTCATGGCCTTGTCAGCGCATCGACTCTTTCCTTCCGGGTCGGGCATGGGCTTCGGTGTGCCTCTTGAATGTCGGCATCATTCAGGCCCCGGGCCTTTCGCCGGTGTCGCCGGGAGCCACATCCAGAACCGTCAGAACGCGCCGCTCGCCGTCTCTCGTGTCCCAGTGGAGGGAAGCCCCCACGGCAAGGCCGATAAGGGCAACGCCGATCGGCGTCAGTACGGAAATGCGGCCGCACGAAATGTCGGCGTCTCCCGGCCAGACGGGGGTCACGGTCTTCTGCTGTCCGGTGCTTTCGTCGCGGTAGGTGACCGAACGGCCGATGGCCACCACGTTGGGCGGAACCTTGGCGGCCGGAACGACGCGGGCGCGGTCAAGCTCACTCAAGAGCCGCTCGCCGAGGTCGGGATTGCGTTCCGCCGCCGCTTCCGCGAGAGCCTCGAGCTTGGAGACGCAATCCGCGCCGATGACGATCTTGGGAGGCCTGGAGGCTTTTCGTGGGGAGGCATGTTGGTTCTGCATTGGATACTCCATGGGGCGCGCTGAATGCGCGAAGAGATGCGTTGTGGCCGATGCCGTCGGCGACGGCGGCTATGGGAAAAAGGGTGGATCAGTCAGTAAGCGAGCGCGGAAAACCAGCCCCGGATCGGGGCGCGCGCGGAACCTGCGGTGAACGCCGCAGTCAGCTTTGATGAAGCTGAGCTAAGGGCGTAGGGACAGACAGGAAGAAAGCCCGCCGGCTACATTCGAAGGTCAGCATGCCTTTGGCATCTGACGATCAAAACCGGGCCTGGAATGTTCCACGTCATTCCGGAGCAATCGGGAATGTCGGGCCGCGTCGCAGGTTGGTGATTTTTGTTGCAGACATCAATTGTCTCCCGAGGTCCTGAGGACCAGGCCGTACTCTTAGAAAATCAGGCACCCGGGATGGCAGAAGCAAAAAGTTATCCGTAACCAGCCCGGGGCACCGGGCGGTTCAGAAGTAAATTCCCAAAAATATACGACAAGCTATACATCCTTCGGAACATAGGCATTTGCGAAGTGTTGTCAATGGACCTGAAGCGGGGCTGGCAGACGGTTCCGTCGCGTCTCCATGGGGAGATGACATGGTCGCGATGCGTTCCGCTGGCAAAAGGCTGTGGAGGCGATCGGCGGCATTACCCGTATGCGCCCCTTCCCGAGAGGCGCGGGTGCCTGTTTCAATCACATGCCGACATGCTCTTTTTGATGGTCTCGAGGTGCGTCGACATCAGGAGCGCGGCCCGGTCCGGGTCACGATCTTCGATCGCATCCACGATCCGCTCATGCTGATCGCTGTGAGTTGTCAGGAACGCGAGCGTGCCAATTCTCTGATAGGTTCTTTCCCAGTGTCTCTGCCAGGCGACGCGGCGGCGGACGCCGGAAAGGTAGATCAGAAAGCCGGACAGGATCGGGTTGCCGGTAATCTGCGCGAGAGACCGGTGGAACATGTCGTCCGACTGTTCGCATGCGGCGCGGTCTTGTGCGCAACGGCCGATCCTGATCCTCTCGCGGAGCAACGCCACGTCGCCGGCATCGGCGTGGCGGGCCGCCTCGGCGGCCACCATCGGCTCCAGCAGCATGCGCGCGCGCATCACGTCGGGAGGCGTCGCCCCCTCGATCAGCAATGTGTCGCGTATCGGGAGACCACGGGGGCGCGTGCCCCGAAAGGTGCCCTGGCCGACGTGGCGCCAGATCTTGCCCTCGCTCTCCAGGATGGCCAGGTGCTTCCTCAAGGTTTGCCGGCTGCAACCAAGCCGGCGCGCCAGATCGCGCTCGGCGGGAAGCCGGTCGCCGATTTCCAGCTCTATCAATACCTTGGCGAGTTCGCTGTTCAGTTCGATCAGGGGGCACCTCGATGTCGCCGTCGTCTCTGCGAACCAATTTGCAGACCAATATGAAAAGGTGCAAGGCCTCGCGCATGTGATGACAGGGCAGAGCCGAGCATGACCGAAATTCTCTTGCTGTTGATCGCCGGCGGCGCCGCCGGGTTTCTCAACGCCGTCGCCGGTGGCGGGACCTTTCTTAGCCTGCCCGCACTGATCTATGTCGGGGTGCCGCCCATCAGCGCAAACGCGACGTCCACGTTCATTGCCTTGCCTGGATATCTGAGCAGTGCCTGGGGCTTTCGCCATGACATGCGGGCGGAAGGTTCGCTGGGGCTGAAGGCCGTCATCGCGACAGCCGCCGCTGGCGGCATCATCGGCGCGTTGCTGCTGATCATGACGCCCGGGGAGGCTTTTCTATGGATCATTCCGTGGCTGCTGCTGCTGGCAACCGCGTTGTTCGCCGGCGGGCCATTCCTGCTGAAGATGCTGCGCCAGCGTGCCAAGGGGGATGCCGGGCCACTTGTTTCCGCCGCCGCCATATTCGCGATTTCGGTCTATGGCGGCTATTTCAATGGCGGTCTGGGGATCATCCTGCTTGCGACTTTCGGGCTGCTCGGACACGTGAACCTGCACGGCATGAACGGCTTGAAAAACGTGCTGTCCGCCGTGCTGTCGTTCATTTCGAGCCTGGCATTCGTCGGCGCGGGGCTGATCGCCTGGGAGCAGGCATTCGTCATGGCGGTGAGTGCGACCCTGGGCGGCTACGCCGGAGCGCGCCTCAGCCGGAAAATCGTACGCACCGATCTGTTGCGCGGGTTCGTGACCCTCGTCGGGGCAGCCATGACGCTTGCGTTCTTCCTGCTGTGATCGAGGGGAGGGTGCGCTGCTCCTGACCGCCCCGTCGGGCGGTATTGTTTGAAGGTGTTATTTTCCAATATCTTGATCCTATGACGCGGGCCCCTGCGCGCCTGATGACGTGCGTTGGGATTTTTCTCTTCCGGGTGCCCTGCCAGGGTCGGCCGGCTCTCGCAGGCCTATTTGTCGCCGCCAGCTGCTGCGGTTTTTCCGCCCGTTGACGACGCGGACTCCCGCTGGCCCGAGGTGGTCGCCCTGCTCCTCATTCCGGGTGCGGGAAGGGCTGCGGCTGCCTCGAGCCTCGCGGCGTATCGCTCCTGGCGAAAAGCAACATCACGACGGGTGAATTCCGCAGAAATTCGCGATTTTGAACGCGGCCGCGCCGTGCCCGATGTGCGGCGCACAACAAGATTTTCTTGACTGTATTGTTCCAGTGCATGAAAAAAAGTTCATGATAGTGAAACAGGTAGAAAATCTCCTCGCCATTCTGGACCTCTTCGCGAAGGTCCGTCGGCCGCGCACGCTGTCCCAGATCAGCGAGGCTCTCGGCTTGCCCAAGTCGTCGACCTTCAACCTGCTGGAGACCCTGGAAGCGCGGGGGTTCATTTACGAGATGCGGGCCTGGGGCGGTTACTACCCGACCCGGCGGCTGCTGGCTTTGGCGCAGGAGATCGCTCGCAACGATCCCTTTGCGGACCGTCTGCGGCCGATCCTTGAGCAGCTGCAGGAGCAGACGGGCGAGACGGTGCTTCTGGGGCATCGGGTGGATGGCGAGGTCGTCTACCTGGAGGTCATCGAATGCCAGCACCCGGTTCGCTACTTTGCGCAGGTCGGTGATCGGCGGCCGGTGCAGGTGACCTCCGGCGGCAAGGCGATCCTGAGCTGCTACGGCGCCGAGGAGCGTGCCGAGTTCTTCTCCAAGCTGATGTTCGAGAGATATCGCGACGCCACGTTGCCGGATGCCGCCGCGGTCGAGGCGGATATTCAGGACTCCATGGCCCGCGGCTGGTTCGAGAACCTCTCCGAGTTCACTCCGGACGTCCTAGGTGTCGGCATGCCGGTCGAGCTGCACGGCGAGCGGCTGGCGATCTCCGTGGCAGGTCCGAATTATCGCCTGCTCGAGAAGAGGGCGGAGCTTGCCGCCCGGATCGGCGAAGCGATCGTGCAGATCAAGGACCTGTTCGAAAACCACTCCGCATCGGGCAAGGCCGCCGAAGCCAGGACGCCCACCAACAAGGTGAAAGCGAAATGATCCGACGTGTCTCGCTCGCACTCGCGCGCTACGAGGCGATGCTCCTTGCGCTCGGGGCCGTCTGCCTCTTCAGCATGATGGTGCTGGTCTTCGTTGATGTGACGATGCGCTATCTCTTCAACAGCCCGCTCGGATTTTCCTACGACCTGATCTCGCTTTACCTCATGGTCGGCGTCTTCTTCTTTTCCCTGTCCGACACTCTGCGCCATGACGAGCACGTGCGGGTCGACATTCTGTACCTGCGCTTCCGTCCGGCCACGCGCGCCCTGGCGGACCGCGTCAGCTACGGCGCGAGCGGATTGTTTTTTGCCGCCATGTTGTGGACCGGCCTCGTGCGCGCCATCGACAGCACCGCCAAGGGCGAGGTGATGGCCACCGTCGTGCCCTGGCCGGTCTGGGTCGCGTACTGGATCGTACCGCTTGGCACTGCCCCCATCGTCCTTCTGTGCCTGCTGCGCTTCATCCGGCCGCCCCAGGAGGACTAGCTCCCGCCTGGTCTGCCTTTCTCACCTGGCTGGTTGCCAGCCGCTTGGCCGGGGCGTTGGCAGTGTGCGCCGCCCTCCCACAAGACACATAACAAATTCCAAGGGAACGCCATGACGCCGCTGCTGATTATAGGTCTGCTGTTCGTCCTTCTTGCCATTGGAACGCCGGTGGGCTTTGCCCTGGCCATCTCCGGTGTCGCGGGCCTGTTCTCCCTGGCCGGCATTGCGGCGACCATTGGCGTCATCGAGACAACCCCGTTTTCGGTGGCCAATTCCTATGAACTCATCACCATTCCCATGTTCATCCTCATGGCCGAGCTGGTCGTGGCGAGCGGTATCGCAGATGGCCTGTTTCATGCCATGAGCGTCTGGATCGGTCGGGTGCGGGGCGGTCTTGCGGTTGCGACCGCCCTTGCGGGAGCCGGCTTCGGAGCCATCTCCGGATCAAGCACGGCCTCGGCGGCCGCGCTCTCCGCCACCTCCATCCCGGCCATGATGAAAGCGGGCTATGAGCCGCGTTTCTCCTGTGGCGTGGTGGCGGTCTCCGGCACGCTTGCCATGCTCATCCCGCCCTCCATTGCGCTGGTGCTCTATGGGCTGATCGCCGAGGTTTCCATTGCCGATCTGCTTATCGGCGGGGTCATTCCCGGCATCCTCGTCACCCTGGCCATCGTGGCGACCGTCTATGTGCTGCTGTGGCGCGATCCCAAGCTCGCGCCGGAAACCCGCTCATACTCCCTGCAGGAGAAGCTCGCCGCCCTGCGCGAGGTGGGGCCCATGCTGGCGCTGCTCTTCCTGGTGACGGGCGTCATCTATCTCGGCGTCGCGACCCCCACCGAAGCGGCTGCGTTGGGTGCGTTCGGCGCGCTCGTCCTCACCGGGGCGGTTGGCAAACTCTCCTTCAAGATGTTGCAAAGGGTGCTTGCGCGCTCGGCCCGCGCGACCTGCATGATCCTGATGATCGTCATCGGCGCGCACATCTTCGGCTTCTATCTCACGCTCAGCCAGGTCACCCAGAACACGGTCGGCTTCCTCACGGGGCTCGATACGTCCCCTTACGTGATCATGGCGTTGATCGTGGTCGTTTACATCCTCCTGGGCTGCTTCATGGACCAGCTGGCCATCCTGATCCTGACGGTTCCCATCGCGGTGCCGGCCATCACGGCGCTGGGATTCGATCCGGTGTGGTTCGGCGTGGTGGTGGTCGTCACCGCGGAGGTGGGGATGATCACGCCGCCACTGGGTCTCAACGTCTTCGTGGTCGCGCGCTATAGCGGCCGGCCTCTCGAAGAGATCTTCGCCGGCATCGCCCCCCATGTTGTCGCCCATCTCGTCGTCATCGCCGCGCTGATCGCGTGGCCGAGCCTGGTGCTCTGGCTCCCGAGCACAATGAACTGAACATGAAGGAGAAGATCATGACCTCTTCGCCGAATAGATACTTCGTCCGCGAGGCCGACGTCAGAACCTATTCGCCCGCCAACCACTCCGGCACCGTGAACCGCCGCCTTATCGGCCGCGAGACCGTCGGTGCGGAGCAGCTGGAAGTGGTGCTTGGCACCATCGAGCAGGGGCAGGGCGCCCACCCCCATCACCACGATGGCATCGAGCAGGTCTGCTACATGCTTGCCGGCCAGGCTCGCGCCGAGGTCGGCGGCGAGGAAACCATCCTCAATCCGGGCGACACCTGCTTCTTTCCCGCCGGCATGGAGCACGTCTTCACTGCGATCAGTGAAGAGCCTGTTCGTGTCCTCGTCGTCTACGCGCCGCCGTACGCGGAAAAGGTCTGAGACCTTTTGCGCGCCCGAACCCGCGCACCTGAGCAATCAACACCAAGAAGATGCCTGAGAAGAGCTCGGCAAGAGCCCCCAAGGGTACCCCCGATATTTCCTAGGAGGAACACACTCATGAAGACCCTTACCCGACGCCTCTGCCTGCTTGCGGGCGTGGCGGCCCTTGCCCTCGGCCCCATCACCGCCCAGGCTGCGGACGTGACGCTGAAGCTTGCTGACAGCCTTCCCGCCGGTCACTCCATCACGAAGAACGCCACGGCCTTCTTCTTCGAGAAGGCGAAGGATGCCTCCGGTGGCAAGCTCGACTTCCAGCATTTCCCCGCCCAGCAGCTCGGCAAGGCCAAGGACCTGCTGATGGTCACCCAGACCGGTCTCGCCGACATCGGCTACATCGTCCCGAGCTATGTGTCGGAGAAGATGCCGCTCGGAGCTGTGGCGGAACTGCCCGGCGGCTTCAAGTCGTCCTGCGAAGGGGCGATGGCCTACTGGCAGCTTGCAAAGCCCGGTGGCATGCTCGACGAGCTGGAGTTCAAGCCGAACGGGGTGCGCGTGCTGTATGTGGTGGCGCTGTCGCCCTACCAGGCCATCTTCTCCGAGAAGGCGGACTTCAAGGGCTTCGAGGATTTCAAGGGGCGCAAGATCCGCTCCAATCCGGGGCCCATGGAATTGGGGCTGGGTAATCTTGGTGCCGTGCCGATCCGCATGACGCCGCCGGAAATCTTCGATGCCATGACCAAGGGCACCATCGATGGCGCCCTTCTTCCCTACACCTCGACCTTCTCGTACGGCCTCGACAAGGCGGTCAAGTCCGCCACCATCGGCCAGAACTTCGGCACGGTCGGCATCACGTATTCGATCAACCAGAAAAAGTGGGAGAGCCTGCCCAAGGATATTCAGGAGGCTCTCACCAAGGCTGGCGAGGAGACCGTGTCGCACGCCTGCGCGATCTTCGATCAGGAGGAGAAGGAGCTTGCGGGCAAGCTGAAGGAGCAGGGCACGCTTCTGGTGGAGTTCACGCCGGACCAGGAAAAGATCCTGTCCGAGAACTTCGACACCGTCACCAAGGAGTGGGTCGCGAACCTCGAGAAGCGCGGTGAACCCGCCGAGAAGGTGCTTGCCGCCTTCCGGGCCGCAGTTGCCTCCCAGCGCTAAGCCGCTGTTCGACAAGGGCGGGAGGGCTGTCCTCCCGCCCGCGCCTTTCGGCCGGCACCGGCCGCCGGGCGCTTTCCTTTCGACTGACAATCCGGAGCTGCACAATGGCGGGCTTGTATTATGAAGACTTCGAGCCGGGGCGGGTGTTCGACCATGCGATCACCCGCACCGTGACCGAATACGACAACATGATGTTTTCCTGCCTGACCATGAACCCGCAGCCGCTCCACATCGATCGGCATTTCGCGGCCAAGACCGAGTTCGGCCAGCCTCTGGTGAACAGCCTTTTCACCCTCGGTCTGATGATCGGCATCACGGTGGCGGACACGACGCTCGGCACCACGATCGCCAATCTCGGCATGAGCGACATCCGGTTTCCCAAGCCGGTGTTCCAGGGGGATTCCCTGCGCGTCCAGACGCTGGTCGTCTCCAAGCGCGACAGCAGGTCGAGGCCTGAAGCGGGCCTGGTGGAATTCGAGCACAAGGCGTTCAACCAGGACGACGTGGAGGTGGCCGTCTGCCGCCGCCAGGCCTTCATGCGCCGCCGGCCGAAGGGGGACCGTGATGTCGCCTGAAGGCCCGATACGGCCAGAGCCGCGCTCCTATCTGTTCGTGCCGGGAGACGCTCCTGCCAAGATGGCCAAGGCCGTCCGGGGCGGTGCCGATGCGCTGATCCTGGATCTCGAGGATTCCGTTGCACCGGCCCGCAAGGACGCGGCCCTGCGGGAGGTCTGCGGGTTTGTGGCTGCGGCCGCAGACGGCCCGCGTCCGCTCCTCTATGTTCGCCTCAATGGCACCGAGCCCGCGCGTGCGTTGGCCGAGCTTGCCGCGCTTCCGCTTGGCCCCCTGGCGGGGATTGTCTGGCCCAAGCTCACCTCCATTTCACAGCTCGATCCCGTCTCCCATGGCCTTGATGCCCTGGAGGCCCGCGACGGCCTGCGGCGCGGTCATGTGGGCATTGTCGGCATCGTGACGGAAACCGCGGCCTCGCTTCTTGCGGGCGCGGATCTCGGCCGGGGGCATCCGCGCCTTCAGGGCTATACCTGGGGCCTGGAGGATCTCTCTGCCGATCTGGGGCGCGCGCCCTTGCCCGGGCGGACTGACGCGACCCGCATGCTCGCCGCCCACGCCCAGACCTTCTGCCTTCTCGCGAGCGTCGCGGCCGGCATCACGCCCATTGATGCCGTCGATCCGAATTTTCGCGATCTCGACGTTCTGACTGCGGATTGCCGGCGCTCCGCCGAACTTGGCTTTCGCGCCCGGATGGCGATCCACCCGGCCCAGCTTGCGCCCATACACGAGGGCCTTGCTCCGTCCGCCGAGACCCTCGACTGGGCGCGCCGGGTGCTGGAGCTTGCCGCCGAAAACCCCGATGGTGCCGCCTTCCAGCTCGACGGCCGCATGGTGGACCGTCCTCATATCAAGATCGCCCAGACCCTCCTCTCTCGGACAATGGCTCCATGACCCCGCTGCTCTCAGGCATCCGCGTCATCGACATCACCTCGATCGTGCTCGGCCCGTTTGCCGGGCAGGTGCTCGCTGATCTCGGTGCCGAAGTCATCAAAATCGAACCGCCTGCAGGCGAACTGTCGCGTTCCGTCCATCCGGTTTCCCAGGCCGGTGACAGCGCGATGTTCGTGAACAACAACCGCAACAAGAAGAGCGTTGCGGTGAACCTCAAGTCGGCCGAAGGCAAGGACGTGCTGCGCAGGCTCATTGCCTCGGCGGATGTCCTTCTGCACAACATGCGGGTGGACGCCATCAACCGGCTGGGCTTCGGCTTCGAGGCGGTGAAGGCGATCAATCCGCGCATCATCTATTGCTCGGCCATCGGCTTCGGCCAGGATGGCCCCTATCGTGATCGTCCTGCTTTTGACGACGTGATCCAGGCGGCGAGCGGGCTTGCCATGCTTCCCACCCACGCCGGCGGCGACCCCGCGTATGTCCCCAGCGTGGTGGCCGACAAGGTGGCCGCGCTCTATGCCTCCTACGGCATCCTTGCGGCGATTGCCGGCCAGGCCCGCGGGCAGGTTGAAGCGGTGGAGGTGGAAGTCCCCATGTTCGAGGCGCTGGTGGGTTTTCTGCTCAACGAGCACCTTGCCGCGGCCACGTTCTCCGAGGCCCCGGAAGGGGCCGGCTATCACCGGCTGTTCTCGCGCAACCGCAAGCCCTACCGCACCAGCGATGGCTGGGTCGCCGCGCTGCCTTATACCGGAGAGCAGTGGCGGCGCATCCTGGTGGAGATCGGGCGTGAGGATGTCACCAGAGAGCCCTGGTTCGAGAACGCGGGGGCGCGCAGCCAGCGGGTTGACCTGCTGTACGGTTATCTCGCTGCTGCGGTTCTGGACCGGCCCACGCAGGAGTGGCTCGACACGTTCGAGCGGCTCGACATCCCCTATTCCAAGGTCAACGATCTCGACGACCTTCTGGCCGATCCGCATCTGGAGGCGGTGGGGTTCTTCGCCCCTGGCGGACAAGCGGCGATCGGTGCGCAACGCGCGCTGCGCCAGCCTGTGGTGTTCCGGGGACCGAAGCCGGCACCGGACCGGCCGGCCCCCGCGGTGGGCGGCGATACGGCAAGCATTCTGACAGAGCTCGGCTTCTCGCGGGAGGAGGTGGAGCGGCTGCACAGGGATGGCGCCATAGGGCGCACGCAGGAGGATGACGCGTGAGAGAAACGACAGACGAGGACTACGGCAGGATCGGGACCGGGTTCTTCTTTGAAGACCTGAGTGTCGGCATGCGCTTCCGCACGGCCGGGCGCACGCTTACGCAGGCGGATCTGTCCGCCTTCTGCAACCTCACATGGCTCACCGAGGAATTGTTCACCAATGCGGCGCATCGCGCCGAGATGGCGCTGCCCGATCAGGTCGTGCCCGGTGCTCTGGTCTATGGTTTCGCGGAGGGGCTGCTGCTGCCGATGATGCAGGACACGGGCCTGGCCTTCCTGGAGGCCGATGTGAAGGTGAAGGGCCCGACCGTGGTTGGGGACACCATCACGGTGTACTGCGAAGTGGTCGAGGCGCGGCTTACCTCCAAGGGCGGCAGGGGGCTGGTGCGCACATTCAACTCCGTGCGCCGTGCCGACGGAACGGAACTGCTGACCTACAATCCGTTGCGCATGATCAAGGCGCGCAGCGCCGGGTGAAGCGGTGCGGTGGCATGCTGAGCAGTTCTCCGTTCGAAGGCGCACCTCGTTGCTCTACCGACCTTGCCGTCCGATTTTCGGGGAGGTGCTCAGCTATCACGCGCCGTGGGAATAAGTTGAGAGTGCCTGAGCCGGCTCTTGTGCCGCACCTGCCAGTATGTTCCGGCCGAGACGGCAAGATCCTGCATGGCGAACTGCGGTAGCTCTTGCGGTTTTCCGGGGGCTCGGCTATCCACGTCAGTGGGACACCCCTCCCCAACGAGGGGCATCTATCTGAGAGGATAGCACATGAGCGAGCATGCAAAGCCGGCCGTCGCGCCGGAGAATCCCCGTTTTTCCTCAGGACCTTGCGCCAAGCGCCCCGGCTGGTCCGCCGCGGCGCTCGATGACGCTCCGCTTGGCCGGTCGCACCGCGCCAAGATCGGCAAGTCGAAGCTTGCCGAAGCCATCGAGCTGACCCGCGAGGTGCTTCAGGTTCCCCAGGACTATCGCATCGGCATCGTTCCGGCCTCCGACACGGGCGCCATGGAAATGGCCATGTGGTCGCTTCTCGGCCCGCGTGGCGTCGACGTGCTCGCCTGGGAGAGCTTCGGTTCCGGCTGGGTGACGGACGTCGTCAAGCAGCTCCGGCTTTCCGACGTGCGCGTCCTCGAGGCCGGCTATGGTGAGATCGTCGACCTTGCCGAGCCCGATTTCTCCCGCGATGTGATCTTCACCTGGAACGGCACCACCTCGGGCGTGCGCGTGCCGAACGCGGACTGGATCCCGGCCGACCGCGAGGGGCTGTCGATCTGCGATGCGACCTCGGCGGCCTTCGCCCAGCCGCTCGACTTCGCCAAGCTCGATGTCGTCACCTTCTCCTGGCAGAAGGCGCTGGGCGGAGAGGGCGCGCATGGCATGCTCATCCTCAGCCCGCGCGCTGTCGAGCGGCTCGAGAGCTACACGCCGGCCTGGCCGATGCCGAAGATCTTCCGCATGACCAAGGGCGGCGAGCTGATCGAGGGCATCTTCAAGGGTGAAACGATCAACACGCCCTCCATGCTCTGTGTCGAGGACTATCTCGATGCGCTGAAGTGGGCGCGCGACATCGGCGGCCTGAGCGCTCTGATCGCGCGTGCCGACGCCAATGCCGGAGCCATCTCCGACTGGGTGGCGCGCACCGGCTGGGTCGACTTCCTGGCCGCCGATCCGGCGATCCGCTCCAACACCTCCGTCTGCCTCAAGATCGTCGATCCGCGTGTTGCGGCTCTGCCTGACGACAAGCAGGCGGCCTTCGCCAAGGCGATGGCCTCCGCGCTCGAGAAGGCCGGCGTGGCGCTCGACATCGGCGCCTATCGCGATGCGCCGAGCGGCTTCCGTGTGTGGTGCGGCGCGACGGTCGAAACCTCCGATGTCACGGCCCTGCTGCCGTGGTTCGACTGGGCGTTCGAGGCCGAGCTTTCCGCGCTCGGCCAGGCCGCCTGATCCGTTTCCATCGTCACGTTTCGCTGATCCCTCACGGCCCTCCGGCGCGCATCGCGCGCCGGATCCGGAGCCGCAGAGGCATAGCACGGAGAATTCCAATGGCTCCCAAGGTCCTGATTTCCGACAAGCTTTCGGCTGCTGCCGTCGCCATTTTCAAGTCGCGCGGCGTCGAGGTCGACTATGAACCCGATCTCGGCAAGGACAAGGACAGGCTCCTGTCCGTGATCGGCAAATATGATGGCCTGGCCATCCGGTCGGCCACCAAGGTGACGGAGAAGCTTCTGGCCGCGGCCGGCAATCTCAAGGTCGTCGGTCGCGCCGGCATCGGTGTCGACAACGTCGATATCCCGGCCGCCAGCAGCCGTGGCGTGATCGTCATGAACACGCCCTTCGGCAACTCGATCACCACCGCCGAACATGCCATCGCGATGATGTTCGCGGTTGCTCGACAGATCCCCAGCGCCGATGCCTCCACGCAGGCCGGCAAGTGGGAGAAGTCGAAGTTCATGGGCGTCGAGCTGACCTCCAAGACCCTTGGCGTGATCGGCTGCGGCAACATCGGCTCGATCGTCGCCGAACGGGCCATCGGCCTGAAGATGCGGGTCATTGCCTTTGATCCGTTCCTCTCCGACGAGCGGGCGCTGGATCTCGGCGTCGAGAAGGTGGATCTGGAGACACTGTTCGCGCGCGCGGAGGTCATTTCCCTGCACACGCCGCTGACCGACAAGACCCGCGACATCATCGATGCTGAAGCCATCGCGAAGATGCGCAAGGGCGTCATCATCATCAATTGCGCCCGTGGCGGGCTCGTCAACGAGCAGGCGCTGCGCGCCGGTCTCGACAGTGGCCAGGTCGGCGGTGCCGGCGTTGATGTCTTCGTCGACGAGCCGGCGACGGAGAATGTGCTTTTCGGCGCGCCCAATCTGGTGTGCACGCCGCATCTGGGCGCCTCGACCTCCGAGGCCCAGGAAAACGTCGCCCTGCAGGTCGCCGAGCAGATGTCGGACTACCTGACCAAGGGCGCTGTTTCCAACGCGCTCAACATGCCCTCGATCTCCGCCGAGGAAGCGCCGCGCCTGACGCCCTTCGTCAAGCTGGCCGAGCAGCTCGGCTCCTTCGCCGGGCAGGTGACGGAGACCAGCATCACCGGCATTCGCCTCGAGTATGAGGGCGAAGTGGCGGAGATGAACGTCAGGGCGCTGACCTCTGCGGCGCTGACCGGTGTGCTGCAGCCGCTGCTTCAGACGGTGAACATGGTCTCTGCCCCGATCCTTGCGCGCGAACGCGGCATCCAGGTCGAGGAGGTGCGTCGCGGCCAGGCCGGAGCCTATGAGAACTACATCCGCCTGACGGTGAAGACTGAGCGCCAGGAGCGCTCCGTCGCCGGCACCGTCTTCGCCGACGGCAAGCCGCGCGTCATCCAGGTGAAGGGCATCAACATGGAGGCCGAACTCGGCGACCACATGCTCTACATCACCAATGAGGACAAGCCCGGCTTCATCGGTCAGCTCGGCACGCTGCTGGGCGAGGCCGGCGTCAACATCGCCACCTTCAACCTTGGGCGCCTGAGTGCCGGCGGCGACGCGATCTGCCTCGTCGAGGTCGATGGCGAGGTGCCGGCGGCCGTGCTCGAAACGCTCGTTGCCCTGCCGCAGGTCAAGCAGGCCAAGCGTCTGCGTTTCTGATCCCTCAGGCTTCTTCCCCGCCTGACGAGAAAGGCCGGATCGGTTTCCCGATCCGGCCTTTTTCATGTCTGCGTCTGCAACGCCGGGTGTCGCCGGGGCTGGCGTCAGCCCGCCTTCCAGGCGTCGATCGCCTGATCGACGGCGCGGGTGCCGGGCGTGCCCTTTTCCAGGGTCAGGATGGCGCGCTTGCCGTTTTCATAGAGCATCGGAATGTCGATCCAGCCCCGATCGCGCAGCAGCGACAGATTGCGCTCCTCCTCGTCGGGGAGGTTGGACAGCGCCACCCAGAAATAGCCGGTGTCGACCTTGGCCGATGCGCCGATCAGCGCCTCGCCACGGGCTTCCTCGGTCGGCTTCATGACGAGGCCGGGCACGTCCTGGACGCCGCCGCCGGCGAAATTGGGCGGCAGGTTGAAGCGGATCTCCAGCAGGTGGCTTGCCGGCAGGGAGCTGTCACGATTCGGGTGCAGCGTCAGGTTGGCGTCGATGTTGCGCTCGGGCACCTGCACGCGGATCTTCAGCACCGTCTCCTTGCGGCCATCCACGGTTTCCTCGGAGAGGTTCCAGATGGTCTGGCCGGAGGAGGCCTGGCCGGCGCTGCCGGGCTGCGCGCCCTCTTCGTAGAGAATGGCCCGCTGTGCGACGGCGGTCGCCTGATCGGCGTTGGCGGATGCCGCCGGTGCCGGTGCCGGCGTCGTCGCGGGGGCTGCCGGTGTCTCGCTTGCCGCCGGCGTCTCCGGGACGGCCGGGGTTTCAGCCTGTGCCTGCTGGTCGGCCGGAGCCACGGGGGTCTCGGTGGCCGTGGCCGGCTGCTCCTGGCCCGTCGGGACGGCTGCCTGCGAGGTCACGTCGCGGCTCGCCTGCGGTGCTGCGCTGGTCACGCCCTCGGGGGTCGACGGGGTGATGCGCGTGGTGGAGACGCTGCGGGCGTCGGGGGCGACCGCCGTTTCGCCGTTCTCCAGCAGGCGGGCGGCGTTCTTGCGCGGGGTGTCGGCATTGGTGCCGCCGTCCTGCGGTCCGGGTGTCTGCGTGTCCGCGGGGGTGCCGGTGGAAGCCGTGTCGGAGCCGTCCGTGCTGTCGCCACCGGCGAACAGGTTCATCACCGCCTCGCGCTGCGAGTAGCCGACGGCGGCCGCGCCGACCAGCAGCAGGACCACGGCGACGCCACCGAGGATGCCGGGGAGACGCGAGGTCCGGATATGGCCCTCATAGCCGGCAAGAGCCGGCTGGCGGCCGGCTCCCAGACCGTTTTCGTCCTTGTTGCGGCCGCGCGCCCTGGTGCGTGGCGTGTCCGTGCCGGCGGCGGGGCCGGCAAGGCTCGGCTCGCGCTTGTCCGTCCTGCGGTTGTCGTCACGCGCCGTCGACTGGGGATCGTCGCGGCGCGGCGTGGCGCGCAGGCCCTCGTTGCCGGCGGCAATCGTGCTGTCGGCTCCCGGCTGGACGCGCTTGTTGCCTGTGACGGCCGGCGCATCGGCGTCCGCCGGTTTTTCGCGTTCCGGCGCGCGCGGCGATGCAGTCGGCTGTGCAGCGGGTGCGCGCGGTGCGGCTGGCTGAGGCGCCTGTGCGGCAGGCTCAGGCGGCTGCGGTGCGGCGACCTGGGGGGCGGCGACGGGCGGCGGCGCGGCCGGCGGCGGCGCGGGCTGAGGCTCGGCCGGTTGGGCCGCGGCCGTCGGCGGTGGGGTCGGTGTCGCCGGCCTTGCGCTCGAATAGCCACCGAGCGTGTCGCGGGCGGCCTCTGCCTCCACGCGACGGATACACTCTTCCAGACGAAGCTGCTCGGAGGTGATATCCGAGGGCGAGAGTGGTGGATCGTAGGCCTTGAGCTGGGCAACGATGGCTTTGCGGGCGCGCTGATAGATCTCGCGCCGGGCCGCTCCCGTGTTTTCAGGGAGCGCGGCCACGGTTTTCTTCAAAACCGGATAATAATCTGCCATGTGTTCAACTCGTGATCGCCGCATATGGAACCGGCGCACGCGGCGCCGGAACGGAGTTCAACGCTTAATCCTGAAACGGATTCTGAACAAGGATTGTGTCATCCCGTTCAGGCGAGGTCGAGAGCAATGCGACCGGCGCGCCAATGAGTTCCTCGACGTGGCGCACGTATTTCACCGCCTGCGCCGGAAGATCGGCCCAGCTGCGCGCGCCCTCCGTCGATTCCTTCCAGCCCGGCAGCGTCTCGTAGATCGGCTTGACGCGGGCCTGCGCGCCCTGGGAGGCGGGCAGGTGGTCGATGCGCTTGCCGTCGAGCTCATAGGCGACGCAGATCTTGATCTCGTCGAGGCCGTCGAGCACGTCGAGCTTTGTCAGCGCGATGCCGTTGATGCCGTTGATGCAGCAGGACTGGCGCACCAGCACCGCATCGAACCAGCCGCAGCGGCGCTTGCGGCCCGTCACCGTGCCGAACTCGTGGCCGCGGGTGCCGAGGAAGTTGCCGACCTCATTGTCCTGCTCGGTCGGGAAGGGGCCTTCGCCGACGCGGGTGGTGTAGGCCTTGGTAATGCCGAGCACATAGCCGATGGCATTGGGGCCGACGCCGCTGCCGGCGGCCGCCTGGCCGGAGACGGTGTTGGACGAGGTGACGAAGGGATAGGTGCCGTGATCGATGTCGAGCAGGGTGCCCTGCGCGCCCTCGAACAGGATGCGCTTGCCTTCCTTGCGGGCGGTGTCGAGCAGCGCCCAGCCGGCCTTCATGAACGGCAGCACCTTGTCGGCCACCGTCTCCAGCTCCGCGTAGATCGTCGCCGGCTCGATCTCCGGCTCGCCGAGGCCGCGGCGCAGGGCGTTGTGATGGGTGAGCAGGCGCTCGATCTTGGCGGGAAGCGTCTTCAGGTTGGCGAGATCCATGATGCGGATCGAGCGGCGGCCGACCTTGTCCTCATAGGCAGGGCCGATGCCGCGCTTGGTGGTGCCGATCTTGGTGCCGGCGGCGGCGGCCGTCTCGCGCAGGGCGTCGAGCTCGCGGTGCAGCGACAGGATCAGCGTGGCGTTGTCGGCGATCGCCAGCGTTTCGGGCGAGACGTTGACACCCTGTTCCGCCAGACGGGCAATCTCGGCGACCAGCGCATGCGGATCGATGACGACGCCGTTGCCGATTACCGAGAGCTTGCCGCGCACGACGCCGGAGGGAAGCAGGGAGAGCTTGTAGCTGACACCGTCGATCACCAGCGTGTGGCCGGCATTGTGCCCGCCCTGGAAACGGACGACCACGTCGGCCAGCTCCGAAAGCCAGTCAACGATCTTGCCCTTCCCCTCGTCTCCCCACTGAGATCCGACGACGACGACATTGGCCATGGCATGTCTTCCCTGAAAAGATGAACTCGAGTGTGGCGGCGCCGGGCGCTCGCGCACACGAAAAACCCCGGCTTTCTGACCGGGGCGTTGCGAACGGACTATAACGACGCTTTCGCGCCCTGACGAGCCCTCTAGTGGGTCGAAACCGAGATTTGCAGGGCTTTGGCGCGTGCGAGCTCAGTCCTTGCGCGGCTTTGCCGGCTTCTGGCCGCCCGCGAGGCGGAAGATCACCGGCGAGGTGCGCAGCAGCCAGACGAAGCGCTTGCGCTGGCTGGCCGGCACGGCGTCGCGGGTGAAGAGCCGGGCGGCGAGGAAGGCGACGAAGGACAGGTGCAGGCCGCCTGTGTAGAGGAAAAACGCCGAGGGCCCGAAGCGGTCCATCACCGCCGAGGCCAGCAGCGGCCCGACCATCGCGCCAAGGGCGAAGAACATGCTGAGACCGGCGGCCAGCTCGACGAACTGGCCCGGCCCCGCGTGGTCGTTGGCGTGTGCGGCGGAGAGCGAATAGAGCGGCAGCGCGAAGCCGCCGAACAGGAAGGCGCCGAGGAAGATCGCCGCCGGCGCGGTCATGCCCGACAGGAACAGGCAGGAGACGCCGGCGCCGACGGTTGCCAGCATCAAGACCCAGCGCCGGTCGATGCGGTCCGAGGCCCAGCCGAGCGGGTACTGGAAGATGGCGCCCGCCACCACCCACAGGCTGATCAGCAGCGCCAGGCCGTCGGTGTCGAGGCCGACGCCTTCCGCATAGACAGGGCCGACCGTGCGGAAGGCGCCGTTGGTCAGGCCGATGGTCAGGCAGCCGACGGCGGCGACCGGCGATATGCGCCAGATGGAGAGATAGTTGATCCGTGTGGTGTCGGAAATCGGCGGGTTGCCCTCGCGCGCCAGCGACACGGGCACGAGCGCGGCGCAAAACAGCAGGCCGATCATCACGATGATCTCCGGCCCGCCGCCGCCGAAGGCCGGCAGCAGGAACTGGCCGCCGGTGATCGCGCCGAGGTCGACGATCCGGTAGACGCTGAGAATGCGGCCGCGCTCGGCGTTGGAGGCGAGCGCGTTGAGCCAGCTTTCGAGCACCATCGCGGTGCCGCAGAAGGCGATGCCGCTGACAAGGCGCGACACTGCCCAGGCCGCGCCGGCCGGCGTCACCGCCAGCGACAGGATGGCGATGGCGTTGATCGCGGCGAAGGCGGAGAACACGCGGATGTGGCCGACCCGGCGGATCAGCAGCGGCGTGACGAGCACGCCGAGAATGAAGCCGGCGTAATAGGCGGAGCCGAAGACGCCGATGGTCGTGTCGGAGAGCCCGCCCAGCCGGCCGCGCACCGCGATCACCGTCATGGCGACGCCATTGGCGCCAAGCAGCAGCGCGGCCGCCACCAGCAGCGGCACGAGGCGGGTCAGCAGCGGCCGTGTCGCGCCGGCCGCGTCTGTCGGGGTGTGGGAAGGGACGTCAGGCATGGCGGAGGGCGATTCGCGTGGACGTTCCCCGGAGACTGGCCGCTGGCGGCCGGCCGGGCAAGCGTTTCCGGGCCGCGGTCGCTGGTTTGCAGGGGCGAAACACTCGCCGTCCGCCGCCGGGCTCGGCTTTCGGGTCGTCGGCCGGGCGGTTGCCCCTGTAGCTTGCGCGTAGATCGGCGGAGCGACGCCCCAAGACCGGAAATGTTTCCATGACACTGCGAAACTGGCTTTTGCTGCTGACCCTGTCGGTCATTTGGGGAGCGACGTTTCCTGTCGCCAAATACGCGGTGGCGGAGATCCCGCCGCTGGTTCTGACCTTCTTGCGGGTATTTCTCGCCGCGCTGTGTCTGCACCTTGTGCTGATCGTGCGCGGCATCCGCTTTCCGGTGACGCCGCGCCTGTTCGCCGCCTTCTGCCTGATGGGGCTTCTCAACAACGCCATTCCCTTCTCGCTGATCTTCTGGGGGCAGACGGTGCTGCCGGCGAGCCTCGCCTCGATCCTCAACGCCACCACGCCGATCTTCACCGTGCTCGTCGCCGCGCTGCTCTTTCGCCAGGAGAAGCTGGCTGCCCACCGTGTGGCCGGGATCGTTCTCGGCTTTGCCGGCGTCGCGGTGCTGCTTCTTCCCGGCATGGATGGCGCGGTGCTTGAGGGCTTCAGCGGGGCGCCGCTGTGGGCGGAGGCGCTGTGCCTGGGCGCGGCGCTGTCCTACGCCTTCGCCGCCTCCTTCGCGCGGGTCTTCCGGGGCATGCCGGTGCTGGTTTCCGCCGCCGGTCAGCTCACAGGCTCCAGCCTGCTGATGCTGCCGCTCGCCGTGCTGCAGGGCACGGGCGCGCTGAGTTGGGGGGCAGCGGACACGATGTCGTGGGATCCGGCGGCGACCGGCCTCGTCGCATGGGTTTGCGTGATCGCCCTCGGCGTCGCCTGTACCGCACTGGCCTATCTGATCTACTTCCGCCTGCTGATGGACGCGGGCGCGACCAACGCCTCGCTCGTCACCCTGCTCATTCCGGTTTCGGCCTGTCTCATCGGCATTTCGGTTCTGGGCGAACGCCTCGAGATGCCGCAGGTGGCGGGCATGGCGCTGTTGCTGCTCGGCCTTGTCGTGCTCGACGGTCGTGCACTTGCCTTCGCCTCTCGGCAGCGGCGGTCGCCCTCCGCGCGCGGCTAGGTCGCAAACCTCAGACAGGCGTTCTTGGCGCGGCGAGAATGACCGCTGCACCGAGAACGCACAGGGCGGCCCCGGCAGCGTCCCAGCGGTCCGGGCGGATGCCCTCCACGGCCCACATCCAGACCAGCGAACTGGCGATATAGACGCCGCCGTAGGCGGCGAACGCCCGGCCGGCGGCGGAGCTTTCCACGAGCGTCAGCAGGAAGGCGAAGAGGGCAAGCGACAGGCAGCCGGGCACCAGCCACCACGCCGGCTTGTCGAGCCTGAGCCATGCCCAGAAGGCGAAGCATCCGGCGATTTCGGCAAGTGCCGCACCGAGATAGACGGCAGCGGTGAGGGCGGTTGTCTGCATGGTCTCCTCGCGCTCGTGGAGCGGTTCACGCCGGCGCGGCGACGGCCATCGCGTCGATGCGCTCGGCGAAGCGGTCGTAGAAGTCGTGAAGCGCCGCCGGGGCGAGGGCGCGGCAGCTGGCCAGTCCGGCAAGGGCCCGTGCCACGTCGTTCGCGTCGATGGCGTCGACGAGCCTGGCATGCGCGTCGGCCAGCGTCTTGAAGGCCTCGGTCGCCGCGTGGTCGGCGTCGCCAACCAGGGCGAAAAGCTTGATCGGCGTGGTCTTTCCCTTCAGCGGGATCGCGCCCGCCTCCAGGAAGGCGAAGTCGGCGGCGGCGCGGGCGGTGTCCTCGGACACGACGCAGTCGGCGCCCACCGCCTTGCAGCTCGATTCGATCCGCGCCGCCACGTTCACCGCATCGCCGATCACCGAATAGTTGAAACGGCGGTCGGAGCCCATGTTGCCGACGCAGGCCTCGCCGGTGTTGAGGCCGACGCCGATCCGGACCGTCTGGGTTGCAAGCCCGCGGGCGCGGAAGCGGAAGGCGTCGGCTTCGTTGAGCCTGTCGACGGTGCGCACCATGTCGAGCGCGGTGCGGCAGGCCAGGCGGGCATGGTCGGCCACGTCCATGGGGGCGTTCCAGAATGCCATGATGCTGTCGCCGATGTATTTGTCGATGGTGCCCTCGCGTTGCTGGATCTCTTCCGACAGGGGCGAGAGCAGCGCGTTGAGAAAAGCGACGAGGTCGGTCGGCGTGAGCTGTTCGGAAATCGGTGTGAAGCCGCGCACGTCCATGAACAGGATCGTCATGTCGCGCATCTCGCCGCCGAGCTTCAGTCCGTCTGGCGAGGCTTCCAGCCGCTTGACCATCTCGGGCGCGAGATACTGGCCGAAGGCGGCGCGCACGAAGCGCTTCTCCCGCTCTGTCAGGAAGTAGAGCAGGGCGGTCGCCGCCGCGTAGACGACGAAGAGATTGACGGCGGTTGGATAGATCGGGTCGAGCAGCAGGCCCTGGTTCCTGAAGAAATGGATGGCGCCGCCGTAGAGGATCGCGGCGAGGATACCGCCGATGGCCGCCGCCCAGATCGCGCCGAAGGCGAGCACGAGGCCGATCACCGCAAGGCCGAGCA
Organism: Stappia sp.; assembly: GCF_048268045.1. Lineage (GTDB taxonomy): Bacteria > Pseudomonadota > Alphaproteobacteria > Rhizobiales > Stappiaceae > Stappia. The sequence continues at coordinate 228,862 of NZ_JBLWWG010000006.1, forward strand.
GGAAAGTGGCGATGATCTCGGCCCCATCGGCCCAGTCGGGCCGGGACAGGAAATCGCCGGAGAGGATCTGCTCCAGCGCCTGGGCGTGGATCGAGACACCCGGCACCAGCTCGCCGAGCGGTGTGGCGCGGATATCGTAGAGCCCGACCGAGGAGGTGCCGACGAGGATGATCCGCCCCTCGATGAGCGGTGCGATTGCGGCGCGCTTTTGCGGATCGAGCACATCGGCGGCCGAGACGTAGCGGTCGGCGCGGTCGGCGTTGAAATAGACCCAGAATTCACCGCGTTCCGTTGTCGGAAAGGGGAAGTCTCCGACCTTGATGTCGGTGACCTTCGGGGGCCCGACGCCGATCTCGCCGCTGGCGTCGGAGGTGCGCACGATGAAGCCGCTCGCCCCCTGCGCCACCCTGAGGGCCTCCATGGCCAGGCTCGGGTAGACCCTGGTTCCGTCGGTGAAGAGCATCGGCACCCGGCGCACGATGCCCTCGGTGTCGCGGGCAGACAGGCTCACCGCGCCGTTGCCGGCCGCTGCCGCCTCGAGCACGGGCAGGCTCGTCAGGGTCGATGCGAAGGCGGGCAGTGCGTCGGTCGGGTCGCTGCCGGCAAAGGCGGTGCCGGCCTTGAGCGCGGGCGTCGAGCCGCCGTCGCCGGACAGGACCGCATAGCCGAGAACGACGGGGGCACCGGCAATCGCCCTGGCAAAGACCTCGTCCGTGTCGGGCAGGCTTTTGGCGAGGGCATCGGGAAGTTCCGTGCCGGTCGCGCCCTCGCGGGTCAGCTCCGGCAGATAGCGGTGCGGTGACAGGCGGTCGGGCTCGGCGAAGATCACGTCATAGGCGATGGACGCGGCCCCCATTCCGGCAAGGGCAGTGGTCAGTTCGCCGAGCCTGTCGCGGCGCCAGGGCCACTGGCCAAACTTCGCCAGGCTCTTTTCGTCGATGTCGACGATGCGCACCGGATAGTCGGCCTCGGTGCGCGGCCACAGGCGCTGGTAACCGTCGAAGCCGAGCAGGCGGATGGAGGTGACGAAGCCCGGATCAAAGGCGCGCAGTCCGGTGACGAAGACGAGGAAGAAGCCGGCCACGAGGCCGATCAGAAGCCGCTTGCGCCGCGTGATCCGCATGTTTCCCCCGGCCGGTTCCAAGGCCTTCCCGCACTCCGGCCGGAGGGCTCCCCGTCGGCGGCTTCAGGGTAGGCAATGGTTGCGGGCCACGCAAGCAGACCCGCGCGCCTGGCGTGGCGGCCTGGCGCGACGGGGCATGCCGGCGGCAAGCCGGCTTGCTGTCGCGTTGCCCGGTTCGGCGCGCTCAGCTCGGCGCGGCAAGCTCGGCCGGGCGCCGATCCAGCTCCCGGGCGCTCTTCTGCACGGCCTTTTGCACCTTTTCGAAGGCGCGAACCTCGATCTGGCGGACGCGCTCGCGGCTGACGCCGAACTCGGTGGAGAGGTCCTCCAGCGTCATCGGGTCTTCCGAGAGGCGGCGGGCCTCGAAGATCCGCCGCTCGCGCTCGTTGAGGACGTCCAGCGCCTCTCCCAGCATCTTGCGGCGCTGGCCGAGTTCTTCCTGTTCGGCAACGATCTTTTCCTGGTTGTCGCTCTCGTCGACGAGCCAGTCCTGCCATTCGCCGCTGTCGGCCTCGGCGCGGATCGGGGCATTGAGCGAGGCGTCGCCGGCCAGGCGCCGGTTCATCGAGATGACCTCCTTCTCGCTGACGCCAAGTTTCGTCGCGATTTCAGAGACCTGCTCCGGCTTCAGGTCGCCCTCCTCGAGCGCCTGCAGCTTGCCCTTGAGGCGGCGAAGGTTGAAGAACAGGCGCTTCTGGTTGGCGGTCGTACCCATCTTCACCAGCGACCAGGAGCGCAGGATGTACTCCTGGATCGAGGCCTTGATCCACCACATGGCGTAGGTCGCGAGGCGAAAGCCCTTGTCGGGCTCGAAGCGCTTGACCGCCTGCATCAGGCCGACGTTGCCCTCCGATACGACTTCGGAAATCGGCAGGCCGTAGCCGCGATATCCCATGGCGATCTTGGCGACGAGACGCAGGTGCGACGTCACCAGACGCTCGGCCGCGGCCGGGTCGTCATGCTCCTTGTAGCGCTTGGCGAGCATGTATTCTTCTTGCGGTTCCAGCATCGGGAACCGACGGATCTCGTCGAGATAGCGGCTCAGGCCGCCTTCTCCGGAACTCAGGGCCGGAATGTTCTGGGCCATGACTGCACCCCTTCCTTGCTTCGGCCCACGCGATTGCGGCTTCCTCCCTCCCCGGGAGCGAAGTGCCTGCGTCAGGGCCTGACGATCCCTCCGGCACCGTCGGTCGCGTTGTTTCGCGGCGAAAGGTGCCCTCGTCGGGCATCCGAAAACCGGCGCCCTGTCGGCGCGCCGGTCTCCCAATATAGGGATGAAAGCGACAAAAACACGGCCTGAATTTCGAAATTATGTCGCGGGAATTGCCCGAATTGCAGCGAGAAGGGTCGCCAGATCGTCGGGCAGCGGGCTCTCGAAGCGAAGCGTCTCGCCGGTCTCGGGGTGAGCGAAGGCGAGCAGGCCGGCGTGAAGCGCCTGCCGGGGGAAGGCATCGACGGTCGCGCGGATATCCTCGGGCAGGCGTGCCGACTTGGTGCGGAAATGCGCGCCATAGTCCTGGTCGCCGATCAGCGGGTGGCCGATGTGGGCCATGTGGACGCGGATCTGGTGGGTCCGGCCGGTTTCCAGCCGGCAGGCGAGCAGCGAGGCCAGAGGCGGCGCGTCCGGCGCGCCGAAGCGTTCGCGGACCTGCCAGTGGGTAATGGCGTTGCGTCCGGAGTTGGCGCCGACGACGGCGATCTTCTGCCGATTGGCCGAGGAGCGGGCGAGATTGGCCTCCACTGTCCCCTTCAGGCGCGAGGGCGCGCCCCAGACGAGGGCGGTGTATTCCCGCTCCAGCGGGCCAGTGCGGCCGTGGTCGGCGAATTGCGCCGACAGCACCTTGTGCGCCGCGTCGGTCTTGGCGACGACGAGCAGGCCGCTGGTGTCCTTGTCGATGCGGTGGACGATGCCCGGCCGCTTCACGCCGCCGATGCCGGACAGGCTGTCACCGCAGTGGAACAGCAGCGCGTTGACCAGCGTGCCGGCCCAGTTGCCCGGACCGGGATGAACGACCAGCCCGGCGGGCTTGTCGATGACGATCAGGTGCTCGTCCTCGAAGACGACGGAAAGCGGGATGTCTTCGGCTTCGGGCTCCGCCGGCTCGGGCGCGGGAAGCTCCAGAACCAGTGTTTCGCCCGCGTTGACCCGGTATTTTGGCTCGACTATGGTCCGCCCGTCGACGCCGACCTGGCCCGCGCGGATGAGGGACTGGATGCGGCTGCGGCTCAGATCCTCCACATGGCGGGCAAGACAGGCATCGAGACGGCCTCCGGCCTCGTCGGCCCCGACCGTGATCTCGCTCCGCCCGGCGTTCGGGCTTTCTTCTTCAATGGATATCGACATGACACACCCGGACCTGGACGACGATCGCGACAAAGAACCGCCGCTCGATCCGGCGGCGCAGAGATTGCAGGCCAAGCTCAAGCGTCTGCTCGCCATTTCGAGCCTCGTGATGGGGCTCGGCTTCGTCGCGGTGTTCGCCGCGATCCTCTACAAGCTGAATGAGGGCGGCGCACGTCCGGACGGCGCCGGTATAGCGGCAACCATCGTTCTCGACAAGGACGAGCGCGTCGAGGGGCTCGCCATGCAGGACGGACGCATGGTGCTTCTGGTCAAGCGCGGCGAGGCTGCCCGCCTCGTCTATCTCGATCCGGCCACCGGACAGGTGCTCGGCGAGACAACCTTCGTCTCGCGCTAGGCGACGATGCGATTCCGGTTCGGGGCGCGCGTCGCCCCGAACGCCACGCCAAATGACGCCCCGTGTGTCGCAAGTGCGTTTTCCCGGGTTATCCACTGCCGTTGCGGCCTTCTTTCGAGGCGCTGCCACGCGGCAAGGGAGGGGCGGAAATGGCGGATCCGCGCGGCTTCGCCCGGGCTCTTCCTCGCGGTCCCCGGGCAGCCGGCAAAAAAGTCGACAAATTTCCGTTCGACGGGCTTGCAATCCCCTAAGGCAGGGGTTAGACACCGGCCTCGTTACCAACGACCTGCCGGCGCCCCCATCGTCTAGCGGTCTAGGACGCTGCCCTCTCACGGCAGAAACAGGGGTTCGAGTCCCCTTGGGGGTACCATTTTTATTCCAGCGCCATGCGCTGTGAAGCGCGGTCGCGTACGCTTCCCAGGAACTGACATCCCTGCGGCGCGCAAACAGCGGGTCCGTCGGCGTATGACCTTCGCGCACGTGTTGGAACGTCTCATCAAATCATGAGCTTGGCCTGATCGACCAGCGTTTCGCGCGCGGTCGCTTTGCCGTATCGCGGTGCCGTTCTCCGTCAGGCCGTGAAGGCTTCGGACCAGGACGATCTGGGTCGTGACGGTCTCAGGTCGCTGCGATGTCAGGCGGAGAACACCAGCGTGGTTGCTTATTTCTCGCTGGCGCTGCTGCGCCGCGAGGGCTGTGCCGGGCCCGGCAGGATCGGTGCCTGGGGCTGCTGCGAGCGCGCGTTCGCATCCGCCTTCATCCGTCCGCGCGCGGCGCGGATGCGCGCTGCGAGCGATTGCGTGCGCTCGCCGGTCTCTTGGGTGCCGTCGCCGCGTGCGGCCCGCTCCTGAGGCTTTTCTGGTGTCTCAGGCGCCGCCGATGTCGCGTCCCCGGTTTTCCCGGCCTTGGCCGCTTCCTCAATCTCAACCTCAACCTCCGGCTCGGCGACGGCGTCGCGGGGGAGGAAGGCGTTCGCGTCCTGGGCCGAAGTGGCTTCGACGGCGGAAGGTGTTTCCGCCAGCGTGGAGAGATCCTCGTCGGTGCCGATGGCGGCGACGACGCCGGCCGCGAGTTCGGCAAGCTGATCGCGCAGCGCGCGCATGTCGTCGTTGCCGTAGAGTTCGGCGCGCAGGCGGGCGTTGTCGGTCTCGAGTCTGCGGGTGCGGTCGAGAACGCCGGCGGCCGATCCGCCGTCCCCGGCCTCGCCATCGTGTTCCGCCTGCTGTTCGGCAAGGATCGACAGGCGGGCGATTTCGGCCTGGGCGGCGACAAGTTTCGATTCCGCCGCGAAAAGCCGGTCATCCCGGTCACGCATGCCCTTGCGCATGCGGGCGAGGTCCTCGCTTCCGCGTGGCTGCTCGCCGGTGTCGGTGGCGCGATCGGCCGAGCGCTGGGCGCGCTCCAACTGGCGCTTGAGGGCCTCGATCTCGGTCTCGAGACCGGAAACGGCGGAGCGATGCGCGGTGCGCTCCGCTTCCCGGGCCGCCTCGATCTGTGCCGTGTCGGGAGACTGGTCGCTAATGCCCTCACCGGCCACGGAGGGGGCTTCAGGCGGGCGGGCGGTTTCCTCGGCCGCGGACACGAGGCGCTGCACCGTGCGTTCCAGCTCGCGGATGCGGGCCCTGGCGCGGGCCAGGGCTTCCTCATGGTCTGCCATCTCGCGGCGCAGGGTGTCTTCGCGCGCCATCGCCTCCGAAAGCGCCTGCTCGCGGGCGCCAAACTCCTTGCGAAGATCGCTGGCGACATGCTCCGCCCGGTCGCGGGCGATGCGGTTTTCGGCGGCGCTGCGTTGCAGCCGCTCCACGCCGGCCTCGAGCCGCCGGTACTCGACGGCGTGGGCGGCGCGCAGCGCGCCGATTTCGGCGCGGGTCTCCGCGTGGGTCATCGGGCTGGTTGCCTCGACGGCGCGGCGCGTCAGGCGTACGGCGCGGCGCCAGATGGAAGGCATGATCGCGATGGCCAGAAGACCGGCGATGCAAAACCCGAGCGCCACATACATCGCCGCTTCGATCAAGACGGTTCACCACTTTCTGCAGGATCGTGCAAGATCCGCCCCGTCCGCCATCGCTCCAGCACTTGTGCGCGGGCGGCAGCGGCAAGGGCAGGACGGGCGGAAAAGCCCCGTGCAAGACACCTTACGGTTCCCGCCCTTGCTTACCTGACGCGGGCGCGCGCGCCAAGCCGGCAGGCCGTATCCTGTCGTTTTTTCGGAGGCTGCGGCCTGGCAGCCACGCCACGGGGGCACCAGTGGCGGTCCCTCGCGGCGTGGCGGATCCCGGCCTTGCGGCTCAGAACGGGTTCCAGGTGGGCTGCTCGGTGAACTTCAGATAACCGACGTTGACGCCGAGACGGGCGCCCAGTCCGGCCCGCACCGGAACCACGTAGATGTCGTGGTTCGACAGCACCGTCATGCCGAAGCCGCCGATCAGATAGGCCGAGCCGTTGACGCCGACATAGCGACGGTACATGGCCGACGTATCGGGCAGATTGTAGATCAGCATCATCACCCGGGCGCCGTCGCCGCCGATGTCCCAGCCGAGCGAGGGACCCTGCCAGAACACCTTGTGGGTGCCGGCGTTGCGGGTGAAGAGCTGGCCCTCGCCGTAGCGCGCGCCGGCGATGATCGCGCCGGAGCCTTCCTCGCCGAGCACATAGCCGTTCGGCTGCCCGTACTGCTGCACGGCACGCTCGATGACGGAGGCGAGGCCGCCCGACACTTGGCCGAAGAAATGGTGGCCGGCGTTGACCAGCTCGCCCTGACTGTATTGCTCGGGAGCCTGCTGCGCGCGGGCGGCGGGGGCGGCCGCGAGCACGAGAAGGGAAACAAGAAGCGCAAGCGACAGCGCCACCCAGGGCGCCGGGCCGGCATTGCGCCGCATTGCCGCGACAGACGAGACTGCTCGTTTGGAACTCATGTGGTCAGGTCCTTCCCGCTTGCTGACGTTCAATCGCGTGACGCTTGCCGCACCAGCGTCACGCTTCCCGTTCCGGTGCGTTGCGCGGCCCGTCCGGCCGCCTTCCCGCGCTCCCCGTGCGGATCCGCTGGAAACGTGCCGGCAAGACCGCCCGTCAGGAATTGCCGCGGTTGCGGCTGCGGGCGAATTGAAGGCACAGTCGATCCGATGCGGAGGCGGGACTGATTCGGTGTCAGAGTGTAAGAGAAATCGGAAGACATTGTGGAGGCCGCGCGGCGACGTGCAGGCACCGCGTATTTCCGTAGCGTTCGTGATGCTTGTACTGGCGTTGACCGCCTGCGCGTCCGTCGCGCCCGCCAGGGCTCTCGACTATGCCACCGACCCGATGCGCGGCTATGCGCTCGACGGGCGCGACCCGGTTGCCTATTTCACCGAGCACCGGGCGGTCGCGGGCAACGAGAAACTCTATTATTCGTGGCGCGGCACGAACTGGCTGTTTCGCAACGAAGGCAACCAGGCGGCCTTCGTGAAGGCGCCGCACGTCTATGCGCCGGCCTTCACCGGCTGCGATCCCCACGCGCTCGCGCAAGGGTTTGCCGTTGACGGAAATCCGGGGATCTTCGCCCTGTTCGACGGCAGGCTTTTGATCTTTCATTCCGACATCAACCGGTTCCTCTTCCTGGCCGACCCGGACGAGAGCTGGCGGGTGGCGGAGGACAAGGCCGAGCGGCTGGGCTGCATCCCGTGACGGCGCGCGAGACGGCTGGCCACGAGAGCGTGCCCCGTCGTGCCCGTCGATGCCTTGGCAGCGCCGAATCCCGGGTGTAACGCTTTTTCACGGCCTGCGAATCGCGCTGGCCGACGCCAGCTTCTCGAGGACGACCGAATGACCTCCATCGACGATCTCAGCGCCCTGGATCTCGCCGCCCTTGTCGCCAGCCGGGTATGTCACGACATCATCTCTCCGGTGGGAGCGATCACCAACGGGCTTGAAGTGCTCGACGAGGAGAATGGCGAGGACATGAAGGAATTCGCCATGGACCTGATCCGCAAGAGCGCGCGGCAGGCCTCGGCGAAGCTCCAGTTCGCCCGCCTTGCCTTCGGCGCCGCCGGATCGGCCGGCGCGGAGATCGACCTTGGCGACGCCCATTCGGTGGCCGCCGGTTTCCTTGCCAATGAAAAGGCCGACATCGCCTGGGAAGTGCCGCGCCTGCTCATGGCGAAGAACCGGGTCAAGCTGCTGCTCAACCTGATCCTGCTCGCCAACCAGTGTGTGCCGCGCGGCGGCCTGATCACCGTCTCGATGACGGGCGAGGCGTCCAATCCGACTTTCGAGTTGAAAGTAACGGGATCTACAACCAAGGTTCCTTCGCTTGTTCTTGACCTAACGTCCGGCCGCGAGCCGGAGAGGATCGATGCACACACGGTGCAGCCGGTTTATACGATCCTTCTTGCACGCGAGTCGGGCATGAATTTAGAAGTCATTAAGCAAGATGACGGAGTAAGAATTACTGCGACCGCTAAAGACTGAACTCGTTGCAGCCTTGCTGGAAAGATTTCAGCCTATCTTAACAGTTTGACGCTCATTGTTCGACGAACGGGATGGGGATCCGGGTGCAGGCCCGGGTCTAGTACCAGTAACCAGTCGGGTGAGCGTTGCCATGGACGACCTGCTTAGCGAGTTCCTTACAGAAACGAACGAGAGCCTCGATGTCGTAGACGTCGAGCTTGTGAAGTTCGAACAAGAACCTAACAACGCGAAGATCCTCGATAACGTCTTCCGTCTGGTTCACACCATCAAGGGGACCTGCGGGTTCCTCGGACTTCCCCGTCTCGAAGCGCTGGCGCATGCCGGCGAGACGCTGATGGGCAAGTTCCGCGACGGCGCCTCGGTGACCCAGGAAGCGGTTTCGCTCATCCTGTGCTCCATCGATCGCATCAAGGAGATCCTTGCCGATCTCGAGGCGTCCGGCGGCACCGAGCCCGAGGGCAGCGACGACGATCTCATCTCCGAACTCGAGCGCATGTCGCTGTCGGCAGTGACCGGCGACGCGGCTGTCGCCAAGGCGGCCGAGGCCGCTGAGAAGGAGGCTGCGGCCGAGACGGTCGAACAGTCTCTCGAGCGCCCTCTGCGTGTGGGTGAGGTGTCTCTCGACGAACTCGAGCGGGCGTTCCGCGAGGCCGAGGTCGAGGTCGACCTTCCGGTCGGCGCGGAGCCCGATGTCGCGGCCGAGTCGATGCCGGCTCCCGTGGCCGCCGCGGCTGCCGCCGCAGCCGTCGCCGCGGTCAAGGAAGAGGTGAAAGCCGCTTCCAAGCCGGTCGCCAAGGAAAAGGAGCCGGAGGAGAAGGGCGAGAAGAAAGCGTCCGTTTCCAGCCAGTCGATCCGCGTTGCGGTCGAGACGCTCGAACATCTGATGACGATGGTGTCGGAGCTGGTGCTGACGCGAAACCAGCTTCTCGAGATCTCCCGCCGGCACGAGGATTCCGAATTCAAGGTTCCGCTGCAGCGCCTTTCCAACGTGACCGCCGAGCTGCAGGAAGGCGTCATGAAGACGCGCATGCAGCCGATCGGCAACGCCTGGCAGAAGCTGCCGCGTATCGTGCGCGATCTCAGCCAGGAGCTGGACAAGCCTATCGAGCTGGAGATGATCGGCGCCGATACGGAGCTTGATCGCCAGGTTCTGGAGCTGATCAAGGATCCGCTCACCCACATGATCCGCAACTCCGCCGACCACGGTCTGGAGATGCCGGTCGACCGCCGCGCGGCCGGAAAGACGGAAAAGGGCACGATCACCCTTTCCGCCTATCATGAGGGCGGCCACATCATCATCGAGGTCAAGGACGACGGCCGCGGCATCGACGTGGACCGGGTCAAGGCCAAGGTTCTCGAGCGCGGCCTCGCTGGCGAGGCCGAACTGGAGAAGATGACGGATCAGCAGATCCACAAGTTCATCTTCCACGCCGGCTTCTCGACGGCGGCCAACATCACCAGCGTGTCCGGCCGTGGCGTCGGCATGGATGTGGTGCGCAACAACGTCGAGCTCATCGGCGGCTCGATCGACCTGCGCTCGGTTCCGGGGCGCGGCTCGAGCTTCATCATCAAGATCCCGCTGACGCTCGCCATCGTCTCGGCGCTGATCGTCGAGGCCGGGGGCGACCGCTTCGCCATCCCGCAGCTTTCGGTGGTCGAACTGGTGCGGGTGCAGACCAACTCGGAGCATCGCATCGAGCGCATCAAGGACACACCGGTCCTGCGCCTGCGCAACAAGCTGCTGCCGCTCGTCCACATGTCGCACCTGCTTGGCTTCGACAGCCCGGATGCCGGCACGGATATCGATGACGACACCGGCTTCATCGTGGTGATGCAGGTCGGTAGCCAGACCTTCGGCGTGGTCGTCGACGGGGTGTTCCACACCGAGGAAATCGTCGTCAAGCCGATGTCCTCCATGCTGCGCAACCTGACCATGTTCTCCGGCAACACCATCCTCGGTGATGGCGCGGTGATCATGATCATCGATCCCAACGGCGTCGCCTCGGCCATGGCAAGCCATGCCTCCAGCGTGGTCGCGGAGACCGAGCGCAAGGAAATCGAAGAGGCGATCACCGCATCGCTCGACGGCCAGAGCAGCGTCTCGATGCTTCTCTTCCGTGCCGGTTCGCCGGAGCCCAAGGCCGTGCCGCTGTCGCTGGTCACGCGTCTGGAGGAGTTCGAGGTCTCCAAGATCGAGCATTCCAACGGCCGCGACCTGGTCCAGTACCGCGGTGCGCTGATGCCGCTGGTCTACATCGATCCGATGCAGACCCGCCGCGGCGAGGGCACCCAGCCGATGCTGGTCTTCTCGGATGCGGGCCGCTCCATGGGCCTCGTGGTCGACGAGATCGTCGACATCGTCGAGGACCGGATGAACATCGAGGTCGGTTCCGACCGGCCGGGGGTCCTCGGGTCCGCGGTCATCAAGGAGCGCGCCACGGAGATCATCGATCTGGGCTACTACCTGCCGCAGGCCTTCGAGGACTGGTTCATGCGCAAGGAGATGGACATCTCCGCGCTGACCAAGAAGGTGCTGCTGGTCGACGACAGCGCGTTCTTCCGCAACATGCTGACGCCGGTGCTCAAGGCGGCCGGCTACGATGTGACCGCGGTGACGGGCGCCCGTCAGGCCTTCGATCTGCTGGAGAATGGCGACATGTTCCACGCCATCGTCAGCGACATCGAGATGCCGGAAATCAACGGCTTCGAGCTTTGCGAGTCCCTGCGGCGCGACCCGCGCTTCCGCAAGATCCCGATCCTGGCGCTTTCGGCGGTCGTCTCGCCGGCCTCGATCGAACGCGGACGCCAGGCCGGCTTCGACGACTATGTCGCGAAGTTCGACCGTCCGGGCCTGATCGCCTCGCTCAAGGATATGTTCTCCGGTGAATTGGAGATTGCGGCATGAAACACAATGACAACATCTCGGCCGCCGCGGCAGACACGATCCAGTATGTGACCGTGTTCATCGGCGGGCAGCTTTTCGGACTTCCCATCTCCCAGGTGCACGATGTCTTCGTGCCGGAGAGCGTGACACGGGTGCCGCTTGCGGCACCCGAGGTTGCCGGTGTCCTCAACCTGCGCGGCCGCATCGTCACGGCGATCGACATGCGCAAGCGCCTGCACCTGCCGAACCGCGACGAGAATGCGCAGGTGATGGCGGTCGGCATCGAACACAAGGGCGAGAGCTACGGTCTGGTGATCGACAAGGTCGGTGAGGTGCTGCGCCTTTCCAACGAATCGCAGGAGCCGAACCCCTCCAACCTGGACAAGCGCTGGGCGGAAATCTCCGGCGGCGTGCACAGGCTGGATGGCAAGCTGATGATCATTCTCGACATTGGTCGCCTGTTCGGCGTCATGTTCGAGCCGATGGCCGCGGCCTGACCATCGGTCCGTTGTTCTGACTTGCCGGAAGACGGCACTCGGGAGCAAGCAAGATGAAACACTGCCTCGTCGTCGATGACTCCAGCGTGATCCGCAAGGTCGCCCGCAGAATTCTCGAAGACCTTTCCTTCGAGATCTCCGAGGCCGAGAACGGCCTCAAGGCCCTTGAGGCCTGTCGCAAGCGGATGCCCGACGCCATTCTTCTCGACTGGAACATGCCCGAGATGGACGGCCTCGAGTTCCTTCTGTCGCTTCGTAAGGAAGAGGGCGGCGAAACGCCGATCGTGGTGTTCTGCACCACGGAGAATGACGTCGCCCACATTACCAAGGCGATCCGTGCCGGGGCCAATGAGTACATCATGAAGCCGTTCGACAAGGACATCGTGGAAGCCAAATTCCAGGAAGCCGGGCTTCTCTAGGACACGGGGCCAAAAGGCATGATCGTTCAATCTCCGGCGCGCCCCACTGGCGGCGCGTCACAGCTGGATTGCGTCCGCGTCATGGTCGTGGATGACTCCGTTGTCATTCGTGGCCTGCTCAGCCGCTGGATCGAGGAAGATCCGGCCCTGAAGCTGGTCGCCTCCCACCGCAACGGCCGGCTCGCCGTCGAAGACATCGAGCGTTCCGATCCGGACGTGGTGGTGCTCGACATCGAAATGCCGGAGATGGATGGCCTCACCGCGCTTCCGCTCATGCTGAAGAAGAAGCGCGATCTGATCGTCGTCATGGCCTCGACGCTGACCCGCCGCAACGCGGAAGTCAGCCTCAAGGCCCTCTCTCTGGGCGCTCAGGACTATGTCCCCAAGCCCGAGAGCCAGAGCCAGATCTCGACCTCGATCGACTTCCGGCGGGAGCTCATCGAGAAGGTCAAGGCGCTCGGCCATCGCAAGGTGCGCATGCGCACCACGGGCCGGACGATGAGAGCCTCGACCACTGCCGGCCAGACGACCGCGCAGCCCCCGGTTTCTCGCCTGGCATCCGCCCAGGCCGGCTACACAAGACTTGCCGCACAGCCCTCGGCCGCCGCAGCGGCCGGCATCATCACGCGCTCCTATTCGAGCGTTCGTGCCCGGGTGCTTGCCATCGGCTCGTCGACCGGTGGTCCGCAGGCGCTGCAGCAGCTCTTTACCGATATCGGCAGCGCGATCGGCGATGTTCCGGTGCTGGTGACCCAGCACATGCCGCCGACCTTCACTGCCATTCTCGCCGAACACCTGGCCAAGGCGTCCGGGCGTCCGGCGCGCGAAGCGGAGAACGGCGAAGTGCTCAAGCCCGGCCATATCTACGTCGCGCCGGGCGGATTGCACATGGTGGTCGAAAAGGAGGGAACCAATACGGTCGCCCGACTGCTCGACACGCCGCCCATCAATTTCTGCAAGCCTGCCGTCGATCCGATGTTCGACAGCGTGTCCAAGGTCTTCGGCTCCGCGACGCTTGCCGTCGTGCTGACCGGGATGGGCCACGATGGTGCGGTCGGCGTGCGCACGATTGCCGCCGGTGGCGGCAGCGTGATCGCCCAGGACGAAGCCTCGAGCGTCGTCTGGGGCATGCCAGGTGCAGCTGCCAATACCGGCCAGTGCAGCGACATCCTGCCGATTTCCCGGATCGGTCCGAAAGTTGCCGGATTGCTGAGTGGAGGCTCCAGGTGATTGCGTCCCAATTCGAATTCCTGCGGCAGTATCTGAAGACCCAGTCCGGTCTCGTGATCACGCCGGAGAAGCAGTACCTGGTGGAAAGCCGCCTTCTGCCTGTGGCACGCCGTCATGGCCTGCCGGGGCTGTCGGAGCTGGTCCAGGCCATGCAGCGTCCCGGCGCCAGCCAGATCGCCAGCGACGTCGTCGAGGCGATGACCACGAACGAGTCGTTCTTCTTCCGCGACAACACGCCGTTCCAGCACTTCCGTGAGGTCATGGTTCCGGCCATGCTCAAGGCGCGTGCCGACCGGCGCTCGGTGCGGATCTGGTGCGCGGCCGCCTCCACCGGCCAGGAGCCCTATTCGCTGGCCATCTGCCTGAAGGAGATGGCGCAGAAGATCGGTGGCTTCCGCTTCGAGATCATCGGCACCGACCTGTCGAACGAGGTGCTCGAGAAGGCGCGCAACGGCATCTACAGCCAGTTTGAGGTGCAGCGCGGCCTGCCGATCCAGATGCTGCTCAAGTACTTCACACAGAAGGGCGATCTCTGGCAGGTCAACCCGGACATCCGTTCCATGGTGCAGTGGCGCAAGCTGAACCTGCTCGAGAACTTCTCCTCGCTCGGCACGTTCGACATCGTCTTCTGCCGCAACGTGCTGATCTATTTCGACCAGCCGACCAAGATCGGGGTTCTTCAGAAGATCTCCAAGCAGATGGCGCCGGACAGCTATCTTGTGCTGGGCGCGGCGGAAACGGTTGTCGGCCTTACCGATGCGTTCCGTCCGGTCAAGGACCTGCGCGGTCTCTACCAGCCGTCCGCTGCCGCCGGGGCCGGCGGTGCGCCGCTGACCGCGCGCTCGCGCTTTCAGGTTGCCGGCTGAGGCGGATCTTCCGCTCGATCGCAAACGATCCAAGGGGCCTCGCCGATCCGGCGGGGCCCTTTTTTGTTGGCCGGATCTGCCGGCTGGCCGTCACGTCGTGGCTGCGGCCTCGGCGCGGAATGTATCGAGCAACATCTTTCCCGCATCGCGCACATGGTCGGCAAGCAGCGCCTCGGCGCGGGCGCTGTCGCGGGCGCGGCAGGCATCGAGCAAGGCGCGGTGCTCGCGGTTGGAACGGTCCGAATAGTCGAGCCGGCGGATGGCGATCTTGAGGTAGCGATCCGCCGCGTCGTTCAAGAGGGCGATGTGGGCGAGCAGGCGCGGGCGGGCACAGGCCTCGTAGAGCGTCAGATGAAACGCCTTGTTGAGGCGCCCGAACTCGGACAGCGACGCGCTCTCGAGCTCGTTCTGGATCACGGCCGCTCTGTCGATGCGGCTGTTTGAAAGCTCGGGAATGGCCAGGCGCAGCGCCATCGTCTCCACCATCGCGCGCATCTCGTAGATTTCGTTCAGATCATCGAGATCGATGGGCGCGACGGCCGCGCCGCGGTTGCGCACCATCTCGACGAACCCCTCCGCCTGCAGGATGCGAAGAGCCTCGCGCACGGGCATCCGGCTCGTGCCGAAGAGGGCGGCGAGCTGCTCCTGGCGCAACGGCGCGCCGGCCGCCAGCTCCCCGCCGATGATGCGCTCGCGCAAACGGTCGGCAATCGCCCGGGTCTGGTCGTCGCCCCCGGAGCGCGAAGGCTGACCGGTCGCGCCGGTCGAACTGCTTGCCAAGATCTCCGTCTCCCGCATGTCCGCAGGCCCTGCCAGAAGCTCCGCCTGCGCCGTTTGACAGGGCTCTATCATTTTCGTATTCATAATTGCAAATTGGATCCAATATAGGTGATGCGATGACAGTTTCGAGATTGCGCGACATTCCGGGCATCAATGTTGACAAGATGGGCAATGCCGCCGACGCCATCGGCGACCCGGACATGCTGCGTCTGGAGAATCTGGACACGGACATCGCTCCGCCGCCGGCGGCGGTCGCGGCGACGCTCGCGGCGGTGACCCGCGACGCGGCCAACAGCTATCTGCCCTTCCTTGGCATCCATGAACTGCGCCGAGCGGCGGCCGCGCGGGTTTCCGCCGACACTGGCGTCACCTTCGATCCGGAAAGCCAGTGCATTGTTTCAGCCGGTGGGTTGAGCGGCGTCCTCAACGCGCTGCTGGCGGTTCTGGAGCCCGGCGACGAGGTGATCATCACCGACCCGGCCTATGCGGGCCTTTTGAACCGCATCCGCCTCGCCGGCGGCGTACCCAGGCTCGTGCCGCTCGTCGTCAGGGACGGAGGCTGGCGGCTCGATCTCGACGCGCTGGCGGCCGCGCGCGGACCCCGGACGCGGGCGATCCTGACAATGAGCCCGTCGATGCCATCGGGCATCGTTCACAGCCGCGAGGAATGGCAGGCGATCTGCGATCTTGCCGTGGCGGCGGATGCCTGGCTCATCCATGACGCCGCCATGGAGCGCATTCTCTACTCGGATCAGCCGATGCTGCACCCGCTTCACTTCGACGGTATGGCGCAGCGCACGATCACCGTCGGCAGCGTCTCCAAGGAATACCGCATGATCGGCTGGCGGGTCGGCTGGATCCTCGGTCCGGCGGGGATCATCAACGACATTGGCCTCGTCAGCCTGAGCAATGTGGTCTGCCAGGTCGGTATCGCCATGCCGGGCGCGGCGGCAGCACTGACAAGCGCGGACGACGGCATCCAGGGGGCGGTGGCAGCCTGGCGCGGGCGGCGCGATCTCATCCTGAGGGAACTTGCCGACCTGCCCGTCATCAGGCCGGACGGCGGCTGGTCGCTGCTGATCGATACGGTGGCGCTCGATCTGGCGCCGACGCGGGCGTCGGAACTGCTGCTGGAGCGTGGTGGCATCGCGGCGACGCCAATGACCGGCTGGGGGGAGGCGGCGTGCGCCGGGCGCTACCTGCGTTTCGTCTTCGCCAACGAGCCGGAGGCGCGGCTGACCGGCATCCGCGAGCGGGTGCGGCGGGCCTGGGCGCTCTGAGAGAGAGCGGCTTTGCCCTTCATTCGGTCGATGCGCAGTGGCGTATAAACGCGAAAAAGCCCCGCTTTGGCGGGGCTTTAACACGTCCGGCGGGGACAGCCGGTCAGGGACGGTCGCGCGAGCTCCCGACCCGGCCGGTGACGGCCGGTGTCAGGCAGTCCGGTCGACCTGTCTCAGGCGGCCTTTTCCTCGGGCTCGCGCAACACATAGCCGCGGCCCCAGACCGTCTCGATGTAGTTCTTGCCCGCGGTCGCGGCTGCAAGCTTCTTGCGCAGCTTGCAGATGAAGACGTCGATGATCTTCAGCTCGGGCTCGTCCATGCCGCCGTAGAGATGGTTCAGGAACATCTCCTTGGTCAGCGTGGTGCCCTTGCGCAGCGAAAGGAGCTCCAGCATCTGGTACTCCTTGCCGGTCAGGTGGACGCGCTGGCCAGCGACCTCGACAGTCTTGGTGTCGAGATTGACGACCAGATCGCCCGTCGTGATGACCGACTGGGCATGACCCTTGGACCGGCGGACGATCGCATGGATGCGCGCGACCAGTTCGTCCTTGTGGAACGGCTTGGTCATGTAGTCGTCGGCGCCAAAGCCGAGACCGCGCACCTTGTCCTCGATGCCGGCAAGACCCGAGAGGATCAGGATCGGCGTCTTCACCTTGGAGACGCGCAATGTCCTGAGAACCTCGTAGCCCGACATGTCGGGCAGGTTCAGGTCAAGCATGATAATATCGTAATCATAGAGTTTGCCGAGGTCGATACCCTCCTCGCCAAGATCCGTTGTGTAAACGTTGAAGTTTTCAGACTTCAACATCAACTCGATGCTCTGCGCCGTGGCGCTGTCATCCTCGATCAACAGGACACGCATACCAATCCCCTTTGTTTGCCTATCCTGGGCAAGACGCGCCGGTGGTAACGCCTTCCGGTGCGAAGGACTGCGATTAACCTCGACTCACTGTGTGAGACAATGGTTAACAAATTCTGATTCACACCTGCAAGCACCGATGAGACAAGGTTGGAAATCTTTTCCAACAACCTGAAAAACCTGCGGAAATCCTGTCCGTAAATTCTTCAAGTTTCACATTAATAAGCCGCATCAAACGACTCAAGTGACTCAATCTCTACGCCGGTCACGGTTCCCAGGACGGCTCACCATCCAGAAATCCCTCACGATTAGGATTAACCAAACTCGTAAATGATAGGTTACCGTAACGCCGATTTCGCAATCGCGTCTTAAGGGAGTGTTGAGGGTCGCATGGAGCCATTGTTCGCGGAGCTCGAGGCATTGATGTCGGCGGAGATCTACGGTCGCGTGGTGTCCGTGCAGGGATTGCTGCTGGAAGTGGCCGGCCCAATTCACGAAATGAGTGTCGGCGCGCTGCTGGCGGTGGAAAGCGGGGAAGGCGGCGCGCCGGTCTTTGCCGAGGTCGTCGGCTTCCGCGAGGGGCGGGCGCTGTGCATGCCTTTCGCCGGTCTCGAGGGCGTGCGCATGGGCTGCCGGGCGGTGCTGGCCTCGCGCGAGAGCCTTTCCCATCCCTGCGAGGGCTGGCTCGGGCGCGTGATCAACGCCATGGGTGATCCCATCGACGGGCGCGGCCCGCTGCCGAGCGGCGGCGTGGCGCGGCGCCTGCGTTCAACGCCGCCGCCGGCCAACGAGCGCGGCCGCGTGGGGCCGCCGCTCGACCTGGGCATTCGCGCTCTCAACACGTTCGTCACCTGCTGCCTGGGGCAGCGGATGGGCATCTTCGCCGGTTCGGGTGTCGGCAAGTCGGTGCTGATGTCGATGATCGCGCGCAACATGGCCGCCGATGTCGCCGTGATCGGCCTTATCGGCGAGCGCGGCCGCGAGGTGCAGGAGTTCATCGAGGACGACCTGGGAGAGGAGGGGCTTGCCCGCTCCGTCGTGGTGGTGGCGACCTCGGACGAGAGCGTGCTGATGCGCCGCCAGGCGGCCTATCTGACGATGACGGTGGCGGAGCATTTCCGCGACGACGGCAAGAATGTCATGTGTATGATGGATTCGGTGACCCGTTTCGCCATGGCGCAGCGCGAGATCGGATTGTCCATCGGCGAGCCGCCGACCTCCAAGGGCTATACGCCGACGGTGTTCACCGAGTTGCCCAAGCTGCTGGAGCGCGCCGGCCCGGGCCGCGGCGGCGTCGGTTCGATCACCGGGCTGTTCACGGTGCTGGTGGAGGGCGACAACCACAACGAGCCGGTGGCGGATGCGGTGCGCGGCATTCTCGACGGCCATATCGTCATGGAGCGGGCCATCGCGGAGCGCGGCCGCTATCCGGCGATCAACGTCTTGAAGTCCGTGTCGCGCACCATGCCGCGCTGCGTGCCGGAGGCGGCGGTGCCGGTGCTGCGCAAGGCCAAGGCGCTGATGGCGACCTATTCCGACATGGAGGAACTGATCCGCCTGGGTGCCTACAAGCGCGGCTCCGATGCGCTGGTGGACGAGGCCATCCGCCGCCATGACCCGCTGGAGACCTTTCTGGGGCAGGGCAAGGGAGAGGCGACGTCGCTGTCGGCGGGCTATCTCGAACTTGCCAACCTTTTGGAAATGACTCTCGGATAGCGTGTTTGCGGTAGAGGGAGTTTTGAGTAATGAAGTCGCGTGAGAGTCTCATTCGTCTGAAGCAGTTCCAGGTCGACGAACGTCGCCGGCAACTGGCGCAGATCGAATCGATGATCGACGAATTCAAGCGCATGGCGCAGGAACTCGACGATCAGATCGTCTCGGAGCAGCAGCGCGTCGGCATCACCGACGTGGGCCATTTCGCCTATCCGACCTTCGCCAAGGCCGCGGCGCAGCGTCGCGACAATCTGCTGAATTCCGCCGAGGAACTGAACGGGCAGCTCGAGGCGGCCCGCGAGGACCTGCGTGCCGCGCTGGAGGAGCTCAAGAAATTCGAGCTTCTCGAGGAGCGCGACCAGATGCGCGATCGCAACGAGCGCGAGGCGGCCGAGCAGGAAGAACTCGATGAGATCGCCGGACGTCGTCAGGTGCAGTCCTGAAAGGATGACCCGGACGTCGACCCCTGAACCGCCGGTCCGCGCTTTGGACCGGTGACGCCGTCGGCCAGGCGCGATTCCGGCCGAGTTGCTTTCCCCCAAATTCCCAGCATCTGGACATTGGCCGCCGCGCGCCGCGGTTGCCATTGCAGCTTGCGCGTGGGATCAAGCCCGCCATGTGGACGATCAGACATTCCGAATCGGGCGACGCGCCGCTGGCCATCGAGATCTGGCGCCGGTCGGTCGATGCGACCCATGACTTTCTCGCCCCCGAAGACCGGGCGGAGATCGAGGAGATGGTGCGCGGTTTCCTGCCCGAAGTACCCCTGACCTTCGCCGAGGCGGAGGACGGGCGTGCCGCGGGCTTCATGGTGCTGAGCGAAGGGCATCTCGAGGCGCTGTTCATCGACCCGCAGATGCGCGGACGCGGTGTGGGGCGGGCCCTCGTGGAACACGCGCTTTCCCGGTTTCCCGCGTTGCTGACGGATGTCAACGAGCAGAACGCCCAGGCTGTCGGCTTCTATGAGCGTATGGGCTTTTCGGTTGTCGACCGATCGCCGCGCGACGACCAGGGCAGGCCCTATCCGCTCCTGCACCTGCGGCACGGCGCCGCCGCGCGCGGCTGAGATCCCCGGACCTGACGAAGACATGTGGCGCCGGGTACGCGTCGCCCCTATGTTCGCTTCGCGTTCCAATCGGAGACTTCGCTTGCGCCGCCTGTTCCTGTCGCTCCTGCTGCCGGTCGCCACGGCTGCCTTCGTGCTCGGGCTGATCCTTCCGCTCATGGAGCTCGAACGGCTCTATGTGTTCACCGACCGGCCGAGCCTGCTGCAGTTGCTGCAGGGGCTTTGGAGCGATGGCGAGACGTGGCTGGCAGCGGTCGTCGCCCTGTTCTCGGTGATCTTCCCGGCAGCCAAGATCGTGGCGCTGCACGTTGCCGTCGTCTCAGAGCGCTCCGGCTTCGCGCTGACGCTGCTGCATGCGCTCGGCAAGTGGTCGATGATGGACGTGATGCTGGTCGCGCTTGTCATCTTCGCCGCGAAAACAAGCGGCTTCGCCAGCGCCGCGACGCTGCCGGGTCTGTGGTGCTACGGCGCCGCGGTGGTCGCCAGCGCGCTCTCGGCCGCCCTGGCGCGGCGCTGACGTGCCGCCGGCGGACGGGCGGAGAGAACCGTCACGAAAGACTGGCGTCGGGGGGTTCGGTCCCCGGGGAAGGGGCGTTTTTCGAGGCGCCGCCGTCGGCGTTCGTGTCGGCATTCCGGCTTTGGCGATAGGCTGACAGCCAGCGCACGGCCTGGCTCTCCGGCAGGCGAAGGTGCTTGCAGCGCAGATGGGCGAGGCCGAGGAACACCTGGTCGGTGGTCTCCGCCCGCAACGCCAATGCGATCATGTCCTCGATGCCAGCCTGGAAGATGGCGTGCTGCACGGTCTTGAGCGGCGTCTCGGTCTTGCGGCCAAGAATCTGGAAGGCGTCATTGATCCGTCCCTCAGCCAGCAGCACCAGGATCATCGAGCCGAAACGGTAGTCGCCACGCTCGACCAACCGCCATATCTCGTCCACGTCCGTCGTCTCGAGGAAGATCGAGAACCGGCGTTGCAGATCCTGGCGTATCTCCTCGGGTGCCGTCAGGTCGCGGGGGTCCGTGCCGGCCATCACCGCCTCGAGACGCAGGCGGGTCGCGGCGTTGACGTGGGGGATCAGCCACTCGCAGATGAGCGGCGTCAGGTCGGGCCGTTCGCTCATGCGCTCGCGCAGCGGGGCGTCGGAGAGGGAGCGTTTCGCCAGCGTCCGCAGTGCCCAGTCGGACAGCGGGCTCTGGACGTTGCCGGCGACGGCGCGCCAGACTTGGGGCGAGCCGCGCTCAACCAGCGTGTCGGACACCCGGCACGGCATGCCGACGCGCTTGGCGATGGAGGTCAGGTGCGACTGCGGCATGCGCCGGGCAAGCTTCAGCAGATCGGCCTCGTTGAGGCTCGGGCTTAGCTCGAGCATGGGCGCGGCGATGGTGATGTCGTCGCAGGCGAGCCGATAGGCCACCTTGTTGGGCGTGTCGCTCCAGGGGGCGATGCGCCGCGAAAGGCGTGCGCGCTCCTCGCGGCCGGAGTTGTCGAGAAGCTTCAGGATGATATCGCAGTAGAGTTCGAGTTCCGCGTCCGTGTGCCGGCCAACGCGGTCCAGAAAGATGTCGGCGACGCGCTGCAGCAATCGGCCGCGCGCTTCGGGGGATGGATTTCTGGCTAGCTTCAGCAATGCTTCGAGCATCGTGGGCCTTCGTCGTTCGCTCCCGAGCGTATCATTTTCATTGTTACCAAGGTGTTGCAATGAATGCTCAAATTCTCTCGCAAGAGAAACTGGCGCGGGACATGTCAGTTGTCGCGAGGCGCAATCCATGGCAAGCACGGCAGGGTGCACGGTCGGATCGATTGCTTTTCCCAAGACGACCCCGTGCGAGACCGAACGGAATTCTCGAGCCCTTTCAGGCGAAACCGCCGGGAGGGCGAAACCGACAGGATCATCCCGGGCGCGATCGTCCGGGCTCCGCCGTCCAGCTGGCGCAAGGCGTCGCGGGACGGCGAACCGACAGGAGACCTCTATGCTGAACGGGCATCATCTCGTCAACGGAACGTGGGTTGCATCGGAACGGACCTTTGCGCCGCTCAATCCGGCCACCGGCGAGGAACTGTCGCCCCGCGTGGGTGACGCGGACGCAGCGCTCGTGGGCAAGGCGGCGGAAGCCGCGGAGGCCGCCTTTGCCGACTATGCCGCCCGACCGGCCAGCGACAGGGCGGCCTTCCTCCGCCGCATCGCCGACGAGATCGAGGCGCGCGGCGCCGAAATCACCGAGCGCGCGCAGCAGGAGTCGGCCCTTCCGGCGGCACGTCTCGAGGGCGAGCGCGGTCGCACCACCGGGCAGCTGCGCTTCTTCGCCGACTGGATCGAGGCCGGCATCTGCTTCGACGCGCGTGTCGATACCGCCCAGCCCGACCGCAAGCCAGCGCCGCGCCCGGAGATCCGCTCCATCCTGCGACCGCTTGGCCCCGTCGCCGTCTTCGGCGCATCCAACTTTCCGCTCGCCTTCTCCACCGCCGGCGGCGACACGGCCTCGGCGCTGGCCGCCGGCTGTCCGGTCGTGGTGAAGGGGCATCCTGCCCATCCGGGAACCAGCGAGATCGTCGCCCAGGCGATCCTGGTCGCCATCGAGGCGTGTGGGATGCCGGCAGGCGTCTTCAATCTGGTGCAGGGCTCCGGCCATGAGGCCGGTGGCGAGCTCGTGCGCCATCCGCTCATCCAGGCCGTTGGCTTCACCGGATCGCTGCGCGGCGGACGGGCGCTCTTCGACATGGCCGTCTCGCGGCCGCAGCCCATCCCCTTCTATGGTGAGCTCGGTAGCGTCAATCCGGTCTTCGCGCTTCCCGGCGCGCTCGGCGCGCGCGGTGCCGAACTCGGCGCCGGCTGGGCCCAGTCGCTGACCATGGGCGTCGGCCAGTTCTGCACCAATCCGGGCGTCGTCGTGGCGCTCGAGGGCGCGGGGCTTTCCGACTTTCTCCAGGCCGCCGACGAGGCGCTGACCGGCGTGTCCGCCCAGTCGATGTTGACCGGTGGCATTGCCAAGGCTTATCGGGCTTCCGTGGGTCGGCTTACCAAGGCCTCCGGCGTCACCGGCCGCCGCATCGGCGAGGAAGCCGGGGGCAGCGCGGTGCTGCCGGCGGTGTTCGAGGTGAGCGCCGAGACCTGGCTCTCCGACAGCTCGCTGCACGAGGAGATGTTCGGCCCGGCCGCCGTCGTCGTTCGCTGCAAGGATACCGGCGAGATGGCCGACGTCGCCCGCGGGCTGGAGGGTCAGCTTACCGCGACCGTGCTGATGGAAGATGGTGATCTCGACGCGGCGCGTGCGTTGGTGCCGGTTCTCGAACGCAAGGCGGGCCGTCTGCTTCGCAACGGCTTTTCCACCGGCGTCGAGGTATCTCACGCGATGATGCACGGTGGCCCCTATCCCGCGTCCACCGACGTGCGCTCGACCTCGGTCGGTTCCCGCGCCATCGACCGGTTCCTGCGTCCCGTCGCCTACCAGAACTTCCTCGAGGAGATGCTTCCCGAGGGACTTGGCGGCAATGACGGTGGGCCGCGCCTGGTTGACGGCAAGGCTCATTCGGGTACGTAAAAGAGCGGACCGGATCGCGGGCGGCCCCAGTCGCCCGCGACGTCCATTTCAGTTCCGTCGCTCAGGAGTTCATATGCGGTTCCCCGGTTGGCTTGCGCTTGTCCTCTTCGTCCTCGGCCTGTCGGTCGTCCAGTTGCCGATCCCGGCCGGGGCCCAGACCGCGGGCACGGACAGCACGGATGCGGCCTCGCAGCCGGCAGCCTCCGGTGTCGCGCCCTCACAAGCCCAGGCGGCGGCGCTGTTGCAGCTGTTGCAGGATCCGGGCGCGCGCAATGCGCTGATCGAGTATCTGGGCGGGAAGCCGAGCGGCGCACCGGGCGCTGCCCCAGCTCCGGCGAGCGATGGTCAGGCCGTTGCCCCAGGCGGGGTCGCCCAGAGCGAACCGGCGGCGGAGGGGGCCTCCGGTGACCAGGAGCCGGCGCGCGATGCGACGATCGCGCTGCGGATCGCCGAGCTCACGCAAAAAATGATCAACGAGGGGCGCGGATATGCCGAACAGATCCTGCGCGCCTTCACGACGTTGCCGACGGCGCTTTCCTACAGCAGCCGGGCGAATTGGGACCGCATCCAGGAGATCGTGATCCAGATCGCGCTGATCGCGGGTTCGCTCATGGTCATCGTGTGGCTGCTGCGGCAGGCATCCGACATGCTGTTTCGGCGCCTTATCGGCGACGGCGAGGGGATCACCGTGCTCAAGCGCGCGTTGCTGCTGCTGCTGCGCGGCGTCAGCGAGTTCGTCGTGGTCGGCATCGCCATCGGCGCGGGCTACGGGGTTGCCATGGCGACCGGCTCGACTCATGGCGAGGTGGAGCTGTTCGAATCCCTGATCCTGAACGCCTTCTTCTTCGTTCAGGTGGCCAAGATCGCGACCCGCTTCGCGCTCAGCCCCAAGTTCAGTTCCTTGCGCCTGGTGCCGCTCGATGACGAGCAGGCCTACTACTGGCGCTTCTGGTTGTTCATCATCTACAACCTGCTCGGCTACGGCGTCATGGTGGCGGTGCCGGTGATTTCCCGCAACATCTCGTTCCTGCTCGCCGATTCCGTGCGGATGATGATCGTTCTGGCGGCGGTTCTGATTGCGATCTTCGCGGTTCTGCGCAACCGCGTCGCCACCCGCGACCGCATCCTCGACTATGCCGGGCGGCAGAGCAATGTGCTGGCGAGCGGCCTGATCGAGGTGATGGGCCGGATCTGGCACGCGGTGGCGATCTTCTACGTGCTGCTGCTGCTTTCGGTGTGGCTGTCGCGCCCGTTCGACGCCACCGCCTTCATGGTGAAAGCCACGGCCTTCTCGGTTCTCTCGGTGATGATTGGCACGCTGGTGTCGCTGATGCTGACGCGGGCGATCACCGACGGCGTGCATCTGCCTGAGAACGTCCACCAGCGCCTGCCGTTGCTCGAGAGGCGTCTCAACGCCTTCGTGCCGCGCGTGCTGTCCATCGTGCGGTTCCTGGTGTTCGTCTGCGTGTTGCTCGGCATCCTGCAGGCATGGGCGGCTGTCGATGTGATGAGCTGGTTCGGCTCCTCCGACGGGCAGGACTGGGTCGGTCGGCTCGTTTCGGCGCTCATTGTCGCCTTCATCGGCTTCCTCATCTGGCTCGGCATCATGTCCTGGGTCGACCTGCGGCTCAATCCGCGCGGCCGCCTGCCGACCTCGCGGGAGAAGACGCTCTTCGGGCTTTTCCGCAATGCCTTCACGATCCTGCTGCTGGTGATGATCGCGCTGTTGGCTCTGTCCGAGCTCGGGGTCAACATCGGGCCGCTGATCGCCGGTGCCGGTGTCTTCGGTCTGGCGATCTCCTTCGGCTCCCAGAAGCTGGTTCAGGATATCATCACGGGTGCGTTCATCCAGTTCGAGAACGCCATGAACGAGGGCGATGTCGTCACCCTGGGCGGTGTCACGGGCACCGTGGAGAAGCTGACGATCCGTTCGGTGCGGCTGCGCGACCTCGATGGCGCGGCGCACATGATCCCGTTCTCGACCGTCGACCGGGTGGCCAACTTCATGCGCGGCTACGGCTATCACGTCGCCGCCATCGGGGTCGCCTACGACAGCGACATCACCGATGTGAAGATGGCGATGCATGTCGCCTTCGACCGGCTCAAGGAAAGCGAGGCCGGGCGCGACATCCTCGATCCGCTGGAGATGCATGGCGTCACCACGTTCGGCGACAGCGCGATCACCGTGCGGGCCCGAATCAAGACCCTGCCGGGCTCGCAGTGGGCCACCGGGCGCGCCTACAACGAGTATCTCAAGGCGGTCTTCGACGAACGCGGCATCGAGATCCCGTTCCCGCAGGTCACCTATCATGTGTCGAGCCCGTCGGCGGAAGGCGGCGAGCGCGCCGCCGATACCCCGTCGCTGCCGGGCGACGACGTTCTCATCGAGGCGAAGCCGGCCAGCAGCAGGTCCAAGAAGGATCGCGACATTCCCAGCGAGGACGAGCTCTGATCCAGCCCGGCGAAGCGGGAAATGCAGGTCATTTCAGGAACGGGCGCGCCAGGAATGGCGCGCCCGTTTCGCGTGGCCTGACGGCGGCGGCGGGTGCCTGGGTCGCGTTGCGTCGCCGGCGGAATTCTGGAAAAATTTCGCTATAATTTCCAAAAGAAGAAATATCGCACCGGTTGTGAGTGGGTTCGACAGCGACTAATCTTCGGCCAAGGCCCAAGAGCCAGGAATCCGCTTCCCCATCTCAGTGAAGCGGGAAAACGAAAATGGCGGGCCGAGATCATTCAGGGGAGAGTTTGCATGTTTGTTCGCCGCACCATGAAAACGGCGCTCATGGGCGCCAGTCTTGCGGTCCTGATGGCGTCCGCAGCTTCGGCCAAGACGCTGGTCTACTGCTCGGAAGGGTCGCCGGAAGGCTTCGATTCCGCGCTTTACACCGCAGGCACTACGTTCGACGCGTCGTCCAAGCCGGTCTACAACCGCTTGGTAGAGTTCAAGCGCGGCACCACCGAGGTCATCCCCGGGCTCGCCGAGAGCTGGGACATCTCCGAGGACGGCAAGGAATACACCTTCCACCTGCGCAAGGGCGTCAAGTTCCAGACCACGTCCTTCTTCACGCCGACGCGCGATTTCAACGCGGACGACGTGCTGTTCTCCTTCGGGCGCCAGCTCGACAAGGAGCATCCCTGGCACCAGTACACATCCGGTGCGGCCTGGGAGTATTTCGACAGCATGTCGATGCCCGATCTCATCAAGGAGATCGTCAAGGTCGACGACCACACGGTGAAGTTCGTGCTCACGCGCCCCGAGGCGCCGATGGTGGCCAATCTGGCCATGGACTTCGCCTCGATTTTGTCCGCTGAATACGCCGACAAGCTCGCCGCCGACGGCCGCAAGGAGATGATGAACCAGGAGCCGCTCGGCACCGGTCCCTTCGCCTTCGTCGGCTACCAGAAGGACGCGGTGATCCGCTACAAGGCGCATCCCGACTACTGGGGCGGCAAGCAGCCGATCGATGACCTCGTCTTCGCCATCACGACCGACGCGGCCGTACGCCTTCAGAAGCTGAAGGCGGGCGAATGCCATGTCATGCCGTATCCGGCCCCGGCCGATCTGGACGATATCCGTGCCCAGAACGACCTGAAGCTCATGGAGCAGCAGGGCCTCAACGTCGGCTATCTGGCCTATAACACCAAGCAGGCGCCCTTCGACAATCCGAAGGTCCGCAAGGCGCTGAACATGGCCATGAACAAGCAGGCCATTCTCGACGCGGTGTTCCAGGGCTCCGGCCAGGCGGCGAAGAACCCGATCCCGCCGACGATGTGGTCCTACAACAATGCCGTCAAGGACGACCCGTACGATCCGGAAGCTGCGAAGAAGATGCTTGAGGAAGAGGGCGTCACCGACCTCAAGATGAAGCTTTGGGCGATGCCGGTCCAGCGCCCGTACAACCCGAACGCGCGCCGCATGGCGGAGGTCATCCAGGCCGATTACGCCAAGGTTGGCGTCGAGGCGGAGATCGTCTCCTACGAGTGGGGCGAGTATCTGGCCCGCTCCAAGGAAGCCGACCGCGACGGTGCCGTGCTGCTCGGCTGGACCGGCGATAACGGTGATCCCGACAACTTCCTCGCCGTGCTTCTGGGGTGTGACGGCGTCGGCGGTTCCAACCGTGCGCAGTGGTGCTACCAGCCGTTCGAGGATCTGATCCAGAAGGCCAAGGTCGTCTCCAGCAAGGCGGAGCGCACGGCGCTCTACGAGGAGGCGCAGACCGTCTTCAAGGCGCAGGCCCCGTGGGCGACCATTGCCCATTCGGTCGTCTTCATGCCGATGTCGGCGAAGGTCGAGGGCTACGTCATGGACCCGCTCGGCGGCCACTGGTTCGACGGCGTCGACATCGCGGAGTAATTCCGCGGTCCCGAAGAGGAGCCGCCGGCGGCACGGCCAGGAGATCTTCCAGGCAGACGTGTCCGACCGGCGGGCCCGACACCCCGCACCGGCCCCTTGCGGCCGGTGCGGGCGCATGGACGGTATCCCATGATCCGCTTTTTCCTCAGCCGGCTCCTGCTGCTCGTGCCCACCTTTCTCGGTGTGTCGTTGGTGGCTTTCGGTTTCATTCGTCTGCTGCCCGGTGATCCTGTTCTGCTGATGGCGGGCGAGCGGGGGCTTTCTCCCGAGCGCTACCAGAAACTGATGGAGCAGTTCGGCTTCTCCCGCCCGATATGGGAGCAGTATCTGGACTATCTCGGCGGCATTCTTTCCGGCGACCTCGGCACGTCCATCGTGACCAAGAAACCGGTGGTCACCGAATTCCTGACATTGTTTCCGGCCACCGCCGAGCTTGGCCTCTGCGCCATCATCATCGCCATTGTGGTCGGCATTCCGATCGGCATCCTCGCGGCGGTGAAACGCGGCAAGGTCGTAGACCAGACGGTGATGGGCGTGGCGCTCGTCGGCTATTCGATGCCGATCTTCTGGTGGGGCCTGCTGCTGATCATCCTGTTTTCCGGCATCCTGCAATGGACGCCGGTGTCGGGACGCATATCGCTGCTCTACTTCTTTCCGCAGCCGACCGGCTTCATGCTGATCGACAGCCTGCTTTCGGGGCAGAAGGGTGCGTTCCAGTCGGCGGCGAGCCACCTGGTGCTGCCCTCCATCGTCCTGGCCACGATCCCGCTGGCGGTGATCGCCCGCCAGACGCGCTCGGCCATGCTCGAGGTGCTGGGTGAGGATTATGTGCGCACCGCGCGCGCCAAGGGACTGGCTCCGCTCAGGGTCATCGGTCTGCACGCGCTCAGAAACGCACTGATCCCGGTGATCACCACCATCGGGCTGCAGGTCGGCGTGCTGCTCGCCGGCGCCATCCTGACGGAGACGATCTTCTCCTGGCCCGGCATCGGCAAGTGGATGGTCGACAGCATCTCGCGGCGTGACTATCCGGTCGTGCAGGGCGGCCTGCTGATGATCGCCGCCATCGTGATGCTCGTGAACCTGACGGTCGACCTGCTTTACGGTCTCGTCAATCCGCGCATTCGACATACCTGAGACGGGACAGAGCAATGACAGAAACCTCGAAACCCGTTTCCATCGAAGCCGAAAGCCGCAACGCCACACGGCAGATGCTGGTGGAGTTCTGGTTCTATTTTTCCCAGAGCCGAGGCGCGGTGATCGGCCTGGCGATCTTTGTGCTGCTGGTTGTCGTGGCGCTTGCCGCGCCGCTGGTTGCGCCGCACGATCCGGACCTGCAATATCGTGACGCGCTGCTCGTGCCGCCCTTCTGGGCGGAGGGCGGCCGGGCCGCTTTCCTGCTGGGAACGGACGCTGTTGGCCGCGACATGCTCTCGCGGCTGATCTTCGGTGCGCGTTTCTCGCTCTTCATCGGCGTTGTCGTCGTTGTCATCGCGCTGACCGGCGGCATCGTCCTGGGTCTGGTCGCGGGCTATTTTCGCGGCTGGGTCGATACGGTCATCATGCGTGTGATGGACGTCATCCTGGCGTTTCCATCTCTGCTGCTGGCGCTTGTGCTGGTCGCGGTGCTGGGTCCCGGTCTGGTCAACGCGATGATCGCCATCGCCGTCGTGCTGCAGCCGCATTTCGTGCGGCTGACGCGTGCGGCGGTGCTGAGCGAGCGAACCCGCGACTATGTGGCCGCGGCCCGGCTTTCAGGCGCCGGCCACCTGCGGCTGATGTTCAAGACGATCCTGCCGAACTGTCTGGCGCCGCTGATCGTGCAAGGCACGCTGTCCTTCTCCAACGCGATCCTCGACGCGGCGGCGCTGGGCTTCCTGGGCATGGGCGCGCAGCCGCCGACGCCGGAATGGGGCACGATGCTGGCCGAGGCGCGCGAGTTCATCCTGCGCGCCTGGTGGGTTGTGACCTTCCCGGGTCTCGCGATCCTGATCACGGTGCTGGCGATCAACCTGGTCGGCGACGGGCTGCGAGACGCCCTCGATCCCAAGCTGAAGCGGAGCTGAGACGATGCCTCTTCTCGAAATCCGCAACCTCAGCGTCGAGTTCGACACCGCGGCCGGGCCCTTCCGGGCGCTGGACGGGGTCGACTACACGGTTGAAAAGGGTGAGGTGCTCGCCATCGTCGGGGAATCCGGCTCCGGCAAGTCGGTCGCCATGCTCGCGGTGATGGGGTTGCTGCCGGACACGGCGACCGTCACGGCCGACATGATGGCATTCGAGGGCACGGACCTCAGAACGCTTTCGGTCCATGCCAGGCGGCAGATCATCGGCAAGGACATCTCGATGATCTTTCAGGAGCCGGTCGCCAGCCTCAACCCGTGCTTCACGGTCGGCTTCCAGCTCGACGAGGTGCTGAAGACGCACACGGACATGAACCGCCGGCAACGGCGCGACCGGATGGTGGAGCTGCTGAACGCGGTGGGCATTCCCGATCCGGCAAGCCGGCTCGATGCCTTCCCGCACCAGATGTCGGGCGGTCAGTGCCAGCGTGTGATGATCGCCATCGCCACCGCCTGCCAACCCAAGCTTCTGATCGCCGACGAGCCGACCACGGCGCTGGATGTGACCATCCAGAAGCAGATCCTCGACCTGCTTGGCGATCTCCAGCGCGACCACGACATGGGGATGATCATGATCACCCACGACATGGGTGTCGTTGCCGAGACCGCCGACCGGGTGGTGGTGCAATATCAGGGCAAGCAGATGGAGGAAGCCGACGTGCTGAGCCTCTTCGAGACGCCGACGCATCCCTATACCAAGGCGCTGCTTTCGGCTCTGCCGGAGAACGCCAAGGGGGACCGGCTGCCGACGGTGGCCGACTTCGCCGAGACCTTTTCCGCTGACATGGAGGCCCGCCGATGAGTGCCCCCATCCTCAAGGTGCGCGACCTCAAGCGCGACTATGTGGTCAGCGGCGGCATGTTCGGAAAGCCGAGCCTGTTGCATGCGGTCAAGGGCGTCAGCTTCGACGTGGAGCGCGGATCGACGCTGGCGGTGGTGGGCGAATCCGGGTGCGGCAAGTCGACGCTTGCCCGGATGCTGA
The DNA here is from genome assembly GCF_048268045.1 of Stappia sp. Classification (GTDB taxonomy): domain Bacteria; phylum Pseudomonadota; class Alphaproteobacteria; order Rhizobiales; family Stappiaceae; genus Stappia. The sequence goes on from NZ_JBLWWG010000006.1 coordinate 259,721, forward strand.
CGATGATCGATCAGCCGACCTCCGGCACGATCGAGATCGACGGCAAGATGATCGACATCTCCCGCCACCGCGTGGGGCGAGAGATGCGTCAGGCCGTTCAGATCGTGTTCCAGAATCCCTATGGCTCGCTCAATCCGCGCCAGAAGATCGGTGCGGTCCTCGAGGAGCCGCTGTTGCTCAACACGTCGATGAGCGCGGCCGAACGGCGCGACGCGGCGCTGGCGATGCTGGAGAAGGTCGGGCTCAAGCCGGAGCATTACGGCCGTTACCCGCATATGTTTTCCGGCGGCCAGCGGCAGCGCGTCGCCATCGCGCGGGCGATCATGCTGAAGCCCAAGCTGCTGGTGCTCGACGAACCGGTTTCCGCGCTTGATCTCTCCGTGCAGGCGCAGATCCTCAATCTGCTTGCCGATCTCCAGGATGAGTTCGGCCTCACCTATGTCTTCATCAGTCACGACCTGTCGGTGGTACGCTACATCGCCGACATGGTGATGGTGATGTACTTTGGCGAAGCGGTGGAATACGGCACGCGCGACGAGGTTTTCGGGGACCCCAAGCACAGCTACACGAAGACGCTTTTCGCGGCGACGCCCAGGGCCGATGTCGCGAGCATCCGGGCGCGGCTCGCCGCGCGCGGGGCTGCCTGATCCGGCACCGGACGAGGCGATGGCAAGACTTCCGCTCTGGAGCGCCGTGCCTCTTCTCGGGGTCAGCCAGATCGTTGGCTACGGCAGCCTGTTCTATGCGGTTGCGCTGACGGCGCCACGGATCTCCGATGAGTTCGGCTGGTCTCGTGCGACCGGCCTCGGCGGCTTTTCGCTGGGGCTTGTCGTGGCCGGGCTTGCCTCGCCGGCCGTGGGTGCCGCTGTCGGGGCGCATGGCGGGCGGCGGGTCATGGCGAGCGGGTCGCTGCTGGCGGCAGTCGGCCTTGCCGCGCTGTCCGGCGTCGGCGGTCTTGTTTCCTATTATTGCGTCTGGGCGGTTCTCGGCGTCGCCATGGCGATGACGCTCTACGATCCCGCTTTCGCGACGCTGGGCGGGATCTATGGCAGGCGGGCGCGCTCGCGCATAACCGCGCTGACGCTCATCGCCGGCTTCGCTTCGACGCTTGCCTGGCCGGCGACCCACTGGCTGATCGAAAGCCACGGCTGGCGTGGCGCTTATCTGGCGTTTTCCCTTGCAACGCTTGCCATCGCCTTTCCGGCGCATCTGCTGTTGCCAAGGCGGGGAAGCGGCCTTGGCGAGTCCCCGGACAGGGACGCTGACACTGCCCAAAGCGGGCAGGCGGCCGAGTTGGCACCGATGATCGTCGATGAGCGATACAGACGTGCCGCATTCGTGCTGGTCAGTTTGGCGATCGCCGCCAACGCGTTTCTGTTCATCGGCCTGTCGGCGCATCTGCTGGCGCTCTTCGAGGATCTGGGCCTGTCGGCGGCGGTCGCGGTTGCTGTCGGCACGCTGATCGGTCCGTCCCAGGTTGCGGCACGGGTGGTGGAGTTCGTCTTTGCGCGTCGCATTTCGCCGCTGGGGGTGGGCATCGTGTCGGCGGCCATGCTGCCGGCGGCCTTTCTCGTGTTGCTGGTGGGAGGGGTGACGCCGCTTTCGGCCGCTGTCTTCGCGGTGATCTACGGTGGGGCGAACGGACTTGTCACCATCGTGCGCGGCACGCTGCCGCTCGCCCTCTTCGGGGCGGAGGGCTACGCGTTGCGGCTTGGCCTGATCGCCCGGCCGGCGCTGATCGTGGGGGCGGCGGCGCCGTTCGCGCTGGGGGCGGCGGTCGATGTGGGTGGTTCGGGGATGGGACTTGTGCTGGCGTTTGCGGCCGGATGTCTGTCGCTCGCCGCCATGTCGGGCATTGCGGTCGTGCGGGCGCGCGCCAACAGGAATGCCGGCGCGGCGGTCAGCTTCCCGGGCCGGTGAGCGTTTCGGCCTGGCGGCGCAGGTTGTGGAGCAGGTCGTGGGCCCGGGCGCGCGCCGCGTCGACGTCGCCGGCGGCAATCGCCTGCATCACCTCCATATGGTGCCAGGCGGCGGAGTTGAGGTCCGCCTCGCCGAAATACCGGTACCAGAAGCGGCGCGAGTGGGTTTGCAGCGGCGCGACGACGCGCGCGGCAAAGGGGTTGCAGGCGGCAATGGCGACGATCTCGTCGAAGATCTTGTCCTGGCGCAGGAACTCGGAAATGTCCTTGCAGGCGGCCGCATCGCGCATGGCGACCGCACACTCCGCCAGCCGGTCGCGCTGCGGACGGCTGGCCAGACGGGCGGCGGAGCCGGCGAGAAGGACTTCTATCGCGTGGCGGGCATCGAGGACGCGGGCGAAATCGCCCGGGCTTATCTCGCTGACCAGAATGCCCAGACGGGGGCGGATGGTGACGAGACCTTCCCAGGCGAGCCGTTGGATCGCCTCGCGCACGGGGGTGCGGCCCATGTCGAGCGCGGCGGCGAGCCTGTTCTCGGTGATCGCGGTTCCCGGCGCGAGGTCGAGTGTCACGATGCGTTCTTCGAGCGCCCGATAGGCAGTGGTCGCCCGGCTTTCCTCCTCCTGGACCGCCTCCGTCGGTGCGCGCCCGGAGACGAGGCGTTCCAGTCCGGGGCCCGTCACCTGGCGGGATCGGCTTGCACCGGGGGCGCGGCTCGTGGCCTTGCGTTCCGCGAGACTGCGCGCCGCCGTGCCGCGCTGCCTGCCTTCGTCGCTGCCGTTGGTGCCGCTCATCCTGTCCCCGCACGTCTGCCGAATACGTCCCGTCTCTTGATATATCAGTTGTTGACATAAAGGAAGCTGCGTGAAATTCTTCGCTCGACACCTGATATATCAGGTTCAAGCCAAACTCTGGGCAAGGAGCGATCGGCCATGTGGCGGGGCATTTTTCCGGCGGTTACCACCAAGTTCACCGAGGCCGACACGCTTGATGCGGTCGAGATGGAGCGCTGTTTCGCGCTGCAGATCGATGCCGGCGTTGACGGTCTCATCGTCTGCGGCTCGCTCGGCGAGGCGATGGCGCTGGAGCCGGAGGAAAAGCTCGAGATCCTGACGCTCGCAAAATCGGTCGCGGGCAAGCGACCGGTGATCATGACCGTGTGCGAGAGCTCCACCCGGCGTGCCGCGAAGGCGGCGGAGGCGGCGGCCAAGGCAGGCGCCGACGGGCTGATGGTGCTGCCGGGCGTGCCCTATCGCTCGGCGCCGCGGGAGACCCTCGGGCACCTTTTGACGGTGACGCGGGCCGCCGGTCTTCCGATGATGGTCTACAACAACCCGGTCGCCTATGGCGTCGACGTGACACTCGACATGTTCGAGGAGCTCGCCAGCGAGCCGCTTGTCGTCGCGATGAAGGAATCCACCGACGACATTCGCCGGGTGAGCGAGGTGATCTCGCGCTTCGGCACGCGTTTCGACGTCTTCACCGGTGTCGACAATCTCGCGCTCGAGAGCCTGCTGATGGGCGCGACGGGCTGGGTCGCCGGTCTCGTCGTCGCCTTCCCGAAGGAGACGGTCGCGATCTGGAAACTGGTACAGGCCGGTCGCCTCGAGGAGGCGCGCGACATCTACCGCTGGTTCCGCCCGCTGCTCGACCTCGACGTCTCCACCAACCTCGTCCAGAACATCAAGCGGGCGGAGGTGCATGCGCTCGGGTCGAACGACCGCTGCCGCGCGCCGCGGCTGCCGCTCGCCGGTGCCGAGGGCAAGCGGGTCGACGATATCATCAAGGCGGCTCTTGCGGTTCGCCCGGCTTTGCCGATGATCTGACCATCGGGCACGCGACGCCCGCGGGGAGGAAACATGAGCGCAGTGCCATCGGTTCACATTCTGGGTGCGGGGATCGTCGGCCTTGCCGCCGCCGCGATCCTGGCTGCTCGTGGCCATGAGGTGACGCTGATCGACCGGGGAGAGCCGGGAGCGGCCACCTCGCGTGGCAACGCCGCCGGCATCGCCTGGACGGATGTATCGCCGCTGGCCTCGCCCGGGATCTGGCGCAAGGCGCCGGGCTGGTTGCTCGACCCGCTCGGCCCGTTGTCGCTGCGCCCGTCCTATGCGCCGGCGTTCCTGCCCTGGATGCTGCGGTTCCTCGCCGCCTCGCGCCCCTCCGCCTGGCGTCGGTCGGTCTCGGCAATCGCTGCGCTCAACGCCACCGCGCTTCCCGCCTGGGAGCGGCTCTGGGCCGAAACGGGCACCGGCGGAAGACTGTGTTCGCACGGCTGTCTCGACGTCTTCGACAAGCCGGCCGAGGTGGCGCGGGCGCGTCCGGGCTGGCAGCTCCAGCGCGACCACGGTATCGAGGTGCGCGAGCTATCCGGCGCGCAGATCCGGGAGATGGAGCCGGACCTGGGGCCGACCGTCGCCGGCGGCGCCTATATTCCCGGCTGGTCCCATGTCGACGATCCTTTCGCTCTGTGTCAGGACATCGCCGCGCATTTGCGCGCGCGCGGTGTCCGGTTCGTCGACGGCAGCGTCGAGAGCCTCGCCCCGTCCGAGAGCGGCGTGCGGATCCGGCTTGCCGGCGGCGAAGAGATTGAGGCGCAGAGGGTTGTGATCGCCTGCGGGGCATGGTCGCGCAAGCTCGCGGGCGGGCTTGGCGAGGATGTGCCGCTCGACACGGAGCGCGGCTACAACATCACCGTGCCGGAGCCGGGCGTTTCGTTCCGCCGCTTCATCATGCTCCCCGGCTACGGCTTCGTGCTCTCGCCCCTCGCTCCGGGCCTGAGGATCGGCGGCGCGGTGGAGTTCGCCGGCCTCGACGCCCCGCCCAACTGGGCGCGGGTCGACGCGCTGGTGACGCGGGCGCGCAAGGTGGTTCCGGGCCTCAATGCGGCGGAGGGGACACGCTGGATGGGGTTTCGCCCCTCGCTTCCCGACAGCCTGCCGGTCATCTCCCGAAGTTCTGCCTCTCCGCATGTCTTCCATGCCTTCGGCCATGCCCATCACGGGCTGACGCAGGCGGCGACGACGGGCGAAATTCTTGCCGACATGATCGCCGGGCGGGCGCCCGCGATCGATCTTTCCCCTTATTCCGTTGGCCGGTTCTGAGCGGCCGCATTCAAGGTGCCCGACATGGCGCGTCATACGTTCTTCTGCATCGATGGTCACACCTGCGGCAACCCGGTGCGACTGGTCGCCGGCGGCGGGCCACTGCTGTCGGGCGACAGCATGCTTGCCCGGCGCGCCGATTTTCTGTCCCGCTACGACTGGATCCGCACCGGGCTGATGTTCGAGCCGCGCGGCCACGACATGATGTCCGGGTCGATCCTCTATCCGCCGACGCGCGAGGATTGCGACATCGGCGTGCTCTATATCGAGACCTCGGGCTGCCTGCCGATGTGCGGCCACGGCACCATAGGCACGGTGACCATGGCCATCGAGGAGGGGCTGCTCGCGCCGAGGACGCCGGGCACGGCGCGGCTGGAGACCCCGGCTGGCCTCGTTCTCGCCGACTACGCGATGGAGGATGGCTTCGTCACGTCGGTGAAGCTCACCAATGTGCCCTCGTTCCTTGCCGCAAGGGATCTCGAGATCGACTGCCCGGAACTCGGGCGGATTGTCTTCGACGTCGCCTATGGCGGCAACTTCTATGCAATCGTCGAGCCGCAGAAGAATTTTCCCGGTGTCGGTTCGATTGAGGTCGACAAGCTGGTGGCGATCAGTCCCTTGCTGCGCAAGGTCCTCAACGAGACCTTCGAGATGGTGCACCCGCTGGACGAGCGCATCCGTGGCATCACCCACATCCAGTGGACCGGGCCGGCAACGCAGGCGGGGGCCGACGCGCGCAACGCCGTCTTCTACGGCGACAAGGCCATCGACCGCAGCCCTTGCGGCACGGGGACATCCGCGCGCCTTGCCCAGCTTCACGCGCGCGGGCGCCTCAAGGTCGGCGACAGCTTCGTCCATGAAAGCGTCATCGGCTCGCTCTTCCGGGGCGGGGTGAAGGAGGAAACGCGCGTCGGTGATCTTCCGGCGATCGTGCCGACCATCGAGGGCTGGGCGGTGAAGACGGGGACGTCGACCATCACGCTCGACGAACGCGACCCCTATATGGCCGGCTTTTCGGTAACAGGCACGGGCGTGAAGCTGCATCCGCGCCCATGAGGCGCGAAAGGCGGGTGCCAAACCGGCGGCGAAGCGGGTAGACAGGAAGCGAACGAAACGGGAATCGCTTCATGGACTGGTCACCGCAGCAGGAACAGGCGCTCGCCGAGACGGCGCGCTGGCTGAAATCGCGCGACAAGCAGGTCTTCCGCCTCTTCGGCTTTGCCGGGACGGGTAAGACGACGCTCGCCCGGCATCTCGCCGAAGGCATCGACGGCGACGTCGCCTTTGGCGCCTTCACCGGCAAGGCCGCGCATGTTCTTCGCCAGAAGGGGTGCGACGGGGCGACCACGATCCACGCCATGATCTACCGTCCGCGCGGGCGCAAGGACGAGGCGAAGGACGAGGACGAGGGGGCTTTGAGCTTTTCCCTCAACCGCGAGAGCGTGGCGGCCAAGGCCTCGCTCATCGTCATCGATGAATGCTCGATGGTCGATGAGGATCTGGGCCGCGATCTCCTGTCCTTCGGCACGCCGGTGCTGGTGCTTGGCGATCCTGCCCAGCTTCCCCCGGTCAAGGGCGGTGGCTTCTTCACCGACGCCGAGCCCGACATCATGCTCTCCGAGGTGCACCGGCAGGCGCGCGACAATCCGATCGTGCACATGTCGATGGTCATTCGCGAGGGCGGTACTCTTGACCACGGCACCTATGGCGAGAGCCGGATCATCTCGCGCCGGGATATCGATGCGCAGGCGATCCTTGCCGCCGACCAGGTGCTTGTCGGAACCAACCGGACGCGCCGGCTCTACAACGGCCGTATCCGCGAGCTTAAGGGCTTCACCACGCCGATGCCGGCGGTCGGCGACAAGCTGGTGTGCCTGCGCAACGACAAGACCAAGGGCCTGCTCAATGGCGGACTGTGGACGGTGGAACGGCTCAGGCCGTCGCGGGGCAACACGATCCGCTTCGACGTGCGTCCCGAGGACGAGGCGGGTGGCAAGTCGAGCGTCGCGGTAAAGGTGCTTCCGGCGCTTTTCGAGGAGGGTTCGGAGCAACTTCCCTACGCGATGCGCCGGCGTTCCGACGAGTTCGACTATGGCTACGCGCTCACTGTCCACAAGTCGCAGGGCTCGCAGTGGGATGACGTGGTGCTCTTCGACGAGAGCTTTGCCTTCCGGGATTTCCGCGACCGCTGGCTCTACACGGCGGTAACCCGCGCGGCGCATTCCATCACCGTGGTACGCTGACGCCTTCGTCTCGCCGCATCTGTGGACCCGTCTGTGGGCAAGGGTGCGGGGGAGTGGAAGAGCGACGCAGGCCGGCTTAAGACCGAAGCCGAAGCGTCCCCAACAGGCCAATGCTATGACCGACAACACCGAGCTGCTTTCCGAGATTTCCGCCGCCGCGCCGCAGGCGAAAAAGGCATCGGCCCTGCCGGCTGAGGTGTCGGCGAGGATCGCCGTGCGCATCGCCGGCGAGCTGTCCTGCCGGCCTGAACAGGTGTCGGCGACGGTGGAGCTGCTCGATGGCGGGGCCACGGTGCCCTTCGTCGCCCGCTACCGCAAGGAGGTGACGGGCGGTCTCGACGACACCCAGCTGCGCACGCTCGAGGAGCGACTTACCTATCTGCGGGAGCTGGAGGAGCGCCGCGTCGCCATTGCGAAGTCGATCGACGAGCAGGGAAAGCTCGATCCGGATCTGGCGGGCAAGATCCTCTCCGCCGAGACCAAGGCGCAGCTCGAGGATCTCTATCTGCCCTTCAAGAAGAAGCGGCGGACCAAGGCGCAGATCGCCCGCGAGGCGGGGCTCGAACCGCTTGCCGACCTGTTGATGGCCGATCCTTCCCGCGATCCGCAGAAGGAAGCGGCGGGCTTCGTCGACGCTGACAAGGGCGTGGCCGACGAGAAGGCGGCGCTCGACGGCGCGCGCCAGATCCTGATGGAGCGTTTCTCCGAGGATGCGGCGCTGGTCGGCCGGCTGCGCGATCACCTCAGGCGCGGCGGCGTCGTGCGGTCGCGCGTCGTCGAGGGGCAGGAGACGGCGGGCGCCAAGTTCTCCGATTATTTTGATTACCGCGAGAAATGGGCCGACGTGCCGAGCCACCGGGCGCTTGCCCTGATGCGCGGGCGCAACGAAGGCGTGCTGGCGCTTGAGCTGGCCGTCGACGAGGAGGACCCAGGCCCTGTGCGGCCGGTGGAGCGCATGGTGATGCATGCCGCCGGCATCGAGGACAAGGGGCGTCCGGCCGACAGGTGGCTTGTGGAATGCGCGCGCTGGGCGTGGCGGGTCAAGCTGTCGCTGCATCTCGAACTCGATCTGATGAACATGCTGCGTGAGCGCTCCGAGGAAGAGGCGATCCACGTCTTCGCGCGCAACCTCAAGGACCTGTTGCTGGCCGCGCCAGCCGGTCACAAGGCCGTTCTCGGGCTCGATCCGGGCATCCGCACCGGCGTCAAGGTCGCGGTTGTCGACGGGACCGGCAAGCTGGTCGAGACGACGACCGTCTATCCCTATCCGCCGCGCAACGACGTCGCCGGCACGCGGGCGGCACTGCTGGCGCTGATCGCACGCAACAAGGTGGCGCTGATTGCCATCGGCAACGGCACGGCGAGCCGGGAGACGGACCGGCTGGTGCTCGATCTTCTCGGCGACATTCCTCCGGCGGCGCGTCCGGTGAAGGTGGTGGTGAACGAGGCGGGTGCGTCGATCTATTCGGCCAGCGCGTTGGCCGCGCGCGAATTCCCCGATGTCGACGTGTCCTTGCGCGGAGCGATCTCCATCGCCCGGCGGCTGCAGGACCCGCTCGCCGAACTCGTCAAGATCGAGCCCAAGTCCATCGGCGTCGGCCAGTACCAGCACGACGTCAACCAGACGAAGCTTGCGCGCGCGCTGGACGCCGTGGTCGAGGATGCGGTGAACGCGGTTGGCGTCGACCTCAACACCGCCTCGGCGCCGTTGCTGGCGCGTGTCTCGGGTCTGACCTCGATGCTGGCGGAGGCGGTTGTCTCTCATCGGGACGCGGAAGGTGCCTATCGCAGCCGCAAGGATCTCCTGAAGGTCGCCCGTCTGGGCCCCAAGGCCTTCGAGCAATGCGCCGGCTTCCTGCGCATTCCAGGCGGCGAGAACCCCCTCGATGCCTCATCCGTTCACCCGGAGGCCTATCCGGTTGCCTCGCGCATCGTGAAAGCGTGCGGACGGCCGCTCGGCGACGTGATGGGCAACGGCAACCTCCTGAAGTCGCTCGATCCGGAAAGCTTCGTCGACGAGACCTTCGGTCTGCCGACGGTGCGCGACATCATTGCCGAGCTGGAAAAACCCGGCCGCGATCCGCGCCCGGAATTCAAGACGGCGAAGCTTGCCGATGGCGTGGAAACCATGGCCGATCTGCGGCCCGGCATGTCGCTGGAGGGAACGGTGACGAATGTCACCAATTTCGGTGCCTTCGTCGATATCGGCGTGCATCAGGACGGACTTGTCCATGTTTCGCAAATCGCCGACCGTTTCGTGCGCGATCCGGCCGAGGTGGTGAAGGCTGGCGACATCGTTCGGGTTCGCGTTGTCGAGGTTGACATGCCGCGCAAGCGCATCGCGCTCTCCATGCGCAAGGATGGCGGGGCGGAGGCGGCGGAGCGCTCCTCCGGCGGTCAGAGAGACGCGCGGCGCGACGGCGGCGGTGGCGGACGGGGCGGCGGAGCGGGCGGCCCCGGAAAGGGCGGCCGGCCTGGCGGCGGATCCTCGGGCGGGCGGCGCAACGACCGCGGCGGGAAGGACGCATCGCCTGGTGGCGATGGTGCGATGGCCGCGGCACTCGCGGCGGCTTTCAACAAGAAGAAGCGCTGATTTTCAAAAAAAAGCAAAAAGGGCGTGGCGGAATTTCCGCCGCGCCCTTTTTTGTCATTCGAAGGTGGCGCCGATCTTCGGATCGCCGGGCAGTCCCTCATAGGTGAGGGTGATGCTCATGCCGGGCTTCATCGGGTGAAGCGGGCCAATGGAACCGACGGAGACGTAGTCGCCCGGCTTCAGGGACTTTCCCTGTTCCTTGAGCTTGGCGGCGACCCAGATGACCGCGTTGAGCGGGTTGCCGAGCACGGCCTTGCCGGGGGCCTCGGACAGGACCTCGCCGGTGGCGCTGTCGGTGAGCTTCGCGTTGAAGTTCGCCATCATCTCGGTGCCGACGTCGCCTTGCGGAATGGCGATGACATTGCCCATCACGCCCTTCCACGCGCCGACGTTGATCGAGGTGATCGCCGGGCCGTCGAGCTTGTTCTCCTTGGCGACGACCAGGGCGGGAAGCTCGATGAAGGGGCGCACGCCGGAGATGGTTCTGAGCACCTCCTCCGGTGTGGTCGCGTCGTTGACGGCCGGGTCGGCGATCTCGACGATCAGGTCAGCCTCGAAGAGCGGGCGGCCCGCCTCGGAGGCGCTGACCGTGGCGCCGTCCTGCAGGAACATGTCGCGCAGCATCGTGCCGAAGACGGGTTCGCTCACGCCGAAGGCTTCCTGCGCCTTGGGCGAGGTGAGCCCGGCCTTGTATCCCGCGACCGGGCCGAGATCCTTGCTCAGCCGCTGGACGATCTTGTCCTGGGCGCAGAGGGCATCTTCCATCGACCCGCCGGCGGCGACGGGCGCCGGCGTCGGCGCGGCTTGCGCGCGCGCAGCCATGAAGGCGTCGATCGCGCTGTCGTCGGGGCATTCGGCGTTTGCGGGATTTGCGAAAAAGAATGTGGCGCAGAGCGCCAGAGCGGCCTTGCGGAGGCCGGCATCGGTGGGCGTCATCGGGTCTCCTTCCCTTCGCGGGTGTCGCGACGAGGGGAGAGTGCAACTGCGGCCCTTCAATGGCAAGAGCGACCGCCGCACCAAAAGCGGCGCGGCGGTCAGCAACTTATTCGGCTTCGTCGGCCGAGCCGGAATTGAGCAGCGAGTAGCGCTCGACGCCGAGCTTGCCGAGGAGATCGATCTGGGTCTCGAGGAAGTCGATATGGCCTTCCTCGTCAGCCAGAAGCTCCTCGAACAGCTTCATCGAGACGTAGTCGCCCTCGGCGTGGCAGATATCGCGGGACTTGGAGTAGGAGGCACGCGCATCGTACTCGCCGGCGAGATCGGCCTTGAGCACTTCTTCCACATCCTGACCGATGCGCAGCGGCGAAACCTTCTGCAGGTTCGGATGGCCCTCGAGGAACAGGATGCGGGCGATCAGCTTGTCGGCGTGCTGCATCTCCTCGATGGATTCTGCACGCTCCTTGGCGGCGAGCTTGGTCAGTCCCCAGTCATCCAGCATGCGGTAGTGCAGCCAGTACTGGTTGACGGCGCCGAGCTCCAGAAACAGGGCCTCGTTCAGCCGCTCGATGACTTTTTCACTGCCTTTCATGACACACTCCTTGTTGGATGGGCACAGGTCCATCGGGGGGCCTTCGAAGCCCGGAATAGGCGAGGCGACACCGTGCCGACCGGGCCTGTCGAGACCACATTAGAATAATTCCAAAAAGATGTGAAGGGGCTTTCCCGTTCATCCACCGGCACATGCGCAAAGGGGGCGGGACCCGCGACAGCAGAAGTGAACCGCTGGCGCATTCCCTTCGTTTAAAGTCAGGAAGGCTGCGCCGGAATGCGACATGGCGCGCCCACCCTGGCCAGAGAAAGACAGAGCATGAAGTACGCCATCGCCTACATCGCGACATCCCTTGTCTTCCTCGCGGTGGACTTTGTGTGGCTGACGCGGGTTGCGGTCGGCTTTTATCGTGACAGGCTTGCTCACCTGATGGCCGACGAGGTGAGGATCGGCGTTGCCGCGGGGTTCTATCTTGCCTATGTGGCCGGCATCGTCATCTTCGCGATCGCCCCGGCGTTCCGCTCCGGCCAATGGACCGACGCGCTGCTCTACGGCGTGCTTTTCGGCTTCTTCGCCTATGCGACCTACGACATGACCAATCTCGCGACCCTGCGCAACTGGCCGATTTCGGTGACGGTGGTCGACATCGCCTGGGGCGCGACGCTGACCGGCGTTTCCGCGCTTTGCGGCTATCTTGTTGCCCGCAATTTTGCCTGATCGGACGCTGCGGAAGCCTGCGCGCATCCGCGCCAACCGTCGATGGCGACTTGCATTTGCCCGCCCGCTTCGCCCAATCTGGCCCGAAAGGCACCTGAGGGATGGTGTCGCCAACGGGAGGAAGCAGAATGGCTGGAGCGGGCGACGTTGCCCTGATCACGGGTGCATCGGCAGGTATCGGCAAGGCGACGGCGATCGCCTTCCTGAAGGCCGGCTACAGGACCGTGCTGGTCGGCCGACGGGGAGAGCTGCTGGAGCAGGCAATCGCGGAATCGGGCGTTGACGCTGCAAATGGCCTGGCGGTCGCCTGCGACGTGACAGACCCTGTTGCGGTGGACGACCTCTTCGGCGCCATCGAGGATGCTTTCGGCAGGCTCGACGTGGTCTTCAACAATGCGGGCGCCGCCGTGCTGTCGACGCCCATCGGCGATCTCTCCTATGAGGACTGGCGTCGGGTGGTGGGCGTCAATCTCGACGGATCGTTCCTGATCGCGCGCGGCGCCTTCAACATGATGCGCAAGCAGTCGCCGCAGGGCGGGCGGATCATCAACAACGGTTCGATCTCGGCCTATGTGCCGCGTCCCGGCTCCGTGGCCTATACGGCCTCCAAGCACGCGGTCACCGGCCTGACGCGCTCGATCTCGCTGGACGGGCGTCCCTTCAACATCGCCTGCGGCCAGATCGATATCGGCAACGCCGCCTCGGAAATGACCGAGACGATCCAGAAGGGCGTGCCGCAGGCCGACGGTTCGATCAAGCCTGAGCCGGTGATGCATGTCTCCAACGTCGCCAACGCGGTGCTGCACATGGCGAGCCTGCCGCCGGAGGCGAACGTGCAGTTCATGACCGTGATGGCGACCAACATGCCCTATATCGGGCGCGGCTGAAGAACGACCAAGCAGGAGGGCGGGCGCCATGCCCGCCCGTGTCGCAGCCGTGTCTCACACGGTGAGATGGGCGCGCACCTCCGTTTCATCCAATTCGTTGCGGCTGCCGGCGAGCACCACCTCGCCGCGGTCCATCACGGCGAAGCGGTCGGCCAGGTCCCGGGCGAACTCGAAATACTGTTCCACCAGCACGATGGCCATCTCACCGGTGTCGCGCAGGAACGAGATTGCCCGGCCGATGTCCTTGATGATCGAGGGCTGGATGCCCTCCGTCGGCTCGTCCAGCAGGAGAAGGCGCGGACGCATGACGATGGCGCGGCCAATCGCGAGCTGCTGCTGCTGGCCGCCGGACAGGTCGCCGCCGCGGCGCGACAGCATGGACTTGAGCACGGGGAAAAGCTCGAAGACGGTGTCGGGCACCTTGCGCTCGGCGCGCGGCAGGACGGCGAAGCCGGTCTCCAGGTTCTCGCGGACGCTCAGGAGCGGGAAGATGTCGCGGCCCTGGGGCACCAGGGCGATGCCCTTGCGGGCGCGCTGATAGGGGGAGAGGCGGGAAATGTCCTCGCCATCCCAGCGGATGGCGCCGGCGGAGACCGGCTGCTGGCCGGCGATGGCGCGCAGCGCCGAGGTCTTGCCGACGCCGTTGCGCCCGAGCACGCAGGTCACCTTGCCGACCTCGGCGGAAAAGCCCACGCTTTTCAACGCTTGCGCCGCACCGTAGTGCAGGTCGATGGATTCAACGCTCAGCATGGGAACTCTCCCGCCAATGCGGTGTCGTCAGCGGCCGAGATAGACATCGATCACCCTCTGGTCGGCGGAAACATGGTCGAGCGACCCTTCGGCGAGCACCGAGCCCTCATGCAGGACGGTGACCTTCACCCCGAGTGCCCGCACGAAGGTCATGTCGTGCTCGACGACGACGACCGAATGGCTCTTGGCGATGTCGCGCAGAAGGTCGGCGGTTGCCGCCGTCTCGGCGTCGGTCATGCCGGCGGCGGGCTCGTCGACGAGCAGCAGCTGCGGGTCCTGCGCCAGCAGCATGCCGATCTCCAGCCACTGCTTCTGGCCGTGGCTGAGATCGCCGGCAAGGTCGTCGCGCCGGCCAGTGAGCCGCACCAGATCAAGCAGCGCGTCGATGCGCGCCTGTTCCTCGGTACTCGTGCGGTGGAACAAGGTGGCGAAGGGCCCGCGCGGCGCCTTCAGCGCCAGGCCGATATTGTCTTCCACCGTGTGGCTTTCGAAGACGGTTGGCTTCTGGAACTTGCGACCGATGCCGAAGCCGGCGATCTCCGCCTCGTCATGGCGGGTGAGGTTGATCATGTCGCCGAAGCGCAGGTCGCCGGAGTCGGGTCGGGTCTTGCCGGTGATGACGTCCATCATCGTGGTCTTGCCCGCCCCGTTGGGACCGATGATGGCGCGCATCTCGTTGCGGCCGATGACGAAGGAAAGGTTGTTGAGCGCCTTGAAGCCGTCGAAGGAAACGCTGACGCCGTCGAGATAGAGGAGGGTTTCCGCCTTGGACATGGATCTCACTCCGCCGCCTGGTGGCGCGGCGCGGCGGAATTGGCCGCGTCGCTGTTGTCGGGGTTCCTGGCGGATGGATCTCCGCTGCCGCGTTTCGGCAATCGCGCCGCGAGCGATCTGGCGACGCCGACGATGCCCTTTGGCAGGAACAGGGTGACGGCGACGAAAAGGGCGCCGAGCGCGAAAAGCCAGATCTCGGGGAGCGCGGCGGTGAACCAGCTCTTGGCGAAGTTGACGAGCACGGCACCGAGGATCGGGCCAATGAGCGTGCCGCGCCCGCCGACGGCGACCCAGATCACCGCCTCGATGGAATTCGCCGGGGCAAACTCGCCCGGATTGATGATGCCGACCTGCGGCACGTAGAGCGCGCCGGCGAGGCCCGCCATCATGGCCGAGACCGTCCAGACGAACAGCTTGTAGTGCTCGACACGGTAGCCGAGGAAACGGGCGCGGCTTTCCGCGTCGCGCACGGCGATCAGCACCTTGCCCAGTCTGGAGCTGGTGATGGCCACGGCGAGCAGCAGGCAGCCGGCGAGCGCCAGGGCGGAGGCCGCGAACAGGCCGGCCCGGGTGGCGCTGGACTGGACGTCGAAGCCGAGGATGTCCTTGAAGTCGGTCAGCCCGTTGTTGCCGCCAAAGCCCATGTCATTGCGGAAGAAGGCCAGAAGCAGCGCATAGGTCATCGCCTGGGTGATGATCGACAGATAGACGCCGGTCACCCGCGAGCGGAAGGCGAACCAGCCGAAGGTGAAGGCAAGCAGTCCCGGCACGGCAAGCGCCATCACCATGGCGAAGGGGAACATGTCGAAGCCGTACCAGTACCAGGGCAGTTCCTTCCAATCGAGGAACACCATGAAGTCGGGAAGGATCGGGTCGCCGTAAACGCCGCGCGTGCCGATCTGGCGCATCAGGTACATGCCCATGGCATAGCCGCCGAGGGCGAAGAAGGCGGCATGGCCGAGCGAGAGGATGCCGCAGTACCCCCAGACCAGATCGAGCGCGAGGGCAAGAAGCGCGTAGGTCAGGTATTTGCCCATCAGCGTGACGGCATAGGTGGGCACATGCAGCGGATGGTCGGCGGGGAGCGCCAGGTTGAGCACCGGCACGAGAACGGCGGCCGCGAGAATGACCAGAAGGGCCGCGAGGCGCCCGCCGGTCAGGCCGCCTGAGAGATGGCGCAGGATCATGGGCGAGGGCTCCGGATGCGGTGGGGCGGACGGCGAGGCGAGGGGCTCGCGCTCATGCTTCCACCGCCCGGCCCTTTTGCGCGAACAGGCCGCGCGGGCGCTTCTGGATGAACAGGATGATGAAGACGAGAACCAGGATCTTGGCCAGCACCGCGCCGGCGAAGGGCTCCAGGAACTTGTTTGCGATGCCGAGCGTCATGGCGCCAAGCAGTGTCCCCCAGAGATTGCCGACGCCGCCGAAGACGACGACCATGAAGCTGTCGATAATGTAGGACTGTCCAAGGTTGGGCGAGACGTTGTCGATCTGGGACAGCGCCACCCCGGCGATGCCGGCGATGCCGGAGCCGAGGCCGAAAGTGAGCGCGTCGACCAGCGGCGTGCGGATGCCCATCGAGGCGGCCATGCGCCGGTTCTGGGTGACGGCGCGCACGTTGAGCCCGAAGCGGGTGAACTTCATCGCGACGAGCAGCGCGGCGAAGACCACCAGCGAGAAGACGACGATCCACAGGCGGTTGTAGGTGATGGTGAGCTGGCCGATCTCGAAGGCGCCCGACATGAAGCTCGGGTTGCCGACCTCTTGATTGGTGGGGCCGAAGATCGAGCGCACCGCCTGCTGGAGGATCAGCGACACGCCCCAGGTGGCAAGCAGGGTTTCGAGCGGCCGGTTGTGGAGAAAACGGATGATGCCGCGTTCGATGGCGATGCCGACGAGGGCGGCGACGAGGAACGCGGCCGGAAGCGCGACAAGCAGCGAATAGTCGAAGAAGCCGGGGGCCAAGCTCCGGAACAGGTCCTGAACGACGAATGTGGTGTAGGCGCCGAGCATCACCATCTCGCCATGCGCCATGTTGATGACGCCCATGACGCCGAAGGTAATGGCGAGGCCGATCGCGGCGAGCAGCAGCACCGAGCCGAGAGAGATGCCGAACCAGATGTTGCGGGCCGCGTCCCAGACAGCCTGGAGCTTCTGCACGCGGGCAATGGCGGCCTGCGCCGGCGCCTGCAGGCTTGCGTCGGGTCCGTTGGCGACCGCGGTCAGCAGCGACAGCGCATCACGGTCGCCGCGCTCGGCGAGCGTTTCGAGAGCGGCGCGCTTGTCGCTTTCCGGCAGGTTCGAGGCAAGGACAGCGGCAGCGCGGGCCTCGCGCATCGCCTTGGCGACGGTCTCGGAGGTTTCCGCCGCCAGCGCGGCGTCAAGCGCGGGGATCGCCTCGGCGTCCTGCGCCTTGAACATGGCATCTGCCGCTGAAAGGCGCACGGCCGGATCCCCGGCTCTCAGGGTAAGCCCGCCGAGCGCGGCGCGGATCGTCCGGCGCAGGCGGTTGTTGACGCGGATCTTGTCGGCGGCGCCGCGCGATACCTCGCCGAGATCCTCGCCGGTCAGCGGGTCCGTGAGCCGGTAGGATGTGCCGGAACGCTTGGCGACGACGGCGCGACCATCGGATTTGCGGATGTAGAGGTCGCCGTCGGACAGGGCCTCGAGCGCGGGGACGACGGCCGGGTCTCCGGTGGCGGCGAGCGCCGAGACCTGGCGCTGGGTGTCGTCGAAGGAACCTTTGCCAAGCGCGTCGACAAGCGGGCGAAGCGCGCTCGTGTCCTGCGCCCAAGCGCGCGGCGCGCCAAGCGCGAGCAGGCCGGCGAAGAGGCAGAAGAAAAGCCCGAGGCGGAGGCCGGCTGCCGGGTGCGGGGCCGGAAGGCACGAGGCGGGGGCAGCTTTTGCGGGAAGGCCTGTCACGGTGATGTCGGTCACGGCGGGTCCTGTCGCGGGCGGAAAAAGACGGGAGGCGGCTGAAGGGGGTAAGGAGGAGGCGGGTCTTGCGCCCGCCTCCCTCCCCCCCTGGATGCGGGGTCGGGTTAGCTGCCCGATCCGCCGCACTTGCCCGTGGCCGTGTTGAAGTTTCCGCAGGACAGCGGCTTGCGCCAGTCGGAGATCAGGTCCTTGGAGCCTTCGAGATAATCGGACCAGGCGTCGCCGACGACGAGGCCGGGGGTCTCCCATACGGTCTCGAACTGGCCATTGTCCTGGATCTCGCCGATCAGCACCGGCTTGGTGATGTGGTGGTTCGGCATCATGGCCGAATAGCCGCCGGTCAGGTTGGGAACCGAGACGCCGACGATGGCGTCGATCACTGCGTCCGGGTCGGTGGTGCCGGCCTTCTCGACCGCCTTCACCCACATGTTGAAGCCGATGAAGTGAGCTTCCATCGGATCGTTGGTGACGCGCTTGTCGTCGCCGATGTAGGCCTTCCAGGTGTCGATGAACTGCGCGTTGGCCTCGGTTTCGACGGACTGGAAGTAGTTCCAGGCGGCCAGATGGCCGACGAGCGGGCCAGTGTCGAGGCCGGCCAGTTCCTCTTCGCCGACCGAGAAGGCGACGACCGGAATGTCCTCGGCCTTGATGCCGGCGTTGGCCAACTCCTTGTAGAAGGGGACATTGGCATCGCCGTTGATGGTCGAGACCACGGCGGTCTTCTTGCCGGCCGAGCCGAAGGCCTTGATGTCGGACACGATCGTCTGCCAGTCGGAATGCCCGAACGGCGTGTAGTTGATCATGATGTCCTCGTCCGCCACGCCCTTTGCCTTGAGATAGGCCTCGAGGATCTTGTTGGTGGTGCGCGGGTAGACATAGTCGGTGCCGGCGAGAACCCAGCGCTCGACGCCCTCATCGTTCATCAGGTAGTCGACGGCCGGGATTGCCTGCTGGTTGGGGGCGGCGCCGGTGTAGAAGACGTTGCGCTGGCTTTCCTCGCCCTCGTACTGGACGGGGTAAAACAGCAGCGAATTCAGCTCCTCGAAGACCGGCAGGACCGACTTGCGCGACACCGAGGTCCAGCAGCCGAAGACGGCGGAGACCTTGTCGACCTCGATCAGCTCGCGTGCCTTCTCGGCGAACAGCGGCCAGTCGGAGGCCGGGTCGACGACGACCGCCTCGAGCTTCTTGCCAAGCAGGCCGCCCTTCTTGTTCTGCTCCTCGATGAGCATCAGCATCGCGTCTTTCAGAGTGGTCTCCGAAATGGCCATGGTGCCCGACAGCGAGTGCAGGATGCCGACCTTGATCGTGTCGTCTTGCGCAAAAGCGCCAGTGAAGGCGGTGGAAGTCATGAAGGCGGCGAGAGCCAGGCCGGCAATGGAAGTCCTGTTACGAATTTTCATTGTTTTCCCCTCTGTCAGTCTCCCCCGGAGAACCAGACGGACAGAGAAGATCAAGATGCGTGCCAATTTTCCGCGGAGCGGGGATTTTGCGCTAGGGCGTTGAATCCGCGAGGCTCCCGGCTGGATTGGCGGAAATTTTCCGCTTTGCGCAAGTTTTCGTGCCGCGCACAATGCGTTTGCACAAGAGTGCGGCGCAGCGAGATTTTGCCTAAAATATACTCAAAATCAAATATGACGCAGGGTCTTCAAAGGTGACCCCGACGGGTGTTGCTGAAATGGGTCATGGCTTGCGGTCTCCCACCACGCCACTGGCGACGAGCGCCTCGACTTCCTCCGGCGCCATCTCGAGCACGCGGGTGAGCACGTCGCGGGTGTGCTCGCCCAACAGCGGCGGCGCGACCTTGTCGTTGACCGGGGTTTTCGAGAACCGCAACGGGCTTGCGACGCCCGGCACGGTGCCACCGCTGCCGTGGGGCAACTCGTTCCGGAGCCCGCGTGCCTTGGCCTGGGGTTCCTCGAACACTTCCGCGATGGCGTTGATCGGGCCGCAGGGGACGGCGGCAGCCTCCAGAACCTCGATCCATGCGCGGGTGGTGCGGGTCTTGATGATGTCGGCGATGACCGGCACGAGGATCTCGCGATGCTTCACCCGGTCGCGGTTCAGCGTGAAGCGCGGGTCGGCGGGAAGGTCCGGCCGGCCAGCCACCTCACAGAAGCGCACGAACTGGCCGTCGTTGCCGACAGCGAGGATCAGGTGGCCGTCGGCGCTGGCAAAGGCCTCGTAGGGCACGATGGCGGTATGGGCATTGCCCATGCGCACGGGTGAGGCGCCGGAGACAAGATAGCTGAGCGCCTGGTTTGCGAGGGAGGCGACTTGAACATCGAACAGGGCGATATCGAGGTGCTGGCCCTCGCCGGTGCGCTCACGGTGGGCGACCGCGCCGAGAATGGCGATGGTGGCGTTGAGGCCGGTGAGAACGTCAGCAAGCGCCACGCCGGCCTTCTGCGGTCCGCCGCCGGGCAGCGCGTCGCGCTCGCCGGTCACCGACATGAGCCCGCCCATGCCCTGGATCATGAAGTCGTAGCCGGCGCGTGCGGCATAGGGGCCGGTCTGACCGAAGCCGGTGATCGAGCAATAGATCAGGCCTGGGTTGGCCCTGGAAAGGCTGTCGTAGTCGAGGCCGTATTTCCTCAGGCCGCCGACCTTGTAGTTCTCGACGAGAATGTCGGACTTCCGGGCAAGCTCGATGATGAGGGCGCGCCCCTCGTCGCTGGCGATGTCGACGGCGACCGACTTCTTGCCCCGGTTGGCGGCCATGAAATAGGCGCTCTCGCCGGCGGCGGGACCGTCCTCCACGAAGGGAGGCCCCCAGCCGCGCGTATCGTCGCCGGTGCCGGGACGCTCGATCTTGATCACCTCCGCGCCCATGTCGGCGAGCGTCTGTGTCGACCAGGGGCCGGCGAGGACGCGGGAGAGATCGAGAACGCGCAGATGCGACAGGGGACCGGTCATGGTGGCGGGAAGCCTCCTTCATCGAGTGACGGAACCGGTGATAGCGCCACGCGGGGCAGGGGTCCAACGACTTGCGGGATAGACCCCATTCCTGGCGGTCGTTCGACAGGCGCAAGCAGGGTGAACAAGCCGGTTTTCTTTCGCAGCCCTGCTCTGCTACCAAAGGCGTCGATACGGCGGAGCACGGGAGAGGACCGCAATGAGCTTCAAGGCACTGATCGTGAACAAGGACGAGGCTGGCGCGGTGACGGCGGGCGTCGAGACGCTCGACGAGAGCAGATTGCCGGAAGGCGACGTCACCGTGGCGGTCGAGTATTCGACGCTCAACTACAAGGACGGGCTGTGCCTGGGGGCCGGTGGCGGGCTGGTGCGCACCTATCCGCATGTGCCGGGCATCGACTTCGCCGGCACCGTCACGGCCTCTGACGACGCACGCTACAAGCCCGGCGACAAGGTGGTGCTCACCGGCTGGCGTGTCGGAGAGGTGTGGTGGGGCGGCTACGCGCAGATGGCACGCGTCAAGGCCGACTGGCTGGTGCCGCTTCCGCAGGGCCTTTCGGCCCGCGATGCCATGGCCGTCGGAACGGCCGGGTTCACCGCCATGCTTGCGGTGATGGCGCTGGAGGATCATGGCGTGACGCCGCAGAAGGGACCGGTGCTTGTCACCGGGGCGGCCGGCGGCGTCGGCTCGGTCGCAACGGCGATCCTGGCGCATCTGGGATATGAGGTCGCCGCGGTGACCGGTCGGCCGGAGGCGGCGGAATATCTTGCTGGGCTCGGTGCGTCGCGCATCGTTGCACGTGAGGACATCGCGGAAACGGTGAAGCGGCCGCTCGAGAGCGAGAACTGGGCCGGCTGCGTCGATGCTGTGGGCGGTGCGATGCTGGCGCGCGTTCTCGGGCAGATGAAATACGGCGGGTCGGTCGCGGCTGTCGGGCTTGCCGGCGGTGCCGGTCTGCCGGCAACCGTCATTCCCTTCCTGCTGCGTGGGGTCAATCTGCTCGGTATCGATTCCGTCATGCGGCCCTATGAGGACCGTGTGAGGGCGTGGGCGCGCATCGCCACGGACCTGCCGATGGACAAGCTTTCCGACATGATCCGGCCGGCAACGCTTGCCGAACTGCCGGAGCTTGGCGCCGCGATCCTCAAGGGTGCGGTGCGCGGGCGGGTCGTGGTCGACGTCAACGCCTGACAGGCGGGACAGGCAGGCGAACGTCGCTTTCCAACGGCAGCCGTCTTCGCTACCTATATGCTCCGTTTCGGGCGGGAGAATTTGCTCCCGCCGGCTTTCATTCCCGGTCGCGGCGACGCGCCGACCAAGAGGATCGACCTTGCATTCCGACGGATCCATCGACGAGCGGGCCGCGCGCCCGAGCAAGTTCACTCGCCTGCGCGACATGCTGGCCAGACCGGAACTCGCCTTCCTGATGGAGGCGCACAGCGGTCTTTCGGCGAAGATTGTCGAGGAGGCCGGTTTCGAGGGGATCTGGGCGTCGGGGTTGTCGATGTCGGCGAGCCTCGGGGTGCGCGACAACAACGAACTCTCTTTCAGCCAGGTGCTGGACATGCTGGAATACATGTCCGACGCGGCCGACCTGCCGATCCTGGTCGACGGCGACACGGGGTACGGAAACTTCAACAATTTCCGCCGCTTCGTGCGCAAGCTCTGCCAGCGCGACATCGCCGGCGTGTGCATCGAGGACAAGATCTTCCCGAAGACCAACTCGTTCCTCGGTGAGAACCAGCCCCTCGCCGACATCGAGGAGTTCTGCGGAAAGATCAAGGCAGGCAAGGACACCCAGACCCACCCGGACTTCCAGGTGGTGGCGCGCATCGAGGCGCTGATCGCGGGCCGTGGCGTCGACGAGGCGCTGAAGCGCGCGCATGCCTATGCGGAGGCCGGGGCGGACGCGATCGTCATCCACTCCAAGAAGAGTACGGCCGACGAGATCCTCGATTTCTGCCGGCAGTGGGACAACCGCGCGCCGGTCATCCTCATTCCGACGAAATACTACCGCACGCCGACCGATCGCTTCCGCGAGGCCGGTGCCTCCATGGTGATCTGGGCGAACCACAATCTGCGCGCCTCGATCAAGGCCATGCGCGAAACCTGCGCCACCTTGAAGCGCGACGAGACGCTGATCGAGGTCGAGGACGAGGTCGCGGTGCTCGGAGATGTCTTCGCGCTCGCGGGCTCGGAGGAGCTGGAGCGGGCCGAGAAGCGCTATCTCTCGGCCGGTTCGCCGTCGTCGGCGGTGATCCTGGCGGCGACCAGGGGAGCACGGCTCGGCGAGCTGACCGCTGAGCAGCCGAAATGTATGGTGCCCATCCGTGGCAAGTCGCTGCTCGGGCGTCAGGTCGAGGCGCTGTCGCAGCATGGCGTGGGCGATGTTCGCGTCGTTGTCGGCTATCGCGGCGATGCGGTGGCGGCCCCCGGCATCGTCAAGCTGGAAAACGCCGCCTATGAGACCACCGGCGAGGCGCGCTCGCTGGCCATCGGTCTGGATGGGGTCGCGGGCGATGCCGTCGTCTCCTTCGGCGACATCGTCTACCGGCCGTTCTTCCTGTCGCTGATGGAGGGACGCGACGAGGATATCGTGCTGCTGGTCGACGCGAAGGGGGCGGGCGACAACGGACGCGACGCGGTTCTTGCCTCGCACCCGGACGGCGACGAGGTGGAGATCGACGGAGTGGAGCCGACGCTGCAGCGGTTCCTTGCGGACGGCGACGTCGCGCAGGGGCACGGCGAATGGATCGGTCTGCTGCGCGCCAGCGCGGCTGGAACGGACAAGCTGCGCAATGCGCTGGCCGAAATGGCGACCGAGGGCAGCCTTGACACCGCCGACGTCGGCTCCGTGCTGACCCGGCTTGCGAGCGCCGGCGAGCGGATCGCGGTTGTCTACGTGCGCGGCTACTGGCGCAACGTCAACGACCTGATGGACCTCGCCCAGGCGCGCGATCAGGTGTGAGGCAGCGACAATGATCGAGGCAACGGATTTTCTCGCCGAAGCCAAGCGGCAGGGGCTCGACTTCTTCACCGGGGTGCCCTGCAGTTTCCTGACCCCGCTGATGAACGCGGTCATCTCCGACCGGGAAGCACGCTATGTCGGTGCGACCAGCGAAGGCGAGGCGGTGGCGATTGCCGCCGGCGCCTGGCTGGCGGGGCGCGAGACGGCGGTCATGTTCCAGAATTCCGGGCTCGGAAATGCAGTCAACCCGCTGACCTCGCTCAACCATCCCTTCGAGATCCCGACACTGGTGATCGTCACCTGGCGCGGGCAGCCCGGCATCAAGGACGAGCCGCAGCATACGCTGATGGGCGAGATCACCGGCGGGCTGGTCGACCTGCTCGGCGCGCGGCGGGCGGATTTCCCCGAGAGGCGGGAGGCAATTGCGCCAGCTCTTTGCGAGGCGCTCGCTCACATGCGCGAGAGCGGTCGGCCCGCCGCCTTCGTCCTGCCGAAGGGCGTCATCGCCGATGGTCCACTCGACGAGCCACCCGTCGCAGTCGCCCCGCGCCCGCGGGTCCAGGACTTCGACACGGACGCGGCCCCGGCGCTGCGCTTCGACGTGCTGCGGGCGATGAGCGGACTTCTGCCGAAAGGGGCGGGCGTGATCGCCACGACCGGCCATACCGGGCGGGAGCTTTTCACGCTTGAGGATCATTCGCGCAATCTCTACTGCGTCGGCTCGATGGGCGGGGCGAGCGCCATAGGCCTTGGCGCGGCGCTCAACACGGACCGCGAGATCGTGGTTCTCGACGGCGATGGCGCGGCTTTGATGAAGCTTGGCAACATGGCGACCATCGGGGCCCAGGCGCCGGAGAACCTTACCCACGTCGTGCTCGACAACGGCCGGCATCTTTCCACCGGCGGGCAGTCCACGGTTTCGGCGAATGTCGATTTCGCGGCGATTGCGGCCGCCTGCGGCTACCGTTTCGCGGCCAGGGCAAGCGGCATCGCTGGGGCGGCTGAAGCGCTTGGCGAGGCGCTGCGCCAGTCCGGCCCGCGGCTCCTGCACGTCACGGTCGCGCCGGAAACGGTCTCCGGCCTTGGGCGGCCGAGCGTTGCGCCGCGCGATGTCGCACGGCGGTTCCGCGCCTATCTGGCGGGCGAGGCAGGAGCATGAGCGAGGCGCCGATCCTTCTCACGCCCGGTCCGCTTACGACGAGCGCGCGCGTCAAGGCTGCGATGCAGCGCGACTGGGGCTCGCGCGATCCGGGTTTCGTTGCGTTGTCGACACGCACCGTCGAGCGCCTGCGCACGCTCGCTGGCGCGGACGAGAGCTGCGTCTGCGTCCCGCTGCAGGGGAGTGGAACCTTCGCCGTGGAGGCGATGCTCGGCAGCCTGACGCGCCCCGACGAGCGCATTCTGGTGCTCGCCAACGGCGCCTACGGGCGGCGCATCGTCGAGATCTGTCGCAGGATCGGGCGTCAGGTCGAGGTCTATGAGGTGGCGGAGACCCAGACCCATGATCCGGCCGAGATCGCGCGGCGGCTGGAGCTGGACCCAGGGCTTGCCGCCGTCGCCGCGGTTCATTGCGAGACCACGTCGGGGCTGCTGAACCCGGTGCCCGAGATCGCCGCGGTTGTGGCGCGGGCCGGCCGGCGGCTGCTTCTCGACAGCATGAGTGGTTTCGGCGCGTTGCCCGTGGATATGAGCGGCATGGATATAGCCGCCGTCGCCGCGTCTTCCAACAAGTGCCTGCAGGGCGTGCCCGGCCTCTCCTTCGTGATCTGCCGGCGCGCCGATCTCGGCACGCGCAAAGGGGTTGCTCCCTCGCTTGTTCTCGACCTCGAGGCGCAAGCGCAGGGCATCGAGGCGGACGGCCAGTGGCGCTTCACCCCGCCGACCCATGTCGTTGCAGCGCTGTCCGAGGCGCTGGACGAGCTCGACGAGGAAGGCGGACCAGAGGCCCGGCTGGCGCGCTATTCGCGAAACTGCCGGACACTCGTCGACGGCATGGCGGCGCTTGGCTTCGAGACCGCCCTCGATCCCGCCCGCCAGGCTCCGGTCATCGTCTCCTTCCGCGAGCCGGGGGAGGCGTGGTTCGATTTCACCACTTTCTATGATGCCTTGTGCGCGCGCGGTTTTGCGATCTACGCGGGCAAGATGCGCGACGTCGGAACGTTTCGCGTGGGGACCATTGGAGCGATAGATTCTATCGTCATCGAGCGTTTTCTGGATTGCGCCCGGGCTGTTGTGACAGAGATGAAACAGAAATTGATCCGGTGACGCTCAAGGTCGCCGAGCGCCTTACTTTCGCAAGGTTTGCCGCAAAAATCCCGATGCGGAGAAGGATAGCCGGCGCTATCGTCCGGCAGGGCACGTCGGGTTTTCGCATTCTGGCGCTGTCCGATGGGCAGGGTCTTCGACGGCTTACTCGACACGACCAGACCTTTCGGCTATTTAGCGAAATCCGCCAGTTTGAGGACGCATGGCTGTCGGCGACGCTTTCTGGGAAACGCTTCCTGCCTTGAAGGAGCAACTGGAAACCATGTCGCGTCATGGATTCTGGCGGGCGGAAGCGAGAGGCGGCGCCGTGCTGCGCAGCATGAATTCTGTATTGGCAATATTTACGGGATTGTATTGCGAATTAATGCCGCTCGGGTTTTGGGAGATTAAAACGAATGAAGCCTGAACGGCCGAGCTTTGCAGTGGTTGCTGAACGCCGCTTTCGCCTTGCTGGAAAGGCGATCATCGAACGACACAATCCCTACTTCCTGCCCGTCGACGAGCACCGCGAAAAGTGCGAGCGCAGTGGCATCCCCTTCATCAGCTTTGCCCATTACGACTATCTTGGCTTGAGCCGCAACGACGCGGTCGTCGAGCGTGCGGTCGAAGGCCTGCACACCCTCGGCAGCGGCGTCGGAGCCTCACGCCTGGTGGGTGGCGAGCGCGCCGGGCATCGCTCGTTCGAGCGCGATATGGCGGAGTTCCTTGGCGTCGGCGACGTGATGACGCTGGTCAGCGGCTATCTGGTCAATGTCTCGCTCATCAACTTCCTGATGGGGCCGCGCGATCTCGTCCTGATCGACGAACTGGCCCACAATTCGATCTTCGTTGGCGCCAAGAACGGGCGCTACGATCACAAGGTCTTCGCCCACAACGATTTCGACGATCTGGAGCGACTGCTCGAGGAGCATCGCGGCGAGTACCGGAACGTGCTGGTGGTCGTCGAAGGCCTCTATTCGATGGATGGCGACATTCCCGATCTTCCGCGCCTTGTGGAACTGAAGGAGACGCATGACGCCTGGCTTCTCGTGGACGAGGCGCATTCCTACGGCGTGCTCGGCGAGACGGGGCGCGGTCTTTGCGAGCATTTCGGCATCGATCCGCGTCGCATCGAGCTGACGGTGGGAACTCTGTCCAAGTCCTTCGTGTCCTCCGGCGGTTTCATCTGCGCCGAGGCGAGCGTGATCGACTGGATGCGCTTCACGTTGCCGGGCTTCGTCTACAGCGTCGGCCTGTCGCCGGCGACGCTGGGCAGCGCCCATGGCGCGCTTGAGCGGCTGGTGGCCGAGCCGGAGAGGGTCAAGCGCCTTCACCACAATTCCGAGTACTTCCGCGACCGCGCGCGGGCCGTCGGGCTCGACACGGGGCCGGCAATCGGTCGTGGCGTGGTTCCGGTCCTCTTCGCCGATCCGATGCAGACCATGGTCGCGTCGCAGGCGTTGCTCGATGCTGGTATCTATGCTCCTCCTATCGTCCAGATCGGCGTTCCCAAGGATCAACCAAGGATTCGTTTCTTCATCTCCGCCGACCACACCGAGGCGGAAATGGACAAGGCGATCGATATCGTCCTGGCGGTGATCGGTGGGACGGTCGCAGCCGACACACAGCCCCAGCCGGCGGTCGCCGGCGTCTGACCGGCCGTCGCCACTCGGGTTCCCGAACGACAATCACGGACTTTCCAACCATGGCGGCGAGCGCAATCTCCTGCGGCACAAGACGCGATGCGAACGCATGGCGCAAGCGAATGGCCGTCGTTGCCGCGCTTCTCGCGGTTGCGGTCGCAGCGACGCTTGCGCCGATGTCGGCACATGCCCAGGAAGGTACGCGCATCGAGACGCGCTCAAGCCAGCGGGCGCAGGCGTCTGTCGTCGAGCCCGTTGATCGGGCTCCCGTCATTCGGCCCGATTTCCCGGTTCCCGAAGAGCCGGGTATGCTCTTCTATCTGCAGCGCTCCACCAATTCGAACACGATCATCTACGCGGCGAACTTTCGCGCAGATGGCAGCCTCGATCCGCGCGAGCCGGTGTTGGCCTACTGGCGGCGCTACAACACGACCGGCGAGAGACTGCCGCTGAAGATGATCGAGGACAGTTTCGCTTTCGGCGTGCGCGCACGACAAACAGAAGATCCGAACGTCTTCAGCCTTTACGTCGTCTCGTATCCCGAGCGGATGGCGACACTCAGGCTCATCGAACCGGGAAAGGCGCAGCTCACGCTGCGCGCCGGCGGCTACGAGATGAAGCCGACCTATGCCTATGTCGACGTCGACGAAAGCGGCCTGATGCCGAGCGTGAGCCGGGTTGTCGTCGTCGGGCAGGATGTGGGAACCGGCAAGCCGCTGGTGGAACGGATCGAGATCGAGTAACGCTCATCGCGGATCGGGTCGCCCGACCGCAGCCAAAAGCCGCAAGGACATTCCCTCGCGCGGCCAGAAACAACGACAGTTCCCGGAAGGCCGCTTTCCAGGCCGATGGGCATGGGTAGGGGCTAGACACTGATCATGACAGCGACTTCCGCCAGGACGATCCGGACAGCGATCGTCGGAGCCGGCAATTGCGCCAGCTCGCTTGTGCAGGGCGTGGCCTATTGCCGCGCGTTCGGGGACGAGGCGATCGGCGTGCCGTTCCCGGTTCTCGGCGGCTACCGGCCGCAGGACGTGGACATCGTGCTTGCCTTCGAGGTTGATGCGCGCAAGGTCGGCCGTACGGTCGGCGAGGCCGCCGTGGCGCTGCCGAACTGCACGGAGATCTTCCACAAGGATCTTGGTGGCATGAGCGCGCCTGTGCTGCGCGGCCCCGATCTCGATGGCGTTTCCGCCTTCATGCGCAACCAGGCGCCCGATCGCAGCTTCGTTGTCTCCAGCGAGCCGGCACTCGGCAAGGACGCCATCGTTGCGGCCCTGAAGGAGGCCAAGGCCGAGGTTGTCATCAACTTCCTGCCGGTCGGTTCCATCGAGGCATCGCACTTCTACGCCCAATGCGCTCTCGAGGCCGGATGCGCCTTCGTCAACGGCATTCCGGTGTTCATCGCTTCCGACCAGGCGTGGGCGGAGAAGTTCCGCCAGGCGAAGCTGCCGATCCTGGGCGATGACTTCAAGGCGCAGTTCGGCGCGACCATCACCCACCGCGCCCTGGCGCGGCTTGCCGACATGCGTGGCGTCAAGGTTGATCGCACCTATCAGCTCAATGTGGGCGGCAACACCGACTTCCTGAACATGATGGACATGGACAGGCTGGCGATGAAGCGCGAGTCCAAGACCGAGGCGGTGCAGACAGCGATGAACGCGCGTCTCTCCGACACCGAGATCCGCATCGGCCCGTCCGACTACGTGCCGTGGCTCGAGGATCGCAAGGTCGCCTATGTGCGTCTCGAGGGACGCCTCTTCGGCGGTGTGCGCACTCATGTCGAGATGCGTCTCGAGGTCGAGGACAGCCCCAATGCGGCGGCGATGGCGCTGATTGCCATCCGTTCGGCGGCGATTGCCCGCGACCGCGGCATGGTCGGTCCGATCGAGGACGCAAGCGCCTTCCTGTTCAAGCATCCGCCGCTGCAGATCGAGGATGCGGAAGGTTACAACCGTCTTCTCGCTTTCGCCGGCGACGCAACGGACGTCTGACGATGGGGAACGCGGACGCCAGCGATGCCGACCGTCCTGTCGCCTTCATCTCCGGCGGCAGCAGCGGCATCGGGCGGGCGCTTGCGTTCACTCTCGCCCGCAAGGGGTTCGACCTCGGGCTGATGGCGCGGGGCGAGGTGCGGCTGGCCGAGACGGCAGCCGAGATCCTGCTGGCGGTGCCTGCGGCCCGCGTCGAATGGGCGTCGGCCGACGTCGGTGACGAGGCGGCCTCGCGAGAGGCGCTGCGTTCGCTCGTGCGCAGGCTCGGCGTGCCGGCGTGGGCGGTCTTCAATGCCGGGATTGCCCAGCCCGGGCATTTTCTTGAGCAGCCGCTGCACGAGCATGTCGACCAGATGCGCACGAACTACTTCGGCGCGCTCAATCTGGCCCACGAGCTTGCTCCCAAGATGGCCGCGAAGGGGACCGGGAGGATGGTCTTCGTTTCCTCCGGTGCCGCCTTCTTCGGTATCTACGGCTATGGCGCCTACGCGCCGTCGAAGTTCGCCCTGCGCGGACTTGCCGAGGTGCTCCGGGTGGAGCTGGCGCTGGTCGACATTTCCGTGACCCTGGCCTATCCGCCCGACACCGACACGCCGCAGCTTGCCGCTGAGGCGCTGACCAAGCCGACGGCCACCAAGGAGATCACCTCCGGGGGCGGTCTCTGGAGCGCCGAGCGGGTGGCCGAGCATATCGTGCGCGGCGCCGAGCGCGGGCGGTTCCTGGTCGCGCCCGGCACGCAGATGGGCTTGCTTGCCTACGGTCACAGCCTGCTTGCCCCGGCCCTGCGGCGCTGGCAGACGCGCATCGCCCGCCGCCACGCCGCGACGATGTTCCGCAAGGGATGAGCGGAATGGGCCTGCAGGCAGTGGCGCTTCCCACGGTCGCGCTGGCCATTCTCGTTGGCCTCGCCATCGGTTTCGTGCTGCTCGCTCTCGGCAGCCTGGTCCCGGCGACGGCTGGCAAGACACGGCCGCTCTGGCCTATCTACGGCACGGAGCTTGTTATCGTCGCCGGTGGCCTGCTGCCGTTCCTGGCCGGGGGCGTCTGGCGCGATCTCGCGCTGGCGGTGCTCGGTCTACGGGTCGGCTATGAGGCCGCCGGGGTCGCGCTGTTGCGCGTCCTACCCGATGGTGGTGGGCGCCCTGCATTACGGTTTGCGTCTCTTTTCTTCGGTGGTCTCGTCGCGGTTCTAGGGTTTTGCGCCGGTCTGCTGGACTTCGGCCTCGCGGTAGGGATCGGTCTTGCCGTCGCACTTGTCGCAACCTGCCTGTGGCGTCTGCTGGCGCGGCCGGCGGCGGTGACCAGGGTTCTGGCGGAGCTTGTCGTCTTCCCGATGGTGCCGGCGGTTCTCTTCATCGCCGCTGCCCGCAACGACGGGCAGGCAGGCATGCTGCTCCTCGCCTTCCTGCTGGTCGAGACCTACGACAGCTATGCGCTCTTCGGCGGCAAGCTGTTCGGCCGGCGGCCAGCGTTTCCGGTGCTGAGCCCGCGCAAGACCGTCGAGGGGCTGGCCGTCGGGGGAGCCATGCTGGCGCTGACGGCGGTGGTCGCCGGGCCTCTGGCTTTCGGCTGGCAGCCGGGACCGGCCCTGCTTGCGGCCCTTGTCATCGCGCTTGCCGCCGTCGCCGGCGACCTCGCCGGATCGCGCCTCAAGCGTGCTTCCGGCGTCAAGGATTATCCGCAGGTGCTGCCGCGCCAGGGCGGGCTGCTCGACATTGTCGATGCCTGGCTGATTGCCGGGCCGGCGCTTGTCTTTCTTGCCGGGCTTGCGAACACCGCTCAACCGTAGGCACCGAGGCTCCAGGCGAGCGGTACAAGAACCAGAAGGGCGTAGAGAGCGGCTCCGGCGTCGTCCAGCATGATGCCGAGCCCGCCCTTGACCGTGTCTTGCAGCCAGTCGACCGGCCAGACCTTGCGGATATCGAAGAAGCGAAAGGCGAGAAACCCGGCGAGCCACCAGACGGGATCGACCGGCAGGAACAGTACAACCGCCGCTGCTCCGAACGTCTCGTCGACCACCACCACCTGAGGATCCTCTTCCCCCCGGTCGCGGGCGACGCATGCGGATGCCCAGGTGCCGACGGCGAAGAGGAGTGCGAGTGCGATTGCCTGTTGGGCGACACCGGTACCCGCGAGCGGCCACGCGACGAGCAGGCCGACAGCGGCGCCGACCGTTCCCGGCCAGACCGGCGACAGGCCGGCGCCGAAGGAATACGCCAGACAATCGGCAAGGATCTGCTGAAGACGTCGCATCGGCGGTGACCTATGATAGCGTTCAGGAATCGAGGATTTTCAGGCTTGCGCGCGAGGGTGCGCGCAGGCCCGATCTAGCATGAAGTGGACAGAACAGGCGATGGCGCCGGCGCAGTTTTCGGACCCTTTGGGAGCATCGCTGCCGTGATGCCGGTCTTTTCGATCGCGACGCGGTCGCTGCTCATGCGTGTGCTGGCCAGGGTCGCCGTCGTCGTGGTGACCATCGAGATCGTGTTTCTCGCCGAAAAGCTCACCGGAGTTCTGGAAGAAGTTCTCGGCCACGGCGGTTCGCTCCTCTCTGCGCTGTCGATACTGGCGATGACCACGCCGGAGATTTTCGACTTCGCGCTGGCGCTTGCCTGTGTGATCGGCGGCTATTTTGCCTTCGTCGCGGCGCGCGAGGAACGGGAACTCGTGGCGCTTTCGGCGGCCGGTGTGTCCTGGCGGGTGGCGTTGCGGGTGGCGCTTCTCACGGGCCTTGCGGCCTTCGCGCTCAGTCTCTCGGTGTCGGGCTTCGTGGACCCGCTCGCCAAACATGCGAACCGGGCGCTGGTCTTTCAGCTCAAGAGCGAACTTCTGTTTCGCCGCATCACCGAGCCGAGCGAGGGAACACTGATCGAGACGATCCGGGGGCGCACCTTCGCCGCGCTGAGCGACACCAGCGTCTCGCCCCCGCATGAAAGCCTTTTCGTTCATCAGCCGGGGGCGGCGGGCGCCTGGCGTGTGACCCAGGCCGGGAACTGGAAGCTGATCGGCCCGAACGAAAAAGGGGCCTACGATCTCGGTCTCGGCCGGGTGATCGCCTATGATTTCATTCCTCTCGACGGGGACGGACAGAAAAGCGTGCTCAGCGCGGGGCGCGGCCCCAACCTCCGCGCGCTCAGCGACGAGGACATGTTGGCGGTGCCGATGCTGCCAAGGGTCAAGGTGGAAAACGTCTCCATGCCCGTCAGTCTCGACAATATCCTTCAGTTCGCCGCACGAAGCGACGTGGCGAAGGAATGGACGCTGCTGGAGGCTCTGGAAAGCGGTGCGGCCAGCACCGGGGCGCTCGAAATCGCCGGCCAGCGGTTCGCGCGGTCCGTAGCCGCCTTTGTCGCGCCTCTTCTGGCGCTGGTGGCTTGCGCACTGGCCGGCAGCGGTGTTGCCGGCTATCTGGCGCTGCCCGCGGCCTGCGCAACGCTTCTTGTTTTCGATGTGGCCTTGCGCGCCTTTCTCGGCGGGATCGCCGTCACGACGGGCGGCGGGGTGATGGTGGCTATGGGGCTCGGTATTGGTCTTGTGGCGGCCTTTGTCCTGGCGCTTGGCCTTGGTCGGCGCGCCCCGGCGCTGCTTCGTCCCGTCAACGAGCGGGCATGAGCATGGGACCGGACAGGCGGGACGCGATGGCGGATGCTTCGGCGGGGCTTGCGCCCCTCCCGGTGCGCGGCGTTGGTCGAACGCCGATTTTCGGTATCGCCGCGCGCCGTGCGCTCGGGCTTTATTTGCGCGCCGCATTGCTCGTCATGTCGATGTTCCTGATCATCGCCTGGGCCATCGACCTGGCGCAGACCCTTGATGATGTGCTCGCGCGCGCCGACGCGCTGGATCGGAGCCGGATGGAGCTTCTTGCTCTCTACCTTGGCTTTCGCGGTGTCGACATCGCGACACGTCTGTTCCCGGTCGCCTGTTTCATCGGCATTTTCGCGGCCGAACTCTTCCGACTGTTCAATCGCGAGACAACCATCCTCGCAGCGGCGGGCTGGTCGCCGCGCCAGACCCTGCTGGTGGTTTGTCTTTTTGCCGCGCTGACGGGTTCGCTGCAGTTCGCGCTCGAGCGTTGGCTCAGGCCGGCGGCCGTCTTTGCCCAGGCGGAGCTCGAGCTGGGGGGCTACGGTCGCCGTTTCGCGGCCGGCGAGATCGAGGGACATCGCTGGTTCGTCGTTGACGGCAATGTGCTGCGCGCCCGCATCACCCGGCAGGAGAAGCCGCGCCTCGCCGATCTTGAGCTCTATCGGGGCGTCGTGGCCGGGGACCTGCAGGATGTATTGGTCGCCGGGCGGGCGGAGCCGGCCAAGCGTCCCGGGTTCTGGCGGTTTAGCGACGTGGCGCTGTGGTCGCGCCTGCCGGGCGAGGAGGGGGAGACGGAAACGGCGACCTATGCCCAGACCTCGCTCTATCTCATCAGCCGCTATCCGACGCTGGAGGTGCGCCTGTCGCTGCTGCCGGAAACGCTGGCCTATTATGATGTGCCGGCCTTCTATCTGCCGCAGGCGCCGCTCGAGCGGCTCGCCCGGTCGGACAACCCGCTAAAGGGGCCGGACGTCGACGCCGCGCTGTGGAGGCGTTGGGCGGCTTTCTTCCTGCCGGGAGCCTATGCGCTGCTGGGAGCGAGCCTTGCCCCCATCGCCGGGTCTGGCCGGATCGTCGCGCCTGGGCGGATCGTCGTCCTGGCGATGTGCGGTTATTTCGCGCTCGTCGCGACGAAGGTTTCCTGGGCGATGGGCGAAATCGGGGCGTTGTCCGGGTTCACCAGCAGCTGGCTTTCCATCGCGCTCGCGATGATCGGGACGGCTATCGCGCAGCGGATGCTCTCCCGCCCGCACTGACGGGGCGGGGAGGGTAAGGCTCAGTCGGACGGAGCCTGACGCCGTGCCTCGACAATGCGCGGGTAAACGAGGCGGGCGGCGCGGGCCAGCATTTCCTCGTTGTCGACTTCCGCCCAGGCCAGATCCTCGACCTTGGGACAGGTGATGTCATGGGTCCGCGCCAGGGCCACGAGACCGCTCTCGTAGTCGGCCATGGGTGTTTCTTCGACCAGGCCCGGGCCGATCCGCTTGAGCCTGCGCACGGCCTCGGCGGCAAGGTAGGTGAGGCCGACGAGTTCGCCGTGGTGAGGGGCGTCGCGGTGGCCGACCTGCTTCGACATGTCGACGAGGCAGGGGCGGTCGCCCTGTGTCTCCGCCCAGACATAGACCTCGTCGCCCGCTCCGGTCGGCCCGGATACGAGCAGGGCCGAAGACCCCGGCTCCGCCAGCACGGCGGCAACGGCGCGAGGTTCGAACACAAGGTCGGACTCAAGCAGAAGGACGGGTCCGTCGACGTCTTCGAGACCGACGAGAAGGCTGTTCAGGGAGCCTTTCTCGGCGAAGTCGGGATTGTGGCAAAGAGTGGCGTCCGGCAGCCGGCGGGCAACGAGATCGCCGTATTGCTCGGCAAGGTGGCCGGTGACGATGCGCACCTGGCCAAGGCCGTGCGCCGCGAGTGTCTCGACGGCGTCCTCGCAGAACGTCTTCTCGCCCAGGGAGAGAAGACCCTTGGGCGTCATGCGGCCGCGTTCGCCCATGCGCACGCCCCGTCCCGCCGCCAGAAAAATCGATGTGATATCGCGCATGAACCCGCCGCAATGTGGTAAGGGCTCCACCTATAGAAGAGGCTCCCTCAGGGGGCAAGCAATGCCGGAACGGATGACGTGGGGAATGACGGACGGACCGACACTTGGTGAACTCGTGGCGGAATATCGCCGCGCCAGATTTGCCCGCGAGATGCGCAGCGACTGGGCGGTCGCGTTATTCTACCGCTTGCCAAGCCTGCCGATCATCCGTGTGTTGTCGCGCACCCCGGTCTCGCCGACCATGGTGACGCTTGCCGGCATCCCGGTGGTCGTTGCGATGCCTCTTGCGGCGCTTTTCATGTCGGTGGATCGCGCCGTGCTGATGGTCGGATTGCTGGCCATCCTCTTTCAGGTTCTCGACTGCGTGGACGGCGGGCTTGCGCGGGCCACCGGCCGCAGTTCGCGGCTTGGCGGTACCGTCGATTATCTGGTCGATATGGCGCAATGGGGTTTCCTCTACGCCAGCATCGGCATTCTGGCGGACCGCGCCGGGGGTTCTGATGCGGCGATGGCGGGCGGGGAGCAGCTCACCTGGACCTTTGTGGGCGTGGTCGCCGCATGGATCCGCCTTTTCGCGCGTGTGGTGCGTGACGCGAGCCCGCCGCCGCTCACCAAGGTTGCGGGCAGTCCGCTTCCTCCCCTGTCGGCGACGGGCGCGGTGCTTGCCTTCTTCGCCGGCCTCAGTGGCACCATCGCGCCGCTGGTGCTTCTCGCCGGGATGACCGGAACGCTCGTTCCCTTGCTGGTTTTCCTTGTCGTCTATGCGGTTGCCGACGTGGTCGAGGGGCTCTTCGGGACGCTGCGGGCGGACGCGAGCGGCGACGCATGAGGATCATCCAGGTCTGCCCCTATGACCTCGCCCGTCCTGGCGGCGTGCAGGCGCATGTGCGCGACCTGTCCGCCTGGCTGACGCGGCAGGGCCACGAGACGCGGATCGTCGCGCCCTATCCCGTCACCGGGCAGCCGCTTGCCGGCGTCGACCATTGCGGCCGGGCGCGTCTTGTCTCGCTCTTTTCCACGCGATTCGAGATCAGCCTTGCGAGGCGGGCGGAAGTGCGCGCGCTGGCGGGCGAACTCGGCGAAGGCTGGAAGGCCGACCTCGTTCACCTGCACACGCCATGGACACCGCTGATGGCCTGGCAGGTCTGGCGTGGCCTCCGCCTGCCAAGCGTCGCCACGTTTCATGCGACGTTGCCGGACCCTGGTGACCGTGGGATTTCGGCGCGTCTGTTGAGGCAAGCGGCCAACCACTTCCTCGACCGTTCTCGGGCGCTTATCGTGCCTTCGGCGACACCGCTTGCCCATCTCCGGCCGGAGGCGCGCGGCATTGCCGCCCATGTGCTGCCGCCCTCGGTCGATCTCTCGGCCTGGCGAATGGCCGGTCAGACGCGCGGGCCCAAAGGCGCGGGTTGCCATATCGTCTTTCTGGGGCGCTTCGAGGAGCGCAAGGGGCTTGATGTGCTGCTCGCCGCCTGGCCCGACGTGGCGCGCCAGGGGGATGACATCCGTCTGACGGTCGCCGGCGGCGGGACGCTGGAGCCGCTCGTTCATGCGGCGATGGCAGGTCCGTTCGGCGGGCGCATCGCCCATCTGCCGACGCCGGATGACGCGGCCGCCCGTGCCTTGGTGGCGAGCGCCGATGTTCTGGCCGCGCCCTCCCGCTTCGGCGAAAGCTTCGGCATTGTGCTGATTGAGGCGATGGCGGCGGGAGCGGTTCCCGTGGCGGCCGCCAATCCTGGTTACGCCTCGGTGATGACCGGCGAGCTCGCGGGGCTGCTGGTGCCGCCCGGCGATGCGCGGGCGCTTGCCGAAAGGCTTCTGGAGCTGTGTCGCGCACAGGATCAGCGCGCGCGCTTCGCGGAGCTGGCCAGGGCCCGCGCCGCAGGCTTCGACATTGCCGCGACCGGGCCGGAGTTTCTTGCGGTCTACGAACGCGCGCTGCGGGAGACGGCGAAACGCTAGGCGGGCTTTTCGAAGCGCGAAGGGGTCGGGAACCAGCGTTCGAGCGTCTTCTTGACGAGCGCGACGACGCGCGGATTGGGCCTGTCCCCGAAGCTGTCGTTGAGGGTGATCGTCGCCGGATGCTGCCATTCCAGGCGTCGCAGCTGCAGCCATGTCCAGGGCAGGATGTTTTCCAGCGAGACATAGCCCGTGAGCCGTTTCACCTCGGCGGGCGGTGCGGCTTCGCCTGCGCCGGTGAGAACCGCGTGGTGCGGATAGACATATTCGGGCGGCACGGTGCCGTTGCCGCGAAACCGCGCTCGGCGCGTCGCCAGGATTTCCTCTGGATAGGCGGAGAGCATGGCCTCGAAGCCCTCGCGGTCGATGGCGAGCGGGCCATGGGCGAGGTAACGGCGCGGCGCCGCGCCATGCACGCGGTCGAGCATGGCGTTGGCGGTGGCCAGAGCCAGGTTCCACGGGCTTGCGATGGCCGGCGAGAGATCTGCCTCGATCGGGGTACGCTTGCTCTCGAAAAGCACCCTCGGTCGTCCCTCCGGCGTGAAGAAATCGGACAGGGACAGCGGCGCGAAAGCCAGCATGTCGTCCTCGAAGTAGAGGAAGCGTTCCGACAGGCCTGGCAACCGCGCCAGGTGGCTGACAATAGAAAATGAGCTGAAGGTGGGCAGGAAGCGCTCCTCGATGACCTCGTCATGATGGACGATGCGAATGTCGGGACGCGACGTGTCGAGCCAGTCGGGAACCTGTGGCCGGCAGCTCAGAATATAAACGTTTCGCACGAAGGGGGCGAAACGCTCGAGCGAGCGCAGGCTGTAGCGCAACGTCTCGAGGTTGTCCCTGGTGCGGTTCGGGTTGGCGTCCCGGTTGTCCTGCGCGTGGGCCATCAGGCTGTCGCTGTAGCCGTCGAAACTGTCGTCGACCCAGGTGTAGACGACGTCGAGGGGCAAGGCAGGCGGCTGTTCCGAAGCGGGCATCTGGGCTCCCGGGAGCGGGGTTTGGCGCGTCCGGCCATGCGATGGCGTTTCTCGCTGCACAGCGACAAGGACGGTTCTCATTTCGCGCGGACCTCTATAAACCCGGTCGTGAATATCGACAATCGGGCATCCGGCCCGGAGCGTGGAACAGGGGACGAAGCGTGGCCGCACAGGCACAGGGATCGTCGGTAGAGAATGCAGGGACGAACGGGAGAGAACGCGATCTGGTGATCGCGGCCGATTTCGGCACCTCCGGGGTCAAGCTTGCCGCCTTGGGCGCTGACCTTGCCCCTCTCGCCAACGCAACCGCGTCCTATCCACTCTCGCTGCCGGGAGACGACGGGGCCGAGCAAGCGCCGCAGGACTGGTGGTCGGCACTGGCCCGAGGCATCGCCGATCTCGCCACGCAGGTTCCGGACCTGTCGCAACGTGCAGCGGCGCTGGTCTTCTGCGCGCAGATGTGCGGCGTGGTGGCGATCGACAAGAACGGCGCCCTGCTGCGTCCGGCGATGATCTGGCTCGACAAGCGCGCCGGCACCTTGTCGCGCAACATGAACGGTGGTTTTCCCTCGATCGCGGGCTATCGGGTCGACAAGCTTCTGGCCTGGACGCGGATCGCCAATGGGGCACCCTCCCACAATGGCATGGATCCTCCTGCGAAGATGCTGTGGATCCGGCAGAACGAACCGGACGTCTGGAACGCCGCCGCCAAGTTTCTCGACGTCAAGGACTGGTTGATCCTGAAGGCGACCGGTGCCTGCGTGACGACGGCCGACAGCGCCAACCTCACCTGGATGATGGACACCCGGCCGGGCCGCGAAGGTTGGTCGCCGGCGTTGGCCGCTCGGCTCGGCATCCCGCTCGACAAGCTTCCAGAGATTGTTGACGGAACGGCCATCGTCGGGGGACTTCTTCCCGCATCGGCAGCCGGTCTCGGCCTGCCTGAGGGCCTGCCGGTGATCGCCGGCGCCGGTGATGTCGGCGCCACCGCCATCGGGTCCGGCGCCATGGCCGACGGTGAGCTTCACGCCTATGCCGGCACCAGCGCCTGGCTCAGCGGCTTCTTCCCTTCGCGGCGGATCGACATCTTCCATTCCTTCGCCACCATTTCCAGCTGCGTCGGTTTCCGCCCGTTGCTGATCGCGACACAGGAAAGCGCCGGCACCGCCTTTGCCTGGGCCGCGCGTCTTGTGAGCGAAAGCGCCGGCGACAGCGATCAGGCGCTCGGCAGGCTTTACGACGGCCTCGGTCCCTCGCGCGACGACGACCCGCTTTTCGTACCCTGGCTTGCCGGCGAACGCGTCCCTGTCGACGATGACAGGTTGCGCGGTGTGTTCATGGGGCTCGGAGTGCGCCATGACCGCGGCGCGGTGTTGCGCTCGGCGCTCGAGGGGGTTGCGCTGAACCTGCGCTGGGCGCTTTCGGTGGTGGCCAAGCAGAAGGGCGTGCGCCACGATCTGCCATTGCCCCTGGTCGGTGGGGCGGCGGTCAATCCGCATTTCGCCCAGCTTCTGGCCGACGCCCTGAAGCGGCGGATCGAGGTGCGCGAGCCGCGTCTTGCCGGCGTGCGCGGAGCAGCGGCCATCGCCGGTGTGGCGCTTGGCTGGTTCGACAAGGTGGAGGCGGCCGCGTCCGTGCTCTGCGCCGGGCCGGCCGAGGCCTATGAGCCGCGCGCCGAGGGCATGGCGCGATGTGACCGGCGCGCCGCCCGCCTCGAAAAGTCGCGCAAGCACCTGCTTGCGCTCTATCGCAACTGAGGCCCTTTGGGGTCAGGGGACCGCACTGCCATGATCGACGGATTGTTCAAGCGTCACATCGACCCGCTGTGGGAGGCGATGGCCACCCCGCTCATCCGGCTGCGCATGACACCGAACCAGGTAACGGCGACCGGCCTGCTGCTGGTTGGCGCGAGTGCGGCCGCTTTTCTCTGGCACCGCAGCCCGGTGGTCTTCGGGCTGACGCTGGCGCTTGCCTTCGCCTTCGACGCGCTCGACGGTGCGGTGGCGCGCCGGCGCGGCATGTGCACGAAGTCCGGCGGTTACTTCGATGCCATGGTCGACCGCTATCAGGAACTCGCGGTGCTTGCCGCCATCGGGGCGGTGTCCGGACACTGGGGGCTGGCGCTGCTTGCCTTTTCCGGTGGCGTGCTGACGAGCTACGCCAAGGCGCGCACGGCGATCGAGATCCCGATCAGCAACGAGGCGTGGCCGGATTTCTTCGAGCGGCTGGAGCGGGTCATCTTCCTTTGCGTCATGCTGATTGCCGCGGGGCTGCTGCCGCTTGCGGGAGTTTCGCAGGCAACGGTGTTGGCGGTGGGCCTTGCGATCTACGCGGCGCTGTCGCATGCGACGGCCGTGCAGCGGATGCGCCGCGCCGTCGCCCTGCTGCGCAAAGCCGATGGCGAGGCTGCGGACAGCGCGCCTCGATCATGAAAAAAGGCCGGGCGATGCCCGGCCTTTCCGACGGTTGAAATGCTGCTTGTCAGGGCTTGTCGACGGCGAGGAGTTCCACCTCGAAGCGCAGTGTCGCGTTCGGCGGAATGACACCGCCGGCACCGCGCGAGCCGTAGGCGAGCTCCGGCGGGATGACGAGTTCCCGCTTGCCGCCAACCTTCATGCCCTGCACGCCCTGATCCCAGCCGCGGATCACACGGCCGGCACCGAGCGGGAAGGAGAACGGGTCGCCGCGGTCGCGACTTGAATCGAACTTCTGGCCGTTCATCAGATAGCCGTCATAGTGCACGGTCACCTTGGACCCGGGAACGGCTTCAGCACCGGAGCCGACGACGACGTCCGTCATCTTCAGGCTCTGGGCGGCCGCGAGGCCGGAAAAGATGGCAGCCGACGCGGCTGCGAGAACAATCGCGAAAACGGCGATAAGGGGTTTCGGCATCAGATCCTCGAAACGGAGGTGAGACTTGGGAGAGTTGCGTGGCGAAATTCTATCGCATCTACGTCAAGCTGCGAACCGCGCGATACGTCGCAGCGGTTGCTTGAGATCGCGCACATAAGAACGCTAAGCCGCGGAATGCGTCAACCCGTTTCGCGCACCGCATCGTCAATCCCGTCACTTGCCAGAGCCGTCCGCGCCAGCCATCGTGCGGAAAAGATGGCGGTCAGCCGCCGTCCCTGGGATGGGAGGTTCACACCATGATGTATGCACCGGTTCCTGACGCCGACGATGAAGCGGAAGCCCGGCGGCTGCTCGATATCGCGGCCGCCACCGGATCATGCGCGCCGTTCACGGATCAAGACGAGGACTTCGATCTCGGTCGCGCTTACCGGGTGCAGGCGGCGATCCGCGCGGTGCGGGTCGCGCGCGGTGAGCGTCCTTCTGGCTGGAAGATCGGTTTCACAAACCGGACAATCTGGCGTGAATACAACGTCCATGCGCCGATCTGGGGACCGGTTTTCGACACGACGGTGGGCGAGGTGCCCGAAGACGAGGCCGCGACATTCGATGCGGGCGTACTTATGGAGCCGCGCATCGAGCCGGAGATCGTCTTTCGCATCGGCGCGCCGCTCCGTGCCGGAATGGACGAGGAGATGCTTCTCGATGCGATCGACGGCGTCGCGCTCGGTTTCGAGCTGGTCCAGTCTCCCTATCCTGACTGGCGTTTCAAGGCGCCGGATACGGTCGCGGCCTTCGCGCTGCATGGCCGGCTCTTCCACCGTCCCTTCGCGAAGATCGAGGACGGCAACCGGTCGATGTGGCTCGACAAGCTCTCCGATTTCGCCCTGGCTCTTCACCGAGACGGCAAGAAGATGGATGACGGCCGCTCGCGGAATGTGCTGGGGGGACCGCTGAGCGCGTTGAAGGCGATGGTGGAGGGGTTGCCGGCGACGGCGCTTGCCGTGGAAATCGGTCCGGGCGAGGTGGTGACGACGGGCACGCTGACACGCGCCCTGCCTGTTTCTTCCGGGGAAAGCTGGGAGACCCGTGTCGCCGGGCTTCCACTCGCCGACATGGCCCTTCGTCTCGCCGATTGAGGTGGTGTTCCGCGCTTCTGGAAACGGTACTTCAGGATTGAAACACTTCGCGCGGTGCCTAGAATGCGCCGCACGCAAACAAGGCCCCATGCGCGCGGGAAAAGCCAGTGCCGCAGGGGATCAGGAGGAGTTTTGCCCGTGTCCGATGTCGCGACCGATCTCGTCAGCGAGCCAGTTTCCTATTCCCTCGCCGATGGCATTGCCCTGATCGCCGTCGACAATCCGCCCGTCAATGCACTCTCGCAGGCCGTGCGAGCGGGGTTGGTCGCGGCGATGGACCGGTTCGAGGCCGACGAGGATGCTCGGGTCGCCGTGGTGTATGGCCGTGGGCGGACCTTTATCGCCGGGGCCGACATCCGCGAGTTCGGCAAGCCGATGGTCGAACCGCTGCTGCCAGGGGTGATCGACCGCATCGAGCGCTCCGAAAAGCCGGTGATCGCGGCTCTGCATGGTACGGCGCTGGGTGGCGGGCTGGAGGTGGCGCTTGGTTGCCACGCGCGCGTCATGCTTTCCAGCGGCAAGGTCGGCCTTCCGGAGGTGACCCTTGGCATCCTGCCGGGTGCCGGCGGCACGCAGCGTCTGCCGCGCCTTGCAGGTGCGGAGGCCGCGCTTGACCTCATCACCTCCGGTCGCCATGCCGATGCGGCGGAGGCGCTGAAGCTTGGCATCGTCGACGAGATTGGCGATGGCGACGATGTGGCTGCGGCAGGCATCGCCTTCGCCCGGCGCGTGATGTCGGGCGAGATCGCGACGCGGCGAAGCGGAGACATCGCGACCGGCGAGAAGCCGGCGGAGGTTTTCGCCAGCGTGCGCGCGGCGACAAGCAAGCGCGCGCGCGGGCAGATCTCGCCGATGGTAGCCATCGACGCGGTCGAGGCCGCCTATGATCTGCCGCTTGCCGAGGGGCTCGTTCGCGAGCGCGCACTTTTCACCGAACTGATGCAGTCGGAGCAGCGGTCCGGTCTCATTCATGCCTTCTTCGCCGAACGGGCCGTTGCGAGGATCCCCGAGCAGGGCAGCGCCCGGGCTCGCGATATCGCCGCGCTCGGTGTGATCGGCGGCGGCACGATGGGGTCCGGCATCGCGGTGGCGGCGCTGTCGAGCGGTCTCGAGGTGACGCTGGTCGAGCGCGATGAGGCCGCCGCCGAAAAAGCGCGCGCGACGGTCGGAAAGCTTCTTGAGGACGGCGTTCGACGCGGCAAGATGAGCGCCGAGCGGCGTGAAGACCTGCTTGCCTCCTCGTTCCGCACCGCGACGGATTATGCGGCCCTCGCCGAGGCCGATCTGGTCATCGAGGCTGTGTTCGAGGATATGGACGTGAAGAAGGAGGTCTTCGCGAAACTCGACGCCGTGCTGAAGCCGGGCGCGATCCTTGCCACCAACACTTCCTATCTCGACGTCAACGAGATCGCCTCATCCGTATCGCGGCCGCAGGACGTGATCGGCTTCCACTTCTTCTCGCCCGCCCATGTCATGCGGCTTCTCGAAGTCGTCGTCGCGGAGATGACCGCGCCTGATGTGGTGGTGACCGGCTTCGCACTGGCGAAGCGGATGAAGAAGGTTGCCGTGCGCGCCGGGGTTTGCGACGGTTTCATTGGCAATCGGCTGCTCAACGCCTACCGCAGGGCGGGCGACTATATGGTTGAGGACGGCGCGAGCCCGTATGAGGTCGATGAGGCGGTTGTCGCCTTTGGCTTCCCAATGGGGCCTTTCGCGGTGAGCGATCTGGCCGGGCTCGACATCGCCTGGGCCGGACGCAAGCGCCGCGCGGCGACGCGCGACCCGCATGAGCGGGTCGTCGGCTTTGCCGACCGGCTGTGCGAGCGAAGCTGGTTCGGCCAGAAGACCGGACGCGGCTTCT
Source organism: Stappia sp. (assembly GCF_048268045.1). Lineage (GTDB taxonomy): Bacteria > Pseudomonadota > Alphaproteobacteria > Rhizobiales > Stappiaceae > Stappia. The sequence goes on from NZ_JBLWWG010000006.1 coordinate 303,309, forward strand.
ATCTCTACGAGCCCGGCGCGAGGCGCGGCACGCACGATCCCGAGGTGCTGGAGATCATTGCTGAGGAGCGTGCGCAAAAGGGCATCGTTGCGCGCAGCTTCTGCCAGGAGGAGATCATCCGGCGCTACATGGCCGCGATGATCAACGAGGCGGCCAGGATCGTCGACGAGGGGATCGCGCTGCGTCCGCTCGATGTCGACGTCACGCTCTTGTTCGGTTACGCTTTTCCGCGCTGGCGGGGAGGGCCGATGCACTATGCCGACCAGGTCGGGCTGGCGAAGGTGCTTGCCGACATCCATGAGTTCGCGAAGGACGATGACTTCTTCTGGGCTCCGTCGCCTCTTCTCGAGCGGCTGGTCGCGGACGGCAAGACCTTCGCCTCGTTGAACGACAGGAGCTGAGCAAGGGGGCTGTCGTCCCGCTCCGCCGTACGGTTTCTTGCGGGCGGCTGCTGCTGCCCGCATTTCAAGACAACAAGGAAGCGGCGAGGGATATCGCACGCTTTGCGGGGGGGACACCGCCATGGATTCGACCGAGATCCGCAACACCGGGCGCTCCGGTGGTGTCGACAGCACCTATGCGTGGCTGCGGCTCGTGCTGTCGATGGGGCTCGCCACCATCGGCGGCGCCGGCATGTGGTCGGTGATCGTCGTGCTTCCGGCGGTGCAATACGACTTCGCCGTCGATCGTGCGGACGCATCGCTCCCCTATACGGCGACGATGGTGGGTTTTGCCTTCGGCAACCTGCTGATTGGCCGCTTCGTCGACCGCTTCGGCATCTCACTTCCGCTGGCGCTCGCCTCCGTCGGGCTCGGCGGCGGCTTTCTGCTGGCCTCGCAATCGGGTTCTCTGCTCACCTTCACGATCATCCAGGGCGTGCTGATCGGCTTCGGCGCGGCGGCCAGTTTCGGACCGTTGCTGGCCGATGTTTCGCACTGGTTCGTGAAGCGCCGCGGTCTTGCGGTCTCGGCGACGGCGGCGGGGAACTATGTCGCCGGCGCTATCTGGCCGCTCATCATCGGCGAGTTGATGGAAGGGCACGGCTGGCGCGGTGCGTATCTCTTCATCGGCGTCGTATGCCTCGTCGTTCTGGTGCCTGCGTCCTTTCTGCTCCGCCGCCCCGCCCCGCACACGCTGCATCTCGCCGACGGCAGCCTTCCGGTCGACCCGCCGCCGATGCGGCGTACATCGCTCACGCCGGGCCAGTTGCAGGCGCTGCTGATCGTTGCCGGCATTGGCTGCTGCGTCGCCATGGCGATGCCGCAGGTGCATATCGTCGCCTATTGCGTCGACCTTGGCTTCGGGATGGCGCGGGGGGCGGAGATGCTGTCGCTGATGCTCTTTGGCGGCATCGCCAGCCGCATCCTCTCCGGTATGCTCGCCGACCGGATCGGCGGCATCTACACGCTGCTTCTCGGCGCGGTCCTGCAATGCCTGGCGCTGCTGCTCTACCTGCCCTACGACGGGCTCGCCTCGCTCTACGTGGTGTCTCTGATCTTCGGCCTGTCGCAGGGGGGCATCGTGTCGAGCTATGCCATCGTGGTTCGCGAGTACCTGCCGGCGCGCGAGGCCGGCCGGCGGGTGGGCGCTGTGATCACTGCCACCATCGTCGGCATGGCGCTCGGCGGCTGGATGTCGGGCTGGATCTACGATCTGACGTCGTCCTATCAGGCGGCCTTCCTGAATGGCATCGCCTGGAACTTGCTCAATATCGCGATGATTTCCCTCATCATCATGAAGAGCGGGCGGTCGCGGCTCGCGATCGCCTGAGGGGCGTTATTCCGGGCTGCCGCCCGTGTGCAGACGCGCGATCAGCGCCAGCGCCTGGCGGCGGCAGTCGCGTCCGACAAGCCAGCCGAGAACGGCGCCGGGCCCCTGTGCCGCGATGGCTTCCGGCATCACTGACACCTCGAATTCGCGCATGTCCTTGCCCACCGAAATAGCGACGCGACCGTCCTCCCGGGAGAAAGCGGAGCCAGCGGGAAGCATATGCTCGCCCGCCGACCAGACGAGCCCGGTCTGGCGGGCGCCGGCGTTGCGCAGGCTCACGTCCTGGGTTTGCGAGGCATCGCGACGCCACAGGATGAACTGCCCGGCAGGCGTGCAGCGCGGTCCGGAACTGTCGGTGGTCATGTGCCAGGGGTCCGCGGGGGCGGGAATGTCGCCGGCGCCTGCCCGGGCCGCGCCCAGAACGGTGGAGCGCGCCTGCGTTGACCCGACAAGCCGCTTGAGCAGGGTCCAGTCGGAGCTGCTGTCGCTGCCGTTTGCCGCGGTGTTGGCTGGCGCGACCGGGCCATGCCTGGCGCCTTCGATGTTGAAGACAAGGCCGCTCTTGCCGATCAGCGTCAGCCGTGCGCCCGCCGGAAGGTCGACCGGATCTTCTGCCTCGATTTCCCGGCCGGGGGCGAACTCTTCCGGTGCGGCGGTCGCGGCGATGACGACATAGGCCGGCGCTGCCTCGGCGCTGGGCGTGACAAGTCCGGCGCAGAGCGCGGCAAGACAGGCAAGCAGGGGCGCGGAATATCGCATGCGGTGTCCTTTTGCAGGAGGTCGTGCCGACAAGCCGGGATCACTTCCCCGCCAGCACGAGCGTCGCGCCTGTCTCCCCCGCCTGCAACCGCGACAGATGCAAGGTGGCGACGGGGTCGCCCGGGGTCAAGTCCAGGAAGCGTGTGAGCGCCTGTTCGGCGCCTTGGTCATGTCGTTCGAGAATATCGTAGGTGCTCGCCCAGGCGTCGCGCAGGGTGGTGCTGTCCGGACCGTCCACGGCATGGGGAGTGAAGACGGCGAGCGGCGCGGCCCGCCCCTTCAGGACAAGGCTTGCCACCGGGCGCAGGGCGCTATCCGGGCAGTCCCGGGCGACCGCGTCGCTGAGCAGGATGCGGGTGCCGACGAAGCGGTTGGCGCCCTCGAGACGGGCGGCCGTGTTCACCGTATCGCCGATGCCGGTGTAGTCGAAGAAGCGGCTGCCGCCGAAGTTGCCGACGACGGCCGGTCCCTTGTGAAGCCCGATGCGGGTGATGCCGAGTTGGATGCCCTTTTCGCGCAGCCGAGACCGGTATTCTTCGGCGAAAGCATCGAGAGCGCAGGCAAGATCCACCGCATGGCGCGCCTGGTGCGGATCGTCGTCGGGGGCGCCGAAGAAGCCGACGACCGCGTCACCGATGATCTTGTCGATGGTCGCCCCGTGCGCGGTCATCAGTTGGCACATCTCGTCGAGATAGGGATTGAGGATATCGGCGAGAGCGGAGGGTTCCAGCGTTTCGGACAGCGTGGTGAAGCCCTCGAGATCCGTGAAGACGTAGGTAACGCACCGCTTCTCCCCCCCGAGCGCCAGAGCCAGCCGGCCGCTGGCGATCCGCTCGACCACTGCAGGGCTGACATAGCGGGAGAAGGCAAGCCGGAGAAAACTGCGTTGCGCGCGTTCCGCCTGCCAGCGTTGCAGGGATGCAAGGCCGGCGGCGGCAAGGGCGGCAACCGGCGGCGCGATCAGCGGGGGCAGCAGCTTGCCGGCGGCAATCGACCAGAGGCACAGGCCGAGATAGGCGAGGATGCCGAGACCGAGCGCCCCGGCAAGGCGGGCTGGTGGCAGGCGAAGGCGGAAGGCCATGGCGGCAAGGAGCGCGGCGGCAAGGGTGGCAGCGACACGCATTGCGGGTTCTGCGACGGGCAGCGAGAGGCCGGCAAGGCGCTGGGCGAGCACGTGGGCATGGATGACAACGCCGGGGATCGTGCCGGCGGCGCTGCCGAGGCCCGCGACCATCGGTGTCGGGTGGCGGTCGATGGTCGGCAGGTCGGTGCCGATCAGGACGGTCTTGCCGGAAAACCAGTCGTCGGGCAGCAGCGCGACATGCTGTGCCGGATAGAGGGCAAAGGGCGTGGGCAGGCCGGCGTCCACGGGCCGGCTGTAAAGAATGCGGCCCGGGCGCACTTCTGCGCTGGAGGAGGCCAGGGACGCTGGCTGGGGATCAGGCAGGAGCGCCTCGGTCAACGTCGCAAGCCGGGTACCGTCCTCAAGGCGGGATTGCGGCAGGTGGCGCACGACGCCGTCGATCTCGTCGCGGTCGAGCGCGATCAGCCCATGGCGACGCACGAGGACATGCTCGCGGACAAAGCCGTACTGGCGTTCCGTCAGGCCGTCCTTGCGGGTCGCGAGTGCGAGGACGACTGGAATGCCTGCTCCGTCGATGGCGTCGAAGAAGGCCCGGTCTTTTGCCGGATCGCTGGGCTGGTCAACGAGAATGTCGATCCCCACGGCGCGCGCGCCGGCTGCATCGAGATGGCTGACAAGGCCAGCGAGGAACGCTCGGTCGATCGGCGAGCGATAGGGAAAGTCCGCGAGCGTATCCTCGGTGATCGCAACCACGACGATGTCCCCGGCGATTGCGGGCGAGGGGCGCGGTGCGGCGGCAAGCGCGAGATCGCCGACGAGTGGTTCGAGACGGACGGCGGCGGCCAGGCCGATCAGGCAGGCGGCGAACGCGACCAGAAAGCTGGCCCGCCAGCGCAGGCGGGGCGCCGTGGCGGTGCTCACTTCGGCACGTCGAACCGCTTGACCTCGGATCGGGTGCCGTCCCGATAGAGGAGTTGGACGGTCACATGGTTTGTCGCCTTGGGGATGGCCTCATAGACCTCCGAGCCCGGACCGCTTTGCGGGATCGCGTGCGGGTCCGCCTCATTGCAGGGACCAAGTTCGAAGGTGCGGTCGGGCGTATCGCCGTCGAGTGCGTAGCGAACCTCGGCGATGGCGCAACGGTAGCTGATCAGATGAGTGAAATAAGCCAGCCTGCGGCCGTCCCAGTCGCGAAAGCTGAGCCAGGCGGAGGACAGGCGCTCGAGGATCTCCTTCTGCCCGGCGACAAGCGCGGTGGCAGGCGTGAAACGCACCTCGAACGGGCCTTGGGTCTCGCCGTGGACATCGCGGTAGCTGACCCGGACGGTCGTGTCGCCGGCGTTCGCGGGCAGCTCGAAGGCGGGATAGGGCATGGGCTGGCCGGTCGAGGGATCGACGGCGCCGCTGACAAAACCGGTCGAGCGCATGTCCTGGCCGGGCAACCCGACGAAGATCTCCTGCGTCCGGTCGGCGATGGCGAGCGTCAGCATCCAGCCCTGGTTGGAGCGCATGGCATTAAGCCGCACAGGCTGGGCAACCGCGGTCTGATTGAGGCCCGAAAGCGCTGCGAGCCTCGATTTCGCGTCCTCGATCTGCTCGGCCGCAAGCTGCTGGTCGAGGTAGTAACGCAGAAACCGGCCATCCTCGACCCCTTCCATGAAGCGGGTGAGCAACTCGCGCTCGCGCGCCTTGTCAGGCATGGACTGCTGCCCGAGCCGTGCGCGCGAATAGTCCTGGCTGAGCGCATAGAACGCCGGGGTGAAATCCGGGTTTGCATCGATGAAGGCAGCAAGGCGACGCATGCGCTCCTCACGCTCCTCCAGAAGGATCTCGGCGAAGAGTGTGGTCGGGTCGCTTCGTCCCTGCGACAGGGAGCGGTAGATCTCGCGGGCGCCGGCCCGCCCCTCCTGAACCTTCAGAACAGCCTGGAACCGCAGGTGCGGATCGACCTGCGGCATGCCGAAGGCGAAATACTTCAGGTAGTCCTGCCGGGCCTTGGGATAGTCGCCGCGCAATTCGTGCAGCCGGGCGTTGGAGTAGAACTCATGCGGCTGGCGCGGTGTCTCGACGATCAGGGAGCGGCTGGCGAGTTCGGCGAAGAGCTTCTCCACACCTTCCGTTCCTGTCGTGGCGGTGTCCAGCCGTGCCTTTGCGAGTGGAGCGAAAGCACCTGCCGGGAAGCGGTCGAGATAGGCTTGCAGCTCTTGCGCGGACCCGCTGTCCTTGACGTCGTTCCACATCCGCAGCTCGAGTTGCATGTCCGTGGCTGCGACCTGACCGGAAACGGAGGGTGTTTCCCGGGCGATGGGCGCCGCCTCGTCCGGCAGGAAAACGATATCGGCGGTGAGAGAGGAATGATCCCAGGGCACCTGCTCGCCATCCGTCTGGGAGACCACGCGCCGGCGCACCGCCTTGAAGACGCTTTCCACGCTGGCGCCCGGAGTGAGCATCTCGGCGGCGATGGCCGCGGTATAGGGGCTGTTGAGGCCGGTGCCGTCGGAGGCCGTGCTGCCGGGCGCGGTCGCAAAGGAGATGAAGCTGCCGCGTGGCGTCGACTGGAGCAGGGCGAGGCCGCTGCCGGTGCCGATGGAGCGCGTCAGGGCGGTGTTGCGGCAGGCGTCGAGAATGACGATGTTGGCGCCCTTGTGGGCGGCCTCGACGCTGGACAGCAGCCAGTCGACGGAAAGCGCCTCGAACTCCGCATCGACCTCGTCGCGCAGGTCCGCGCCGAGGGGCGCGAGGTAGTTGCGTCCGCCCGCCTGGAAGCCGTGGCCGGAATAATAGACGGCGGCCAGAGCGCCGTCGCCGGCCTTGCCGAGCTTGTCGGTGAAATCGCGGACGGCGAGTTTCATGCCGCGCAGGTCGGCGTCGAGCACGAGGTCGACGGAAAAGCCTGCCTTTTTCAGGGTGTCGGCGATCAGGGCGGCGTCGTTCGCCGGGTTCTTGAGCGGTGTCAGCGTGTCCCCGGCGTAGTCCGCGTTGCCGATCACCAGGGCGAGGCGCTCCGCAGCGCGGGCCATGTCCGCCGGAAGCAGCGCCGCGAGGCCCACGAGAAGGATGGAAAGGAACGTTCCCGCGCGCCGAAGGAACACGGGTTCGTTTTGCGTCTGTCTCGCCCGCATGAGTTTGCTCTCTGCTTTGGCACGCCTCGCCGGCGCGGATTCCATCCGATTGTCCCGCCGGCGTCAATGCCGGTGGCTGGAAGGAGCCGGGAAGCCAGCTTGCGTCGCCTCTGCCGATTGTCGAAGATCGCCTCGCAATCTGGAAACGGCGAGGGAGAGGCGGATGCGTTTGCGGGTCGGGTTTGCAGGCTTCGGCGCCGCCGGGCGATTTTTTCACGCCCCGTTCGTCGCGGCGGCTGGCATGGAGGTAGCCGCCATCGCTTCTTCGCGCAAGGCGGAGATTGCGGCCGTCTTTCCCGACGCAAGGGTGGTTGCCGACTTCGATGCGTTGCTGGCGGTTGCGGATCTCGACCTGGTCGTTATCGTCACGCCGAACGCCTGTCACGTCGACCAGGTTCGAGCCGCGCTCGAGGCGGGCCGGCACGTTGTGGTCGACAAGCCGGCGACACCGACGCGGGTCGAGGCCGAAGGACTTGCCGATCTCGCAGATGCCCGCGGGCTGAAGCTTGGCGTCCATCACAATCGCCGCTTCGACAGCGATTTCCTCACTGCAAGCCGGGTGCTTGGCGACGGCGTGCTCGGGGAGATCGTGGCGCTGCGCATGAACTGGGATCGCTATCGTCCCGAGGCGACGGGTCGCTGGCGCGACCGCGCCGCGCCGGCGTCGGGCAATCTCTACGATCTTGGCTCGCATATGATCGACCAGGTTCTGATGCTTGTGGGCATGCCCGACTGGGTGCAGGCCGATGTCTTCGCGCAGCGGCCGGGCGGCGAGACGGACGACGGCTTCGAGATCCTGATGGGGCAGGGGCAGCGGCGGATCACGCTTGGCGTCTCGCTGATCAGCACCGCCCCGCGCGACCGCTTCCGGCTCGAAGGACGCAACGGCCTCTTCCGCAAGGCCGGGCTCGATTGCCAGGAGGACCAGTTGCGTGCGGGACTGGACCCGCTTGCGGCGGGCTTCGGCGAAGAGCCGGAAGGACAGTGGGGCGAGATCGTCGCGCCGGACGGCTCCGTCTCGCGTGTGGTGCCCGAGACCGGGCGCTGGCTCACCTTCTACGAGCGGATGCGACAGGCGATCGAGGGGACTGGTGAGGTTCCCGTGACGATGCGTTCGGCCGGGCGTACGATTGGCCTCATCGAGGCCGCGCATGCCGCGGCGCGCGAAGGGCGACGCGTCCATCTCGACGCGGACGGTCGATGGAGCTGAGCAATGGCGTCTTCTTTCTCGCATCCCTACCTGGCTGATACCGGCTTTGCCGCGCTCGCGCATCGTGGCGGAGGGCTGGAAAACCCGGAAAACAGCCGCAAGGCTTTCGCGGCGGTCGCCGACCTCGGATACCGTTTCATCGAGATCGACGTGCAGGCGAGCCGCGACAACGAGGTGGTTGTCTTTCACGACGACCGGCTCGAACGTACGACGGATGGGCGAGGCGTCGTTTCGGAGCAGTCCATGGCGGATCTGCGGGGTGTCCTGATGGAGGGGGGAGAGCCGCTGCTGCCGTTGGCCGAAGCGCTTGAGAGCCATCCCGGCATGCGTTTCAACATCGACATCAAGACCGACCAGGCACTGGAGCCGACCATCGAACTGATCCGGCGCATGGGCTGCCTGGAGCGGATCTGCATTGCCTCCTTCTCGGATCGCCGTCTCGCGGCTGCGCGGGCGGCGCTGGGCCCGGGGCTCTGTCTCAGTTCGGGGCCACGCTCGGTCGCCGCGCTGCGCTTCGGTTCCTGGCGGCTTCCGCTCGCCGCTCCCGGCGTCGAATGCGCACAGATCCCGATCTCGCAATACGGCGTGACGCTGGCCACGCGCGGCTTCGTGCGTCACGCCAACCAGAACGGAATTGCCGTGCATGTGTGGACGATTGACGAGGCCGAGGAGATGCGGCGGCTGATCCGCCTCGGCGTCAACGGCATTGTCACCGACCGGCCGAGCCTGCTCAAGGCGGTGGCACGGGAAGAAGGCGTATGGTGAGGACGTTGCCGCCCGGGATTGTGCTCTTGCCGCTTGAAACAAGCCGGCGGCTCGCCGATATCTGAGCGGCTCGGGGCACGCGCCCCGCCAAAATCACGAAGACATTGCAAGGGCAGAGGAAAGCGATGACGCGCGAGACGACGCATGCGGCAGAGACGTCCACGCCGGAGAACCACACCTTCCAGGCAGAGGTTTCCCGACTGCTGCACCTGATGGTGCATTCCGTCTATTCCAACAAGGACATCTTCCTGCGAGAGCTGGTTTCCAACGCGGCCGATGCCTGCGAGCGGCTGCGCCACGCGGCGGTGACCGCGCCGGAACTGGTGCGCGACGATCCGGACTTCGAGATCCGGCTCGAGATCGACAAGGAGGCCGGAAGCCTCGTCGTTGCCGACAACGGTAGCGGCATGACACGCGATGAGCTGGTCTCCAATCTCGGTACCATCGCCCGTTCCGGCACCCGCGCCTTCATGGACAAGCTCGGGGAGGCGCGCGACGGCTCCGCCCTGATCGGCCAGTTCGGCGTCGGCTTCTACTCCGCCTTCATGGTCGCGGATCGCGTCGATGTGGTCAGCCGCGCCGCCGGCAGCGACGAGATCTGGCGCTGGACGTCCGACGGGCTTGGCACCTTCACGGTGGAGCCGGTTGCCGCCGACGATCCGCAGGTTCCTGCGCGCGGCTCGCGCGTGATCCTGACGCTCAAGGAGGATGCCGGCGACTACGCCCGGCCCGAGACCATCGAGCGGATCGTGCGCGCCTATTCCGCGCATGTGCCCGTTCCGATCACGCTGTCCGTGGTTGGTGAGGAGGCCGAGCCGCGGCGTCTCGCCGATGGCAACGCGCTGTGGGCGCGCCCGAAGTCGGAGATCGGCGAGGAGGAATACAAGGAATTCTATGGCCATGTTTCGGGCCAGTACGACGATCCGGCGCTGACGCTGCACTATCGCGCGGAGGGGCGGCACGAGTATTCCGTGCTTCTGTTCCTGCCGTCGATGAAGCCTTTCGACCTGTTCAATCCCGACCGCAAGGGGCGGGTGAAGCTCTACGTGCGCCGGGTGTTCATCGCCGATGACGTCGATCTTCTGCCGGCTTGGCTGAGGTTCGTCCGCGGGGTGATCGATTCCGCCGATCTGCCGCTCAACCTCTCGCGCGAGATGCTGCAGCACAATCCGGTTCTCGATGCGATCCGCAAGGGGGTGACCAACCGTATCGTCAGCGAGTTGCAGAAGCTCGCTGACAACGACAGGGAGGCTTACCTCACGGTCTGGGAAAACTTCGGGGCGGTGCTCAAGGAAGGGCTCTATGAGGACTTCGAGCGCCGCGAGAAGCTGATGGGTCTGGCCCGCTTCCGCTCCAGCACCGGTGGGGACGAGTGGCGGTCGCTCGCGGACTACGTCGCGGCGATGAAGGAGAACCAGACCCAGATCTTCTACGCCACCGGATCGAGCCGCGAGGCGATCGCCTCCAGTCCGCAGCTTGAGGGCTTCCGTGCCCGTGGCGTCGAGGTTCTCTATCTCGATGATCCGGTAGACGCCTTCTGGGTGCAGACCGCCGAAGGCTTCGAGGGCAAGCCTTTCCAGTCGGTGACACAGGGTTCCGCGGCGCTCGATGCCATGCCGCTTGCCGAAGAGCGGAAGGACGCGGGCGACGGCGACGCGGACGACAAGACAACGCAAAAGGCCGATATCGGCCTGGTGACGGCCTTCCTCAAGGAGACACTCGGCGACAAGGTTTCGGATGTGCGTGCCTCTTCGCGCCTGTCGGAAAGCCCTGTCTGTCTCGTCGCGCCGGAAGGCGGGCCAGACCGTCAGTTGGAGAAGCTGATGTCACGTCAGCAAGGCGCGCTGCCTGGCATGTTCGCGCCGGTGCTCGAGTTCAATCCGGGGCACGCGCTGCTGGTTGGGCTTTCTGCACGCCTTTCGGCCGCTGGCGACAAGGCAGAGCTTGAGGACTATGCGTGGCTTCTCCTCGACCAGGCCGCGATCCTCGACGGCGAACTGCCGGTTGATGCCGCATCCTTTGCCCGACGCATGGCCATGGTGATGCGCAAGGGGTTGTGAGCCCAGAGCGCCGAAGTCGGAAGAGCTGGCCCGGGTGGCTTCGCCGCCCGGGTCCCCTCATTCGAGGATGACGAGAACCATAGAGCCGATGAGCAGCAGCGCCATGACGATGTTGAAGGAGCGTGCGATCCTGGGGTCGCGCAGGTAGCGGCCGACGATGGCGCCGAAGGCGAGCCAGGGCAGGCAGCCCAGGATGGCGGCGCCAATGAAGACGCCTGAAAAGGTTGCTGCCTGGGTGAGAACCGGCGTTTCCGTATTCATGTAGACCGAGATGGCCACGGCCGCGATCAGCCAGGCCTTCGGGTTCATCCACTGAAACAGAGCCGCGCCGACAAAGCTGCCGCGACCACCGTGATCAGGCGTTCCGGCGGGTTTTTCCGGCGTGCCGACCGGTGCTGTCGCGATTTTCCAGGAAAGCCAGAGAAGCACGGCGAAGCCGGCGACCTGCATGCCCTGCATCACGTAGGGAATGGAGAACAGCGTCTTGCCGACACCAAGCCCGAGCAGGAAGAGCATGGTGGCGAAGCCGAAGACGATGCCCCACAGCACCGGCATGCCCTTGCGGATGCCGACCGAACCGCCGACCGCCGTCAGCAACACATTGTTCGGTCCTGGCGTGACGGAGGAGACGAAGGCGAAATTTGCGAAGGCGAATAGCTGCTCCGGCGTCATGACTGCCAAGTGTCCTCTCCCATGATCCGCGGGTTTCGCGCGGCACGTTTCGGTTCGCGGGTCCTCGGGCGCGGAGGTGCCTTCTTGGTCATCAGCCTGATGCGAGAACGGACCTTCTGTCGCGTCCGAAGGTCTTGCTAAGTGCAACCTCTGTTGGATCCAGCAAGACAGCAGGCACCAACCCACACGAGCTTGCAAGTCCGAATGAGCACGGTCCGGGTCCGAGCGATGATGATTTTTCATCACCTCGTGAGGTGAGCGAGGCTCGCCGTGAGGTCAGCACGCGAGAAGCCGCGCGGCGTGTCGGAAGCAAGGCCAGCGAGGACCGTGCCGACAAGTTCCGCCGGCCGGTCGAAGCGCGCGCCCGGGCGGTCGGTTTGCGGCAAATGGTGTCGCACGAGATCACGCGCGCCGGCGACATAGGCCGCGTCATCACGCTGTTCGAGAGCTTCCACCCGGGCGATGAAACGCTCCGCCGCCACGGCGACCTCATCGGTGCGCAAGACGATCCGGCCGTCGGGTTCGATGGTCACCGCCTGCTCCTGGTGCAGGACCGAGAGCAGGATCAGGCCGGTGCCGCTGTCGAAGTTGCGGTACCAGTCGGGCTCCAGCGGGTAGCGGAAGGCTCTGTCGAGCAGGATGAACTCCGCCACGGCGGTTCCGTCGACGATGTCGCCTTGGACGCAGGCGAGATAGGACTGGAGATCGACCTTGATCTCCTCCAGCAGGCCGGTGAACCAGCGTGTCTTGATCGCGACCTGCGTGTCGAAGGGACGGGCGCCCTGGTGATGAAAATAGTCGTGCAGATAGCCCCAGACGCAGCGCGCCTTGTAGCAGGCGCGCGGGTCTGTCCGGGTCGGGTTCGCCACGTCGAGGCCTCGGGTGGCGGCGGTGGCCGCCGGCCAGGTCACCTCGTTGAAGATGCGGTGAAACTTGTTGAAGAAGAAGATGGCGTAGCGCTGGCGCTCGATCTGTGTCGATGCGCGGATGTTCTCCGGGAAAAAGACGATGTTGTTGCCCCGGGTCAGGCCGCGGCTCCCGGCCAGCAGATGCGAGGACTGGCAGATGTTGGCGGGATGCGGAAAGCGCCGATAGAGCTCCAGATAGGCGGGATCGGACGGTTCCTCGCGCAAGGAGAGGAAGGTCTCGAACCTGAAGCCCGTGCGCGCGCCGTTGGCAAGGCGCAGAGGGCCGAGAAAGAAAAACGGCGTGCCGTCGGGAGGCGGCACGATGGCATCGCGGGAACAGGCAAAATCGGGTGCCGCCGACAGGTCGCCGTTGGCCCAGGACAACAGGTCTTGGAAAAGGGCGTCGGCGTAGGCTGTCTGCCCGCAGGCCTCGGCGACGGTCGGAGCGTCCGCCGCGAGACGGCGTACAAGCCGCCCCGCCCGTGCGTGGGCGGCGGCGGGAACGGAACCGTCTTCATCCTGGAGATCGGCAAGCTCTTCCACCACGGGAACGAGATGCTGAACCAGATCGGGGCAGATTGCGAGAACCGCGGGACTGCCTTCAGTGCGTGCCGGATCGGGCATGGGTGCTTCCTGCCTCTTCGTGCTCGGGGGAATCGACGTGTGGCAGTCCGGCGCCAGGATCGGTTGTCGGAACATGGATTGTGAAGCCCATGGGCACCGCGCCGTGGTCGGCGACGACCGACAACCCCTCCCGGCGCGCGGCTGCGAGCGTGGTGATGCAGCCGTCCATCTCACCCGAACGGCAGAGGCTGGCGGCCTCCGAGTTGCTGTTGGCCAGGTGGATGTCGCAACCAGGTGGCACCAGCGAGCTTGGCGCCGGGTGGCTGGCAACGCGGTGTATCCTGTCGCCGGAATTGCGGGCCGCGAGCACCATGTTGAACGTGTCGAACAGGAAGAGGTCGGCAAGCACCATCCGCCCGAGGAACGGGAAGACGAGCTTGTGCAGGTCCGGATAGACGACGCAGCCGAGGAGGGCGGCATCCGGTTCGTCGGCCACAAGCGCGATGGCCTCCTCCAGTGTCTGATGAAGATCCACCTCGATATCGAGGCCGCGCAACCCGGCATAGTGGCGGGCGGCGGCCTCGCAGTTGGTGCCGGCAGGCCCGAGGGTGCGGATGCGCCTGATCCGAGAGAGCGCCGGGGAGAGCAAATTGTCAGCCTGGCCGGTCGAAAGAGATGCGGTCATGGTCATGCGCCAAACCTCCCGTGTCGGTGATGTTGAGTATTGGTGTTTATTCAATTTATGCAACTCCTGATTTGCTAAATGCAGATCGTGTCAAGTTTGTGTTGGATTGGGGTGCGTGTAATTCTTCTTTCAAATCAATTATTTCTCACAGCGACTGACGACGTGCGGGCAGGGTGCTTGAACTGTCGGTCGCGATCCCAGAGGATGCCTCTCCCGCATGGCTCCGGATTGGCGGAAAACGGGGGCAGGGCGGCTCGATGCCGGCAAGGAGAGGAAGAGCGGAATGGGAGATGTGGTCGAGAAAGCGAGAGCGGCGATTGACCGGGTGGCGTGTCTGGGAGATGCCGCCAACCAGCTCTTTGTCTCCTTTTCGCCGCAGCGCGTCCTTGCGGATGCGGAAGCCGCCGAGGCGCGGATCGCCGCCGCCAGACGACCGCTTCCCCTCGCAGGGCTGCTCGTCTGCGTGAAGGATCTCTATGACGAGGCGGGAGAGCGGACGACGGCGGCATCGAAGCTGCTGCGCGACCGTGAGCCCGCACATGCCGATTGTCCGGTCATCGCGCGGATCAAGGAGGCTGGAGGCGTGCCGTTCGGCCGCACCGTGCTCAGCGAGTTCGCCTATTCCGGCGTCGGCCTCAACCCGCACTACGGAACGCCGGGCAACGTCTTCGATCCCGAGGGCATTCCGGGAGGATCTACCTCGGGCGGCGCCGTGGCGGTCGGCCTTGGGCTTTGCGATGTGGCGCTGGGCACAGACACGGGCGGTTCGGTGCGCATTCCGGCCGCGGTCAACGGGCTCTACGGACACAAGCCGAGCCAGGAAAAGGTTCCGCTTGCAGGAGTGCACCCGCTGGCGCCGTCCTTCGATTCCTGCGGCCCGCTCGCGCGCGACTTCGCGACGATGCTCGCCGCCTATCAGGTCATGAGCGGCGGTGATGCCGCCGGCGTCGAGGCAACGGGCGGAAAGCTGAGGTTCGCCGTTCCCCGGGGTGCCTTCACGACCGATCTGGACGACTGGGCGCAAGGCAACTTCGACCTCGTTCTGGAGCGGATTGCCGCCGCCGGCCACGACCTTGTCCCGGTCGACTTTTCGTTTTTGCAGGATGCCATTGGCCTCAACCGCATTCTTGTCTCGGCCGAAGCTTATGAGTTCTATTCCGGCGATCTTGATCGCCTATCGTCGATAGGTGATCCCAGGGTGTTGGCGCGCATCCGTTTCCGGGAGTCGCTGAGCGACGAGGACGTCGACAAGGCCTATGCCTCGCGGCGTGAGGTCGCCTCCCGGGCGAACGAGCTGCTCGCGGGATTCGACGCGCTGCTGGCGCCAACGCTTCAGATCCTGCCACCGACGATCGCCGAGGCGGAGATCGACTTCGACCGCGTCAACGCCGCCATGCTGCGCAACACCTCACTGCTCAATCTCGCCGACGCCTGCGCCATGTCCATGCCGACGCCCAGTGGAGCGCAGCGGCCGGGTGCCCTGATGATCGGCGGCGCGAAGGGGACGGATGCAAGGGTGCTGTCGGTCGGAGCCCGGCTCGACCGGGACCTTAACGACTGATCGTGGATCCGGCCGGGGCAAAGCGCGCATCGCGGGCGGGGTCGACGGGTGTCTGCGTCATCTCCAGATGCAACTCGTCTCCCTCGTAAGGGTGTGCCAGGGCGACAGCCTCGTCGAGTTCGACGCCAAGCCCCGGCGCCTTCGGAACGGTGACATAGCCATCCTCCCAGACAAGCGGGCGCTTCAGGATCCGGGCATGGAAGCCCTCGAACCTTCGGATCGATTCCAGGATCAGGAAGTTCGGCGAGCAGGCGGCGATCTGGATGTTCGCGGCGGCGACGATGGGGCCGCAATAGAGGTGAGGGGCGATCTGGGCATGCCAGGCCTCCGCCATGCCGGTGATCTTCTTCGCTTCCAGTATGCCGCCGACGCGCCCGAGGTTCATCTGCAGGATGCCGGCGGCCCCGGTTTTCAGAACCCGTGCGAACTCCCACTTGGTGCAAAGCCGCTCTCCGGTGGCGACGGGGATCGAGGTGCCGCGCGCGACTTTTGCCATTTCCTCGGGCATTTCGGGCGGGACGGGCTCCTCAAACCAGAGCGGATCGAAGCGCTCGAGCCTGCGGGCGAGGCGCAGGGCGCCCTCGGCGGAGAACTGTCCATGAGTCCCGAAAAGCAGGTCCGCCCGTGACCCGACCGCCTCGCGGACCTGCCGGCAGAAGGCTTCTGAGCGGTCGAGTGTCTCGAGATCGGGCAGATGCCCGCCGTGGACGGAGTAGGGACCAGCGGGATCGAACTTCACCGCCGTGAAGCCTTCCGCGACATAGGCGGCGGCCCGTTCGGCGGCGCGGTCCGGGTCGCCGTAAAAAGCGGCCGGGTCCTCGTGTTCCTCCGGGTAGAGATAGGTGTAGCTGCGCAGCCGTTCGTGAACCTTGCCGCCGAGAAGAGCGTGGACCGGGCGCTCGACTGCCTTGCCGACAATGTCCCACATGGCCATCTCGAGGCCGCTGGCGACGCCCATCATCGATGGATCGGGACGTTGGGAGAAGCCGGAGCCATGGGCGCGGCGGAAGAAGGTCTCCGTGGCGAAGGGGTCCGTGCCATCGAGATAGCGCGCGAAGACATCGTGCGCCATCGCCACGATGACCTTCGGTCCGAAAGCCGCGCCGTAGATTTCGCCGTAGCCGACGATGCCGCAATCCGTGACCAGCTTGACGAAGACGAAATAGCGTCCGCCGAAGCCCGGGGGCGGGTTGCCAACGATGAAGGTCTCGAGCGATTGCAGCTTCATGGGCTTGCCCTTCCACGGTCGTTGGCAGTCCCGCCTTTTTTCGCGCGGCGGCGTCCGGGCAGAGTCTGCCGTCAAGCCCGGCTGCCTGTCAGCGTCGCGGGTGCGACGTCTTTCGGTCTGTCTCCGTCATTGCCAGTTGCGTTGCCGGCGCCGTTCGGCGCCGATGCGTCCTATGACCAGCGGACCTTGGCGCCAAGCTCCGTGAGCTTTTCCACGAACCGCGGATGGGCGCGGCGGATCGGATCGGCATTGCGGATGATCGACTGGCCGTCGACCTGGATCGCGGCCAGGAAGAGGCCGAGCACGACGCGGATGATGTAGGGGGCCTCGACGATGGCCGGGCGCAGCGAATTGCCGCCGAAGACGATCAGCCTGTGGGGATCCGAGAGGTTTACCCGCGCGCCGAACTTGGCGAGCTCGGAACTCCAGCCGAGCGCGCCCTCGTAGATCTTGTTCCAGAACATGATCTCGCTGTGGCAACCGACGGCAACGCCAATCGCCTGCGGCAGCAGGTCGGCCGGGAAATACGGCCAGGGCGCGGCCTCGATCTTGGGCAGCATCTCGCGGGTGTAGGGTCTTGAGATCTCGCGGGTCCAGCCGGTGACGGTGATGGCGTCATCCTCGACCTCAAACGTCAGTCCGAGCTTTTCGAACTGGCGCAGGATCAGCGTCATGTGGGGGGTGATGTCTGTCTTTACCGTCAGGCGTCCGCCGGTGACGCCGCCGATGGCAAGGAAGGTGGCCACCTCGTGGTGATCATCAGGCACCCGGACGCGGGTGCCCGACAGCCGTTCGACGCCGGTGATGCGAAGCCGCGAGGTGCCCAGGCCGTCGATCTTGGCGCCCATGTCGCGCAACATGGCGCAAAGCGCCTGAACATGCGGCTCGGAGGCCGCGTTCATCAGCACGGAGGACCCTTCAGCCGTCGCCGCTATCATCGCGAAGGTCTCGGTCGCGGTGACGGAGGCGTAGTCGGCCCAGATCTCCTGTCCCGTCAACGCGCCCTCGCGGCGGATGTCATAGGGCTGGGTGGCGACGAAGCTGCATCCGAACTGCTGCAGGATCTCCAGGTGCGGATCGATCTCGCGCAGGCCGAGAGCGCAGCCCTTGGCGTCGGTGTCGAAGGTCAGCTTTCCGGTTCGCACGACGACGGGGGCAAGCAGCAGAACGGCCGAACGGATGCCCAGCGGGAGCTCCGCCTGGCCGGTGCGGAAAGCCTCGAAATCATGCCGGATCGTCAAGGTCGCACCGTCGTCGGCACGGGCCACGGTCGAGCCCATGCTCTCGAAATAGGCGAGGATCTTGGCGACATCGCTGATCTCGGGAACGTTCTCGAGCGTCACCGGTTCGTCGGTCAGCAGCGTCGCGCACAGCATCGGAAGCACGGCATTCTTGTTGCCGGAAGGGACAACGGTGCCCGAGATCGGGTGTCCGCCGTCGACATAGAGATCGGCCATCTGGGAGAGCCTCCAAAAAGCTGGCGCGGGGTCGTTTGCGTTTCCTAATGGAGTTTAGGAGCGACGGCAAACGGCAGTTCGGTGACGAGGAAATGGCGTTGGCGCGGCACGGCGGTCAGCCGGAGGCGCGCGCGCCGCCGTTCATGCGGATGTCGGAAACGATGCGGCCCTGTTCCATTCGGATCAGCCGGTCGCATTTGTCGAAACAGTGCTCGTCGTGGGTGACGGCGATGACGAGATGCCCATCGCGGGCCATCTGCGGCACCAGCACATCATAGTAGAGCGCCCGGTGAGCGGGGTCCTGATCGGCGGCGAATTCGTCGAGGACGATGATCGGCCGGCGCTCGGCCATGGTGATGGAAAGGGCGAGCCTGCGTTTCTGCCCGCTGGAAAGCGCCAGCGTCGAGAAGGCGCCGTCCTCCACCCGTACCCGGTGGCCAAGATCGAGGCGCGCGAGATTTGGTGACACGCGCTCGCACTCATCCTCGTCGAGGCCATAGAGGCGGGGGAACAGGTGGAACTCGCTGAAGACCGCGCTGAAGAGGCCGCGATAACCGTCGAGCGTCTCCGGCGTCACCGCGACACCGTCGAGCAGGATCTGGCCGCTGTCGGGCGCGCGCAGGCCGGTCAGAAGCGAGATGAATGTCGATTTACCCGCACCGTTGCCGCCGCAGACGAAGACCACTTCTCCCGGTTCGAGCACGAGATCCAGCGGACCGACGATGAAGCGCTCCGCGTCGCGGCTGCCGGGGGACGACAACGTCGTGGTCACGCCCTTGAGCTCGATGCGCGAGAAGCCCGCGTTGGCGCGCGCGCTGCTGTCGGAGGGACGGCGAAGCTCGGCGTCTGCTTCCAGCTCTCGTTCCAGGGCGCCGATCAGTCTGCGGGCGACGACGGCGCGGGAGAAGGAGGCGAGATTGCCCATCACCGTTTCGACCGGCCCATAGGTCAGCAGCACGACGGTCAGCACCTGCAGCACGGTTGCGGTCTCGACCGAAGCCAGCAGCGGCAGGCCGACGACGATCATGCACAGCAGGCCCATCATGACGCCCTGCGCGGCGACCTGGCCCAGGCTGAAGAAGCGCTCCGCCTTGATCTTGAGGGCGCGCTCGCGCGTTGCCAGATCGGCGATGTCGCCCTGCAGGTCGTCCTTGCGCCGGCTGCGCAGCCTGAGCTCCTTGAAGCCGCGCAGCACGTCGTTGATGCGGTCGAAGAACTGCCACTCGGCGCGCGACGCGGCCTCTGCGCTTACCTGCGCCGGCTTTTGCGCCAACACGTAGCCGGCACTGCCGAAGAGCACCGCGAGCAGTGTCGCCAGCCCGCTCGGCCAGGACAGATAGAAGAGATAGGGAATGCAGAAGGCGATCAGCAGCATCGCCTCGATGGACTGGATGAAATTCACCGAGGCATGCGAGATCTGGTTCACTTCATGCGTGACGATCGAATAGATCTTGCCCTGATCGTGACGCGCGAAGAAGTCGGCCCTGGTGTCGAGAAGCTGTTGGCTCAGGCGGATCCGCAAGCGGCGCTTCGTGGTCTCCACAAGCTGGAAGCTGGCGACGCGGGCGAAATGCGAGAAGATCAGCGTGGTCACGATGGAGACGGCGAGCAGGGCGACATTGCCGGCCGCGATGGCCGTGCTGGCCGCCAGCGCGTTGATCGCGAAAATCATGCCCGAGCGGGTGACGCTGGCGAGCACGGCATAGACGAGCACCGGCGAGCGAAGCAGGTTGCCGTCGCGCACCAGGAAGCCGAACAGGGAAAAGAGGCTGCCGGCACCGTTGTCCTGCCTGCCCCCGGCAGGCTCGTCTGCAGTCTCGCTCACGCCCCGTCACTCCCCGGCCGTTCCGGCGGCTCGGTCTCGTTACCGGCCAAACCTTGATATCGCCGGCCGCAGTCCGCCGGCACGCAGCGCAGTTTCAGGGCCGTGTTCAGGCTCCGGTCGCGCGTTGTGCTTCTCCTAAAGCAAATCCGGCAAAAGAGGAAATGCCCACGTCGCCGCAAGGGCGCGAATGGCCCAGGCGAGCGCCCGCAAGGCCGACAGCCGCGATAGCATGCCTGCGAGAACCGACGCCCATCCGCTCACGCGTGTGGAAATGCAGCCGACGCCGCATCGCTCTCTTGACAGCGCGCCGCGCCGCCGACTATATGCGGCTCATCCCGCGCGGGAGACAATCCTGCGGCCGGGCGGCGGAGTAGCTCAGTTGGTTAGAGCAGCGGAATCATAATCCGCGTGTCGGGGGTTCGAGTCC
Source organism: Stappia sp. (assembly GCF_048268045.1). GTDB lineage: Bacteria > Pseudomonadota > Alphaproteobacteria > Rhizobiales > Stappiaceae > Stappia. The sequence goes on from NZ_JBLWWG010000006.1 coordinate 323,406, forward strand.
CTCCTCCGCTACCACTTTTCCCTTAAATTTCTGACAGTTATATCTCGCACACTACCAGTGCGTCTGCGCGTGGAACGCCCGGGATTGCATTCTGGGTTGCAGCAGGCGTGGGCTTGAATGCGATAGGGTGGGGCGGTTTATCACCTTGAAATCAGCTTCTCACATCCAATCCTCGACATTTGATTGGTCAGTGCGGCAAGACGTTCGTTTTCGCTGCTGTAAAGGGATCCTGCGTCCACGATCTTTTTATATGAGGTCATCATTTCTGCGCAGGCTGTTGCGATCTGTTGAAGTGCCTGACTATCATCCGATTGGATCGCGTGTTCTGGTACGCTGCCAGCACTTGACGTCTCTGGATGTGACGAAGTGCGTTCAATCTGGGTAGCGCCCGAGACGGAAACGCTAGTTAACGTGAACTGCGTCTCTAGAATTGAAACTCGTTTTTGAAAATCAATGACGTAGAACGCGCCCGCAGCTATAGCGGCGATACCCGCTCCAATTGCAGCAAAAACGATCCTGTCTAGATAGCTTTTATTCTGAACTTCGGTCATTTGATTTTATGTGATGTCCCCACATGTCCGAGTTGAAAACAGCCACCGCAGTTGAGGGCAATAGATGCTGATATCATGATATGAGCCAACTAGTGGATACCCAAGGCATCCTAGTTCGAATTTGGTGGAAATTGCGAGGCTTTACATGGGGAAAATTCGACGGAACGCACCGTGTCCCTGTGGGAGCGGGAAGAAATACAAAAGGTGTCACGGAGCCTTTGATCAAGGGGCGTCTCTTGCTGAACCTACGCCAATTTCACAGGCTGAGATTGAGGCGCTATGGAAGAAAAGGGAAGGCGAAGAAGCCCTTCGACTGGAACAACAGGGCAAGGGTCGTCCTGTAATATCGACTACGGTTGGCGAACAGCGAATTGTTGCTGTTGGCAACACGCTCTATCGCTCGAAGTCATGGAAGACATTTCCCGACTTCCTCCAGACATACGTTAAACTAAAGCTGGGGTCGGATTGGGGAAATGCAGAAATTGCCAAGCCCCTAGCTGAAAGGCACACGCTGCTCCAATGGTACGACGAACTTAGTCGCCAGCAGCTGGATCATGTTTCTTTTCCGGGGATAGTCCACAGCATGCCTATGACAGGTGCAGTGGTCTGTTACGTGGGCCTTGCCTACAATCTATACCTTCTTGAACACAACGTTGAATTGCAAGAACGTTATATCTCGAGGCTGAAAAATCCCGAGAATTTTCAAGGCGCTTATTACGAGTTGATGGTCGCGGGCATCCTCATCCGAGCTGGTTTTCGGCTTGAGCTTGAGGATGAAACCGATCAGCAGTCCAAGCATTGCGAGTTTTCTGCCGTCTCGCTCATAACTGGACGCAAATACTGGGTGGAGGCAAAAATGCGCTCGGTGGAGGGGCGCTTTGGCAAGAGTGTGGTTGATGGCGTGCCTAACACTGTGGCTGATCCGACGACCAGACTGACAAAACACATAAGCGATGCATTGAAAAAGCCTGCGACTGATGAACGCCTGATCTTTGTCGATTTGAATGCCGAAGTCGAAAACGAGGAAGACACACCAAAATGGCTTGAGCAGGCGGTCCGGCGACTTGATGCACGAGAGCGTGACTTAAGCGAAAGCCAAAGGGCCTATGTTTTCGTAACAAATTTGCCTTTTCACCTCTACCTCGCTGGCAACTCTCCCGGTAGACAGGCGCTTGGATATGGCTTGGGTATTTCTGACTTCAGCAAGCCCGGCAATAAAACGCTGATCCAGATGTATCGCGAAAAGCAAAAGCATTTGGATGCGCATGAGATCATGGATGCGATCAAAGTGTATCCGGTATTTCCAGACACATTTGATGGCTCTTTGATTTCAGATAGTTCTGATCGAAATATCAAAATAGGCGAGACCTACCAGTTCACCGATGTAGGTGATCCACCGGGAACGATAGGAACCGTGACCGACGCCATCGTGATGGAGGATCAAGAAATTGCACATGTCGTCATCCGTACTAAGGATGGGAAAAGTCTTATTCTCAAGCAGACACTTACTCGGCATCAGTTGGACGATTATCGTAAGCACAAGGATACCTTCTTTGGCGTAAAGAAGAACGCGGGCGGGCAGATCAACGATCCCTTTGAGTTTTTCGAATGGCTTCTCACAACCTACAAAAAATCATCTAAAGAAAAGCTTCTCGAGTTTTTGGCCAAGGCTCCCGATATAGAGTTGTTGAGATCGCTCTCTCAGGAGGACCTTGCTCTTATATATTGCGAGCGGATCGCTGTTCAATTTCTGCACGACACCAAAAAGACGGGCGACGGTAAGTGATTTGTCTTTTTTCCCATCTTCACTGAGTAGTGGGCAGGTTGGATGTCTCGTTTCTCAAATGCTAATAAGCTTCCCAATAACAAGGCAACGAAACCTCGCAGCGTTACCTGTGCCTATTGCGGGCGAGCGGAAACCACCGACGAACGACTAACTGACGACCATGTTGTCGGTCGAAAATTTGTACCGACTGGGTCATTTGCGACTGGCTGGTCATTGATTGTGAGAGCTTGCAGCGATTGCAACAATGTCAAATCTGATTTGGAGGACGACATTTCGGCGATCACTTTGCTTCCTGACTTGGGTGGCCTGCCCCTATCGGGTGGTCCGGTTTCAGTCTTAGTGCATGATGGGTCTCGGCGCCAAGGTAGATGCCTGGGGCGGGGGTGATCCGCCCTCTCGGGACGGCCAGTGAATGGCCTCCGGAACTGGTGGCC
>NZ_JBLWWG010000007.1:0-305265 GCF_048268045.1 Stappia sp.
GCCCCAGGCATCTACCTTGGCGCCGAGACCCATCATGCACTAAGACTGAAACCGGACCACCCGATAGGGGCAGGCCAGTCCGAAGATCGATGGCGTCGCCTTTCCCGATATCGCTGCCTCCGACTTTGGCGAGGGGGCGAAGTTCTGGACGTCAACGGAAGCGATCCCGGACATGTTCTACTTCTTCGAGTTGACCAATGGCTATGCCGACATGCACAGCCGTGGCTACCACCTGTCGGTGTTGCTCGTGAGATAGGGGGCGAGGTGACCTGAGCTCCCCCGAATTTGGACAAGGGTTCAAGGACGAACGCCGCCATCCGAAAATGGAAGGCCCCACTGCAACCGCCAGCGCCCGCCCCCTCGGTCTTGGATGGCGGGCCGCCGGCACGGGGCTGTTGGTAAAGAAATGGGCTCAATCGGCCTGATCCGCAGATGCGACGGATGGCTTGAATATCGCCAGATCCTGCCCGCGGATCGGAGAGGGCACAGGTTCGGCTCACGTTCGAACTGACTTCGATTTATTAAACTTGATTTAACCACTGGGACTGCTGGCCTGATCGCTCGCCGGTCAAATTAAGCCCTCATTAAATGGACGTGACTATTGTTGCATTACGTAAGGTTCAACAAGGAATTCCGGTTTCTTGGTTTGGATCTCTGTCGGTGGTACGGCAATAGAAAAATATTCCATGCAAAAATATCAGGTCAATTCAGAGTATTCGATCTCATCCTACGTGCCGATGGCCATAATCGGCGTTGCTGGATTTTTGGTTGTTGGCTATCTGACCTTGTTTAGTTTTTCAGATGGTTCTCCGGTTATTGTCATTTCATCTCCGTGGGAGGGTGAGCAGCAGGCGATTACCCGTGCTCTGACGCCTGCATCAAAACTTATACGATCCTACTTTGACGGAACGTTTGTGATGGTTTTGCCAGAGCAACAGGATTACTCGGCAAAGGTGAAGGCGCTCGGTGCTTGGACGGTCATCAGCTCCTTTGGTATCGGAGGCTGCAGTCCGAGATCAACAACGAAATACGGCAGCAACATCTAATAGAAAGAACAAAATCGGCTTAACCCTGATCACGCTTACCCAGAGGCCAGAAATGCACGCGACATCCCCGTCTTCCGTTGTGGAAACCGCTCCAGAGCTTACAAGACTTCGCCAGATAGCGAGCAAGGCTTTCATTGCATGCCTATGGTTCATGGTGCTCGTTATTGGAAGTGTGGCTTCCTATGCGTCTGCGCCAGTGCTGGCGACATCCGTGGTCGCAGCAGCGCTTGCCGGCGCCACGACGCTCATGTTTCTCAAGGATCCGATTGGGCCGGCGACCAGATTTGCCATTGGGGCGGCCCTGACCACTGACTGGGCGCTGCTGGTTTTTAGCGCCAGCGGATTGCCGGATGGGCTGGTTCTGGATGCCCACATGCTGTTTTTCGTTCTGAATGCAGTTCTGGTCATCTACTGCTGCTGGCGCACTATCCTCATAGTCAATGCACTGGCGACCGTGCACCACGTGGTCTTTTCTCTGCTTCTGCCGCTCTATATCTGGCCGACGAACGAATACGTTCTGCACCATTTCCTCATCCATGCCACATATGTTGTGCTCGTGGGCGGGCCGATGCTTTGGCTGGCCTATCGCATCAATCGCCAGTTCACGGAAAATCATCAGGCGATGAAGGATCTGAACCTGGCTCAGACCGAGGCGAGCAAACTGGTGGAAGAAACCAGGAACCGCGCCCAGCAGGAAGAAACCAAGCGGACGGCCATGTTTGCGTTGGCTGAGAAGCTCGACAAGAGCGTCGCGGGTGTTGTCGGATATTTGTCCTCCGCATCGTCCAATCTTCGGACGTCGGCCCAGGAAATGGCTGCCGGAGCGACGCAGACCAACCAACAAAGCCAGACCATGTCTCAGGCGGCCAATGAGACCTCGATCAATCTCGAAACATTGGCGGCAGCGTCCGAAGAGCTCTCAGCGTCGATCGCCGAGATCAGCATGCAGATCACCCAGTCGACCGATATTGCCAATGGGGCTGCGAGGGAAGCAGAAGAAACCAACCAGAAGATTCAGGGGTTGGCCAAGGCCTCGCTCAAGGTTGGCGAGGTTGTCCAGATGATCACTGCCATTGCGGAGCAAACCAATCTTCTGGCCCTCAATGCCACCATCGAAGCTGCCAGGGCCGGGGATGCCGGCAAGGGCTTTGCCATTGTGGCAGCGGAAGTCAAGGAACTGGCAAATCAGACGTCGAGCGCGACGGAGAGCATCGGAAGCCAGATTGCGCAAATCCAGAGCGCCACGCAAGAAGCCGTTGATGCCATTGATGGCATCGGTCGAACGATCGGCAAGGTGAAGGAGATCTCGGTTTCCGTCGCCGCCGCCATTGAGGAGCAGGACAGTGCCACCCGGGAAATCGCGCGCAATGTCGAACAGGCCGCGAACGGAGTGAAAGACGTTGCCCACAACATCTCGGATGTGGCCAATGTTTCCGAGGGGAACCTCAAGTCTGTAGGAAACTTTGTCGATACGGCCGAGGAGCTTTCCAAGCAGTCTCAGGCCTTGAGAGTCGAAGTGGACGACTACCTGAAGGAAACAAGAGCCATATGATCCTGCGCGCTTGCGAGGGTATGGCGATTTCAAGGGCGATGACGAGCACGAGGCGGGGCGGATGTCCGTACGTCTTCCCGCAAAGCCGGTGGGCGCCTGCAGGGTCCATTCAGCCCACGCGGTGAGCCGCCCCCTGTCCGCTTGAACCGTGCGAGAGTGAAAGTTTGGAAGGGGCCCGTGCGGAAGCATGGGCCCCTTCCGCGTTCCTGGCGCGTGGCCCCTGAACAGTTGCGTGGGACTGCCGGTCCCGCATGACATTGGGCAGCCTGGGCGGCCGCCTGACTGTGTTGCTGATGAGATTGGTGACGAGGTCGACCGAGCGCCGCTTTCGTCACCTCGCATGCCGCGCAGCGGAGATCCGGAGTCCAATCCACGTATCCGCATGGGACATCGCCATCGGGAGGCGCTGCCATCCCCGCGCCTGCCCGGGGGCTTTCCGCTGTCGCTGAGGGTGCCAATGTACCCCGGGGCGCGGGCCTACGGCCCTTGCCCGGGGTGACGCTGGAGAGGGGCGCGTGAGATGGGAGAATTCCGACAAGGAGATCCGAACAACCGCTTTGTGTCCCCATGGCGACCGTTCAATGTACTTCAAGAACTTCCCGAAAGCTGCCATTCGCTGCGCATCGCGATAACGTCTTGATAGGGCGGGAAGCGGACATTTGCTACACCGTCAATGATTCGTATGGGGGGGAAATTTAGCGTAGGTGCGACGACAGCTACTCATCCACCAGTCTCTGAAGAAGCACGCGAAGATCGTCGCAAATCGCGTTGTCCGGATTACCTTGGTAGATTAATCGCATATTTCCGAGCCTTCGTGCCTGTCCTAAGTCAGGGAGCAATTGCTGGAGGCCACGGTGCAGAGCCTTTTTGAAGTCCTTGCCCTTCACCGTCGACTGACAGAAATGGCCTAGTTCTCCCCACCTTCCGATGGCATTAGCCTGCCCAGGTAGCTGACGAACAGCCTGATTGTAGGCTTCATTAAAGCTGGCACTAACTTGCCCTTCGTCAAGCTCCCGCAGTGCATACACGAGGCCTTGTTCGGCAACCTCTAGGTCCACATCCATTGCGTTGGCGATGTGGTCGGCCGTTTGGAAGCAGCTTTCGATATCCGAACCGGGGCTGAACCACACGGGAATGTTGTTTTGGTCGTACTGTTTGTAGATCTTCCAACGCTCCGCATCGTCATCTCTCATGAAATCCCGGTCGCGATGCACGATAGTCATGACGCCGTGTTTATCTCTCAATTTGGCAAGCCTATCACCATCCGGGATGCTCGACACACCAAAACACGGCCAGATAACGGTGCGGTTTGCTAGGTGCGGCCACTGGTCGAGTATCGACTGCAAGTAACTGGTATCTTCGTCCTCAGTGAACAGGACGATGTCTTTATCGAGCGCACCCCACCCCATCCGAAGCCGGACTTCTTTTCCGTCGTCCCTCACCGCACCATCCTCGATCCAGACAACACTCGTGGACTGGCCTGCGACGCGGACCAACCTCGGGGAGTGGGTTGAGATTATGGTCTGTGTATTTGGAAACCTCTTTACAGCCGCCTCTAGCGCGGAGATCAATTTCTCTTGGCTTGTTTGGTGCAGATGCGCGTCGGGTTCGTCAATCAGGAGGAGGCGCGGACGAAATACGAGAAGATAAGCGAAGATCTGGGTAATCTGAAGGAGCCCTGTGCCCGCCATCTCTAGCGGACGCCGCATAGTTGAGTAGTTATTCCCTCCTCTAGCGTATCTCATGTCAGGCGTGTAAAACCAAGCTCGGATGAATGAGTCCCTGCGTTGGTCAAACTTAACCCAGAAACGGGCGCCAGTTATCACCTGTCCAACCAGTTCTCCAAGTTCCGGCAGTTCAACATCCCCGTCCCCGGTATTCATCTCGGCAGAGTGGATGTTGAGCAACATCTGCCTAAGCACCGCACCGCCATCGCCAGAAGCGGCCCGTCTTCGGAAGACTGGCGAGGCAAGGATGGTCTCATGTTCGGCCAGTCCGGCTAGGCCCGGAATGTAGGCGGATTGCGGTTCCTCCGTCGCGAGTCCGTCGACTATAGCTCCGACCGACTCCACGCTGACTCCAGCATCATTTCCCAGTGCCTTTAGCTTAATCGAACCCGCCTCAATCCCCTGATTGAATGTTACAACTACGGGTCTGGTCGACGCACCACCCCTTGCTCGACCTTGAAGCGTCGAGCGGTTAGCTAGGGAACGAAAGTCCACAGAAGGCACAAAATCCATGCGTTCAAGAGGAAGCCTGCTATTCTCCGCAAGCGACGCGCACCTCACAGCCCAGTGTAGCGCCTTTAAAATTGACGACTTGCCAGAACCATTTTGACCCACGAGTAGCGTAAGGGGGCCAAGCGGAATGTTGCGGCAATCACTGAGCCGCATGAAGTTCTCGATTGATATCCGATCAATCATCTTGCCTGTGAGATTCCATAGTGTGAGACAACCACTGGTTCCGCTTGCAACCTTATCCATTTGTGCTGAATGCGCAAATATCGACAGCGTACAGAGTGCCTAGGTTATCCGCCTCGCTAAAATGTATGACTAAAAGTTCCATTTCAGTGCCCTACTCGGCTTCTTGCGCTCGGCGACAGGGCATTGGCCGCTATTGACTTGCTCCTACGCTACCGCAGCATCAGATCGACAAACGAAAGTCGGCTCCGGGCCGAAAGCTACCGCAGAAATTGTCCCGACGAACGTCGGTTCGGGTGAGCCAATTTCCAGGAGCTGACAGTCTGTTCTTGCTCCCCCTCCCCAACAAAAACCCGCCCGATCGTTTCCGATGGGCGGGTTTCGTGTTTTCGGAGCCGTATCGGTCTGACGCTGGCCTGATCGGTCCGCAGGACGCGAGGCGGGGCCGCCGCTTGCGCAACGGCCCCGATCCCTCTGTCCTCAGCTGCAGCCGCTCGTGCCGCCGCAGGTGTCGCACTTCAGGCAGGTGCCGTTGCGCACCATGGTGAAGTTGCCGCATTCCGAGCAGCTCTCGCCTTCGTAGCCCTTCATACGGGCCTGGGCGATCTGCTGGGCATGGCTGTGGGCCGGCTGGGCGCTGGTGTTGCCGACTTCCGCTTCCGGGGCTGCCTCGATGGCGACATCGCGCTTGAAGGCGGTGGCGATGGCGCTCGTGCGGCCCTGGACGCTGCCGGACGGGGAGGCGGTCTTGGTCGTGCCGCCGCCGAGCGTGCCTGCCGGCTCGCCCGGATTGCTCACCAGGCGGAAGCGCTCGGTCTGGCCGCGCACCAGCCCCTTGGAGACAACGCCGCTGTGGGCGCCGCCCGCCGGGCGACCCTCGTTCTCGCCGGCGCTGATCGAGGTGGTCGACAGCGATTCCGGCGGCACATGGGCCAGGTCGTTGCGGTCCAGATAGGACACGGCCAGCTCGCGGAAGATGTAGTCGAGGATCGAGGTCGCGTTCTTGATCGCCTCGTTGCCCTGCACCATGCCCGCCGGCTCGAAGCGGGTGAAGGTGAAGGCGTCGACATATTCCTCGAGCGGCACGCCGTACTGCAGGCCAAGCGAGATGGCGATGGCGAAATTGTTCATCAGCGAGCGGAAGGCGGCGCCTTCCTTGTGCATGTCGATGAAGATCTCGCCAAGGCGGCCGTCGCCGTATTCGCCGGTGGTGAGATACACCTTGTGGCCGCCGACGCGCGCCTTCTGGGTGTAGCCCTTGCGGCGGTCCGGCATCTTCTCGCGCTCGCGGATGTTGCGTTCCACGACCCGCTCGATGATGCGCTCGACGATCCTTTCGGCAACCGCCTCGGTGCGCGCCGCCATCGGCTGCGCCGACAGCGCCTCGGCCACGTCATCCTCGTCCTCGTCGTCATCGGCGAGAAGCTGGGAGTTCAGCGGCTGCGACAGTTTGGAGCCGTCGCGGTAGAGCGCGTTGGCCTTGAGCGCCAGACGCCAGGACAGCATGTAGGCGTCCTTGCAGTCCTCGACGGTCGCGTCGTTCGGCATGTTGATCGTCTTGGAGATCGCACCCGAGATGAACGGCTGGGCGGCCGCCATCATGCGGATGTGGCTCTCCACCGACAGGAAGCGCTTGCCCAGGCGGCCGCAGGGGTTGGCGCAGTCGAAGACCGCGTAGTGCTCTTCCTTCAGGAAGGGCGCGCCCTCCAGCGTCATGGCGCCGCAGACATGGGTGTTGGCCGCCTCGAGCTCGGCCTTCGAGAAGCCGAGGTGGGTGAGCAGGTCGAACTCCGGATCGTCCAGCTTCTCGGCCGGAACGCCGAGCGTTTCGGTCAGCAGTGTGTCGCCAAGCGTCCAGCGGTTGAAGACGAACTTGATGTCGAAGGCCGACTTCATGCCGTCGGCGAGCTTGGCCAGCGCCGCGTCGTCGAAGCCCTTGGCGCGCAGGGCGCCCGGGTTCACCGCCGGAGCCTGGTCGAGCGAGCCGTGGCCCACCGCATAGGCCTCGATCTCGGCGATCTGGCTCTCGCTGTAGCCGAGCGTGCGCAGCGCTTCGGGCACGGCGCGGTTGATGATCTTGAAGTAGCCGCCGCCGGCCAGCTTCTTGAACTTCACCAGCGCGAAGTCGGGTTCGATGCCGGTCGTGTCGCAGTCCATCACCAGGCCGATGGTGCCGGTGGGCGCGATCACGGTCGACTGGGCGTTGCGGTAGCCGTGCTTCTCGCCAAGCTCCAGCGCCTTGTCCCAGGCGTTGCGGGCGCGCTCCACAAGGATGGGCTCGGGGCAGGAGGCGTGGTCGAGCGGCACCGGATCGGTGTTGAGCCCTTCGTAGCCGGAGGTCTCGCCATGGGCGGCGCGGCGGTGGTTGCGCATGACGCGCAGCATGTGCTCGGCGTTCTCCTCATAGCCCGGGAAGGGGCCGAGCTCGCCGGCCATCTCCGCCGAGGTCGCATAGGCGACGCCGGTCATGACCGCGGTGAGGGCGCCACAGATCGCGCGGCCCTTGTCGCTGTCATAGGGAATGCCGGAGGTCATCAGCAGGCCGCCGATGTTGGCGTAGCCGAGGCCGAGGGTGCGGAAGCGGTAGGAAAGCTCCGCGATCTCCTTCGAGGGGAACTGCGCCATCAGAACCGAGATCTCGAGCACCATGGTCCACAGGCGGACGCAATGCTCGTAGTTGTCGATGTCGAAGGCGCCGTCGTCCTGGCGGAACTGCAAGAGGTTCAGCGACGCGAGGTTGCAGGCCGTGTCGTCGAGGAACATGTATTCCGAGCACGGGTTGGATGCGCGGATCTCGCCGGATGCCGGGCAGGTGTGCCAGTCGTTGATCGTCGTGTGGTACTGAATGCCCGGATCGGCGGAAGCCCAGGCCGCGTAGCCGATCTGCTCCCACAGGTCCTTGGCCTTCAGCGTCTTGGTGACGCGGCCGTCCTTGCGCGCGGTCAGGTCCCAGTCGCCGTCCTCGATCACCGAGGTCAGGAAGCCGTCGGTGACGCGCACGGAGTTGTTGGAGTTCTGCCCGGAAACGGTCAGATACGCCTCGGAATCCCAGTCCGTGTTGTAGGTCGGGAACTCGATCTTGGTGAAGCCCTGGCGCGCGAACTGGATGACGCGCTGGATGTAGTTCTCCGGCACCATCATCTTCTTGGCGGCGCGGATCTCGCGCTTCAGCGCCGGGTTCTTGGCCGGGTCGAAACAGTCGCCATTGTCGGCCTCGCAGTTGACGCAGGCCTTCATGATGGCGCCGAGGTGCTTCTGGCAGATCCTGGAGCCGGTCACCAGGGCGGCGACCTTCTGCTCCTCCTTCACCTTCCAGCTGATGTAGCCCTCGATGTCGGGATGGTCGACGTCGACGACCACCATCTTGGCGGCGCGGCGCGTGGTGCCGCCCGACTTGATGGCGCCGGCGGCGCGGTCGCCGATCTTGAGGAAGCTCATCAGGCCGGAGGACTTGCCGCCGCCCGACAGCTTCTCACCCTCGCCGCGAACGCGCGAGAAGTTGGAGCCGGTGCCGGAGCCGTATTTGAACAGCCGCGCCTCGCGGACCCAAAGGTCCATGATGCCGTTCTCGTTGACGAGATCGTCCTCGACCGACTGGATGAAGCAGGCGTGCGGCTGCGGGTGCTCATAGGCCGAGGTCGAGCGGGTCAGCTCGCCGGTCTCGAAGTCGACGTAGAAGTGGCCCTGGCCGGGGCCGTCGATGCCGTAGGCCCAGTGCAGGCCGGTGTTGAACCACTGCGGGCTGTTCGGCGCCACCTTCTGGGTCGCCAGCATGAAGCGCAGCTCGTCATAGAACGCCTGGGCATCGTCCTCGGTATCGAAGTAGCCGCCCTTCCAGCCCCAATAGGTCCAGGTGCCGGCGAGCCGGTCGAAGACCTGGCGGGCGTCGATCTCGGAGCCGGAACGCTCGTTCTCGGGCAGGTCGGCCAGCGCGTTGGCATCGGCCTCATGGCGCCACAGCCAGGAGGGAACGGTGTTCTCCTCGACCGGCTTCAGGCGGGCCGGGACGCCGGCCTTGCGGAAGTACTTCTGCGCCAGGATGTCAGCCGCGACCTGCGAGAACTGGGCCGGAACGTCAATGTTCTCAAGGCGGAACACGATCGACCCATCGGGATTCCGGATCTCGCTCGTGGCCACGCGGAACTCGATATCCGCATAGGGCGACTGGCCTTCGCTGGTGTAGCGCCGCTCGATTTTCATCCCAAAGCCTCTTCAGTCGTTCGCCGCCGGCAGGCGGGCTTTCGATCATCGGTCGCGGCATGGCCGCGGGTGAGAGAAGACGGCCATGCCGCCGCGATCCGCGCGCGCCGCCGCGCGGACCCGTCACGATCGCCTTCCCTGAAATCCGGCCGAGCGTTGTCCGCCCGGCCTGTCTTGCTTATGAGTGAGCGCTGGATATGGTGTGCGCGCTCCCGGTCGTTACAACATATCGCGTTCCCAAAACACGAAAAGGCTATCGCCGACCACCGCGCAGGGTGACGTCGTTGCCCGATCGGATCGGAAACCGTCGGCTTTTTTCGAGGTCTACATCGATTGTGAGAACGCGTGGAACGCCGCTGGAGCGCTCCGTACCGGATACGATTGCTCGATGTCCCGAACCTAAGGTGAATCACCCGTGACCGTCAAGGGTCTTGGGGCCACCTGTTGTGGTTTGTTGGGTGGGTGTAACAAAATGTAGTGTGTTGATGTGGATAACGGGCAGAGGCCCGAAAGTCCGCGGATTTGCGCGGTTTTCAGGGGGCGAGGGCGCCGCGGTTTCGCCGCGCGGGCGCCTTCGGCGTGCTGTTGGCCGTGTCGCGGAGGCGGGTGGGCGGCCACAAGATCTGGTATCCCGGATCCGCATCCTCCGCCCCTGGCGAGCGGGCTCGTTCGCGGGGATGGAGTGGGATCGCGGTGTGGCCCGACGACGCGCAGAATCACGACAAGCGCGACAATTCTAGACTCAATTTTACGTCAAATTGAGCGAAACTGACGCCAAATTGTCCGCAGTCCCGCAATCGACCGGCAAGGCGGCCATGCCACTCTCGCAAGGCCTTGAACTTGAACCGGAACGGCCTCGTGGCGCGCATGACCAGACATTATGCCTATGGACTGGATATCGGAGATCTCGACATCGCGGTGGTCGACGATTCCAAACCGATGCAGGCGATCCTGCGTTCGACGCTGCTGAGTTTCCGGGTCCGGCGGGTGCGGACCTACGACACTGGCGCAACCGCGCTCGAAATGATGCGGCTGGATCCGCCCAACATGATCATCTGTGACTGGCGGATGAAGCCGATGAGCGGCATCGCACTGCTGCGCGCGGTGCGCCAGCGCCGCAATGCGCCGCTTTGCTTTCTGCCGGTGATCTTCGTGACCGCCTACGGCACCCGCACGCTGGTCGACAGGGCCCTGCGCGACGGCGCGCAGCATGTGCTCGTCAAGCCGCTTTCGCCGGCCGGGCTCCACGCCCGGATCCTGTGGACCCTGAACGACAGCCGGCCGCTCGTCATGAATGGCGACGGACGCTATGTGGTCGACGGGGTGGCCGAGAGCCTCGATGCCAAGGCGCGCAAGTGGCAGCAGATCGGCGCGGGCAATCTCGGCAAGGTGGCAGCGGAGGCGCGCCGGCGCGACCGGCGGGCGGAGACGGCGGCCGAACCGGCGCTGGTGCTGGGGCAGGATGCGGTCATCGCGGGCGAGGATGGCCTGCCGCTTGATGCGGAGGCGGCGCTGCGGCAGCGATTCGCCCAGGTCGCGCGCGGCAAGCCGCAGTCTTCCGCCGCCTGAGGCAGGGGCGAGGCAGAGTGCCGGCAAGCCCCGGAAGGAGCCCTGAGAGGGCGGAAACAGCGGCAAGGCGCATGAGGGACGGGGGCGGCGAAGCGTCGCTTCGCATTGCGAAATGTCGCGCCTTGCGCTATTGCGTGACGAAATGAATGCAAACGACAGGCTCGGCGCCATGAAAACGCTCCTCATTCAGTTCTTCACCTGGTGGAACAGCGCCACCTGGGGCACTCGCTTCTTCACCTGGCGCAAGGGCGAATTCGTCGGCAAGGACGAGTTCGGCAACAGCTACTACCGCGAGCGCGGCGGCAAGCGGCGCTGGGTCATCTACAATGGCGTTGCCGAAGCCTCGATGATCCCGCCGGGCTGGCACGGCTGGATGCATCACCGCACCGATACCCCGCCGACCGAGATCGACTACAAGCCGCGCGACTGGCAGGCGCCCCATCAGGGCAACCACACCGGCACCGCCGCCGCCTATCGCCCGCAGGGCTCGATCCTGACGCCGGCGAGCCGCCCGACCGTCTCGGGCGACTATGAGGCCTGGTCGCCGGACGCCTGATCCCTGATCTTTCCGGCGCGCCCGGGTGCTCGTGGCGCCCGGTCGTTCGTGGGACTGTCCGGCGAAGACTGCTTTCAAACCCGGGTGCGGCGTGGTCCGTGCCCGGGTTTTTTGATTCCCGCCAATGGCTTGCGGGGCATTGCGAAGAAACCGATTCCGGTCGTTGAGAAACGGATTCCGCAAAACGGCGGAAGCCGTTCTTGCACCGGGGTCCCGTCCCAGGCTCCGCCCACGCAAGGGAGGGGCGAAACGAAAAACGCCGGCCACAAGGGCCGGCGTTTCATGTTCGGGGTCGGGTCTTGCCTGCAGCCGGAAGGGCGTCTTTTCAGGCAAGCTCGCTGGTGACGCCGAGGCGCTTGTCGAGATACTGGCCGCACTCGGACATGAGTTCGTCCATGTGGTTCTCGAAGAAGTGGTTGGCACCCGGGATCACCTTGTGGTCGATGGTGATGCCCTTCTGGGTCTTGAGCTTGTCGACCAGGTTCTGAACGTCCTTGGGAGGCACGACCTTGTCGGCGTCGCCATGAACGATGAGGCCGGAGGACGGGCAGGGCGCCAGGAACGAGAAGTCATGCAGGTTGGCCGGCGGGGCGGCGGAGATGAAGCCCTCGACCTCGGGGCGGCGCATCAGCAACTGCATGCCGATCCAGGCGCCGAAGGAGAACCCGGCGATCCAGCAGGCGCGCGCGTCCGGGTGCACCGACTGCACCCAGTCGAGTGCTGCGGCGGCATCGGAAAGCTCACCCTGGCCATGGTCGAAGGTGCCCTGGCTGCGGCCGACGCCGCGGAAGTTGAACCGCAGCACGGCGAAGCCGCGCTTCGCGAACATGTAATAGAGCTGGTAGACGATCTGGTTGTTCATCGTTCCGCCGAATTGCGGATGCAGATGAAGGATCAGGGCAATCGGCGCCGTGCGCGACTTCGCCGGCTGGAACCGGCCCTCGATCCGGCCCGCCGGTCCGTTGAAAATCACCTCAGGCATGGACCACCTCGTGCATGGCGTTCGTCTTCCTTTTCTTGCGCCTTGTCGCGCTTTTTCGCGGGCCGGCACCGGCGCGGCCGATGGGCGCGCGCGGCCGGCCAGGCCATTCGAGAGTGCGGGAATCTGCGTAGATCCGCGCTTGACTCGGCTGTGCCCCTTACCTAAAACTACTTTAGAATCGTTCGAAACTTCAATGGCTGAAAGTTTTTCTGCCAAGGGCGACGAACGTTTCCGCCGGGCTCCGCGCTCTGATCGGCGCCAATCCGTCGACAAGCGCGCTGGATTGGCGGACGTATCGATGCCTGTGCCCGCGTATATAGGGATGTCTTATCCCGATCTCCATGGAGAATTGCAAGGCTTCCATCAATAGCCGATAACGCCGGAAGTCATTTTCCGGCCGCCGGGTTTCGCTTCGGGACGCGGTGTCGGGAGACGGGGAAAGGTCGGGCCGGGGATGGCTGGACGGACGAACATCTACTTCGACCACAATGCGGGGGCCGCGATGCGCCCGCAAGCGGTCGAACTCGTCCGCGCGCTGACCGGTGTCACGGGCAACCCTTCGTCGGTGCATGGTGCCGGGCGGGCGGCGCGCGCGCACATTGAAAAGGCCCGCGCCCAGGTGGCGCTGCTTGCCGGCGTTCCCGCGTCCCATGTCACCTTCACGTCCGGTGCGAGCGAAGCCAATGTCACCGCCCTGTCGCCGATCTGGCGCAAGGGCAGGGGCGAGGCGCGGTTTTTCCGGCTGCTCGTCGGGGCGAGCGAACATGCCTCCGTGATCGCCGGGGGACGTTTCGCGAAGGACGCCATTGAGCTTCTTCCGGTGGACGGCGACGGGCTTGTCGACGCGGATCATCTGGCGCGACGGCTGGCGGAGCTTTCCGACGAGGCGGCGGCGCGCGAGGGCGCGCGCATTCTCGTGTCGGTGATGGCGGCGAACAACGAGACCGGAGCGGTGCAGCCGCTGGCGCGCATCGGCGAGATCGTCGCGGCAGCCGGGGCCATCCTTCATGTCGATGCGGTGCAGGCGGCCGGCCGCGTCGCCCTCGACATGGCCGGTTGGCAGGCCGATAGCATCGCGCTTTCGGCGCACAAGATCGGCGGACCGCAGGGGGCGGGCGCGCTGGTGGTGCGCAACGCGGGGCTGAAGCCCGCGCCGTTGCTGACCGGCGGCGGGCAGGAGCACTGGAACCGGGCGGGGACGGAGAACGTCGCGGCCATCGCCGGCTTCGGGATCGCGGCCGAGCTTTGCGCCCAAGAAATCAACCATTGGGACGAAATTCGTCGGCTCCGGGATGGTTTCGAAAGCGGTCTTCGCCATATATGGAGTGACACGTTCATATTTTCGGGCGGTGTCGAGCGACTTGCCAACACAAGCTGCTTCGCCGTTCCGGGAGTTGCCGCCGAGACCGCGCTGATCGCGCTCGATCTCGAAGGCATTGCCTGCTCCTCGGGCTCCGCCTGCTCGAGCGGCAAGGTCTCCGTGTCCCATGTGCTGACGGCCATGGGCGTGGAGGAACGGCTTGCCCGCTGCGCCCTGCGCGTCAGCTTTTCGCCCGATGCACGGGCGGAGGAGGTCGAAGTTTTTCTTGCCGCCTGGCGGCGACTTTCCGAGCGGATGCGGGGGGCTGGCGCGGGACGCGCTGCCTGAGGATCGGCTCTGAAACCCATGGCGGACGTACGCGTCCGCTTTACATAGTGCGACAACCCGCGGTCCTTGACACCGCAGTGGATGGAGACACGCATGCCTGCTGTTCAGGAAACGATCGACCGCGTCCGGTCGATCGATGTGGATCAATACAAGTACGGTTTCGTCACGGACATCGAGTCCGACAAGGCGCCCAAGGGGCTCAATGAAGACGTTATCCGCTTCATTTCCGCCAAGAAGGGCGAGCCGGAGTGGATGCTCGAATGGCGTCTGGCCGCCTATCGCCGCTGGCTGACGATGACCGAGCCGACCTGGGCCCGGGTCGAGTATCCCAAGATCGACTTCAACGACCTCTATTATTATTCGGCGCCGAAGTCGGCTCCCGGGCCCAAGAGCCTCGATGAAGTGGACCCGGAGCTTCTGGCCACCTACGAGAAGCTGGGCATCCCGCTGCGCGAGCAGGAGATCCTGGCGGGCGTCGAGCCGAAGAACCGCGTCGCCGTCGATGCCGTCTTCGACAGCGTGTCGGTGGTCACCACCTTCAAGGAAGAGCTGAAGAAGGCCGGCGTCATCTTCTGCTCGATCTCCGAGGCGCTGCGCGATCATCCCGAGCTGGTGCGCAAATATCTCGGCACCGTGGTGCCGGTCAGCGACAACTTCTATGCCACGCTGAACTCGGCCGTCTTCACCGACGGATCCTTCGTCTATGTGCCCGAGGGCGTTCGCTGCCCGATGGAGCTGTCGACCTACTTCCGTATCAATGAGAAGAACACCGGCCAGTTCGAGCGCACGCTGATCATCGCCGAGAAGGGCGCCTATGTGTCCTATCTGGAGGGCTGCACGGCCCCGCAGCGCGACGAGAACCAGCTGCACGCGGCCGTGGTCGAGCTGATCGCGCTGGATGACGCGGAGATCAAGTACTCCACGGTCCAGAACTGGTATCCGGGCGACAAGGACGGCAAGGGCGGCATCTACAATTTCGTCACCAAGCGGGGCGACTGCCGCGGCAAGAACTCAAAGATCTCCTGGACCCAGGTCGAGACCGGGTCGGCGATCACCTGGAAGTATCCGTCCTGCATTCTGCGCGGCGACAATTCGCGCGGCGAGTTCTACTCGATCGCCGTGTCGAACGGCCATCAGCAGATCGACAGCGGCACGAAGATGATCCATCTCGGCAAGAACACGTCGAGCCGCATCATCTCCAAGGGTATTTCCGCCGGCTTCTCGCAGAACACCTATCGCGGCCTCGTCTCGGCGCACCGCAAGGCGTCGAACGCGCGCAACTTCACCCAGTGCGACAGCCTGCTCGTCGGTCAGGATTGCGGCGCCCATACGGTGCCCTACATCGAATCGAAGAACGCCTCCGCCCAGTTCGAGCACGAGGCGACCACTTCGAAGATCTCCGACGACCAGATGTTCTACTGCCAGCAGCGCGGTCTGTCCGACGAGGAGGCGGTGGCGCTCATCGTCAACGGCTTCGTCAAGGACGTGATCCAGCAGTTGCCGATGGAGTTCGCGGTCGAGGCGCAGAAGCTGATCTCGATCAGCCTTGAGGGAAGCGTGGGGTGATCCCGCCCGTAGCCGTCGTTGCCGCGCACGAATTCAGCGCCCGGCAACGCCGACGCTACGAGGACAACACGCCTGTTGGCTGCTTTCACTGCGAAGCGGTCTTCCTGGCAAAGAAGATCGACGAATGGTGTGACGAAATCGGAGAGAGCGAGGTCACGGCCATGTGCCCGGACTGCGGCATCGATTCCGTCATTTCCGTTCAGGACGTCGCTGAGCTCGGCGTGAGTGGGGAACAGTTTCCTCAACTGCTGCGCGCGATGAACAGACGCTGGTTTGGACAGTGACCTGTGAGGCGCATCAGCCGAGCCATAGATGAAGGTTAGAGTAATGCTTGAGATCAAGAACCTGCACGCCCGCATCGCCGACGACGGCACCGAGATCCTGCGCGGCATCGACCTTGTCGTGAACCCGGGCGAGGTGCATGCCATCATGGGGCCGAACGGCTCCGGCAAGTCGACGCTGTCCTACATCCTCGCCGGCAAGTCCGACTACGAGGTGACCGAGGGCGACATTCTCTACAACGGCGAGAGCATCCTGGAGATGTCGCCGGACGAGCGCGCCGCCTCCGGCCTGTTCCTCGCCTTCCAGTACCCGATCGAGATCCCGGGCGTGGCGACCATGACCTTCCTCAAGACCGCGCTCAACGCGCAGCGCAAGGCGCGCGGCGAGGCGGAGCTTTCGACCCCGGACTTCATGAAGCGGGTCAAGGAAAAGTCGGCCGAGCTGCAGATCACGCCGGAAATGCTGCGCCGTCCGCTCAACGTCGGGTTCTCCGGCGGCGAGAAGAAGCGCTCCGAGATCCTGCAGATGGCGCTGCTGGAGCCGTCTCTCTGCGTGCTCGACGAGACCGATTCCGGCCTCGACATCGATGCGCTGAAGATCGTCTCGGACGGCGTCAACGCGTTGCGGTCGCCGGATCGCTCCTTTGTCGTCATCACCCACTACCAGCGCCTGCTCGACCACATCGTGCCGGACGTGGTGCATGTGCTGTCGCGGGGCCGGATCGTGAAGACCGGCGACAAGTCGCTGGCGCTCGAGCTGGAGAAGAACGGTTACGCCGACTATGTCGACGCGGCCGCCTGAGGCGCGAGGGATACGACATGAGCACTGACCAGAAAATTCCAGAGACCCGCGCCGAGACCGATCTCGCCGCGGCCTTCGAGGGCACCCGCGGCGCACTGCCCGGCGGCGCCGGCGTTGCCGCGATCCGCACCGAGGCGTTCGACGCCTTCCGCGCGCACGGCCTGCCCCATCGGCGCGTCGAGGAGTGGAAATACTCCGACCTGCGCGCCCGGCTGAAGAACGTGCCGGCCTTCGCACCGAAGCGCGACGCGGCCGCCGCCGGCCACGCCCTTGCCGCGCTGGACGACGTCTATGGCGACACCGGTCGCCACCGGATCGTCATCGTCGACGGCCATTACCATGCGGAGCTTTCCGACGTGGACGGCCTTGCCGGCGAGGGCGTCACGCTGCGCCCGCTCGCCGATGCGCTGGCCGACGAGGGCGAGGCGCTGATGGGTCTGCCGGAGATCGCCCGTGACGATGCGGCGGTCGGCCTCAACGCGATCTTCTGCGCCGACGGCGTCGACATTCGCATCGAGGCCGGGCGGACGCTGTCGAAGCCGGTCGAGATCGTTCACGCGCTGTCCGCTGAAACGCCGGTCGCGACCTCCGAAAGGGTCGTGATCCGGGTGGGCGAGGGCGCCAGCGCGCGCATTCTGGAGAACTTCCTCGGCGGCGCCGAGGGCAGCTTCTCCAACACGCTGACCGATATCCGCGCCGGCGACCGGGC
Source organism: Stappia sp. (assembly GCF_048268045.1). Lineage (GTDB taxonomy): Bacteria > Pseudomonadota > Alphaproteobacteria > Rhizobiales > Stappiaceae > Stappia. The sequence goes on from NZ_JBLWWG010000007.1 coordinate 17,332, forward strand.
GGAGATCACCGTCGCCCGCCTGCAGGCGGAAGCCGCCGGGACCACCCATGTCGGCACGGCCGTGCTGACGATGGGGGCGCAGACGCGGGTGAAGCTCATCGGCGCGGGCATTGGCGCGGGCTTTGCCCGGCACCAGTCCTTCGTCTCCTTCACCGGCGAGGATTCGCGCGCCGACCTGCTCGGCATCACCATGGTGCGGGCCGGTCAGCACGTCGACCAGACGCTGGTCGTCGATCACGCGGTACCGAACTGCGAGAGCCGCGAGCTCTTCAAGACCGTCGTTGGCGACGGTGCCAAGGGCATCTTCCAGGGCAAGATCATCGTTCGCCCCCATGCGCAGAAGACCGACGGGCAGATGATGACCCAGTCGCTGCTTCTGTCGGAAGACGCGGAGATGGCGCTGAAGCCGGAGCTCGAGATCTTCGCCGATGACGTGCAGTGCGCCCATGGCGCGACCAGCGGCGAGATCGACGAGGACCTGCTGTTCTACCTGCGCGCCCGCGGCATTCCCGAGGACGAGGCCCGCACGCTGCTGGTGCTGGCCTTCCTGTCCGAGGCGGTCGAGGAGATGGGCGACGAGACCATCGTCGAGGCGTTCGAGGGACGCATCGGCGCATGGCTCGCCGAGGGCAAGTAACAAGGGGACACGCCCATGAGCATGACCGCATCATCGCAGCCAGCCGGAGCCGTCGGCCCCTATGACGTGACGGAGATCCGCAAGGATTTCCCGATCCTGTCGCGGGAAGTCTACGGCAAGCCGCTTGTCTATCTGGACAATGGCGCCTCCGCGCAGAAACCGCAGGCGGTCATCGACGCGGTGACGAAGGCGTATTCGCATGAATATGCCAACGTCCACCGCGGCCTGCATTACCTCTCCAACACCGCCACGGAGAATTTCGAGGCGGCCCGCGAGACGACGCGACGCTTTCTCAACGCGCCGTCGGGCGACGAGGTGATCTTCACCCGCTCGACCACCGAGGCGATCAACCTCGTCGCCCAGACGTTCGGCGCGGATCGGATCGGCGAGGGCGACGAGATCGTCCTGTCGATCATGGAGCATCACTCAAACATCGTGCCCTGGCACTTCCTGCGGGAGCGGCAGGGCGCGGTGATCCGCTGGGTGCCGGTCGCCGAGGACGGGTCCTTCGATCTGGCGGCCTTCGAGAAAGCGCTTTCGCCGCGCACCAGGATGGTTGCGATCACCCACATGTCGAACGTGCTCGGCACCGTGGTGCCGATCCGCGAGATCTGCGACATCGCCCATGCCCGCGGCATTCCGGTTCTGGTCGACGGCAGCCAGTCGGCGGTGCACATGCCCGTCGACGTCCAGGCGCTCGGCTGCGATTTCTTCTGCCTGACGGGCCACAAGGTCTACGGGCCGACCGGCATCGGCGTGCTGTGGGGGAAGATGGAGCATCTGGAGCGGATGCGGCCCTTCAACGGCGGCGGCGAGATGATCCTCGACGTTACCGAGGACATGGTCACCTACAACGCTCCGCCGCACCGTTTCGAGGCGGGCACGCCGCCCATCGTCCAGGCGATCGGTCTTGCGGCGGCGCTCGACTACATGGATGGCGTCGGCCGCGAGCGCATCGCCGCCCATGAGGCGGAGCTGCGCGACTACGCCCACCAGCGGCTCGGCGAGATCAACTCGCTTCGCATCTTCGGCGAGGCGCCCGGCAAGGGGGCCATTGTTTCCTTCGAGATGAAGGGCGTGCACGCCCACGACGTGTCGACGATCATCGACCGCGAGGGCGTGGCGGTGCGCGCCGGCACCCACTGCGCCCAGCCGCTTCTCGCCCGCTATGGAGTCACCTCCACTTGCCGGGCGAGCTTCGGCCTCTACAACACGAAGGACGAGGTCGACCGACTGGTCGAGGCCCTTCGCAAAGCCCATGATTTTTTCGCGTGAGGGCGAGATGAGCGACGAAACGGCTATAGCGAGCATCACCCGCGAGGTGGACGAGGATCATGCGACGGAGATCCAGTCGCCAGCGTCCGGCTTTGACGAGACGGAACTGCAACGGCTCACCGACGACATCGTCGGTGCGCTGAAGACCGTCTACGATCCGGAGATTCCCTGCGATATCTACGAGCTCGGCCTGATCTACAAGGTCGACATCGAGGAGGATCGCTCGGTGAAGATCGACATGACGCTGACCGCGCCGGGCTGTCCGGTTGCCGGCGAGATGCCCGGCTGGGTGGAAAACGCGGTCAATTCGGTCGAAGGCGTCGGCCAGGTCGAGGTGGCGATGGTGTTCGACCCGCCTTGGACGCCCGATCGCATGTCGGAAGAAGCGAAGGTCGCGCTCAACTGGTACTGAGCGCGCCCGCGCGCTCCCGGACACCGGGTTTGCGCGAACTGGCGTGTGCGGTCGCAAGACCCTATATTGGGAACAAGAGCGGGCGGCGGTGCGCAAGATGCGTCCCGGCCGCCCGAAGGATCCGCAAGCAGGCGAGCGCGGCCCGCAAGGCGAGGGAAAGCACCCCGCCCAGCCAGGCCCATCGCCGGCAAACCCCCGAGAGGATCATCATGGCTTCGAGATTTCAGGTGCTGAAGCTGACGGACGCCGCCGCGGAGCGCGTGCGCGAGATCATTGAGAATTCCACCAAGCCCGTCGTCGGCCTTCGCGTCGGCATCAAGAAGGGCGGCTGCGCCGGCATGGAATACGACATGAGCCTCGTCGAGGAAGCGAAGGCCGGAGACGACGTGATCGACGACAAGGGCGTGAAGATCTTCGTGGACCCGTCCGCCGCGCTGTTCCTGCTCGGCACCGAGATGGACCACGAGGTCACGAAGTTCCGCTCCGGCTTCGTCTTCCGCAATCCGAACGAGGTTTCGGCCTGCGGGTGCGGCGAATCGGTGAACCTCAAGCCGGTGGACGGCGCGCTGGCGGGAGCCCCCGCGGGCGGCGCATGATCGCCCCCCACGGGGCCGTTTCGGCCACGACCGCGCCAGGGGAGCGCTCGCAAGCGTGACACTGACCTGGCAACTATGGGCACTCGGCGCGGCGGCCTTCGCCGCGCTGACGGCTGTTTTCGCCAAGGTCGGGGTCGACGGGATTTCCTCCGACTACGCCACGCTGATCCGGACTCTGGTGATCCTGCTGCTGGTCGCCGGCATCGTGATCTTTACCGGGCAGTATCGCCCGCCCTCCGAGATCGCCCCGCGCAGCCTGCTTTTCCTCATCCTCTCCGGCCTTGCGACCGGCGCGTCATGGCTTTGCTATTTCCGCGCCCTCAAGCTCGCCGACGCGAGTCGGGTCGCCCCCGTCGACAAACTGAGCGTCGTGCTTGTCGCGGTGTTCGGCGCGATCTTCCTGGGCGAACGGCTCGGCCTCAAGGCATGGCTGGGCATCTGCCTGATCTTCGCCGGTGTGCTGCTGGTGATGGCGCGCAAGTGAGTGACGCGCGGCGCGACAACGTGCTGCCGCCTGTTTCCATCCCGATTGACGCTCGAGGCGGCGCGCATGGCTGTCTGTGATCGATGCCAAGAAGAGGGGCGCGCGGAGACGCGGACGCCGCCTTACGCCACCCTGATGTCCGTTTCCACGTCCGGATCCGTCTCGCAGCGCACGAGGTTGCGCCCTGCCGCCTTGGCGGCGTAGAGGGCGGCATCGGCGCGGGCGATCATCGATTGAACGGTGTCGCGCGGGCGGAAGGAGGACACGCCGATGGAGATGGTGATGCGGCCGAGATTCTCACCCGTGGAGCGCTTCACCAGTTCCTTCGACAGGACGGCGCGGCGGATGTGCTCGGAGACGGTCACGGCCTGGCGCAGCGACGTGTGGGGGAGCAGCACGGCGAATTCCTCGCCGCCATAGCGGCAGGCCACGTCGTGGCCCTTGACGTTCTGCTTGACGGCCAGGGCCACGAGACGAAGAACCTGATCTCCGGTCTGGTGGCCATAGGTGTCGTTGAATTTCTTGAAATGGTCGATGTCGGTGAGCAGCAGGGTGAGCGGCTCCTGCGTCTTTGCCGCCTCTGAGACCATGCGCTCGACCGTCTGGTCGAAGTGCCGGCGGTTGCTCAGCGTGGTCAATTCATCGGTAAGGGATTCGTGGCGGATCGCCTCGAGGTTCTCCTGCAGGTCGCCGATCTGGCGGCGGGAGTCGACGAGCTGCTTCTCGAGAGCCCGGTTCGACAACGCAGTGTCCTGGGTCGCCTTGATGATGTGCCCGATGAGCGCCTTGAGCTGCTTGGGGTCCTTCAGGCGCTCGAGTTCAGACTGCACGCCTGCCAGCGATGCGCCGTACTCCGCGACCGTGTCGGCGCTCTGGCCGAGCAGGTCCACCATCGTGTGGATCTCCTCGGAGATCTTTTCGCCGACCTCGTCGATGCGGTCGCCGATCTTGGTGGGGGACAGGAAGCTGTTGTAGACCTGCTGGAGCTGTTCCGTGCTGATCGGATTGCCATCTCCAGCGATCTCGTTGACCGCGCGGTTCAATGAATGATTGAAACCTGCAGCGTATGTATACCATAATTCGTAGAAACGCGGATATGCGGGAAGTGTATTCTTGCGAATATACTTCATCGCTGCATCGCCATAGACGATGGTTCGCTTATGGTCGTCTTCCTGAGCCATCGCAAATCCACACGTGATCTGAGCACGCATACCGGCTGAGGCACTCCTTGCCACCGGAATGGCGGAGAGTTTCTCATTCAGGCGTTAAGCCTCAGTTAAGCGTGCCTCAATTCATGCACTCTCGTGTTGCCAAGCGCGGCCTGTCCCGGCAACGGCAGCAGCACGCCGTGGGCGGGCTCTGGCATGGCGGTGCCGGAACGCAAAAAAGGCCCGCGTTGGCGGGCCTTTTGTCAGCTCTTCAGAACTCGCGCGGGTCTCAGCCGGCCTTCTTGCGATCACGCGGATCGCGCAGAAGGAAAGCGGGAACATGGTCGCCGAGACCGATCACCGGCTCGTCGTCGCGCTCGCCGCCACGGCGACGGGACTTGCCGCCGCCATCATTGTTGCGGCGCTGCTTGTTGTTGTTGCCGTTGTCGGCCTGCTGCTGGCCGCGGCCACGGCGCGGCTCTGCCTGCCTGCGCTCGCCACCGGCAGACCCTTCGGTCCGTCCAGTCTCGGGCGCCTGCGCCTTGCGCTGTTCCGCCGGCTTGCGCGGCTCGGACTTCGGCGCGGCCTCAGCCTGGGGCTTCGGCGCGTCGACGACCTGGACCTCGTCGGTCTTGGCCGTATCCTCTGCCGCCTTGCGTGCGCTCGGCCTGCGGGCGCGCGGCTTGCGTTCGCTCGAACGGGCGGTTTCCGGAGCAGCAGCGGCGTCCTCGGAGAGGGCCTCGCCCGCGGGCTTGCGGCCGCGCGTGCTGCCGGAGGAGCGGCGACGGTCTCGACCCTCGCTCTGGACCGCGTCGAAATCGATCGGAGCGTCCAGCCAGGGGATCTTCTTGTCGATCAGCTTCTCGATGCCGGCCAGGTACTTCTGGTCGTTCGGCGTGACGATCGACATGGCTGCGCCGCTGCGCCCGGCGCGACCGGTGCGGCCGATGCGGTGGACGTAATCCTCCGCGTGGGTCGGCACGTCATAGTTGAAGACGTGGCTCACCGCGGGAATGTCGAGGCCGCGCGCGGCCACGTCACTGGCGACGAGAAGCTGCAGCTCGCCGTTGCGGTACTGGTCAAGCGTCGCCATGCGCGAGCGCTGGTCCATGTCGCCGTGCAGTGCGCCGACGGAATAGCCGTGGCGCTGCAGGGAGCGGAATACCGTCTGCACGTCGCGCTTGCGGTTGCAGAAGATGATGGCGTTGGCAAGATCCTCGCCCGCGTCGTCGACAAGCCGGCGCAGGGTGGCGCGCTTCTCGGCATCCTTGGAGTCCGAGGCGACGATGTTCTGCGTCACCGTCTCGGCGGTGGAGGAGGTGCGTGCCACCTCGACGCGAGCCGGATTGTGCAGGAACGTGTCGACGAGACGCTGGATCTCCGGCGGCATGGTGGCCGAGAAGAAGAGCGTCTGGCGCGTAAAGGGGATGAGCTTGCAGATGCGCTCGATGTCCGGGATGAAGCCCATGTCGAGCATCCGGTCGGCCTCGTCGATGACGAGGATCTCGACGCCCTGGAGCATCAGCTTGCCGCGCTCGGTGTGGTCGAGCAGGCGGCCGGGCGTTGCGATCAGCACGTCGACGCCACGGTCGAGCTTCTTGCCCTGGTCGCCAAAGGACGTGCCGCCGATCAGCAGCGCGACGTTCAGCTTGTGGTTGACGCCGTATCTGTTGAAGTTCTCCTCGACCTGCGCGGCGAGTTCGCGCGTCGGCTCGAGGATCAACGTGCGCGGCATGCGCGCCCTTGCGCGGCCCTTCTCAAGAAGGGTCAGCATCGGCAGGGTGAAGGACGCCGTCTTGCCCGTGCCTGTCTGCGCGAGACCCAAAACGTCACGCTTCTGAAGCACGTGGGGGATGGCGGCCGCCTGGATCGCGGTCGGTTCGGTGTACCCAGCCGCTTCCACGGCGGCGAGCACTTTTTCGCTCAGTCCGAGTGAGGAAAAGGACATATTACCTTATGATCAAGACGGGTCGTGAGGACCTGATTACCCTGCCGGCCCCGCAGGACGCTTTGGGCCGGTACCTTGGCGCGCACACTACAGTTTCAAAATAAATTGTCAATCTTTCGAAGGTTCCCGCCCCGCGCATGCAAGAATTGCGCGCGGCGGGGCTCTGGCGATCGCGCGTCAGTTACTTGCCGGCCGAAATATGTAGGCTTCGGGGTCATCGCCCTCCAGAAACAGCTCGAAGGTCGTTTCCTCGCCGTTTCCGTCGCGAAAATCGACAAAGGCGGCGAGGCCGAGGTCGTCCATTTCCGAGCGCAGTCCGCTCACCCGGCCGCCGGTTTCGGCCGCCTCCGCAATTTCAACGAGGCTGTCGCCGCCCTTGGCCAGGAACAGCCTGTCGCGCTTGTCCTCACGGACGATGAAGAACGTGACGTCCTTGTTTTCGGGGCCGGGAACGCGGCTGACCGCCTGCACGGACGCCGGCAGTGCGCGCAGCATGTCGGAAACCGGATCGGCGTGCGCGGCGTGCGGCGCGAGCAGGCAGAGCGCGAGGGCGGGAACGGCAAAGCGGAGGGCGCGTGTCGTCTTCTGCATGGTGTCGTCCTTGGAACCGGCCTGTCTCGGGAGCGGGCCTGTCTCGGTCACGGGCAGCGCGGGGAACGCCTAGGCGGCGGACCGGGCCGCATCCGGGTAAAAGATATCGTAGTCCGCACGATAGCGCCGGCGCACCGCTTCGAGAAGATCCCGCGTAAGCTCGCCGATGAGATCCGCACGCGTTTCCGCAGTCATGTCGGGGCCGGCGGGGAGGGCGCCGATATCGCCCAGCCCGCGATCGCGCACGTGCTCACGCAGGGCGTTCCAGTCGGCCTCGCTGCGCTCGTGACGCACGAGATGGGTCGGCAGCAGCCGGCCCTTGTGCGACAGGATCGCGGTCTGGCTGCGGAAGGCGTTGGGGCTCTTCAGGTCGGGGGTCGCGCAGACATGGGCGACGAAATCGGCGAAGGTCAGGCCAGCAGCCGCCGCGGGCCGGGGCAGGGAATGCGGTGTGTCCGCTGTCCATGCGCCGTAGCAGGCGGCGAGCCGGTCGAGCGGATCCCGGATCGCGGCGAAGACCGTTGCCCGTGGGTACTGGCGCGCGAGCTGGCGCCCGGAAAGCAGCGTCAGCCCGTCCACCCAGGAGCCAAGCGTGCCGGTGGTGTAGTCGGTGTGGTGTTCCTGCGCGGGAAGGTCCCCGCCGGGGCGTCGGGCAAGCCGCAGCAAAGCATCGCGCACGCCCTCGCTGCCGGCGTGCGGGCAACGGCCATAGGCCAGGTCCATGCCGGCAAGAACCAGGAAGCTGTGTTCGCTCAAGGGGCGGCGGCGCCGCTCAACAGCGCGCAGGATCGGTTTGAACAGCGGTCGTCTCCCGTGGATGGGCAAGGCCCGGTCGTGCCCTGTCCCCGCGTGTCGGTTGCAGGTGTGCGGTGCATTCCCGCATACGGTTCACCCTACCGCATCACGCGAACGTGTCCATTCCGTGTCGCCCGTCCGGCGGGGCGGGGCGCCTCAGATGTCGAGTTCCTCGGCGAACTGGGCGTTTTCCTGGATGAAGTGGAACCGCGCCTCGGGCTTGTTGCCCATCAGCCGGTCGACTGTGTCGCGGGTCCCCTCGGCGTTCTCCTCGTCGATGACGACGCGCAGCAGCGTGCGCCGCGACGGGTCCATCGTCGTTTCCTTGAGCTGGGCGGGCAGCATCTCGCCAAGGCCCTTGAAGCGGCCGATGTCGATCTTGGCATTGGCGCGGAACTGGCTCTTGAGAAGCTGTTCCTTGTGGGCGTCGTCGCGCGCATAGAGCGTCTTGCCGCCCTGGCTGATGCGGTAGAGCGGCGGCACGGCGAGGAACAGATGCCCCTCGCGGATGAGGTCCGGGGTCTCGCGGTAGAAGAAGGTGATCAGCAACGAGGCGATGTGGGCGCCGTCGACGTCGGCGTCCGTCATGATCACCACCTTCTCGTAGCGCAGGTCCTTGCTGCGGTAGGAAGCGCCGGTGCCGCAGCCCAGCGCCTGCACAAGGTCGCCGATCTGCTGGTTGGCGACGAGCTTGTCGCGACCGGCGCTGGCGACGTTGAGGATCTTGCCGCGCAGGGGAAGCACGGCCTGGTTCTTGCGGTTGCGCGCCTGCTTGGCGGAGCCGCCGGCCGAATCGCCCTCGACGATGAAGATCTCGGAGTCCGCCGCCTGGCTGGAGGAGCAGTCGGCAAGCTTGCCCGGCAGGCGCAGCTTGCGCACGGCGGTCTTGCGGGCGACGTCCTTTTCCTGGCGCCGGCGCAACCGCTCGTCGGCGCGGTCGACGACCCACTCGAGCAACCTGTTGGCCTGGTTCGGCGAGGCGGTCAGCCAGTGGTCGAAGGCGTCGCGCACGGCGTTCTCGACGATGCGCGCGGCCTCGCCGGAGGCGAGCTTGTCCTTGGTCTGGCCGACGAACTCTGGCTCGCGGATGAAGACGGAAAGCATCGAGGCGGCGGAGGTGATGACATCATCGCCGGTGATGATGGCCGCCTTCTTGTTGCCGACCAGCTCGCCATAGGCCTTGAGACCGCGCAGCAGCGCGCTGCGGAGGCCGGATTCATGCGTCCCGCCCTCGGGCGTCGGCACGGTGTTGCAATAGGAGCGGGTGAAGCCGTCGCCGGCGAACCAGGTGACGGCCCATTCGACGCCGGCATGGCGGCCGGTCTCGCCGGTCTTGCCGGCGAAGATGTCGTCGATCACCCGGCGCTCCTTGCCGAGCGCGTCGCCGAGGAAATCGCGCAAGCCCCCGGGGAAGTGGAAGGTCGCCTGCGCCTCGGCCTCGTCCTTCTCGCCGATCAGCTCGGGCGCGCAGCGCCAGCGGATCTCGACGCCGGAGAACAGATAGGCCTTCGAACGTGCCATCTTGAACAGGCGCGCCGGCTTGAAGGTCGTTCCCGCGCCGAAGATCTCGGGATCCGGGCGGAACCGCACCAGCGTGCCGCGCCGGTTCTGCACGTCGCCGACCGATTCCAGCGGCCCGGCGGGAATGCCCCGGCGAAACACCTGCCGGTAGAGCTTGCGGGCGCGGGCGACCTCGACGACGAGCTCCTCCGACAGCGCGTTGACCACGGAGATGCCGACTCCGTGCAGGCCGCCAGAGGTCTCGTAGACCTTGCTGTCGAACTTTCCGCCCGCGTGCAGCGTGGTCATGATCACCTCGAGCGCCGACTTGTCGCGGTGCTTGGGGTGCGGGTCGACGGGAATGCCGCGGCCGTTGTCGGCCACCGTCAGCGTTCCGTCGGCCGACAGCGTCACCTCGATCCAGCTCGCGTGGCCGGCGACGGCCTCGTCCATGGAGTTGTCGATCACCTCGGCGAAGAGGTGGTGCATGGCGCGTTCGTCGGTGCCGCCGATGTACATGCCCGGCCGCCGGCGCACGGGCTCCAGTCCTTCCAGAACCTCGATGTCGGCCGCCGTGTAGTCGGACGGGTCGCCCTTGTCGCGCGCAGGCTCGCTGCGGCGGGCCGGAGCGGCGCGCGGCGCGGACCTTGCCGCCGGCTCCGGCTTCTGCGGAGTGGCTGCGGGGGCGTCGAAGAGGTCGTCGTTGGCGGTCATGCAGGGTCCAGTTCGGGAGGCGTCCGGGCGGCCGCCGGTCGTCTTTCGTCAATCAGCAAGGCTGTCAGCTATCCGAAGTCGCGGCAAACGGCAATGCGCCGGGCACCCGGACTTGCAGCGCCGGCTCGCGCCAAAGCGGTGCTGGCAGCGAATCATCCATGATTCTGCCAAGCCGGGAAGTCCCGCGCAAAGGGGTGCACCCAACTGGCGCTTCCGGGAACCGTTTTTCAACCCCTTCCAGGCATTCTCCTCGTCCAGGAAGAGGAACGGCGAAGGAGGATGGCCCGATGCGCCTCAAGCAACGCTTTGAATGCAAGGTCGACCTGATCGCGGCGGGGCTGTTGCTCGCCAATGCACTGGTGCTCGTGGTTGCCGGCTAAGCTGCCATGCCCGGCCGCGGCGAGTCCTGTGGCCGCGTGGCCACACCTTTCTCTCCGTCGCAGGGATGGCCCGCAATCGTGGCAATGATGCCCCCTTTCGGCCATCTTTAGGCGGACTCCCTAGTGTATGAAATCGGGATGGCGGGTCCTGCGGGCCTTCCCCATGCGGGGCGAAACGCGGACCTGTTGCTTTCATGTCGCGGTCCTCACCGACCGGCGACCTGCCGGGAAAGGTGTCCCGGCTTCAAGGCGCCGGCTTTCGCGAGAGCGGGGAGCACGGCGCTGGGTCCGCTCCGGCGGACCGGATACTGAATGCGCTTCTGCCGGCTCGTCGAGCCGGAAGGGCGCGCCCGGGCCGAAGGGGCTCGCGGCGGGCTGCTTGTGCCCGGTCGCGACCTTCGATGCCGGGCGGAACGGACGAAGGGCGCAAGCGGGGGTGCCTTTACACTGTCCTGCTGCGCGAGGCGGTCGAGAATGCGTATCACATTTGCAGGTTTGATCGGGGGGCTTCTGATCGGTCTGGGAGCGGTTTGTCCGGCGCTGGCGCAGGACACCGCAGCGGATGCGGCTGCGCGCATGTCGGGCGCCGCTCCGGCAGGCAAGGATCTCACACCAGGCGAGGCTCTCAGGGCCGGCGCGCGATTTTACTATGCGGGCGAAAAGAAGCGGGCGCTCGACTCGCTGCGCTTCGCCGCCGAGCAGGGGCATCCCCTGGCGGCCTGGAAGCTCGGGCGCATGTACTCGCGTGGCGACGGCGTCCAGGAGGACGACGTCAAGGCGTTCGAGTATTTTAGCCAGATCGCCTCGAACTATGCCGACGACAATCCCAACTCGCCGCGCGCTCCGTTCATCGCCAGCGCGTTTGTCGAGCTCGGCTCCTATTATCTCACCGGCATCAACGACAGCGCCATCCGGCCGAACCTCGTGCGTGCGCGTGAGATCTTCACCTATGCGGCATCCTATTTCGGCGATGCCGATGCCCAGTATCATCTCGGCATGCTCTATCTCGACGAGCGCGACCGCGACCCGCGCATGGCCGCGCGCTGGCTGAAGCTGGCGGCACAGAAGGGCCATGTCGATGCTCAGGGGCGGCTTGGGGAGTTGCTCTGTATCGGTGACTTTCACGGTGCCGAGAACGAGACCGCCGGTCTGATGTGGCTGACGGTCGCGCAAAAGCACGCGGTGGACGAGGGCGACGCCTGGATCAGCGAGTTGCAGGAGCGCTGTTTCGGCCTTGCGCCGGAGCCTGTGCGCCGCCGTGCGGCTCAACTCGCCGACAAGTGGATGAACAGCAACCCGGCCACGGTCGCCCACAACGCCGCCCAGTAGGCGGCGGCGCGAAGGGCTCTCAAACGGAAGCGCCGCCCGCAAGGCGGCCTCTCCGCTGGCGCCGGACACCGTTGTGGGTGGCGGCGTGACTCCGCCCGTCATCTGAGGTGAGAGGGGCTGGTTGTCTCCGCGCCGGTGATGGCATGGCGAGCGTCGGCTTCCGATATAGGGTCGCTCCCGGGCGGAACGCGGTTCCGGCGTCCCTTTTCAAGCCCATAACCAGAACCCAGACATGAGGCGACGTCACCCGGGACCGGGGGCGTGGCTGTCTTGCGTGTGTTTACAGGGGGGCGGCGGATATGTTGGCCGCGGCCGAGCTCAGCCGGCGCGCGCTGCCATGTCCAGGCGCGGGCAGAGGCGTGCGGTGGGGCAGGGATCCTCAAGCATCTTCCAGGAGGTGTTGTTCTGGTTCATGGCGCAACGCGCCATCCGGGGGCCCTCCGGGCCGCGCAGGCAAACGGTCTCGCCGATGCTGTATTTCTCGCCGAAATACCGGCAGGTGCAGTTCCGGTCCGCGGACTGCACAAGCGTCGGGCGCATGACCGGCTGTGTTGTGCGGGACGTGCCGCCGGAGGCGGCGATCGGTATGGCGAGGGCGGAGGCGTGCTGCGACAGCTCACCGGCAAAACCGGAGGCGGACCAGATCAGGACTGCGACGAGGCAGCCAAGGTGCACAACGTACCGCATGTGCAACCATAGCACGCCGCAGCACCGGGCGCATCAAAAACATCAGCAGTCCGCTGCGTCAGGTCTCCGGTGTTGGTTGTGCGGGCGGCAGCGGCGGTCAGACGGAGAGCTCGACCCAGACCGGAACGTGGTCGGACGGCTTCTCCCAGCCGCGCACATGCGCATCGATGCCGACGCTGGTCAGGCGGTCGCTTGCCTCGGGTGCGAGAAGGATGTGGTCGATGCGGATGCCGTTGTTCTTCTGCCAGGCGCCGGCCTGATAGTCCCAGAAGCTGTAGACGCCGGGCATGTCGGAGGTGGCGCGAACCGCCTCGGTGAAGCCGAGGTTCACCAGCGCGCGGAAGGCCTGTCGGCTTTCCGGCTGGAACAGGGCGTCTTGCGTCCAGGCGGCCGGGTTGCGCGCGTCGACGGGATCCGGGATGACGTTGTAGTCTCCCAGCAGCATGAAGCGCTCCTCGCGCGCCAAACAGGCGCGGGCATGGGCATGGAGGCGGTCCATCCAGCGCAGCTTGTAGTCGAACTTCTCGGTGCCGAGCGGGTTTCCGTTCGGCAGGTAGAGGCCGCCGACGCGCAAGGGGCTGGCCGACGTCTCGAACACGGCCTCGATATAGCGCGCCTGCTCGTCGGACGGGTCGCCCGGCAGGCCCCGGTTCACGTCTACGGGCTTTTCGAGGCTGAGGATGGCGACGCCGTTGAAGCCCTTCTGGCCGTGGGTCTCGACGTGATAGCCGAGTTCTTCGAAGGCGGAGGCGGGGAAGCCCTCGTCGACGGACTTGATTTCCTGCAGGCAGACGATGTCGGGCCGCGCCTCGGAGAGCCAGGAAAGGCTGGTCTCGAGGCGCGCCTTGACGCCGTTGATGTTCCAGGTGGCGATCTTCAACGGCGGTGTTCCTTGTCTCGCGGTCGACGCGTGCGGCGTCAGATGGAGAAGCTCGTGCCGCAGCCGCATCCGGCGGCGGCGAGCGGATTGTTGATCTGGAACGACTGTCCCATGATGTCGTCGACGAAGTCGATGACCGAACCGCTCATGTATTCCAGAGAGACGGGATCGATCAACACCGTGGCGCCGTCGCGGGCCAGCACGAGGTCGTCGTCCTCACGCCCGGTGACGAGATCGTACTTGTACTGGAAGCCCGAGCAGCCGCCGCCCTCGACGCTGATGCGCAGGCTGGTGCCCTCCGGCTCGTTCGAAAGTATCCTGGCGATGCGCCGGGCGGCGCTGTCGCTCAGCTTGACGGGCAGGTCCGTGCCGGCGGCGGCGGGCGCTGCGGACGGATCGTGCGTGGTCTGTTCCTGCATGGCGATGGTCTCCTGATCTGGGCCGACGCGGCGGGCCAGGTCCGGCAAAGGGGCGGCGGGACGCGCCGCTACGGCCGGAAACGCGATTTTTCGCGCGCTCGCCGACCGCCACCCTGTGCAAGACGTTATCTGATAGGTATGAACACGGGCGGCATGCGTCAACTCCGCCGCGTCGTGCGGCGCGACGAACTGCCTGATGAACGAGGACAGGATGACAGCAGCGATCGGCTATGGCGCCCAGCCGCGCGCGCCCTATGCGACCGACCCGGACAGCAGCGCGGGCCGGCTCTTTCGCGAGCCGGAAAGCCCGACGCGCACACCGTTTCAGCGCGACCGCGACCGGATCATTCATTCGACCGCCTTCCGCCGGCTGAAGCACAAGACGCAGGTCTTCGTCTATCACGAGGGCGATCACTTCCGCACCCGGCTGACGCACACGATCGAGGTCTCGCAGATCGCCCGCTCGCTCGCCCGCGCGCTGCGGCTGGACGAGGATCTGGCCGAATGCCTGGCGCTTGCCCACGATCTCGGTCACACCCCCTTCGGCCATGAGGGCGAGGACGTGATGGACGAGTGCATGGCCGGCCATGGCGGCTTCGACCACAACGCCCAGTCGTTGCGCGTCGTCACCAGCCTGGAGCGCCGCTACGCGGAGTTCGACGGGCTCAATCTGAGCTGGGAAACGCTCGAGGGCCTGGTCAAGCACAATGGCCCGCTGACCGACGCGGCCGGCAACCCGCTCGGCAAGTTCGCGAAGACGGGGCTTCCCTTCGCCATCCGCGCCAATGCGCAGCGGCAGGATCTGCGGCTTTCGAGCTGGCCGGGGGCGGAGGCGCAGGTGGCGGCGATCGCCGATGACATCGCCTATGACGCGCACGACCTCGACGACGGCCTGCGCGCCGGACTGCTGCGGCTCGAGCAGATGGACGCCGTGCCCTTCCTCGCCCGCATCCGCGGCGAGGTGCTGCAGCGCTATCCCGATCTCGAGCCGGTGCGCCAGATCCACGAGATCGTGCGCCGTTCGATCACGCGGATGGTGGAGGACGTGATCGAGGAATCCGTCCGCCGCATCGCCGCGCTCGCTCCACGCTCGGTGGAGGATATCCGCAACGCCGGCCACGCGGTCGTCGATTTTTCCCCGTCGATGGCCAGGGAGGAGAAGGAGGTCAAGGCCTTCCTCTTCGCCAATCTCTACCGGCACGAGTCGGTGCTGGCCGTGCGCCGGCAGGTGGCGCAGGTGGTGCGCGACCTGTTCGCGCTCTATCTCGAGCGGCCGGAGGAGATGAACGCGGAGTGGCGCAGCGGCCTGGAGGGCGCGACGCCGGAAAAGCGGGCGCGGCGCGTCTGCGATTTCGTCGCCGGCATGACCGACCGCTTCGCCATCGATGAACACCGACGCCTGTTTGACCATACCCCCGAATTGGGATAGGCCCCCGCCGGGCCGAAAGGCCGGGTCCCACCCGAGATCGCAGGCGCGCGCGGCCTTCCGCGCACCGCCTGAAACGAAGTCGCCCAGAGAAGTGCCAAGATGAATATTTTCAGCGAATTTGCCGGCTATGTGCGCTCCGCCATCGTTGAGCTCTATCCGGGAGGCGAGGTGGATGAGGCGCTTCTCGCCAAATGCGTGGTCGAGCCGCCGCGCGACAGCGCCCATGGCGATCTCGCCACCAACGCGGCGCTGGTGCTGGCGAAGCCGCTCAAGACCAACCCGCGCGCCCTGGCCGAGAAGCTCGGCGAGATCCTGGAGCGGCGCGAGGATGTGGTGAAGGTCGAGATCGCCGGCCCCGGGTTCCTCAACCTGCGGCTCGACGCCTCGGTGTGGGCGCGGGTGCTGTCGGCGGTCGTCGCCTGCGGCACCGACTACGGGCGTTCCACGCTCGGCGGTGGCAAGAAGGTCAACGTCGAGTATGTCTCGGCCAATCCGACCGGCCCGATGCACGTTGGCCATTGCCGCGGCGCGGTGGTGGGCGACGCGCTCGCCTCGCTGCTCGACTTCGCCGGTTTCGACGTCACCCGCGAATATTACATCAACGACGCCGGGGCCCAGGTCGACGTGCTCGCAAATTCCGCCTTGCTGCGCTACCGCGAGGCGCTCGGCGAGGATATCGGCGCGATTCCCGAAGGGCTCTATCCGGGCGACTATCTGGTGCCGGTGGGCAAGGCCCTGGCCGCTGAATTCGGCGACCGGTTGCTGTCCATGGACGAGGGAGAGCGGCTTGCGCTCGTCAAGGATCGCACCATCGACGCGATGATGATGTTGATCCGTGAGGACCTGGCGCTGCTCAACGTCCATCACGAGGAGTTCTTCTCCGAGCGCACGCTGCATGAGCGCAAGGACAACGCGCCTTCGATGATCGACACGATGCTGGAAGAGCTGCGCGGGCGCGGCCTCGTCTACGAGGGCACGCTGCCGCCGCCCAAGGGGCAGCTTCCCGAGGACTGGGAAGATCGGGAGCAGACTCTGTTCCGCGCCACCGATTATGGTGACGATATCGACCGCCCGCTCAAGAAATCGGACGGCTCCTATACGTATTTCGCAGCCGATGTCGCCTATTTTCTTTCGAAGTACCAGCGCGGCTTCAAGGAAATGATCTTCATCCTCGGTGCCGACCATGGCGGCTACGTCAAGCGGCTGGAGGCGGTCGGACGGGCGGTTTCCGGCGGCGACGCCAGCGTTGTGGTGCGTCTCTGCCAGCTGGTGAAACTCTTCCGCGACGGCGAGCCCGTGCGCATGTCGAAGCGTTCCGGCGACTTCATCACCCTGCGGGATGTGGTGGACGAGGTCGGTCGTGACCCGGTGCGCTTCATGATGCTCTATCGGAAGAACGACGCGCCGCTCGACTTTGACTTCAAGAAAGTCACGGAACAGTCTAAGGACAATGCGGTTTTCTATGTTCAGTACGGCTTTGCCCGCTGTTCGTCGGTGATGCGTCAGGCGTCCGAGGAGGGCGGCTTTGACGTGGCGCCGGAGGTGCTTGGAAAGGCCGACTTCACGCTGCTGACGGACGAGGGCGAGCGCGATCTCGCGGCGCGGCTCGCCGCCTGGCCGCGTCTCGTCGACAGCGCCGCCGAAGCACATGAGCCGCACAGGGTGGCGTTCTACCTGCATGAACTGGCCAGCGCCCTGCACTCACAGTGGAACAGAGGCAAGGATTTGCCGCAATTACGTTTTATTAACCTTGAAGATCGACAAACAACGATGGCCCGCCTAGGACTCGTACATGCGGTCTCCCTGGTTCTTGCATCCGGCCTGACAATTCTTGGCGTGGATGCCCCGAAGGAGATGCGTTGACGGCGGGAGACCTCGTGTCCGCCTGGCGCGGCGCAACCAAGCGGGAAAGTTCCTTACGCTATGTCCAATCGTTCGAGCCATCCGGTCGGTCCAAGCCACGGTCGTGACGCGCGCGCCGACGACGGCTTCGGCGGATTCGAAGAGGATCCGCTCGTCGAGCTGGCGCGCATCGTCAGCGAGGGCAACGCGAAGTTCCGCCCGGCGGCCGCGCCGGTCGAGCCGGAGCCGGAGATGGAGCCGCCTGTCGAGGCCGAGCCCCAGGACGTTCTGGTCGACCACGAGGCGTGGGCGCGTGATCTCGAGGAAGGGCTTGCGCGCGATCTCGGGGGCTATGCTCCCGAGCCTTCCCAGCCGGTTCCCGGCGAGCCTCTGGGCGACGGCTACGTCGAGGACGCCTATGCGGAAGAGGCCTACGCCGAAGACGTCTATGCCGAGGACGCCTACGCAAACGACGCTTATGCGCAAGGCCTTGGCGGCGATGCCGGTGGCGCAGCCGCTGCCTATCAGCCGGTCGCGCATGAGCCCGAGGCGGAGGCCGCCTATTACGACGAGCCTGTCCAGCCCGCGGACGGTGGCTATGAGCCCCGTTTCGAGGAGGGCTACGCCGAGACCTATGATTCGCCGCCGCCAGCCGCCGTCCCTCATGCGGCGGCGGACCCCTACGACACCGATTCGCGGGGCGGGGATCCTTATGACATCGATCCCCAGTACCTCGGCGACCCGCTGGAGGCTGGCGGATATGAGCCCGATGTGGCCGCGCAGTTCGAAACGACCGAATTCGCTGAAGACGAAGCCTTCGCACCGCAGCCGCAGCTGAGCGCGGACCACGCGCCGACGCAGGTGCCGCGTTCGCTGGCCGATGACCTTGCCGCGTCGCTTGAGAGCGAATTCCTTGGCTCACCCGTTGCCGCCCCCGCGCCGCCGGTCGAAGAGCCCCTTGAGGCCGGCGACTGGCCGCCGCAGGAGAGCTGGGACGAGGCGGCTGTCGAGGAGCCGCAGTGGCAGCAGCCAGGCGACGCCTATGCGGAACCGGCCTGGGACGATGCCCCGACCGACAGCGGCAACGACGATGATTTTCTGCTTGGAGCAGCCGATGCGTCGCCACATCACGCGGGCGCTGTCGCTGCCGGCGCTGTTGCCGCCGGCTCTCTCCGCCAGGGCGGTTACCAGTGGGCGCAGCCGCAGCAGCCGACTTATGACGATGAATTTCTCGATGGCGAGCCGGGCTTCGATCCCGAAGCGCCGCCGCCGCCGGGCGGTTACGATCTCGACGCGGTGGCGCAGGCCATGCGCGAGAGCGATCCGCATCTGGGCGGACATGGCGTTCTGCCACCGCATTCGGAGGCGGAGGAAGAGGCTGCTCCTGCCCGCAATTCACGGCGCGGCCTGGTGGTCGCGGGAGCGGTTCTCGGGATCGTCGTGCTGGGCGGCGGCGCCTTCGCACTTCTCGATTTCGGCGGAGACGATTTTGCCGGTCCGCCGCCGCTGATCGCCGCAGGCGATGAACCGTTGAAGGTCTATCCGGAAACCGACGACAAGGGCGCCTCGGGCCAGAGCAAGCTCATCTACGACCGCGTCGGCGGTGTGGACGCGAATGGCGAGGAGCGTCTCGTCCTGCCGGAGGACACGCCGGTTGCCTCGCTGCCGCCGGCCCCGACCAGCCAGGACACGAGCGGCGGGGAAACCTCGCTTCCCTCCGGGCCGCGCCGGGGGCGCACTGTGGTCGTGCGTCCCGACGGCACCATCATTTCCGCCGGCGACGACGCACCGGCGGCCTCCGGCGCCGATGGCGCCGCCGCGCCGCGCGTCTCGCAGAACGGCAATGCCCCGGCGAGCGATACGCCGCGGTCGGTCTCGACGCAGCCCATCGGCGGCACCGCCGCCAATGTCGGCACGGATCTTGGCGGCGCTGAAACCCGCACGCCGGGAGCGGTCAGCCCGATGCGCACGGGCTTTGGCACCGGCGACACTGTCTCCACGCCGTCGAACACCGCCGGTGCGACGCAGGCCGATGCGCCCGCCAACGTTCCGCGCGACAAGCCGGGCGACATCTCGACGCTCGCCGAGAACGCCGCGCCGCCGCCGGCAGCGCGGACGCAGGCTCCCGGGCGCGCCTCCACCGCGCCGCTCGACCTGACCGCCTCCAACGGGCAGGCGACACAGGCTCCTGCCCGCACGGCCGCTCCGGTGGCCACGGGCGCGGACAATATTCCGGCCGGAACCTATATCGTGCAGGTGTCCTCGCAGCGCACGCAGGAGCAGGCGCAGACTGCCTTCAACGATCTGCAACGCCGCTTCGGCACCGTGCTCGGAGGCGTCAATCCGGTGATCCAGCGCGCCGATCTGGGTGATCGCGGAACCTTCTACCGGGTGCGAATCCCCGCCGGCAGCCGCGACGAGGCGATCTCGCTGTGCGAGCGGCTGAAGACGGCCGGCGGCGACTGCTTCGTCCGCCGCAACTGACACGGGATGCAAGACGCCCCGACGGGGTAGCAGAACACGCCCGGCCCGCGCCTGAAAGCGCGGGCCGGGCGTCTTTCGTCGGCCCGCCGGCTTGCGCGAAGTGCGCGCGCGGGCAAACACTACTGACAGGAGGCCCGCAAGACGGGCCGTGAAGCGCGGGACTTTAGCGATGGCAAAGGCGTTCATCTGCGGCTGCGAGGGCACCGCGCTTTCGGGCGAGGAGCGGGCGTTCTTTGCTGCCGAGAGACCCTGGGGACTGATACTTTTCGCGCGCAACTGCTCCGATCCGCAGCAGATCCGCGATCTGGTGGCGGACTGGCGCGAGACTGTCGGCGATCCCGCGGCTCCGGTCCTTATCGACCAGGAAGGTGGTCGCGTGCGTCGCCTGCGACCGCCGTTGGTTGCCGATTACCCGGCGGGCGAGGTTTATGGCCGGCTGCTTGAGCGCGACCCGGCCGGCGGGCGGCGGATGGCCTATCTCGGCGGGCGGCTGATCGGCGCGGATCTGCATGACCTGGGCATCACGGTCGACTGTGCGCCGATCCTTGACGTGCCGACGCCGGTGACGAGCGACGTGATCGGCGATCGGGCCTATGGCACGACCCGCGAGACGATCATCGATGTTGGCCGCAAGATCGCCGAGGGGCTGCTTGCGGCGGGCGTCCTTCCGGTGATCAAGCACATGCCCGGCCACGGGCGGGCAACCGTCGACAGCCATCTGGAACTGCCGGTCGTCGATGCGCCGGCCGACGAGCTGCGACGGGTCGACTTCGCCCCCTTCAAGGCGCTCAGGGACATGCCGCTGGCGATGAGCGCCCATGTCGTCTTCACCGCCTTCGATCCCGACAATTGCGCCACCCAGTCGCGCACCATGATCGAGCTCATCCGCGACGAGATCGATTTCGACGGCGCGCTGATGGCCGACGACGTCTCGATGAAGGCGCTCGGCGGGGAGATGGGCGCGCGGGTGGAAAAACTGTTTGCCGCCGGCTGCGATCTTGCGCTTCACTGCAATGGCGAGCTTGAGGAAATGCGCGCCGTGGCGGCGGTCTCTCCGGAGCTTCATGGGGATGCGCTGCGGCGCTGCGCGGCGGCTCTCGCGCAGGTGAAAGCGCCGGTCGATGCGGATCTCGAGGCTTTGCGCGGCGAGTACGAGAGACTTCTTGCCGCTGCCACCGCGGTTGCCTGAACAGGCGTGACGATTGCCGAGGAGGCGGAGGTTCGGGCGAAGAGGGGCCGGGATTGCAGGATTCCTTTTTCGAAGAAGACACCCCGAAGGCGGCGGGCGGCGACGAACGCGCCCTGTCGGATCCCTCGCTCGTCGTCGATGTCGACGGCTTCGAGGGGCCGCTCGATCTGCTTTTGACGCTCGCACGCAAACAGAAGGTCGACCTCGCACGCATCTCCATCCTGGCGCTTGTCGAGCAGTATCTGGAGTTCGTCACCGAGGCCCGCCGTCTGCGGCTGGAACTCGCGGCCGACTATCTGGTCATGGCGGCGTGGCTCGCCTATCTGAAATCGCGTCTTCTCATTCCCGAACAGAAGGAGGAGGACGCGCTTTCGGGCGAGGAAATGGCGGCCGCGCTCGCCTTCCGCCTTCGCCGCCTGGAGGCGATGCGCGCGACGGCGGACAAGCTGATGGCGCGCAACCGGCTTGGGCGCGATGTTCATGCGCGCGGCCAGCCGGAGGCGATCCGCGTCGACCGTCGCAGCACCTTCGACGCCACGCTCTACGATCTGCTGATCGCCTATGCGGCGCAGCGTCAGCGCAGCTCGGTCACATCGGTTCACGTACGTCGGCGCACGGTCTGGTCGCTGCAGGAGGCGCGCGACCTTCTGACCAGGTTGATCGGCACACATCTGGACTGGGCTCCGCTGGATGCCTATCTGTCGCGCTATGTCGCCGATCGCGGGCAGGCGAGCACGGTAATCGCCAGCGCCTTTTCCGCAAGCCTTGAGATGGTGCGCGAGGGAGAGGTGGAAATACGCCAGTCGGAAGCCTTCGCGCCGATCTACCTGCGGCGGCTGCCGGGGGCGGGGGAGG
Organism: Stappia sp.; assembly: GCF_048268045.1. Classification (GTDB taxonomy): domain Bacteria; phylum Pseudomonadota; class Alphaproteobacteria; order Rhizobiales; family Stappiaceae; genus Stappia. The sequence continues at coordinate 38,926 of NZ_JBLWWG010000007.1, forward strand.
TCGTCGAAGCCGCCCTCGATGCGGGCGGGTCTGACCTGAAGGACGGGAATGCCGTTGACTGACGAAAGCGATCTGGAAGGCCGGCTCGATCTGGAAGGCGGCGCGGCGCGGGTGCCGGAGGCGGCGCTGCGCATGGCCGAGGCGCTACTGTTTGCGTCGCGGGAGCTGCTGAGCGAAGGCGAGATCGCCGCGCGCCTGCCGTCGGGAACGGATGTGCCGGCAGTGCTGGAGACGCTGCGCTCTCATTACGCGATGCGCGGCGTCAATCTGGTGCGAGTGGCGGAGAAATGGGCCTTTCGCACGGCGGAGGATCTGTCCTGGCTTCTGGCGCGCGAGCAGGTGGAGCAGCGCAAACTCTCGCGCGCGGCGCTGGAAACGCTGGCCATCATCGCCTATCACCAGCCGGTGACACGCGCGGAGATCGAGGAGATCCGCGGCGTGTCCACGTCGAAGGGAACGCTCGACGTGCTCATGGAGACGGGTTGGATCCGCATGCGCGGTCGGCGCAGGACACCGGGTCGGCCCGTGACCTATGGCACCACAGACGCGTTCCTCGAGCACTTCATGCTGGCGTCCGTGCAGGATCTGCCGGGCCTTGAGGAACTCAAGGGCTCGGGCCTGCTGGACAGCGCCGTGCCCGCCGGCTTCCTGGTTCCGGTGCCGGACGATTCGTCCGAGCTTCGCGACGAGGAGGATCCGCTCGACGTGGATGAACTCTTCGACTTCGCGTCGGACAATGACGAGCAGACAGATGACAGCAGCCGCTAGACTTCCCGTTGCCGCCACCCCTGACAATGCCTGGGGGCAGCGCGGCACGGCGGGCACGACCTTCGCCGCGCGCCTTTCCTTCGAGGCGGTGAGCCGCGACTTCGATGGCGTGCAGGCGGTGAAATCCGTGTCGCTTTCCGTCGAGCCCGGAGAGGTGCTGTGCCTGCTCGGTCATTCGGGCTGCGGCAAGACGACCCTGCTGCGGATCGCCGCCGGCGTCGAGCGCCAGACGCTGGGGCGGGTGCTCATCAACGAGCGGGAGGTTGCGGGGCCGGATATCTTCCTGCCGCCGGAGCGGCGCGGCGTCGGCCTGATGTTTCAGGACTATGCGCTGTTCCCGCATCTGACCATCGGCGAGAACGTGGCCTTCGGGCTGACCCACCTGGCCAAGTCCGAGGCGCGGCAGACGGCGCTGCGGGCGCTTGAGCGCGTTGGCCTGGAGACCTATGCCGACGATTATCCGCATGCGCTTTCGGGCGGTGAGCAGCAGCGCGTGGCGCTGGCGCGCGCCATCGCGCCGCGTCCGGGGGTGCTGCTGATGGATGAACCGTTTTCCGGCCTCGACCGGCGGCTGAGGGATGCGGTGCGCGACGAGACCCTGTCGGTGCTGCGCGAGACGCGGGCGACCTGTATGCTGGTCACCCATGATCCGGAGGAGGCGCTGCGCATGGGCGACCGCATCGCGCTGATGCGCCGCGGCCGACTGGTGCAGCTCGGCAGCGGCGATGCGCTGTACAACCATCCCGTGGACCTCTTCGCCGCGCGCTTCTTTTCCGAGCTCAACGAGTTGAGCGGCGTTGCCGGCGACGGCGAGGTGGAAACCGCCTTCGGCCGGTTCCCGGCGGAGGGAATCGCCGCCGGCATGAAGGTCGACGTTTGCGTTCGGCCTCAGGGAATCATTCTCGGCGAGCCGGGCGAGGGGCTCGACGGGCGGGTCCTGCGGCGCCGGTTCATCGGCGAGGTGGACTTGGTGGAAATCGCGATACCCGGCAGCGACCGGCCCTTGCAGGCCCGGCTGCGCGACGGTGGGCGCTTTGCCATCGGCACGGATGTTGGCGTGCGCCTCGATCCGCGCGATATTCTTGCCTTTCCGTGCGAGGCGGAACAGGAGTAGGGTCTGCCCCGCTGCCGGCATCGGCCGGTTGCGGTTGACTGCGCTTTGTTGCAATAGTGCCGCGCCGGTGCGTGTGCACCGGAAGGACGAGGGAGTTGGCGTATGGGTATCAGCATGTGGCAGATCCTGATCATCGCGGTGATCGTGGTTCTGCTGTTCGGTCGCGGCAAGATTTCCGAACTCATGGGCGACGTCGCCAAGGGCATCAACAGCTTCAAGAAGGGGCTTAACGAGCCTGACGACGAGCCGGAAAAGACGAGCAGCAAGACGATCGATCACAAGGCCGAAGAGACCGTCGTCTCGAACAAGTCCGAGGACAAGTCGAACGCCGGCTGAGGCCGACGCGCCGACCATGACCGGAATCGGCGTGACGCAAGGCCATGCGGCCCGCGCGTCGCGCCGGGTCGCATGGCGCCACCGTTCTTCCTGACGTGCGGGGCCCGACATTCGGTGCCGCCTCGCGCGAAAGGGGATGGGGCAGGGGCCTGAACCCTCGAACGTGGAAGACGAACCGCAATGTTCGATATCGGCTGGACGGAACTGCTTGTGGTTGCCGTCGTCATGATCCTGGTGGTGGGTCCCAAGGACCTGCCGCGCATGCTGCGCACCTTTGGCCAGACGCTTGGCAAGGTGCGGCGCATGGCGAATGATTTTCAGTCGACCTTCAACGATGCGCTGCGCGAGGCGGAGAAGCAGGCCGATATCTCCGACATGAAGGCGGCGGCCGAGAAGGCTGCCAACTTCGATCCGCTTGGCGACATCACCAAAGCCTATCCGCAGAAGCACGCCGGCGCCGCCGCCAAGGCGCAGGCCGCCAGCCAGACAACGCCGGCCGCCTCCGACGACGCACCGGCGGCGGGAGCGCCTGATCCTGCTCCCGAGCCGGTGGCCGACCCCGACAAGACCGCCGGGCAGACGACAGCCGGCAAGGGCGATACAGCATGAGCCAGGACGATATCGAAGCTTCCAAGGCGCCGCTGATCGAGCACCTGATCGAACTGCGCAGCCGTCTCTTGAAGACGGTGGTGGCGGTTATCGTCGCCTTCATCGTCTGCTTCTACTTCTCCAAGGACATCTACAACATTCTCGTCATTCCCTACGAGAATGCGGCCGGTCATCCGGTGGAGATGATCTTCACGGCGCCGCAGGAACTGTTCTTCACCCAGCTCAAGCTCGCCTTCTTCGGAGCGCTGTTCATCGCGTTTCCGGTGATCGCGAGCCAGGTCTACATGTTCATGGCGCCAGGGCTCTACAAGCACGAGCGGCATGCGTTTGTGCCGTTCCTGGTGGCGACGCCGATCCTCTTCGCCATGGGAGCTGCGCTTGTCTTCTTCATGGTCATGCCACTGGCGATGGGCTTCTTCCTGTCGATGGAGCAGGACGGAACCGGAGGGCAGGCCAAGATCCAGCTGATGGCGCGGGTGAGCGAATACCTCGGCCTGATCATGACGCTGATCTTCGCCTTCGGCCTGGTCTTCCAGTTGCCGGTTCTGCTCACGTTGCTCGGCCGGGCTGGCATCGTCACGGCGTCGGGCCTGAGGTCGAAGCGCAAATATGCCATCGTCGTCGCCTTCGTCGTGGCGGCGGTGCTCACGCCGCCCGATCCGATCAGCCAGATCGGTCTTGCACTTCCCACACTGCTTCTCTACGAAGTGTCCATCCTTTGCGTCAGGATGGTCGAGAAGAAACGGGCCGAACGGGAGGCTGCCGAGGCGGACGCCTGAGCCGGCCGCATCGGTCGGCCGCAGGCCGCTCCCGCCTCTTCGGGCCACCGGGCGCCCACCGGCCGACATCCCGGGGTTTTTCATGTTCGATATCAAATGGATCCGCGACAACGCCGCGGCTTTCGATCTTGCCATGGCACGGCGCGGGCTCGGCCCGCAGGCCGAACGCCTCGTTGCCATCGATGACCGCCGCCGGTCGCTCGTCTCCGACCTGCAGCAGGCGCAGGAGCGGCGCAATGCCGCCTCCAAGGAGATCGGCAAGGCCAAGGCGTCGGGCGATGAGGCTGCCGCGAAAGCGGTGATCGAGGAGGTCGCCAAGCTCAAGACCGCGATCCAGGACGGCGAGGAAGCCGAACGCGCGATCTCGGCCGAGCTTCAGGACGCACTGAGCGTGCTGCCGAACATGCCCCATGACGATGTGCCGGAGGGCGCGGACGAGAGCAGCAACGTCGAGCTGCGCCGCGTCGGGACGCCCCCCGTGCTCGACTTCGAGGCGAAGGAGCATTTCGAGATCTCCGGCATTCAGTCGGGTCTTGCCTTCGAGCGCGCGGCACGCATGTCGGGCTCGCGCTTCGTCCTGCTACAGGGACAACTGGCGAGGCTGGAGCGGGCGCTCGGGCAGTTCATGATCGACCTGCAGACCGGCGAGCACGGCTACATGGAAGTCTCGCCGCCTCTGCTGGTGCGCGACGAGGCGCTCTTCGGCACCTCGCAGCTGCCGAAGTTCGCCGAGGACCTGTTCAAGACCACGGACGGGCGCTGGCTGATCCCAACGGCGGAAGTGCCGCTGACCAACATGGTGGCGGGCGAAACGCTCGACGAGGCGGCGCTGCCGATGCGCGTCACCGCGCTGACGCCGTGTTTCCGCTCGGAGGCCGGGTCGGCCGGCCGCGACGTGCGCGGCATGTTGCGCCAGCACCAGTTCTGGAAGTGCGAGCTCGTGTCGGTGACGACGCCGGAGCAGTCGGCGGCCGAGCTGGAGCGGATGACGGCCTGCGCCGAGGAGGTGCTCAAGCGTCTCGGCCTTGCCTATCGCGTGATGGCGCTGTGCACCGGCGACATGGGCTTTGGCGCGCGCAGGACCTACGACATCGAGGTCTGGCTGCCGGGGCAGGACAGCTTCCGTGAGATCTCGAGCTGTTCGGTCTGCGATGACTTCCAGGCACGGCGGATGAACGCCCGCTATCGGCCCAACGGCGAGAAGGGGCTGCGCCATGTGCACACGCTCAACGGATCGGGCATCGCCGTCGGGCGGGCGCTGATCGCTGTCCTCGAGAACTACCAGAACGCCGACGGCAGCGTGACCGTGCCTGAGGCCCTCAGGCCCTATATGGGCGGTCTTTCCAAGATCGGAGCTGCTTGATGCGCATTCTGCTGACCAATGACGACGGAATCCATGCGGATGGATTCGCCGCGCTGGAGCGCATCGCGCGTGAGCTATCGTCCGACGTGTGGGTGGTCGCGCCCGAGACCGACCAGTCGGGTGTCGCCCACTCGCTGACGCTGCACGACCCGCTGCGGGTGCGCGAACTCGGCGAGAAGCGCTATTCGGTGCGCGGCACGCCGACCGACTGCGTCATCATGGGTGTGCGGGAGGTCATGAAGGAGCGCCCGGACCTGATCCTGTCCGGTGTCAACCGAGGCCAGAACGCCGCCGACGACGTCACCTATTCCGGTACCATCGCCGGCGCCATGGAAGGCACGCTGATGGGCATCCGCTCCATCGCCCTGTCCCAGGCCTTCGGTTGGGCGCCGGGTGTCGCGCCGAGCTACCGCACGGCGGAGGCACATGCGCCGGCGCTGATCGACAAGCTGCTGCACTTCCCGTTTCCGCCTGACACGCTGCTCAATCTCAACTTCCCGAACTGCGAGGCAGAGGCCGTGCAGGGCGTGCAGGTAACGCGACAGGGCAAGCGCAAGGTCAGCGAACTCGCGGTCGAGGGGCGCAGGGACGGGCGCGGCGTGCCCTACTACTGGCTTGGTTTCCGAAACGAGAAGGAAGAGCCTGAGCACGAGACGGATCTTGCGGCGCTCGAGGCGAACCTTATCTCGGTGACGCCGCTGAAGCTCGACCTGACGGCACACGAGGTCCTGGGCGATCTTCGCCGCGTGCTCGGCTGAGCGACATGCGAAACGCCGGCGTTCGGAAACCGACGCCGGCGACGGGGAGGGCGCCTTGAGCGGGGCTGACGAGGAAGGCGGCATGAGCAGGATTTCGCCGGACGCGGCGGTCGAGGCCGACCGCGAGGCGACGGCCGCCCTGATCCTGAAGCTGCGCCAGGCCGGCATCCGCAATCAGCGGCTCCTGTCGGCGCTGGAGCGGGTGCCGCGACGGCTGTTCCTGCCGGCCAATCATCAGCGCCACGCCGCCGAGGATACGGCTCTTCCCATCGAATGCGGTCAGACCATCTCGCAGCCGAGCCTTGTCGCCTTGATGACGGAGGCGCTCGACCTGTCGCCGAAGCATCGGGTGCTCGAGATCGGCACCGGATCGGGCTATCAGGCGGCGATCCTCGGTCTGATGGCTGGCGAGGTGCATACGGTCGAACGTTATCGCACGCTGGTGGACCTTGCCCGAGAGCGGCTCCACGCCCTCAAGATCACGACGGTCTCCGTCCATCATGGCGACGGGCTGGAGGGGCTTGCAGAAGAGGGGCCCTTCGATCGCATCGTGCTGACGGCGGCGGGCCCTGAGGTTCCTTCCGAACTCTTGAACCAGCTCGCACCCGGCGGCTTCCTGATGATGCCGCTCGGCGGCAAGGGAGCCTTGCAAGACCTCGTCATCGCCGAGCGGCTCGGCCAGGAAGTCAGGATGCGGACGCTGGCGCGCGTGCGGTTCGTGCCGCTCGTCGAAGGGGTCGCGAGCCGCCTGTGACGGCGCATTTTCCGTAGCGCTCGCAAACATGGTTTACGGCAAAACACGCCCGCTTAAGTCTTTATCAACGTTACCGGGATTTAATCACACTCAACGACGTTGGGTGTCTTAGGTCCGAGTAGCGCCATGTCCATGCAGTATTCACGTTTGTCTGCCCGTATGCTCGCGCAAACCGCCACGGTGGTTCTCGTGGCCGCTCTTGCGGCGGCTTGCAGCGGCGGTGTCGAACGTTTCGAAGATCCAATTTTCACCGGAAACACCGCGAACCAGCGCAGCATGCTGGGCGGCAAGCCGGTCAGCCAGCCGACGTTCGACGCGATCGCGGCCGGGCCGATGAAGAACGGCAAGGTCGAGCGCGCCGAGCTGCCGCCGGCCTCCGGCGCTTCCGAGCGTATCTCGACCGGGTCGATCCCGTCGCGGTCGAAGCCAAGCACGCCGTCGCAAACCTATTCCTCCGTGCCTGTTCCCAGGTCCGAGCCGCGTGTCGCCACGCTGCCGGCGCCGGAAGCCGCGTCTTCCTCCGCCGTGACCGGCGAAGCGCCGCGCTCTGTTCGTGGCTGGAGCACCGCCGGTGCGACGCAGGTCAGCGCAAGGGCGGGCGACACGGTCAACAGCGTCTCGCGGCGCTTCGGCATTCCGCCGCACGTCCTGGCCGACATCAACGGGGTCTCCGCCGATGCGACCTTCCCGGCCGGACGGCGGGTGACGATCCCGACCTATGTCTACGGCTCTGGCACCACCAAGACGGCTGCGAGCCAGCCAGTCCGTCTGCCGCCCTCGGGCGGCGCGCCGAGCGTGACCGGCTCGATCCCGAGTTCCAGCGTCGCCGCAGCGCCCAAGCCGCACGCCAAGCCGGGGGTGCGTGTCGCATCCCTGTCGACACCGCAGGGGACCGCCCGGCCGACGATGAGCGATGCGCCCGTGCCGGGTGCCGCTGCTCATCCCAAGCGCAAGCCGACTGTTTCCTCGGCACGTCCGCCCGCCGCCAGCACGCCCAAGACGGAGCAGGTGGCGCGTGTCGAGACCGCGCCGGAGCGTCCGCTTGGCGTCGAGAAGCAGCGCGAGACAAGCGGCGACCGCCGCTTCCGTTGGCCGGCCAAGGGGCGGATCATCTCCGACTTCGGGACCAAGCCCGGCGGCACACGCAACGACGGAATCAATCTCGCTCTTCCCGAGGGCGCGGACATCAAGGCCGTCGAGGACGGCACGGTGATCTACTCGGGCAACGAGCTGAAGGGCTATGGCAACCTGGTTCTGGTGCGCCACGACGACGGCTGGGTCTCCGCCTATGCCCATGCAAGCGAACTCCTGGTCAAGCGCGGCGAGACCGTGCGTCGCGGCCAGACGGTCGCCAAGGTTGGCGCCACGGGGTCGGTCACCCAGCCGCAGCTTCACTTCGAGCTGCGCAAGGGCAACAAGCCGGTCGATCCCATGCAGTATCTGGCAAGTCTCTGACGCCACTGGGTTCCCGCGTGCGGTCATGAACCGCCCGCGGCTTGAGGTAAGAGAATGGGGCGGGCACCTTCGGGTGCCCGTCCGCGTTTTGGGCTTTTCCACAGTTGGTATGGGCCAAGGTGGGCCTGTTTCTTATAATCGTCACCCGCAAGGGGGAGAGGCGCTTGACTTGCACGGCGGCGCGCCGTAAATCACCGCCACTCCCGGCGACCAAGTGTCGCCAAGAGGCCAAGCGGGTGTAGCTCAGTTGGTTAGAGTGCCGGCCTGTCACGCCGGAGGTCGCGGGTTCGAGCCCCGTCACTCGCGCCACTTGCCTCTTTACTATCGGGAGTCGTCCATCGGACGAGCAAGGCGAGCGGGTGTAGCTCAGTTGGTTAGAGTGCCGGCCTGTCACGCCGGAGGTCGCGGGTTCGAGCCCCGTCACTCGCGCCACTCGCCTTTCGCTCGCCGGGGCACGGGCCTTTCCAGGACATCGTGAGCTTCACCGCACGCCGCCCTCCCGGGCGTTGCGTTCCGCTCGAGCGGGTCGCCAGGTCCCTTTCGGTCGCGCCTGGGCTGTGGATCCGCGTCGATGCGGTCCGCCCGCGCCCGGATTTCGCTCCAATTCATTGCTTGGCTTGCCGCCGACGACGATCCCGCAATTCGGAGACGGCACGTGCCTCACCTGACGACCGCTACGCTTCCCCTGTCCGCCCTTGCTCTCCTTCTCGGCGCCGGTGCGCCGGCGCTTGCCGCCGCGCAGTGCACGATCGTGATCGATTCGAGGGGTGGGGTCGCGTTGATGGAGACGGGCGACTGCCAGAGGCAGGTGACCCCGGCCTCGACCTTCAAGGTGCCGCTTGCCGCCATCGCCCATGAGGAGGGCATTGTCACTGGCCTGCACGCGCCGGTGTGGACCTGGCGCAAGGGCGAAGTCGCCTGGGGCGGCGATGCGTGGCGCGGCGATATCGATCCGCAGACATGGCTCGACCGCTCGGTGGTCTGGTACTCGCAGCGCATCGCCCGTGAGCTCGGGCAGGACAGGCTGACCAAGCTGACGCGCCGCATCGGATTCGGCAATGCGGACTTCTCCGGTGATCCAGGGCAGAACAACGGGCTTGAGCGGGCCTGGATCGCCTCGTCACTGCTCGTGTCGCCCCATGAGCAAGCGGTGTTCCTGACCCGGCTGCTGGCCCGCGATCTGCCGCTCACGGATGCTTCCATGGCACTCGTCGAGGACGCCATGCCGCAGTTTGCGGCGGCGGACGGCTGGACACTCCACGGCAAGACCGGCGGCGCCTATCCGCGCAAGGCCGACGGTTCCTTTGATCGGACGCGCGGCTGGGGCTGGTTTGTCGGCTGGGCGGAGCGTGGCGCGGGCGACAGTGCCGAGCGACTGGTGTTCGTGCGGATGATCCAGGAAGAGAACGGTGCCAAGGGCTCACCGGGCAAGCGGGTGCAGGCGCGCTTCGTCAAGGAATGGCCGGCTCTTGCCCGTCAGGCGAAAGAGCGGCCCCCAGCGCGGTAACCGGCGACGGCAAGGGACGGTTCACGCGCGCGGGCTGAGTCGGCTTGCGGCCAGGGCAGGGGCTGCTTGCGTCGGTATCAGGGTGCTCGCTGTGCCGCCTGTGCGAAAAAGCGCCGCATGACCGGCATGTGCCGTCACCGCCGGCGCAGCGCTTTGGGTCCCACGACGAGGCGCAATCCGCCGCGTCATGCGGGAAAGAGCGCCGCCGGCGCTTTGCGATTGATCCCCCGGCGCTTTCGCATGTGCGAGAACGCTGCGGGCATTCCGCGGTCGTCGGGCTTGCGTTGCGATGTGGCGTGGGCTAAGCGTGCGCGGTATGGGCATTCGACGATCACGTCCTCTCACGTGGCATCGTCGACTTCGCCGGGATCCAGTCCGAAGCCGAAAAGGCAGGGGCCGCGCATTCCGGCGGTACGCGCCATGCCTGCCCGCTCGCCGGGCGCATGGTCACGGGCGCAAGGATACGTTTGGACATGGAAGAGCTGCTCAGAGACTACGTGCCGATCCTGGTTTTTCTCGGCGTGTCGCTGGTCATTGGTCTGGCGCTTTTGATCTCGCCGTTTCTTCTTGCCTACCAGAATCCGGATTCGGAGAAGCTCTCGGCCTACGAGTGCGGCTTCAACGCCTTCGACGATGCACGCATGAAGTTCGACATCCGGTTCTATCTGGTGGCGATTCTCTTCATCATCTTCGACCTTGAGGTCGCCTTCCTGTTTCCCTGGGCCGTCTCGTTCGGCGATCTGGGCTGGTACGGGTTCGGCTCGATGATGGTGTTCCTCGGCGTGCTGACGGTCGGCTTCATCTACGAATGGAAGAAGGGGGCACTGGAATGGGACTGACGTCGAGCGAGCCGCTCGTTGCCCAGGCTCCGAAGGGCATTATCGATCCGGCGACCGGCAAGCCGGTCGGATCGAACGACCCGTTTTTTCTCGAGCTCAACGATGAGCTCTCCGACAAGGGTTTCGTCGTCACGGCGGCGGACAATCTGATCCAGTGGGCGCGCACCGGCTCGCTCATGTGGATGACGTTCGGTCTCGCGTGCTGCGCGGTCGAGATGATGCAGATGTCCATGCCCCGTTACGACGCCGAGCGCTTCGGGTTCGCGCCGCGCGCCTCTCCGCGCCAGTCGGACGTGATGATCGTCGCCGGCACGCTGACCAACAAGATGGCTCCGGCCCTGCGCAAGGTCTATGACCAGATGCCAGAGCCACGCTATGTCATCTCGATGGGATCCTGCGCCAACGGCGGCGGCTACTATCACTATTCCTACTCGGTGGTGCGCGGTTGTGATCGCGTCGTCCCGGTGGACATCTACGTGCCGGGCTGCCCGCCGACCGCGGAGGCGCTGCTCTATGGCGTTATGATGCTTCAGAAGAAGATCAGACGCGTCGGCACGATCGAGCGCTGAGCCGGACGCAAGTCTGGCGGTGCAGGGGCCGGGCCTGAAAGGGTCGGGCCCGGCGACAGGACGGATCGGTACAGAACGGATCGGTGTGATGGACGAAACGCTCGCTGAACTCGGCGAACACATCAAGGCGGCGCTTGGCGACGCTGTCGAGGGCTACAAGGTCGCCTACGGCGAGCTGACGCTCGTGGCGCGCGCCTCCGACATCGTGCAGGTCGTGCGCTTCCTGCGCGACGACACGAGCTGCCAGTTCGTCAACCTGACCGACATTTGCGGTGTCGACTGGCCCGAGCGCGATCAGCGCTTCGATGTCGTCTATCACTTCATGTCGCCGAAGCAGAACCTGCGCATCCGCGTCAAGGTCAGCGCCGACGAGGACACGGCGGTGCCGTCGATCATCGACGTGTTCGCCGGATCGGAATGGTTCGAGCGCGAGACCTACGACATGTACGGCGTGCTCTTTTCCTCGCATCCGGACCTGCGCCGGCTGCTGACGGACTATGGCTTCGACGGACATCCGCTGCGCAAGGACTTTCCGCTGACCGGCTATGTCGAAGTCCGCTACGACGACGAGAAGAAGCGGGTGGTCTATGAGCCGGTCCGGCTCAACCAGGAATTCCGCGACTTCGACTTCATGTCGCCCTGGGAGGGTGCGGAGTACATCCTTCCCGGCGACGAGAAGGCAAGCTGAGGTGGCGGGGATGGCTGACAGTCTCTGTGGTGGATGCCTTTGCGGTGCGGTTCGGTTCACGGCCGAGCCGAAGCCGCGTGAGATGAGCGTTTGCCACTGTTCCATGTGCCGGCGCTGGAGCGGCGGTTCCTTCATGGCGGTGGAATGCGTCGGCGTCGTCAAGGTCGAGGATGAAGCGCCGCTCGGCGTCTACGCGTCGTCCGAGTATGGCGAGCGCGTCTTCTGCAAGACCTGTGGCACCTCGCTGATGTGGCGGATGAAGGACGGTTCGCACAACGTCGTTTCGGCCCAGGCTTTCGACGATCCGTCGATTTTCGAGTTCACGTCGGAAATCTTCGTCGACGAGCAGCCGGCCAACTACGCGTTCGCCAACCAGACCCACAAGATGACCGGCGCCGAGGTTTTTGCCCTGTTCGCGCCCAATCAGGATCCTCAACATGGCTGAGGCCCAGGTCCGCAACTTCAACATCAACTTCGGTCCGCAGCACCCGGCCGCGCACGGTGTGCTGCGTCTGGTGCTTGAGCTGGACGGCGAGGTGGTCACCCGTGTGGACCCGCATATCGGCCTGCTGCACCGCGGCACCGAGAAGCTGATCGAGCACAAGACCTACCTGCAGGCGGTGCCCTATTTCGACCGGCTCGACTATGTCGCGCCGATGAATCAGGAGCACGCCTACGCGCTGGCCGTCGAGAAACTTCTCGACATCCAGGTGCCCAAGCGCGGCCAGCTCATCCGCATTCTCTACTCCGAGATCGGGCGCATTCTGTCGCATCTGCTCAATGTGACGACCCAGGCCATGGACGTCGGCGCGCTGACGCCGCCGCTCTGGGGCTTCGAGCCGCGTGAAGAGCTGATGGTTTTCTACGAGCGGGCCTGCGGCGCGCGCATGCATGCCGCCTTCGTGCGGCCGGGCGGCGTGCACCAGGACCTGCCGACGGAGCTGCTCGACGATATCTGGGACTTCTGCGATCCGTTCCTGAAGACCCTCGACGATATCGAGGGACTGCTGACCGACAACCGCATCTTCAAGCAGCGCAACGTCGACATCGGTGTCGTGTCGCTCGAGGACGCCTGGGCGCGCGGGTTCTCTGGCGTGATGGTGCGCGGCTCCGGCGCGGCGTGGGATCTGCGCAAGTCGCAGCCCTACGAGTGCTACAGCGAGCTCGATTTCGACATTCCCATCGGCAAGAACGGCGACTGCTTCGATCGCTATCTCATCCGCATGGAAGAGATGCGCCAGTCGGTGCGGATCATGAAGCAGTGCCTGGAAAAGCTCACCGTCGAGCGCGGTCCGGTGTCGTCTGCGGACGGCAAGGTGGTTCCGCCGAAGCGTGGCGAGATGAAGCGCTCGATGGAAGCGCTCATCCACCACTTCAAGCTCTACACGGAAGGCTACCGCGTCCCCGAGGGCGAGGTTTATGCCGCCGTGGAGGCTCCGAAGGGCGAGTTCGGCGTCTATCTTGTCGCCGACGGGACCAACAAGCCCTATCGCTGCAAGATCAAGGCGCCCGGTTTCGCGCATCTTCAGGCGATGGATTTCATGTGCCGGGGACACATGCTGGCGGACGTGTCGGCTGTTCTCGGTTCCCTCGATATCGTGTTCGGAGAGGTTGACCGGTAATGGCCGTTCGTCGCCTTCACCATGAGCAGCCCGAGAGCTTCGCGTTCACGCCGGATAACAAGGCGTGGGCGGAGAAGGTGATCGGTCGCTATCCCGAAGGCCGTCAGGCATCGGCGGTGATCCCGCTGTTGTGGCGGGCGCAGGAACAGCACAATGGCTGGCTGCCGGAACCGGCTATCCGCCATGTCGCCGACATGCTCTCGATGCCGCACATCCGCGTGCTCGAGGTCGCGACCTTCTACACGATGTTCCAGCTCCAGCCGGTGGGCCGCAAGGCGCATATCCAGGTGTGCGGCACGACGCCGTGCCAGCTGCGCGGCGCCGAGGACCTCGTGGCGGTTTGCAAGCGCAAGATCGCGGCACACGCACATGAGCTCTCCGGGGATGGCGATTTCTCCTGGGAAGAGGTCGAGTGTCTCGGCGCCTGCGTCAATGCGCCGATGATCCAGATCTTCAAGGACACCTACGAGGACCTGACGCCGGAAAGTCTCGAGGCGCTGATCGACGATATCTCGGCCGGCCGCGAGGTCACGCCGGGTCCGCAGAACGGTCGCCGTTTCGGCATGCCGGCAAGCGGTCAGACGTCGCTGTCCGAGATCAAGGACACGACGGAGGGCTGTCTTCCCGTGGCGCATCTGGTTGCCGGCGCGGAGCCTGCCTCCCATGCGTTTGCAGGCGAGAGCATCAACGCCGGTGGTTCCGACTTCAACGGCGTGCTGGCCAAGGGCGCGGCGGCGAAGTCCGCCGCACGCCCGACAGCCGCGAAGGCCGATGCTGCCGGAACCGAGGCCGAGAAGCCGGTTGTCGCCAAGGCCCCGGTCGTTACCAAGGCCGAAGCGAAGACCAAGCCGGCCGGGCAGGGCAGTCTCGACCTTTCCTCCGGGGAGGGCGAGAGCGAGCCGAAGCTGCTGTCGGCCGCCCGCGAGGGCAAGGCCGACGATCTCAAGCGTGTCAAGGGCGTCGGTCCGAAGATCGAGGGCATCCTCAACGAGCTCGGCGTCTATCATTTCGACCAGATCGCGGGTTGGACGGAAGAGAACAAGGCCTGGGTCGAGACCCGGCTGAAGTTCAAGGGCCGTATCGACCGCGAGGACTGGATCGCCCAGGCCAAGGTGTTGTCGGAAGGCGGGGAAACTGATTTCTCCAAACGTGTCGACAGCGGCGATGTGCCGACGAGCAAGTCGTAAGGACGGGAGAGCGGTATGCTGAAGGATCAGGACCGGATCTTCACCAATATCTATGGCCTGCATGACTGGGGTCTGGAGGGCGCGCGCCAGCGTGGCCACTGGGACAGCACCAAGGCGATCATCGACAAGGGCCGCGACTGGGTCATCGAGGAGATGAAGTCGTCCGGCCTGCGCGGTCGCGGCGGCGCCGGTTTCCCGACCGGCCTCAAGTGGTCGTTCATGCCCAAGCAGTCGGACGGGCGTCCGGCCTATCTTGTCGTCAATGCGGACGAGTCCGAGCCGGGCACCTGCAAGGACCGCGAGATCCTGCGCCACGACCCGCACACGCTGGTCGAGGGCTGTCTCATCGCCGGCTTCGCCATGGGCGCGATCGCGGCCTACATCTACGTGCGCGGCGAGTTCATCCGCGAGCGTGAGCGGCTGCAGGCTGCCATCGACCAGGCCTATGACGCGGGCCTGATCGGCAAGAACAACAAGAACGGCTATGACTTCGACATCTACGTCCACCACGGCGCGGGTGCCTATATCTGCGGCGAGGAGACGGCGCTTCTCGAAAGCCTCGAGGGCAAGAAGGGCCAGCCGCGCCTGAAGCCTCCGTTCCCGGCGAACGTTGGTCTCTATGGCTGCCCGACGACAGTGAACAACGTGGAATCCATCGCGGTCGCGCCGACGATCCTGCGTCGCGGCGCCGCATGGTTCTCCGGTCTCGGCAAGCCGAACAACGCCGGCACGAAGCTGTTCTGCATCTCCGGGCACGTCAACAATCCGTGCACGGTCGAGGAGGAGATGGGCATCTCCTTCCGCGAGCTTATCGACAAGCACTGCGGCGGCATTCGCGGCGGCTGGGACAATCTGCTGGCCGTGATCCCGGGCGGCTCGTCCGTGCCGTGCGTGACGGCGGAGAACATCACCGACTGCTCGATGGACTTCGACAGCCTGCGTGGCCTCGGCTCCGGCCTCGGCACGGCGGCGGTCATCGTGATGGACCGTTCGACGGACATCATCAAGGCCATCGCCCGGCTCTCCTACTTCTACAAGCATGAGAGCTGCGGCCAGTGCACGCCATGCCGCGAAGGCACCGGCTGGATGTGGCGCGTGATGGAGCGTATGACCAAGGGCAATGCCTCCAAGGAGGAGATCGACATGCTCTTCCAGGTCACCAAGCAGGTCGAGGGTCACACCATTTGTGCGCTTGGCGACGCCGCCGCATGGCCGATCCAGGGGCTGATCCGGAACTTCCGTCCGGTGATCGAGGCGCGCATCGACGAATATACGGCCAAGAGCCGCAAGCCGGCGGCGCAGCCGCTGGCGGCTGCGGAGTGAGGCAACGGCGATGAACATGGTCGGAGAGAAACAGAGACTGGACGTGGCTGGAAGCGATCTTTCCGGCTCGCGTTTCAGTGACGTTAATCTCTCCGGTTGCAGCTACGACGATGTCAATCTTTCCGGTGGGCGGTACACGAATGTGAACCTGTCGGGCTCGACGTTCAGCGATATGAACATGTCGGGTCTGACGGTCTCGGATGCCAATCTCGCCGGGATGCGGATCGACAATGCGTGTCTCGCTGGCGTTGCGATCACGAACAGCCGATTGCAGGGCATGACGGTCAACGGCATCGAGGTTACCGAACTTCTCGCCCTGTGGGCCGAGAAGCAGAAAGGCCATGAGGGCAGCA
Organism: Stappia sp.; assembly: GCF_048268045.1. GTDB lineage: Bacteria > Pseudomonadota > Alphaproteobacteria > Rhizobiales > Stappiaceae > Stappia. The sequence continues at coordinate 54,950 of NZ_JBLWWG010000007.1, forward strand.
AGGCATGAACAGGGTTATCGTAGTCGACGGCAAGGAGGTCGAGGTCCCGCAGGATTACACGCTTTTGCAAGCGTGTGAGGCCGCTGGTGCGGAAGTCCCGCGGTTCTGCTTCCACGACCGCCTGTCGATTGCCGGCAATTGCCGCATGTGTCTCGTCGAGGTGAAGGGCGGCCCGCCGAAGCCGGCGGCCTCCTGCGCCATGAACGTGCGCGACCTGCGTCCCGGCCCGAACGGCGAGGCGCCTGAGGTCTTCACCAAGACGCCGATGGTGAAGAAGGCCCGCGAGGGCGTGATGGAATTCCTGCTGATCAACCATCCGCTCGATTGCCCGATCTGCGACCAGGGCGGCGAGTGCGACCTGCAGGACCAGGCGATGGCCTATGGCGTCGACGCCTCGCGCTACTCCGAGAACAAGCGCGCGGTCGAGGACAAGTACATCGGCCCGCTCGTCAAGACGATCATGACGCGCTGCATCCACTGCACGCGTTGCGTTCGCTTCACCACCGAAGTGTGCGGCGTCGCCGACCTCGGCCTGATCGGCCGTGGCGAGGATGCGGAGATCACCTCCTATCTCGAGCAGGCGCTCACCTCCGAGATGCAGGGCAACGTCGTCGACCTCTGCCCGGTCGGCGCACTGACCCACAAGCCTTATGCGTTCCAGGCGCGTCCCTGGGAGATGACCAAGACCGAATCCGTCGACGTGATGGATGCGGTCGGTTCGGCGATCCGCGTCGATACGCGCGGTCGTGAGGTCATGCGCGTTCTGCCGCGGCTCAACGAGGCCGTGAACGAGGAGTGGATCTCCGACAAGACCCGCTACATCCGCGACGGCCTGCGCACCCAGCGCCTCGACCGGCCCTATGCCCGCGTCGACGGCAAGCTGAAGCCGGTGTCCTGGGCCGAGGCTTTCGCGCTGATCGCGGAAAAGGTGAAGGCGGCCGCGCCGGAGCGCGTCGGCGCACTCGCCGGCCAGCTTTCGAGCGTGGAGGAGATGTTCGCGCTGAAGGGCCTGATGCAGGCGCTCTCGGTGAACAACTTCGACTGTCGCTTCCCCGGCTCTCCGCTCGATCCGGCACACGGCCGGGCCAGCTACCTGTTCAACTCGACCATCGCCGGCATCGAGGACGCGGACGCGATCCTGCTCGTGGGCACCGACCCGCGCAAGGAAGCTCCGGTGCTCAACGCACGCATTCGCAAGCGCTATACGCGCGGCGGCGTGACCATCGGCGTGATCGGCGAAAACACCGACCTGACCTATCCCTACACCTATCTGGGCGCGGGCCCCGATACGCTGGCCTCGCTGCTGGATCACGGCAAGCCGAAGGCCGAGCGCCCGATGGTGATCGTCGGACAGGGCGCGCTCAACCGCGCCGACGGTGCGGCGGTGCTGGCGCTGGCGGCGAAGGTCGCGGTCACGGTCAACGCCGTGCGCGACGACTGGAATGGCTTCAACGTGCTGCATACGGAAGCGGCCCAGGTGGGCGGCCTCGATGTCGGCTTCGTGCCGGGCGAGGGCGGCAAGGCAACGGTGGAGATGCTGGAGCCGGGTGCCATGGACGTGATGTTCCTGCTCGGCGTCGACGAGGTCGACGTGCCGGAAGGCGCTTTCGTGGTCTATCAGGGCACCCATGGCGACCGCGGCGCACACCGCGCCGACGTGATCCTGCCGGGCGCGACCTACACCGAGAAGTCGGGCACCTTTGTCAACACCGAAGGTCGCGTGCAGCTCGGCGAGCGGGCCGCGTTCCCTCCGGGCGAAGCCCGCGAGGACTGGGCGATCCTGCGTGCGCTTTCGGGCGCGCTGGGGGCGACGCTCCCTTATGATTCGCTCGGCGCACTGCGCGCCGCGCTCTATGCGGCGCATCCGCATATGGCGGCGATCGACCAGATCGCGGCCGGCGACACCGCTTCTCTCGAGGCGCTTGCCAAGCTTGACACCAAGGCCGGCTCGGGCGCGTTCCACAACGCCGTGACGGACTTCTACCTGACCAATCCGATCGCGCGGGCATCCGCGACGATGGCCGAATGCTCGGCCCTCGCCAAGGCGCGTGCGGCAGAGGCCGCGGAGTAACGGGGACGATTATGGCGGACGTCTGGGCGGATTACCTTCTTCCCCTGATCATCATGGTGGCGCAGAGCGTGCTTATGCTCGTCGTGCTGCTGGTGATCGTTGCCTATATTCTTTACGCAGACCGCAAGATCTGGGCGGCTGTACAGATTCGTCGCGGCCCGAACGTGGTCGGGCCTTGGGGATTGCTGCAGTCCTTCGCGGACCTGCTGAAGTTCGTGCTCAAGGAGCCGGTTATTCCGGCCGGTGCCAACAAGGGCCTGTTCCTTCTGGCGCCGCTCGTCTCGGTGATGCTGGCGCTCGGCGCCTGGGCGGTCGTGCCGGTCGCCGAAGGGTGGGTGATCGCCGACATCAACGTCGGCATTCTCTACATCCTCGCGATCTCCTCGCTCGGCGTGTACGGTATCATCATCGGCGGTTGGGCCTCGAACTCGAAGTATCCCTTCCTGTCGGCTCTGCGTTCGGCGGCGCAGATGGTCTCCTATGAGGTGTCCATCGGCTTCGTGGTTGTGACGGTGCTGCTGTGCGCCGGTTCGCTGAACCTCACCGATATCGTGATGTCGCAGAAGACCGGTCTTGCCTCGGCGCTTGGCGTGCCGTGGCTGTCGATCCTGAACTGGTACTGGCTGCCGCTGTTCCCGATGTTCGTGATCTTCTTCATCTCGGCGCTGGCGGAGACGAACCGTCCGCCGTTCGATCTGGCCGAGGCGGAATCGGAACTCGTCGCCGGCTTCATGGTCGAATACGGCTCCACGCCCTACATGATGTTCATGCTGGGCGAGTATGTCTCGATCGCCCTGATGTGCAGCCTGATGACGGTGCTGTTCATGGGTGGCTGGTTGCCGCCCCTTGATTTCGCACCTTTCACCTGGGTGCCGGGCGTCGTCTGGTTCCTGCTGAAGTCGCTGCTGGTGTTCTTCATGTTCGCCATGGTCAAGGCGATGGTCCCGCGCTACCGGTACGACCAGCTCATGCGCCTCGGCTGGAAGGTGTTCCTGCCGCTGTCGCTGGCAATGGTCTTCATCGTCGCCGCGGTGCTGATGGCGATGGGCTGGGCGCCGTAAGGGGCAGGGAGACTGGACATGTCGATTTCGGTCCCGGGATTGATCGGTGCAGCCATCGGGCTCTACCTCGGGTGGATCGACTACAAGATCGTGATCGGGGTTCTGCGGGGCGCGGCCGAGCGGCGGCGCCAGCAGACGGGAAAGACCGGCCTCTATCTGCGCTTCGAGCCCCAGCTTCGGCTGGTGGTGCTCGGGGTGGCGCTGGTCGGGTTTCCGCTGGTCGGCTATTTCGCCGCCAGCTCGCTTACAGGTTAGAAGTTTCCGGCAGCCGCGCCTGGCGCGGCACCGGGTCGAAAACGCGGCCGTATGTCCCACCCCTTGAAAGGGGGCTCCGAACGGAAGCTCCGGACGGGGCAGGGCGGACGGCAACGAGAGAACGAAAGAACGGGGCTTTACGCCATGGCACTGCAACAGGCTGCCAAATCGCTCTTGCTGAAGGAATTCGTGTCCGCCTTCTTCCTGGCGATGCGCTATTTCTTCAAGCCGAAGCCGACGATCAACTACCCCTTCGAGAAGGGGCCGGTGAGCCCGCGCTTCCGCGGCGAGCATGCGCTGCGCCGTTATCCCAACGGCGAGGAGCGCTGCATCGCCTGCAAGCTGTGCGAGGCGATCTGCCCGGCGCAGGCGATCACGATCGAGGCGGGTCCGCGCCGCAACGACGGCACGCGGCGCACGACCCGTTACGACATCGACATGGTGAAGTGCATCTACTGCGGCTTCTGTCAGGAAGCCTGCCCGGTGGACGCCATCGTCGAGGGACCGAATTTCGAGTTCGCCACGGAAACCCGTGAGGAACTCTACTACGACAAGGCGAAGCTGCTCGCCAACGGCGACCGCTGGGAGCGGGAAATCGCCAACAACATCGCGCTGGACGCGCCTTATCGCTAAGGCGCCCACGGTGGACGCGGCGGGACGGCTGGTCTAAGAGAGGCCGTCTCGCAGGGGACGCGCCCAGGACAAACAACAAGGGCCTGCGTGACGGGCCCGCCCGGACACGGGCCTGGATGAAACGGGACAGGGGCACACCGAGACATGGTACTGCAAGCCGTCTTCTTCTACCTCTTCGCGGCGGTCGCGGTGGCTTCCGCCTTCATGGTGATCGCCTCTCGCAATCCCGTGCATTCGGTTCTTTTCCTGATCCTGACGTTCTTCAACGCGGCGGGTCTGTTCATCCTGCTCGGGGCCGAATTCCTGGCGATGCTTCTGATCGTCGTCTACGTCGGCGCGGTCATGGTGCTGTTCCTGTTCGTGGTGATGATGCTCGACGTCGACTTCGTCGAGATGCGCCAGGGCGTCCTGCAATATGTGCCGGTCGGTGGCCTGATCGGGGCGATCCTGCTCATCGAGCTGCTGATGGTGCTGGGAGGCTGGGTGATCTCGCCGGACATCATCGGGCACACGGCGGCTCCGGCCGCCGCCGCCGGGGACGCGGGCAATATCCGCAGCCTCGGCGAGCTGATCTACACCCGCTACATCCTCTACTTCCAGACGGCCGGCCTCGTGCTCCTTGTCGCCATGATCGGCGCCATCGTGCTGACGCTGCGCCACAAGGACGGGGTGAAGCGCCAGGATATCTCCACGCAGGTCGGACGTACGCGCGAGGCGGCGGTCGAGGTGCGCAAGGTGGAAACCGGCAAGGGGATCTGACGATCCCCTCGCATTCACGCGTTTTGGTTGAGGCGCCGCCCGTGCGCCCTGCCTTTCATGTCTAATTCGGGAGCATCACGGGGCGCGCCCATGGAAATCGGTCTGTCACATTACCTGACGGTCTCAGCGATCCTGTTCACCATCGGGATCTTCGGCATCTTCCTGAACCGGAAGAATGTCATCGTGATCCTGATGTCGGTGGAGCTGCTGCTTCTCGCGGTGAACATCAATCTCGTGGCGTTCTCGTCTTTCCTGGGCGACCTCGTCGGCCAGGTCTTCGCGCTTCTGGTTCTGACGGTCGCCGCCGCGGAGGCCGCCATCGGCCTCGCGATCCTCGTGGTCTTCTACCGCAATCGCGGGTCGATCGCGGTGGAAGACGTCAACATGATGAAGGGCTGAGGACGCGATGTATCAGGCAATCCTGTTCCTGCCGCTGATCGGCTTCCTGATCGCCGGCCTGTTCGGCCGGGCGATCGGGGCCAAGGCCAGCGAGTACGTCACCTCGGGTCTGTTGATCCTTGCGGCGCTGCTGTCGTGGGTGGCTTTCGTCACCGTCGGCTTCGGCGAGACGCATGAGACCAGCCAGGTGCTGTTCCGCTGGATGAACTCCGGTACGTTCAATGTCGACTGGTCGATCCGGGTCGACACCCTGACGGCGGTCATGCTGGTCGTGGTCAACACGGTCTCGGCGCTGGTGCATGTCTATTCCATCGGCTACATGCACCACGATCCGCACCGGCCACGCTTCTTCGCCTATCTGTCGCTGTTCACCTTTGCCATGCTGATGCTGGTGACCTCCGACAACCTGCTGCAGATGTTCTTCGGCTGGGAAGGCGTCGGCCTCGCGTCCTATCTCCTGATCGGTTTCTGGTACACCAAGCCGTCCGCGAACGCCGCGGCGATGAAGGCCTTCGTTGTCAACCGCGTTGGCGACTTCGGCTTCATCCTGGGCATTTTCGGCCTGTTCTACCTGTTCCAGTCGAGCGATTACGAAACGCTGTTCGCCAACGCCAAGGGGTTCGCCGAAGGTGAGCCCAAGGTGGTGATCGACTTCCTCGGCATGCAGCTCGACCAGCATGGCGCGCTGACCGCCATCTGCCTGCTGCTGTTCATGGGGGCCATGGGAAAGTCGGCGCAGTTCCTGCTGCACACCTGGCTGCCGGACGCCATGGAAGGCCCGACACCGGTTTCCGCGCTTATCCACGCCGCCACCATGGTGACGGCGGGTGTGTTCATGGTCGCCCGGATGTCGCCGATCTTTGATCTGTCGCCCACGGCGCTGACGGTGGTCACGCTGGTCGGTGCGACGACGGCCTTCTTCGCCGCCACGGTCGGCCTGGTTCAGAACGACATCAAGCGGGTGATCGCCTATTCGACCTGTTCGCAGCTCGGATACATGTTCGTCGCGCTCGGCGTCGGCGGCTATTCGATCGCCGTCTTCCACCTGTTCACGCACGCCTTCTTCAAGGCGCTCCTGTTCCTCGGCGCCGGCTCGGTGATCCACGCCGTGTCGAACGAGCAGGACATGCGCAAGATGGGCGGCCTGCGCAAGCACATCCCCTTCACCTACTGGATGATGGTGATCGGCACGCTGGCACTGACCGGGTTCCCGCTGACCGCCGGCTACTTCTCCAAGGACGGCATCATCGAGGCGGCCTTCGTCGGACAGAATGCCTTTGCCCAGTACGGCTTCTTCATGACGGTGATCGCCGCCGGCCTGACGTCGTTCTACTCCTGGCGCCTGGCGTTCATGACCTTCCACGGCAAGCCGCGGGCCTCCGTCGACGTGATGAAGCACGTGCACGAGAGCCCTCTTGTGATGACCGTTCCGCTGGCCGTTCTGGCTCTCGGGGCGCTGTTTGCCGGCCTCGTCTTCTCCGGGCCGTTCATGGGCCACGGCTACGAGGAATTCTGGAAGGGCGCGGTTTACCTCTCCGAGGAGAACCACATCCTGCACGAGATCCACTCGGTCCCGTTCTGGGTGAAGGCGTCGCCCTTCGTGATGATGGTGCTCGGCTTCGCGGTGGCGTGGCTGTTCTACATCAAGTCGCCCGACCTGCCGCGCAAGCTCGCGGAGCGTCATGACGCGCTCTACCAGTTCCTGCTGAACAAGTGGTACTTCGACGAGCTCTATGACGCGATCTTCGTCAAGCCCTCCATGTGGATCGGCCGCCAGCTCTGGAAAAAGGGCGATGGCGCGGTGATCGACGGTCTCGGCCCGGATGGCGTTGCCGCCCGCGTCCAGAACGTGACCACCTGGGTCGTCCGGTTGCAGACCGGGTATCTTTATCATTACGCATTCGCCATGCTGATCGGTGTTGCCGCACTGATCACCTGGTCGATGTTCTCCGTCGGGGGCGCTCACTGATGAGCAACTGGCCGCTTCTTTCCATCACGACCTTCCTGCCTCTCGTCGGTGTGTTCTTCATCCTCCTCGTTCGTGGCGAGGATGACGGGGCGAAGGAGAACATGCGCCGTGTGGCCTTGATCACCACGGCCTTCACCTTCGTGATCTCGCTGTTCATCTGGGGTGGCTTCGATGCCGCCAATCCGGGCTTCCAGTTCCAGGAGACCCGGGAGTGGCTCGGCGGCAGCATCGGCTACCGCATGGGCGTCGACGGCATCTCGATGCTGTTCGTCATCCTGACCACCTTCCTGATGCCCTTCTGCATCCTTGCGAGCTGGAAGAGCATCCAGAAGCGCGTGAAGGAGTACATGATCGCGTTCCTGGTGCTGGAAACGCTGATGATCGGCGTGTTCTGCTCGCTCGATCTGGTCATGTTCTACGTCTTCTTCGAGGCCGGCCTCATTCCGATGTTCCTGATCATCGGTGTGTGGGGCGGCAAGCGCCGGGTCTACGCCAGCTACAAGTTCTTCCTCTACACGCTGCTCGGCTCGGTGCTCATGCTGATCGCGCTGATGGCGATGTATGGCGAGGCCAAGACGACCGACATCCAGACGCTCATGCAGCATGGCTTCCCGGCCGGCATGCAGACCTGGCTGTGGCTTGCCTTCTTTGCCAGCTTCGCCGTGAAGATGCCGATGTGGCCGGTGCACACCTGGCTTCCCGACGCCCACGTCGAGGCGCCGACAGCCGGTTCCGTGCTGCTTGCTGCCATCCTGCTGAAGATGGGCGGCTACGGCTTCCTGCGCTTCTCGCTGCCGATGTTCCCGCTCGCGAGCGAGACCTTCGCGCCGCTGGTGTTCACGCTGTCGGTGATTGCCATCGTCTACACCTCGCTGGTGGCGCTGGTGCAGGAAGACATCAAGAAGCTCATTGCCTATTCGTCCGTCGCCCACATGGGCTATGTGACCATGGGCATCTTCACGATGACCACGCAGGGCGTGCAGGGCGCGCTGTTCCAGATGCTGTCGCATGGCATCGTCTCGGGTGCGCTGTTCCTCTGCGTCGGCGTGATCTACGACCGCATGCACACCCGCGAGATCTCCGCCTATGGCGGCTTGGTCAACCGGATGCCGTTCTACGCGGTGGCGTTCCTGATCTTCACGATGGCGAACGTCGGCCTGCCGGGCACGAGCGGTTTCGTCGGCGAGTTCCTGACGCTGATGGGGGCGTTCCAGGTGAACACCTGGGTGGCGCTGTTCGCCAGCTCCGGCGTGATCCTGTCTGCGGCCTATGCGCTCTATCTGTACCGACGGGTGGTGTTTGGCGCGCTCGACAAGGAGAGCCTGAAGTCGATCGTCGACCTCAGCTTCCGCGAGCGCGTGATCATCGTGCCGCTGATCATCCTGACCATCTTTTTCGGCTTCTATCCCGCGCCGATTCTCGACGTTACGTCGGCGTCGGTCGATGCTCTGGTGACCAACTACCAGGCAGCGATCGAGGCGGCGCAGCAAACCGCGCTGCTGGTTCATTAAGGCCCGAGGACGCAAGACGACATGAACGCCTATTCCCAACTCCCGGACCTCGCGCCCGCCCTGCCGGAGCTGATGCTGGCGGCCGGTGCGCTCGTGCTGCTGATGCTCGGCGTCTTTGGCGGGCGGAAGATCACGCCCTACGTCACGGCGCTTTCCGTGGCGCTGCTGGCGGTGGCGGCACTGCCGCTCCTGCTGCCGGCCGAATTCGGCATCGAGGCGCGCACGACCTTCTACGGCGCCTTCGTGCTGGACGGCTTCGCCCGGTACATGAAGCTTCTGACGCTGCTCGGCTCGGGCTTTGCCATCGCCATGTCGGTGGCGTTTGCCCGTAACGAGAATTTCGAGCGCTTCGAGTATCCGGTGCTGATCGTGCTCGCGACCGTCGGCATGATGCTGATGCTGTCGGCCAACGACATGATCACGCTCTACCTCGGGCTTGAGCTCCAGTCGCTTTCGCTCTACGTGATCGCAGCCTTCAACCGCGACAGCACGCGCTCGACCGAGGCGGGCCTGAAGTACTTCGTGCTCGGCGCGGTGTCCTCGGGCATGCTGCTCTACGGCATGTCGCTGGTCTACGGCTTCACCGGCCAGACGGGCTTCGAGCCGATCGCGGCGTCGCTGGCGCATGCCGGCGGCTCGTCGCTCGGCCTCATCTTCGGACTGGTGTTCATCCTTGCCGGCCTTGCCTTCAAGATCTCGGCCGTGCCGTTCCACATGTGGACGCCGGACGTTTACGAAGGAGCGCCGACGCCGGTGACGGCGTTCTTCGCCGCCGCGCCGAAGATCGCCGCCATGGGTCTGCTTACCCGCGTCGTGGTCGGTGCGTTCGAGCCGGTCACCCACGACTGGCAGCAGATCATCGTCTTCATCTCCATCGCCTCGATGGCGCTCGGCGCCTTTGCCGCCATCGGCCAGAAGAACATCAAGCGGCTGATGGCCTATTCGTCCATCGGTCACATGGGCTTCGCGCTGGTCGGCCTGGCTGCCGGCACCGAGCAGGGCGTGGTTGGCGTCATCGTCTACATGACCGCCTATCTGGCCATGACGCTCGGCGCCTTCTCCTGCATCCTGTCGATGCGTCGCAAGGAAGGCATGGTCGAGGAGATCTCCGATCTTTCAGGTCTGTGGAAGACCAACCTGCCGATGGCGGTGCTGCTCGGCATGATCATGTTCTCGCTCGCAGGCATTCCGTTCTTCGTCGGTTTCTTCGCCAAGTTCTATGTGTTCCTGGCGGCGGTGAATGCGGGGCTCTATCCGCTCGCGGTGATCGGCGTTCTTGCCTCCGTGGTCGGCGCCTACTACTACCTGCGGGTGGTCAAGGTGATGTTCTTCGACGAGCCGACGCGGGGCTTCCTGCCGATGCCGGCTGAGCTGAAGTTCACGCTCGGCCTGTCCTCGGCCTTCGTGCTGCTCTTCGTCGTCTTCGCCGGCTCCATCGTCAAGATGGCCAGCGCGGCGGCCGGGACGCTGTTCTGACGGCGCTTGTCTTCGATGGGCGACCAAGGGAGGTGCCCGGCCTCCCGGGCATTCGCGTGGCCGCCCATCGTGAAGTCGGGTCGACGAATGCGCTCGCGCTGGAGGCAGCCGCCCGGGGCGAGGCAGGTGGCCTCTGGATCGTTGGCGGACTTCAGACAGCCGGCCGCGCGCGACGCGCCCGGTCCTGGATGTCGGAGCCGGGAAATCTCTACGCGACCTATCTCGGCATCGACCCGGGACCTTCGGAGCGGCTCGCACAGCTTCCGCTCGTCGCCGCGATAGCGCTTTCGGAGGCTGTCGACCGCATGTGCGGCACGCTCCGTCTGGCACGGCTCAAGTGGCCCAACGACCTGCTCGTCGACGGCGCCAAGATCTCCGGCATCCTGCTGGAGGCGACCCAGCTTGCCGACGGACGGCGTGCCGTGGTGTTCGGCTTCGGGCTCAACCTGGTGCATCATCCGGACCTGGCCGACTATCGCGCCGCCGATCTCGCCGGACTTGGCTATCAGATCGATGTGGAGCGTGCCTTTCTCGAGTTGGCGCGCGCCCTTGAGGCTCGCCTGTCGAGCTGGCGTGAGCGTCCTTTCGCCGTGCAGATCGAGGACTGGCTCGAACGGTCCGTTGGCGTTGGCGGGCCGATCCGGGTCCGCCTCGACAAGTGCGAGACCAGCGGTATCTTCCAGGGCCTGGATGGTGAAGGCCGGCTGATGCTGCGCCGCGACGACGGTACCGTTTCCGTGATTTCGGCCGGAGACGTGTTCTTCGCGAACATGACCTGACCAGAGCTTTCGCGCGCCGCCGCTTTCGGCGCGCCAAATGCGGATGGACGTGCCACGATGGGCACGCCACATACGTTTCGACATCCGGACAGAGGACCGCATCAGATGCGGCGTCCCCCGGATAGATGTGGATTGTCCCGGCCTGGAGCCGGGTCTTGCGCCCGCTGAAAGGGCGCGAACAGGAGTATCGAATGACGGGCAAGAACGAGCTCGTTTTCGTCGCCCTTGGCGGGCTTGGCGAAATCGGCATGAACATGGCGCTCTACGGCTACGGACCGGCGCGAAACAGGCGCTGGATCATGGTCGATTGCGGCGTGACGTTTGCCGGGCCGGACTTGCCGGGCGTCGATGTGATCGTCCCGGACATCCGTTTCATCGAGGAGCGGCGCGACCGTCTCGATGGCATCTTCATCACCCATGCGCACGAAGATCACTACGGCGCCATCCTGCAGCTCTGGCCGCGTCTCGAGGCGCCGATCTTCATGACGCCGTTCACGGCCGGCATGTTGTCGTCCAAGGCGTCGGGAGAGGCGGGAGCGCCGGATATTCCGGTCACGGTGGTAAAGCAGGGCGAGCGGATCAAGGCCGGTCCCTTCGACGTCGAGATGGTGGCCATGTCGCACTCGATCCCCGAGCCTTGCGCGCTTGCCATCCGCACGCCGGCGGGCACGGTGGTGCACTCGGGCGACTGGAAGATGGACGCGACACCTGGCATCGGACAGCCGATCGACACGGCGCGTCTCGCCGAGATCGGCGAAGAGGGCGTGCTGGCGCTGGTCTGCGACAGCACCAATGCCGTGCGCGAGGGCGTCAGCCCGAGCGAGGCGGATGTCTCGGCGGGAATGATCGAGGCCATCCGCAACGCCAAGAAGCGCGTCGCGGTGGCGACCTTCGCCTCCAATGTGGCGCGCATCCGCTCCATCGCGCTCGCCGCCAAGGCATGCGAACGGGACGTGGTGGTGATGGGACGCTCCATGCACCGGGTCATCGAGGTCGCCGGCGAACTCGGTTATCTCGACGATGTTCCGCCGTTCCTGACGGAGGATGCCTACGGATTCCTGCCGCCGGAGCGGTGCCTGCTGCTGCTCACGGGCAGTCAGGGCGAGGCGCGCGCCGCGCTGGCGCGCATCGCCTCGGGCGACCACCGCAATGTGGCGCTTTCGAAGGGGGACACGGTGGTGTTTTCCTCGCGCACGATTCCGGGCAACGAGAAGGCGGTGAACGCCATCGTCAACCAGCTGTCGGAGGCCGATGTCACCGTCATCACCGACAAGGACGGCCTGGTGCATGTGTCCGGTCATCCGCGTCGCGGTGAACTGGTGCAGCTCTACGATCTGGTCAAGCCGCAGATCCTGGTGCCGGCGCACGGCGAGGCGATGCACCTGAAGGCGCAGCGCGAACTGGGCATCGCCCATGGCATCCCGACCGTGCTGTCGGTGAAGAACGGCGATCTTGTTCGTCTCGCGCCTGGCGATGCCGGCGTGGTCGACACGGTGCCGGTCGGCATCGAGGTGCGCGATGGCAACATCTCGGGCGACCCTGAGGAAACCGGGGCGATCGAGCGTCGCAAGCTGGCGCTTGCAGGCGCGGTGATCGTGACCGTGCTGGTTGACGCCAAGGGCGGACTGGTGGGGGAGCCGCAGGCGGCACTCTTCGGCCTGCCGGATGTGTCGACGGGGGGCGACGACCTTGAGGATCTCGTCATCGACGAGGTTATCTCCGCGTTGGAGAGCATTCCGCGCAATCGCCGCCGCGATCTCGATGTTGTCGCCGAATCGGCCCGACGGGCGGCACGCGCGGCGATCCGCGATTGCTGGGGCAAGAAGCCGCTGACGGAAGCTCTGGTGTTCCGGGTCTGAGCAACGAAGACCCGGGATGAGGCGGGCAGGGGCACATCAGGCCCCTGCCTGTGACCAAATGGCTGATGGTTTGCCAAGGCTCGCTCTGGCAGGAGTGAGGCAATGCAGGAGGACAGGATGATCGGACGTCTCAACCATGTCGCAATCGCCGTTCCGGACCTGGGTGCGGCGACGGCCATGTACCGGGATACGCTCGGCGCGCATGTGTCGCAGCCCCAGCCCGAACCCGATCACGGCGTGACGGTTGTCTTCATCGAGCTTCCCAACACCAAGATCGAACTGCTGGAGCCGCTCGGCGAGGGCTCGCCCGTCACCGCGTTTCTGGAGCGCAATCCCTCCGGCGGCATCCACCACGTCTGTTACGAGGTGGAGGACATCCTTGCCGCACGCGACAGGCTGCTTGAGAAGGGGGCACGGGTCCTGGGCACGGGCGAGCCGAAGATCGGCGCGCACGGCAAGCCGGTTCTCTTCCTGCATCCCAAGGACTTCAACGGAACCCTGGTGGAGCTTGAGCAGGTCTGAGGCCCGCTCGGATCGACCGCGCCGATGGGCGAGGGCGCTTCACCTCCCTGACACCCGGGCCTCCCGCCCGGACCGAAAGACCCGGAACCTACTGCCGTGTCCCTGATTTCAGCGATTGCCATCTATTTCATCGTCTGGTGGATCGTGCTCTTCACGATCCTTCCCATCGGCGTTGTGACCCAGCAGGAGCGCGGAGACGTCGCGCCCGGCACGGCGCCAAGCGCCCCGATCCACCCGCGGCTGTGGCGCAAGGCGCTGCTGACCACGGTTATTGCGGCCATCGTCTTTGCCGGTATCTACTGGCTCCGCTTTCGCTCGGGGCTGACGCTGGACGACTTTCCGCTGAAGCCGCCGAGCGGCTGAACGGCGCGTCCGTGCTTGTCACGGGCGCTCGACAAAGCTATGGAACCTTGAGACGCTGCCAGATGCGCCGCCTTCGGGTGGCGACGGCGCGCAGGCAACGGTGACGGATACCGAGAGCGCGCGGCCAGGCTGCCGCGGGCGGACGAGGCTAACCAACGGAAGAGACAGGCGCGATGGGCGACTTTGAACGTGTGCGCACCCACATGGTCGACAACCAGCTGCGGACGAACGATGTGACGGATCTGCGCATCCTGGATGCGATGGAGGAGGTCCCGCGCGAGCGCTTTGTACCCTCCGCCAAGCGTTGCATCGCCTACAGCGATCAGGACGTGCCGTTGACCGTGGGCGATGAGACCCGCAGCCTGATGAAGCCGCATGTGTTCGGCAAGCTCGTGCAGCTCGCCAACATCCGCGACAGCGACGTCGTGCTGTGCGTCGGCTGCGCGACCGGCTACAGCGTCGCGGTCATTGCGCGGCTTGCGGCCTCTGTCGTCGGCATTGAGAAGGACCCGGGCGCGGTGGATGCCGCTTCCGAGCTGATCGTCGATCTCGGCATCGAGAACGCGGCGATCCTGTCTGGCGACCTCGTGACGGGAGCGGCCTCCGAAGGCCCCTACGACGTGATCGTCGTGGACGGCGCCGTCGAGGTGTTGCCGGAGGCACTGACCACCCAGCTCAAGGACGGTGGGCGGCTCGTTGTCGTCGAGGGCACCGGCGGGGCAGGCGTGGCCAAGCTCTATGTCCGTTCCGGCGATGTGATTTCCGGCCGTTTCGCCTTCAATGCCTCGGCGCACGTGCTGCCGGGCTTCGAGCGGGCCGCCGAATTCGTCTTCTGAGATACTGATATCGCACCGAATCCCGGCGGGCAGAGGCAGCTCATGCAGCCCGCCCGCCGGCTGATGCCGCGTCGCAGCTTTCGCTGTCGCGCGATGACCTCGCGAAACGCGAAACCCTGAGACGCAAATCCCTGAAGAATGTGTTGCCAAGAGGTCGCAATCGTCTCCGAATGCGGTCTGGCGACACTTTCCGAGGTTGTCTCTCGCTCCCCTGCCGATAACAGTAAACTCACTGACGGTTTTGTGTGACCGTCATATTTTCGCGCCCTGGCGAACTTGCGGGAGTTCGTTTGCGGCGCGGAACCGAAATGCCGGCGTTTGCCCGAAGAGGCACCAGACAAGCCGGGATTGCGGAAACGGGATGGGTGCTGCGGGCGCAATGGCCCGCGTCAGACAGGAAGGGCGCAGTTTTGCGTTCTTGCGCGAACAGGGGTGTTTATAGTGAATCGGACTGGATCATGGTTTCTTGCGGCCGCGCTTGCGACCGCTGCAATCGCGCAGCCCGGCACTGCGTGGTCGCAGTCAATTGGTGATTCGCTTGCCCAGGCCTATGCCAACAATCCGACATTGAACGCGGCCCGCGCCGAATTGCGTTCTGTCGACGAGCGCGTCCCGCAGGCGCTTAGCGGGTGGCGTCCCCAGATCTTCGGACAAGTCGACGTCGGCGCTCAATATTCCGACCTGGAACCGGGCGGTTCGAGCTACCGCAACACCGCGAGCGTCGGCCTTCAGGTCACCCAGGCGATCTTTCGCGGGTTCCGAACCGTGAACTCGACCCGACAGGCCGAAGCGATCGTCCGCGCGCAGCGCGAAAGCCTGCGCTCGACCGAACAGTCGGTGCTGACCGATGCCGCGACCGCCTACATGGACGTGATCAGCACGACGGCCATCGTTTCGCTGCGCCGCAGCAACCTCAAGTTCCTCACCGAGCAGGTGCGCGCCGCGCAGGACCGGTTCGAGGTTGGAGAGGGAACGCGGACGGACGTTTCGCAGGCACGCGCCCGTTACTCGGAAGCGCAGTCGGCCCTCAATCTGGCGCTGGCCAACGTCAATACCGCCCGCGCCGTCTACCGGCAGGTGGTCGGTGCCGACCCCAAGAAGCTTTCGGCCCGCACCAACATCTATGGCCAGCTTCCCAAGAAGCTCGACGTTGCGCTCAAGAGCGGCGCCTCGTCCCATCCCGCCATTCTCTCGTCTCAGCATCTCGTCGATGCCGGTGTCTTCGCCGTCAAGACGGTCGAGGGCGAGCTGCTTCCGACAGTTTCTCTCGAGGGCAATGTCGGACGCCAGTGGAGCCCGCCGTCGTCGCGCTCGGTCGATGCGATCAACTCCGCGAGCGTCTTCGGCCGCGTGTCCATCCCGATCTATCAGGGTGGCGCGGTGTCCTCGCGCGTACGCCAGGCGAAGGAAGATCTCGGTCAGGCCCGTGTCCAGCTGGACGTTGCCCGCGATCAGGTGCGCGCAGCCGCCGTCTCCGCCTGGGGGCAGTATGAGGCCGCCGTTGCCTCCATCACGGCCGCTCAGGACGCCGTCTCGGCCAACCAGCTGGCGCTTGAAGGCGTGATCGAGGAGCAGCGCGTCGGCCAGCGTACGACGCTTGACGTCCTCAATGCGCAGCTCGAGCTCGTCAACAGCCAGGTGAACCTGATCTCCGCCGAGCGGAACCGCGCGGTCGCGGCCTACCAGCTCATGGCGGCGATCGGCAGGCTGACCGCCGACAGCATCGGCCTTTCCGTTGCCCGGTATGACGAGACGACCCACTACAAAAAGGTACGCAACAGCTGGTTCGGCCTGACGACGCCCGACGGCCGCTGAGCGACTTCCTGTTTTACTGACGTGTGGCAAGGCCCGCTTTCCGACCCGCATGATGCGGTGTGCGGGAGGCGGGCCTTCGTCCTTGCGGCCAGAGTTTGATTGAATTTGCCGACGACTCGGGAAATTGTGTGTCTTTACGGCAGGGCATGACCGGAAACGGGTCGGCATGCGCTTTTCCCGAGGAAGGGGAACGCGCTATAGTGTGTTTGAGTGAGTCGCCCGATGCTGGCGTGAGCGCATGTTACCGCAACTGGCGGAACGTTGCTCTTGGCGGGTGCTTGGATGTCGAGTGCGGGGATTGCGATGGCCAACGCCAATCAAGCTCAAGAACCTTCGATGGAGGAGATACTGGCTTCTATTCGCCGGATCATTTCTGATGAGGAACCGGCGGCAGCAGCTGCCGACGCGGGAGAGGCTGCGACCTCTGCCGAAGACGATCTCGTCGCCGGCGAGGCGATGTCCCAGGACGACCTCGACAAGCTGTTCGATTCCGACGGGGACATGGATGTCGATCCCGTGGTCGACGAGCCCGTGGTGGAAGAACCCGCGGAAGAAGAGGAGCCGGAGACGGTCGCCGCCGAGGTGGACGATGTCTTCGAGCTGACGGAAGACCTCGAGGTCGAGGAAGACGCAACCGATGCCGAAATGGCTTTCTCCGGAAAGCCTGATGTCGATGAGGCGGACGACGATCTTGCCTTTGTCGAGCCGGATGACGAGCCGTCTCCCGCGCCCTCGTTTCAGTCTGCCGGCAAGGGGAAGGCCGCGCCGTCCATTGAGGACAGCCTGCTCTCGGCCGATGCGAACCAGGCCGTGCATTCCGCGTTCAGCAACCTCGCCGGCACGATCCTGTCCAATAACGCCCGCACGCTCGAGGACCTGGTCAAGGAGCTGTTGCGGCCGATGCTCAAGACCTGGCTTGATGAAAACCTACCGCCCATGGTCGAGCGGATGGTACGTCAGGAGATCGAACGCATCTCCCGCGGCCGCTGATCATTTCGCCAAGGCTTCCCGGACCTGGGAAACCGCATCGATCCAGACGCCGCCTCCGGGCGGCGTTTTTTGTTTCAAGCCCGCGCCGGGGACCGTGCGACTTGCGGTGGACAGGATGCGGCGCGCCACGCTGTCGCCGCCTTTCGGGGAATGGTTGACTTCGGCCCGCGCCTGCGAGACACCACGCCTTCAGTTTTCAGTTCTTGGGAAGAACAATGCTCGACAAGACATATGATGCCGCCACCGTCGAACCCAGGATCGCGAAGGCGTGGGAAGACGTAGATGCCTTCCGCGCCGGCGCGGGGGCGGAGCCCGGTGCCGCATCCTTCTCGATCGTGATCCCGCCGCCCAATGTCACCGGCTCCCTGCACATGGGCCATGCGCTCAACAACACCTTGCAGGACATCATGGTGCGCTTTGAGCGAATGCGCGGCCGTGACGTGCTGTGGCAGCCGGGCATGGACCACGCGGGCATCGCCACGCAGATGGTCGTCGAGCGCCAGCTTGCCGAGCGCAAGGAGCCGGGCCGCCGCGACATGGGACGCGAGGCGTTTGTCGAGCGGGTCTGGAGCTGGAAAGACGAATCCGGCGGCATGATCATGAACCAGCTCAAGCGGCTGGGCGCCTCCTGCGACTGGTCGCGCGAGCGCTTCACCATGGACGAGGGGCTATCCCGCGCCGTGCTGGAAGTCTTCGTCAGCCTCTACAAGGAAGGGCTGATCTACAAGGACAAGCGGCTGGTCAACTGGGATCCGAAGCTGCTGACCGCGATCTCCGATCTCGAGGTCGAACAGATCGAGATCAAGGGCAATCTGTGGCACTTCCGTTACCCGCTGGCCGATGGCGCGACCTATGAAGCGCCTGTCGCCTGGGACGAGGACGGCAAGGCGAGCGAGCATGAGACCCGCGACTACATCGTCGTTGCGACGACGCGGCCGGAAACGATGCTTGGCGACACCGCAATTGCTGTCAATCCCGAGGATCCGCGCTATGCGGGCCTGATCGGCAAGTTCGCCGTTCTGCCGCTCGTTGGCCGTCGCATCCGGATCGTCGGCGACGACTATGCCGATCCGACCGCCGGCTCCGGCGCGGTGAAGATCACGCCGGCGCATGATTTCAACGACTTCGAGGTCGGCAAGCGCCACAATCTGGCGATGATCTCTGTGCTCGACCGCGAGGCGAAGGTTTGTCTCACCGACAATCCGGAATTTCTCGAGGGGGTCCCGGAGAGCGAGGCGCTGAGCGAAACCATTGCCGCCTTCGACGGCTGCGACCGCTTCGACGTGCGCAAGCGCCTGGTGGCGCGCATGGAGGAACTGGAGCTGCTCGACCGGATCGAGCCGCACACGCACATGGTTCCCCATGGCGACCGCGGCGGCGTGCCGATCGAACCGCTGCTGACCGACCAGTGGTACGTCGACGCCAAGACACTCGCGGGGCCCGCGATCGACAGCGTGCGCGAGGGGCGCACCAATTTCGTGCCGCGCAACTGGGACAAGACCTATTACGAGTGGATGGAGAACATCCAGCCCTGGTGCATCTCGCGCCAGCTCTGGTGGGGCCATCGCATTCCGGCCTGGTACGGCCCCGAGGGCGCGCTCTTCGTCGAGAAGAGCGAAGAAGAGGCCGTTGCCGCCGCCGCCGCGCGTTTCGGACGCGAGGTCGAGATCGTCGGCGTCGAGGAGGCGCTGGCGCGCTGGGAAACCGGCGACACCGACGGCAAGATCGCGCTCTACCGCGACGAGGACGTTCTCGACACCTGGTTCTCCTCGGCGCTGTGGCCGTTTTCCACGCTTGGCTGGCCCGACAAGACGCCGGAGCTTGCCAACTACTATCCGACGAGCGTGCTGGTCACCGGGTTCGACATCATCTTCTTCTGGGTCGCCCGGATGATGATGATGGGCGATCACTACATGAAGACCGAGCCCTTCCACACGGTCTACATCCACGCCCTGGTCCGTGACGAGAAGGGCCAGAAGATGTCGAAGTCGAAGGGCAACGTCATCGATCCGCTGGCGCTCATCGACGAGTATGGCGCCGACGCGCTGCGCTTCACGCTGGCTGCAATGGCGGCGCAGGGACGTGACATCAAGCTGGCCACCAGCCGGGTTGCTGGCTACCGCAACTTCGTCACCAAGCTGTGGAACGCGGCGCGGTTTGTCGAGATGAACGGTGGGGTGCGGCCGCAGGGCTTCGATCCCGTCGCGGCGCGCGAAACGGTCAACCGCTGGATCGTGACCGAGGTCGGGCGCTGCATGACCGAAGTGACCGAGGCGATCGAGGGCTTCCGCTTCAACGAGGCGGCGGGCGCGGCCTACCGTTTCGTCTGGAACACCTTCTGCGACTGGTACCTGGAGTTCGCCAAGCCGATCTTCGCGGAAGGCTCCGCCGAGGCCCAGGCCGAGACACGGGCAACGGCCGCCTGGGTTCTCGACGAGACGCTCAAGATCCTGCATCCGTTCATGCCGTTCATGACCGAAGAGCTTTGGGCGCGCGCCGTCGACGAGCAGCCGGAAGCTGCCCGCGAGAAGATCCTTGCGCACACGCGCTGGCCGTCCTCACTCGGAGGCGACGCCAATGCGGCGGAGGAGATCAACTGGGTCGTCGAGCTGATCACCTCGATCCGTTCGGTCCGCTCCGAGATGAATGTTCCGGCGGGCGCGCGCGTGCCGTTGATCGTCACCGGCGCGGGGCAATTGACCCGTGCGCGGCTCAAGACCCACGAAGCGCAGATCCTGCGTCTGGCGCGTGTCGAGAGCATCGAGATTGCCGATCGCACACCGAAGGGCAGCGTCCAGATCGTGGCTGGCGAGGCAACGTTCTGCCTCTCGCTGGCAGGCGTCATCGATCTTGGCGCGGAAGCCGAGCGGCTCTCCAAGGAGGAGAAGAAGCTCGACCAGGAGATCGCGCGGATCGACAAGAAGCTTGGCAACGAGGCCTTCGTCGCCAAGGCGCCGGAAGAGATCGTCGTTGCGGAGCAGGAAAAGCGCGCTGAGTTCATGGAGCGCCGCGAGCGCGTGGTCGAGGCGCGCAAGCGCCTTGCCGATCTGGCCGAAGCGTGACCGCGCGGGCCCTGTGCCCGTCGCGGACCGAAGAAGGGTGAATTGGATGATGCGAGCTGCGTTTGGGCTGGCTTCCGGCCGGAAGAAGGCGCCCGTGGCGAGACTGGGCCAGACCGCGGTGGCCGCCGCGCTTTCCGCCTGCGTTCTCGTGCCGGGTGTCGCGCGGGCGGAAAGGATCGAGAACCCGGTCGCGGTCTTCTCCGGCCTGGACAAGATCACCGGCCGCATCATCTCCTTCGATGTCTACATCGGCGAGACCGTTCAGTTCGGCGCGCTGCAGGTGACGCCGCGCGAGTGCAACACGCGGCCGCAGACCGAAGCGCCGCAGACAACGGCCTTTGTCGAGGTGGACGAGATCACGCTCAACAATGAGGTGCGGCGGATCTTCACCGGGTGGATGTTTGCCGCGAGCCCCGGTCTGCACGCGGTCGAGAACCCCGTCTATGACGTGTGGTTGACCAACTGCAAGCAGTCCTCGACCGTCGCCCCGCCGGACAACTACAGCGGCCCACCGATCTCCGCCGATGCGGCCGCCGGGGAGGACCCGCTTGCCGGCACTGCGCCGAGCATCGGAGCCGACAGCGTCACGCCGCGGATGAAGCCGCCGCAGTGAGGCCGGCGCGGGGCTTGTCGCCCTGTCCGACCACAGCGTGAAGCCAGTCCGTTATCGTCTTCACCGCCCCGTCGGCATAGGCACGGCGCCCGAGCAGGACGAACGCTGCCCTAGTGTACCAGGGCCATTGCTCCGCAAGCTGGTGGTTGAAGAGGCCATCGCGCAAGAGACTGTGCGTGGCTGAGGGGATGACCGTGACCCGGTTTGCGGGATTGTTCGCCAGAACGAGGCGGCGGGCGTCATCGGCATTGGCCCGCGCGTCCACGTTGAGATCCTCCGCGCCCCAGAGCGCCAGATACGGCCGGCCGACACGCGCAAGGTCTGCGCTTGCGTTGGACGACAGGTTCCGCCGGACGAACTCCAGGCGGTGGGGCGGTATCCCAAGATCGTGGGCCGCGGCCGTGCTCTCCAGGCGTCCGGCGTCGATGTCGGCGAAGATGCGTTCCTCGGTCTGGCGCCTGCTTGCGATATGCTCCGCGATGCGCTCCGGCGACCAGCCTTCCGCCTGAAGCCGGCGCCGGGTGAAATAGGCGCCCTGACGTTGCCAGTCGAGGGCGGCGCCGATGCTGACGATGAAGGCGATCTCCGCAGCCGCAGGCCCGCCGCCCACCTTCGGCAAAACCCATCCTGCCTGCGAGAAGCCCAGCAGCCCGATCCGCCCGCGTGCCTGCGGATAGTCGCGCAGCACGGCCCGCAGCGCTGCTTCCGCCTCGCTGGCGCGGTCGTCCATCGACTGGTCCAGCCAGTTGCCCTGGCTTTTTCCCACCCCCGGTTTGTCCCAGCTGTAGACGGCGATGCCGCTGTCGAGCAGGGCGTTCATCAACGGCAGGTAGCCGCCGGCGGACACGCGGTCCTGCGGGCCGTCGCCATGGACAAGCAGGGCGACGGCGGCGGGCGCTTGTGGAGCGTCGGGCAGGAACAGCGTCCCGGACAGGCGGGAGGAGGGCGTGTCGAAGGAAATTTCCCGCGTTGCCCGCGCGTCGAGATCGAAGTCCGACAGCCCGGGAAGGATGAGGAAAAGCCCCAGGGCAAGGACGGCGGCGACAACTGCCGCGCCGAGCAAGATGCGGGAAATCCCGCGGCGTTCACGGGTCATGCCGTCCCTTTCTTCGTGTCGAACAGAAGGGGCATGTGGCCGCGCGGCGCTCAGGGATCAACCTGCGCGCGGAAATCACTGTGTGATCACGCGCCGAGATTGCGCTCCAGACGGCCGGCCAGGTCCTGGATGAACTGGAAGGCAACACGGCCCGAGCGGCTGCCTCGCGTCGTCGACCACTCGAGCGCCTCGGCGCGCAGGCGGGCGGGATCGTAGGCGAGGCCATAGTGGGCGACGTAGCCCTCGATCATGGCGAGATACTCATCCTGGCTGCATTTGTGGAAGCCGAGCCACAGGCCGAATCGATCCGACAGCGACACCTTCTCCTCGACCGCTTCGCCTGGATTGATCGCCGTCGAACTTTCGTTCTCGATCATGTCGCGCGGCAGCAGATGGCGCCTGTTGGAGGTGGCGTAGAAGAGAACCGTCGCCGGGCGTCCTTCAATGCCGCCGTCGAGCGCGGCCTTGAGCGACTTGTAGGAGGCATCGCCCGAGTCGAAGCTCAGGTCGTCGCAAAAGACGATTGTTCGGTGGCCGCTGGCCCGCACGATCCGCATCAGCGTCGGCAGGCTTTCGATATCCTCCCGGTGGATCTCCACGAGCTTGAGGCGTTCCCGGCTTCCCGACGCCTCGAGATCGGCATTGATGCGGGCGTGGGCGGCCTTGACCAACGACGACTTGCCCATGCCGCGCGCGCCCCACAGGAGAACGTTGTTGGCGGCGAACCCTCTGGCGAAGCGGGTGGTGTTGGCGACAAGCTGGTCGCGGGCGCGCTCGACGCCCTGCAGCAGGGCGATGTCGACGCGGTTGACGCGCTCGACCGCTTCCAGCTCCGATGAACCGGCGTTCCAGACGAAGGCATCGGCGGCCTCGAAGTCGGTTTTGCGCGGCTCCGCCGGCACGGCGCGGGCGATCAACTCGATAAGGGTGTCGAGACGCCGTGCGATTGTGTCGAGGTCGCCCTTGTGCAGGTTCGATTGATCCATATCTACGCCATGCCTGGTAAGTGCTTTGGGAAGGGGGAGGGATTGCGTGCAACGCGATGCCCCGAATGGCTTCCCTAGCATGACCGAGCGTGTGGCCAAAGCGCGCATTCCGCGCGTGCCGCGAAGCTCCGGTTCGCCTTGCAAAGACGGGCGCGGCTTGTATAGTCCGCGCGACTTTGGTTCATGCGCCGGAATGGGGCAGTCGCGACGGCAAAAGCCGTACCGCCACCCTCCGTTCTCGAGAAACGCGCCTTGCACAGGAGATGCCTATGCTGATTACACCCGCTTTCGCGCAAGGTGCCGGAGCCGCCGGCGGCGTTGGGATGCTTGTCCAGTTCCTTCCGTTCGTCCTGATCTTCGTGATCATGTGGTTCCTGATCATCCGCCCGCAGCGCCAGCGGATGAAGCAGCATCAGGAGCTGGTCTCCAATCTGCGCCGTGGCGACACGGTGGTCACCTCCGGCGGCCTGATCGGCAAGATCGCCAAGGTCGTCGACGAGGGTGAAGTCCAGGTCGAGATCTCTGAGGGCGTCAAGATCCGCGTCGTCCGCTCGATGATCACGGAAGTCCGCTCGAAGACCGAGCCGGTCAAGGAAAACGGCTAAGCGCCGCCCGATCTTCTTTTCTTTTCCCGCGCGGCCCCTGGGGCCGCGCGGAACACCGGAAACGGCATCGCCATGCTCTATTTCGCGCGCTGGAAGATCGTTCTGATCGTCCTCGTCATCCTCGCCGGGGCAATCTCCACCCTGCCGAACTTCCTGTCGCCGGCCACGCTGGCTTCGCTGCCGAACTGGATGCCCAAGCGGCAGATCGTTCTCGGTCTGGATCTTCAGGGCGGTGCCTACCTGCTCTACGAGATCGACCGGACCGACTACATCCAGAAGCGGCTGAAGACGCTCGAGGGCGAGGTTCGCCAGCGCCTTCGCGAGGACCAGCGCATCGGCTACACCGGCCTCGGCGTGCAGGGGCAGACGGTGCAGGTTCGCATTCGCGATCTTTCCCGCCTCGAGGATGCGCGCAAGCGGCTGTCGGAGCTGACCAATCCGCTGAACAACTCGGTCTTCGGCGGCGCCGCGGTGAATGAGTTTCAGATTGCGGTTGCCGATGACGGCCTGATTCGCTTCTCCTTCACCGATGCCGGCCTGACCCAGCGCCTCAACTCGGTGGTTCAGCAGTCGATCGAGGTCATCCGGCTTCGTCTCGACGAGTTCGGCACGACCGAACCCAGCATCCAGCGCCAGGGCGACGACCGTATTCTGGTGGAGGCGCCGGGCGAGGGCGATCCGCAGCGCCTCAAGGATCTGGTCGGCCAGACCGCGCAGCTTACCTTCCATCTCGTCAACCAGTCCATGTCGGCTGAACAGGCGCTTTCCTCGCGCCCGCCGGCTGGAACGGTTGTGATGTACTCCGGTGACGATCCCCCGCTGCCCTACCTGCTCGACGAGGCTCCGCTGCTGACGGGCGAGGACCTTCGCGGCGCTCAGGTGTCCTTCGATTCCAATACCAACGAGCCTGTGGTGAACTTCCAGTTCAACACCTCCGGCGCGCGGACCTTCTCCGTCGTCACACAGCGCAATGTCGGACGTCCGTTCGCCATCGTTCTCGACAACGAGGTGATTTCCGCTCCGGTCATCCGCGAGCCGATCACCGGCGGCTCGGGCCAGATCTCGGGCAGCTTCACCGTCGAAAGCGCCAATGATCTTGCCGTGCTCCTGCGCGCCGGCGCGCTGCCGGCCAAGCTTACCGTCGTCGAGGAGCGTTCCATCGGTCCGGGCCTCGGCCAGGATTCGGTCGACGCCGGACAGCTTGCGTCCTTCATCGGCGCAGGGCTCGTCGTGGTCTTCATGATCCTGACCTACGGACGCTTCGGTGTTATCGCCGACGTGGCGCTTGCGGTGAACGTGCTTCTCGTCTTCGGGGCGCTGACCTTCCTGCAGGCGACGCTGACGTTGCCCGGCATCGCCGGCATCGTGCTGACCATCGGCATGGCGGTCGACGCCAACGTGCTGATCTTTGAGCGCATACGCGAGGAGGCCAGGGCAGGGCGCTCGGCGATCAGCGCCATCGACGCGGGCTATTCCCGCGCGCTCGGCACCATCCTCGATGCGAACGTCACCACACTGATCGCAGCGCTGATCCTCTTCAATCTGGGTTCGGGTCCGATCCGCGGCTTTGCCGTGACGCTTGCGATCGGTATCTTCACGACCGTCTTCACCGCCTTCACCGTGTCGCGCCTGCTGGTCGCGCTGTGGGTGCGTCGGAAGCGGCCGAGCCATCTGACGCTCTGACCCGGGGACCAAGCTCATGTTGCTCAAACTCATCCCCGACGACACCAAGTTCCGCTTCATGCGGTTCCGTCGCCTGTCGTTTCCCGCCTCGGCGGTGCTGTTCGTCGCTTCGATCGCTTTGTTTTTCTCGGTCGGGCTGAACTTCGGCATCGATTTCAAGGGCGGCACGGTCTTCGAGATAAAGACCATGGAGTCGCCGGCGGACGTCGCCGGCATCCGCGCCCAGCTCGGCACGCTCAACCTGGGCGACGTGCAGGTGCAGCAGTTTGGCGCACCTGACGAGGTCCTGGTGCGTGTTCAGCAGCCCGAAGGCGGTGAACTGGAACAGCAAGCGGTCGTGCAGACCGTGCGCGAGACCTTCGGCGAGAGCGTCGAGTTCCGGCGTGTCGAGGTTGTCGGGCCGCGTGTCTCCGGTGAGCTTGCGACCGACGGTTTTCTGGCCGTCGTCGCCTCTCTGGTGGTGATCCTGTTCTACATCTGGTTCCGCTTCGAGTGGCATTTCGCCGTCGGCGCGATCCTGACGACGATCAACGATATCGTGCTGACGCTCGGATTGTTCGTGGTGCTGCAACTCGAGTTTTCATTGTCGAGTATCGCGGCGGTGCTGACGATCATCGGCTATTCGCTGAACGATACAGTCGTCGTTTATGATCGAATCCGCGAGAATCTTCGACGTTACAAGAAGATGCCGCTGCCCGACCTGCTCGACCGCACGATCAACGAGACGTTGTCGCGTACCGTGATGACGTCTCTGACGACGCTGCTGGCGCTGGTGGCCCTCTATGCCTTCGGCGGTGAGGTCATCCGCTCGTTCACGCTTGCCATGATCTTTGGTGTGGTGATCGGCACCTATTCGTCGATCTTCCTGGCTGCTCCGTTCCTGATTTCGCTGAACCTCAGGCCTTCGGCCGTAACCGGGGGCGATGGCGATGACAAGGGCACGGCCGAAGCCAAGGGCGGCGACGGCGCGGCAAAGGCCTGACAAGGCCGGAGGGAGGACGCGGGGGCGCACCCCGCATCCTCCAGCCAGAGGGAGCGACATGGCACGGCGCGGTGAAGGCATCGTCATTCGGGACGCCCATTTTCCGGGGCGGGCGCCGGTCGAGGCGTATGGCGACGGCGGCTTCCGCTTCGCCGGCATGTCCCATCGCGGATCGATCCTGTGCATTCCCAGCGGCATCTATGGCTTCGATGCCACGGTTCCCGCCGACCTGACCGTCGCGACACTCGAGAAGATCTTTGACGAGGCGGCGGGCATCGAGGTGCTTCTTCTTGGCATGGGCCGCGATCCCGCGCGCATGGCGCCGGACCTGAAGTCGGCAATGCGCGAGGCGGGCATCATGTCCGATCCCATGTCGACGGGAGCGGCTGTGCGCACCTACAACGTCCTGCTTGCCGAGGACAGGGCCGTCGCGGCGGTGCTGCTTGCGGTGGACTGATCCGCCGATGGCCCTAGGTTCCCCTTCATGACAGCGCCGACCCTGACTGCCGGCGAGCACTGCCTCGCGCTTGTCCGGCAATTCGACTTCGACCGGTATATCTCGCTGCTCCACGTACCGGAGCCCAAGCGATCCGCGCTCGCAGCTCTGTATGCCTTCAACATGGAGATCGCCCGGGCTCGGGAGATCGTTTCCGACCCGATGCCCGGCGAGATCCGGTTCCAGTGGTGGCGCGACGCGCTTGCCGCGGAACCTGGCGGCGATGCCGATCAACACCCGGTTGCCGGCGCCATTCGCGCGGCCATCGCCACCTACAATCTTCCGCTCGGAGCTTTTCTCGATCTCATCGAGGCGCGGACCTTCGACCTTTACGACGACCCGATGCCGACCATCGGCGATCTTGAGGGATACGCGGGCGAGACCTCTTCCGCGCTGATCCAGCTTGCCGCGATCGTGCTGGCCGACGGCCGCGATCCGGGCACCTCGGAGGCCGCCGGCCATGCCGGTGTCGCCTATGCGCTTGCCGGGCTTATTCGCGCGCTGCCCTGGCACGCCGCCCGGCGCCAGCTTTACCTGCCGGCCGATCTGCTTGCGCGCCACGAAGTGGAGCCTGAGGACATCTTCTCCGGAAAGGCGACGCCGCAGCTGCGCACGGCTATCTCCGAACTCTGCGACCGGGCGCAGGGGCATCTCCTCCAGACCCGCGCGCGTATCGCCAGCGTGCCGCGCGGCGTCGTGCCCGCGTTCTTGCCGGCCAGTCTCGTGGAGCCGGCGTTGCGGCGGGTGGAAAAGGCCGGTTTTGATCCGTTCGGAATGACCGGTGACATCTCGCGGTTGCGCAAGCTCTGGTATGTCTGGCAGGCGGTGCGGCTGGCGCGGAAGCACGCTCCAAGCGACTAGATTAAGACTGGTTTCAATTTTGGTCTCTATGGTCTGGGTGGATTTTATGGATCATTGGGGGCGAAATGACCGGGAACCTGCATCGAAAGCGTGGCGGAATTGACTTGTTCGCAGGCTGCCGAGGTCGCGATCTTGTTCGGCTTTTCTTTGTCGCGGTCGGCGCTTTTCTGACGATTTCGGTTGCCGGTGCCGCAGTTGCCCAGCCGGCGGCGTATGAAAAATTTCTCCAGCCGAGCGTTCTTCTTGGCGGAAAGAGCCTCTCTTCTTCCGATCTCGACAAGGAAATCGAGGGCCGCATTCCCAATCTGCAGGAGTTGCTGCGCGATTATCCGATCGCCCCGCCGGACAGCAAGAGCCCGCGCGCCTCGCTGGAGAGCTTTCTTGTCCTGATGGCGGAGGCCAGCCGGATCTGGATCGCGCTGAGGAATGAATTCCTCGAGGGCGACACCCTGTTTCTGTCGGAGGACCAGAAGCGCCGGCTCGCCATCGTGCAGTTGCTCATCTCCAAGGCAACGGAACTCTTCGATCTCAGTGATGTGCCTCAGACGGCCCGTGAGAATGTCGGGATCGAAACCGTCCTGCAGTTTCAGGAGATCATCGACCGCATCTACATGCCTTCGCTCGAGGATGTGCCGGGCAAGGCCGCTGGGGCTCCGCAGGACCCCGATTTCGCCGCCACCCTGCCGCAGCGCTGGCGTTTGCCGGGAACGGGCCTCGTCTTTGCCCAGACGGGAACGGAAAAGGGCGACGTGCGCTATCTCGTTTCGAAGGAAACGGTGGCGCGCATCCCGCAAGACTATGCGGCCGTGAGGGTCTTCCCCTCCCATTCGGACAAGGGCGAGGACCTCTACGCCTACTATATCTACACGCCGGGCAATCTCGTGCCGCCGCGCTGGTACGACCTTGTTCTCGAAGGGCCGCAATGGTTGCGCCACGAGTTCCGTGACCAGGCCGTCTGGCAATGGCTGGCGCTGGGTCTGCTGGCGATCCTTTCGATTGTCATTCCGGTGAGCGTGCAGCGCTGGAACAGGTGGCGGGCGGTTCCGCTTTCGGACGTGCGTCGGCGCATGCGGCGCATGCAACTGCCCCTTGTCGTGCTTCTCACCGCGGCCGGCTTCCGGTTCCTGGCCAATGACCAGGTCAACATTACCGGCGTTCCGATGGTCATCGTTGGAACCGTATCGGCCACCGTGCTTTGGGCCAGCGTTTCCTGGTTCTGCTACCAGGCCATCGACCTGCTCGCGAGTTGGGTGATGAAGAACCCCACGGCACCGACGGCGAGTCTCGATTCGAGCCTTCTCCTTTCGGGCTTCCGATTGATCGGTCTTGCGCTTTCGGTCGTTCTGCTGGGCTATGGTGCAACGCAGATCGGTATCCCGGTCTACGGTGTCATCGCCGGCCTGGGTGTTGGCGGTCTGGCCGTGGCACTCGCGGCCCAGCCGACGCTGGAAAACCTCATCGGCGGCGTCATTCTTTATGCCGACCGCATGGTGCGTGTCGGCGAGTACTGCGAGTTCGAAGGCTTGTCGGGCACGGTGGAGGCAATCGGCATTCGTTCGACGCGTATCCGTGCGCTCGACAGGACGCTGATCACCGTCGCCAATTCCGACCTCGCCAAGCGCAAGATCGTCAACTTCAGCCGGCGCGACCGCTTCCTGCTCAATCATGTCATTAGCCTGCGCCGCGACACCGACGCAGCGGTGCTGCTCAGCATCATCGAGAAGATCCGTCTTTCTCTCGAGGAGAACCCGAAGGTGCTCGATCAGATGGCTCTGCGGGTCACTTTCGTCGGCTTCGGGGACTATTCGCTCAATATCGAACTTTTCACCTACATCTCGACAGCCGACCGGAACGAGTTCCTGAAGATCCAGGAGCAGATTCTGGTGGAGATCACACGGATCGTGCAGCAGGGCGGCTCCAACTTCGCCTTCCCGTCGAACGTCACCTACCTCGGTCGCGATCACGGGTTGCCGCAGCAGGTCGCGGCGGGCGGTGCGGGGCAGGACAACCCCACCGAGGAGGGGGCCTCCTGAGAAGAGGCGAGAGGCCCTGTCGGGTCTCATCTCGCGGAGGACAGAAAAAACGGCGCGCAAGTCATTGCGCGCCGTTTTCCGTTTTCGTGCGCTCCGTCAGAGCGGAGCAGAGCCGGATCGCCAGGTCAGCAGACCGGCTCGTTCGCAAGCGCCAGGGCCACCGAACCCCATTCGCTGAAATCGGCGCGGGCGCGCGAGGTCATGGCGAGTTTCTTGGCCCGCGTCTTGTCCTTGCCCTTGAGACGTTTGCCGTCCGCGTCGGTCTTCGGCGCCTCGATGGGCGGAAACAGGCCGAAGTTGACGTTCATCGGCTGGAACGAGCGCGGGCCGCCATCCTCGCGCAGGATATGGCCGCCGGTGATGTGCTCCAGCAAGGCGCCCATGGCGGTGGTCGGCGGCGGCGGGGCGATGTCGCGGCCAAGTCTCTCGGCCGCGGCGAAGAGGCCGGCCATGCAGCCGACGCTTGCCGATTCCACATAACCTTCGCATCCGGTGATCTGGCCAGCGAAGCGCAGTGCCGGGCGGGCCTTGAGCCGGAAGGACCGGTCGAGCAGCTTGGGCGAGTTCAGGAAGGTGTTGCGGTGCAAGCCGCCAAGCCGGGCGAAAACAGCCTCTTCCATCCCTGGGATGGTGCGGAACACCTCAAGCTGCGCGCCATGCTTCAGCTTCGTCTGGAAACCGACCATGTTGTAGAGCGTGCCGAGCGCATTGTCCTGGCGCAACTGGACCACTGCGTAGGGCTTCTGGTCCGGCTTGTGCGCGTTGGTCAGGCCCATCGGCTTCATCGGTCCGTGGCGCAGGGTCTCGCGTCCGCGTTCAGCCATGACCTCGATTGGCAGGCAGCCGTCGAAATAGGGGGTGTTCTCCTCCCATTCCTTGAACTCGGTCTTGGGCGCGGCGATCAGCGCGTCGATGAAGGCGGCGTATTGCTCCTTGTCCATCGGGCAGTTGATGTAGTCCTTGCCGGTTCCGCCCGGTCCGATCTTGTCGTAACGCGACTGGAACCAGCAGGTGTCGAGGTCGATGGAATCGAAATGCAGGATCGGCGCGATGGCGTCGAAGAAGGCGAGGGCGTCCTCGCCTGTCGCCTCGAGGATCGCCTGCGACAGGGCAGGCGACGTGAGCGGGCCGGTGGCGACGATGACGCTGTCCCAGTCTGCGGGCGGCATGCCGGTGATTTCGCCGCGCTCGATGGTGATGAGCGGATGACCGGTGAGTGCGGCCGTCACCGCCTCGGAGAAGCCGTCGCGGTCCACCGCGAGCGCACCGCCGGCGGGCACCTGATTGGCGTCGGCAGACTGCATGATCAGCGAGCCGCTGTCGCGCAGCTCGGCATGAAGCAAACCGACGGCATTCTGCTCCGCGTCGTCGGAGCGGAAGGAATTGGAGCAGACGAGTTCAGCCAGGCCGTCTGTCTTGTGCGCATCGGTGTCGCGCACCGGACGCATCTCGTGCAGGACGACGGGAACTCCGCGACGGGCGAGCTGCCAGGCGGCCTCGGAACCGGCGAGGCCGCCGCCGATGACATGAACGGGCTGCATGTTTTCTTCGTCCCTGTCTGTGGCCTTCGTGCTTGCGCGAAAGGCCCTGATCGATCTTGAAGCGGTGACTTAGCGCGTCCTCTTCCGCCTGGCAAACGAACGCGCGATAAGGAGATCCCTTGCAGGCAGGAGACGACAATGATTCGAGACACTGGCGCCGGTAGGGAGCGGACAGGCCGTGTGATGTGTCAGGCAAGCAAGCGCACTGGTGGCTTGCTTGCCGTTGCCGCCATGCTGCTGCTTGCCGGCTGCGCCGGGCAGTCGCTCGGCCGGGCCGGCTCCTGGTACGGAGCTCACAATGGCGTCGCGCCGAAGGGAGACCGGATCTATGTCTGCCATGCGTTTGGATGCGCCCGGAAGACGCCGTTCGATTTCTCAGGCAGGCAGCTTGCCGTGATGAAGCGCATGTTTGCCGCCGGCAAGGCCTCGCCGGAGGCCGAACGCAAAGCGGTTGCGCGCGTCATTGCCTGGTCGGAGCAGCAAATCGGCCCGGTCGTCGGATCGAGCAAGGATGTTGGCGGCTACGACCTGCACAATTCCGGCGTACCGGGCCAGATGGACTGTATCGACGAGGCGACCAACACGACCAGCGTTCTGCTGGTTGCCGCCGCGCATGGATATTTGCGCCATCACACGGTCGCCAGTCCCGTGGCGCGCGGCTTCTTTCTCGACGGGCGGTATCCGCATGCCACGGCCGTGCTCAGGGAAAGCGGCAGCGGCAAGGCGTTCTCGATCGATTCCTGGCCGAAGGACAATGGCGAGCCGCCGGTGGTCATGCCGCTCGATGCCTGGTTCGAAAGCCGCAGCTGAGCACGGGGCAGATCAGGCTCCGTACTTCGGACACTGTCGTTTTCGACAGTTTTTTTGCCGAAGAGAGTGGCAACTTCGGTTTCGGTTTTTAAAGAACGAAAGCGTCGGGCGTGAAATAACGTAACGGAAGAAATTCGACGGAATCGGTTGGCATAATAGATTCGTCGTTTCTTGGAATATTTTGCGAACATCTGGATGCTAACACAAAGAAAAAAAGCGAGACCAGAGGTCTCGCTTTTTCAGGTTTCGCGTATCATACCTTCAATCGCCAAGTTCAATTCAAACCTTAACGGCGGGCAGCTGCCTTTCGGCGCGCCATGAAGGTGCTTCCTCCCAAGACTCAGACCGCGATGTCTGTTGTGTGGCTTAGAATATCTTGCGATTTCTTGCCTTCTTATGGAAACGGACCATAAACCAATGTCGTCGGCTTGTCACCATTTTGTGCAAGCGAAGCTCATTTTTT
Source organism: Stappia sp. (assembly GCF_048268045.1). Taxonomy (GTDB): domain Bacteria; phylum Pseudomonadota; class Alphaproteobacteria; order Rhizobiales; family Stappiaceae; genus Stappia. Next base: position 87,479 of record NZ_JBLWWG010000007.1, read on the forward strand.
TTGCTTTCGCACTTGCGAGAAATGAGGGATGTCCGTCTGTTGCGCGCGTCGCGAACGCGAATGTTCCTTGCGGGGATGCGCCGGGCCTTGTGTTTTTCCGGCGCATGCGCTTTGACTGCCGAAACCTGCGGCGCCTGGCCGCCGCGCCCTGTCGGACCGTTTCTGTCCGCGCCACGTGTCGAGTGATCCCGAATGCGCCTGTCCCGATATTTCCTGCCGATCCTCAAGGAAACGCCGAAAGAAGCAGAGATTGTCTCGCATCGCCTGATGCTGCGGGCCGGCATGATCCGCCAGGAGACGGCAGGCATCTACGCCTGGCTGCCGATGGGACTCCGTGTGCTGCGCAAGATCGAGCAGATCGTGCGCGAGGAGCAGAATCGCGCCGGCGCGCAGGAACTCCTGATGCCGACGGTGCAGCCGGCGGACCTGTGGCGCGAAAGCGGTCGCTATGATGCCTACGGCAAGGAGATGCTGCGCATCACCGACCGCCATGAGCGCGAGATGCTGTTCGGGCCGACAAACGAGGAGATGATCACCGACATCTTCCGGGCCTCGGTGAAGAGCTACAAGGATCTGCCGCTGAACCTCTACCACATCCAGTGGAAGTTCCGTGACGAGGTGCGCCCCCGCTTCGGCGTCATGCGCGGCCGCGAGTTCCTGATGAAGGACGCCTATTCCTTCGATCTCGACAAGGAAGGCGCGCGCCACGCCTACAACCGCATGTTCGTCGCCTATCTGCGCACCTTCGCGCGCATGGGGCTGAAGGCGATCCCGATGCGGGCCGACACCGGGCCCATCGGCGGTGACATGAGCCACGAATTCATCATTCTCGCATCCACCGGCGAGAGCGAGGTGTTCTGCGACAAGGCGATCCTCGATCTGCCGATCCCCGATGAGGACACCGACTTCACGTCCGACCTGAGCCCGGTCATCGAGTCCTGGACGACGCCTTATGCGGCGACCGACGAAATGCACGACACGGCTGCCTATGACGCCGTGCCCGAGGAGGCGCGCATGTCGGCGCGCGGCATCGAGGTCGGCCACATCTTCTACTTCGGCACCAAGTATTCCGAGCCCATGGGGGCCAAGGTCGCCGGCCCGGACGGCGCCGACGTGCCAGTGCACATGGGGTCCTACGGCGTTGGCGTGTCGCGGCTTCTGGGAGCGATCATCGAGGCGCATCACGACGAGGCCGGTATCGTCTGGCCGGCGTCCGTCGCACCGTTCCACGTCGGTCTGATCAATCTCAAGCCCGGCGACGCGGAGGCGGACGCCGCTTGCGCGGACCTCGAGCGCCAGCTCTCCGGCGCGGGGCTCGACGTGCTTGTGGATGACGTCGACACGCGTGCGGGCGCCAAGTTCGCCACCATGGACCTCATCGGTCTGCCGTGGCAGCTTATCGTCGGTCCGCGCGGCCTCAAGGACGGCGTCGTGGAGCTCAAGAACCGTGCGTCCGGCGAGCGTGTCACGCTTTCGCCGCAAGAAGCCGTCAATCGGCTTGTGACCGATCTCGGCCAGTGAGTCGGGAGTTTTAGGGAAAAGGCATGAGCGCAGCCGCGAAAGCCACGAAGCAGCCAGGTGACACACGGCCGTTCGCCGCTTTCGAATGGATGCTCGCCGGGCGTTATCTCCGCTCGCGCCGGCGCGAGGCGTTCATTTCGGTCATTGCCGGCTTTTCCTTCCTCGGCATCATGCTTGGCGTGGCGACGCTGATCATCGTCATGGCGGTGATGAATGGCTTTCGCGCCGAATTGCTGACCAAGATCCTTGGCATCAACGGGCATTTGCTCATCCAGCCGATCGGCAGCGAGCTCGACGACTATGATGCGGTGGCGGCGCGAATCGAGAACCTCGAGGGGGTGACCTTCACCATGCCGTTCGTCGAGGGGCAGGCGCTGGTTTCGGGGCCCGCTGGCTCGTTCGGCGCGCTGGTGCGCGGCGTGCGCGGCACGGATCTCGCCAAGCTGCCGCTCGTTGCCGGGAATGTGCGTTCGGGCTCGTTCGAGAATTTTGATCAGAGCGACGGCATTGCCATCGGCACGCGCATGGCGCGCCAGCTCGGCGTCGCCGTCGGCGATATGGTCACCGTCATCATTCCCAAGGGCAATGTCACCGCGCTTGGCGTGACGCCCAGGGTGAAGGGATATCCGGTGACCGCGATCTTCGAGATCGGCATGTCGGAATATGACAGCACCATAGCCTTCATGCCCTTGTCGCAGGCGCAGCTCTACTTCAATCAGGAAGGCATCGTCACCGGCATCGAGGTCTTTACCGACAATCCCGACAGGGTTGGCGCGCTGCGTCCGCTCATCGAGGAGGGAGCGGGTAGGCAGACCTTCGTCAGCGACTGGCGTGCGCGCAATGTCACCTTTTTCTCGGCGCTGGAGGTGGAGCGGAACGTCATGTTCCTGATCCTCATGCTGATCGTCATCGTCGCCGCGCTGAACATCATTTCCGGCATGACCATGCTGGTGAAGGACAAGGGCCGCGACATCGCGATCCTGCGCACGATGGGTGCGACGCGCGGTGCGATCATGCGCATCTTCGTGATCACCGGCGCCAGCATCGGCATCGTGGGCACGCTCGCCGGTTTCGTGCTTGGCTTTATCGTCTGCCTCAACATCGAGAGCATCCGCCAGGCAATCTCCTGGATGACGCGCACCGAGCTGTTCTCGCCGGAGCTCTATTTCCTGAGCCGGCTTCCGGCGGATATGGATTCCGGAGAGACGGCGACGGTGGTGATCATGGCCATGGTGCTGTCGCTGCTTGCGACGCTCTACCCGGCCTGGCGGGCGGCGAAGCTCGATCCGGTCGAGGCGTTGCGCTACGAATGACCACCATGGCCGCATCGGACATCGACATGGACACGACCGTCGCCCCCCTGCCGCTGGTGCTTGCCGGGATCAGCCGCGGCTTTCGCGAAGGCGAGGGGCGTCTCGACATTCTCTCCAACGCCAACCTCGCTCTGCATCCGGGCGAGGTGGTGGCGCTGGTTGCGCCTTCCGGCGCGGGAAAGTCGACGCTGTTGCAGATCGCCGGCCTGCTGGAGCGCCCGGACAGCGGCGAGATCCATATCGACGGCGTCGAGTGCGGCAGGCTTGCGGATATCGAGCGGACTCGTATCAGGCGCAACAAGATCGGTTTCGTCTATCAGTTCCATCATCTCCTGCCGGAGTTCACGGCGTTGGAGAACCTGATGATGCCGCAGCTCATTCGCGGGCTGGAGAAGTCGGAGGCGCGCCAGCGCGCCGCTCAGCTGCTTGAGTACATGCGGCTTGGCAACCGCGCCGACCATCGCCCCTCGGAGCTTTCCGGCGGCGAGCAGCAGCGGGTGGCCATCGCCCGCGCGGTCGCCAATGCGCCGAGCATTCTTCTCGCCGACGAGCCCACCGGCAATCTCGATCCGGTGACCTCCTCCTATGTGTTCGAAGCGCTTGTCGCGCTGGTCAGGGCCTCCGGGCTCGCGGCGCTGATCGCCACGCACAACATGGAACTCGCCGGCAAGATGGATCGGCGCATCACCTTGCGCGACCAGCAGGTGGTCGAGCTCTGAGCCGGCAGACGCTTCCTCTCCTTTTGTGAGCGCTTGCCCGCCGTTTGCCAGCAGTCGCGAAGCCGGACGCTTGCGGCGCGCTTGTGCTGCTCACCCTCCTTTCTTCCCCGGTGTCTCTGTTTCTTTTGGTTGCCTGTGTTGGCAAGGCAGTGTGCCGCGCGCGGCGGTTGCGGGGCTTTACTCGGCGTTTACCATCCCGGCCGTGCCTGAAATTGCGGGTATTGCCAAAAGAACAAATAGTGAACATAATAATCCTCATCGGAACCACGGAACACGGGAGGGCGCCATGTTCACAGAAATTCGAGAGACCGTTCAGGATGTTATCGCTTTCGGAGCGCTTTCGCTCTTCACTGTGACGCTGCTGGTCTGGGGCAATGTCGTGGCTGAACTCCTGGCCGTCTGAAGCCGCCGATGTCCGTTCGGGCAACCGGAGCGGGCGGAGGTCGCGGGTGAAACGATCCCCAGGCGGGGCGTCTTTCTGGGGACCGGCGGGTGCTTTGGCTCGACAGGGGGGCGACGCGGGGGGAAGACTGGCGCTGCGGGCGGGCCTTGCGACAAGGTGCCGTGATCGCGCGAAAACCCAGCATCCCGGTAAGCGCCATGGACGACGTCGGCTTCGTACATCTCAGGACCCATTCCGCCTATTCGCTGCTTGAGGGTGCCTTGCAGCTCGGCCGGCTTCTCGACCTTGCCAAGGCCGATAAGCAACCTGCGATCGCCGTTACCGACACCTCCAATCTTTTCAGCGCGCTCGAATTCTCCGAGAAGGCCTGGGGCTCCGGCGTGCAGCCGCTCGTCGGCGTACAGATTCCGGTCGACTTCTGCGATGGTGGCGTCAAGCGCGGCCGGGAGACGGTGCACCTGAGCGAGGTCGTGCTGATCGCCGCCGGCGACGAGGGCTACGCCAACCTGATGGATGTGGTGAGCCGCGCCTATCTCGATACAGATCCCTCGACCCGGGCGCATGTCACCGCCGAGCGGCTTTGCGCCCATGCCGAGGGTGTCATCCTGCTCACGGGCGGAGCCGCCGGACCTGTCGGCCAGGCCATTATCGCCGGAGATACGGACAAGGCGCGGGCGCGGCTCGGTGTGCTTGCCGAGGGCTTCGGCGACCGGCTCTATGTCGAGTTGCAGCGCCACGGTCTGGCAGACGAGGTGGCGTGCGAGCCGGAGATGATCGCGGCCGCCTACGACATGGGCCTGCCGCTCGTCGCGACCAATGAGCCCTTCTTCGCCACCGCCGACGACTACGAGGCGCATGATGCGCTCATCTGTATTTCCGAAAGCCGGGTGATCGCCGAGGATGACCGCCGCAGGCTGACGCCGGAGCATCGGTTCAAGACGCGCGCGGAAATGCTGGAGGTCTTCTCCGATCTGCCAGAGGCGACCGCCAACACGGTGGAGATCGCTCGCCGCTGCCTGACCAGACCGCTCAAGCACAAGCCCATCCTGCCGCAGTTCGCCGGTGCCTCCGCCGACCCGGAAGCCGCTTTCGCCGCCGAGGTGGAGGAGCTGCGCCGGCAGGCGAAGGAGGGGCTCGTGCAGCGGCTCGAGGCGCATGGCCTCGCGCCGGACATGCCGGAAGAGGACTACTGGAAGCGGCTCGACTACGAGCTCGGTATCATTGAGCGTATGCGGTTTCCCGGCTACTTCCTGATCGTTGCCGACTTCATCAAGTGGGCGAAGGCGCATGACATTCCGGTCGGGCCGGGCCGTGGTTCGGGTGCTGGCTCTCTGGTTGCGTGGTCGTTGACGATTACCGATCTAGATCCAATGCGTTATGCGCTCCTCTTCGAGCGATTTCTTAATCCTGAACGCGTGTCGATGCCGGATTTCGACATCGATTTCTGCCAGAACCGGCGCGAAGAGGTGATCCGCTACGTCCAGGACAAATACGGGCGGGCGCAGGTGGCGCAGATCATCACCTTCGGAACACTGCAGGCGCGCGCCGTGCTGCGTGACGTCGGCCGTGTGCTGCAGATGCCTTATGGTCAGGTCGACCGTCTGTCGAAGATGGTGCCGGCGGCACCGGGCCAGCAGGTGACGCTGGAACAGGCGATCCGCGATGAGCCTCGGTTGCAGGAGGCGCGCGACGATGACGAGACCGTCGCCAAGCTTCTGGAGATGGCGCAGAAGCTCGAGGGGCTCTACCGCCACGCTTCGACGCACGCCGCCGGCGTGGTCATCGGCGACAGGCCGCTCGAGCAGCTCGTGCCGCTCTACCGCGATCCGCGCTCCGACATGCCGGTCGCCCAGTTCAACATGAAGTGGGTGGAGCAGGCCGGTCTGGTGAAGTTCGACTTCCTCGGCCTGAAGACGCTGACGGTGATCGACACAGCGGTGAAGCTGATCGCCGACAAGGGCATCGAGGTCGACATCGCCGGATTGCCGATGGACGACCCGGCGACCTATCGGCTGCTTGCCGCCGGCGAGACCGTGGGCGTGTTCCAGCTTGAAAGCCAGGGCATGCGCCGGGCCATCGCAGGCATGAAGCCGGACCGCTTCGAGGATATCATCGCGCTTGTCGCGCTCTATCGACCCGGCCCGATGGACAACATCCCGGTCTACAATGCGGTCAAGCACGGCGAGCAGGAAGCGGACTATCTGCATCCTCTGCTCGAACCGATCCTGAAGGAGACGAACGGCATCATCGTCTACCAGGAGCAGGTGATGCAGATTGCCCAGGTGCTATCGGGCTACTCGCTCGGCGAAGCCGATCTGCTGCGCCGCGCCATGGGCAAGAAGATCGCCGCGGAGATGGAGGTGCAGCGCGCCCGCTTTGTCGATGGCGCTGTCGAGCGCGGCGTCGACAAGGGGCAGGCGGGCACGATCTTCGACCTCGTTGCGAAGTTCGCCAACTACGGCTTCAACAAGTCGCACGCGGCCGCCTATGCGCTCGTCTCCTATCAGACCGCCTGGCTGAAGGCGAACCATCCGGTGGAGTTCATGGCGGCTTCCATGACGCTGGATCTCGGCAATACCGACAAGCTGTCGGACTTCTGCGTCGAGGCCAAGCGCATGCGCATTCCGGTGCGCCCGCCCTGCGTCAACCGCTCGGGCGTGCATTTCACCGTCGAGGGCAATGCCATCCGCTACGCCATGGGGGCGATCAAGGGAGTGGGCGAAGGGGCGGTCGAGCACATCATCGAGATGCGCGGCGACCGGCCTTTCCGGACCCTTGGCGATTTCGCCGGCCGGGTGAGCGCCAAGCAGCTCAACAAGCGGATCCTGGAAAGCCTGATCAATGCCGGCGCGTTCGATGTACTCGAGCAGGTACGGGCCCGGCTTTCGGCCGGCATCGAGCGAATCGTCGGTGTGTCGCAACGCACCGAGGAACAGGCTCTTAGCGGTCAGAACGACATGTTCGGCGGCGGCGCGGAAGGCGAGACGGTGCATCTGCCGGACGCCGAGCCGTGGCTGGCTGAGGAGCAGTTGCAGCGGGAGCAGGGTGCCATCGGCTTCTATCTGTCCGCCCATCCGCTCGATTCCTACCTGCCGCTGCTGAAGCGAATGCGGGTGCAGATGTGGAGCGAATTCGCCCAGGCGGTGAAGCAGGGAGCGAGCGCCGGCCGCCTTGCGGGAACCGTTCTGGCGCGCCAGGAGCGCAAGACCCGCTCCGGCAACCGCATGGGCATCGTGCGGCTTTCCGACCCGACGGGCCAGTATGAGGCGCTGCTGTTTTCCGAGGCGTTGGCCCAGTTTCGCGACGCGGTCGAGCCGGGGCGTTCCGTGGTGCTGCTTGTGGGAGCGGACATGCGCGACGACGAGCCGAGCCTGCGCATCCAGTCGGTTCGCCCGCTGGAGGACGAGGCGGCGCGCGTGCAGCAGAACCTCACGGTGTTCCTGCGCGATCCGGATGCCGCCCGGCGGTTGCCCCGACATCTCGGCGAGCGCGGCGAGGGGGAGGTGAGCGTCGTCGTGCTTCTCGACAATGGCGCACGTGAAGTCGAGGTAAAGCTGCCGGGCGGCTACCGGCTCTCGCCACAGATTGCCGGCGCCATGAAAACGATTCCCGGCGTGGTCGAGGTGCAGCTTTCCTGACCTAACGTCAGGCTGTTCCGGGCGACGCTTGCGGGCGCTGGCGGGGTTTTCACCGTCCGCAGATGGATGGAATTGTGCGTTTGTGCGATTTCGGAGGGCCTGCGGGCTTGTCTTGAGCCGTGCGCGAGATTATAACGCGCGCATTCCACACGCAGGGTCGGTTTTCGTCACGGACGGGGTCCATCCGGTGTCGACGCGCGAGCGAAGGCACGCCCTGCGGAGGTACAACCGGAAAATCTAAGGAGAAGCAAGGCCATGGCCCTGCCCGATTTCACTATGCGCCAGCTGCTGGAAGCCGGTGTCCACTTCGGTCACCAGAAGCACCGCTGGAATCCGAAGATGGGTCCCTACATCTTCGGCGTTCGCAACAACATCCACATTCTCGACCTGGCTCAGACCGTTCCGCTCCTGCATCAGGCGCTGAAGGTTGTGTCCGACAAGGTCGCCCAGGGCGGTCGCGTTCTCATCGTCGGCACCAAGCGCCAGGCGCAGGAGCCGGTCGCCGAGGCAGCTCGCCGTTCGGCCCAGTACCACGTCAACGCCCGTTGGCTTGGTGGCATGCTGACCAACTGGAAGACCATCTCCCAGTCGATCCAGCGCCTGCGCAAGGTCGAAGAGACGCTGAGCAGCCCGAGCGGCCTGACCAAGAAGGAGCGTCTGTTCCTTGATCGCGAGCGCGAGAAGCTCGAGCGTAACCTTGGCGGCATCAAGGACATGGGTGGTCTTCCGGACCTGATCTTCGTGATCGACACGAATCGCGAGGCCATCGCGATCCAGGAAGCCCGTCGCCTGGGCATTCCGGTCGCTGCCATCGTCGACAGCAACTGCGATCCCGACGGCATCGACTACCCGGTTCCGGGCAATGACGACGCCGGCCGTGCCATCGGCCTCTACTGCGACCTGATCGCACGCGCCGCCATCGACGGCATTTCCCGCGCCCAGGGTGGCATGGGCATCGACGTCGGTTCGGCCGAGGAAGCGCCGGTCGAGCCGGTTCTGGCCGCCGAGGAAGGCGTTGCCGAGGACGCCCCGGCAGCAGCGGTCGAATGACCTGATACGGCTCCGGCGGCCCTCGTGGCCGCCGGTTGCCGTTCTGTCGTACGTCTTTGTCATAAACCTTACGTGAGGCCTCGGCTAAGCCTGCCGGGGTGAACACCCGTCAACGAGGCGACTAATGAGCATTTCCGCTGCAATGGTGAAAGAGCTCCGCGAGAAGACCGGCGCGGGCATGATGGACTGCAAGGCAGCCCTGACCGAGAACAACGGCGACATGGAAGCAGCCATCGACTGGCTGCGTACCAAGGGTCTCGCCAAGGCCGCCAAGAAGGCCGACCGCGTTGCGTCCGAAGGTCTGGTCGGCGTCGCATCCGAGGGCACGAAGGCTGCTGTCGTCGAGCTGAACTCCGAGACCGACTTCGTGGCACGCAACGACGGCTTCCAGGCCCTCGTTTCCGGCACCTCCAAGGCTGCCCTGTCCGCCGATGGCGACGTCGAGGCTCTTGGCAACGCCACCTTCCCAGGCTCCGACAAGTCCGTCAGCGACACCATCAAGGACTCGATCGCAACGATCGGCGAGAACATGTCGCTGCGTCGCACCGCCGTCGTTTCCGTCTCCAAGGGCGCGGTCGCGACCTACGTCCATGGCGCCATCTCCGATGGTCTCGGCAAGATCGGCGTTCTGGTCGGCCTCGAGACCGAGGGCGACGCCGAGGCGGTGACCGCATTCGGCCGCAAGATCGCGATGCACGTTGCCGCGACCAACCCGCTGTCGCTCGGCGTCGAGGATCTCGATCCGGCCGTCGTCGACCGCGAGCGCCAGATCTTTTCCGAGCAGGCGCGCGAGTCGGGCAAGCCGGAAAACATCATCGAGAAGATGGTCGAGGGCCGTCTGCGCAAGTTCTATGAGGAAGTGACGCTGACCAAGCAGTCCTTCGTCATCGATCCGGACAAGACCGTCGAGCAGGCCGTCGAGGCGTTCGGCAAGGAAATCGGTTCCCCGGTCAAGCTCACCGGCTTCGTTCGCTTCGCCCTTGGCGAAGGGATCGAGAAGGAAGAGACGGACTTCGCGGCGGAAGTCGCGGCAGCGGTAGGCAACTGAGCCGCAAGCAACAAGGCGCCGGTCAAACCGGCGCCTTTTTTCTGTGCACTGACGGTCGCGGGAAACGACGTCGCGACCGTGCGGGTCAACGTGAGCGCATGCGCTCCGGCGTCACCCGGAAAACCATAACGACGAGAAAAAAATGTCGAGAAAACTTCGCTGGCGGCGCGTGCTCGTAAAACTCTCGGGCGAGGCGCTGATGGGATCGCAGGACTTCGGGATCGATCCGGAGACCGTCGACCGGGTGGCCAAGGAAATCGCCGAGGCGGTCAGCCTGGGAGCCCAGGTCGGGGTCGTCGTCGGCGGCGGCAACATCTTTCGCGGCGTTGCCGTGGCCGCCAAGGGCGGTAATCGGGTCACCGGCGACCACATGGGCATGCTCGCCACCGTCATGAACTCCCTGACACTGGCCGACGCACTGCGCCGTCTTGGCGTTCCCGCGCGCGTCCTGTCCGCCGTTCCGGTTCCCTCCATCTGCGAGACCTTCACCCAGCGTAGCGCCGAGCGCTACATGGAGGACGGCGACGTCATCGTCTTTGCGGGTGGCACGGGCAATCCGTTCTTCACCACCGACAGCGGCGCTGCGCTGCGCGCGGCCGAAATGCGGTGCGACGCGTTCCTCAAGGGGACCAGCGTCGATGGTGTCTACTCTGCCGATCCCAAGCAGGTGCCCGATGCGGAGCGTTACGACACGCTGACGCCGGGCGAGGTTCTGGGCCGCGACCTAAAGGTGATGGACGCAACGGCGATCGCCCTTGCGCGCGACAACCGTATTCCGGTCATCGTGTTCTCGATCCGCACGCCGGGCGCGCTGGTCGACGTTATGAACGGCGCGGGACTGTACACCGTCATCTCGGACTGAGCCGGCGTGCCGGCGGCGGGTGTGCTTCGCCGCGCCCCGCAATCCGGTGTTTCAAGCGCTTCATCCCATGGTGCGTGGCTGGAAGCGCTTGCGTTTCCCCTGTCCGTCATGGAAATAAGACGCACAAAGACCGTTCCCCATGCGGGGGCGGTCAAAACGCCAGTGCAAGCGGAGACATGGATATGGCCGACCAGGATGTGGACTACGCGGATCTCGAGCGTCGCATGACGGGCGCGCTCAATTCGCTGAAGAGCGATCTGGGTGGGCTGCGCACGGGCCGGGCTTCGTCCACGATGCTCGATCCGGTCACGGTCGAGGCCTATGGCTCGCAGATGCCTCTCAACCAGGTCGCGACCGTCAGCGTGCCGGAGCCGCGCATGATTTCGGTCGCCGTGTGGGACAAGACCATGGTTGGCAAGGTCGAGCGCGCCATCCGCGATTCGAACCTGGGCCTCAACCCGGTCGTCGACGGCATGACACTGCGCCTGCCGATTCCCGAGCTCAACGAAGAGCGCCGCAAGGACCTGATCAAGCTCGCTCACAAATATGCCGAGCAGGCCAAGGTCGCCGTGCGCCACGTCCGCCGTGATGGCATGGACACGCTGAAGAAGCTCGAGAAGGATGGCGACATCGGCGAGGATCAGAGCCGCGTTTCGGCCGACCGCGTTCAGAAGATGACGGACGAGATGATCTCCGAGATCGATTCGACCCTCGCCAAGAAGGAACAGGAAATCTCCCAGGTCTGACGCGAGACCGGGAGGAGGGACTTTGGGACAGGAGCATCCGATGACGGTGACGGCAGACCTCGACGTCTCCGCTGAGGCGGAGGCGGGCGCGCGCGACGGGGTGCCGCGACACGTTGCCGTGATCATGGATGGCAATGGACGGTGGGCCGTGTCACGCGGCCTGCCGCGCACCGAGGGGCACCGGGCCGGGGTTGCCGCACTGCGGCGCACCGTCGGCCATTGCGCCGCGCGTGGCGTCAAGGTTCTGACGATCTTCTCTTTCTCCTCCGAGAACTGGAACCGTCCGGCCGCCGAAGTCGGCTTCCTGATGAACCTGCTTGAGCGGTTCGTCCGCCGGGATATCGCGGAGCTTCACCGCCAGAACGTGCGGGTCTCGATGATTGGCGAGCGCCACGGCCTCGACCGCTCCATCCTCGGTCTCATCGAGGAAGGCGAGGCGCTGACGCGCGACAACACGGGCATGCGTCTCGTCGTTGCCTTCAACTACGGCGGGCGCAATGAGATCGCCCGGGCGGCGCGCAAGCTTGCCGAGGAGGTCGCCGCCGGTCGTCTTTCGCCCGAGGATGTGGACGAAGAATGCCTGGCGGGCGGTCTCGACACCGCCGATCTTCCCGATCCCGACCTCATCATCCGCACGAGCGGGGAACAGCGTCTTTCGAATTTCCTGCTCTGGCAGGCGGCCTATGCCGAGTTCTATTTCTCGGAATTGCATTGGCCCGATTTTGACGAAACGGCGCTCGATCGCGCCTTTGCCGCCTATGCGGCGCGCGACAGGCGTTTCGGTGGGCTTTCCGCGAAAGTGGCAAGATGACGGGCGATGCCGGAGGAGGTGATCCGGGCCCTCGTGGGGCGAGCGAGCTTGCCTTGCGGACTCTTTCGGCAGCGCTCCTTGTTCCTGCCGCGCTCGCGCTGATCTACTTCGGCGGCATCGCCTTTGCGCTGATGTCGGCGCTGCTGGCGACGGTTCTCCTGCGCGAATGGAGCGTGATCGTCGGGGCAGGGGGAGACCTCGTCGCTGCCCCCGTGGCCCATGTCGGCGTGCTGGCGGTTCTGCTGCTGACGTATCTCGGTGATGCGCAGACGGCCTTCGGCATTCTTTTTGTCGTGGCGCTCGGTCTCTATCTGTCGGGTCTGGCGCGCAGCCATGCGCCGAACCGCTGGCTTGCCTGCGGGACCCTCTACGCGGGAGCGACGGGCATCGTCCTGATTGTGCTGCGACAGGGATCGGAAGGGGCGCTGTTGATCCTGTTCCTCTTCCTCGTGGTCTGGGTGACGGACATTGTCGCCTATTTCGTTGGCCGCAAGGTCGGCGGACCGAAGCTGTGGCGGCGGGTCTCGCCCAAGAAGACCTGGAGTGGCGCGCTCGGAGGCCTTGGCGGCGCGCTTGTCGTCGGCGCGGTGACGTCTGGTTTCTCCGCGCTTGCCCCCGCGTTCGCCTGGATCCTGGCCGCTGGCGTGCTCTCGATCTACGCGCAGATCGGCGACCTTGCCGAATCGGCCCTGAAGCGCCGTTTCGGCGTGAAGGATTCAGGGACGATCATTCCTGGCCATGGTGGCGTGATGGACCGGATCGACGGTGTCGTCGGGGCCGCCGTTCTTGGCTACCTGACGGCGCTTGCGATTGGCGGCCAGCTTGCCGATCCGGCCGCTGCGTTCCTGAACACACAAGGACTGTGACCCTTGCGAAACGAGCAGCAACGACCCGACGGCGACGCTGACCGGGCGGGTGCGCCGCTTCGGCTTTCGGTTTTCGGCGCGACCGGGTCGATCGGCACGAGCACGCTCGACCTGGTCGCCCGCAATCCGGACCGTTTCGAGATCGACACGCTGACGGCCAACTCCAGCGCCGCCGCGCTGGCCGAGGCGGCGCAGCGCGTTGGCGCGCGCCACGCGGTGGTTGCCGATCCGGCGGCTTACGCGGATCTTGCCGCGGCGCTTTCCGGAACGGGGATCACGACCGCGGCCGGCGAGGGGGCCATCGTCGAGGCGGCGATGCGACCTGTCGACATGATGGTGGCGGCGATTGTCGGTGCGGCCGGACTGCGGCCGACGCTGGCGGCCGCGGGGCAGGGCACCACCATTGCCCTGGCCAACAAGGAATGCCTCGTCTGCGGCGGCGATCTGTTCATGGCGGCTGCGCGGACAGGCGGGGCGACGCTGCTGCCGGTCGATTCGGAACACAGCGCCATCTTCCAGGTTTTCGAGCGGCAGAACTTCGATCAGATCGAGAAGCTGACGCTCACCGCCTCCGGCGGACCGTTCCGCACCCGCTCTCTGGCCGAGATGGCGCTTGTGACGCCGGAAGCGGCGCTGCGGCATCCCAACTGGAGCATGGGCGCGCGCATCTCCATCGACAGCGCGACGATGATGAACAAGGGCTTCGAGATCATCGAGGCGCATCATCTCTTCGCGCTCGCCGACGAGCGGCTCGACGTGCTCGTCCATCCGCAGTCGGTGATCCATGGCATGGTGCACTACCGTGACGGTTCGGTGCTGGCCCAGCTCGGCGCGCCGGACATGCGAGCGCCGATTTCTCATTGCCTTGCCTGGCCGCGCCGGATGGAGACCCCGTGCGAACGCCTTGATCTCGCCGCATTGGGATCGCTCACCTTCGAGGCGCCGGATCTCGCGCGGTTTCCCGCGCTTGGACTGGCGCGAGCCGCCATGGCCAGGGGCACCGCGGCGACGGCCGCGCTCAACGCTGCCGACGAGGTGCTGGTGGCGGCGTTCCTGGCGCGGCGCATCGGATTTCTCGACATCTCCGCCCTCGCGGAGCGCGTTCTCGACCGGCTCTCGGGGCAAGGTGCGCTGCAGGCTCCGGCGAGTGTCGAGGACGTGCTGGCCATCGACGCCCGGGCGCGACGGGTCGCCGGCGAATTGGGCGCAGCCAAGGGCCCCTGAGAAGATCTCGCCGGACCAACGGCTTGTTAACGTCACGGTCGCACACTGGGGCCGCATTTGGAGACGACATGGAACTGATCGGATCGCTCTTCGGGTCGGCTGCGGGCTATCTCCTGCCGTTCCTCTTTGTCCTGACGATCGTGGTGTTTTTCCACGAGCTCGGTCATTTTCTCGTCGCGCGCTGGTGCGGGGTGCGGGTCAACGCATTCTCCGTCGGCTTCGGGCCGGAGCTGATCGGCCGCAACGACCGGCATGGCACCCGCTGGAAGCTCTGTGCCATCCCGCTTGGCGGCTATGTGAAATTCGCCGGCGACGAGAACGAGGCGAGCACGCCCGATCGCGCCGCGCTTGACGCCATGTCGCCAGATGAACGCGCCGGAGCGTTCCAGACCAAGTCCGTGGCGCGCCGCGCGGCCATCGTCGCCGCCGGCCCGGTCGCCAACTTTATCCTTTCCATTGTCATCTTCGCGGCGCTGTTCGGCACGCTGGGGCGCTCTGATATCAGTGCCCGCGTCGATGCGGTGAAGCCGGAAAGTGCCGCCGAGGCGGCTGGCATCCTGCCGGGCGACCTGATCGTCGCCGTGGACGGGCAGAAGATCGAGACCTTCTCCGACCTGCAGCGCATCATCAGCTTCCATGCTGGCCAGCCGCTGTCGATGGAGGTCGAACGTGGCGCGAGCGCCGTGACGCTGACGGTGACGCCGAAGCTTGAGGAAATCACCGACCGCTTCGGCAACGTGCAGAGTGTCGGGCTGCTTGGCGTCAGCCGCAGCGCCAGCGCCGAAGATGTGGTCACCAAGCGCTTCGGCCCGGTCGAGGCGCTCGGCGAGGGCGTGCGCGAGACCTGGTTCGTCGTGGCGCGGACCGCGGGCTATCTGTCGCGGGTCGTGACCGGACGGGAATCGGCCGACCAGCTTGGCGGTCCGATCCGCGTCGCGCAGATTTCGGGTCAGGTTGCGACCCTTGGGTTCGCAGCGCTGCTCAATCTGACGGCGGTTCTGTCGGTCAGCATCGGCCTTTTGAACCTGCTTCCGATCCCGATGCTTGACGGTGGTCACCTGCTGTTTTACGCGGCAGAGGCCCTGCGGGGACGGCCGCTCAGCGAGCGGGCGCAGGAGTACGGGTTCCGCATCGGCATTGCCATCGTCCTGTTCCTCATGGTGTTTGCCACCTGGAACGACATGATGCGTCTGACGTCGTTGTAAGCGGCGCGCTCCTTCCTGCCTTCGGATCCGGCGGGAAGGGGTGGTTTGAGCCTGGATCCGGCAGTGGCGCGCTTCTGGCAAGCGTGTCGCTGTTGCAACGATCCGGCGCGAAACCGCGTCGGTCTCGCCTGGGCGGTTGCGTCTCCGGCAAAAGCCTGTAAAACGACTGACGGATATAAAGAATCTGGACCGTATCAGCCGTGTTTGCGGCGCTTTCCCGGTCCCGAGGGAAAAACGAAAGCGAAGCGTTTTTATGCAGCGTATGCACAAACTGACCAAAACGCTCCTGGTATCCGCTCTGATGGGCGGTGTGGCGCCGTTGCTTCCGGCATCGCTTCCGGCGATCGGTGTCTCGCAGGCCGAGGCCGCCGTTGCGAGCCGTATCGCGGTGCAGGGAAACACCCGCATCGAGGCTGCGACCGTCGAGGGATACCTGACCATTCGTCCCGGCCGGCCATACGGCCCCGCCGATGTCGACGAATCGCTCAAGACCCTCTTCGCGACCGGTCTCTTCGAGGATGTGAAGATCTCCCAGCAAGGCGGCACGCTTGTCGTCTCGGTGGTCGAGAATCCGATGGTCAACAAGATCTCCTTCGAGGGCAACAAGCGCCTTAACGACAAGACGCTTGAGGGTGTTGTGCGCACCCAGGAGCGTTCGATGCTGACCCGTGCCAAGGTTCAGTCCGACGTTCAGAACATTCTCGAGGCCTACCGTCGCTCCGGCCGCTATCGCGCGTCCGTCGAGCCGAAGATCATTTCCCGGTCGAACAACCGCGTGGATCTGGTCTTTGAGGTGAACGAAGGCGATCGCACGGGCATCGAGCGTATCACCTTCATTGGCAATACGAATTTCTCCGATGGTCGTCTGCGGGACGTGATCCGCACGCGCCAGAGCGGTCTGCTCAGCTTCCTGCGCACGACCGACAATTTCGATCCGGATCGTCTCGATGCGGATCAGGAGATGCTGCGCCAGTTCTACTACCGTCATGGCTATGCCGACTTCCGCATCGTCTCGGCCGTTGCCGATCTCGATCGCGAGGAGAACGTCTTCTACGTGACGTTCACCGTGGAAGAGGGTGACCAGTACGACTTCGGCGAGATCGGTCTCGAGACCTCGCTGGCGGATGTCGATCCGGAAGAGCTGCGTCGCAAGCTGCGCACGCAGCAGGGCGACACCTATTCCTCGCTCGATGTCGAGAAGTCGCTCGAGGCGCTGACGCTCGACGTGTCGCGCCAGGGCTACGCCTTCGCGCAGATCCGTCCGCGTGCCGAGCGTGACTACGAGAACCATACGATTTCGCTGACCTACTACATCGAGGAAGGTCCGCGCGTTTACGTCGAGCGTATCAACGTGCGTGGCAACGACCGCACCCGCGAGTACGTTGTCCGTCGTGAGTTCGACCTCGCCGAGGGCGATGCGTTCAACCGCGTGCTGGTCGACAAGGCAGAGCGTCGCCTCAAGGATCTCCAGTTCTTCAAGAACGTGCGGATCACGACCGAGCGCGGCAGTGCCCCGGACAAGATCGTCATCAACGTCGATGTCGAGGAGCAGCCCACGGGTGAAGTCGGCTTCGGTGTCGGCTATTCCACCTCGGACGGCGTCATCGGTGATGTGACCATCCAGGAAAAGAACTTCCTCGGTCGCGGCCAGTTCGTGCGCGCCCGCCTTGCTGGTGGCACTTCGACCCAGTCCTACGAGTTCGCCTTTACCGAGCCGTATTTCCTCGGTCGTCGCATGGCTCTGTCGCTCGATGTCTATCGTCGCGCCTATGACAAGAACGACTACCGCAACTATGACCTGACGACGACCGGTGGTTCCATCGGTCTCGGCCTGCCGCTGCGCGATGACGAGCTGCGCCTGAACCTGATCTACCGGATCTTCGACCAGGATCTGAAGCAGGACACCACCGCGCTTTCGAACGGTCTGCAGAGCTCGCTCGGTCACAACCTGACCTCGGCCATCGGCTACTCGCTGGTCTATGACACCCGCGACAGCCGCGTCGATCCGCGCGACGGTTTCTACGCGACCTTCGGTCAGGAATTTGCCGGTCTCGGTGGCAATTCCCGCTACATCTCGACGACTGTCGATGCACGCGCCTACAAGGAAATCCTTCCCGAGTGGGGCGTTGTCGGTATCCTGCGCGGCGGCGGCGGTTATATCGCCGGCATCGGTCGCGATCTGCGTGCGTCCGACCAGTTCCAGCACAACGACAACTGGCTGCGCGGCTTCGAGCCCCAGGGCATCGGCCCGCGCGATGCCACGACCGGCGATGCGCTCGGTGGACGTTGGTATGTCCATGCCAACGCCGAGGCGGAGTTCCCGATCTTCGGTCTGCCGCGCGAGCTTGGCCTCAGCGGCGCTGTCTTCACCGATTTCGGCGCGGTGTGGGACACGGATCCGGCGATCCTTGCCTGTGTGCAGACAGCCAATGGGTGCGGTGGCGCTCAGCCGGCCGGTTCGGTGCAGTCCAACGACTTCAAGCCGCGTGTTGCGGCCGGCTTCGGCATCAAGTGGGCCTCGCCCTTTGGTCCGCTGCGCGCCGATTTCGCCTGGCCCATCATCAAGCAGACCGGCGACCGCACGCAGTTCTTCCGGATCGGCGGCGGCACCCGCTTCTAAGTCGATTGCCCGGGGATGACATGAACACCGGCCGCCGTAACCCGGCGGCCGGCTTTATTATGGGACAACCATGAGCGATCCGGTATTCCTTGCGCCTTTCGAGCCCGTCTCGGTTCGCCAGCTGGCCGATTGGGTGGGAGGAGATCTCCCGCGCGGTGGCGACGAGACGATGATTTCGACCGTCGGTCCGCTCGAGGATTCCGCACCCGGCCAGCTCGTTTTCTTCGACAACACCAAGTACCTGCCCATGCTCGCGGAAACGCGCGCGGCCGCCTGCCTCATCGGCAAGCGCCATGCGGACAAGGTTCCCGAGGGGGTCGTTGCCATTGTGGTCGGCGAACCCTACCGAGCCTGGGGCATCGTGCTCAGCAAGCTCTATCCCGCCGCGTTGCGTCCTCCCGTCTTCGAGGGCACTGAGGGCGTTTCGCCGCTGGCGCGCATCGACCCGTCGACGCGGCTTGAGGAGGGCGTCGTCGTCGAAGCCGGAGCGGTGATCGGCGCGGACGTGGAAATCGGGTCCGGCTCGCATGTCCAGGCGAACGCGATCATCGCGCGCGGCGTGCGCATCGGCCGCGACTGCACGGTCGGCGCAAATGCGGTGCTGCAATACGCGCTTCTCGGCGACCGGGTGATCCTGCATCCCGGCGTCTGCATCGGCCAGGACGGCTTCGGTTTCGCCATGGGCGCAGCCGGCCACCTGAAGGTGCCCCAGATCGGCCGTGTCATCATCCAGAACGACGTCGAGATCGGCGCCAACACCACCGTTGACCGGGGCGCGAACCGCGACACGATCATCGGCGAGGGCACCAAGATCGACAACCAGGTGCAGATTGGCCACAACGTGGTGATTGGCCGGCACTGCGTGATCGTCGCGCAGGTCGGCATTTCCGGCAGTGCCACGCTTCAGGACTACGTCGCCATCGGCGGTCAGTCGGGTGTGCGCGGTCACGTCACCATCGGCATGGGCGCGCAGATCGCCGCCGTCAGCGTGGTCGAAGGCGATGTGCCGGCCGGCGCGCGCTATGGCGGTGTGCCCGCGAAACCGGTAAAAGTCTGGTTCCGTGAGGTCATGACCTTGAGCAAGCTTGCGGAGCGGGGTCTGAATGACCGCTCCAACAAGAAATAACAATGAAGAACAGGATTTGAGGACGTCGAGATGAGCGAGGGTAAGACGAGCACGCTGGACAGCGCCGACATCATGCGGATCATGGAGCTGTTGCCGCATCGGTATCCGTTCCTGATGGTCGACCGTATCATCGAGATGGATGGCGACGCATCCGGCATTGGCATCAAGAACGTGACGGCCAACGAGCCGCACTTCATGGGTCATTTTCCCGGACAGCCGGTGATGCCGGGTGTGCTCCTGATCGAGGGCATGGCGCAGACCGCCGGTGCGCTCTGTGTCAATTCGCGCGGCGACACCGGGTCTCCCAAGCTCGTTTATTTCATGACCATCGACAGGGCGAAGTTCCGCAAGCCGGTTCAGCCTGGCGATCGGGTCGAGTATCACATGAAGAAGATTCGCAACCGGACCAACATCTGGAAGTTCGACGGCGTCGCTCTGGTCGATGGCGTCAAGGTTGCGGAAGCGGAAATCAGCGCGATGCTGGTGGACGGTTGAGGCGGTGGTAATGTCCGGGAATGTGCATCCGAGCGCGGTTGTCGAAGACGGAGCCAGGCTCGGCGAGGGTGTCAAGATCGGCCCGCTCTGCCATGTGGGGCCTGAGGTTGTCCTTGGCGATGGGGTCGAGCTGAAGTCGCATGTGGTTGTCGCTGGTCGCACGACGGTCGGCGCGCGCACGACGGTGTTTCCTTTTGCCTCGATCGGTCACCACGCCCAGGACCTCAAGTTCAAGGGTGAGGAGGCGCGCCTTGTCATCGGCACCGATTGCATCATCCGCGAAGGCGTGACGATGAACGCGGGCACCGAGGGCGGCGGGCTGGAAACCGTGGTCGGCAACCGCTGCGCCTTTCTTGCAAATTCCCACGTCGGGCACGATTCGCGTCTCGGCGATGGCGTGATCCTGTCCAACAACGTGATGATCGCCGGCCATGTCACGGTCGGAAACAACGTCATCATGGGTGGCGGTGCCGCTGTGATCCAGTTCACCCGCGTTGGCGACAATGCCTTTGTCGGCGGTCTCGCCGGCCTTGAGAACGATCTCATTCCCTTCGGCATGGTCATGGGCAACAGGGCCCGGCTCAACGGCCTTAACCTCGTCGGCCTGAAGCGTCACGGCTTTGCTCGTGAGGAGATCCACGCACTGCGCAGTGCCTACAAGGAGCTCTTCGAGAGCGAGGACGGCACGCTGCGCCATCGCGCGGAGGCCGTTGCCGCGGCACACGCGGATGGCTCCCTGGTGCGCCGGGTTACCGATTTCATCCTGGCGGAGTCCGACCGGCGTTTCTGCACGCCCGCACTGGACGGCTGAGCCGTGGCGGGCCGCGATGACGGTGCCTCCACCCGCATCGGAAGCGGGGCGGAGCCTGTCGCCGTCATTTGCGGGGGCGGGCGATTGCCGGGCGAGGTGATCGCCGCGGCGCGTGACGCCGGACGGCGCGTCGTCGTGATCGCCATCAAGGGCGAGGCCGATCCCTCCATAGATGCCTTCGCGCCGACCTGGCTCGGCTTCGGGCAGATCGGCAAGCTTTCAGATCTTCTCATGCGAGAGAATTGCCGCGATCTTGTGATGATTGGCGGCATTACCAAGCGTCCGGAGATGCGTGAGATCATCGGCGATCTCGGCACCATGCGCCGACTGCCGCGTATTATCGCGGCGCTGGCCGGCGGCGACGACAGTCTGCTCACAAAGGTCATACGGCTTTTCGAGGACGACGGGTTCCGCGTCATCGGGGCGCATCGGATCGCGCCGTCACTGCTGGCGTTGCCCGGAGCGCTCGTCGGCGCCGCTCCCAGGGGCGATGTGGCCGCGGATCTGGCTCTTGCCGCGCAAGCGGTGGCGGAACTCGGTCGGCTCGATATCGGACAGGCGGCGGTCTCCGTCGGCCGGCGGGTGATCGCCGTCGAGGGGGCCGAAGGCACCGATGCCATGCTGGCGCGCTGCGCTGAGTTGCGCCGCATCCGCAGGGTGCGCGGGACGGGCGGAGTGCTGGTGAAATGCGCCAAGCCCGGGCAGGACCTGCGCGTCGACCTGCCGACGATCGGCCCTGACACGGTGGCGGGCTGCGTCGAGGCGGGGCTTTCCGGCATCGGCATCCAGGCGGGCCGCGTTCTCATCGCCGAGCGTGCACGCACGGAGGCAGCGGCGCGCGAGCACGGTCTTTTCCTCTTCGGTCTCGATAGGGCCACTGCCACGGAGAACGCCTCATGACCCGGCAAGCGCCGCTGCGTGTCTATCTTGTGGTGGGGGAGGAGTCCGGCGATCAGCTCGCCGCGCCACTGATGCGGGCGCTGCGGGCGCGTCTTTCCGGGGCGGTGGAGTTTCGCGGTGTCGCCGGCGAGCGGATGATGGGCGAGGGGATGGAGACGCTCTTTCCCATCGAGGATATTGCCGTGATGGGCATGACGGCGGTTCTGGCGCGTCTGCCGACCATTGTGCGTCGGGTCTATCAGACCGTCGATGACGTTGTTTCCTGGAACCCGGACGTGCTTGTCATCATCGACAGCCCCGACTTTACCCACAATGTGGCCAAGCGGGTTCGCCGCCGCGCGCCGCATGTACGCATCGTCGACTATGTGTCGCCTTCGGTGTGGGCATGGAGGCCCGGGCGGGCGCGCAAGATGGCGGCCTATGTGGATCGGCTGCTGGCGATCTTGCCCTTCGAGCCTGCGGTGCACGCGCGCCTTGGCGGACCGCCGACGGACTATGTCGGCCACTCGCTCATCGAGCATAGTGCGCGGCTGCGTCCCGCGGAGGGAGAGCGAAGCGCGTTGGAGCAGGGCGCCCGGCCTGTGTTGCTGGTGTTGCCCGGCAGCCGGGGAAGCGAGGTCTCGCGGTTGCTGGAGGAGTTCGGCAGGGCGGTCGAGATCCTGGCGCGCGAGCGGGCCGACCTGGAGGTCGTGCTGCCGGCGGTGCCCCGACAAAGGGCGCGCATCGAGGAGGCCGTCGCCACCTGGCCGGTGCAAGTCGAGATCGTTTCCGGGGAGGCGAACAAGCATGCTGCCTTCCGCCGCGCCCACGCCGCGCTTGCCGCTTCGGGCACGGTTTCATTGGAATTGGCGATCTCGGGGGTACCGATGATCGTGGCGTACAAGCTGGACTGGTTCTACCGTCGCATCAAGGACCTGAACCGCTTTCTGCCCATCGCTTCGGTCACCTCGATGGTGTTGCCGAACATCATTCTGGGTGAGTCCGTCGTGCCGGAGTTTCTCGACGACGAGGCCAACGGCGTAGCGCTGGCCGACGCCGTGCGCCCGCTTCTCTCCCCGGGCACTGCCCGCTCCCGCCAACTCGAGGCTTTCGCCCGACTGGACGAGGTGATGCGGCTGGAGGGGGGCGAAAGCCAGGCAGGCGCCGCCGCGCGCTTGGTTGCCGAGGTTGCAACAGCCGGCAAGGGATGAGCGAGCCGGCGCCCCCGGCCGTGCTCCTGATCTAGCTGGCGGGCACGCAGGTCAGCGCCCATGCCGTGGATTGCGAGATGTTGGACTGGTCTTCGGAATTGTACTCGCCCTCCGTGTACCGCAGGCGCATGTCCCCGAGCTCCAGAACGGTCCGGTCTTGGAATTGATTGCCGAAGGCCATGAACGTGAACATGGACACGATGTCGTCGGAGCGGGCGTAGTCGGCGCAGTTCTGCGGGCCGAGATCGTCGTGAAGCGAGCCGTCCTGATAGGTCAGCACCTTGCCGAAGCGCATGCAGGCGTTCTTGCGATCGAAGTCGAAGGCGACCGTTGCCAGGCCATCCTCCGTCGTCGTATCGCTCTCCTTGCCGCCGGTGAAGAGCGAGCCCGCGAAGAAATAGGTGCGTTTTCCCGTGCAGCGAAGCTTCGCCGTGCCGGAGTCGGCCATCGCGAAACCGGGACTGTCATCCGCAAACAGCCCTGAGGGAAATCCGGCAAGGTTGCCCAGCCTACTGACAACCCGGGTCGGCAGAAGGCGCATGTCGGCTCCGGCGGCCCGCATGAGCAGGAAGGGGCGGTCCCACATGCCGTAGGAGATGACCCTGCGCGTTTCCGGCAAACTCCACCAGACGAAGGCAAGAACGGCTGCGGTTCCGGCAAGCCAGAAGCCTGTGCGTGCGCGGCGGCGTTTGCGCTCTTGCCCGGAGGGCTGTGGGACCTCGCCACGCGGGGAAGAGCCTGAGGAGCCGCCACCCACCGCCCCAGCGAGATCGGCAAAGGCCGGATGGACATAGTGGCTCGTCTGCGTGCTCGCGCTTTGGGGCGCCTCGGCCGCCGTGGTCGGTGCCGCGGGTTTCTCAGGCTCCCCGCGCGGCGGCTGCGCCGCGGCCTTTGGCTGTGAGGGGATATCCGCCTTCGCCACGTTCAGCTTCAGTAGAGCCGTGCGCGTCTCGAGTGTCGTGCCGGTGAGCACCTGGCTCTTGAGGATGGTTGCGTCGAAGGGGGCCGCGAGCTGAAGCGCGCCTCGCGGGCCCTCCAGCCGCACGATCACATCGCCCCGCGCAACGTGACTGCCTGGGGCACGGGGAAACTCGACGACCCGCAAGGGATAGGCGCCAACGTCTGCCGGCGAGAATATGCTGATCTGGCGAGACATCTGTCGAACCTGATAGGAACAAGAGGCAGCACAAGCTTAGCGACGATCTCCTCCTGATAAAGCAAAAAGGCCGCCCGAGGGGGCGGCCTTTCGCATTTTTGCGGGGTGCGTGAGCGCGCGTCAGCGACGCTGCGAAACCGGCAGGTAATCGCGCGGCGCAGCGCCCGTGTAGAGCTGGCGCGGGCGGCCGATCTTCTGCGACGGATCCTCGACCATTTCCTTCCACTGCGCGATCCAGCCGACGGTGCGGGCCAACGCGAACAGCACGGTGAACATGGTGGTCGGGAAGCCGAGCGCACGCAGGGTGATGCCGGAGTAGAAGTCGATGTTCGGGTAGAGCTTCTTCTCGATGAAGTACTCGTCGCTGAGAGCGATGCGCTCCAGCTCCATGGCAACGTCGAGGAGCGGATCGTCCCGCACGCCGAGCTCGGCCAGAACCTCGTGGGTGGTCTTCTGCATGATGCGGGCGCGCGGGTCGTAGTTCTTGTAGACCCGGTGACCGAAGCCCATCAGACGGAAGGGATCGTTCTTGTCCTTGGCGCGGGCAATGTACTCCGGAATGCGATCGACGGTGCCGATCTCGGAGAGCATCGTGAGCGCCGCCTCGTTGGCGCCGCCGTGTGCCGGGCCCCAGAGGCAGGCGATGCCGGCCGCGATGCAGGCGAAGGGATTGGCGCCGGAGGAACCCGCCAGACGCACCGTCGAGGTCGAGGCGTTCTGCTCGTGATCGGCATGGAGGATGAAGATCCGGTCCATGGCGCGGGCAAGCACCGGGTTGACCTTGTAGTCCTCGCAAGGAACCGCGAAGCACATGTTCAGGAAGTTCGACGCGTAATCGAGATCATTGCGCGGGTAAACGAAGGGCTGGCCGACGTGGTACTTGTAGGCCATGGCCGCGATCGTCGGCATCTTGGCGATCATGCGCAGGGAAGCGACCATGCGCTGGTGCGGATCGGAGATATCGGTCGAGTCGTGGTAGAAGGCTGACAGCGCGCCGACCGTGCCGACCATGACGGCCATCGGGTGAGCATCCCGGCGGAAGCCGGAGAAGAAGCGCGACATCTGCTCGTGGATCATCGTGTGATAGGTCACACGGTTTACGAAGTCGTCCTTCTGCGCCTTGGTCGGCAGCTCGCCGTACAGCAGAAGATAGCAGCTCTCGAGGAAGTCACCGTGTTCCGCAAGCTGCTCGATCGGGTAGCCGCGGTAAAGCAGCGTGCCGGCGTCGCCGTCGATATAGGTGATGGCGGATTCGCAGGAGGCGGTGGAGGTGAAGCCGGGATCGTAGGTAAAGCGGCCGGTCTGGCGGTAAAGGGCGGCGATGTCGATCACATCCGGACCGACAGAGCCCTCGCGCACGGCAAGGTCGTAAGACTCATCGCCGATGGTCAGCTTGGCATTCTTATCGCTCATATAGGCTACCCCCATTTTGAGACAGGAGCCGGCGGGTAATCAGGCCGGTCTCTCCGGAGAGGGGAGAGACGGACCGACCGCGCGGCAGGAGGAAAGGTCGGATGTTGCGTATCCCATTTGTCCGCTCCCCGCAAGCGCGGCGCCCTAGGGCGTTCGTCTCATGGTGAGCGAAGTGTCATGTTTTTCCGCAAGGGCAGGAGGTTCTGCCCCAGCGGAAAAACGGACGCAAGCCGCCGGTTTGCGGGGAGCGGACAAGATCGTCAGGCGTCGGCCTGGTCGCGAATGCGGTCGAGCGATTCCGTCCGGCCGAGCACTTCGAGAACGTCGAAGATCGGCGGAGACGTGGTGCGGCCGGTGAGCGCCGCACGCAGCGGCTGGGCGACCTTGCCGAGCTTCAGTTCTGCTTCCTCGGCATAAGCGCGCACGCAGGCCTCGGCGGTTTCCGCCGACCAGCTCTCCAGCGCCGAGAGGCGCTCGGCCAGAGCCGCGAGCACGCCGCGCGCGCCCTCCGCATCCAGAAGCTTCGTCGCCTTCTCGTCCACGGCGAGCGGGCGCTGGACCCAGAGATAATCGGCGCTCTGCGTGAGCTCGACCAGCGTCTTGGCGCGCTCCTTGAGCCCGGGCATGGAGGCCTCGAGCTTCGCCTCGTTGGCCGGTTCTTCCAGCCAGGCCAGCACCGGTGCGCCGTTTTCCCAATGCGGCAGGAAGGTCTTCAGATCGCCCATCAGCGCGTCGGCTTCGCTGGCGCGCATGTAGTGGCCGTTGAGGTTCTCCAGCTTCTGGAGGTCGAAGCGCGAGGGCGAGCGGCCGATGGCGTCGAGGTCGAACCACGAAATCATGTCATCGGTGGAGAAGATCTCATCGTCGCCATGGCTCCAGCCGAGCCTTGCCAGATAGTTGCGCATCGCCGCCGGCAGGAAGCCCATGGCCCGATAGGCCTCCGCGCCGAGCGCACCGTGGCGCTTGGAGAGCTTGGCGCCGTCTGCCCCGTGAATGAGCGGAATGTGCCCCATGACCGGGACCTCCCAGCCGAGAGCCTGGTAGATCAGCGTCTGGCGGGCGGCATTGGTCAGATGGTCGTCGCCGCGCACGATGTGGGTTACGCCCATGTCGTGGTCGTCGACCACCACGGCCAGCATGTAGGTGGGGGTGCCGTCGGAGCGCAGCAGCACGAGGTCGTCGAGATCCTTGTTCGGGAACACGACGCGGCCCTGCACCCGGTCCTCGATGACCGTTTCGCCTTCAAGCGGGGCCTTGAGACGGATCGCCGGGGCGACGCCTTCGGGCGCCTCGGAGGGGGCGCGGTCGCGCCAGCGGCCGTCGTAGCGCGGCGGCAGGCCCTTGGCGCGCTGCTCCTCGCGCATGGCGGCGAGGTCTTCCTGGGTGGCGTAGCAGCGATAGGCCTTGCCGGCGGCGATCAATTCCTCGGCAACCTCGCGATGGCGTGGCGCGCGGGCGAACTGCGAGATCGGCTCGCCGTCCCAGTCGAGGCCGAGCCAGGTCAGACCGTCGAGAATCGCGGCGATTGCTGCGTCCGTGGAGCGTTCCCTGTCGGTGTCCTCGATGCGCAGCAGCATCTTGCCGCCGAAGCGCTTGGCATAGAGCCAGTTGAAGAGCGCCGTGCGTGCTCCGCCGATATGCAGGAAGCCGGTGGGCGAGGGCGCGAAGCGGGTGACGACAGGAGCGGTCATGGAGAGCCTTGTTGTTCGTTGTGCGTCGGTCGTGGGTTGGCGGTCTCGGGTGCCGGGACGCCCGGTCGGCCAAGAGCCTGCGGTTCAGCCGGCCGGGAGCGGCCGTTGCCGGCGTTCGCATGCGGCCACCAGGGAAATACTCGTCTTGCGCGAAACGCGGTTGCGATGCACGCTCACACGTCCGTTGGCGGCGAGCCACCGTTTAGCATGGCCTCTTGTCACGGCCAAAGCCGGAAATCGCAGTCCGGAGGCGCGTTTTCCGGCATGGCGCCTTCCCGGCGGACAGGAGACCGCAGGCGCGGGGGGCGCTTGCCGGAGGGATCTCGGCGATGGCGAAGGGGGAGGAGTGGGGCGACGGGGCGGACAAGGGCCCCGCGCGCACTCGTTCGTTCCCGTTTCGTTCAGATTCGCGGTCGCTCTCTCGGGATGATCCGCGCGGGAATTCTGGCAGGAAGGGCCGCGCTCACGCCGGCGATCTTGTCGACGCGTTGGACAATGATCATGCGCGCCAGGGATCGCGCGACGAAGCGGGGCAGGGGGCGCTCAGGCGGTTCATGCTTCGACGACGGAGCCGGTTCTCGGGCGCTGGATACGGCGACGCGAGGTGGCAGGGGCTTGGCGACGCGGTTGTCGAGGCGCTGGCCGCCGGGCGCGGGCTCCCCTGGGCGAGCCTTGCCTTCATTCTCGGCATTGCCGGCTATTTCGCGCTTCCAGCCGAGCCGTCCGCCGGCTTTCTGATTGCCCTTTCGGGCGGGCTCGGCGTTCTCGTCTTGCGGGGGCGGCGCAGGGGCGAGGCCGCACTGCTGCTCTTGCTGGGCGCTCTGGTCGTCTCCGGGCTTGCAACCGGGGCGCTGCGCACGGTGCTGGTGGCCGCACCGGTGCTCGAGCGGGCGCGAACGGTGACGCTTGAGGGCTTTGTCGCCACGGTGGAGGAGACCGAAAGCGGTGTCCGTCTCGAGGTCGCGGTCGTCGCCGCCAAGGGACTTCGGGCGGATGTCATGCCGGAACGTGTGCGGGTCACGGTGCGCTCGCGTCTCGATGCGCCCTTGCGCGTCGCGGATGGCGTGCGGGTGCGTGCCCGGCTGATGCCGCCGCCCGGGGCGGTGATGCCGGGAAGCTATGACTATTCCTTCCGCGCCTTTTTCGACGGGATCGGGGCGACCGGCTTCGCATTCGGCGCTCCGCAGCGGGTTGATCTTGGAACCGCCCCGCTGCTCCTGCGCCTCAAGGCGGGGCTCGGGGCGTTGCGCATGACGATCGCCGGCCGCGTCCAGGCGGCACTCGGGGAGACGGTCGCAGGCGCGCTGGCCGTCGCGCTCATCGTCGGCGACCGAACGGCCATTCCGCCAGATGTCACCGAGGTACTGCGGACGGCGGGCCTGGCCCACATCCTGGCGATCTCCGGCCTTCACATGGCGCTCTTTTCGGGGGCGGTGTTTTTCGTCGCACGCGCTGGTCTGGCGCTTTCGCGCAAGCTGGCGGACGAACAGCCCATAGACATCTGGGCGTCGGGCGCGGCACTGGCGGCGGCGACCTTCTATCTGCTCGTCTCGGGAACCTCGGTCGCCACCCAACGCGCCTTCGCGATGACCGTTCTGGTGTTGCTGGGCAGGCTGGTCGGCCGGCGGGCGCTCACCTTGCGCAATGCCGCGCTTGCAGCGCTCGTGATCCTTGTGGCGACGCCGGAGGCGCTGCTCGATCCGGGGTTCCAGATGTCGTTTGCCGCGGTCGTCGCGTTGATCGCCGCCTATGAGGAACTGCTGGCCCGCAGGACCCCGGCGCGGCGCGAGCCCGACGGTGGCGGCGCGGGCGTTACGGCGGTGGCGGTGAGCGGCTTGCGCGTCTCCACCCGCTGGCTCGGTGCGATCCTGCTGACCTCGCTGATCGCCGGCACCGCGACAGGCGCCATCGGCGCCTATCATTTCCACCGGGTCGCGCCGCTCGGTCCTCTCGTCAATCTCCTGGCGATGCCGGTGGTGACGCTCATCGTCATGCCTTTCGCGGTGCTGTCTCTGGCACTGATGCCGCTGGGGCTCGAACTGTTGCCGCTGGCCGCGATGGGGGCCGGACTCGATCTCGTCGTCGCCATGTCGCGATGGGCGGCAGAGCGGACGCCGGGGGACGGCATCGTTGGCGCGCCGTCGCTCATCGCCACGCTGCTGGTGGTGACGACGGGCGCGCTCCTTTGCCTGGCCCCGCGTGGCACACGCAAGCTTGCCGGGATTCCATTGGCGCTGGCGATCTGGCTGCAGTCGGTCGATCGGCATCCGGACATGCTGATTGCGGAGAACGGTCGCCATGTCGCGCTGCGCGATCCGGCGGGGCGGCTGATGGTGACGGCAAGGCCGACAGGCTTTGCCGGCGAAATGTGGCTGCGCGCCGACGGGGTGGGGCCGAAGTCCTTTGCCGAACGCCACCTGACGCGCGGGCGCATGAATTGCGATGCTCTCGGGTGCGTGGCAACCGCCCATGCGGCAACGTCCGGCTCGCCGCTTGTCGTGGCGCTGACGCGCGCGCCGGAGGGGCTTGCCGAGGATTGCGAGCGCGCCGACATTCTCGTCACGCCGCTGCAGGCGCCGACCGATTGCGCGGCGCGCTGGATCTTCGACGGCCCGCGCCTTGCGCGTGACGGCGCCACGGCGCTCTATTTTGACGTCGACGAGACCGCAGCGGAACCTGGTCGCGAAGAGGCCGCCGCCCTGTCGGTCGGCACTGAGGAACCTGCGAGGCCGGCCCGGCAGGGCAGTGCGGCCGAACCGGGGCAGCGGAGAATCGGCCCGCCGGCCCGCGTCGGTGTTTCGCTCGGGAATGCCAGCGATGACGACCTGGACGAAAAACCTCCGGGTCTGGCCGGCAGCCTCGCTGCGATCTCCGTCGAGAAGAGGGCAGGTCGCCCTCGCGCGCGGCAAGGAGAAGGCGGACAGACAGAGGGAGAGCAGGCAGAGGCAGAGCAACTGGGGGGAAAGCAGACCGGGGGGATGCAGATAGAGGAGAGTGAGGCGCAAGATACGCGGCAGCGGCAGGTGCGGGCAGATGCAACTGCAACGCCGATGCGCGCGATGCAAGCGCCAGGCGTGCCCTCCGCCTCCTTGTCTGGATCGGGGGCAAAGGGGCAAGGCCACCCGGCGTTGCGGGTGACGGCAGTGCCTTCCTATCGCTGGCGACGTCCGTGGACGCCATCGGTTCCCGTCGCTCAGTAGCGACGGAAGAGCGAGACGAGCTTGCCCTGAACCTTCACCCGGCCGGGACCGAAGATGCGCGTTTCATAGGCAGGGTTCGCCGCCTCCAGCGCGATCGACGCGCCTTTCTTGCGCAACCGCTTCAGCGTCGCTTCCTCGTCGTCGACAAGGGCCACGACGATGTCACCGCTGTCGGCACTGTCGGAACGGCGGATCACCACCGTGTCGCCGTCGAGAATGCCGGCCTCGATCATCGAATCGCCGCGCACCTCGAGTGCGTAATGCTCGCCGTTTCCGAGAAGGTCGGCCGGCATGGAGATCGTGTGGCTGTGGGTCTGGATCGCCTCGATTGGCACGCCGGCGGCAATTCGCCCCATCACGGGAATGGAAATATTCTCCGATTCGGTGACAGGCGCGGGCGGGGCGGTCTCGCGCGGCCGGCCGAGCGAGCCTTCGATGACGGAAGGCGAAAACCCCTGACTGCGCGGCGCGGCCAGACCGGGGGAAACGGATTCGGGCAACTTGATGATTTCGAGCGCGCGCGCGCGATTCGGCAGCCGGCGAATGAAGCCGCGCTCCTCCAGCGCGGTGATCAGGCGATGAATGCCGGACTTCGAGCGAAGGTCGAGCGCATCCTTCATCTCGTCGAAGGAGGGCGGCACGCCGGCTTCCTTGAGCCTCTCATGGATGAAGAGAAGCAATTCGTGCTGCTTGCGCGTCAACATTCTGCGGCATCCCCCATCGGCGCTCCGCGCGCCGGCGACTCATGTTCCCGGACAAATCATGAACATAGTCTAGCCGTTCCCGGCTTGTTCCACAACCGCCGTTTCGCGGCGAGGTCGTCAGCGGCGGTCGAGGCGGAGGACGGGGACGCGGGTTTCAGCGGCGAGCGCGGCGCCGTGGGGCGGGCGGACCACCAGCGCCTCGGCCAGTGCGAACGTGGCGAGCATCGAGGAATCCTGTCGCGGGAAGGGGAGAACCCGCTCGATCCCATCCTCGCCGATGACAAGGCTGGCGCGCAGGTAGTCCTCGCGCCGGTCGTTTTCGCCGACCGCCGCCGCCAGCGGCAGCATTTCCGCGCCGCGCTTGCCGGCTTCCGGCAGCCCCGAGAGCGCGTCGATCAGCGGACGCAGGAAGAGCAGGGCGCAGACGAGGCTGGAGACCGGATTGCCAGGCAGCCCCAGCACGCGCATGTCACCGATGGCACCAGCCATCAGCGGCTTGCCGGGGCGCATGGCGATACGCCAGAAGGCGAGCTCCATTCCCGCAAACCCGAGGGCATCCTGCACGAGATCGTGGTCGCCGACCGACGCGCCGCCCAACGTCACGAGAATGTCGGCACGGGCCGACCGTGCCGCCTGGATGCGCTCGGCCAGCGCGTGCTGCGTGTCGCGGGCGATGCCGAGGCGGATGGCCTCGCCGCCGCAATCCTCGACGAAGGCGGCAAGGCCCGTGTCGTTGGAAGCGATGATCTGGTCGTCAGCCGGATTGCCGCCGGGCTCGACCAGTTCGTCGCCGGTCGCCAGGATCGCCACGCGCGGCCGGCGGCGCACCGCGAGATGAGCGTGGTTCATCGCCGCGGCGAGCGCCAGGTCGCGAAAGCCGAGCCTGGTTCCGGCGCAAAGCAGCACATCTCCCTCGGCAAAGTCGAGGCCGGCGGCGCGCACGTAACGCCCTTCGGGCTCGCTCTCCAACGCGGTCACAATGTCGCCGTCGCGCGTCGCATTCTCCTGGATGAGGATCGTATCGGAGCCCTCGGGCAGCGGCGCACCGGTGAAGATGCGCACGGTCTCTCCCGGACCCACCCGTCCGGCGAAGGCATGGCCGGCGGGGGCCTCGCCGATTAGCCGCAGGGTCGCCGGCGTCGCGGCGATGTCGGCGGCGCGCACGGCGTAGCCGTCCATGGCGGAGGCGGCGAATGGCGGCTGCGTGCGGCGGGCGGCGAGATCGGCGGCGAGGACGCGGCCATTCGCCTCGGCGAGCGCGACGGTTTCCACCGCCAGCGGCTCGACGCCGCCGACAAGCCGTGCAAGCGCCTCCTCGACGGAAATCAGGCTCATGGCGTGTCGGGCTCCAGGTCGTCGCCGTCGAGCACCCAGTCGCCGGACTTGCCGCCCGACTTGGCGGTGACGCGAATGTCGCCGATGACCATGCCCCGGTCGACGGCCTTGGCCATGTCGTAGATCGTCAGGCAGGCGATGCTGGCCGCCGTCAGCGCCTCCATCTCGACGCCCGTCTGACCGGCGAGACGCACCGTGGCGCTGACCCTGAGGCCTGGCAGCGCGTCGTCCGGCTCGATGTCGACGGAGACCCGGGACAGGGCGAGGGGATGGCAGAGCGGCACGAGTTCATGGGTGCGCTTGGCTGCCATGATGCCGGCGATGCGCGCGGTGCCCAGAACGTCGCCCTTCCTGGCGTTGCCCGAGCGGATCATCTCCAGCGTCTCGGGCTTCATGCGCACATGCCCCCTGGCCGTCGCCTCCCGCGTGGTCACGGCCTTGCCGGACACATCGACCATGTTGGCCGCGCCGCTGTCGTCGAGATGGGTGAGCTTCGGGGTGTCGGCGGTCATGTGCTCATGCGTCCCTTGCACGGGCGAAAGGTCACTCGGCCGCGGCGGCGTCGTCGCGCGCCAGCAGCCGGCGGGTGGCGCCGGTGACGTCGTCCTGGCGCATCAGGCTTTCGCCGATGAGGAAGGTGGAAATGCCGGAGTTGCCCATGCGGGCAAGATCGTGCGGCGTGAAGAGGCCGGATTCGCCCACCACCAGCCGGTCGGAGGGTACCATCGGCGCAAGCGCCTCGCTGGTCGCCAGATCGGTCTCGAAGGTGCGCAGATTGCGGTTGTTGATGCCGACGAGCGGAGAGGAGAGCAGCAGCGCCCGTTCCATCTCCACCGCGTCGTGCACCTCGATCAGCACGTCCATGCCGAGGTCGAGCGCGGTGTTCTCGAGCATCGCTGCGGTTTTGTCGTCGACGGCGGAGAGAATGATCAGGATGCAGTCGGCGCCCCAGGCACGCGCCTCGTAGACCTGATAGGTGTCGAAGAGAAAGTCCTTGCGCAGCGCCGGCAGGGAAGTCGCGCCGCGCGCGGCGGCGAGGAACTCCGGTGCGCCCTGGAACGAAGGTCCATCGGTCAGCACCGAAAGACAGGCCGCTCCGCCCTCTTCATAGGCGCGGGCAAGTGCGGGCGGGTCGAAATCGGGGCGGATCAGCCCCTTGGAAGGGCTTGCCTTCTTGATCTCCGCAATAAGACCGTATTCGCCGGCGCGGCGCCGCGTGACAAGCGCGTCGTAAAAGCCGCGCGGAGCGTCGGCGGCGGCCGCGCGCCGTTCGATCTCCGCCTGCGGCACACTGGCCTTCGCGGCGGCGATCTCCTCGCGCTTGTAGGCCTCGATCCGCTTGAGGATGTCAGTCATTGCCGCTCTCCCGGTTGGACACGGCGACAAGGCGCTTCAGCCGGTCGAGCGCGGCGCCATCGTCGATCGAGCGGGCGGCCATGGCCACGCCCTGGGCGAGCGTGCCCGCCTTGCCGGCGACCACCAGGGTCGCGCCGGCGTTCATCAGAACGGTGTCGCGATAGGCGCTCTTTTCGCCGTCGAGCACGCCCTTGAGCGCGACGGCGTTGTCCGCTGCCTCTCCGCCCTTCAGGTCCTCCGGCCGGCAGGTCGGCAGGCCGACGTCGGCTGGCGAGATCTCGAAACTGCGGATCTCTCCGCCCTTCAGCTCGGCGACGCTCGTGGTGCCGGTTCCGGTGATCTCGTCGAGGCCATCGGAGCCGTGCACCACCCAGGCGGCTTCGGAGCCGAGCGCATGCAGCACCTCGGCGATCGGCTCGACCCAGCGGCGCGCGAAGACACCGACCATCTGGCGCTTCACGCCGGCCGGATTGGAAAGAGGGCCGAGCAGGTTGAAGATCGTGCGCGTGCCGAGTTCGGCGCGGGCGGGGCCGACATGCTTCATCGCCGAATGGTGGTTCGGCGCGAACATGAAGCCGAGGCCCGTCTCGCGGATGCAGGTGGAGATCTGCGCCGGCGAGACCTCGATGTTGACGCCGAGCGCCATCAGGACGTCGGCAGCGCCCGATTTGGACGACAGCGAGCGGTTGCCGTGCTTGGCGACGGGCACGCCGCAGCCGGCGACGACGAAGGCCGAGCATGTGGAGATGTTGTAGCTGCCGGAGGCGTCGCCGCCGGTGCCCACCACGTCGACGGCATCTTCGGGAGCCGTGACCGGAAGCATCTTCGCCCGCATCGTCGCCACCGCGCCGGCGATCTCGTCGACGGTCTCGCCGCGAACCCGCAACGCCATCAGGAAACCGCCGATCTGGGACGGTGTGGCTGCGCCCGACATGATCACGTCGAATGCCTGGCGTGCTTCGGCGCGTGTCAGCGCGTTGCCGTCGGCCACCTTGGCGATCAGGGCCTTGAGGTTGCTCATCGTCTTTCCCCTCGCGCGTGCGCGCGCCCCGCGACTGGTGCGGGGCGCGGTCGCGTCAGCCCCCCTGGCCGATGACGCGGTTGATGTT
This sequence comes from Stappia sp., assembly GCF_048268045.1. Taxonomy (GTDB): domain Bacteria; phylum Pseudomonadota; class Alphaproteobacteria; order Rhizobiales; family Stappiaceae; genus Stappia. The sequence goes on from NZ_JBLWWG010000007.1 coordinate 121,991, forward strand.
GGCCTGGTTGAAGCTGACGCCGAGGCGCTTCTCGCGCTCCTGCACGTACTGGCCAATGACCGAGGTCTGGAGCGCCTGCGCGAGCCGCTGGTCGAGGGCGGCGATCTCGCCTGCCTCGCGGAAGAACGCAGGGACGCTCGTATCGGTCACGACGTAGACGTAGCGGGTGCCGTCAGGACCCGTGGCGGCGCCGGAGACGCCGACAGGGCCGGTGAAGGCACCGGAAACGGCAGCCTGGGGCAGCGGCGTGTCGGTCGAGGCGCGCTTGACGCCCTGCGCGGTCTTGACCTCCAGCCCCTTGCCGGCGGCGATCTGATCGAACGCACCGCCATCCTTGAGAGCGGTCTCGATCTCGGCGGCCATGGCGTCGAGCTTCTTGCCGCGCTCCTGCTCCTTCCAGGCGGCGACGACATCGGCGCGAACCTCGTCGAGCGTACGGTCGCGGGCCGGCGTCACCTTGGTGACCTCGAACCACATGAAGCCGTCGCGGCCGAGCTGCAGAACATCGGCCTCGACGCCGATGTCGCTCTCGAACACATCTCCCACCAGCTCGGGAACGTCCGGGAGCTCGACGGCCTGGCCGTTCTCGCCCTTGCCGTCGCTGTCGAAGGCGGCGGGCGTCTCGAGCTTCAGCTTGAAGCGCTCGGCGACCTCGGCGAGCGTGGCGCCACCGGCGCGGGCATCCTCGATCTCGTCGTGCAGGTCGAGAATCTCGCGCTCGGCCTTGCGCAGCGCGACTTGCGTGCGAAGCTCGTCGGAGACATCGGCAAGCGGCGTCTTGTGGGCCGGCGTCACCTCGACGATGCGCAGCAGGACAGGAGCGAAACGGCCCTCGACAAGGCCGGAAACCTCACCCTCGCCAAGCGCGAAGGCGGCCTCGGCGATGGCCGGGTCGACCAGTTCAGCGCGGGTCAGCGAACCAAGGTCGATCTGGTCCGCAGTGGTGCCGAACTCGGTCAGGATCTCGTCGAAGCTCTTGCCCTCGGCAAGCAGCGCCTCGGCCTTTTTCCTGGCATCGGGTCCGGACAGGGTGAGCTGCAGGATGTGGCGGCGCTCCGGCTCTCCAAAGCGGTCGCCCGAGGCTTCGTATTCCTGCTTGATCTCGTCTTCCGTCACCTCATCGGGACGGGAGATCTCCTGCGGCGTCAGCTTCAGCAGCGAGACCGCGCGGTATTCGGGAGCTGCGAAGCGGGCCTTGTTGGCGTCGAAATAGGCCGACAGCGCCGCCTCGTCCGGATCGGCGATCTCGCCGGCCGATGACTTCGGCAGCACGACATAGGCGATCTTGCGCTCCTCGTTGGCGTGCCGGTTGAAGGCCTCCAGCATCGGTGAGGGCGTGGTGATGCCGCCGCTGATCGAATCGGCGATCTGCCTGCGTTCCTCGAAGCGGCGGCGCTCGGCGATGAACTCGTCCTCGCTCATGCCGTTAGCCTGAAGCACGCGGGCCAGCAGGGCGCGGTCGAAGCCGCCGGCGTCGGGCCGCTGGAACGACGGTGCGCTCTGGATCAGCCTGACGAGTTCCTCGTTGGAGACGCCGAGATTGAGATCCGCCGCCGTCTGGTCGAGCGCGGCTTCCGCCACGAGCTGGCCAAGCACCTGGCCCGGCAGCCCGAAGGATGCGCCTTCCACGGTCGAAAGCGGTCGGCCGATGCTGCGGCCGATGCGCTGGAGCTCGCGCCGATAGGACAGGTCGAACTGCTCCAGCGATACGCTTTCGTCGCCGACAGTGGCCACCTTGTCGCTGCCGATCGTCAGCATGTTGCCTGAGATGCCCCAGACGGCGAAGCTCATCACGAGCAGCAGCATGAGGAGTTTTGAAATCCAGGACTTTGCGCCATTGCGCAGAGCATCGAGCATTGCGGCTTCCGTCGTTCTCGGGCGATAAAAAGGGTGCCGGTTCCGCAGGACGGTACCGAGGAGGGCGGATCATAGAGAGGCGCGGCTGCCGGGGCAAGGCGCTGCGAGGGCCGAAATCCACCCGCTTCGGCTTGATCGGATGGGAATTTCTGGTAGGCCACCCTTGGCCGTTCGCCCGCATCCGGCCGCGAGGGATCCGACGACGGGTCCGACCCCTGGGAGACACGACACATGACCACCGCGCTTCGTCCGCTGATCGCCGGAAACTGGAAGATGAACGGCCTTGCGGCCTCGCTCGCCGAGCTGGAGGCCGTTGCCGCGGGCATCGCCGGCGCCACGGTCGATGTGGCGATCTGCCCGCCGGCAACGCTCGTCGCGCGTGCTGCCGAGGCGGCAGGGGGCACGCCCCTGCTGGTCGGCGGCCAGGATTGTCACGCCGCCGAAAACGGCGCGCATACCGGCGATATCTCGGCGGAAATGCTCAAGGACGCGGGCGCATCGCTGGTCATCGTCGGCCATTCGGAGCGCCGCGCCGACCACGGCGAGGGTGACGCAGCGGTAAAGGCCAAGGCCGAGGCGGTCTGGCGGGCCGGGCTCGTCGCCATCGTCTGCGTTGGCGAGAGCGAGGCCGAGCGCCGCGCGGGCGATGCGGAGGCTGTCGTCGGTCGCCAGCTCGCCGGGTCGCTGCCCGAGGGCGGTAATGGCGACAATCTCGTCGTCGCCTACGAGCCGATCTGGGCGATCGGCACCGGGTTGACGCCGACGGTCGAGGATGTCGCAGCGATGCACGCCTTTATGCGCCGCGAACTGATCGGGCGCTTCGGGGAGGCCGGTTCCGCGATCCGTCTGCTCTACGGCGGGTCGGTGAAGCCGGCGAATGCCGCGGAACTTCTTTCCGTTGCCGACGTCAATGGCGCGCTGGTGGGCGGTGCAAGCCTGAAGGCGGCGGATTTCCTCGGTATCGTTGCCGCGCTCGGTTGATTTTCGCGCCTCTTGCCTGGAGCCTTTGCCGTGTCTGCGGCGAGGGCGCGGTACGGGGTATTCGAGATGGTGCCCCTTTCGGGGACGAACAAGGGTGGAAAGACGCTCGGGCTTGGTGTAGAACCCGGCGCAATCCCCAATTCAAAGACTGGTTGTCGATGGAAACCGTTCTCATCGTTGTTCACCTGATGGTGGTGCTTTCACTGGTGCTCGTCGTTCTGCTGCAGCGCTCGGAAGGCGGCGCGCTCGGCATTGGCGGAGGCGGCGGCGGCATGATGTCCGCGCGCGGCAGCGCCAACGTGCTCACCCGTGCGACCGCGGTTCTCGCGGCTGTCTTCTTCGCCACGTCGCTGGCGCTTGCGATCGTTGCCCGCATGGGTGACCGCCCGGCCTCGATCCTCGATGCCGCGCCCGGAGCCCCCGTGGCGCCGGCCGCAGGCACGACGGGCACGGGCAACGGCGTCCTTGACCAGCTCAAGCCGCCGGCTCCGGCCGAGCCGCAGCCGAGCGGACCTCAGGTCCCCGCAGCCCAGTAAGGGCCGGCTGCCGGTCCTGCCGGCGACAAGCTTCTCGACGAATGCCCCGCGATGCGGTTCGCGGGGCATTTTCTTGTGTGTTAACTCAGTGTCGGGCGGACGAATCACTGCCCGCAGCGATATGGTATTTGTCCATGGCGCGTTACATCTTCATCACTGGCGGCGTGGTGTCTTCGCTCGGCAAGGGGCTTGCGTCTGCGGCCCTTGGAGCGCTTCTTCAGGCTCGCGGATACAGGGTCCGGCTGCGCAAGCTCGACCCCTACCTCAATGTCGATCCGGGCACGATGAGTCCGTATCAGCACGGCGAGTGCTTCGTAACCGACGACGGGGCGGAAACCGACCTCGATCTCGGCCATTACGAGCGCTTCACCGGTCGTCCCGCAAACAAGCAGGACAACATCACCACCGGGCGGATCTATCAGGAGATCATCGCCAAGGAGCGCCGCGGCGACTACCTCGGCGGCACGGTGCAGGTGATTCCCCACGTCACCGATGCGATCAAGGCCTTCGTGCTCGATGGCAACGAGGACTTCGACTTCGTGCTCTGCGAGATCGGCGGCACGGTTGGCGACATCGAGGGGCTTCCGTTCTTCGAGGCGATCCGCCAGCTCGGCAACGAGCTGCCGCGCGGCCATGCCGTCTATATCCACCTGACGCTGATGCCCTTCATCGCCACGGCGGGTGAGCTCAAGACCAAGCCGACGCAGCATTCGGTCAAGGAGCTGCGCTCCATCGGCATTCAGCCCGACATCCTGATGGTGCGCTGCGACCGCAAGATCCCGGACGGGGAGCGGCGCAAGCTGTCGCTGTTCTGCAATGTGCGCGAGAGCGCCATCGTGCCGGCGTATGACGTCAAGTCGATCTACGACGTGCCGATCGCCTATCACGAGGAAGGCCTCGACGAAGAGGTGCTTTCGGCCTTCGGAATCACCGGCGCGCCGGCGCTGGACCTGACCCGCTGGACCGAGATTTCCGAAAACCTCGCCAATCCCGAGGGCGAGGTGACCATCGCCATCGTCGGCAAGTACACGGTGCTCAAGGACGCCTACAAGTCGCTGATCGAGGCGCTTGTGCACGGCGGCATCGCCAATGGCGCGCGGGTGCGGACCGAGTGGATCGATTCCGAGATCTTCGAGAAGGAAGATCCGACGCCCTGGCTTGAGAACGTGCACGGCATCCTGGTGCCTGGCGGATTCGGCGAGCGCGGCGCGGAAGGCAAGATCGCCGCGGCGCGATTCGCACGCACCCACAAGGTTCCGTATTTCGGCATTTGCTTCGGCATGCAGATGGCGGTCATCGAGGCGGCGCGCAATCTCGCCGGCATCAAGGACGCCAACTCGACGGAGTTCGGCGAGACGCCGGAGCCCGTCGTCGGCCTGATGACGGAATGGTCGCGCGGCAACACGATGGAAGTGCGCAGCTCCGACGGCGAGATGGGCGGCACCATGCGCCTCGGCGCCTATCCGGCGCGGCTCGAGGCCGGTTCGCGGATTGCCGAGATCTATGGCAGCGAGCTGATTTCCGAGCGCCACCGTCATCGTTACGAAGTCAACATCGGCTATCGCCAGCGGCTGGAGGAGGCGGGCCTGCGCTTCGCGGGCACCTCTCCGGACGGGGAGCTGCCGGAGACCGTCGAGATCGACGATCATCCCTGGTATATCGGCGTGCAGTATCACCCCGAGCTGAAATCGCGGCCGTTCGAGCCGCATCCGCTGTTCGCCTCGTTCATCGCGGCGGCCATGGAGCAGAGCCGGCTGGTCTGACGGCCTTCCCGCGCCGGTCCCGGCGCGGGCACTTCTTGACCTGGAGGAGCCCATGCGGGCGCGTGGACTCGATCATCTCGTCTGGCCGGTGCGCGATCTTGATGCGGCAGCCAGCCGCCTTGAGCGCGTCGGCTTCACCGTGACGCCGCGCGCGCGCCACCCCTGGGGCACGGAAAACCGTCTGGTCCAGCTCGACGGTTTCTTCATCGAGCTGCTGTCGGTGGGCGAGGGGGCAATGATCCCCGAGACCTCCGAGCGGGTCTTCTCCTTCGGCGCGTTCAACCGCGATTTCCTCGCGCACGGCGAGGGCGGATCGATGATCGTGCTGGAGAGCGGTGATCCGCAGGCCGACCGGGATGATTTCCTTCGTGCCGGGCTCAAGGTGTTCGAGCCCTTTTCCTTCGGCCGGACGCAGGAACTGGAGACGGGCGAGAAGCGCGAGGTCGGCTTTGATCTCACCTTCGTCGAGAACCCGTTTGACGCGGAGCTTGGTTATTTCACCTGCCGCAACCGCTTCCCCGCGAGTTTCTGGTCCAGGGCCTACATGACCCACGCCAATGGCGCGCAGGGTCTGGCAAGCCTCGTCCTGACCTGCGACGAACCGGCCTCCCAACACGAGTTTCTTTCTGCCTTCACGGGTGTGCGCGAGATGCGCGCGACGAGCCTCGGGCTTTCGGTCGAGACGCCGCGCGGCGAGATCCGCGTGCTGACGCCGGCGGCCTACGCGGCGCTTTTCGGCGACAGCGCTCCGGCACCGAAGGACGGACTGCGTATCGCGGCGCTGGTGATCGAGGGGGCGGACCGCCGCGCTCTTGGCGAACGCCTCGCGGATCAGGGCATTGCCCATGGCGAAACACCGGAGGGTCTTCGGATCCCCGCAAGCGACGGCAATGGCGTCGCGCTTGTTTTTGTCTGACGCCCGCGTGTAGGCTTTCCTCTGCGGGAACCGGCTGGGGGATCGGGCGCAAGGCGTCCGCGCCCGAGGCCTTGCCGGCGAATTGAAAAGGGACGGATCGATACATGTCTGCCATGCCTAAGCTGTCGGTGCCCGCGGCCGCGACGGGGCTCGCGCTCCTGCTGCTCTCCGCGTGCAGCCCTTCCGACGACACCGCCGCGCCCAAGGCGCAGCCGCCGACGGTCTCCGTCGCCGCCGCCGTCGAGCAGGACGTGCGTCAGTCGGTCGAGTTCGTCGGACAGATCCAGGCGATCGACGACGTGCAGATCCTCGCCCGCGTTTCGGGCTTTCTCGAGACAAAGAACGTCGCTGACGGCGCGATGGTGAAAAAGGGCGAGCTTCTCTTCACCATCGAGAAGACCTCCTATGAGGCGGCCGTCGCGTCCGCCGAGGCGGATCTCGCCAACACCAAGGCCAGCGCGGCGCTGCAGGCCGCCGACCTCGAGCGCGATACGGACCTCTACCAGAAGGGCCATATCTCCAAGGCTAAGTTCGATGCGACCAATGCCTCCAAGGAGCAGGCGGACGCCAATGTCGACGCCTCCCAGGCGCGGCTGAAGACCGCCGAGCTCAACCTTAGCTACACCAAGATCTCCGCGCCCTTCGACGGCCAGATCAGCAAGACCGCCTTCAGCGTCGGCGACGTCGTCGGCCCCACTTCGGGCCCGATCACCCGCCTGGTCAGCAAGGCGCCGGTCTATGTGAATTTCGCCATCAGCGAGAAGGACTATCTCGACACGATGCAGGGCGGAGGCAAGGCCGGCGACATGGTCGCCGAGAATGTTCCGGACGTGCATCTGGTGCTGCCCAACGGCGAAAAATACGGCGAAAACGGTGAAATCGTCTTCATCGACAACGCGGTCGATTCGAGGACCGGCACGATCTCGATCCGCGCCCGCTTCGTGAACAAGAACCTGCTGCTGGTTCCCGGCACCTTCGTCACGGTGGTGATCGAGGCCGCCAAGGGCCAGAAGGCGCTTGTGATTCCGCAGGCGGCGATCCAGCGCGACCAGCGCGGCGCCTTCGTGCTCGCGGTCAACGACAAGAACCTTGTCGAGCAGCGTTACGTCGAGCTTGGCCAGCAGGTGGACACGAATTTCGTCGTCACCAAGGGGCTCCAGCAGGGCGAGCGGGTCATCACCCTCGGGCTGCAGAAGGTCCGTCCTGGCGTGCCGGTGCAGACCGCCCCCGACGCCAAGCCGGTGGAGTAGACCCCGATGTTCTCGCGGACCTTCATCTACCGGCCGAAATTCGCGCTGGTCATCTCGATCGTCATCACCATCGCGGGTGTGCTCGGCTACATCTCGCTGCCGGTCGAGCAGTTTCCGAACATCACCCCGCCGGTGGTAAGCGTCTCCGCGACCTATTCGGGCGCCAGCGCCCAGGTGGTCGAGGAAACCGTGGCGGCGCCGCTCGAGGAGCAGGTCAACGGCGTCGACAACATGATCTACATGTCGTCGAACAGCACCGACAACGGCAGCTATTCGCTCAACGTCACCTTCGAGGTCGGGACGGATCCGGACATCGCCACGGTGAACGTGCAGAACCGCGTCGCGCAGGCAACCAGCATGCTGCCGCAGGACGTGACCAAGAACGGCGTGACGGTGCAGAAAGCCTCCACCAACATGCTGCTCGTGGTCACGCTCTATTCGCCGAACAACACCTATGACGAGGTGTTCATGGCGAACTATGCGTCGATCAACCTGAAGGACGCGCTCGCCCGTATTCCGGGCGTCGGCAAGGCCGACGTGCTGACCGACTTCGCCTATGGCATGCGCATCTGGCTCGACCCGGATCGCCTGTCGAGCCTGAAGATGACGCCCGGCGACTTCATCTCGGCCATCAGCGAACAGAACGTGCAGGTCGCCGCCGGCCAGATCGGCGCGCCGCCGGTGCCCGAGGGGCAGCAGTTCCAGTACACGGTGAAGGCCAAGGGACGTCTGTCGACGCCCGAGGAGTTCAAGCAGATCATCCTGCGCACGGGCGCGGATGGTGCGCTGGTGCGCGTCGGCGATGTGGCACGGGTCGATCTGGGCTCCCAGTTCTATTCCGCCAACGGTCGTTTCGACGGCCGTCCCTCCACGGTTCTGGCCGTTTACCAGGCGCCTGGCGCAAACGCGCTGGACGTCGCCGATGGCGTGCGTGCCAAGCTCGAGGAACTGTCGAAGTCGTTCCCGGACGATCTCTCCTACGCCATTCCCTTCGACACGACCGAATTCGTGCAGCGTTCGCTCGACGACGTGGTGATGACGCTTGCCATCACCTTCGCGCTCGTCGTCGCCGTCGTCTTCATCTTCCTGGGCAACTGGCGTGCGACGATCATCCCGACCATCGCCATTCCGGTGTCGCTGATCGGCACCTTCGCGGTGCTTCTGGCGGCGGGAATGTCGCTCAACACCATCAGCCTGTTCGCGTTGGTGCTGGCCATCGGCATCGTCGTCGACGATGCCATCATCGTGGTCGAGAATGTCGAGCGCATCATCAACGACGAGGGTCTCTCGCCGCGCGAGGCGACCGTCAAGGCGATGACGCAGATCACCACGCCGGTGATCGCGACGACGCTGGTGCTGCTTGCCGTCTTCGTTCCGACGATCTTCATGCCCGGCATTACCGGGCGTCTCTACTCCCAGTTCGCGATCACCATCTCGGTGTCGGTGTTGATCTCCTCGATCAACGCGCTGACGCTTTCGCCGGCGCTCTGCGGCCTCATCCTGCGCGCCCGCAAGGGCCCGTCGACGGGCATCTTCGCTCTCTTCGACAAGGTGATCGGGGCGGCGCGTGATGGCTACGTGGGCGTTGTCTCGCGCCTTCTGCCGCGCTCCTTCATCGGGCTTCTGGCGGTTGCCTTCGCCGTCGGCGGCATCGTGTTCCTCAACGGCAAGCTGCCCAAGGGCTTCCTGCCGCTCGAGGATCAGGGCTACCTGATGGTCGATGTGCAACTGCCCGATGGCGCGGCGCTGCCGCGGACCGGCGTCATCACCGCCGACATGGAAGACAGGCTCAAGAAGGTCGACGGCGTCCAGCATGTGATCACCGTCAACGGCTTCTCGATCCTCAACTCCGGCCTGTCGACCAACACCGCGATGGTGATCGTCAAGCTCACCAACTGGAACCAGCGCGAGGCGCCCTCGCTCAGTGCGAATGCGATCCTGGCCGAGCTCTGGCGGGATTTCTCGACCATTTCGGGGGCCAACATCATCGCCTTCAACGCCCCGCCGATCCCGGGTCTGGGAACGACCGCGGGCGTGGAGATGAAGGTGCAGCAGACCGGCGGCGGCACGCCGCAGGACCTGGCATCGGCCATCGGCTCGATGGTCTATTCGTCCAACCAAATGCCGTCCGTCGCGCAGGCCTACTCGACCTTCCGGGCCAATGTGCCGCAGCTCTTCGTTGACCTTGATCGGTCCCGGGCGAAGCTGCTGGGCGTGGCGATCACGGATGTGTTCAGCACGCTGCAGTCCTACCTCGGATCCTACTACGTCAACGATTTCAACCTCTTCGGACGTGTTTACAAGGTCATGATTCAGGCCGAGGGCCGGTTCCGTGACCGTCCGGAGGACATCGGCCGGCTCTATGTGCGCTCGCAGGCGGGCGACATGGTGCCGCTGCGCGCGCTGGTCCAGGTCGATACGGTGCTCGGGCCGCAGATCCTGAACCGCTACAACATGTTCCGCGCAGCGTCGGTGAATGCTTCGCCCACGGCGGGTGCTTCGACCGGCTCGGTCATGACGGAAATGGCGACGACGGCGCAGGAAGCGCTTCCCTCCGGCTACACCTTCGAGTGGACCGGAACGGCGCTGCAACAGCAGGGTTCGGGCGCGATTGTCGTCTTCGTGCTGCTGTTGTCGGTGCTCTTCGCCTATCTCTTCCTTGTCGCCCAGTACGAGAGCTGGACGATGCCGGTGGCGATCCTGCTGACGGTGTCGATCGCGGTTCTCGGTGCCTTCGTGGCGGTGATGGTGACCGGTCGCGATGTGAACCTCTACACGCAGATCGGCATCATCATGCTCGTCGGCCTTGGCGCCAAGAACGCCATTCTGATCGTCGAGTTCGCCATGGAGGAGCGCGCCGCCGGCCGTTCCATCCGCGAGGCGGCGCGCAAGGCGGCGCATCTGCGGTTCCGCGCGGTGATGATGACGGCTCTGGCCTTCCTGCTCGGCGTTGTCCCGCTGCTGACGGCGAACGGAGCGGGTGCGGCCAGCCAGCAGGCCATCGGCTTCGCCGTCTTCGGCGGCATGGCCTTTGCCACCCTGTTTGGCGTCGTCTTCGTGCCGGTGCTCTATGTGGTCATGCAGATCCTGCGCGAGCGGGCCAAGGGCATCTACAAGGGCATCGACGCCGAGAGCGAGCCGGAAAGCCCGGAAGCGGCGAAAGCCGCGCCGGCCTGATCGGGCCGGCGCCTCGCGGTTTCCCAGGATTCGAACGGGCAGGGGGCTTGCGCTTCCTGCCCGTTTCGCGTTCCGGGGTGGCGCATTTTCCTGTCCCGATCCGCGGCCGGGGTGCCGGATTTGTGGGAAGCGGCCGATACCCCCTTGTCTTGGCCCGCGCGCGTTGTTACAGGAAACGCGTCGTGAGCCTGTAGCTCAGTTGGTAGAGCAACTGACTTTTAATCAGTAGGTCCAGGGTTCGAGCCCCTGCGGGCTCACCACTCCCTCCTTTTCGAAGCACCGTCGGCCAGAGCGTGCGTGCCGCACCGCCCTGGCGCGTGGTCGCTGCTGTTTTCCTGTGTTTTCCGCTGTTTATCGCTCCGGTAGCGATCTGACGTTGCCTGCAACCGATTTAACTATTTATAATCGTCGCCCGTCTACAATGGCTCTCGTGGAGGAGAGCGAGCCGTTGGTGGCGGGAGGATCGACAGGAGCCGGGCCAGACCCGTCTTGCGTCTCCAGATGCCAGTGCGTGCCCGTCGCAACGCGGCGAACATGCCGACCTTTCGGACGGAATTGGAGCCGGCAATGACCGACGGATCGGACGGAAATACGCCGAGCGGCGCGGAGTTCGAGTTCCTCAAGGGACACATCGCCGCGACCATGGCGCTGATTCACGGGCTGATCGCGCAGGGCGCGCTCGACCGGCTGGCGCTCGATGATTTCTTCACCGACTATCTCAGCCAGCTTCCGCATACGCGCGAGACACTGGCGTTGCGGCTTGTGATCGATCAGTGGCGTCAGGGGTTGCGCGAGGGGCAGGACGAGGCCGTTCTGCGTCGGCATTTCCTTGAGGTCATCCAGGGCGGACGCAAGCCGGAGTGACGGTCGGCTGACGCCCGACTGACGGCGTCGCCCTCAATTCGATGTCGCAGTCGCTCTTGCCACAACGCTCAGCCACGCCCTCCGCGCCATGACAGGCCCATACGTTCCGCCAGGCCGGTGAGCGATCCCTCGATCAGCCATTGCAGTCCCAGGCGGCTGCCGAGCGCGATTGCAGCGATGGTCACCGGTGCGGAGACAGAGAGCGTCGAGGCGGCGGTGAGGCCCTGGCCGACCGTGCAGCCGAAGGCGAGAATGCCCCCCGTTCCCATCAGGAAGGCGCCGACCATATGGCGGCGCAGCTCACGCACGTCGTCGCAGGCCTCCCAGCGGAATTCACGCCGGATCTGTGCGCCGGCGAAAGCGCCGGCGACAACGCCGAAGACCGAGCCGATGCCGAAATCGAGCGTCGCCCCGGAGAAGGTCATCAGATAGACAAGGGTCTCGCCAAGCGGGCGGACGAAGGTGAAGGAGACGGGGCGCTGCGGGGCAAAGGGATCAGCCCCCAGAACGCAGGTCGCAAGCCATCCGCCGGTGATCGCAAGACCGACCGCAAGTCCGCTCATCCAATAGCGTTTCCGGCCCAGGACGGCGCCGCCGCGCAGGGCCCAGACCGCCAGCGCCGCGGCAATCAGAAGTCCGATGACGGGGCCGGTGTCGATGCCCAGCAGCTGGTCGACGATGTCGTCGAGGGCGGGGCCGGTTTCGCGCGCGACCGTGAGCGGCTCGACGAATCGCAGCCGCAGCATTCCGGTGATTCCGCCCATCGCCATATAGGCGGAAATGCCCATCACCAAAAAGCTGACCAGGGCGCGCAGGTCACCGCCGCCGATGCGTGCCAGCGTGCCGAAACCGCAGGTTCCGACCAGTGCCATGCCGATGCCGAACATCAGTCCGCCGAGGATGGCGCCGAACCAGGGAAAGCCGCGCGACAGATAGATCGAGTTGCGGAGGTCAAGGATGCCGGCGTGGGCGAGAACCTGGGTAAGGGCGAGGGCAACCGCGATGGCGAGCGCCCAGCTCTTGAGACGGCGCGTGTCGTGCCCGAGGAAAGCGTCCTCCAGCGCGCCCATCGCGCAGAAGCGGCCGGCGCGGGCGGCAAGCCCGAGGACAGCGCCGCCGGCAAAGCCGCAGGCCGCCATCACCTGTGGTGTCGTGAAATCCATCGCCGCGCCTCCCCACGCAACACCGGATACGGTCAGGCCATTGATTTGTATGAGTTCTGTTGGCCTTCTCGCATCAATCCCTGCAGAAAACGTCGTAGACGGTCTCGATCACCTTGCGGGCGTCCTCGTTGGCGAGGCTGTAGTATACCGTCTTTCCCTCGCGCCGCGTGGTCACGAGCTTGTCCATGCGCAGGCGTGCGAGCTGCTGCGAAACGGTCGGCTGGCGAAGCGACAGGAGCGCCTCAAGCTCGGTGACCGATTTCTCGCCCTCGGAGAGGATACACAGGATCAGCAGCCGGCTTTCATGGGCGATCGCCTTGAGGAAATCGCTCGCCTTGCGGGCGTTGTCGATGATCTTGTCGAGTTCGGAGGAGCATTCCAGATCCTCCACGCGCGGAAGTGCCACGCAGTTCTCCTTCATTCGATCAATGGCCTCGGGAGGCCTGAAACCTTGTCTGAACAAGGTCTTGGGCGTATTCGCTCAAGATCTGATTCCGCTTGCCGGGCTAGCCTGCCGGAGCCGCGCCGGCCGGCTTTCGTGCCTGAAACCGCGCGACCATCTCGCCGAGCAGGCCCCAGAAGAAATCCTCTCCCGGATACCCGCGGATCCGCCCGTATTCGACCCCTTCATGCACCAGCGCGAAGCTGGGCGTGAAGCGCTCGCCGCGCATCCAGGCGAGATCTTCCGGCATTGGCGCGTGAATGTCGACGCGGCGAAGCGGCGCAAGGTGCCCTTCGTCGGACTTCGGATAGATCGGTCCGATCTCGGCGTTCCAGCGCGCGCACCATTCGCAGCCGCGCTGTTCGAACATGATCAGTTCGGCAGCCGTCGCGGCGCCAATTCGCGGCAATTCCAGCAAGATCAGAGCCAGAATTACGAAAATCTGTCGTGTTCTCGTCACGGGTGTCCATCGCTCGCGCAAAGTTGAGGCGGGTTCGTGTTCCCGCTTGCTTATAACAGGGTACGCGATTCATATGCAAAAGTCAGAATACGAAATGGCGACTCGCTGTCACATTGTCGCGGGGTGCCGGACATGCGAGGACGCTGCGGGCGCGCCGGCTGGAATGAGATCTTCCGGTTGCCGACGCACCGGACGCCGTCCGTGAAACAGGAGCGCATGAATGTTTGACGACGTGACCATCGCCGGCGCCTTTCTGGCCGGGCTCCTGTCCTTCGTGTCGCCCTGTGTACTGCCGCTGGTGCCCCCCTATCTTGGCTTCCTGGCCGGCGTCTCGCTGGACGAACTGACCGGGGAGGGCGAGAAGAAGGCCGATCCGCGCCGCATTTTCTTCGCCTCGCTGGCCTTCGTCCTCGGCTTCTCGACCGTCTTCGTCGCCCTGGGAGCGAGCGCCTCCTTCATCGGCCAGTTCGTGACCCAGCACATGCAGGTGCTGGGCTACATCGCCGGCGTGGCGATCATCGCCATGGGGCTGCACTTCCTCGGCGTCTTTCGCATCGCGTTTCTCTACCGGGAGGCCCGCGTTCAGGTGGACCGCAAGCCCGCCGGCCTGATCGGCGCCTATGTGATCGGCCTTGCCTTTGCCTTCGGCTGGACACCCTGCGTCGGTCCGATCCTGGCTTCGATCCTGTTCGTCGCCGGCAGCGAGGCCTCGGTGCTGCACGGCGCGGTGCTGCTGGCCGCCTATGCGCTGGGAATCGGTGTGCCGTTTCTGGTCGCCAGTCTTTTCGCCGGTCCGTTCATGCGCTTCATGGGGCGCTTCCGTCGGCACATGTCGACAGTGGAGAAGGTGATGGGCGTGTTCCTGATTCTCACCGGTCTCGCTTTCATGACCGGTCAGATGGCGCGTGTCTCGTTCTGGCTTCTTGATACCTTTCCGGCACTTGCCGTCATCGGCTGAGCGGCCGCAGCCCGTTTTCGCGGCGGCGAGGAGACGCGCGCGCCGACGCATGTTCATATCCGATGACGCATTCTCATAATTGAATATGTGAATTGATCGCCCTTCGCATTGCTGCTAGGCTTCCCTCATGCCGTGGCACAACGGCGGGAGAGAGAGATAATGACCGGTTCAACCGGCAGAGGGAAGGAACAACGCCTATGAGCCTCATTCGTCGGGGTATGGGGATCGCCTGCGCGCTTGTACTCAGCGCTGCCGCGGCCTCCGCCGAAGAGCTGGTCTCCTATGACATCGTCGACGGAACGATCCCGAAGTCGCTGACCGGCGTGGCGGGTGATCCGGATGCCGGGCGCGCGGCGATGATCGACCGCAAGCTCGGCAACTGCATCGCCTGCCATACGGCGGAAGCGCTGGCGGACCAGCCGTTCCACGGCGATGTCGGGCCTCCGCTCGACGGCGTCGCCGACCGCTGGGACCAGGCGGCGCTGCGGCTGATCATCGTCAACGCCAAGAACGTCTACGACGGCACGATCATGCCGGCCTTCTACCGCAACGAAGGCTTCGTCCGCGTGGGGTCGGAGTTCAAGGGCAAGTCGATCCTGACCGCGCAACAGGTCGAGGACGTGGTCGCCTATCTGATGACGCTGAAGGACTGACGTCCGGCGCGCCGGAGCGGCCATCCGCTTCGGGCAAACCCGTGAGGAAACGCAAATGACATTGACACGACGCCAGGCACTCGCGCTGGGTGCCGGAGCCGCAGTGCTGACCGTCGCCGGACTTCCGGCGTTCGCCTTGGCGGACGATGCCAAGGTGCAGGCGGCGATCGACGCCTTTACCGGCGGCACGGCCCCCGAGGAGGGAACGGTCTCGCTGACGGCCCCCGAGATCGCCGAGAACGGCAATACGGTCCCGGTCGGCGTGAGCGTCGACAGCCCGATGACCGATGAGGACCATGTCACGGACGTGATCCTGCTCGCCGCCGGCAACCCGGCTCCGGGCGTCGCCACGTTCCACTTCACGCCGATGTCGGGCGCGGCCGAGGCCACCACCCGCATGCGGCTCGCCAAGACGCAGGACGTGATCGCGCTGGCGAAGACGTCGACTGGCAAGGTCTATGTGGATCGCAAGACGGTCAAGGTGACGATCGGCGGCTGCGGCGGCTGAGCGCTGCCCCTGCTTTCGTGAAATTCAACGCTGCAAGGAGCGTGACATGGCGAATTCCAAGCCCCGCGTGAAGGTGCCCAAGAAGGCATCGAAGGACGAGGTTATCCAGATCAAGACGCTGATCTCGCACAAGATGGAGTCGGGCCAGCGCAAGGACGCCGACGGCAAGATCATCCCGCGCCAGATCATCAACAAGTTCACCTGCGAGTTCAACGGCAAGCCCGTGTTCTCGTGCGATCTCGATCCGGCGATCTCGGCCAACCCCTATCTGGAGTTCAACGCGAAGGTGCCGGAGAGCGGCACGTTCAAGTTCACCTGGGTGGATGACGACGGATCGATCTACGAGACGGAATCGAAGATCGCCGTCGAGTGATTGCAAGACGGCCGGTGTCGGGAGCACCGGCCGTGCCCGCCTCGGGCAGGCGGGCAGAAGGCCGAAGAGCAACAAGACGAGCCAGAGACCGGTTCGCGCTGGAGGGAAAGCCACATGAGGAAGCTTCCGGGGATCATCCTGGCGGGATGCGCGAGCGCCGCCATGATCGCGGCCGGTCCTGCCATGGCCGAGGACGCGGCGATGCCGGAGATCGATGGCGTCACCATCGTCACGCGGGCGAAGGCGCCGGAGGGGCACCCGCTCGATGAAGTCGTTTCCGGATTCGAGTTCCGGACCGAGGAGACCAAGGAACTCGAACTCGATGACTTCACCAATCCAGGTTTCCTGATGGTCGAGGTCGGTGAGGGCGAATGGTCCAATGTCGACGGCACGGCGGGAAAATCCTGCCAGAGCTGTCACGATGACGCTTCGGAAAGCATGAAGGGCGTGCGCGCCGCCATGCCGAAGTGGAGCGACGCCGCGGGCAAGCCGCTCACCCTCGAGCAGACGATCAATGCCTGCCGCACCGAGCGCATGGGCGCCGAGGCCTGGAAGTGGGAATCGGACAAGATGCTCGGCATGACGGCCTATGTGGGCCTGCAGTCGCGCGGCATGCCGGTGCAGCTCGACCTGGCCGCCGGCGACATGCAGAGCTGGTGGGATCGCGGCAAGGAACTCTATTACACCCGCACCGGCCAGCTCGATCTGGCCTGTTCCAACTGCCACGAAGACAACAACGGCAAGTACATCCGCGCCGACCACCTGAGCCAGGGTCAGTCGAATGGCTTCCCGACCTATCGGCTCAAGTGGCAGAAGCTCGGCTCGCTGCACCGCCGCCTGAAGGGCTGTATCAAGGACACGCGCGCCAAGCCCTATGACGTCGGCTCTGACGAACTGGTGGCGCTGGAGACCTATCTCGCCTGGCGCGGCACGGGGCTTTCGGTGGAAACGCCCGCGGTGCGCAACTGACGCGCTGACCGGACCGGGCTCAAGCCCGGGCCGGTCGCTTCAGGGTCGAACGATCCGTCAGGGCCCTTGCCGCTGCCGGCGCGCGGCCCGAGGGAAGGCGTCCCGCCTTCGACCGCACAAGATCAACCCGGCAAGACCGGTCGGGCGTCCTCGCGACGCAACGGCCTTGCCTTGCCCGAACCGCAACGCCCGGGCTCGCGTGCCGCGAGCCACACCCGCTCCCGACGGGTGCCTCGAACGATGGGCGCCTCGAACGACAGAAAATCGGCGACCCAGCCCGCAACGGGCCTGGCGGAGCGGACCAGAAGACCGGAAAGACGACGATGATCTCGAGACGCGAATTCCTGATGGCCGCGGTTGCCACCGGCGCCCTGACCGCCGGGTCGGGCTTTGGCAACTGGGCCCGGCTTGCGGCGCAGCAGGCGCTTTCCCAGGACGACATTCTCGGCTTCCGCCCGCTTGGCAATGTCACGCTGGTGCATCTGACCGATATCCACGCCCAGCTCATGCCGATCTGGTTCCGCGAACCCTCCACCAATCTCGGTGTCGGCGAGGTCAAGGGACTGCCGCCGCATGTGACCGGCGACGACTTCCTCAAGCTCTACAACCTCAAGCCCGGCTCGCCGGAAGCCTATGCGCTGACCTCGACCGACTTCGACGCGCTGTCGCGGGCCTATGGCCGCATGGGCGGCGTCGACCGGATCGCCACGGTGCTCAAGTCGATCCGCGCCGAGCGCGAGGCCAACACGCTGTTCCTCGACGGCGGCGACACGTGGCAGGGCAGCTATACCTCGCTCAAGACCGGTGGCGAGGACATGATCAAGGTGATGAACGCGCTGGCGCCGGATGCGATGACCGGCCACTGGGAGTTCACCTATGGCGCCGACCGGGTGAAGGAACTGGTCGATGCCTTGCCCTATCCCTTCCTTGGCGGCAACGTGCGCGACACCGAGTGGGACGAGGCGGTCTTCGAGGCCTACCGGCTCTACGAACGCGGCGGCGTGCGCATCGCCGTCATCGGCCAGGCCTTTCCCTACACGCCGGTTGCCAATCCGCGCTGGATGATCCCGACCTGGTCCTTCGGCATTCGCGAGGAGGACGTGCAGGCTAATGTGGACGCGGCGCGCGAAGAGGGGGCCGATGTGGTGGTTCTGCTCTCCCACAACGGCTTCGACGTGGACCGCAAGCTGGCGTCGCGGGTGACCGGCATCGACGTCATCCTGACCGGTCACACCCATGACGCGCTGCCCGAGCCCGTGCTGGTCGGCAAGACGCTGCTGGTTGCCTCCGGCTCCAACGGCAAGTTCCTTTCCCGCCTCGATCTGGATGTGCGGGATGGAGAGGTGAAGGATTACCGCTACAAGCTGATCCCGATCTTTTCCGACGTGATCGCACCGGACGCGGAGATTTCCGCGCTGGTGGAGAAGGTGCGCGCGCCCTATGCGGACGAACTCGCCCGCGAGCTGGCCACCACCGACACGCTGCTTTACCGGCGCGGCAATTTCAACGGAACCTTCGACGACCTGATCTGCGAGGCGCTGCTGGAGCAGCGCGAGGCCGAGATCGCCCTGTCGCCGGGATTCCGCTGGGGCACCAGCGTGCCCTCGGGCGAGGCGATCCGGGTGGAGGACCTGCACAACGCGGTCTCCATGACCTATCCGGCCGTCTACCGCAACGAGATGACCGGCGCGACGCTGAAGGACATCCTCGAGGATGTGGCCGACAATCTCTTCAACGCCGACCCCTACTACCAGCAGGGTGGCGACATGGTGCGCGTCGGCGGCATGGGCTATGCGATCGACCCGACCAGGGAGATCGGCAGCCGCATCTCGGACATGACGCTGCTGGCCGACGGCACCCCCATCGACGCCTCGCGCAGCTATGTCGTCGCCGGCTGGGCCAGCGTCAATGAAGGCACCGAGGGGCCGGCGATCTGGGATGTGGTCGAGGCCCATCTCAAGGATCGCAGCACCGTCACGCTCGAACCCAACAGGTCGGTGAAGGTCACCGGTATCTGAAATCCGCGCCCGAAGGGGTGCGGATTCCGTCTTTAATGTTCACGTATCTGAAATTGTAAATCTGAAACGCGAGAGCCGGAGTGGAACATGTCCAGATCGCGAAATTCCGGGGAGACGCCCGCCGATCCGTCGCGCCGCCTGCTGCTGAAGGCGGGGCTTGCCGCCGGCGGGCTGGCGGCAACGGGCGGCATCGCCCGGGCGAATGAGGCCAACCCCGACAATCTTCCGCCGAATGTGGCCGACTGGAGCCGTTATCTCGGCGCCGGCGTCGACGCGGCGCCTTACGGTGTGCCTTCCGAGCACGAGGCGCATGTGGTGCGCCGCAGCGTCGAATGGCTGACGGCCTCGCGCGAGAGCTCGGTGAACTTCACGCCGCTGCACGAGCTCGATGGCATCCTCACGCCGAACGGCCTGTGCTTCGAGCGCCATCATGGCGGCGTCGCCGACATGAATCCGACCGACTATCGGTTGATGATCAACGGCCTGGTCGACACGCCGCTGATCTTCACGCTGGAGGACCTGAAGCGCTTCCCGCGCGAAAACCGCATCTACTTCCTGGAATGCGCGGCGAACTCGGGCATGGAATGGCGCGGCGCCCAGCTCAACGGCTGCCAGTTCACCCACGGCATGGTCCATTGCGTGATGTATACCGGCGTGCCGCTGCGCTATCTGCTGGAGGAGGCGGGGCTGAAGACCAATGCCCGCTGGATCATGCCGGAGGGCGGCGATTCCTCCGCCATGAACCGCTCGATCCCGATGGAAAAGGCGCTCGATGACTGCATGGTCGCCTTCAAGATGAACGGCGAGGCGCTGCGGCCCGAGCAGGGCTATCCCGCCCGCCTCGTGGTGCCTGGCTGGGAAGGCAACATGTGGGTGAAGTGGCTGCGCCGCATCGAGGTGGGCGACGAGCCGTGGCATGCCCGCGAGGAGACCTCCAAGTACACCGACCTGATGGCCGACGGCCGGGCGCGCCGCTTCACCTGGCTGATGGACGCCAAGTCGGTGATCACCAGTCCGAGCCCGCAGGCGCCCATCGTCCATGGCAAGGGCCAGACGGTGCTCACCGGTCTGGCCTGGTCGGGGCGCGGCAGCATCACCCGCGTCGATGTCACGCTCGATGGCGGCAAGAACTGGCATCGCGCACGCATCGACGGACCGAGCCTGCCCAAGGCGCTGCACCGCTTCTATCTCGAGTTCGACTGGGACGGATCCGACCTGCTGCTGCAGTCGCGCGCCTATGATGACACCGGCTATGTGCAGCCGACCAAGAACGAGCTGCGCGCGGTGCGTGGAACCAACTCGATCTACCACAACAACGGCATCCAGACCTGGCATGTGGCGGAGAACGGGAGTGTTGAAAATGTCGAGATTTCGTAAGGCATTCGCCGCCTCGGCGCTGACGCTGGCGGTTGCCGCCGCCGGGCCGGTCGCGGCCGGAAAGCTCGGCCTCGGCACCAGGGCGAGCGAGGCGGAGATCGCCGGCTGGGACATTGATGTGCGCCCCGACGGCCAGGGGTTGCCGGAGGGCCGCGGCACGGTGAGCGAGGGCGATGCGCTCTTCGCCGAGCGTTGCGCGGCCTGCCACGGCGACTTCGCGGAAGGAGCAGGGCGCTGGCCGGTGCTGGCGGGCGGACAGGGGACGCTGAAGAGCGACAACCCGGTCAAGACCATCGGCTCCTACTGGCCGTATCTCTCCACGGTCTACGACTACATCCACCGCGCCATGCCCTTTGGCGATGCCCAGAGCCTGACACCGGACGAGACCTACGCCATCGTCGCCTATCTGCTCTACATGAATGACGTGGTGACGGATGAGGAGTTCGAGCTGTCGAAGGAGAACTTCTCCACGATCCGCATGCCGAACGAGGGTGGCTTCACCGACGACGACCGGCCCGACACACCGCTGGCGACGAAGGCCGAGCCCTGCATGAGCGACTGCAAGGCGGAGGTGAAGATCACCAAGCGCGCGCGCATCATCGACGTGACGCCGGACGCCGGCGACGACGAGACGGCTGGCGTCAACGTCGATTGACGCAGATGTTTCACGGCGCGCCTTGGAAACAAATTAGCCGGTAAAGTTCTATCGGCTGCTTTTGAAAGCCTTCAGGCCGGCGGTGTATCACCGCCGGCCTTTTTGCATGGATTTCAATCCGCTCCAGCCTGCTGTGCACGCTTGTCACGCGCCGGGATTTCCGGCAGAAGCGCGCGCATCCGATCAATCAAGCGGCGCGGAGCGGTGGCCAGGATCAGGCCCGCCATGATGAATGCGAAGCCGGCAAAGTGATAGAGGTGCAGCTCCTCGCCGAGGAAGACGACCGACATCAGCACGCCATAGGGCGGCAGCAGGTACATGAAGAGCCCGGTGGTTGAGGGGCCGACGACCTTCACTCCGTACTGGAACGTCGAGAAGGCGAGGACCGAGGCGCCGAGCGCGAGGCCGAGGATGGAGATCCAGGCATCGGCGTGAACCGGGAAACGGCCGGTTTCGGCGATCTCGACGACCGTGAAGGGCAGCAGCGTCAGCGCGCCGGCGGCGGCGAGCGTGGCAAAGAGCGACAGCGTCGGCACTTCGGCGAAGGCCGGCCGCTTCAACAGCACCGAATAGCCCGCCCAGGCCATGGCGGCGAGCGCCATCAGCACATCGCCTGCGTTGAGCTCGAGCGCCAGCAGCGTCGCCAGGGAGCCCTTGACCACGATCAGCACCACCCCGGCGATGGCGAGCAGGATGCCGAGCCCTTCGCGCGTGCCGATTCTCCGCCCCCGGAACAGCCATTCCAGCAGTAGGATGAGAACCGGCGAAGACGTGTAGATCAGCGTCGCATTGGAGGCCGTCGTGTAGTTCAGTGCGAAATAGACGCCGGCCCCGCAGATCCACATGCCGAGAATGCCCATGATCCCGAGCGTCGTCCACTCGCGCTGGAGCGTCTTGCGGTGGGCGCGCATGCCGGCGAGCGCGAAGGGCAGCAGCATCGCGAAGGCGAGGATCCAGCGCAGGAACGCCAGCGTCCAGGGCTCCACCGTGGAGATGGCGGCGCGGCCGATGACCAGGTTGGAAGAGAAGAAGACCGGCATGACGATAAGCAGGGCATAGGCCCTGTGCCGAGGGTCCTTGAGGTCGATCATGCTGTCCTGACGGTTTGCACGAGAAGGAGAGGACGCGGCGCGCGCGTCGGGAGAGCGCAGACGCTAACGGTTTTCGGGGAGGCTTTAAAGACCACCGCGCGAGAGGCGGCATGCGCTCAGCGCACGGCTGCGAGGCTCTCCGGTCTCGGATCGGCAACGGGGCGGCAGGGGAGATCGGGCGCGGCGAGGAAGGCGCAGGCGGTCGCGGCGTCGGCGGCATTGGGGAAGGGGCCGGCGAGCAGACGGGCGCCGCCGGTTTCCGTCTCGACCAGACGATGGGCCAGCTCGCCCGGGATCTTCGTCGCGCCGGAGATCAG
Source organism: Stappia sp. (assembly GCF_048268045.1). Taxonomy (GTDB): domain Bacteria; phylum Pseudomonadota; class Alphaproteobacteria; order Rhizobiales; family Stappiaceae; genus Stappia. Next base: position 144,319 of record NZ_JBLWWG010000007.1, read on the forward strand.
CTTCTTCCAGGCCGCATCCGCATCGGCGGCGCTGTCGAAACGGCCAAGCTCGATGGCGAAATCCGTGCGGGCGATGCGCCCGCTCTCGGCGCCGGAAATGCGGCCGGCGGCGCGTCCGACCGTCAGCGCCGGGGCCGGACCGGCCACCGGCAAGACTGCGGCGGCGTCTGTCGCGGTCGCGACCGGCTTTTCAAGCGGGCGGGGAATCGAGCCGACCGCGTCCGACCCGGAAGCTCCGGGCAGCGCGACGATGCGCACCGGCTTGCGCATGGTCTCCGGCAGCGCCTTTTCAACGAGGCGGGTGTCCTTCTCCGGCGCGGGGCGTGACATTTCCGTCGCTTCGGGATTTTCGTGGACAAAGCGGAACGCGGTGGTGTCGCCGTCTCCCGTGGGCCCGTCGGCGTCGATGCGCCGGGCGTTTCTTTCGGCGCGCGGCGCCGGGATCGTCTCGACCGGCGTCGGGCTGCCGACGGCCGCCACCACGGCGCGGTCGAGCCTGTCCTGAAAGTTTTCCTGAACCGGCTCCGCCGTGGTGGCGGACGCCTTGGCGTCGCGGGCGATGGATCCTGTGGTGGCGGGTCCGTCGGTGCTGCCTGGATGGGGCGAGGCGCGATCGGCAACCGCCTTGCCGGCGCTGGTCGTCGTCCGGTCGGCATCGGCCGTCGGGGAGGGGACCTTGCTCGCAGGCTTTGCCGAGACGGCGGCGGCCTTCGCGGCGGTCTCTTTCGCGGGCTCCTTGATCTGCGAGCGCTTTTCCGGCGTCTTGCCGTCGCCGGTGCGCGCCTTGTCACCCTCGCGCGGGATCTTGTCACCTTCGCGCGGGATGTCAGGGAAGCGCGCGCCCTCGCGCAGCACCGCCATCGTGCGGCGCAGTTCGGCGACCTCCCGGCGCAGGGCATCGACCTCCGCAGTCAGTCGGCGGCGCGCCTGCTCGCCCTCGACCCCACCGGAGGAGGGATAGACCTCGATGCGTGTGCCGTCGGCGGACCTGCGGCCGATCGAGGCGGTTGACGTGACATCGCCTGGCGGCGGCAGCAGCACGGCGGCCGTGCGCGTGCCCTCGCGGCGGTGCTCGATGTTCTGGCCGAAGTACAGGGAGGACAGACCGATGACGGCCGACAACGCGGCCGCGGAGCCCCACAGGGCCACCCAGCCGGCATCGCTTCTACCGCCCTTGCGCGGAGAGTTGTCGTCGCCGTGGTCTTGCCGTTTCACGAAAACCCGCCCCGGGCCTGATCCAAGTCGAACCTAGAAGAGGCTCAACAAGGTTAACAAGCCTTAAATCCGGCGGCATGGGGGTGCGAAAGTCGCCTCGCGTTGCGCTCTTGCCGCATCCCGCCGCGGCGTTGCCTCTTTCTTTGCAATTGGCTGTCACGAAGTGAAACAGGTTTTGATTGTGCGTCGGCCCGCCGTCTTCGCTATGGCTGTCCGCGAAGGTTGAGTTGTGGCGCGACGGGCGCCCGAACGCGGAGACGAACATTCATGTGCGGAATTGTCGGCATTCTGGGGAAGGGCGCTGTTGCGGGGCAGATCGTCGATGCGCTGAAGCGTCTCGAATACCGGGGGTATGATTCGGCCGGCGTCGCCACCTTGTGCGACGGCAAGCTGGCGCGGTGCCGTGCGCCGGGCAAGCTGCGCAACCTGCAGGAAAAGCTCGAGCGGGCGCCACTGGCCGGTGAGGCCGGCATCGGTCACACCCGCTGGGCGACCCATGGCGCGGCGACGGAGGCCAATGCCCATCCGCATTCCGCCCCCGGCGTTTCCGTCGTGCACAACGGCATTATCGAGAATTACCTGTCCCTGCGCGGCGCCCTCCTGTCCGCCGGCGCGGTGCTTTCCAGCGACACCGACACGGAGGTGGTCGCCCATCTGGTTTCGCGCGAGATCGCCGCCGGCTCCAGCCCGCAGCAGGCCGTCGCCGCCGTGCTGCCGCGCCTGCAGGGCGCTTTCGCGCTCGCCTTCCTCTTCGAAGACCATCCCGATCTGCTGATCGGCGCGCGGCGCGGCTCGCCGCTTGCCATCGGCCACGGAGATGGCGAGATGTTCCTGGGCTCCGACGCCATCGCTCTGTCGCCCTTCACCGACCGCATCACCTATCTGGAAGAAGGCGACTGGGTCGTGCTGACGCGCGCCGGGGCAACGATCCGCGATGCCTCCGACGCCGTGGTCGAGCGCCCGATGGTTTCCTCGCAGGCCGTGTCGCTTGCGGTCGACAAGGGCAACTACCGCCACTTCATGGCCAAGGAGATCCATGAGCAGCCGGAAGTCATCGGTCACACGTTGTCACGCTACCTCGACCTGACGAAGATGGAGACCGTGCTGGAAGGGGCGGGCACTCTCGATTTCACCGGAATCAACCGGCTGATCATCTCCGCCTGCGGCACGGCCTATTACGCCGGCCTCGTCGCCAAATACTGGTTCGAGAAGGTGGCACGCCTGCCGGTCGACATCGATGTCGCCTCGGAATTCCGTTACCGCGAGGCACCTGTCGGGCCGGGCGATCTGGCGCTCTTCGTCTCCCAGTCGGGCGAGACCGCCGACACGCTCGCCTCGCTGCGCTACTGCAAGGCCAATGGCGTCACCACGGCAGCCATCGTCAATGTGCCCGAATCGACCATCGCCCGCGAGGCGGACCTCATCTTTCCGACCATCGCCGGGCGCGAGATCGGCGTCGCCTCGACCAAGGCCTTCACCTGTCAGCTCGCCGTGCTTGCCTCGCTGGCGATCCATGCCGGCCGCCAGCGAGGCACGATCGACGCCGCCGAAGCCTTCCGTCTGGTGCGTCAGCTCGCGGAAGTGCCGGCCGCGCTGAACCGGGCGCTGGCCTGCGAGGCGGAGGTCGAGCAGCTCGCCCAGCCGCTGTCGCGCGCCCGCGACGTGCTCTACCTCGGACGCGGAACCAGCTTCGCGCTGGCCATGGAAGGGGCGCTGAAGCTCAAGGAGATCTCCTACATCCACGCCGAGGGCTATGCGGCGGGCGAGCTGAAGCACGGGCCCATCGCGCTAATCGACGAGGACGTGCCTGTGGTCGTCATCGCGCCCTTCGACGCGGTGTTCGAGAAGACCGTGTCGAACATGGAAGAAGTCGCCGCGCGCGGCGGCAAGGTGGTGCTCATCACCGACGAGAAGGGCCGCGAAGCCTGCGGCGCGCCGACCTGGAAGACCATCGTGCTGCCAGACGCGCCCGATTTCACGGCACCGATCATCTTTGCCCTGCCGGTGCAGCTGCTCGCCTATCACACGGCCGTCTTCATGGGCACCGACGTGGACCAGCCGCGCAACCTGGCGAAATCCGTCACCGTGGAGTGACGGGCGGGGAACCGATTGGGCTCCCGCATGTCCGAGGTGACGGCGGTGCGGGGGCCGCGGCCGGCGATGTGGGCGGTGACGGCGATGCAGGCGAGCACTGTGCAGTCGCACGGTGGGCTGCGGCGCGGTGGGCGGCGGCCGATCTCACAGACGTCATCCCGGGCTTGACCCGGGACCCACTCCACTTTGTGGCGATCGAGGCGGCGGCTGGTCTGCCCGGGGCGTTCCGCAGGTTCCGGAGCCCGTACTGCGGGCGATGCGGGAACCAATAGGCCCCGGGTCAAGCCCGGGGTGACGGTGGTGCGGGCGCGCGGCCGGCGATGCGATGGCCGGCGATGCGGGGGGCAGCGATGAGGACGGTGGCCGGCGATGTGGCGGTCGGCGATGTGGACGGTGACGGCGATGCGGGCGAGCCGTGTGCGGTCGCATGGGGGGCTGCGGTGCGGTGGGCGGCGGCAGATCTCACAGACGTCATCCCGGGCTTGATCCGGGACCCAATCCAATTTGTTGCGGGCGATGCAGCGGCTGGTTCGCCCGGTGCGTTCCGCAGGTTCCGGAGCCCGTACTACGGGCGCTGTGGGAGCCAATAGGCCCCGGGTCAAGCCCGGGGTGACGGTGGTGCGGGGGGCGCGGCCGGCGATGCGATGGCTGGCTATGTGGGGGGCAGAGATGAGGACGGTGGCCGGCGATGTGGCAACCGGCGGTGTAGGCGAGCAGCGGCGGGTCGGCTGCTGTGGACGTTGGGGGGGCAGGTGGCGTGCGTGGCGTGCGTTTCGCGAAACGGAAACCAACCATTAAGCCTGTTGGGCGACACTGGCGGGAGAGAACGGTTCGTATTCAGTCAGGTCTCGTCCAAAGTGCCCTTCAGTGCCACCCGCTACCGTCGCAAGACCTTCCGCCAGCGCCTCACGGCTCCGGTCTTCGCGCTTGCCCTCGTCGGATATTTCGGATTCCATGCCCTTAACGGTGAGCTTGGTCTCGTCGGCAAGGCGCGGATCGAGCACCGCTATGCGGAGCTCGAGAAGGAGCTCACCCACCTTACGGCCGAGCGCGAGGAGTTGCAGCGCCGGGTCATGCTGCTTCGGCCGGAAAGCCTCGATCCGGACATGATCGACGAGCGCGCGCGAGAGAGTCTGAACCTCGTGCAGCCCCAGGAACTGGCGATCTTGCGCCCCCGGCCTCGCAACTGATTTTACTCGATTTCAGTTCAAAAGGTCGACTTAACGGATTTTCTGTTAATCTCTGAATTCGTTATTTTTGACAATCGCTTAGTGTGTGTTTGACATACCCGCGAGCCCGCCCCATTTCACTTCCACAAGCGCTCGGCTTCCGCTAGCCTAGCGTCGGGGAAACGCCGTTCCGAAACAGGAACGCCAATGTGAGGCGAGGGATATGGCAGCATCGTCAGCAAAGAGCGCCGGCGCGCGCGCGAAAGGCGCCGGCGGATCGCGCGGGGGGGCGGCCAAGTCCGCTCCGGAGATCGAGAAATTCACGAAGGAACAGGAGCTCGAGGCCTATCGGCACATGCTCCTCATCCGCCGCTTCGAGGAAAAGGCCGGCCAGCTCTACGGCATGGGCCTGATCGGCGGCTTCTGTCACCTCTACATCGGCCAGGAGGCCGTCGTCGTCGGGATGCGCATGGCATCGAAGGACGGCGACCAGATGATCACGGGCTACCGCGATCACGGCCACATGCTCGCCATGGACATGGACCCGAAGGGCGTCATGGCTGAGCTGACCGGACGCCGGGGCGGCTATTCCAAGGGGAAGGGCGGCTCCATGCACATGTTCTCCAAGGAAAAGCAGTTCTACGGCGGCCACGGCATCGTCGGCGGGCAGGTCTCGCTCGGCACCGGCCTCGCCTTCGCCAACCGCTACCGCGAGAACGGCGCCGTCTCGATGACCTATTTCGGCGACGGCGCGAGCAACCAGGGGCAGGTCTACGAGAGCTTCAACATGGCGGAGCTCTGGAAGCTTCCCGTGGTCTATGTGATCGAGAACAACAAATACGGCATGGGCACCAGCGTCGAGCGCGCCTCGGCGACGACGGACCTTTCGCATCGCGGCGCCTCCTTCGGCATTCCCGGCGAGCAGGTCGACGGCATGGACGTACGCGCGGTCAAGGCGGCCAGCGAAAAGGCGCTTGAGCACTGCCGTTCGGGCAAGGGGCCCTACATCCTGGAGATGATCACCTATCGCTACCGCGGCCACTCCATGTCGGATCCGGCGAAATACCGGTCCAAGGAGGAGGTGCAGAAGATGCGCACCGAGCACGACCCGATCGAGCAGGTGCGCAAGCGTCTTCTGGACGAGGGCTGGGCAAGCGAGGACGACCTCAAGGCGATCGACAAGAAGGTTCGCGAGATCGTCGCCGAGGCGGCGGAATTCGCACAGACCGATCCCGAGCCGGATGCGTCCGAGCTTTACACCGACATTCTCCTCTAAGGGTGGGGCGCAAAGATGCCGATTGATATTCTGATGCCGGCCCTCTCGCCGACGATGGAAGAGGGCACCCTGGCGAAATGGGTGAAGAAGGAAGGTGACTCCGTATCGGCCGGCGATGTGATCGCCGAAATCGAGACGGACAAGGCGACGATGGAAGTCGAGGCGGTCGACGAGGGCACGCTCGGCAAGATCCTGATCGCCGAGGGCACCGAGAACGTCAAGGTCAATACGCCGATCGCGCTGCTGCTCGAGGAAGGCGAGGACGCCTCCGCCCTCGACGCGGCACCGAAGAAGACCGCCGAAGCGCCCAAGGCGCAGGGCAAGGCGGAGGAGGCTTCGGCCAGCGCTCCCGCGGCGCCTGCCGCCCCGGCGGCGCCCGCGGCCAGCGAGCCCGACGTCCCCGAAGGCACGCCGATGGTCCAGTCGACCGTTCGCGAGGCCCTGCGCGATGCCATGGCCGAGGAAATGCGCCGCGACGGCGATGTGTTCCTGATGGGCGAGGAAGTCGCCGAATACCAGGGCGCCTACAAGATCTCGCAAGGGCTGCTCGACGAGTTCGGCGCGCGCCGTGTGATCGACACGCCGATCACCGAGCACGGGTTCGCCGGTCTCGGCGTTGGCGCGGCGATGGCGGGCCTGCGTCCGATCGTCGAGTTCATGACCTTCAACTTCGCCATGCAGGCGATCGACCAGATCATCAACTCGGCCGCCAAGACGCTCTACATGTCGGGCGGCCAGATGGGCGCGCCGATCGTGTTTCGCGGGCCGAACGGCGCGGCGGCGCGTGTCGGCGCGCAGCACAGCCAGGACTATGCCGCCTGGTATGCCCATGTTCCGGGCCTCAAGGTTGTGCAGCCCTGGTCGGCGGCCGATGCCAAGGGTCTGCTCAAGGCGGCGATCCGCGATCCGAACCCGGTGATCTTCCTCGAGAATGAGATCCTCTACGGTCAGACCTTCGATCTGCCGGACGTCGAGGATTTCGTCCTACCGATCGGCAAGGCCAAGGTGGAGCGCGCCGGTACGGATGTGACCATCGTTTCCTGGGGCATCGGCATGACCTACGTCATGAAGGCGCTCGAGGAGCTGGAGGCGCAGGGCATCTCGGCCGAGGTCGTAAACCTGCGCAGCATTCGCCCGCTCGACATCGACACGGTGCTCGCCTCGGTGAAGAAGACCGGCCGTCTGGTGACGGTCGAGGAAGCCTTCCCGATGTGCTCCGTCTCGGCCGAGATCGGCTATCAGGTGCAGGAGAAGGCCTTCGACTGGCTCGACGCGCCGATCCTGCGCGTGACCGGCAAGGACGTTCCGATGCCCTATGCCGCCAATCTCGAGAAGCTGGCGCTGCCGTCGGTGAAGGAAGTCATCGACGCGGTGAAAGCCGTCACCTACACGGCCTGAGGGGGACCAAGCCATGCCGATCAAGATTTTGATGCCGGCCCTCTCGCCGACGATGGAAGAGGGCAACCTGGCCAAGTGGCTGGTGAAGGAAGGCGACAGCGTTTCCTCCGGTGACGTGATCGCCGAGATCGAGACCGACAAGGCGACCATGGAAGTGGAAGCCGTCGATGAGGGAACCGTCGGCAAGATCCTCGTGGAGGCCGGCGCCCAGGGCGTGAAGGTCAACGAGGTGATCGCGCTGCTGCTGGAAGAGGGTGAGGACGCCTCGGCGCTCGACGGCGTCGGCAACGACAACGGCGGGCCCAAGGCTTCCGGGAGCGAGGCGCCGTCCGGCAAGGACGAGGCCCCCGCGACGGCGTCCGAGGACAAGCCGGCCGCCGATCGGGGACCGGTCGCCTCCGGCGAGGAGCCGGCCAAGGCCCCGCCGCCGCCGAGCGCGCAGGATGGCGGGCGCATCTTCGCCTCGCCGCTCGCGCGCCGTCTTGCCGCCGAGGGCGGGCTGGACCTTGCCGCGATGACGGGCTCCGGCCCGCACGGACGCATCGTCAAGCGCGATGTTGACGAGGCGCTGAAGTCGGGCACCGCGCGCAAGGGCGCGGAGGCTCCGAAGGCGGACAAGGCTACCGCCGCCGAGGCGCCGAAGGCGACGGCCCCGGCCGGGATGGCCGACAGCCAGATCCTCAAGCTCTTCGAGGAAGGCTCCTACGAGGTCGTGCCGCATGACAACATGCGCAAGACCATCGCCAAGCGGCTGACGGAATCGAAGCAGACCGTGCCGCATTTCTACCTGACGGTGGATTGCGAGCTCGACGCGCTGCTGGCGCTGCGCGCCCAGCTCAACGACGCCGCGCCGAAGGACAAGGACGGCAAGCCGGCCTACAAGCTTTCGGTCAACGACATGGTGATCAAGGCGCATGCGCTGGCGCTCAAGGCCGTTCCGATGGCCAACGCCAGCTGGACCGACGGCGGCATGCTTGTTCACAAGCACGCGGACGTCGGCGTTGCGGTCGCCATCGACGGGGGGCTGATCACGCCGATCATCCGCCGCGCCGAGGAAAAGCCCCTGTCGCTCATCTCCAACGAGATGAAGGACCTGGCCGCGCGTGCCCGCACGCGCAAGCTTCAGCCGCAGGAGTACCAGGGTGGAACCACCTCGGTCTCCAACCTCGGCATGTTCGGCATCAAGGACTTCGCCGCCGTGATCAACCCGCCGCATGCCACCATCCTGGCGGTCGGCGCGGGCGAGAAGCGGGCCGTGGTGAAGAACGACGAGCTGGCCATCGCCACGGTGATGTCGGTGACGCTGTCGACCGACCACCGCGCGGTCGACGGCGCGCTCGGCGCCGAACTGGTCAAGGCGTTCAAGCAGTTCATCGAAAACCCGATGTCGATGCTGGTATGACCGTTGGCGGCGGCCGGGAGATCCCCCGGTCGCCGCCGGTCCTTTTAGCCCTTTGCCATATCCGGGCGGCAGCCGGCGCGCTCCAATCTTGCGCCCCGCCGTCCGAGCTGGAGGATTTTTCATGAGCGGCACGTCCTACGACGTCATCATCATCGGCTCCGGCCCGGGCGGCTACGTGACCGCGATCCGTGCGGCCCAGCTTGGCCTGAAGACGGCCATCGTCGAGCGCGAGCATCTGGGCGGCATCTGCCTGAACTGGGGCTGCATCCCGACCAAGGCGCTGCTGCGCTCGGCCGAGATCCTCGACAATGCCAACCACGCCAAGAGCTTCGGCCTGAAGCTCGAGGGTAAGATGACGGCGGACGTGAAGGACGTGGTCGCCCGCTCGCGCGGCGTCTCGGCGCGCCTCAACGGCGGCGTCGCCTACCTGATGAAGAAGAACAAGATCGACGTGATCTGGGGCGAGGCGAAGCTGACGAAGCCCGGCGAGATCAAGGTGGCGAAATCGTCGAAGCCGGTCGTCGAGCCGCAGAACCCGGTTCCCAAGGGCGTCAAGGGCGAGGGCACCTACACCGCGAAGCATATCATCGTCGCGACCGGCGCACGCCCGCGCGCGCTGCCCGGCATCGAGCCGGACGGCAAGCTGATCTGGACCTATTTCGAGGCGATGAAGCCGGACTTCATGCCGAAGTCGCTGGTCGTCATGGGCTCGGGCGCCATCGGCATCGAGTTTGCCTCCTTCTACCGCTCCATGGGCGTCGACGTGACCGTCGTCGAGGTGATGTCGCAAGTGATGCCGGTGGAAGACGCCGAAATCTCGGCGCTCGCGCGCAAGCAACTCGAAAAGCGCGGCCTGAAGATCATGACCGAGGCCAAGGTTGCCAAGGTCGAGAAGGGCGCCAACTCGATCACCGCCCATGTCGAGACGAAGGACGGCAAGGTGAAGAAGATCACCGCCGACCGCCTGATCTCCGCCGTCGGCGTGCAGGGCAACGTCGAGGGCCTCGGCCTTGAGGACCTTGGCGTCAAGACCGACCGTGGCTGCATCGTCATCGACGGCTACGGCAAGACCAACGTGCCCGGCCTCTATGCCATCGGCGACGTCGCCGGCCCGCCGATGCTCGCCCACAAGGCCGAGCACGAGGGCGTCGTGTGCATCGAGAAGATCGCCGGCCTGCCGAACGTCCACGCGATGGACAAGGGCAAGATCCCGGGCTGCACCTACTGCAACCCGCAGGTCGCCTCCGTAGGCCTGACGGAAGCGAAGGCGAAGGAGGCGGGCCGCGAAATCCGCGTCGGCCGCTACAGCTTCAACGCCAACGGCAAGGCCATCGCGCTCGGCGAGGACCAGGGGATGATCAAGACCATCTTCGACAAGAAGACGGGCGAGCTGCTCGGCGCGCATATGGTCGGCGCGGAAGTGACCGAGTTGATCCAGGGTTTCGTCGTCGCCATGAACCTGGAGACGACCGAGGAAGAGCTGATGCACACGATCTTCCCGCATCCGACGCTTTCGGAGATGATGAAGGAAAGCGTGCTCGACGCCTACGGCCGCGTGCTGAACGCCTGACAAGCCTTTCCCGCGCGGCTGCCATGTGCGCGCGGGGTTTGCTGTCGCAGCGCGAAAGGCTAGGCTGAGCCAACAGTTCGGGATCGCGGCAAGGGTGCTGGACCCGCAAGCAGGAGACTAGCGCATGGACGTGAAGAACATCGTGATCTGGTGCGTCATCGGCCTCATCGCCGGCTGGCTGGCAAGTCTCATCATCGGCGGTGGGGGGCTGGTCCGCTATCTGCTGACCGGCCTCATCGGCGCGTTCGTCGGCGGCTTCCTGTTCAACGCCATCGGGATCAACATCAATCTCGGCAATGTCTTCGTGAACCAGATCGTGATCGCCGCCATCGGTGCGATCGTGGTGGTTCTCGCCGCCCGCCTCATCGCCTGAGCGGACGCGGCAAGCCAGCGACGGATACAAGGATCGACAGATGGGTTTTCTCCTCTGGATCGTCATCGGCCTCATCGCGGGCGCGGTGGCGCATCGTGTCTTCGACAGCCGGGGCGGCTTTCTCGGCAGTCTGGTCGTCGGACTGATCGGCGCGCTCGTGGGCGGCAAGCTTGCGGACCTGCTGCGGCTGCATGTCACGGGCGGGATCATCGACCAGCTTCTGCTGGCGACCGTCGGGGCGGTGCTTTTCCTGTTTGTCTGGCGCAAGATCAGGGGGCGGTGACAGGCCGTCCGGTTTCTCGGAAATCCCACAGGCCGACGCGAAACCCCGCGCCCTGGAACCTTCGTCCTGCTTGACGAAGCGCACGAAGAAGGACAAGTGAGGGCCATGGTAACGATCCTCGACACGATCTCGAACAAGCCCGAGGGCGCGGAGCGCCCGCGTCATCCGGAAAAGGCCCACCGCCCGGACAATCCGATCCAGCGCAAGCCCGCCTGGATCCGGGTGAAGGCACCGACGTCCCCGGTCTACCGGGAGACGCAACAGGTGGTGCGCTCCAACAACCTCGTCACCGTGTGCGAGGAAGCCGGCTGCCCGAACATCGGCGAGTGCTGGTCGAAGAAGCACGCGAGCTTCATGATCCTCGGCGATACCTGCACGCGCGCCTGCGCCTTTTGCAATGTGCGCACGGGCATGCCGGGACCGGTGGACGAGAACGAGCCGACGGGCGTCGCCGAGGCGGTGGCGACCATGGGGCTGGAGCATGTGGTGATCACCTCGGTCGACCGCGACGATCTCGACGACGGCGGGGCCACCCATTTCGCCAATGTCATCCGTGAGATCCGCAAGCGCGCGCCGAAGACCACCATCGAGGTGTTGACGCCGGACTTCCTGCGCAAGCCCGGCGCTCTGGAGATCGTGGTCGAGGCGCGACCGGATGTCTTCAACCACAATCTGGAGACGGTGCCGTCCAAATACCTGACCGTGAGGCCGGGCGCGCGCTACTTCCACTCGATCCGCCTGCTGCAGCGGGTGAAGGAACTCGACCCGACCATGTTCACCAAGTCCGGCATCATGGTCGGTCTCGGCGAGGAGCGGAACGAGGTTCTCCAGCTCATGGACGATCTTAGGACGGCGGATGTCGACTTCCTGACCATCGGCCAGTACCTGCAGCCGAGCTCCAAGCACCACGCCGTGGCACGCTTCGTGACGCCCGACGAGTTCAAGGCCTTCGAGAAGATCGCCTATGCCAAGGGCTTCCTGAAGGTTTCGGCAAGCCCGCTGACGCGTTCGTCGCATCACGCGGGCGAGGATTTCGCCGATCTCGTGAAGGCGCGCGCGGCGAAGCTCGGAGCCGCCGTCATCTAGTCGAATGGCCCGCGCCGCGCTCCGGCAGGAGACGCGGCGCGCTGCCTTTTCGCGCGCTGATGCGTGACCCATCGACCCGCAAAGCCGTCGAGAAAGAATGCCTTCGTTCCAGACCGTTCACAAGGTGGCGCATTCCGCCCAGGACATGTTCGCGCTCGTTGCGGATGTGGAGAAATACCCGGAATTTGTACCGCTCTGCGAGGGGCTTTCGGTGCGCGGCCGTCGCGACAACGAGGATGGGACATCGCTTCTCGTCGCCGACATGACGGTTGCCTACAAGCTCTTCCGCGAAACCTTCACAAGCCGGGTGACGCTGTTTCCGCAAAAGGGCGAGATCCTGGTGGAGTATCTCGACGGCCCCTTTCGCCATCTCGAGAACCGCTGGACCTTCGTGCCGGTGACCGACGACAGCAGCGAGATCGGCTTCTTCATCACCTATGAATTCAAGAGCCGCACGCTGAGCGCGCTGATGTCGGCGATGTTCGATCGGGCGTTCCGCAAGTTCTCGGATGCTTTCGAGGCGCGCGCCGACCGGGTTTACGGCCCGGCCTGAAGTCCGGACCTCGCACACGAAAGAAGGCCGCTCCTTCCGGGACGCGGCCTTTTTTATAGGGCGGATGCGCCGGCGCTCAGCGCGCGTGGTAGGACGAACTGACGTTGCCGGAATTCTTGAAGCCGGAGAAGGCGCGGCTGATGTGGCGGAAGCGGTCGCGCCGGTTCAGCGCCTCGTCACTGGCATACATCACGTCGACATTGTCTTCGTCGATGCCGATATCGGCGAGTTTGACCTGATCGGCCGGGTCCTTGCACACATGCACCCAGCCCTTGCCGACGTTGAACTCAAGGCCGACCACGCGCCCTTCATCCGCCTCGTAATTCATCCAGGCGACGGTCTTGGCGCGCACGAAATAGGGGCGCCCGCAGAAGGTCACCTTGTGCAGGTTGCTGCCGGTGCGGTCGTACAGGCGATGGCCGGAATGGAACGAGCCATCCGGCAACCGTGAAACGATGAACATGTCTTCCGCGGCCAGAGATGTCGCCGGACAGACGAACATCAGGAGGGCCGCGAGTGCGGAAATACGCATGAACTGGTCCTCTTCCCCGCCATATGCTCGCCGTTTCGCCTCAAAATATCAACTGCCCGACCAACAACCCCTCGGTGTGCTGAACGCGTGGTGTCAGGGGTCGATAAAATTGGACAGAGCGGCAAGGGCCCGTCGTACGGTGGCGAGGCGGATTGCGCCACGGCTTTCCTCCGGTCCGAACCGCTCCTCAACATGTTGCGTCGGCTGGCCTTTTCTCGCAATCCCGAAATGTACCAAGCCAACGGGCTTGTCCGGTGAGCCGCCGCCAGGGCCGGCAATGCCGGTGACCGCGACGGCAAGATCGGCCCGGGATGCGGCCAGCGCCCCCTCGGCCATCGCCAGCGCGACCTCGCGGCTGACCGCGCCGTGCGTCTCGATCAGCGCCCCGGGCACGCCGATCATCTCCATCTTGGCTTCGTTCGAATAGGTGACGAAGCCGCGGTCGAGCACGGCGGAGGATCCCGGCACCTCGGTCAGCACGCCGGCGATCAGTCCGCCGGTGCAGGATTCGGCCGTGGCGATCATCAGGCCGCGCTGCGCGCAGCGCGTCACCAGGGCGGCGGCATCGTCGAAAAGCGGGGCGAGGTCGGTCATGCGGGCTCCTTGCCGTCGTCCCCGGTGGCCGGGTCGGGGAGGGCGAGCGGCAGCTTGACGGTCGCCGTGGCGAGCGCCGCGATGCCTTCCGAGCGGCCGGTGAAGCCGAGCTTCTCCGAGGTCGTCGCCTTCACCGATACCCGGTCGAGGGCGAGCCCGCAAATCTCCGCGATGCGCGCGCGCATGGCCTCGCGATGCGGGCCGATCTTGGGGTGTTCGCAGACGATCGTCGCGTCGAGGTGCTGGATGCGGCCATTCCGCCCGGCGATCCTTTCGGCCGCGAAGCGCAGGAAGATATCCGAGGAGGCCTTGTGCCACTCCGCCTCGCTCGGCGGGAAGTGGTGGCCGATGTCGCCATCGCAGATGGTCGCGAGCAGCGCGTCGGTCAGCGCGTGCAGCACCACGTCGGCGTCCGAATGTCCCTTGAGGCCCATGTCGTGCGGAATGGCGATGCCGCCGAGCATGACATGGTCGCCCGGCTCGAAGGCGTGAACATCATAGGCGGTGGCGACGCGCGTCTCGCCCAATTCGGCGAGAAGGTCGGCCATCCTGAACTGGCGGTCTGCCTGCATGAGGTCCTCCGAGGTGGTGATCTTGACGTTGGCCGGGTCGCCCGGAACGATGGCAACATCGAGCCCGGCCCACTGGGCGACGGCGGCATCGTCGGTGAGGTGGGTGACGCCGGCGGAGGCGGCCGCCTCATGGGCGTTGAGGATGGCGTCATAATCGAAGGTCTGCGGCGTCTGCGCCGCGTAGAGGCCGCTGCGCTCGACCGTGTCGGCAACGGAAGCGCCGACCGCGTCGGCCCGCTTCAGCGTGTCGGACACGGCGATGGCGGCAAGCGTCGCCTTGTGGCCGCGCATCAGCGCGTTGACCGAGGCGGCGATCACCGCCGGGCTGACAAAAGGCCTGGCCGCGTCGTGGACAAGCACGCGGGAGATGCTGTGCTCGGCAAGGGCGCGCAGGCCGAACAGCACCGACTGCTGCCGCGTGCTGCCGCCGGAGGCGGGAGGCAGCAGGCGGTAGGGCGCCTCCAGTCCTGCAACGGCCTGCCGGTAATGGTCGCCGTCGTCGGGGTGGATCACCACCATCACCTTGCCGATCTGGGGAGCGGCCGCGAGCGCCTGCAACGTGCGGCGCAGCACGGTCTGTCCGCCGATGGCGCGGTACTGCTTGGGCGCGCCGTCGGCGCCGACGCGCGAGCCGCGTCCGGCGGCGACGACCAGGACGGCCGTGCCATCGGCAGCGGCTGTATCCTGGTCCTGTCTCCTGGCGGCGGGCATTCGATCACTCCTCGGCGATTGGCGAGCTGTGCGGTTGCGGCATGTTTCGCATGCGGGTTTTGTCGGTTTCCTCCCGTCCCGACAAGAGTTAAGTGCAATGCGGAAAATTGGCCCTTGCGACAAGATAGCCAATGACTATTATCTAGGCACAATGGGAAGTGCACATCATATGAGCAAGATGCTTCAGGATCCGGCGAATGACGCCCTGACCGTCGGGGGGCATGTTCTCGCGAACCGCGCGTTCCTCGCCCCGATGTCGGGCGTGACGGATGTGCCCTTCCGCCGGCTTGCCCACCGCTTTGGCGCGGGGCTGGTGGTGTCCGAGATGGTTGCCTGCGAACAACTGGCAGAGGGCGACGCCGATACGAAGCTGCGCAGCGAGGGAATCGACGGCGCGATCCACGTCGTGCAGCTCGCCGGCCGCGAGGCGCACTGGATGGCGGAAGGCGCGCGCATCGCCGTCGATGCCGGCGCGGACATCATCGATATCAACATGGGCTGCCCGGCGAAGCGCGTGACGACCGGCTATTCGGGGTCGGCGCTGATGCGCGATCTCGACCACGCGGTGACGCTGATCGAGGCCACGATCGCCGCCTCCAGCGTTCCCGTGACGGTGAAGATGCGCCTTGGCTGGGACAGCGACAGCCTCAACGCCCCGGAACTCGCGGCACGCGCCGAGGCGGCGGGCGTGGCGATGGTGACCGTTCACGGCCGCACCCGTTGCCAGTTCTACAAGGGCACGGCCGATTGGGATGCAATTGGCGCGGTGCGCGCGCGCATCGGCATTCCGCTGGTGGCCAACGGCGATTGCGCCAGCGCTGCGGACGCTCGCGACATGCGGGTGCGCTGTGGCGCGGACGCGGTGATGATCGGGCGCTCCTGTTACGGCCGGCCCTGGCTTGCCGGACAGATCGGGGCGGAGCTTGCCGGGCGCGAGCCGGTGGCGACGCCCGCCGGTGAGACGCTGGCCGATCTCGTGTGCGAGCACGTCGGGATGATGCTTGATCACTACGGAACGGCGCGGGGGCTGATGCTCGCGCGCAAGCACATCGCCTGGTATCTGGACGCGGCCGACGGCGACATGCCCGGCGAGGCGCGCAAGGCGCTCCTGACCTCGACGGACCCGCGCTTCGTCCTGGCGACGCTGGCGCGCTGGTTTTCATCCGCAACACGCCTTGGGGAGGCGGCATGACAGACGTTCATCACATCGCGACGCCGCACTCGCTCAACGGGGCCATGGCACAGGTGCTCGACGCTCTTCCGCATCCGGTCATCCTGGTCGACCCGCAGGGGCGCATCGCCGAGGCGAACATGGCCGCGGAAAGCTTCTTCCGCGCCAGCGCCCCGGTCATGCGCCGGCATCCGATCTCCCATTTCGTGCCGTTCGGCAGCCCGCTGCTGCTGCTGATCTCGCAGGTGCGCGAGCGCGGCGCGCCGGTCAACGAATACAAAGTCGACATCAGCTCGCCGCGCATCGGCGCGGAGAAGATCATCGACATCATCGCCGCGCCGGTCAACGACCGGCCGGGCGCCGTGGTCTTGATGCTGCAGGAACGCGGCATGGCGGAGAAGATCGACCGCCAGCTGACCTCGCGCGGCGCGGCGCGCACGGTCTCGGGTCTGGCGACCATGCTCGCGCATGAGATCAAGAACCCGCTCTCGGGTATTCGCGGCGCGGCCCAGCTCCTGGAGGGATCGGCGGCCGAGGAAGACCGTCCGCTGACCCGGCTGATCATGGACGAGACCGACCGGATCGTGAAACTCGTCGACCGCATGGAAGTCTTCTCCGACGAACGGCCGATCGAGCGCGAGCCGGTCAACATCCACGTGGTGCTCGATCACGTCCAGCGCCTCGCACAGTCTGGCTTCGCCCGCAACGTGCCGATCAGCGTCGAATACGACCCCTCGCTGCCGCGGGTCTATGCCAACCGCGACCAGCTCGTGCAGGTGTTCCTGAACCTGGTGAAGAACGCCTGCGAGGCGATTTCCGAACATCAGGGCGGCGAGATCACGCTGACGACGGCCTACCGGCCGGGGATCCGGCTTTCCGTGCCGGGTTCCTCGGAGAGGGTCAGTCTGCCGCTCGAGTTCTGCGTTCGCGACAACGGTCCGGGCGTGCCGGAGGACCTGCTCCCGCATCTCTTCGACCCTTTCGTTACCACCAAGGCCAATGGCTCCGGCCTCGGCCTCGCGCTTGTCGCCAAGATCATCGGAGATCATGGCGGCGTGATCGAGTGCGACAGCCAGCCCGGCCGAACCTCATTTCGCATCCTGATGCCCGCCTACGCGGAGCATGACGAGACCTGAACCCCGGGGAACCCGACCATATGCCAACCGGTACAATCCTCGTCGCCGACGACGACGCCGCCATCCGCACGGTGCTGAACCAGGCACTGTCGCGGGCCGGCTACACCGTCCGACTCACCTCCAACGCGACGACGCTCTGGCGCTGGGTGTCGTCCGGCGACGGCGATCTGGTGATCACCGACGTGATGATGCCGGACGAGAACGCCTTCGACGTGCTGCCGCGCATCAAGAAGATGCGGCCCGACCTTCCGGTCATCGTCATGAGCGCGCAGAACACGTTCATGACGGCGATCCGCGCCTCGGAGAAGGGCGCGTATGAATATCTGCCCAAGCCCTTCGACCTGAAGGAACTGACGACCATCGTCGGGCGGGCGCTTTCCGAGCCGAAGCGCCAGCGCATCGAGCATGTGGAAGAGCCGGGCGAGAACATCCCGCTGGTCGGCCGCTCGCCGGCGATGCAGGAAATCTACCGGGTTCTTGCGCGGCTGATGCAGACGGACCTGTCAGTCATGATCAATGGCGAGTCGGGCACCGGCAAGGAGCTGGTGGCACGCGCGCTCCACGACTACGGCAAGCGGCGCAACGGTCCGTTCGTCGCCATCAACATGGCGGCGATCCCGCGCGACCTGATCGAGGCCGAGCTCTTCGGTCACGAGAAGGGGGCCTTCACCGGCGCGCAACAGCGCTCCGCCGGCCGTTTCGAGCAGGCCGACGGCGGCACGCTCTTCCTCGACGAGATCGGCGACATGCCGATGGAGGCGCAGACCCGCCTCCTGCGGGTGCTCCAGCAAGGCGAATACACCACCGTCGGCGGTCGCGTGCCGATCCGCACCGACGTACGGATCGTCGCGGCGACCAACAAGGATCTGCGCCAGCTCATCAACCAGGGGCTCTTCCGCGAGGATCTCTATTACCGGCTGAACGTGGTGCCGATCCGCCTGCCGCCGCTGCGCGAGCGCACGGAGGACATTCCCGATCTGGTGCGCCACTTCTTCGCGCTTGCCGAGAAGGAAGGGCTGCCGGTCAAGCAGATCGAGGCGGCTGCCGTCGACCGGCTGCGCCGCTACCGCTGGCCGGGCAATGTGCGCGAACTGGAAAACCTGGTGCGTCGCCTCACCGCGCTCTACCCCCAGGACGTGATCTCCGCCGCGCTCATCGACACGGAGCTGAGCCAGCCGACGGCCCCGGCCGAGGAGGAGGAGAACGCGCAGGTCGATCTCTCGGGGTCGGTCGAGCGATACCTCAATGCCTATTTCCAGGCCTTCGGCGACGCGCTGCCGCCTCCCGGCCTCTATCACCGCATCCTGCGGGAAGTGGAATATCCGCTGATCGGGGCGGCTCTGGCGGCAACGCGGGGCAACCAGATCAAGGCGGCGGAACTGCTCGGGGTGAACCGCAACACGCTGCGCAAGAAGATCCGCGACCTTGACGTGCAGGTGATCCGCTCGACGCGCTGATGCCCGGTCGCGGGCGGGGGGGAGGCACGCCGCGGCGGGCCACCGCCCGCGGCCGACGCTCCGGTGCGCGGGCGTTTGAATTGACCGCAAACCTGTCGTATTTTGGCAACATTGTGTGTTAAGGGTGCCGCATCCGCGTGCAGAAACAGCGCGTGCCGATTCCAGACAATGGTAGTCTTATCGTGCTTGCCGACAAAACGAGCGACACTTCCTCAGATGGCGACCGTGGCCGCAAGGGCCTGCGGGTTCGCCATATCGGGCTCGTGCTCGTCATCGTTTCCCTGATCTCGATCACGCTCACGTTCTTCGTTCTGACCGGGCTGACACCGATCTCGCCCGACGGGCCGGTCGCCCAGGTGGCGATGGTCACCAACGGCGTTCTGGTGACGATCCTGCTGGTGCTGATCGGGCTGGAATTCCATTCGCTGTTGCAGGCGCGACGGCGGGGCAGGGCGGCGGCGCGACTGCATGTGCGCATTGTCACCCTGTTCAGCGTGGTGGCCGCGGTTCCGGCGATCCTTGTCGCGATTCTCGCCACCATCACCCTCGACAGGGGCCTTGATCGCTGGTTCGAGGACCGTACGCGGCTCATCATCGACAACGCCCTGACCGTTGCGCAGGCCTATCTGCAGGAACACGCAAGGGTGCTGCGCGGCGACCTCATCGCCATGTCGAGCGACATCGACCGGGCGAAGTCGATCTATGATTTCGAGCCGACGCGCTTCGACAGTTTCTTCCAGACCCAGACGAATCTGCGGGCGCTGCTGGCTGCGTTCCTGATGTCTTCCGACGGGACGGTGATCACCCGTGTGGTGTCGAACCCGGATGTGGATGTCCTGCTGCCGCCGGAGGAGGCGTTCGCGCAGGCGAAGGCCGGCGAACCGGTGCTGATCGCGCCCGGCGTCTCCAATCTGGTCGGCGGGGTGATGAAGCTTTCCGCCTATGATGACATGTATCTCTATGTCACCCGCGCGATGGACAAGCGGGTGGTCGACTACATGCGCCTGGCCGAGGACGGAGCGGACCAGTACAACCGCATGGAGCAAAGCCGTTTCGGCGTGCAGGTGGCCTTCGCGCTCGTCTATACGGGCGTGACGCTGGTGCTGCTGCTGTCGTCGATCTGGATCGGTTTCGGCTTCGCCAACATGCTGGTCTCGCCGATCCGCCGCCTCATCGGCGCCGCCGACCAGGTGTCGAAGGGCAATCTCTATGTGCAGGTCGAAACGGACAAGTCCGCCGGCGACCTGGCCAACCTCGGATCGACCTTCAATAACATGACGGCGCAGTTGCGCGGCCAGCGCGACGCGCTGCTGGCGGCCAACGACCAGATCGACCGTCGCCGGCGCTTCACCGAGGCCGTGCTGTCCGGCGTCACGGCCGGCGTCATCGGCATCGACGACACCGGGCGGATCACCCTCGTCAACCGTGAGGCGCTGGCGTTGCTCGACATGAGCGAGAGCGCGCTTCTCGACGAACCGCTGTCGCAGGTGATCCCGGAGCTGGCGGAGGTTGTCGACGAGGCGCTGTCGCGCGCCGACAACCGCATGAGCGAGCGGCAGGTGTCGCTGCACCGTCACGGGCGGGAGCGTTCGGTCAACGTGCGCGTGACCAGCGAGCAGTCGACCCGCAGCGAGCACGGATTCGTCGTCACCCTCGACGACATCACCGACCTCGTCACCGCGCAGCGCACCAGCGCCTGGGCCGATGTCGCCCGGCGTATCGCCCACGAGATCAAGAACCCGCTGACCCCGATTCAGCTCTCGGCCGAGCGGATCCGCCGCCGGTACGGCAAGAACATCTCCGAGGACCGGACCGTTTTCGATCAGTGCATCGACACGATCATTCGCCAGGTGGGCGATATCGGGCGTATGGTCGACGAGTTCTCGTCCTTCGCGCGGATGCCCAAGCCGACCATGTCGGACAGCGACCTGCGGACGACGGTGCGCGAGGCGGCATTCCTGCAGAGCGTGGCGAACCCGGACATCTCGATCCGCACGGAACTGCCCGAGGACGCGGTCAGGATGTCCTTCGACCAGCGGCTTGTCGGGCAGGCGCTCACCAATGTGATCAAGAATGCCACCGAATCCGTCGCCGCCCTGCCGCCCGAAGAAGCGGCTGGCGGGGCGATCTGCGTGACGCTGTTGACCGGTGAGGGAAACGTCGTGATCGAGGTGGTGGACAATGGCATCGGCCTGCCGATGGAAAACCGGCAGCGGCTGCTCGAGCCCTACATGACGACGCGCGAGAAGGGCACGGGGCTCGGCCTCGCCATCGTCAAGAAGATCATGGAAGAACACGGCGGCGGCATCGAGCTTCTCGATGCGCCGTCGACGGGGACGGATGACGAAACGCGCGGCGGTAGGGGCGCCATGGTCCGCTTGACCATGGCGACCACGAGCAGAACCGCCGCCACGGAGGAGGGCGACACGCCCCATCCAACGGGAACGGTTGCGACAGATGGCGTATGATATTCTGATTGTCGACGACGAAACGGACATTCGCGATCTGATCGCGGGCATCCTGGATGACGAGGGCTTCGACACCCGCACCGCCGGAGACAGCGATGCCGCCCTTGCCGCGATCCAGGAGCGGCGTCCCTCGCTCGTCGTGCTCGACATCTGGCTCCAGGGCAGCAAGCTCGACGGCCTCGGCCTTCTCGATGTGATCAAGGAGCATGACCCGGACCTTCCGGTCGTCATCATCTCCGGCCATGGCAACATCGAGACGGCGGTTTCCGCCATCAAGCGCGGCGCCTACGACTACATCGAGAAGCCGTTCAAGGCGGACCGGCTGGTGCTGATCACCGAAAGGGCGCTGGAGGCGAGCGCGCTGAAGCGCGAGATCAAGCAGCTCAAGCAGCGCAGCGGCGACGCACCGGAGCTCCTGGGCGAAAGCAGCGCCCTCAACCAGCTCCGCAACGTCATCGACCGGGTCGCGCCGACGAACAGCCGCGTGCTGATCACCGGCCCCTCCGGCTCGGGCAAGGAGCTGACCGCGCGCTCGATCCACGCCATGTCGCAGCGCGCGCGCAATCCCTTCGTCGTCATCAACGCCGCCACCATCACGCCGGAGCGGATGGAGGAGGAGCTCTTCGGCATCGAGGATCAGGACGGACGCATCCGCAAGCTCGGCGCGATGGAGGAGGCCCACGGCGGCACGCTCTACATCGACGAGGTCGCCGACATGCCCTCCGAGACGCAGGGCAAGATCCTGCGGGTGCTGGTCGACCAGACCTTCACGCGGGTGGGCGGGGCCGGCAAGGTCAACGTCGACATCCGCATCCTGTCGTCGAGCGCGCGCAATCTCGAGCAGGAAATCTCCGAGCACCGGTTCCGCGAGGATCTGTTCCACCGGCTTGGCGTGGTGCCGCTGCAGGTGCCGCCGCTCGCCGAAAGGCGCGACGATATCCCGCTGCTCGTGCAGGCGTTCATGGAGCAGATCTCGCTTGCCTCCGGCCTGCCGATGCGCAAGATCGGCGAGGATGCGATGGCGGTGCTGCAGGCCCATGACTGGCCGGGCAACGTGCGTCAGCTTCGCAACAACGTGGAGCGACTTATGATTCTCACCCGCGGCGACCCGGAGGCGGTGATTACCGCGGACCTGCTGCCTGGAGAGATCGGCGCGGATGCGCCGAGCCTGCCGACCAACGGCGGCGGCGAGCACCTGATGGCGCTGCCGCTTCGCGATGCGCGCGAGCTGTTCGAGCGCGACTATCTTCAGGCGCAGATCAAGCGCTTCGGCGGAAACGTGTCGCGCACCGCCGAGTTTGTCGGCATGGAGCGTTCCGCGCTGCACCGCAAGCTCAAGTCGCTGGGACTATCCTGACCGCGCGCGAGGCAGTAACCGGCCGGCGCGGCGTCGAACGAGGACGAGGCATTTCATGAGAGTGGTGATCTGCGGGGCCGGACAGGTCGGCTACGGCATTGCCGAGAAGCTGGCCGCCGAGCAGAACGACGTTTCCGTGATCGATTCCTCGCCGAGGCTGATCAACGCGATCCGCGACACGCTCGACGTGCGCGGTTTCGTCGGGCACGGCGCGCACCCCGACGTGCTTGCCCAGGCCGGCGCCGATCAGGCTGACATGCTGATCGCCGTCACGCTTTACGACGAGGTCAATATGGTCGCCTGCCAGGTGGCCCATTCGCTGTTCAACGTTCCGACGAAGGTCGCGCGCGTGCGGGCGCAGAGCTATCTGAAGCCGCATTGGAGCGACCTGTTCTCGCGCGATCACATGCCGATCGATGTGATCATCTCGCCCGAGATCGAAGTCGGCGAGATGGTGCTGCGCCGTCTCGCGCTGCCGGGCGCGGTGGAGACGGTGCGCTTCGCCGACGACCAGGTGGTCGTGGTCGGCGTGATGTGCCGCGAGGACTGCCCGGTGGTGAACACGCCGCTGCGCCAGCTTACGGAACTCTTCCCCGATCTCGGCGCCGTCGTCACCGGCGTCTTCCGCGGCAACCACCTGTTCGTGCCGAAGAGCTCGGACTCGCTGATGGTCAACGATCTCGTCTATGTGGTGGCGCGACGCGACCGGGTGCGCCGGACGCTGGCGATCTTCGGCCACGAGGAGCCCGAGGCCAACCGCGTCGTCATCGCGGGCGGCGGCAACATCGGCCACTATGTGGCGCGGATGCTGGAGGAGCGGCAGTCGACGGCCAAGGTCAAGATCATCGAGCACTCGCGCGAGCGCGCCCTCGGCATCGCGGATTCGCTCAAGCGCTCGGTCATCCTGCACGGCAGCGCCCTCGACCAGACGATCCTGCTCGAGGCCGATATCCAGGACGCCGACACGCTGATCGCGGTGACCAACGAGGACGAGGTCAACATCCTGTCCTGTGTCATGGCCAAGAAGCTCGGCTGCAAGCGCAACCTGTCGCTGATCAACAACCCGAGCTATCCCGCCTTCACCCATGCGCTCGGCATCGACGCCTTCGTCAATCCGCGCCAGGTGACCATCTCCAAGATCCTGCAGCACGTCCGCCGCGGCCGCATCCGGGGCGTTCACGCGCTGCAGAACGGAGCGGCCGAGGTGATCGAGGCGGAGGCGCTGGAAACCTCGCCGCTGGTCGGCAAGCCGCTGCGCGACATCGAGCTTCCCGACGGGATCCGCGTCGGTGCCATCTTCCGGGACGGAACCGTCATCACCCCGAACGGCAGCACCATCATTCGCGCCCACGACAGGTGCGTGCTGTTTGCCATCGCCGAGCGGGTGCGGCAGGTTGAGCAGATGTTCCGCGTCAGCCTCGAGTTCTTCTGATCCGATCCCGCCTTCCGCGCGGGATCTCTTCCCAGCTACCTCTCCCGGCGTCGCAAGGCGCCCTCGACCGGAAATCCGGAGTGTGAAAATGAGCCGAATTGCCTATGTGAACGGTCGCTATGTGCGCCATGCGGATGCCGCCATCCACATCGAGGACCGGGGATATCAGTTCGCCGACGGCGTCTACGAGGTCTGCGAGATCTGGGACGGACTGGTGATCGATTCGCGTCGCCATCTGGACCGTCTCGAACGCTCGCTGAGCGAGCTGTCCATCCGCATGCCGATGTCGCGCAAGGCGCTGGAAATGGTCATGCACGAGGTGATTCGAAAGAACGGCGTGCACAATGGCATCGTCTATCTTCAGGTGACGCGCGGCGTTGCCCGCCGTGATCACGTCTTCCCGGGCCCCGACGTTGCGCCGGCGCTCGTCATCACCTCGCGCCCGGTGCGCGCGGAAGCCGGGGACAAGGCCGCCGAGGCGGGCGTCGCGGTCATCACCGTGCCGGAGAACCGCTGGGAGCGCGTCGATATCAAGACCGTCGGCCTGCTGCCCAACGTTCTCGCCAAGCAGAAGGCGAAGGAGGCGGGCGCCAAGGAAGCCTGGTTCGTCGACAGCGACGGTCTTGTCACCGAAGGCGGCTCGACCAACGCCTGGATCGTGACCAAGGACAATTGCCTTGTCACCCGTCCGGCGACGCCGGGCATTCTCAAGGGAATCACGCGGCAGGTCGTGCTCGACATGATCGAGCGCAAGGGGCTGAAGCTCGAGGAGCGGGCCTTCTCGGTGGAAGAAGCGAAGGCGGCGAAGGAAGCCTTCATCACCGCAGCGACGACGCTGGTCATGCCGGTCGTGCGCATTGACGGTGCGTCCGTTGGCAATGGCCATCCGGGCGAGATCTCGCGCGAGCTCAGGGCGGCGTTCCACGAGACGAGCGAGGCGGAGCCGGTCTGAAACCTTTGCGGGTGCAGTGCAAAGAATCGGGCAGAAATGCAGCCCTGAATGCGCTAGAATTGCAACGTGCGCCCGCGAACGTTCGTCGCGCTCTTGACGATGGGGCTCGCGTCGGAGACCGTCGTTTCAACGGACTGCGCGACGACGGTGTGCGTGCACCAAATAAAGACAAAGCGATAGCAGGATAAAATAAAACATGGCTGACCGCGCTCAGAACCTTCAGGATACATTTCTCAATCATGTCCGCAAACAGAAGACGCCGCTGACCATTTTCCTGATCAACGGTGTGAAGCTGCAGGGCGTGGTGACCTGGTTTGACAACTTTTGTGTGTTGCTGCGCCGCGATGGGCACTCGCAGCTCGTCTACAAGCATGCGATTTCCACCGTGATGCCGAATGCGCCGGTGCAGCTGTTCGATCCTGCCGACGAGGCGGGCGAGAAGGCGGCGGACTGATTGGCCACACAGGATTCAGGTAGAAAGAACCGGCGCGCCGGCCCGCGACCCGACGAAAAGCCCGACGATCCGTTCGAGGGGGCGTCGGGAGCAGCTGGAGCGCGGACGGCCGTTGTCGTGCCTGTTCTGTCCGGGCGTTACCGCACGGAAACGGCGGGCGACCAGGCCGGGCGCAGCAACGAGGCGCGTCTCGAGGAAGCGGTCGGGCTCGCGGCCGCGATCAATCTTGATGTCATCTCCTCCGGCCTCGTCACGGTTGCCAATCCGAAGCCCGGCACGCTGCTCGGCTCGGGCAAGGTCGAGGAACTCGGCGCGATTGTGAAGGCCGAGGAGATCGAGCTTGTCATCGTCGATCATCCGCTGACGCCGATCCAGCAGAGAAACCTGGAAAAGGCCCTTCATTGCAAGGTGCTGGACCGGACGGGTCTCATCCTGGAGATCTTCGGCGAACGGGCGAGCACGGCCGAAGGCCGGCTGCAGGTGGAGCTTGCCCATCTCAAGTGGCAGAAGAGCCGGCTGGTGCGGTCATGGACCCACCTTGAGCGCCAGCGTGGCGGTCTCGGCTTTGTCGGCGGTCCGGGCGAAACCCAGATCGAGGCCGACCGGCGGCTCATTCAGGATCGCATCAACAAGCTGGAGAAGGACCTCGAGCAGGTCACCCGCACCCGCGAACTGCACAGGCAGAAGCGCAAGAAAGTGCCCCAGCCGATCGTCGCGCTGGTGGGCTACACCAACGCCGGCAAGTCGACGCTGTTCAACCTGCTGACCCGCTCCGACGTTTTCGCGAAGAACCTGCTGTTCGCGACGCTCGATCCGACCCTGCGGCGGGTCGAACTGCCCCACGGCGGCGAGATCATCCTGTCCGACACGGTGGGGTTCATCTCCGATCTTCCCACCCATCTGATCGCCGCCTTCCGGGCGACGCTGGAGGAAGTGACGGAAGCAAACCTGATCCTGCATGTGCGCGACATCGCCCATGAGGACACGGAAGCGCAGGCCGCCGACGTTGCCGCGACGCTCGACATCCTCGGGCTCGACGAGGACCGCGACGCGCGCGTCATCGAGGTGTGGAACAAGGTCGACCTGCTGGCGGAGGATCACCGTACGACGCTGCTCGCCGCCAATGCGAGCGGGGAGGGGCCGGTCGCCGTCTCTGCGTACACGGGCGCCGGCATGGAGACGTTGCTCACGCGCATCGAGACCGTGCTGTCCGCCGGAAGCCTCGTCTACGAGGTGCTGCTTCCCTCGCAGGACGGCGAGCGCATCGCCTGGCTCTACCGCCATGCGGATGTGATGGAGCGACGCGAGGAAGACGAGAACACGCGCATAGACGTGCGCGTCGGCGAGCGCCACCGCGGCCAGTTCATCGAGCGCTACAAGGACGTCATCGTCCCCTGACGAAAGGCGCGGCGGCGCTGAAGCCGGCCGAGGGCGTCAGTCCTCGGCCGGCCTTTCCGTTCGTTTCGCCGCCTGCCAGGCTTCCTCCATCTCGTCGAGCGTCAACGCCTCAAGCTCGCGGTTCTGTCGCTTTGCCTCCGCCTCGATGGCGCCGAAGCGACGGCGGAACTTCCTGTTGGTGCGCTTCAGCGCCTCTTCCGGGTCGATGTCGAGGTGGCGGGAGAGGTTGGCAAGCGCGAAGATGAGATCGCCGATCTCGCCGGCGATCCTGTCCTTGTCTGGCGTTTGCGCGTGAACCTCGGCCGCAAGCTCGTCCGTTTCCTCGCGGATCTTGTCGAGGACCGGCCCCGGCGCGCCCCAGTCGAAGCCGACACGGGAGGCGCGGCGCTGCAGTTTTTCCGCTTCCGTGAGGGCGGGAAAGAGCGGCGGCACGTCATCGAGATAGGCCGTCGGGCGCTCGCTGATGCCGGCCCTTGCCCGTGCGTCCGCCTTGTCGCGCTTTTCCTGCTGCTTGATCTTCTCCCACATGCCCTTGGCCATGCCGGCACCTCGGGCCTCGGCGTCACCGAAGACATGGGGGTGGCGGCGGATCATCTTGGCGGTGATCGCCTCGACCACATCGGGGAAGGCGAAGGCTTGCTCTTCCTCGGCCATGCGGGCGTGATAGACGACCTGGAGCAGCAGATCGCCGAGCTCTTCCTTCAGGTCGACCCGGTCGCCGCGCTGGATGGCGTCCGCGACCTCATAGGCTTCCTCGATCGTATAGGGGGCGATCGTCTCGAAATCCTGCTCCAGGTCCCAGGGACAGCCGGAGCCGGGGGTCCTCAGGGCTGCCATGATCTCGATGAGGCGGCGGATATCGCTGGATGGGGTCACGGGAGAGCCTCGATGTGTCGGGCGGGGGGGAAGGTGCCTTCTGATAGCATCGCATGCCGGGTGGACCAAGGACGGCGGAGGCGGGGGTCTTGCAGTGCCCTTGCCATAGGCGCTATCGGAGGGGGGAACGCAAGACGAGTGGGACAATGGACACGCGGCGACAGGACGACATCGAGGTAAAGCCGGGATACGTCATTCCGGCACAGGACTTTTCCGAGACCTTCGTCCGCGCCTCCGGCCCCGGCGGGCAGAACGTCAACAAGGTCGCGACCGCCGTGCAGCTTCGCTTCCACCTCGAGCGCAACACCAGCCTTCCCGAGGACGTGAAGGCGCGGCTCGCCCGGCTTGCCGGCAGCCGGCTGACGCTTTCCGGCGACATCCTCATCCAGGCCGACCGCTTCCGCACCCAGGAGCGCAACCGCGAGGACGCGCTGGAGCGTCTGGTGGCGCTCGTGCGGCGCGCCTTCGAGCGCCCCAAGCCGCGCAAGCCGACCCGGCCCACCCGCGCCTCCAAGGAGCGGCGGATCACCGCAAAGAAGCAGCGCGGCGCGGTCAAGCGGTTGCGCGGGCGCGACTTCGACTAGGAACGGTTGCGCCCGGCAATTGCCCGGCCGCCGTCACCCCCCCTTTATTTCTTCGCCGCTTGGTATATTTTGGTGTCGAAAATAAATGCGATCCCCGGATGCGCCGGGGGCGGGAGGAGACGTGTTTCTAGGGCTCGATATCGGCACGTCCGGCGTCAAGGGCGTGCTCATGAACGACGCCGGACAGGGCATCGCCAGCGCCACCAGCGCGCTGGACGTCAGCCGTCCGCATCCCGGCTGGTCGGAGCAGGATCCGCTCGACTGGTGGTCGGCCGTCTGCGACACCGTCGACAGGCTCAAGGCATCCCATCCGAAGGAACTGGCCGCTGTCGACGGCATCGGCCTCAGCGGCCAGATGCACGGCGCGACACTGCTTGACGATGCCGGCAAGGTGCTGCGACCGGCGATCCTGTGGAACGATGGCCGTGCCTTCGAGGAATGCCGGACACTCGAGGCGCGCGCCGATGTACATGCCATCGCCGGCAATCTGGCGATGCCGGGCTTCACCGCGCCCAAGCTCGAATGGGTTCGCCGCCACGAGCCGGATATCTTTGCCGCGACGCGGCTGGTTCTCCTGCCCAAGGACTATGTGCGGCTGCGCCTCTCCGGCGAGGCGGTTTCCGAAATGTCGGATGCGGCGGGAACGCTGTGGCTCGACGTGGCCCGGCGCGACTGGTCGGACGCCCTGCTGGCCGCGACCGGGCTGACGCGCGCGCAGATGCCCCGCCTTGTCGAGGGAACAGAGGTTTCCGCGCGGCTGCTGCCGGAGCTTTGCGCGCGCTGGGGCATGTCGAAGGCGCCGGTGATCGCCGGCGGTGCGGGCGACAATGCGGCGAGCGCCTGCGGCATCGGCGCGGTGCGGCCGGGCGATGCCTTCCTGTCGCTGGGGACCTCGGGCGTGCTTTTCGTCTCGACCGACCGGTTCCGGCCGAACACGGCCGGCGCGGTCCATGCCTTTTGCCACGCGCTTCCCGGCGTCTGGCACCAGATGGGCGTGATCCTGTCGGCGACCGACAGCCTCAACTGGCTTTCGGAAATCACCGGCGCGGATGTGCCGACACTGGAAGCGGAGGCCGGCAGGGTGTTGGCGGCGCGCGCCGGGCCGTCGCCGGTCACCTTCCTGCCGTATCTTTCCGGCGAGCGCACGCCGCACAACGACGCTGGCGCGCGCGGCAGCTTCACCGGCATTGCCCGGGCGAACGGGCGCGGCGATCTGGCGCTGGCGGTGCTGGAGGGCGTGGCCTTTGCCTTTCGCGACTGCCTCGACGCTCTGGCGGCCGCCGGCACCAGCGTCAACCGGGCGACCGCAGTCGGCGGCGGCGCGCGCTCCGACCTTTGGCTCGGCATTCTCGCAGACGTGCTTGCGACCCCGATCGACGTGCCCGCGCAGGGCGACTATGGCGCGGCCTTCGGGGCGGCGCGGCTCGGCCGAGCCGCGACATCCGGCACGTCCGACTTCTCCCTGTTCGAGCGCCCGCCAATGGCGCGCGCAATCGAGCCCGACCCGGCGCGCGCTGCAGCCTATGCCGATGCGCTTGCCCGCTACCGAGCCCTCTATCCGGCTCTGAAGGAGGTCCAGTCATGACCGCGTTTTTCGATGGAATCCCGCATGTTCGCTACGAGGGCCCGCAGAGCGACAACGACTATGCCTATCGCTGGTACGATCCCGAGCGGATGGTGCTCGGCAAGCGCATGGAGGAGCACCTGCGCTTTGCCGTGTGCTACTGGCATTCGTTCTGCTGGCCGGGCGGAGATCCGTTTGGCGGACCGACCTTCGAGCGCGCCTGGTTCGGCGATGGAATGGCGGCGGCGAAGCTGAAGGCCGACGTCGCCTTCGAGATGTTCGACCGGCTCGGCGTTCCCTTCTTCTGCTTCCATGATCGGGACGCGGCGCCGGAGGGCGCAAGCCTTGCCGAGAGCAACCGCAACCTGCGCGAGATCGCCGAGGTCTTCGCCAGGAAGATGGAAACGTCGAGGACGCAGCTTCTGTGGGGTACGGCCAATCTCTTCTCCCACCGCCGCTACATGGCTGGCGCTGCGACCAATCCGGATCCGGATATCTTCGCCTATGCGGCCGGGCAGGTGAAGACGGCGCTTGATGTGACGCGCGAACTCGGCGGACAGAACTACGTGCTGTGGGGCGGGCGCGAAGGCTATGAAACGCTGCTCAACACCGACGTGAAACGCGAGCTCGACCAGCTCGGTCGCTTCCTCAATCTTGTCGTCGAGTACAAGCACAAGACGGGCTTCCAGGGCGCCATCCTGATCGAGCCGAAGCCGCAGGAGCCGACCAAGCACCAGTACGACTATGACGTCGCCAGCGTCTACGGTTTCCTCAAGGCCTACGGGCTGGAGAAGGAGGTGAAGGTCAACATTGAGGTGGGCCACGCGGTGCTTGCCGGCCATTCCTTCGAGCATGAGGTGGCACTGGCCAACGCGCTCGGCATCTTCGGATCGGTCGACATGAACCGGAACGACTATCAGTCCGGCTGGGACACCGACCAGTTCCCGATGAACGTGCAGGAAGTGGCCCTGGCGCTCTACCACATTCTCCAGGGCGGTGGCTTCACCACCGGCGGCATGAATTTCGACGCCAAGCTGCGCCGCCAGTCGCTCGATGCCTCCGACCTGATCCTCGCCCATGTCGGCGGCATGGACACCTGCGCCCGCGGCCTGCTGTCGGCGGCCGAGATGATCGAGAAGGGAGATCTTTCCACCCCGCTTGCCGAGCGCTATGCGGGCTGGGAGGGGGCCGAGGCGAAGGCGATTCTCGCCGGCGAACGCTCGCTTGCCGACATCGCGGCGCGTGTCGAGCGCGAGGGGCTGGATCCACAGCCGGTCTCGGGACGGCAGGAGGTTCTGGAGAACCGACTCAACCGCCGCTTCTGAAATCTCATACAAGTATCTGTATCAAAAAAGAAAACCCCGCCGGGATATCTCCCGGCGGGGTTTTCGTTTGGAACCACTTGCGGGGCACCAGCCCCGCGTTCGGTCTCAGCGGCCGTTGAGGCCGAGGCGGGCGGCGTTGGACGCACCAGGCTCACCGACGCGGAACGCTGCGAAGCGGGCACGGCTGGCGTCATTTCCGGCAATGCCGAGATCGGACAGCGTGCGCGGGTCGGAGTCCGCGACATGCAGCGAGGTAAAACGGGAGGCGACACCGAGGGTGTTGCCGAGGACCTTCGTCAGATAGGACATGACGCTCTCCTGGTGCGACAGTGTTTCAAGGGAGTAGGGAAACCCCTGCGGTTTCCCTGGCTCATGAGCGGGATATGGTCGTATTCGGTTCATCAGGCAATCGAAAAGAACTTATGCTATGGGTCAATAAATTTGATCAATTGAGCGAAGGCTGAAACGGATGGATCTTGTTCCCGGCAAAGGAACGCCGCTGATCGAGACGGACCTCTACAGGACCTTCCTGGTCATTGCCGAAACGGGAAGCTTTTCAAAGGCTTCCGAGGCGATAGGGCGAACGCCCTCGGCGGTGTCGATGCAGATCAAGAAACTCGAGGGATTGCTGGGGGTCGCCGTCTTCGCAAGGGAGGGGCGCGGCATACGCATGACTCCGGAAGGCGAGGCGCTGATGGGATACGCGCGGCGCATCCTGATGTTGAACGAGGAAGCGGTGGCACTGTTCCGCTCTCCGGAGATCGAGGGCGAGGTGCGCTTTGGCGCGCCGTCCGACTTCGGCACGCGCTTCCTGCCCAACATCCTGACGCGCTTCGCCCGCTCGCATCCGGGTGTGAATGTCGACGTTCATCTCGACGGCAGCCCGCAGCTTCTTCAAAAGCTCCGCGATCGCCAGCTCGACCTGATCCTCTACACCGCGCGTCCCGACAGCGATCTCGCGCGGGGGGGCGAGATCGTCTACACCGAACCGCTCGCCTGGGCAGGGCTGGAGAATGGCGTCGCCTATTCGCGCGACCCGCTGCCGCTGGCGCTGTCCGTCTCCGGCTGTCCCTGGCGCAAGGCCGCCCGGCTGGCCCTCGACAAGGCCGAGCATCCTTACCGCATCGCCTATCAGAGCTTCCACAGCGCCGGGCAGGAGGCGGCCCTTCTCGCGGACCTCGCCGTCGCGCCGTTCCCGGTCAGCGTCATCGGCGCCCCGTTGCAGCGCCTTGACGACCGGCATGGGTTGCCGGAGATCGGCAACTACCATCTCATTCTCAAGGAAGCGGGCAACGCGGGCAAGGCAACGGATGCGTTCGCCAGCCATGTGGTCGCCTGTTTCGACGAGCTGAAGGCGAGCGCCATGAATTGAAGTGAGATATATCACTTTAATTCAATTAGATAATCAATTTTCATGATTCTTCAAATGAACGTCTTCACGTTCACATCCGCATGCGGTTGGCGGTCGGGTCGAAGAGGGGTTCGGCAATCACCGTCGCCGGGCGCAGCTCTCCGATGATCTCGACATGAAAGGCGCCGCTGGCGAGGTCCCCGGCCAGGTCCTTCGGCACGTATCCCTGTGCGAGCGAAGCTCCGACATGGTGGCCGTAGCCGCCGGAGGTGACCCAGCCGACGACCTTGCCATCGTGCCAGATCGGCTCGTCGCCGATCACATCGGCGTCTTCCGTCTCGACCGTCATGCAGATGCGGCGAAGCCTGCCGCCGCCGTCCTTTTCCACGCGCGCCGCCTCCCGGCCGATGAAGTCGCCCTTCTTCAGCGAGACGAAACGCCCGAGGCCAGCCTCGTACGGCCCGTAGATCGGACGGAACTCGCGGAACCAGGTGCCGAAGTTCTTCTCCAGCCGCAGCGACAGCAGGGCGCGCATCCCGAAGTCCCGCAGCCCCAGATCCGCGCCGGCGTCCTTCAGCGCGTCATAGACGCGACGTTCGTATTCAGGGGCCATCCAGATCTCGTAGCCGAGATCGCCGGTGTAGCTGATGCGGCTCACATGGCAGGGGGCGGCGGCGACATCCATCGCCCGGCTGGCCATGAAGGGGAAGGCGGCATTTGAGACGTCCTCGCCCACGACCCGCGACAGCAGCGCGCGCGCGTTCGGCCCGGCGATGGAAAGCCCGACCCAGCCAAGGCCGATCGGGCGGATGATGACGGAGCCGTCCGCCGGCAGATGCCTTTCGAACCAGCGCATGTGATAGATCTCGGCCTGGCTCGAGCCCCACATCAGGAAACGCTGGCCGCTCACGCGAGCAATTGTGAAATCGCCGATGATCCGGCCGTCCTCGTTGAGCATCGGCGTCAACGCCATGCGGCCCTCCGCGGGAAGGCGGTTCGCCATCATCCTATCGAGAAAGGCCTCCGCGCCCGCGCCCGAGATCTCGTACTTGGCGAAATTGGCGATTTCGGTGATGCCTACGGCTTCGCGCACGGCCCGACATTCGGCGCCGACATGGGCAAAGTCGTTGGAGCGGCGAAAGGAAACGACGTCCTTCGCCTCAACGCCTTCGGGGGCGAACCACAATGGCGTTTCCAGCGCCCAGCTGTCGCCCATGACAGCACCTTGCGCCTTCAGGCGGTCGTGGAGCGGGGTTGTCTGGTGGGGGCGGGCGGCCGGCAGCTCCTCGTTGGGATAGCGGATGCGGAAGCGGCGGGAGTAGTTCTCGCGAACCTTGGCGTTGGTGTAGGCAAGCGTCGCCCAGGGGCCGTAGCGGGCCACATCCATGCCCCAGACATCGAAGCCCGGATCGCCGTCGACCATCCAGTTGGAGAGCGCAAGACCGACCCCGCCGCCCTGGCTGAAGCCGGCCATGACCGCGCAGGCGCACCAGAAGTTGGTGAGGCCGCGCACCGGGCCGACGAGCGGATTGCCATCGGGCGCGAAGGTGAAGGGCCCGTTGATGAACTGCTTGATGCCGGTGTGCTTCAGCGCGGGGAAATGCTCGAAGCCGATCTCCAGCGAGGGGGCGATGCGCTCCAGGTCCGGCTCGAGCAGTTCCTGTCCGAAGGTCCAGGGGGTCTGGCGCGGGCTCCACGGCGTTGCCGCGCGCTCATAGGTGCCGAGCAGCATGCCGCCGCGCTCCTGGCGGGTGTAGATCTCGCCGGAAAAGTCGATGGCGTGCACCATCTCCTTGCCGCTTGCGGCGACGATCTCGGCAATCTCCGGCATGTCCTCGGTCAACAGGTAGTGGTGCTCCATGGCCAGCACCGGAAGCTCGAGCCCGACCATGCGCCCGACCTCGCGCGCCCACAGGCCGCCGGCGTTGACGACGTGTTCGGCCAGCACTGTGCCTTGCTCCGTCACGACCTCCCATGTGCCGTCCGGGCGCTGGTTGAGCTCGGTGACGCGGTTGCGCAGCGAGATCTCGGCTCCACCGATGCGCGCGGCCTTGGCGTAGGCATGGGTGGTGCCGGAGGGATCGAGATGGCCCTCGATCGGATCCCACATGGCGCCGACGAAATGGCGCTCGTCGATGAGCGGCAGGATCTCCTTGGCCTCGCGCGCGGAGATGATCTCGGTCTCCATGCCGAGGTAGCGCCCGCGCGCATGGGCCATCTTCAGCCAGTCGAGCCGCTCGGGCGTGTCGGCAAGCTGCAGGCCGCCGGTCAGATGGAGCCCGCACGACTGGCCCGACAGCTCCTCGATCTCCTTGTAGAGCGAGACCGTGTAGGCCTGCAGGCGGGCGACGTTGGGGTCGCCGTTCAGCGTGTGGAAGCCTCCCGCGGCATGCCATGTCGAACCGGAGGTGAGTTCCGAACGCTCGATCAACAGCACGTCGTTCCAGCCGCGCTTCGTCAGGTGGTAGAGCACGCTGCACCCGACGACACCGCCGCCGATGACGACCACGCGGGCATGGCTTTTCATGTTGCTACCTCTTCGGATTGGCGTGAGCGGGGGCCTTGCTTCGCAAGTCCGGGTTCCGCAAGTCTGACGGGGATCGGCCGGAATTTCATCCCGAATCCGACCTCTAGAAGTCGGTGGGAGCGCCGCCCTCTGCCTTGCGGCGGGCAACGAAGTCGGCAAGCTCCTCGGCAATGGCCGGATCGAGGGCAGGGGCCTCGTACTCATCCAGGGCACTGCTGAGCACTGTTCGCGCCTTGTCGAAGGCGGTCGGACTGCCGGCCTCCTGCCAGGTCTCGAAGTTGCGCCAGTCGGAGATGATCGGCGCGTAGAAGGCGGTCTTGTAGCGGGCCTGGGTGTGGGCAGTGCCGAAGAAATGGCCGCCCGGTCCGACATCGCGGATGGCCTCGAGCGCCAGCGCGTCAGGCGAGGTGTCGAGCGGCTCGAGGAAGGTGTCGAGCATCTGCAGAAGATCGATGTCCATGATGAATTTCTCGAAGCCGGCCGTCAGCCCGCCTTCCAGCCACCCGGCCGCATGCTTGATGTAGTTGGCGCCGCCGGAAAGCGCGCCCCAGAAGGAGAACACGGTCTCCCATGCCGCCTGCGCGTCCGGGCTGTTGGCGGCGCAGACGGCGGACGAGCGGTAGGGCAGGCGATAGCGGCGGGCGAGCTGGCCGCCGACGAGGGCGGCCTGCATGTATTCCGGCGTGCCGAAGGCAGGAGCACCGGACTTCATGTCGACATTTGAGGTGAAGCCGCCGTAGACGACCGGTGCGCCGGGCCGCACGAGCTGGGCGAAGGCGAGACCGGCCAGCGCCTCTGCGTTCTGTTGCACCAGCGCGCCGGCGATGGTGACGGGCGCCATGGCTCCGGCGAGGGTGAAGGGGGTGAGGACGATGGGCTGTCCGCGCCGCGCCATCTCGATGATGCCCTGAAGCATCGGTGTGTCGAGGCGCAGTGGCGATGAGGAATTGATGATCGAGATCGTGCAGGGCGTCGCGTCGAACTCCGCCTCGCTCAGGCCCAGCGCGATGCGGGCCAGCTCCATGCCGTCGAGATTGCGCTCGCGCCCGAGCGAATAGATGTGGAACGCCTTGTCGGTGAGCGTGATGAAGTCATGGATGCAATCAAGATGGCGCACCGAGGGATGCAGGTCGACCGGCTCGACCGGGTAGCCGCCATTGAGATCGATGACGTTGAAGACCTGGCTGAGGCGGACGAAATTGCGAAAGTCGGCCTGGTTCCCCGGCCTTCGCCCATGCTCCGCGTCCGAGCAGTTGGGGGCGCTGGCGACCCCGCTCCAGACAATGGAATCGCCGCCCATGCGCAGATTGTGTGCCGGATTGCGAGCATGAAGCGTGAACTCGGCCGGCGCGGTGGCGAGCGCCTGCATGACCAGACCCCGGTCGAGGCGGACACGCTTCGTACCCGGCTCTGCCGGCGCGCCGGCGGCCTTCAGGATCGCCAGCGCCTCGTCGTTGATGAAATCGATGCCAACCGTCTCGAGCACTTCGAGAGAAGCAAGATGAATGGCCTCGAGCTGATCCTGTGAAACCGCCTCCACCGGGCGGTAGGGATTGCGCCGGGCGCGGAACGGACGCTGCTCTATACGGCGGTTTCTCGGGGCCGAACGGCGCCCGCTTCTCCCGCGCGGCGCGGCGTCGCCGTCCGCCGGCATTGGATCACCAGTGTCGGGCATGGCATGCAAAGCTCCGCCATTCGCCAAGAAATACTTTCCCGGCGTAGTGTCTAGTGAAGATGAGATCCCGAAAATACGCGTATCAACCGCGCTTTTTCGCGATGGCGGCATGTGAAGTTGTCGCCAAAAGGGATCGTAGCTCGCATCCCGAGTGTCCGGCGATATCCACAAACCGACGCCAAGTGGCGCGATAACGACATGCTGTTCTGGGAAAAGGAAAAAAATCACAGGGATATTTTGCAAAACCCACTGACTTGCATGTTAATCTCGACGCGACCCGCCGAGCGACGCGCAAGCAGCCCGCCGGATGACATGCGCGCTCCGTCTGGCGGGATGCGCAAGTAGAACCAACGCGTTTCCGTATTTCGTCGCCTGTTTCCGGCGCCGGGACGGATGCCGCAGAAGGAAGCAGAAGCAAGCGCGCGGAACCGGCATCAGGGGCATGCCGGGCGCGACATCAACGCAGATACAAGAACACAAAGAGCCTGGAGGTAGACGGGGCTATGTCGACCAAACACACTTCGAACAGGGTGCACCCGAAGGTGCGCGAGGCGCAGGAACAGATGGATGGCGGCCGCATGAGCCGTCGCGAGTTCGTCCGCTTCGCGGCACTTCTCGGCGTCGGGGCCGGTACGGCCTATGCGATGGCGGGGCTTCCCGGACCGGCCTTCGCGGCGGATGGCGGCACCATGCCGTTCCCGGCCGATGATGCCGCGGCCAAGACCGGCGGCATCCTCAAGGTCGCGATGCAGGTGCAGAAAATCGACGACCCGGCGACCTTCTCCTGGACGCAGGCCTCCAACCAGACCCGGCACATGCTCGAGTATCTGGCGATGACCGGCCCGGACAACGTGACCCGTCCGATGCTGGCGGAGAGCTGGGAAGCCTCCGACGACCTCAAGTCGTGGACGTTCCACCTGCGCAAGGGCGTGAAGTGGCACAACGGCGATGACTTCACCGCCGAGGACGTGAAGTTCAACTTCGAGCGCTGGACCGATCCCGACCTCGGCTCGTCCAACATCGGCCTGTCCTCGGTCTCGGCCATGGTCGAGGACAAGGACGGCAAGAAGCAGCTCATCGACGGCGCCATCGAGATTGTCGACGATCACACGATCCGCTTCAACCTGACGAAGCCGGTCCTGTCCTTCCCCGAGGACATGTACAACTATCCGACGGCAATCGTTCATCGCGGCTTCAAGCCGCCGCTCGACACGTCGATGAACGGCACGGGCGCCTATGCCATCGCCGAGAATGTCGTCGGCGACCGCTGCATCTTGAAGCGCGTCACCGAGGTCGACGGCCAGCCGTTCGAATACTGGGGCGGCAAGGTCTACCTCGACGAGATCCACTATTACAATTTCGACGCCGACAACCAGCTCACGGCCTTCGCGGGCCAGAGCGTCGACGCGATCTACGATTTCGGCGTCGAGCAGATGGAACTGGCCAAGGCGATCGAGGGCCAGATCATCGCAGCGCGCACGGCGCAGACGCTGTGCTGCCGCATGCGTGTCGATGCCAAGCCGTTCGACGACGTGCGGGTTCGCAAGGCCATCGCCATGGCCATCGACAACGCGACGATCAAGCCGCTTGTCTACCCCGAGGGCGGCGACATCGGCGAGAACTACCACGTCGCTCCGGTGCATCCGGACTATGAGGCGCTGCCGCCGATCAGCCGCGATGTCGAGGGTGCGAAGAAGCTGCTCGCCGATGCCGGCTATCCCGACGGCATCGAGGTGACCATCGATGTCGGCAACACCGACGGCCCCTGGCACCAGACCGTCGCCGAAGCGATGCGCGACCAGCTCAAGGACGCGGGCATCACCCTGAACATCAACGTCATTCCGGCGTCGAAGTACTGGGAGATCTGGACGAAGACACCGTTCGGCGCCACCGCCTGGACCCACCGTCCGCTCGGCACCATGGTGATGTCCCTCGGCTACCGCACGGGTGTGCCGTGGAACGAGTCCGGCTTTGCCTCGCCCGAGTTCGACGCGGCAATCGATGCCGCGGAGGCGACGCTCGACGTGGAGAAGCGCAAGGGTCTTCTCGCCAAGGCATCGAAGATCCTGCAGGACGCGGCCGTCGTCGTGCTTCCGATCTGGCGCCCGGTCTACTGCATGGCCTCCGACCAGGTGCACGGCTACCCCGCCCACCCGACCCAGTACCACCAGTTCAACAAGGTCTGGATGGGCTGACACGCGACCATCGGGACGCGCGGGGCGGACGGGCACATGCCGCCCCGCGCGCGCCTGTAAGGAACGTTGGCCGGCATCGTCGGCGAGAGGGGGCGCGTTTGACCGGGGCTGGAACCACGGGGCGCGCGCCGGAAACGGTGGGCACCCATGATTAAACTTATCCTGCGCCGCCTTGTTCAGATGATCCTGATCATGGCGGTGTCATCGCTGTTGCTCTTTGCGATTTTCGATACGCCGGAATTCAAGAAGCGGCTCGCGGTGCAGGAACTCGGCGGCTTCGCCGTGTCCGCGCTGAGCGAGGAAAGCTACAAGAGCTGGCTCGCCGCGCGCGGCCTCGACGTGCCCTTCCACCAGCGTTACCTGAACTGGGTCGGCAACATCGTCACCGGCGATCTCGGCTTCTCCTACGAGAAGAACCGCCCCGTCGGCCCGCTGCTGGCCGACCGGCTCGCCAACACCGGCATCCTCGCCTTCTTCGTGTTCGCTCTGATGATCCCGCTGTCGCTGGTTCTCGGCGTTCTGGCGGGCATGAAGGAGGGCTCGCCGCAAGACAGGGTGATTTCCTTCGTATCCGTGTTCACCACCAGCATTCCCGAGATCGCCAGCGCGATCCTGCTGACAATCATCTTCGCACTCGGGCTCGGCTGGCTTCCGGTCAAGTCGGCGATGATCGGTGGCTTCTCGTTCCGCGAGCTGGTGCTGCCGGTGCTGACCCTCGTTCTCTACGACTTCGGCTATGTGGCGCGGATGACGCGGGCATCGATGGCCGAGGTGATGACCTCCCAGTACATCCGCACCGCCATCCTCAAGGGGCTGCCCTATCGCCGGGTGGTGATGAAGCACGCGCTGCGCAACGCGCTGATCGCGCCCTTCACGCTGATCGTGCTGCAGCTCAACTGGTTGCTCTCGGGCGTCGTCGTGGTCGAGGTGTTCTTCGAGTACGACGGCTTCGGCAAGCTCCTGCTCGAAGCCGCGCTCTTCCCCGACGTGGAGGTCGTCCAGGCCTGTACGCTCGTCGCCGTCGCCGTCGCCGTCCTGTCGCAGATCATTTCCGACATCGGCTACACCTTCCTCAATCCGCGCATCCGCTTCGCCTGAGGGGAGGGAGACAATGACCGCGACCGACCTTGATGACAGGACCAGCCTCCTCGACAGGCTCGCACATCCGAAACCCGTGATCGTGCTCATCGCGCTCATGTGGCTGCCGCTGATGGCCTATGTGATGCTCGGCAGGGGTGTCTTCGGAGAGAATGTGGAGATGGTGCTGCTGCCGGCCATTCCGGCAACGCTGCTGCTCTACGTGCTCGGCATCCGCACCTTCCGGGAAAGCCGGGTGGCGGTGATCGGGCTGACGCTCGTCTTCTTCTGGCTGCTGATGGCGGTGAGTGCCCCCTTCCTGCCGCTCATCGATCCGAACAAGCCAATCGCTCCCTTCGTCACGCCGCTGTCGGAAAAGCGCGACCTGTTCTTCTGGCTCGGCACCGACTTCAAGGGCAGGGACATGCTGTCGCGGGTGATCTGGGGATGCCAGCGCGTGATCGTCTGGGGCGTGACGGCAACCACTGTCGCCTATGTGATCGGGGCGATGTTCGGCCTGATCTCCGGTTATCTCAGCGGCTGGTGGGACGAGGTGATCTCCTTCGTCGCCAACGTCTTCCTGTCGTTCCCGGTGATGGTGCTGTTCATCGTCATCCTCAACTACCTGGGCCCGTCGGGCTTCAACATCGTCGTCGCGGTGACTTTCGCCTCGGCGCCGGCGATCATGCGCATCGTTCGCGGTCTGACGCTCGACATCAAGACGCGCGACTATGTCTTCGCCGCCCAGACGCGGGGCGAGCACCCGCTCTACATCATGGTCGTGGAACTTCTGCCCAACGTGCGTGGCCCGATCATCGTCGATGCCTGCCTGCGCCTTGGCTACACCACGGTGGCGATCACCACGCTGACGTTCCTCGGGCTCGGCCTGCAGCCGCCCGACCCGGACTGGGGCCTGATGATCCGCGAGAGCGCCAAGACGGCGATGCTGTGGAAGTTCTCCTACATGCTGCTCGTGCCGGCGCTGGCCGTGTCGAGCCTTATCCTGGGCTTCAACCTTCTGGCCGACGGCCTGAGGGAAATGAGCCTGCGCGACTGAAAAGGGGCTGGCCATGACCGATCAGACACCGGTTCTGGAATGCCGGAACCTCTGCATCTCCTATTACACCCGCTCCGGCGAGGTTCCGGCGGTGGTCGACTTCAACCTGAAGCTCATGCCGGGCGAGGCCCATGGCATCGTCGGCGAGAGCGGCTGCGGCAAGTCGACCGTGGCGCTCGCCATCATGCAGTACATGGGCAGCAACGGGGCGATCACCGGCGGCGAGATCCTGTTCGAGGGGCGCGACATGCGCACCATGAGCGACGAGGAACTGCGCCAGCTTCGCGGCTCGAAGATCGCCATGGTCTATCAGGAGCCGATGGCCTCGCTGAACCCGGCCATGCGCATCGGCGACCAGCTCGCCGAAGTGCCGATGTTCCATGATGGGCTCTCGCGCGAGGCGGCGCTGGCCTGTGCCGAGGAGATGCTCGCCAAGGTCCGCCTGCCTGATCCCCAGCGCATCCTCAACTCCTTCCCGCACCAGATCTCCGGTGGCCAGCAGCAGCGCGTCGTCATTGCCATGGCGCTGCTGTCGAACCCGCGCCTTCTGCTTCTCGACGAGCCGACCACGGCGCTTGATGTCACGGTCGAGGCGGGCATCGTCGAGCTCATCAAGGAGATCGCCGAGGAGTTCGGCACCTCGATGATCTACATCTCCCACAATCTCGGCCTCATCCTGGAGACCTGCGACAGGCTGACGGTGATGTATTCCGGCGAGGCGGTGGAAGTCGGCGACATTCACGATGTCTTCGAGGAGATGCGCCACCCCTATACGCGCGGCCTGTTCGGCTCGATCCCGCTGCCGGGCGCCGACAAGAACGCCCATCCGCTCGTCGCCATCCCCGGCCAGTTGCCGCTGCCGCACGAGCGGCCCGAGGGGTGCAACTTCGGACCGCGCTGCACCTTCTTCCGTGACGGGCTTTGCAATGTCGGCCGGCTGCGGATGCATGGCGTGCCTGGCGACGACGACCACCGGGTGCGCTGCGAGCGCTTCGGCGAGATCGACT
This sequence comes from Stappia sp., assembly GCF_048268045.1. GTDB lineage: Bacteria > Pseudomonadota > Alphaproteobacteria > Rhizobiales > Stappiaceae > Stappia. The sequence goes on from NZ_JBLWWG010000007.1 coordinate 186,210, forward strand.
GGGACCGCGACCTGCCCAAGGGCGACGTCCGCCCGCCGGTGGAGGCCGGCGAGGTGGTGCTCTCCGTCGAGGAGATGACCAAGCATTACATCATCGACGACGGCGGCTTCCTTGTCCTTGGCGGCGAGCAGCGGGTGGTGAAGGCCAACGAGAAACTGACGTTCTCGGCCCGCGAGGCGGAGACGGTGGCGATCGTCGGCGAGAGCGGCTGTGGCAAGTCGACCTTCGCCAAGGTTCTGATGGGACTGGAGGACGCGACCGAGGGCAAGGTCATGCTCGGCGATGTCGAACTCGGCGGCCTGCCGGTCGACAAGCGTGATGCCGCCACCATCTCTCGGCTGCAGATGGTGTTTCAGAATCCGTTCGACACGCTCAACCCCTCGCATACGGTCGGCAGCCAGATTGCCCGCGTCATTCGCAAGTTCGGCGTCGCGCGCGAGGAGAAGGCGGTCGAGGAGATCGTCAACCGGCTGCTCGACACGGTGAAGCTGCCGCGCGAATTCGCCCGCCGCAAGCCGCGCCAGCTTTCGGGCGGCCAGAAGCAGCGCGTCGGCATCGCCCGCGCCTTCGCCGGCAATCCCAAGGTGGTGATCGCCGATGAGCCGGTTTCGGCGCTCGACGTCTCGGTGCAGGCGGCCGTCACCGAGCTGCTGATGGACATCCAGCGCGAAAACCGCACCACCATGCTCTTCATCAGTCACGACCTCTCCGTCGTGCGCTATCTGGCCGACCGTGTCGTCGTCATGTATCTCGGCCGGATCATGGAGCAGGGGACGACGGAAGAGATCTTCGCGCCGCCCTACCATCCCTACACGGAGGCGCTGCTTGCCGCGGTGCCTATCGCCGACACGCGGGTGGAGAAGCGTCACATCGTGCTCAAGGGCGAGATCCCGTCGCCGTCGAACCCGCCGAAGGGCTGTCCGTTCCAGACCCGTTGTCCCTACATGATGCCGGGAACCTGCGACGTGGAGCTTCCGCCGCAGCGCGCGTTCGGCTCGGGCCACAGGATCGCGTGTCATCTCGATCCGCTTGAACTCGAGCGCATGGAGCCGGTCATCAAGCCGCGCACGCAGGCCGCGGAATAGGGGGAACCTGCGGCAAGACCGGATGTTTGCGCCATGCGGCGGTGCCCTTGGTCCGTCCGATGGGCTAATGTGCGCCGCGCGAGGATTCACGCGGAGGTAAGCGCCCATGACGACCATCCGGACTGTTGAGCAGCTTGAAGAGATCTATGGCACGCCCGTCGAGGCATCGACGGCCAAGGAAATCGACTGGATCAACGACCAGTACGCGGCCCTGATGGCCGCCTCTCCCTTCGTGGCGCTGGCGACCGCCGGGCCGGAGGGGCTGGATTGCTCCCCGCGCGGCGACCGGGGCCAGGTCGTGGAGATCCTGGATCCGCGAACGGTGGCGATCCCCGACCGGCGCGGCAACAATCGCATCGACTCGCTGCGCAACATCGTCCGCGACCCGCGCGTCGCGCTGCTCTTTCTCATTCCAGGAAGCGGCACCACCTTGCGCATCAACGGCAAGGCGGTGGTGAGCGTCGACCCGCAACTGCTGGAGCGTTTCGCCGTAGACGGCAAGGCACCGCGCTCGGTGATCCTCGTCAGTGTGGAGAGCGTTTACTTCCAGTGCGCGCGTGCCATCGTGCGGGCCGAGCTGTGGACGCAAGCGGCCTGGCCGGAGATTTCCGGGCTTCCGACACCGGGGCAGATCCTGGCGCGCCTCAGCGAGGAGCGGGTCGGCGGCGAAAGCTACGACAAGGCCTGGCCAGAGCGCGCCGCCGCCTCGCTGTGGTAGGCGGGGCGGCCGCGTTCGTCGCCTGCTCTCATCCCTCGGGGCGGCAGATTTCGTCGCGGCGCATCGCCGCGATGGTCTTGAGCACCAGCAGCAGGATGATCGCGCAAAGCACGGCGTAGGAGACCAGGGTCAGGGCCTTCGGCACCAGCGTTCCGGTCGCCTCGCCAAATCGCGACGACGCGATGGTGAAGCCGGCGACGGGGAAGGAATAGGCCCACCACGACATGGTGAAGGGCAGGGAGACCAGCCGGCCGACCTGGGTCAGCGTGATCAGCGCGAACATCAGTGCCGAGTAGTAGAGAATGCGGGCGAAGGCATCGATCTCGCCGCCGTTCAGCTCTTGCCAGGCGACGAAGCCGACGGACGGCGGCGCGATGACAATGACCAGCGTCGGCAGCAGGCGCTCGGGCAGCGGGTTGTGAAAGATCAGCCGGTTGAAGACCAGCGTCAGGAACACGAGCCAGAACAGCATCCCGACCGAGAAGAAAAACCACGACACCTCGATGTAGCCCAGCTTCACGCCCGCCATCGGCACGAGCACGTTGCCGACGGCGGGAATGAACCAGGCGGGCGTCAGATGCACGGTCTCGAAGGGGCGGTGGCTCAGCCAGGCGGCGACAACGCCCAGGATCACGCCGAGATGGGCAACGGCGGCGGCCAGCCAAAGCCCGTGCGCAAGCGGCCGGTTCCACGGCAGGATCGCGGCGGCGATGAGAAGCGCGCCGATGGTGATGGCCGGAAAGAAGGCGATGCGGATCGGATGGTTCCATTCGTCGCGGACCGACGCCGGATAGCGAAGGGCCTTGGCGAGGAAGACCGTGGAGATCGCGAGAAACACCAGCGTCGTGATCGCGGTAAGCGCCAGGCTCGCCGTGTGGGAAACGGCGAATTTCAGCTCGATGCGATGTGTCGCCAGCGTCAGGCCGGAAAGCCCCATGACGACGGCGAAGAAGGTCACCGGGAAATGCGCAAGCCAGGACTCGTTTCCCTCGGCCTCGCCCTGCGAGACGTCACGCGTGGTCATCATTCCCCCCGGATATTATATTCGACATCGTGAAACTTAAGGCAGATGCAAGCCATAGCCCAAATCGGAGCATGGCGATAGATCCGGAAAATTGGCCGGTCCGCCGCCTCGGGACTTGACGCTGGGACGCGGGGTGCCGAAGACAGTCCCGACGTTCCACCAGCGCGAGGTTTTCATGTCCGCACCGACCCGTCTTGCCATCGTTCTGGCCGCCGGCCTCGGCACCCGCATGAAGTCCGCGCGGCCGAAGGTGATGCACGAGGTCGCAAACCTCTCGCTCGTCGGTCATGTGATGAAGGCGCTGGCAGCGGCCGAGGCGACGCGGATCGCGGTCGTTGTCGGTCCGGACATGGCGGAGCTGCGCCAGGAGGTGGCGCGCCTTGCGCCTGCCGCCACCTGCCACGAACAGACCGACCGGCTCGGCACCGCCCATGCCGCTCTTGCCGCGCGCCCCGCCTACGAGCCCCTGCCGGAGCAGATTTTCGTGCTCTTCGGCGATACGCCGCTGGTGCGCCCGCAGACGATCGCCCGTATCGGCGCCCGGCTCGAGGAAGGCGCCGATCTCGTGGTGCTCGGCTTTCGCGCGCGCAATCCGACCGGCTACGGCCGGCTCCTGGAGAAGGACGGCGCGCTCGTCGCGATCCGCGAGGAGAAGGACGCGAGTGACGCCGAGCGGCGGGTCGACTTCTGCAATTCCGGCATCATGGCGTTCCGCGGCGCGCGTTTCGCCGAGATCCTGGACAGCGTGCGCAACGACAACGCCAACGGCGAATATTATCTCACGGACGCGGTCGAAATTGCCCGAGGTCTCGGCCTTTCCGTCGCCAGCGAGACGGCGGAGGAGGCGGAGGTGCAGGGCATCAACACCCGTGCGCAGCTCGCCGACGTCGAGGCCGACTTCCAGACCCGCGCCCGGCGCGCGGCGATGGACGACGGCGCGACACTGATTGCCCCTCAAACCGTGTTCTTCTCCCATGACACGGTCCTCGGCAAGGATGTGACGGTGGAGCCGAATGTGGTCTTCGGCCCCGGCGTCACGGTGGCCGACGGGGTGACCATTCGCGCCTTTTCGCATCTGGAGCAGGCCAGCGTCGGCGCGGGCACGACGATGGGGCCCTACGCCCGCCTTCGTCCGGGAGCAGTCATCGGCGCGGGCGCGCATATCGGCAATTTCGTCGAGATCAAGAACGCCACTGTCGAGGATGGCGCCAAGGTCAACCACCTGAGCTACATCGGCGATGCGCGGGTGGGAGCGAACGCCAACATCGGCGCAGGCACGATCACCTGCAACTATGACGGCTTCCTCAAGCATCACACCGACATCGGCGCTGGCGTCTTCGTCGGGTCCAATTCGACGCTGGTGGCGCCGCTGGTCATCGGCGACGGCGCCTACCTGGCGGCCGGAGGAACCGTGACGCAGGACGTGCCGGCCGACGCGCTCGTCATCGGCCGCGCGCGGCAAACGACCAAGGAAGGTCGCGGCGCATCCCTCAAGGCCCGCTTCCAGCGCGCCAAGGAGGAAAAGTCCTCCAAGGGCAAGGGTTGAAGTGCGCAGGCAGCAGCGGGACGCGGGCAGGCCAAACGACAAAGGCGGGCAACTGGGCCCGCCTTTTTGCGTGTTTTCGTCCGCGGGAGAAGCGCTTCAGACCTTGTAGAAATCCCGATACCAGTCGACGAAGGCCTGCACGCCGTCCTCGACGCTGGTCTTTGGCCGGAAGCCGGTTGCCTCGGCCAGATCGTCGACATCTGCCCAGGTGGCCAGCACATCGCCCGGCTGCAGCGGCATGTAGTTGCGGACGGCTTCCACGCCGCAGGCCTTCTCGATGGCATCGACATAGCGCAGCAGCTCGACCGGCTCCGAATTGCCAATGTTGAAGATTCGGTAGGGCGCGCCGCCGCTCGATGCCGGGTCGGGCACGTCCGGGTTCCAGTCCGCGTTCACCGCCGCCGGGCGGTCGGCGATCCTGACGATGCCTTCGACGATGTCGTCGACATAGGTGAAGTCGCGCACCATCTGGCCGTTGTTGTAGATGTCGAGCGGCTCGCCGGAAAGGATCGCCCGGGTGAACTTGTAGAGCGCCATGTCCGGCCGCGCCCAGGGGCCATAGACGGTGAAGAAGCGCAGGCCGGTCAGCGGAATGCCGAAGAGGTGGGCATAGGAATGGGCCATCGCCTCATTCGCCTTCTTCGTCGCGGCATAGAGGGAGATCGGGTGGTTGCCGCCACGGTGGGCGGACAGCGGCATCGCCCCGTCCAGACCGTAGACGGAGGAGGTCGAGGCGAAGACCACATGGTCGACCGTGTATCGGCGGGCCGCCTCGAGGATGGTCAGGAAGCCGGTGACATTGGCGTCCACATAGGCCTGCGGCTCGTCGAGCGAATAGCGCACGCCCGGCTGCGCGGCGAGATGGATGATGCGTTCCGGCTTCTCGCGCGCCATCAGCTCCATGACCGCGTCACGGTCTTCCAGCGAGATCCGTGCCTCGCTGAAATGGTTGTTGGCGTTGAGGATCGCGAGCCGGGCTTCCTTCAGGGCCGGGTCGTAATAGGGGCTCACGCAATCGAGCCCGATCACGTGCCAGCCGTCCCGCAAGAGCCTCTGGCAGAGGTGGAAACCGATAAATCCGGCCGAACCGGTCACAAGCAGCTTGCGCATCTCTTATCCTGTCGGTCCGCCGACGGGGCATCCGCCGGCGGCAATCGGTGGCTCTGTGTCTCCGATCGGGGAGGGAGGTGCAAGCCCTGTTCGTCAGGCGTCGAGCAAGGCTTTGAGCAGTGGACGCAGTTCGCTCGCCAGTTCCTCGTTCTCCAGCGCGAAGGCGATGTTGGCGGCGAGAAAGCCGGACTTGGAGCCGCAATCGTAGGTCTCGCCCTGGAAGCGGAAACCGGTGAAGGTCTGCTTTCCCATCAGCGCGAGCATCGCATCGGTGAGCTGGATCTCGCCGCCGGCGCCCGTCTCCTGATTCTCCAGCAGCTCGAAGATCTCCGGCTGCAGGATGTAGCGTCCGTTGATGAAGAGGTTCGTCGGTGCGGCGCCCGGCGCGGGCTTCTCGACCATGCCGGTGATGGAGAAGGTCCTGTCGGTCTGGGAGCCCTTGATGTCGACAATGCCGTAATTGTGGGTCTGGTCCTCGGGCACGGCCTCGACCGAGATCACGTTGCCGCCGTTGGCGTTGTAGACCTCAACCATTTCCGACAAGCACCCCGGCGCGGATTTCATCAGCATGTCCGGCAAGAGGATGGCGAAGGGTTCGTCGCCGATGATGTCGCGCGCGCACCAGATCGCGTGGCCGAGGCCGAGCGGCTCCTGCTGGCGCGTGAAACTGGTGGTGCCCGGCATCGGGCGGATCGCCTCCAGAAGCTTCAGCGCGCCGGCCTTGTTGCGCGCCTTCAGCGTATCCTCGAGCTCATAGGCAATGTCGAAATGGTCCTCGATGACGTGCTTGTTGCGTCCGGTGACGAAGACGATGTGCTCGATGCCGGCCGCCCGTGCCTCGTCGACCACATACTGGATGATCGGACGATCGACGATGGTGAGCATTTCCTTCGGCAGTGCCTTCGTCGCCGGGAGAAAGCGCGTTCCAAGCCCGGCGACGGGGAGAACAGCCTTTCGAATACGCTTCTTCTGCATGAATTATCTCTTCCGGTCCGTTGAGTGCCAACGTTCTTGGGTGGGCGCCGACAGGCAACTCTGTCTAGCCTGAATAGAACGCGGAACCAAGCTGACGGTTGCATTGCGGCACGCGCAGGGCGGTCAGCGCTTGCACCTCGCGGCGCGGGGGACTACTCAACGAACGGGGAAAGTCAGGGTGCCGCGCCCCCGCGCGGCAAGACACGGAGCGCCAGCCGCAATGGCCACAAGCTGCAATTCGACCGTCACCGTCGGCAATGTCACGTTCTCGCAGACCGCGCCTTTCGCGCTGATCGCCGGACCCTGCCAGATGGAAAGCCGCGCGCATGCGCTCGAGATGGCCGAGGCGGTGCACGCCATCGCCACCGAACTCGGTCTCGGTCTCGTCTTCAAGGCGTCCTTCGACAAGGCGAATCGCACCAGCCTCTCCGGGCGGCGCGGCGTCGGCCTGGCCGATGCGCTGCCTGTCTTCGCCGAGATCCGCGAGAAGTTCTCGGTGCCGGTGCTGACCGATGTGCACGCGCCCGAGCAATGCGGCATCGCGGCGGAAGTGGTCGACATCCTCCAGATCCCGGCCTTCCTGTGCCGGCAGACCGACCTTCTCGTCGCCGCGGCGGAGACCGGGCGCACGGTCAACGTCAAGAAGGGCCAGTTCCTGGCGCCCTGGGACATGAAGAACGTCGTCGACAAGGTCGTGCAGTCGGGTAATTCCAACGTGCTCCTGACTGAGCGTGGCGCCTCCTTCGGCTACAATACGCTGGTGTCCGACATGCGTGGCCTGCCGGTGATGGCGCAGACCGGCGCGCCGGTGATCTTCGACGCGACCCACTCCGTGCAGCAGCCGGGTGGGCAGGGCGGCTCGACCGGCGGCCAGCGCGAGTTCGTGCCGGTGCTGGCGCGCGCGGCCGTGGCGGTCGGCATCGCCGGCCTCTTCCTGGAGACGCACGACGACCCGGATAACGCCCCTAGCGATGGCCCGAACATGATTCATCTCAAGAACTTGAAGGATCTTCTTCAGGATCTGATTGAATTCGACAAGGTGGCAAAGTCGCGTTCACGCGCGCTCTGAGCACCTTTCCCTTTCCCACCGCCTCGGCTAAAAGCGCGGTCGTCGACTTTCGACACCGCTTCCAGCTGCAACGACGCAGGACCGTTCCGGTCCGCTCCAGCCACCGCCGCCAGTCAGCCAGCCTGTTTGCAGGAGAGACGAGAATGACCGCAATTGTCGATATCAAAGCCCGGGAAATCCTGGATAGTCGCGGCAATCCGACCGTCGAGGTCGACGTGCTTCTCGAGGACGGTGGCTTCGGCCGCGCGGCCGTTCCCTCTGGTGCCTCCACCGGCGCGCATGAGGCGGTCGAGCTGCGCGACGGCGGCTCCCGCTATCTGGGCAAGGGCGTCCGCAACGCGGTGGACGCGGTCAACGGCGAGATCTTCGACGTCATCGGCGGTCTCGATGCCGAGGAGCAGATCCAGATCGACGAGGCGATGATCCTCCTCGACGGAACCGAGAACAAGGCGCGCCTCGGCGCCAACGCCATCCTCGGCGTGTCGCTCGCCGTCGCCAAGGCGGCGGCCAATTCCTCCGGCCTGCCGCTCTACCGCTATGTCGGGGGCACCGGCGCCCGTGTGCTGCCGGTTCCGATGATGAACATCATCAACGGCGGCGCCCATGCCGACAATCCGATCGACGTGCAGGAATTCATGATCATGCCCGTCGGTGCCGAGACCATCGGCGAGGCCGTGCGGATGGGCGCGGAGGTGTTCCACACGCTGAAGAAGGCGCTCAAGGACGCCGGCCACAACACCAACGTCGGGGACGAGGGCGGCTTCGCCCCGAACATCGGCTCCACCGACGAGGCCATCGGCTTCGTGATGAAGGCCATCGAGAAGGCCGGCTACCGTCCGGGCGAGGACATGTTCCTTGCGCTCGACGCCGCCTCGACCGAGTTCTTCAAGGACGGCAAGTACAACCTAGCCGGCGAGAACAAGCTGCTCGGCCCGGACGAGATGGCCGCCTATCTGGCGGACTTCGTCAACCGCTACCCGATCATCTCGATCGAGGACGGCATGGCCGAGGACGACTGGGCCGGCTGGAAGGCGCTGACGGATCTCGTCGGCAGCAAGTGCCAGCTTGTCGGCGACGATCTCTTCGTCACCAATTCGACGCGTCTGCGCGAGGGTATCGCCAAGGGCGTCGCCAACTCGATCCTGGTCAAGGTCAACCAGATCGGCACGCTGACGGAAACGCTCGACGCGGTCGATACGGCGCACAAGGCCGCCTACACGGCCGTCATGTCTCACCGCTCGGGCGAGACGGAAGACAGCACCATCGCGGATCTGGCGGTCGCCACCAACTGCGGGCAGATCAAGACCGGCTCGCTTGCGCGCTCCGACCGGCTCGCCAAGTACAACCAGCTCATCCGCATCGAGGAAGAGCTCGGCACGCAGGCCCGCTACGCGGGGCGCAGCATCCTGAAGGGGTGAGGGGGAGGCGCATCGCGCCCCTTGCGACATCTTCACGAACGTCACGAAGCCGCCGGAGCGATCCGGCGGCTTTTGTCTTGGGCTTTTCCGTTTTTTGAACTGAGGTCGATCCGGGGCGCGGCACTGGTCAGCCGCGGTCAAAGGCCGTCAGAAACGGCGGCGGCGCGGTTCGTCGCCGGCACCATCCGCCACGTTGCAGGAGTGGAAGAGCCGCTTTGAGCCCTTCACTCACCCCGTCTTCGTCTCATACGCATGCTTGATCGCGGCGGCCAGCGTCTCGGGCTTTTCCGCGCCGGCGACCATGAAGCGCTCGTCGATGATGAAGCAGGGCACGCCGGTCACGCCGATGGCCTGGGCCTTTTCGAGGTCCCGCGCGATCTTCTCGTGATCGGCGTCCGTGCCGAGCAACTCGGCGACGAGATCCGACATCAGTCCCGCGTCATCCGCCGCCTTCACCAGCGTTTCGGGGCGGGTGAGGTCGGCGCCTTCAATGAAATAGAGCTGGAACAGCCGCTCGACCATCGCCGACTGCGCGTTCTCCGCCCGCGCCCAGAGGATGAGCCGGTGACAGTCCAGCGTGTTGGGCGAGGAGGTGATCTTTTCGAAGGCGAAGGGGATGCCCTCGCGCAGGCCGGCCTCGCGAAGCGGCGCATGGAGAGCCTCGATGCGCTCGGGGCTGCCGAATTTCTCCATCAGATAGACCTGCCGGTCCTTGCCCTCGCGCGGGATCGTCGGGTCGAGCTGGAACGGCTGCCAGCGCACGGCGACAGGAATGTCGGGCAGGCTCTGCAGCGCCTTGTCCAGCCGACGCTTGCCTATGAAGCACCAGGGGCAGACCACGTCCGAAATGACGTCGATCGGCATCGGATCCGGCGTGGGGGCTGCGTCCATGCGGGCGGTCTCCATGATGGCTCGCCCGCCGGGTGCGGGCATTCAGGTGAAACTGGTTCGTTCGACAATGCCAGCGACCCTGCGGCGGAACGCGGCAAGCGCTTCCTCGTCGCGCAGCACCGCGAGCTCGCCCATTTGCTCCACCCTAGCAATAAAATCCTCGTCGCGCGATGCGGCAAGCGCGGTGGAGAGCACCGGGCTTTGCGGCACCCGCTCGAAGGCATCGTCATTGGCCAGGGCGAGATGGCGCGGTCCGGCGTGCACGTCCTTAAGGCGAACAACGACGGGTCTGCGCCCGCGCACCGCGAGCGCGCGGCTCAGTCGCTTGAGATAGTCCGCGTAGCAGGTCGCGTCGAGTTCGGCGTCACGCACGAGAACGGCCTCGCGGAACCGCTCGAGCCGGGCGGAGGAGAGGCTGCGCCGAACGCCGGAACGCAGCAACAGCGACAGGCGCGCGGCGATCGCGGCGGCCGGAGCGGCACGGGAGAGAACGTCGCTCGCCCCGGCGCGGTGGATCTCCTGCGCCTCCTCGCCCGGCGTGGCAAGAGCGAGGATCGCAAGCGAGACATGGCGTGGGTCGCGACGCAGCGCTGCGACGAGATCAATCGTCCGCGCGCATGGCGCATCGATCAGCAGCGCGCAGACGCCACCTTGGGCAAGCTGCTCATGCACCTGTGCGACGCTGAAGGCCCCCTGCGTCGCAACCCGGCTGCCGTGTTCGGCGAGCGCGAGGCCGAGGCGCTGGCCGTCGCCATGGATAAGAACCGTCGCTCCGGCGTGCGACACGCAGGGATGACGGGGGCCTGCAAAACCACTGCCGAAGGCGATCCGGCGAAGCAGGGCCTCTTCCAGGCGCACGGAAAGCCGCAGTGTTTCCCCGATCCGCCAGGCAAGCCGCTCCGGTGGGCAGTCGGGATCCACCGCTGTATCGATGTGCGGCTGGCACACGGGGAGCGCGCCGGCCTGTGCGACGGCAATGACCGGGAGCATGGACCCGGCCGCCCGAGCATGACGCACGAGCACGGACATCGGCGCGTCGGCCGTTTGCGGCGCGGTTGTGACCACCGCGTCGGGCACCACGCCCAGATCGCGAAAGCGCGCCAGCGCGCCGTTTGTGTCGAGAAGGAGCCCCTGGGGCAGGGCTGCCTGCAAGAGCGTGCGCAGTGCATCGCCCGCGCCACCGCCGTCGACCGCGATCGCCGGTGCGCTCACGCTTGCAACTGCATCTCTCGTCCCCTCCGCCATCGGCATCATGCCACGGCGGAGCGTAACGGGTTGACCAGCCGGTCGGCGAGGCTCTCGCGGTCGACCTTGCCCGTCTCGGTGCGCGGCAACGAGCGCAGCGCCAGCACCCGGTGCGGGATTTCGGCAAGGCCGGCATGCTCCGCCTCGAGGAAGGCGAAAAAGCCCTCGACATCCAGGATGAGACCGGGCTGGGGAACGAGCGCGGCATAAAGTCTCGCGCCGAGGATCCCGTCCTCGACGAGAAAGGCGGCCGCCTCGCGGACGCCCGGGAAGGCCGAATAGAGCGCATCGACGGCGGGGAGCGAGCCGATGCCCGGCGCGCTGCTTCCCGGGATGCCGAGGCCGCAAATGCCGTTTTCGTTCTGGCGCACGGGCAGCAGGGTGTCGACGAAGCCGGCCTTGTCCGTGGGAATGCGGACCTTGCAGGCCGGCCAGGCGGAATCGGCAACCATGGCGCCGCGCACCTTCAGTGTCGAAGGCGCGGTTTCCGTGTCGAGATCGATCTCGAGAAGTGCTGGCCCCTGCGGCGCGGTCGAGGGGGAGCCGATGCGCCCGGGCAGGATGGGCCGCGGCAGCGAACTGCCCTCGCGCCGTCGCGCGATCATGGCAAATTCGTCGATGACGTGAAGATCGACCAGGTCGCGGTTGGTGTTGTGCGGCACGGGCGAGGCCGAATTCGGACCCCAGACCGCGACGATGCGGCACGATCCGCTGTCGAGCCGGCGCTCGAAGGCCGGCACCAGCGCGCCGGGACAGAGCACGAGATCGGCCTTGACCGCATCGGCATGGGCCGCAAGCCGACGCAGGGAGCCCGGGTGATGCAGATGCAAGGTGCCGCCGCTCAGCAGCCAGGGGACGAGGCCCGCACCGAGGCCGGCCATGCCGGTCAGCGCATAGGGCTGCACGATCACCGGGGCTTGCGGCAGCGACAGCTCGAGGAAGGGCATCAGCCCGGCGGCGATCCACTGGTTGTGGCTGCGGGCGATGGGCAGGGGCTCGCCACTGGTCGAGCGCGTCCAGGTCAGCGTGGCGACATGGTCGGCCGCGTCCGTGCCGCGCCGGCCCTGGACCTCGCCGATGTCGCCGGGAAGCTCGTCAAGCACGTTGCCGAGTTCCATCAGGCCGTCCGCGACATTGCTGCCCAGTCCGAAAACGAAGCGCAGGGCAAAGAGCTCGGCGGCCGCGTCGCGGGCCTCATGCCCGAGGCTGCGTCCGCCGAAGCTGTCGCCGGCGATCAGCGCACGCGCGCCGGCGCGGGTCAGCGCCTCCAGCACGTTCTTCTGACGCCAGTACAGTGGCAGCGGCGCGACGACGAGCCCGGCGCGGACTGCGGCAAGAAGCGCGATCACCGCATCGACCGAATTGGCGCTCTGCAGCCCGACGACACTGTCCGGCGACATCCCCACGGCGCCGAAGAAGGCGGCGAGCCGCGAAATCTCGGCATCGGCCTCGGCATAGGTCAGCTTGCGGCCGGGGCTCGCGGTGGCGCGCATCCCCGGGCCCTCGGGATCGCACAACGCGAGCCTGTCCGGGTGGCCGGCAGCGGTCTTGCGGAACAGGGTGTCGAGCGTGACGCGCCCCCAGATACCGCTCTGCTGGTGGGCCTCGATCGTCTTCAGGGGCGTGAGGATCATGTCATTACATCCACAACGTTCAACCGCTCTTGGCGGACCACCAGGTTTCAAAACGCGGCCCGGACAGCGACTGCGCATCGGGACGCATGATGTCTTTCCATCGTGCCACCCACTTTTCGGGCAGATGGAACAGAGGCACCACATAGGCGCCGGAGATCAGCGCGCGGTCGAAGGCGCGCACCGCATCGGTGAAGCCTTCCGCGTCGCGCGCGGCAAGCAGCGCGTCGATCATGGCATCGACCGCCGGACTTTTCGCACCCGCATAGTTGAAGGACCCGTCCTGGCCGGCGGCATCGCTGCTCCAGCGGTAGCGCTGCTCGTTGCCCGGCGACAGCGACACGAGCCAGACGTTCATCACCATGTCGAAGTCGAACGTCTGGCGGCGACGCTGATACTGGGCGCCGTCGACGGAGCGGATCGATGCCTGCACGCCAACGAGGCGCAGCGTGCGCTGGTAGGCGAGGGCCAGCCGCTCCTGGTCCGGCGTCGCGGTCAGGATCTCGAAGGCAAGCGGCGTGCCGTCGGCCCCGCGCATGGTCTTGCCGTCGATGGTGTAGCCGGCCTCCGCGAGCAGCGACACGGCGGCGCGCAGCACCTTTCGGTCGCGTCCTGAACCGTCCGCCTGCGTCGGCTTCCAGGTTCCCGCCAGCACGTCTGGATCGATCTCCTCGATGTGCTTGCCAAGCAGCATGCGCTCACCCTCGCTTGCCGGGCGGCCGAGCGAGGAGAGCACCGAATTGTCGAAATAGCCGCCGGTGCGCTGATAGAGCCCGTAGTAGAGGTTGCGGTTCACCCACTCGAAATCGAAGAGCATGGCGAGCGCCCGGCGCACGCGCACGTCGGCAAAGATCGGGCGGCGGGTGTTGAAGACGAAGCCCTGCATTCCAGCCGGCGTGCCGAGCTTGAAGCCTTCCTTGATCACATCGCCACTGGCGACGGCGGGAAAGTCGAGCGCCGTCATCCAGCGCGCGGGATCAGGGACCGGCAGCAGCGACACGATCCCCTTCTTGAAGGCTTCGAACAGGCTGTTCTCGTCGCGGAAATACTCGATCCGGACCTGGTCGAAATTGTAGAGGCCCTTGCGGATCGGCAGGTCCCTGGCCCAGTAGTCGGGATTGCGGCGGTAGGTGATGGCGTTGCCGACGTCGACTTTCTCGATCACATAGGGGCCCGAACCGACCGGCGGCGTCAGAGTGCTGCGGTCGAACGTCTCGGGATCAATGGTGTGCTTCGCCAGGATCGGCGACAGGCCGACGAGAAGCGGCAGCTCGCGGTCGTCACCGTTCACGAAGGTGAAGCGGATGCTGCGGGGGCCGGTCTTCTCCATCTTCGTGATTCGCGCATAGCGGGAGCGGAAATGCGGTCGGCCCTTGTCGCGCAGGATCTCGAAGGAAAAGATCACGTCCTCTACGGTGACCGGCGTGCCGTCGGAGAAGCGGGCCTTCTCGTTCAGCGTGAATTCGATCCAGTCGCGCGAATCCGGCATGCGCACGCTTTCGGCGAGCAGCCCGTAGAGCGAGAAAGCCTCGTCCTTGTTGCGATCGAGCAGGCTCTCGATGACGAGCGCGCCATAGTCGTCGTCGCGAATTCCGCGCCCCGACGACGTGCCACCCTGGACGATGAACTGGTTGAGGCTGTCAAAGGTGCCCTGGACGCCATAGGTCACGGAACCGCCTTTGGGCGCGTCGGGATCGGCATAGGGCAGATAGGAGAAATCGGCGGGCAGGGCCGGTTCGCCGTGCATGGCGATGCCGTGGCGCGCGGGTACGTCTTCCTCGGCGCGCACGGCCGATGCGTCGGCGATGGCGGCAAGGCACAGTGCCGCGACAGCCGCCTTGCGCAGGCCACGGGCGAGGGGAGTGAGAATCGGTTTCGGCATCTTCGCAGTCATGTGACCATTCTTAGCGCGCAATTGCTTTGCTATGGTTAACACACCCTCAACATCCCGGATGCACGAAGGTGATACATTTGCGCAACAGGGTGAGGCTGTCGCATCCGGTCGGATCGACGACTGCAAGGATAGTGTGGCTCTTTCTGGATATTTGCGCAGCAACGCTGTAAAGATGCCGCCCGGGACCGCACGGGCCTAGGTGTCGCCGCATTCCGCCCTCACAGGGGAGAGCGACGGTGGCCTGTGGGTCGAGCGGGAGAGCCGCGACAGAATTCCGGCGTGCCGGCTACGGCCGGCGCCGAACCGAGATCATGGACGTAGGGACGCATTGTATGGCTGACATTTTCAAGAATGGCCTCGTCGGGGTGTCGCTTGCCGCGGCCGCCGTGCTGGCTGCCGTGACCGGTGCCAGCGCGCAGACCACGGTCGAGCCGCCGGCGGATACGCCGTGGGTGAAGATCTGCAATACGGATCCGCAGTCCAAGAAGGAAATCTGCGTCGTGACGCAGGAGCTGCGCACCGACACCGGGCAGTTCCTCGCTTCCGTCGCCGTGCGCGAGATCGCCGGCGAGGCCCGCAAGACGCTGCTGATCGCGGTGCCGCCGGGAATGCTGATCCAGCCGGGCCTGCGCGTGCAGATCGACACCGGCAAGCAGAGCGAAGCCAAGTACGGCATCTGCTTCCCGAACGCCTGCTATTCCGAGCTTGTGATCGAGGATGAGTTCATCGCCTCGCTCAAGAAGGGCGGCAACCTGATCCTGACCACGCTGAACCAGCAGGCCAAGCAGGTTCCCTTCCAGCTCACGCTGACCGGCTTCACCAAGGTCTATGACGGGGCGCCGATCGACGCGGCCGCGCTGCAGCAGAAGCAGCAGCAGCTCCAGTCGGAGCTTCAGAAGCGGGCCGAGGAAGCGCGCCAGAAGCTTATCGACAAGCAGAAGGAAGCGACCGACGCGGGCAAATAAGCGCCCAACGTCGTCCGCGAACGAAAGAAGCCGCCGGAGCGATCCGGCGGCTTCTTTGTTTTGGCGTTTGGCAAAGCGTGACGCCTGGGCCCGATGGCTGCGCCGCATGGCAGGCGCTTCAGTGAAGCTCCACGTCGCGGGGAAGGTAGGAGCCATCGGCCTGCTGCTCGAAGATCTCGTCGACCTGCGGATGGCGCACCGGTTCGCCGGTATCGTCCTCGACGAGGTTCTGTTCGGAGACATAGGCGACGTATTCCGTCTCCGCGTTCTCGGCGAGCAGGTGATAGAAGGGCTGGTCGCGGTCGGGACGCACGTCAGACGGGATCGCGTCCCACCATTCCTCGGTGTTCGAGAAGGTGGGATCGACGTCGAAGATGATCCCGCGGAACGGAAAGACCCGGTGCCGGACAATCTGGCCGATCATGAATTTCGCGGTACGCATTGCGTGTAAAACCCGTTCGGGTGGCGGCGAGTTCGTCCCGCCGACGCCCCTTTGTCAGTGAAAAACGAGCCTAGCGCATACGCTTTCAACAGATGGTTTACAAGCCCGCAGCGCCAGGCGCGCCGTCTCACAACCCGTAGGCGGCTGCCATGTCCGGATCGCGTTCGGCCACGGTCCTGGCCAGATCGACGATCACTTTCGCCTGCTTCCAGGTCGCGTCGTCCTGCATCTTGCCATCGATCATCACCGCGCCGCTGCCGTCGGGCATCGCCTCCAGGATGCGCAGCGCGAAGGCGACTTCCGCCGGCTCCGGGCTGAAGACGCGCTTGGCGATGGCGATCTGGCTGGGATGCAGCGACCAGGCGCCGACGCAGCCCATCAGGAACGCATTGCGGAACTGGGCCTCGCACGCATCCGAATCGGAGAAATCCCCGAACGGGCCGTAGAAGGCCTTGATGCCCGCCGACATGCAGGCATCGACCATGCGCGCCACCGTGTAGTGCCACAGGTCCTGCTGGAACATCGGCCGCGCGGTGTCCGTGGAGCCTGCGTCGGCCAGCACCGCATAGTCGGGATGCCCGCCGCCGACGCGGGTCGTCTTCATGCCGCGCGAGGCGGCGAGATCGGCCGGGCCGAGGCTCATGCCGTGCATGCGCGGGCTCGCGGTGGCGATCGCCTCGACGTTCTTCACCCCCTCCGCCGTCTCGAGGATCGCATGCACGAGGATCGGTTTCGTCACGCCGGAGCGTGCCTCGAGCTGGGCCAGCAACTGGTCGATGTAGTGGATGTCCCAGGGGCCCTCGACCTTCGGCAACATCACCACGTCCAGCTTGTCGCCGACCTCGCCGACGATCTCGACCAGATCGTCAAGCACCCAGGGGCTGTTCAGGCAGTTGATCCTGGTCCACAGGCCGGTGGAGCCGAAATCGTTTTGCTGTGCCATCTCGATGAAGCCGCGCCGCGCGGCCGTCTTCTGGTCGGCCGGGATGGCATCCTCGAGATTGCCCAGCACCACGTCCACCGTCGGGATCAGGCCCGCGACCTTGGCGCGCATCTTCTCGATATGCGGGGGGACGAAATGGATCATGCGCTCCAGGCGGACCGGAAGGTCGCGAAGCGGGGCGGGCGCGCCGATGGCGAGCGGCTGGTAGAACGCGCGTGGTGTCTTCAATCTGTCCTCCCGTGCGGATCGCGAGCCGGGGCGGCTCCGCTCCCGGAGGAACCGCCGATGCGATCATGCTGCACTGCATATAAGCCCGGACAGGTGCCTGCGTTCAAGTCATCCTTTGGCCAAGGGAGGCCGCCTGTGGGCCTGCCGCGGGCTCAGACCCACTTGCGCATGATCCACATCCACTGGGCGGGGGTCTCACGGATCCAGCCCTCGAAGATCTCGTGGTAACGGCGGGTCAGCGCCAGCGCGTCGGCCTTGCGCGCGCCGGTCAGCGGCACGTCCACCACTTCCGCCGTGATGCGGAAGCGGTTGCCGGGAAGCCGCAGCACCCGGCAGGCAACGAGCGGCACCCCGGCGGCGCAGGCGATGGAGGCGGGGTAGGTGGTGGCGAAAGCATCATGGCCGAAGAAGGGGAAGACCGCGCCGCGCCGGTCGCGCAGGTCGGCAAGCATGGCGGCGCGCCCGCCGCGGCGCACCATCGAGAGCAACCGGCGCGCGGCCTCGTGTCCCTTGGGCAGCAGTCCACCCGGATAGATCGGCTCGCGCAGGCCACGCAGCAGCGCCTCGGAGCGCGGATTGTTGAGCTGCTTGTAGAGACCGATGGTCTCCCATCCGGCCGCAAGCCCGCCGAGCGTCGCGATCTCCCAATTGCCCGAATGCATGGAGACGACGACCGCGCCACGGTCGCCGACATGGGCGCGCACCGCTTCCACGTCGATGTCGAAGCGGGCAGGGTCGGCCACGAGCCGGTCAAGACTCAGTGTCTCGGCGGCGATGCGCCCGAGATTGTCCCACATGTCGCGGGCAATCGCCTCCCGCTCGGCGTCGGTCTTTTCCGGGAAGGCGCGGGCGAGGTTCTGCAGGGCCCGGCGATGACGCTTGTTGAGCGGTCCGAACAGGCGCCACGCCCGCCCCATGAAACCTGTCATGACGGAGAGCGGAACCACACGCACCAGCGCGAGCGCACCGGCGAGAGCCAGCCACTCCGCGCCATGACGCAGGCGCAGATGGAGCGGAAGCCGCTCTGCCGCGACCGTGTTGCCGTCGCCGTTCGTCATTTCAGCCGATGTCCTCGACCCATCTCATGGGGTGCCGCAGTTTTTCCCGACGCCGTTGACCGGTTCCGACGAACCGGATAGGCCTGCGGTGCTTACCCAAGCACCGGCACCTTGGCAACATGCGGGGCGAGCCGCTTCCATTTCGCGGCTGGTGGCCGTTCGGGCCTCATACGGGCTTTTTGATCTCCGGAGAACCAGATGGAAAATGTCGTTTCGCTGGCGTTGCCCTTCTTCGGCCTGATCTTTCTGGGCATCGCCGCGGGCAAGTTGAAGAAGCTGCCGGCCGAAGGCATGGCCTGGATGCAGTTCTTCATTGTCTACATCGCGCTTCCGGCGCTTTTTTTTCGCCTGCTGGCAAAGACGCCGGTCGAGGAGCTCACCAACCTCGGTTATGTCGCGGCGACGACCTTCTCGACCTATTCCGCCTTTGCCATCGCCTTCTGCTTCGGCGTGATCGCCTCGCAGGGCAACATCCCCGAGGCGACCATCCAGGCGCTCGTCGGCTCCTATTCGAACATCGGCTACATGGGACCGGGGCTGACGCTTGCCGTGCTCGGGCCGGCGGCGGCGGTGCCAACCGCGCTGATCTTCTGTTTCGACAACATGCTGCTGTTCACGCTGGCGCCCCTGATGATGGCGCTGGCCGGCACGGACAACGAACCGCCGCTCAAGACCGCGCTGACCGTGCTGCGGCGGATCTTCACCCATCCGTTCATCCTGGCGACCATCGCCGGCGTGCTGGCGGCTGCGGTGCGCTTCGAGCCGCCGCAGGCGCTCGACACGCTGTTGACCTTCCTCAGCAACGCCGCCGCGCCCTGCGCGCTTTTCGCGATGGGCGTCACCGTCGTGCAGCGTCCGCTCGGGCGCGTGCCGGTGGAGCTGCCCGTCGTGCTGCTGGTCAAGCTGGTGATCCACCCGGTGATCGTGCTGCTGCTGCTCAACTGGGTCGGCGGCTTCGATCCGGCCTGGGTGGCGACCGCGGTGCTGATGGCCTGTCTGCCGCCGGCGGCGAATGTCTTCGTCATCGCGCAACAGTACGGCGTCTACGTCGAGCGCGCCTCCAGCGCCATCCTGATCGGCACCATCGTGTCGACGCTCACCGTCTCCGCATTCATTTACCTGATCACCGAGGGCATGCTTCCGATAGGATGATCCGCAAGGCCCCGCGAAGGGGCGCGGCATCCTGGGGGGGCAATGACCGACAGACCGCTTGAGGGAATCACCGTTCTCGATTTCAGCACGTTGCTGCCGGGGCCGCTGGCGACGCTCATGCTGGCCGAGGCCGGCGCGCGGGTGATCAAGATCGAACGTCCAGGCGGCGAGGACATGCGCTTCTTCGCGCCGCGCCTGTCCGGCAAGGGCGTGCTCTATGCCATGCTCAACCGCGGCAAGGAGCGGATCGAGCTGGATCTCAAGACACCGGCGGCCCGGAATCGTGTGCTGGAGCTGGCGCGGTCCGCCGATGTCGTCGTCGAGCAGTTCCGCCCCGGGGTGATGGCGCGGCTCGGTCTCGACGCGGCAGCGCTTCGGTCTGCCAATCCCCGTCTCGTGCATTGCTCGATCACCGGTTTCGGCCAGAGTGGGCCGCGTGCCGGGGAGGCCGGGCACGATCTCACCTACATGGCCCTGACGGGGCTTCTGGCGTTGTCCTGCGGCAGCGCGGACGCGCCGGTTCTGCCGCCGGTGCAGGTCGCCGACATCGCCGGCGGCAGCTTTCCGGCGGTGATCAACATCCTGCTGGCGCTTCTGCAACGGCAAAGGACCGGGCAGGGGACCTCTCTCGATATCGCCATGTGCGATGCGATGTTCACCTTCGCGCTCTTCGCGCAAGCCCAGCTCGTCGCCAGGGGGAAGGCACCGGGGAACGGCGCGGACCTGCTCACCGGCGGATCGCCCCGCTACCGGCTCTATGCCGCCGGGGACAGCGGCATGATCGCGGTCGGCGCGCTTGAGGACAAGTTCTGGCGGGCGCTGTGCGAGGCAATCGACCTGCCTGAAGCGCTGCGCGACGACCGGGCCGATCCGGCGGCGACGATCGCCGGTGTCGGCGCGCGGTTTCGCACCCGTTGCGCCGACGACTGGGCGCCGCTGCTTGCAGCGGCCGACTGCTGCGCCTGCCCGGTGGCAACGCTGGAGCAGGCCTTCACCGACCCGCATTTCGTCGAGCGCGGGCTTTTCGACCGTGTCGCCCTTGCGGGAGAGGTCGAAATGCCGGCGCTCAGCCTGCCGATCTCGCCGGCATTCCGGGGTGGACGGTCGGTGGCGTCGCCGGACGGCTGAGGCCGATCAGCCGAGCGACAGGCCGCGCATCAGTTTCGGCCGGGCGAGCATCGGCGCGATGCCTTCGCGCATCATCATCCGTCGCAGCGGCGGCACCCGGCTTGCGACATAAAGGCCGAAGCTGCGCAGCGCCTGCACCGGCACCATGTCGCTCAGCAGCGAGCGGTTCAGCAGGTCGACGGCGGCGGTGCGCGAGGCGATGTCGGGCCGACGCGCCTTCTCATAGCGCGCAAGCACGGCATCGGCCCCGAGGTCTTCGCCGCGCAGGCGGGCAGCGACGAGGATCTCGCCCAGCGCCGCCACGTCGCGCAGGCCGAGATTGAGCCCCTGTGCGCCAATGGGCGGGAAGACATGGGCGGCCTCGCCGACGAGCGCGCAGCGCGCCTGGCCCATCCGCTCCGCGCTCAGCCCACCCAGCGGATAGACCTGCCGCGCGCCGGACACGCGCATCTTGCCGAGGATGGAGCGGGCACGCCGCTCAAGCTCGGCCGACAGCGCGGCGTCGTCCAGCTCCTTCAGCCGTTCAACGCCCTCCGGGCTTTCCACGCACACGAGAGAGGAGGACCGGCCGGGAAGGGGCACCAGTGTGAAGGGGCCGGTCGGCGTGTGGAATTCGTTGGAGTGCGAATTGTGCGGCAGGTCGTGGTCGAGATTGAGGATGAGGGCGGCCTGCGGGTAGCGCCAGTCGCGCGCCTTGATCCCGGCCGCCGCGCGCACCGGCGAGCCGCGCCCGTCGGCGCCGATGACCAGGGAGGCCGTCAGCGTCTCTCCCGTGTCGAGGCGGACCTGCGCGGCAGCGCCTTCCAGCGTCATGCCGACAAAGCGCGCGTTCCTGCGCTGCAGCCCCTCATGCTGCGCCGCGGCGGCGGCGAGCTCCCGGTTGAGATCGCGGTTGCGTATGTTGAAGCCAAAGGCCTCGAGCTTCAGCTCGGAGGCGTCGAACACGACCTCCGGCGCGCGGATCAGCCGGTTGGTGCCGTCGATGATGCGCATGTGGCGCAGGCCGGCGGTGAAGGGGGCGATCCGGTCCCAGAGCTCGAGCGCGCGCAGCATCTCGACCGACGACTCCAGCAGCGCGGTGGTGCGGTCGTCGTCCGCCGGCATGTCCGGGGCAACGAGCGCGGTAGAGAAGCCGTGTCGCGCCAGAAGCAGCGCCATCGCCAGCCCCGACGGCCCGGCGCCCACGACAACCGCGTCGAAGACGGTCTCATTTCCGCTCGCGTTGCGTTCAGTCATCTTCGGCTCCGGCGTCTCGGCCTCGCGGGAGGCCTCATGGGCATATGTGAGACCAAGATGGCCAGACGGCTCCGATTTGCAAGTGGCGGCCGGGCGCATATGGTCGCATCTGTATGAAAACCGATCCGTATTTCCGGGGTTTGCGCTATCTCCAGCCGTGCAGGCGGGGATGATGGTACCGCAAACCGCGAGATGGACGGGGGATCGGCCAAGTGATCGGAAGCGACATGACGCAGGATGGCGGTCCTCGGGGCGATACGCTGATGCGGCGGGAAACGCGCCGGCCGCGCCTTGTGGTCTTCGCCGCCATCGGTGTCGCGGCACTTGCCGGCTGGGCCTATCTCGCCGGAATGATCGCCGCCATGGTTCCGGTGATGGACATGGGCGAACTCGGGCCCGGCATGGAGGCGTTCAACCGCTTCAACCTGTTCCACGGCCTTCCCGCCGACATGCGTGCCGCCCTTGCCGTGCTGTGCCTGCCGGAGGGCGCGACCACCTTCGGAATGCCGGCGGCAAGCGCCTATTCCCTTGCCGACGCCGGCCTCGTCTTCCTGATGTGGGTGATGATGTCGCTGGCGATGATGCTGCCGAGCGCGGCGCCGATGATTGCCCGTTTCGCCGAGATGCCGCAGCCGATGCGCGCAAGCCGGGCGCGGGTGCTGCCGACGGTGACGCTGGCGCTCGGTTATCTGTCCATGTGGATCGCCTATTCGGTCGTGGCGACGGTGGCGCAGGGCGGGCTCACCGCCTTTCGCCTGATGACGCCGATGATGGCGCCGGCGACGCTGGTGCTCGCCGGTACGACGCTGGTTGCCGCGGGCATCTACCAGTTCACGCCGGCGAAGCTTGCCTGTCTCGCCCGCTGCCAGCGGCCGATCCTGTTTCCCATGGACCGGCGCTACGAAAGCCTTGGCGAGGTGTTCCGGCTCGGCCTCGTGCAGGGGCTGCTGTGCCTCGGGTGCTGCTGGGCGCTGATGACGGTGATGTTCGCCGTCGGGGTGATGAACGTGCTCTGGATCGCGATCCTCGGGCTGATGATGGCGATCGAGAAGACCGTGTTCAACGTCTGGGTGCCGCGCGCCATCGGTGTGGTGCTGATTGTCTGGGGCCTGTCGCTTCTTGCCGTCTCCGAGCCCGGACGGGTGCTTCTTGCCGGATAAGCCTGCGCGCGCGATAATTTCATCTTGCGCAAACTGCCGTGTTGCAGTCCGCCCGGCTTGAAGGCATAGGAAGGGCGTTATTCCTGTAGACACGACCGCTCGTTGCTTGCGACGGGAAAGATGGGGTTGAGCCTGTGGCAAAGGGCAAATCGGCGGATCTGGAATCCGCAGTCGCGGGCCCGCTGAAGAGCGCCCATCCCCTTTTCCTGATTCATGTGCTGACGGCGCTCGGCGCGCCCATTGCACTGCTGGCGCTTCTGGCCGGGGCGCGGGGCGACTGGGCCATGCTGTTCGTCTGGCTCGGCATCGCGCTGGTGGTCGACGGCATCGACGGCCCGCTTGCCCGCCGCTACGACATTGCCCGGCGCATGCCGCAATGGTCGGGCGCGTCGCTCGATTTCGTCATCGACTACGCCACCTATGTCTTCCTCCCCGCCTTCGCGCTTGCCGGCAGCGACATGCTGTCCACGCCCTGGAACTGGATCTGCGGCGGGCTCGTCGTCTTCACCGGCGCGCTGTATTTCGCCGACAACGGCATGAAGCAGCCGGACGGGTCCTTCAAGGGCTTCCCCGCCGGGTGGAACATGGTCGTCTTCGGGCTGATGGTGCTGTCGCCGTCGGAGACATTCTCGGTGATCTTCGTCATCGCGCTGTGCGCGCTGACCTTCGCGCCGATCCGCTTCGTCCATCCGGTGCGCGTTGTCCGCTGGCGGCCCTTCACCCTGCTGGTGACGGCGTTGTGGTTCGTGGCTGCCGGGATCGCCATCGCTGACGGTATGACGGCCGAGGGACCCGTGCTGTGGCTTCTTTCGGCAACGAGCCTATATCTTCTCCTGGTATCCGCCGTTCAGCAGGGGCTCGAGGCACTGCGCTGATCCCGGCCGGATCGACCGGCCGGCGACAGATGGTGCAACCTCATGCTTGAATTGCTGAACGATCCGAAGGCGTGGGCAAGCCTGCTCACGCTGACGGTGATGGAGATCGTGCTCGGCATCGACAACGTGATCTTCATCTCGGTGCTTGTCAGCCGTCTGGACGAGAAACACGCCAGACGCGCGCGCCAGATCGGCCTTGCCCTGGCACTCGTCTTCCGCATCGCGCTGCTGTCGATTCTCACTGTCCTGATCGGGCTGACGGCTCCCGTCTTCACGATTCTCGGCGAGCCCTTCTCATGGCGCGACCTGATCCTTCTCGCCGGCGGGCTGTTCCTGCTGGTCAAGGGCACCCACGAGATCCATCAGGGCATCGAAGGCGACAGCGAGGCGCACGGCGGCGCGGTGACCGCCGGCCTTGCCGCCGTGATCGTCCAGGTCGTGCTCATCGATCTGGTCTTTTCGGTCGATTCCATCGTCACCGCCATCGGCATGGCACAGCACATCGAGGTGATGGTCGCCGCCGTGGTGCTGGCGATGATTGCCATGTACGTCGCCTCCGGCCCCATAGCCGGTTTCGTGCAGAAGCACCCCACGACCAAGATGCTGGCGCTGGCCTTCCTGCTGCTCATCGGCGTGGCGCTGGTCGCCGACGGTCTCGGATTCCATATCCCGCGCGGCTACATCTATTTCGCCATGGCCTTCTCCGCCGGCGTCGAGACGATCAACATTCTTGCCGCCGCCCGGCGCAAGCGGCTGAACGGATAGCGCTTGCCGCATCCCTCTGAGGGCTTGCCGGGGCGCTCCGCCCGCCCCATGATCCGCCCCACACGGAAAGATCATCCTCAGGGAGAGAGACATGGTTCAAGCGATCAGGGTGCATGAGACGGGCGGGCCCGAGGTGATGCGCTTCGAGACGGTCGACGTGCCGGCGCCGGGCCCCGGCGAGGCGCGTATCCGCCACACCGCCGTCGGCCTCAACTTCATCGACACCTATTTCCGCTCCGGCCTCTATCCGGCGCCGGCCGGCCTGCCGTTCATTCCCGGCAACGAGGGCGCCGGCGTCGTCGTCGCCGTGGGCGAGGGCGTCACCCATCTGGCGCCGGGCGACCGGGTCGCCTATGCCGGGCCGCTTGGTGCCTATGCCGAGGAGCGGGTGATGGCGGCCGACCGGCTGGTGAGCATCCCCGAGGGCGTCGACGACAAGACCGCGGCGGCGATGATGCTGAAGGGCATGACCGCCCGCTACCTGCTGCGCCGCACCTACCGGGTGAGCGCGTCGACGACGCTGCTGTTTCACGCGGCCGCCGGCGGCGTCGGCCTCATCGCCGGCCAGTGGGCGGCGAAACTCGGTGCGACGGTGATCGGCACCGTCGGCTCCGAGGAGAAGGCCGAGCTGGCGCGCCGCAACGGCTATACCCATGTGATCAACTACCGCACGGAGAACTTCGTCGAGCGGGTGCGCGAGATCACCGACGGCAAGCTCTGCGACGTGGTCTATGATTCGGTCGGAAAGGACACCTATCCAGGCTCTCTCGACTGTCTGAAGCCGCTCGGCACCTGGGTGTCCTTCGGCCAGTCATCGGGTCCGATCACGGACTTCAGCCTGCCGATCCTGTCGGCCAAGGGCTCGCTCTTCGCCACCCGACCGACGCTCTTCACCTATATCGCCTCGCGCGCCGACCTCGAGGAGACGGCCAACGACCTCTTCGACATGGTTTCCAGCGGCGCGGTGAAGATCGCCGTCAATCAGGAATACGCGCTCGCCGACGCGGTGCGGGCACATCAGGACCTGGAAGGCCGCAAGACCACCGGCGGCACGGTTCTCATCCCCTGACAGACGCCCGCGGCGCGGCGAGACATCGCCGTGCCGCGGCCCGAGCCGGGGGAGGGACCCATGGATCGCGCGCGCCATCTCCACGGCCCGGCATTGCGGTATTTCGCGGCCGTCGCGCGGTCGGGATCGATCCGCTCGGCCGCGCGCGAACTCAACGTCGCCTCCAGTGCCGTCAACCGGCAGATCCTCTGGCTGGAGCAGATGCTCGGGCACGAGCTTTTCGACCGGCTGGCGCGTGGCGTGCGGCTGACGCCAGCCGGCGAGGTGCTGCGCGCCCATGTCCAGCGCACGCTGTCCGACTTCGAGGCCACCGTCGGCGACCTCGACGCACTGACGGGAATGCAGCGCGGCTCGGTGCACGTCACCACGGTCGAAAGTCTGGCGGAAACGCTGGTGCCCTCGGTGATCTCGGCATTCCGCCAGCGGTTTCCGGGCATTCACCTGCACGTCCGGCTCACCGGGGCCGAGGGCGTGGCGCGTGCGCTTTTCGCTGGCGAGACGGATGTCGGCTTCAGCTTCGAGCCGCCGAATGACCCCCGCATCAGCACGGCGTTTCACCGCGATCTCGCCATCGGCGCGATCATGCGTCCAGATCATCCGCTGGCCGGACGCGCCGGCCTGATCCTCGCCGACTGCCTGCGCCACAGGTTCTGCCTGCCCTCGCGCGGGCTGTCGCTGCGCAAGCGTATCGACGCCGCGCTTGGCGAGCGCGATCTTGCCGGAGAGGCCTTCGTCGAGACCAATTCGCTGCGGCTGATGAAGTCGCTGGCGCTCGACGATGGCACCATCGCCTTCCAGACCGTGCTTGGGCTCGAGGGTGAGCTTGCCGCCGGCACGCTGGTCTTTCGCCCGCTCGCGGACGTCGACCTGCGGCGCAACCGCTTCGGTATCCTGACCTCATCCCACCGAGGGCTTGGCCATGCGGCGAAGGCGTTTTTCGACCATGCTGTGAGCGCGATCGGAGAGCGCCTTTCCCAAAGTGATGCCGATCCGGCATCATAGGAGGCGAGATTCTGTTCTGGTCGCGGGCCTGCGAGTGTTGCACACTTTCAAGGCGTGCTTGCCAAACGCTCAGCGAACCGGTCACCTCCGCCAGATCCGGTTCGGCGGCGTGCGGAAACCGAATCCGGGACCGAGGAAGCACGGCGGATCGATGGGACGGATCATGGGACGACTGACCACACATGTGCTCGACACGACGCTGGGCAAGCCGGCCGCGGGACTTGCGCTTTCCCTCTGGCGGGTGACGCCTGGCGCGATGCCGGAAGCGTCCCGGATCCTGAGCGCGACAACCAATGCCGACGGGCGTGTCGATGCACCGCTTCTGGAGGGCGACAACTTTGTGCCGGGCGTCTACGAACTGCGCTTCGAGGCTGGCGACTACCTGCGCGGAACAGGCGCGGCGCTGAGCGAGCCGGCGTTCCTCGACGTGGTTCCGCTGCGCTTCGGCATTGCCGACGCGGACGCGCACTATCACGTCCCGCTTCTGCTCTCGGCCTTCGGCTATTCAACCTACCGGGGGAGCTAGGCCATGCGCGATACGATCCGCTTCCTGCACCAGGGGCGCGTCATCGAGATCGGCGACGCGGGACCGACCGAGACCGTTCTCGACTACCTGCGCCTGCGGCGCGGGCTGACCGGCACCAAGGAAGGCTGCGGCGAGGGCGACTGCGGGGCCTGCACGGTCGCGCTCGGCCGCCTCGTGAACGGCCGGCTTGTCTATTCGGCGGTCAATTCCTGCATCCTCTTCCTCGGCCAGATCGACGGGACCGAACTCGTCACCGTGGAGGATCTCGTGCAGGACGAGCGTCTGCACCCGGTACAGGAGGCGATGGTCGCGCACCACGGCTCGCAATGCGGCTTCTGCACGCCGGGCTTCGTCATGAGCCTGTTCACGCTCTATCACGCGGAGGGCGTTGCGGCCTCGCGCCGGACGGTGACCGACTGGCTCGCCGGGAACCTGTGCCGCTGCACCGGTTACCGTCCCATCGTCGATGCGGCGATGGATGCGTGTTTCGACGCGGCTCAGGACGCCTTTTCGGCGCGCGCGAGCGAGACGGTCGCGCGGCTTCAGGGGCTCGACGACGGGCTTGACGTCATGAGCGGTGCGGACGATCGGTTTTTCGCGGCACCCGCGACGCTCGACGCACTGGCGCGTCTCTATGCGGCCCATCCCGAGGCAACGCTCGTCGGCGGCGGAACCGATGTGGGGCTTTGGGTCACCAAGCAGTTGCGTGATCTGCCGAAGATCATCTGGACCGGCCGCGTCGCCGATTTCGAGGGGGTGGAAGAGGCGGCGGCCGGCGTGCTGATGGGCGCGCGGGCGACCTTCGCCGACACCCATGACGCGATGCGCCGCATCGATCCGGACCTCGGCGAGATCTGGCGGCGGATCGGCTCGCGCCAGGTCCGTGCTTCCGGGACCGTGTGCGGCAACATCGCCAACGGATCGCCCATCGGCGACAGCCCGCCGGCGCTGATCGCGCTCGGAGCGACGCTCGAGCTGCGCCTCGGCTCGCAGGCGCGTACCCTGCCGCTCGAAAACTACTTCCTCGATTACGGCAAGCAGGACCGGGCCGCGGGCGAGTTCGTCACCGGGCTCTACGTGCCAAGGCTCGACCCCAATCATGCCTTCCGCGCCTACAAGATCTCCAAGCGCTTTGACCAGGACATCAGCGCGGTGCTTTGCGCCGTGCGGCTGACCCTTGCCGACGGGACCGTGACCGACGCCCGCGTCGCCTTCGGCGGCATGGCGGCGACGCCGAAACGCGCCGCCAAGACCGAGCTGGCGCTGGTCGGCGCGCGTCCGGACGCCCCCTCCACATGGGCCGCCGCGCTCAAGGCGCTGCTCGACGATTTCGATCCGCTGACGGACATGCGGGCGAGCGCGGACTATCGCCGCGAGGTGGCACGGGCGTTGCTTGCAAAGGCTCTGGTCGAGATCGGCGGAACGCCTGACGAAAGGACGCGGGTGAGCGGGGCAAGACATCAGGAACGGAGCGCGGCGGGCGCCGACGAGGCGGGAGCGAGCCATGCAGCGTGAAAACGCCCCGTTGGCGGCGGACGAAACGCGGACCGTCGCCGTTCGTCGCTCGAGCCCGCACGACAGCGCACCGGCCCATGTCACAGGCAGCGCCACCTATGTCGACGACATTCGCGAGCCGGCAGGAACGCTGCATGTGGCGCCAGGTTGGGCACGTGACACGACAAGAGGCAGCCTTTTGGGGCTCGACCTCGCGGCGGTGCGTTCCGCGCCGGGCGTCGTCGCCGTGCTGACGGCGGCCGATGTTCCCGGCAGCAACGATGTATCTCCGGCACATGGCGACGAACCGATGTTCGCCGACCGGGAAATCGTCTTCTGGGGGCAACCGCTGTTTGCCGTCGTGGCGGAAACCCGCGACCAGGCGCGGCGCGCCGCCACGCTGGCGCGGATCGACGTCGATCCGCTGCCGCCCGTCCTCACCATCGAGGACGCGCTCGGCGTCGACGACACCGTGCTGCCCGACTATCAGTTCCGCAAGGGATCGCCGGAAACCGGCCTTGCCACCGCAACGATGCGCATGACCGGCCGCATGGAGATCGGCGGGCAGGAGCATTTCTATCTCGAGGGCCAGGTCTCGCTTGCCGTTCCGGGCGAGGCGGGGGAAGTCTTCGTCCACACCTCGTCGCAGCACCCGAGCGAGACGCAACACATCATCGCGCGCGTGCTCGGCGTCCCAGAGGCATCGGTCACCGTCGAGGTCCGGCGCATGGGTGGCGGCTTCGGCGGCAAGGAGAGCCAGGCCAACCACTGGGCGGCTATCGCGGCGGTTGCGGCGCGCGTCACCGGACGACCGTGCAAGCTGCGCCTCGACCGCGACGACGACATGATCATGACCGGCAAGCGGCATGACTTCCGCGCCGAATGGACGCTCGGTCACGACGCCGACGGGCTCCTGCGCGCCGTCGACATGCGCTTCTTCGCGCGCTGCGGCTATTCGGCGGACCTGTCGCTGGGGGTCGTCGACCGGACGATGTTCCATGCCGATTCCAGCTATTTCTACCCCGACGCGATGATCCACTCGCGGCGGCTGCGGACCAACACCTGCTCCAACACCGCGTTTCGCGGCTTCGGCGGGCCGCAGGGCATGCTCGCCGCCGAGCGGATGATGGACGAACTGGCGATCCGCCTCGGCCTCGATCCGCTCGATGTGCGCAAGCGCAATTTCTACCGCGAGGGGCGCGACGTCACCCCTTACGGCATGCGCGTCGAGGAGCACGGCACGCTGCACGACCTCGTCGACACGCTGGAGGAAAGCTCCGCCTACCGCGCAAGACGCCAGGAGGTGGCCGCCTTCAACGGCGAAAACCACATCCTAAAGAAGGGGCTGGCGCTGACGCCGGTGAAATTCGGCATCTCCTTCACGCTGAAGCATCTGAACCAGGCCGGCGCGCTGGTGCACCTCTACAAGGACGGCTCGGTGCAGCTCAATCACGGCGGCACCGAGATGGGGCAGGGGCTGTTTCAGAAGGTCGCCCAGATCGTTGCGGACGAGCTCGGCGTTACCCTCGACCGGGTGAAGATCACGGCGACCAACACCGGCAAGGTGCCGAACACCGGGCCGACGGCGGCCTCCTCGGGAACGGATCTCAACGGCATGGCGGCGAAGATCGCGGCGGAGCGGATCAAGGCACGGCTTGTCGCCTTCGCCTCCCGGCGCTTCGATGTCGACCCCGGCGAAGTCGACTTCCTGGAGAACCGGGTGCGCGTCGGCGGCGAGGAAATGCCGCTTGCGGCTTTGGCCCGCGAGGCGCATCTCGCGCGCATCCAGCTTTCGGCGACCGGCTTCTATGCCACACCAGACATCACCTGGGACCGGCCGAGCGCTTCGGGACGTCCGTTCCACTATTTTGCCTATGGCGCCGCCTGCTCGGAAGTGACCATCGACACCATGACCGGAGAAATGCGGGTCGATCGGGTCGATCTTCTGCATGACGTGGGCAAGTCGCTCAATCCGGCGATCGATATCGGCCAGATCGAGGGCGGCTTCGTGCAGGGCATGGGCTGGCTGACGACGGAGGAACTCGTCTGGGACGAGAGCGGGCGGCTGCGCACCCATGCTCCCTCGACATACAAGATCCCGACGGCTTCCGACGTGCCGGAGGATTTCCGCGTCGCGCTTTATGCCTCGTCGGGCAATCCGTCGCCGACGATCCATCGCTCCAAGGCTGTCGGCGAACCGCCGCTGATGCTGGCGATCTCGGTCTATTGCGCCATTCACGATGCGGTGGCAAGCCTCGCGCCGGGGATTCTGCCGGACCTCGACGCGCCGGCCACACCGGAGGCGATCCTGCGGGCCGTGGCCGGCATGAAACGGGCAAGGGCGCGCCGATGACAGCGGGAGCGAGCCTTGCCGCCAACCCGTGGTCGCGGATTGCCGCGCTGATCGAGCGTTTCGGCGCCTGCGCGATGATTTCCGTGCTGTCGGTGGAGGGCTCCGCCCCGCGCGAGGCGGGAACCCGGATGCTGGTCGCTCCCGACGGGTCCTATTCAGGCACCATCGGCGGCGGTACGCTGGAGTTCGAGGCGATCCGCGCCGCGGTCCGCGCGCTCGCCGAAGCGGGGACAGGGCGTCTTCACCTTCGCACCTTCACCCTAGGCCCTGATCTTGGACAATGCTGCGGCGGCCGCGTCACGGTCGCCACGGAAACCTTCGCGGCGGAACGCGCCGCCGAGGTCGGGCGGCTGGCGCGGCTTTGCGAGGCGGGGCCGGTGGCGAGCGAGGCCTCGATTTCGGCGGACGGCGCGGTCGGTGCGCGCCGCGTGCTGCCGCACGAGGGCGGCGACGGCCGGCCGGGGGCGGAGCTGTGCGGCGGCACGCTTCGCGAGACCTTCGCCGACGGGCGGACGCCGCTCTTGCTGTTCGGTGCCGGGCATGTCGGCAAGGCGCTCGTGCTGGCATTGGCGCCGCTTCCCTTTCAGGTCTTTCTTGTCGACGGCAGGCCGGATATTTTTCCGGCTTATCTTCCCGCCAACGCGCGGCCGCTTGCCGTCGCCGATCCGCTTCAGGCCTTTGGAGGCATTCCGCACCAAAGCGAGGTGCTGATCATGACCCACGATCACGGTCTCGATCTCGCCATCGCCGACGCGGCGCTGCGGCTGGAACAGGTCTCGGGCGTCGGCATGATCGGCAGCGAGACCAAGGCGGCGCGGATGCGCACGCGCCTGAGGGCGGCCGGGCACGGGGAGGAGGCGCTCGCGCGCTTCCGTTGCCCCATCGGGCTTGCCGGGATATCGAGCAAGGCGCCGGCGGTGATAGCCGCCGGGGTGGCGGCCGATCTCCTCGTGCGCAGGGACGTGGCGATGGCGCGGTGGGCCGACGGCACGACGCCCGATGCGGGACGGGGAAACGCGCGGATGCGCGCGGTTTGACAGGACGAGGGCGGGGGACGATGACGGGCACGGACGATGGCGGCAGGAGCGGCGGCGCACGCAGTCGCACCGGCGAGATACTGCTGGAGGCGCATGGCGTCACGAAGCGATTCGGCGACATCCTGGCCAATGACGACGTGTCGCTGAGCCTGCGGGCCGGCGAGATCCACGCACTTCTTGGGGAAAACGGCGCCGGCAAATCAACCCTCGTCAAGATCCTCTACGGCGCTCTCGAGCCCAACGACGGCCGACTCGACTGGCTGGGCGCACCCGTTTCCATCGCCTCGCCGGCAGCCGCGCGCGATCTCGGCATCGGCATGGTGTTCCAGCATTTCTCGCTCTTCGAGGCGCTGACGGTGGCCGAGAACATCGCGCTGGCGCTGCCCGGTTCGGTGTCGATGCGCGCGCTTTCGCAGCGCATCGCGCGCGTCTCGCGCGACTATGGCCTGGCGCTCGAACCCGATGCGGTGGTCGCCGACCTGCCGGTGGGCTTGCGACAGCGCATCGAGATCGTGCGCTGCCTGCTGCAGCAGCCGCGCCTCATCATCATGGACGAACCGACCTCCGTGCTCACCCCGCAGGAGGCCGACCAGCTGTTCCTGACGCTCGAGCGCCTGACGCGCGAGGGCTGCGCCATCCTCTACATCTCGCACCGGCTGGAAGAGGTGCAGCGCATCTGCCATCACGCAACGATCATGCGCCACGGCAAGGTGGTGGCGGAATGCGATCCCTCGCGCGAGACCGCCTCCTCGCTCGCCCGGCTGATGGTTGGAACCGCCCTGCACGACCTGACCCGCAGCGAGGCCAGCGCGGACGGCCAGGCGCGGCTCGCGCTGGAGGGCTTGAATGCGCCGGCTGAAGGGCCGTTCGGCGTCGCGCTACGGGATGTCTCCCTCGACGTATGCGCCGGCGAGGTGGTGGCGATCGCCGGCATCGCCGGAAACGGGCAGGGCGAGCTGTTCGACCTCGTTTCGGGTGAACGTGTGTCGGCGAAGGCGGAGATGGTGCGCATCGACGACACGCCCGTCGGTCGCCTGGGGATCACCCGCCGCCGCCGGGCGGGCGCGGCCTTCGTCCCGGAGGAGCGCCTCGGTCATGGCGCCGTTCCCGGCATGAAGCTGTCGGAAAACCTCGTCCTGACCCGGCATTCGACCGGCGACGGCCTGACCCGCGGCGGTTTCGTCAGCCTTGACGCGGCGGCCGAGATGGAACAGCGCATCAAGGGCAATTACGACGTGCGCATGTCGCGCGACGACCCGGAGGCGCGCGCGCTGTCGGGCGGCAATCTCCAGAAATTCGTCATCGGCCGCGAGCTGGACCGCAAACCCGGCCTGCTGGTCGTCAACCAGCCGACGTGGGGCGTCGATGCGGGGGCGGCGGCGC
Source organism: Stappia sp. (assembly GCF_048268045.1). Taxonomy (GTDB): domain Bacteria; phylum Pseudomonadota; class Alphaproteobacteria; order Rhizobiales; family Stappiaceae; genus Stappia. The sequence goes on from NZ_JBLWWG010000007.1 coordinate 219,632, forward strand.
TCATCCGCCAGGAGCTGATTGACCTGTCGCGCCAGGGGGCGGCGGTGCTCGTCATCAGCCAGGATCTGGACGAGATCTTCGAGATTGCCGACCGGGTGGCCGTGATCTCGCGGGGGCAGCTCTCACCGGCCGAGCCCGTGAAGGCGATGACACGTGAACGGATCGGACTGCTGATGGGCGGCGCCGGGGAAGCTTCGGGGGACGGTCAGCATGCAGCTTGAACTGGAAAAACGGGCCGAGCATTCGCGCCTGATGGCGCTGATGTCGCCGGTGCTCGCCATCGCGCTGACACTCGTCTCGGGCGCGGTGCTGTTCGCGGCGCTGGGGCAGAACCCGGCCGTCGCGCTGCACATGTTCTTCATCGAACCGCTGACCGCCTACTGGTCGCTGCAGGAACTGGTGGTCAAGGCGACGCCGCTCATCCTCATTGGCGTCGGGCTGGCGGTCTGCTTCCTGTCCAACACCTGGAACATCGGCGCGGAAGGGCAGTTCACCGCCGGCGCGGTCGCCGGCTCCTTCATCCCGATCCTCTTTCCCGGCTTCGAGACGGCGCTGACACTGCCGCTGATGCTGCTGATGGGCATCGCCGGCGGCATGGCCTGGGCGGCGATCCCGGCCTTCCTCAAGGTCCGCTTCGGCACCAACGAGATCCTTGTCAGCCTGATGCTGGTCTATATCGCCCAGCTCGGTCTCGACTGGCTGGTACGCGGGCCCTGGCGCGACCCGGACGGTTTCAACTTTCCCGAAAGCCGCATTTTCACCGACGCGGCGACACTGCCGCCGCTGTCCGACGGGCGCATGCACATGGGCGCGATCTTCGCGTTGATCGCCGTCGCCGCGCTGGCTCTGGTGCTTGCCAAATCGCTGAAGGGCTTCGAGATCCGCGTCCTTGGCCAGGCGCCGCGGGCAGGGCGCTTCGCCGGCTTCTCGCAGGGCCGCATGATCTGGTTCGCCTTCCTGCTCTCGGGCGGCCTCGCCGGCCTTGCCGGCATCAGCGAGGTGTCCGGGTCGATCAATCAGCTCACGCCGATCATCTCGCCGGGATACGGCTTCACCGCGATCATTGTCGCCTTCCTCGGGCGGCTCAACCCGATCGGCATCCTGATCTCGGGGTTCCTGCTGGCGCTCTCCTATCTGGGAGGCGAGGCGGCGCAGGTCGGGCTTGGCATCTCCGACAAGACCGCCCGCGTCTTCCAGGGAATGCTGCTCTTCTACGTGCTCGCCTGCGACACGCTGATCCTCTACCGCATTCGCATCGTCCGCCCGTCGGCGCCGGGCAAGGGGGCCTGACATGGGCGCTTTCGAAGCCATTCTGCTTACGGTCATGACGGCGGCGACGCCGCTGCTCCTGGCGGCCATCGGCGAGCTTGTCGTCGAGCGTTCCGGCGTCCTCAACCTCGGTGTCGAGGGCATGATGATCGTCGGCGCCGTGGTCGGTTTCGCCGGCGCGCATGCCACCGGATCACCCTATGTCGGCGTCCTCTGCGCGCTTCTCGCCGGCATGGGCATGTCGTTGCTCTTCGGCTTCCTGACCATTCACCTGGTCGCCAACCAGGTCGCCACCGGTCTTGCCCTGACGCTCCTCGGCCTCGGGCTTTCGGGCATGATCGGCGAGGCCTTCGTCGGCCAGCCGGGCGTCCGCCTCGAGGCGATCCACATTCCCGGCCTCACCGACCTTCCGGTGATCGGGCGTGTCGTCTTCGGCCAGGATGTCGTCGTCTATCTGGCGCTCGCCCTTGTCGCCGTCGTGGCGTGGGTGCTGTTTCGCACACGCGCCGGCCTCGTCATCCGCGCCGTCGGCGACAACCACGCCTCGGCCCATGCGCTCGGCGTCTCCGTGCGCAAGGTGCGCTACTGCGCGGTGCTCTTCGGCGGCGCCTGCGCCGGGCTTGCCGGCGGCTACCTGTCGCTTGCCTATACGCCGCAATGGGTGGAGGGCATGACCGCCGGGCGCGGCTGGATCGCGCTGGCGCTCGTCGTCTTCGCCACATGGCGGCCGCTCAGGGTTCTGGCCGGGGCCTATCTCTTCGCCGCGGTCAGCATCCTGCAGTTCCATGCCCAGGCGATCGGGGTGTCAGTGCCGTCTCAATTGCTCACCGCCTTGCCCTATCTTGCGACTATTGCGGTGCTTGTCATCATCTCGCGAAACCGGGTACTGACCAAGGTGAACACCCCGGCCTGTCTCGGCCGGCCGTTCGTTCCGGACCGGTAGCGCGCGACGACGGCGCGGCGAGGGCGTCACCGACGGAAGGCCCGTCCGCAGCACTTCTCGCCCGCTTATTTCGGCAGTCGGACTTAACAGGGGAACCAGGAGACAGATATGAAAAAACTGCTCAGCGTCGCAGCCGCGGCCTTGCTCGGCCTTGGCATCGTCAGTGCCCAGGCGGCCGACAAGCTCAAGGTCGGCTTCATCTACGTGGGGCCGATCGGCGATCACGGCTGGTCCTACCAGCACAACCAGGGCCGCCTCGCCATCGAGAAGGAATTCGGCGACAAGATCGAAACGGTCTACATCGAAAACGTCTCCGAGGGCCCGGACGCGGAGCGCGCCATCGAGCGTCTCGCCCGCGAGGGTGCCGGCCTCATCTTCACCACCTCGTTCGGTTTCATGAACCCGACGCTCAAGGTGGCGAAGAAGTTCCCGAACGTGAAGTTCGAGCACGCGACCGGCTACAAGCGCGCCGACAATGTCTCGACCTATTCGGCCCGCTTCTACGAGGGCCGCTATATCATCGGCCAGATCGCGGCGAAGATGTCCAAGACCGGCACCGCCGGCTACATCGCCTCCGTGCCGATCCCCGAGGTGGTGCGCGGCATCAACTCCTTCATGCTCGGCGCCCAGTCCGTGAACCCGGACTTCAAGGTCAAGATCGTGTGGGTGAACTCCTGGTACGATCCGGGCAAGGAAGCCGAGGCCGCCAAGGCCCTGCTTGATCAGGGCGCGGACGTGCTGGCCCAGCACACCGACAGCCCGGCTCCGCTGCAGGTCGCCGAGGAGCGTGGCGCCATCGGCTTTGGCCAGGCTTCCGACATGATCAAGTTCGCGCCGAAGGCGCAGCTCACCGCCATTGTCGACGACTGGAGCGCCTATTACACCCGTCGCGTCCAGGCCGTTCTCGACGGCACCTGGAAGAGCGAGGACATCTGGGGCGGCCTTGATGCCAAGATGGTCGGCATCGCTCCCTTCACCAACATGTCGGACGATCTCGTCAGGATGGCGAGCGAGACGGAAGAGCAGATCCGCACCGGCAAGCTGCACCCGTTCACCGGCCCGATCTACAAGCAGAACGGCGAGGAAGCCGTGGGTGAGGGCATCTTGCTTGATGACGGCGCGCTGCTCGGCATGAACTGGTACGTCAAGGGCATCGACGACAAGCTGCCGGAGTGATCCGGTCCCTCGCGCATCCTTGCGCCTGAACGACTGACAGGCCGCGTCGGCGCAACCGCCGATGCGGCCTTTTCTTTGCCAGATCAAGGGGTTGGGGCAGGGGTGCCGCCTGTGTGATTGACAGCGCGCCGGGCTCCCGACTATCTGTTGCCGGGACGAACGGCCCGAAGGAGATCCATGCGCTGAAGCCAAGTCGAGAACCCTGGGGGGCAAGCCAGGGAGCGTTTCTGAGAACGCTGCCTTCACGCATTCGATTTGAATTCCGGATTTTCACATGACATCGACACCACTTGAGATCCGCGCCTACACCGCTGCGGATAATGCCGTTCTGTCCGACATCTGGTACCGGGCCTCACTTGCCGCGCATCCGTTTCTCGGCGAGGACCTGCTCGGCGAACAGCGCAAGCTGATCGAGGAGGTCTATCTGCCCGAGGCCGAGACCTTTGTCGCCTGCATCGACGGCGCACCCGTCGGTTTCCTCGGGCTGCTTGGCACCTTTGTCGGCGGCCTGTTCGTCGATCCGCACCGCCAGGGGCAGGGCATCGGCCGGGCGCTCATGGCACACGGGCTCCAGTTGCGCAAGGAACTGACGCTCGAGGTCTATGCGCTCAACACCGGCGCCTGCGCCTTCTACAGGCACCTCGGATTCCGCGAGACCGGACGCCGGCCGCGGGACGACAACGGCCTACCGCTGGAAAACCTCCGCATGCATTGCGCCGCCGACTGAAACCACTCAGCCGGCGGCGCGATGCCGCGAGGCGTCGAAATCGGCGAGCGCCGCGGCGCAGTCAAGCGGACGGGTCTGGAACAGGAAGTGCGGGGCGGGGATGTCGCGCAGCGTGAAGTCGCTGGAAATGGCGGCAACGGCTTTCGCGGCGGAAGCCCGCATCAGCCTGTCGCGCGACGCACGCAGATAGAGCAGGGGCTGTGCCAGCCGGCGGTCGCCGGTCGCAGCGTCGACCCGCAAGGCCTCCTTCGCCCGCAGCGCCAGCACCTTCGGATCGACCGAACGCAGGACCTCTCCCAGCAGAACCCGCTCGGCGTCGCTTGCCCGTCCGTTCAGCAACAGCGCGTTCAAAAGGGCAAGCGGCACCGCGCGGGCGGGAACGAGGTCGACCAGCGTCGCGACGACAGTCTTGAACGGCAGATCCAGTCGCGCGAAGGAGGCGCCGAGAACGACGGCCCGGAGAAAGGGATGGCCTTCGCGCGCCAGACGGATTGCCAGCGGCCCGGAGAAGGATTCCCCGACGAGCAGAAAGTCCTGCGATGGCAAGCGCTGCCGCACATGGCCGAGCAGGGCCTCGTATCCGAGCATCTCATCGGGCGGATAGGTGATGATGTCGACGTCGTAGTTCAGCGCCTTCAGCGCACCTACGAAGGGCCTCAGCAAAAGGCCCGTGCCGTCGAGGCCGGGCAGAATGACAATTCTCATGCCGCTTGCCATGGCGTCATCCCTAGAGGACAGGCGCGTTTCTGCAAAGAGGGAAAAGCGGGATGATGTCACAACACATTCATATCACAAGGTTTTCTGCTTCAGGGAGTTGAGACCAGAACCGCGAACAATCGGACACGAGATGGCACATGTTATTTTCCTCCACGGAGCATCGAGCAGCGGAAAGTCCACCATTGCCAAAGCACTCCAGGACCGTATCGAGCAACCTTTCTGGCATATCTCGATAGATCATCTGCGGGATTCCGGCGTGCTTCCGCTAAAGCGTTTCAAAAGCGGAGAGTTCCGGTGGACCGACGCCCGCGAGGCTTTCTTCGGCGGCTTTCACGCCTCGCTTCGCGCCTATGCAGACGCCGGCAACAATCTGATCCTCGAGCATATTCTGGACACCGACGGCTGGATGGAAACGCTCGCGGGCCTGTTGGCGCATCATGATGTGTTTTTCGTCGCGGTGCATTGTCCGCTTGAGCTTCTGATCGAGCGGGAGGCCGCGCGGGGCGACAGGCCGATAGGCAGTGCCAGGCGCGACTACGAGATCATTCATGTCGGCAAGACCTACGACCTTGAACTGGACGCGCTGGACGGGACGACCGCCAACGTCGAAAAACTCCTGGCGCATTGGCGACGCGGTCATCGCTCGTCGAGCTTCACGCGGTCCGACACCTGAACCCGGCGGCGTTTTCATACCGGCGGAGATCTCGCGCCGTCGATGCTGACCTCATGGCGCGCGTGCTCAAGCCGTCTGAGGATGCAGCCGGCTCGACCTGCAAGCTTGTCACGGGTCGACGCATCCGACCGGCGTATCGAGAGGCAAGAGGCGAGGACGTCACTGTCCAGCCGGCAGACATATACCGAGCCGCCATCCACTCCCACATATCTAATTCGCATAAGATATATTATGGAATAAAAATAGACATGCGGAAACAACGATATGGCCGGATGCGGTGTGTTTCCGGCGTGGTTTGTCGGCGGCGCTCAGGGCTGTTTGCGCCTTGAAAGCACGACAGCGAGCCCAACTGCGAGCATGAGAAAAGCGACCGCCAGTCCACCCCAGATCGGTCCGGCCTGCTCGAGCATGACGCCCTCGACAGGGTCGTAGCAGCGGCCTTCGGCGTTGAAGCACAAGCGCCATTTCCAGTAGCGCTCGTGGAACGCAAATCCGCAAAGTCCGGCAAGAGCCAGGGGCAGCACCAGAGCGCCTGCGAGCGGAATGTCGCGTTTCCCCAGCCGTCTCAAGGCACTACCGACAGGCCTTTTGGAGCTGGCCGAGCGCCTTCGACGAGCCCTTGAGCGTGTAGGACATCTCGTGCTCGAGCGAGTCGCCATGGTGAAAGACGATGGCACGGCCACGCTTCATGTCGGCCACGAGATCGCCGTCAACGGGCACAAGCTCGGAAACAAGTTCCCTTGCGGTCTCATCGATGCGGAAACGGATCTCCGTTTCGCGGCCGCCCGCATCGACCTGGGCAGCGATTGCGCCCTTGTCCTTCTGCCGGTCCGCGACCTCGCGGCTCACCGTTCCGTCGGCCTCGCGCAGCCAGTGCGGCACGTAATGCAAGCGCAAGGAAGCGCCGTCGCAGGCGATCCGGAGCGTGCTGCCTTTGCCGTTGTCGAGCAAGACGGCCGGCTCCGGCGCCGCTCGGTAGACCCAGCGGCCGACCGGCAGTGGCACAAGCTCGGCGACCCTGTTCCCGGCAATCGCATAGCGTTTCACGCAGGTTTGGGCTCCCGCACGATTACAGGCCCCGCCGTGCATAACGGCCAGGAAGCTGGCGTCTTGCGGGCGGTCGAACTCGAATTTGTAGGCAAGAAACTCGGCTACGCGGATGAAATCCCCGCCAGCGCGCTGAACATATATCCTCTGCGTGCAGCCGCCCGATCCGCAGAACATCATCTGCGTGCCGTTGCACGAGAGCTGGCTGTAGTCGACCGCGATATCCGCAAGCCCGTCGCCATTGGCGTCAACCTCGCGGGCAAAGCCGTCGAGGAATTTCATCTCGTCGCAAAACCCGGAAAGCTCCTTGCGCTCGCTGTCGACAACGGGATCCGCCGTGGCGGCGATGACCGGCGGCGCGAAAACCGCCAGAACCCCGGCGCAAATCGCGCCGTGCGCAACAATGCGGGTGAAGAAATTCATGTTGCCCCCAACAACCGAACAGGCCACCAAACCTAGCCGCAGCCGGGAGAGCAGACAAGGCGCAACGCGCCAGGCGCGGGGCCCGATTTGGTATTCTCTTTGATATAACGACTTGAAATATATCGCAATTCTCTTATTGTTCGGCTCGATCGTCAAAGGGTGGCTCCCCTTTCATCCGCCCTCTCCTGTCCCCCAACCAGGTTTCGCTCCGTGATCCGCCACATCGTCTTCTTCACCGCGCGGCGTCCCGAGGACCGGGAGGCCGTCTTTCAGGGACTCAGTCTCCTGAACGGCATTCCGCACTGCGCGTTCTTCGAGATCGGTCGCAACTTCGACACGGATCCGATCAGTCCGCGAGGTCCCGATTTCATCGTCTATGGCGAGTTCCGCGACGAGGAACAGCTTGCCGCCTACAAGGCGCATCCGCTCTATCGCCAGTCCATCGACGTGGTGCGCCCGCTGCGCGACATGCGCATCGCCGCCGACTTCCTTTCGGAGGCCGAAACGCCCGCCGATTAGGACAATCTGGACAATTTCGCGCACGAAATTTCGAATTATTGTTCTGAAATTGTCTCTTCAAGCCAGGCTTCGAGGCTCTCGACGCCATCGGCCTCGACGATGCGCCGGATGAGGCGGATCTGGAAGCCCTGGCGGGCGAGCACGGCGATCTCGCGACGCAGGATGTCGGGATCGACATCGCCCTTTCGCCAGGGGCCGAACCGGCGCTTGCGCGCCGCCGTCATCGCCGCGCGCAGTTCGGTGGCGGCGTCCTCATCGTTGAGCATGGCCTGCGCCAGATCCGGGTCTATCCCCTTCGCCTGAAGCGTCATGCCGATCCGCCGGGCCGAACGGCCACGGCGCCTTTCGGAGGCGATCTTCGCCTCGGCAAAGGCGGTGTCGTTGACCAGGCCGGCGGTGCGGCAGCGCTCGACGACCTTGTCGATCATCTCGGAATAGTCAGCCGGATCGAGGTCCAGCTCGTCGGTGGCGCGGCGCAGCTTGCGCGTCAGGACCCGGCGGAGGTTCTCGACGCTCGAGCCGTAGCGGTCGAGATAGTGCAACGCCTGTCGGGTCAACCGCTCCTCGCTCGGCGGTTTCGCCTTGCGCATGGTCAGCCCGCCGGCAGCCGGCTGGTGAAGACCATGCCGTCGAAGGCCGGCACCACCGGCTCCGGCAGCTCCTTCTCGAGCGTCCGGTAGTCGAGGTCGATGTGCATGTTGGTGACAATCGCCCGCTTCGGCTTCATCCGGGCGATCCACTCGAGCGACTCAGACAGCGAGAAGTGGCTGGGGTGCGGCGTGCGGCGCAGGGCATCGAGGACCCACATGTCGAGCCCGGCGAAATGTTCCAGCGCCGTTTCGGGAATGTCTTTTACGTCCGGAAGATAGGCGACGTCGCCAAAGCGGAAGCCGAGCGCGTCGATATCGCCGTGGTTGACCTCGATCGGCAGGAAGGGGATAGCCCCCCCCGCCCCGTCGACCGTCCCGGCATTTCCGTCACGGATACGCAGTTCCTTGAGGATCGGCGGGTAGCTGGAGCCCGGCGGCGTGCGGAACCCGTAGTCGAACAGCTCGTGCGCGCGCTTCGACGTCGGCACATCCATGAACACGGGGATCAGCCGGCGATGGGTAATCGCAAGCGGCCTGACGTCGTCGATCCCATGCAGGTGGTCGGCATGGGGATGGGTCAGCAGCAGCGCGTCGATATCGGTCACGCCGGCGGACAGGAGCTGCTCGCGCAGGTCAGGTCCGGCGTCGACCAGAACGGTCGTGGTGCCGCCGGGCCCGTGACGACGCACCAGCATGGCGCAGCGCCGCCGGCGGTTCCTCGGCTCGGCCGGATCGCAATCGCCCCAGAGGCCGCCGACGCGAGGCACGCCCGCCGACGATCCGCAGCCCAGGATGGTGAACTCAAGCTCGCCCGTCTCCGTCATGCAGTGGCCTGCCGCGGCACCTTGGAGAACAGGCGGAAGAAATTCTCCGTCGTCTGGCGCGCCATCTCGTCTTCGCTGACGCCGCGCGCCTCCGCCAACACCTTGTTGGTGTGCGCAACATAGGCCGGCTCGTTGCGCTTGCCGCGCCACGGCTGCGGCGCGAGATAAGGCGCGTCGGTCTCCACCAGCAGCCGGTCGGCGGGAAGCTCGGCGGCGATGGCCCTGAGCTCGTCCGAACGCTTGAAGGTCACGATGCCCGAGAAGGACACGTAAAGCCCGAGTTCGATGCCCGTCAGCGCCAGCTCCCGACCGGAGGAAAAGCAGTGCAGCAGGGCCGGAAACGCCCCCTTCCCTGTCTCCTCGGTCAGGATCCGGGCCATGTCCTCGTCAGCATCGCGCGAATGGATCACGAGGGGGAGACCGGTCTCGCGCGCAGCCGCGATGTGCCGGCGAAGCCCCTCGGCCTGCGCTTCGCGCGGGGCCTTGTCATAGAAATAGTCGAGCCCGGCCTCGCCGATGGCAACGACCTTTTCATGTTGTGCCAGCCGGACGAGCTCCTGCGTGGTCACGTCCGTTTCCTCGCCCGCGTTGTGCGGATGGGTGCCGACGGAACAGAACACGTTGTCGTAGCGTTCGGCGATGGCGCGGATCTGGTCGAAGCGGCGGACCCGCGTCGAAATGGTCACCATCAGCCCGACGCCGGCGGCCCCGGCGCGCGCGACGATCTCGTCGCGCTCCGCGTCGAAATCCGGAAAATCAAGATGACAATGGCTGTCGACGAGCATTACGCCTCTCCCGTCTCGGCCTTCTCCGCCTCGACATAGCGCGGGAAGACGCCCTCCGGCTTCGGCAGGATGGTGCCGGGCGAGAGCCGCGCATCCGCGCCGAGGCTGTCGAAGCCACGCGCGGCGGCGTCAAGCGCCAGAAGATCGAGCAGGCGCGCCGCGCTGGTGGGGATCACCGGCTGGGCGAGGATCGCCACCTGGCGGATCACCTCGGCCGTCACATAGAGCACCGTGCCCATGCGCTGCGGGTCCGTCTTCTTCAGTGCCCATGGCTCCTGGGCGGCGAAGTAGCGGTTGGCCTCGGCAACGCAGGCCCACACGGTTGCCAGCATCTGGTGGATGGCCTGGCGCGACATGGCCTGGCGGGCAGCCTCCAGCATCGCATCCGCCTGGGCAAGCATCGCCTCGTCCTCGGCCGAGAAGGCGCCGGGCTCGGGCAGCCTGCCCTCGCAGTTCTTGCCGATCATCGACAGCGAGCGCTGCGCCAGGTTTCCAAGATCATTGGCGAGGTCGGCATTGATACGGTTGACGATGGCGTCGTGGCTGTAGTTTCCATCCTGGCCGAAGGGAACCTCGCGCAGGAAGAAATACCGCACGGAATCAAGGCCGTAATGATCAACGAGGGCGAAGGGGTCGATGACGTTGCCAACCGACTTCGACATCTTCTCGCCGCGGTTGAACAGGAAGCCATGGGCATAGACGCGCCCCGGCACCGGCAGTCCGGCCGACATCAGGAAAGCGGGCCAGTAGACCGCGTGGAAGCGCACGATGTCCTTGCCGATCACATGCAGGTTTGCCGGCCAGTAATGCGCCCGCTCGGCGCTCGCGTCCGGAAAGCCGGTTGCCGTCAGATAGTTTGTGAGCGCGTCGACCCACACATACATGACGTGCCGGTCGTCGCCGGGAACGCGCACGCCCCAATCGAACGTGGTGCGCGAAACCGACAGGTCCTTGAGCCCGCCCCTGACGAAGCTGGCCACCTCGTTGCGGCGCTCGTCCGGGCCGATGAAGTCCGGGTTCGCCTCGTAATGGGCAAGCAGCTTGTCCTGATACTGCGACAGGCGGAAGAAATAGCTCTCCTCCTCGACCCACTCGACCGGCGATCCCTGAGGTCCGTAGCGCACGCCATCGGCGCGCAGCTCCGTCTCACCTTCCTGGTAGTAGGCCTCGTCGCGCACCGAGTACCAGCCGGAATAGCTGTCCTTGTAGATGTCGCCATTGGCTTCCATCCGACGCCAGATCTCCTGGCACGCGGCATGGTGGCGCGGCTCGCTGGTGCGGATGAAATCGTCATTGGAGCAGCCGAGCATCTCGACCATGGCGCGGAACCGGGCGGCGTTGCGCTCGGCCAGATCGGCGACGGGAATGCCTTCCTTGCGCGCGGTCTGCAGCATCTTCTGGCCGTGCTCGTCCGTGCCCGTGAGGAAGAACACGTCGCGACCGTCCAGCCTCTGGAAGCGGGCGATGGCATCGGTCGCGATTGCCTCATAGGCGTGGCCGATGTGGGGCACGCCATTGGGGTAGGAAATCGCGGTCGAGACGAAGAAGGAAGGGCGTTCGGTCATGGCCTGCAAGCGGTTCCGCTCATAAGGGGTGGGATCGGAGACGGGTTCGGACGCGTCGGGCTTCAGTCCCGTGCCGCCTCCGCAAGATCACGAAGGGCGTTCAGCACAACCTGCTTCCGGTCGAGATTGAAGGCTTCTGCCTCGCGCGCGGCGCGGCTCGTCTTTTCCCATACCTCGCTCAGCCTGACAAGGCGCTGAAGGGGCACGCCCTCCCCGCCGCGCAGCCCCGTATGGAGATGATCGGCGACGAGGTCCTGGAAAAGCTGCCAGCCGTCCTCCGCGCCCGGTCGCGCGACCGTTTCGGCGAACGTGTGAGCGGCGTCCACCTCGAGACGCGGCAGGCGCGCGACCAACGCGGAAAATCCGTCGGCGATGTCGATCGCCTCGCCCTCGGCAAGCTTGATCGCCTTGCGCAGGCTGCCCTGTGCCAGCTCCGCCGCACGCAGCGAAAGCCGCGATCCCGGCTCGGCGACGCCAAGCGCGCCAAGCCCCTCGACAACCTCGGCCTCGCTCATCTCGTGAACCGGCAGCGTGCGGCAGCGCGAACGGATCGTCGGCAGCAGGCGGCCCGGGGAATGGGCGATGACGAAGAAAAGCGAGTTGCGCGGCGGCTCCTCGAGGATCTTCAAAAGAGCGTTGGCGGCATTGGCGTTCATGTCGTCGGCGGCGTCGACGATACAGATGCGCCACGAGCCTTCGCTGCCGGTCGATCCGAAGAAGGGCACCGTGCGGCGGATCTCGTCGACGGTCAGGTCCTGCTTGATCTTGTCCTTCGACTTGCGTTTGGGATCATAGGGGCGCTTGAGGTGCAAGAGGCCGGGGTGAGCACCGGATGCGATCTTGCGAAACTCAGGGCTTGTCTCAGGCACCTCAAGGTTCGTGGCCTCCCTCACGGCCGGCGCCGAAGCGTCGGGATGAACGAGCGCGAACCGCGCGAAGCGGAAGGCGAGCGTCGCCTTGCCGATGCCCTTGGGCCCGGCAAGGATCCAGGCGTGGTGCATCCGCCCGGAGCGGTAGGCCTCAAGCAGTTCGCGCTCGGCGCGGGCATGGCCGATCAGCCGCCCCTGCGCGCGTGGCAGCGGCACGCCCTCGATGGCGTCTGCCTCGGTGACGAGCGGATCGTAGGCATCGCTCATCGCGCGTCACCGCCGCTTGCCGCGACCACCGCCGCGGCGGCGACGCGTAGGTCGTCCCCAAGCAAGCGGGCGCAGACCGCCTGCCAGACGGCGGCTTCCACCGCATCGGGCGGCAACGCGCCGTCGACGACGACAAAGCGGTCGGGGTTGGCCTCGGCGAGTTCCAGGAACAGCGCCCGGCGGCGCTCGTGGGTCGTCACCGCCTCGGTTTCGAAACGGTCCGGCGTCTGCGCGCCCGCGCCCTCGCTGCGCGACGACACCCGCGCGAGGCCGATCTCGGCCGGCACGTCGACGAGCACGGTCAGATCGGGCCGGTGGCCGGCGACGGCGATGCGCTCCAGCCGGTCGAGAAAGGCGGGATCGACGCCGGCCTCGCCCTGGTAGACGCGGGTGGAGTCTGAAAACCTGTCGCACAGCACCCAGTCGCCGCGTTGCAGCGCCGGGTGAATGGTCGTGTCGACATGGTCGGCCCGGGCAGCGGCAAACATCACCGCCTCCATCTGTGCTCCCAGCGGCTTGACCTTGCCTGACAGCAGCAGGCGGCGAATGAGCTCCGCCGATGGCGAGCCGCCGGGCTCGCGGGTGACGACCGCCTCGATGCCGAGCACCTGGAGGCGCGCCTTCAGGCGGGTGATCTGCGTCGTCTTGCCAGCCCCCTCGCCGCCTTCGAAGGTGACAAAGCGGCCGCGCGCGGGCAAGCCTTGCGTCTCGTGGGCGCTGGTCGGCCCGAGCGGGTCACCCTGCTGCCTTGCGTTTCTATCCGCCATCGAGCCACCATCCGAACAGGGTTTCGCGAAGCACGTCGGTCGCGCGGCTGGTCACCGTACCGGCCGGCACCGCATCGCGCGCGTGCAGGCCGGCGCGGTAGACGATCGTGCCATCGCGCAGGACCCGCAGTTCACCGACCTCCTGGCCCTTGGCCACGGGGGCCTGCAACGGGCCGGAATAGACCACGCGCAGCCGGTAGTCGCGCTTGTCGCCGCGCGGCAGCAGGAGCTGGACCGGCTCGCGGCTTTCAAGCGCGGTCGAGGACAGCGTGCCGCCAAAGACGCGGGCCTCGGCGATGACCTCGTCCGCGCCGTAGAGAACCACTTCCTCATAGTCCCGCTCGAGACTGTCGAAGAGATCGGCCAGCGCCTTTTCCAGTGCATCCGGCTCGCGCTGGCCCGCGACGATGCCGACCAGCCGTCGGCCCTTGCGCTCCATGGTGCCGACGGCATTGTATCCGGCGCGCGCGCTCTGGCCGGCGATGAAGCCGTCGAGATCGGCGATGGCGCCGATCAGCGGGTTCTTGTTGCGCTGGAAAATTCCGTTCCACGTGAAGTCGGGCAGGGAAAAGAGCGGCAGGCGGTCCGGGTGGCGCTCGAGAAGATAGGACGCAAGACGCGCCATGTCGCGGGCCGTCGTGTGCGCCGAAGCGTCGACATGGCCGGTCGGCCCGCTGAAGTGGCTTTGGGTCATGCCGATACGCTCGGCAAAGGCGTTCATGCGCGCGGCGAAAGCCTCCTCGCTGCCGGCCAGCCCTTCCGCCAGCACGATGGCGGCGTCATTGGCGCTTTGCACGATCAGCCCCTTGAGCAGATCCTCGACCGACACCTCACTGTTGAGTGCGGCGAACATCGTCGTGACACGGGCCGGCGCGCCACCCGTGCGCCAGGCGTGCTCGCTCACCTTGAATTTGGTCGCAAGATCGATGTCGCCGTCCTTCAACGCATCGAAGGCGACGGCGGCGGTGACGAGCTTCGCCGTGGAGCCAGGCGCATAGCTCACCGTCGCATTGGTGCTGGAAAGGAGCGTGCCCGTGCTCAGGTCGAGGAGCAGCGATGCCGTCGCATCATCGTCCGCGCCCTTGCCTTGCGTGCCCTGGGCGAACGCCGGAGCGCCGAGAAGCGCGAGGCATGCGGCTGCCGCGAACAGCATCCGCCTCGCTCGGGGGCGCGCGCATCTCGCGTCAAACCATCGCGATCGCATGAAAAGTCCCATCGCAAAAAAAGACGTCCCGGACCATCGGGCCGGGACGTCGAACATAACGGCTTCGTCTGGTCGCGCCTACCGCGTTTTGGCCATGTCGCCGAGCGGACGGCCGCCGCCGATGTTCTCGAAGGCGGCATAGGCCCCGGCGATGCGCGAGGCGGCCATGTAGGAGGAGACCGCCGAACCGGGCCGGAAAGCACCCGCGGGATTGCCGACCGGAGCCAAACGTCCCGTCGGCTGATAACGAACCGCCGGCTCGGACTTGTAGCCAAGCGCGGGAACCTCGTCCGCCGTCTGCTCGACCGGTGCCGAGAAGCCGCCGTTGAGCGAGGCAACCTGAACCGCGGCCGGACCGGCGTCGAAGGCATCGGCCGGATCGAAGGCGGCGGTGACCGTGCGGCCGAAATCCTGGCTGGAGGCAAGCAGCGCCTGATAGGGGCGCGTGCGCGGAACCGGTGCGGGGCCGGCGGAGACCGGTGCGGGAGGCGTTGCCTGCGCCAGCTGGGTGCCCGGCATGGTCGCGCCCGGCGAGACGGCACCCGGTCCGCTGTAGGAGGCCATCAGGAAATCCTGATCCTTGCCGTCGAGACGCGCCCGGCCGACATACTCGACCTTGACCTTGGCGACGCCCTTGCCCTTGAAATCGAGCATGGTTGCCACGCGCTCGGACAGGTCGATGGTGCGATTGCCGTGGAAGGGGCCGCGATCGTTGACACGCACGATCATCGAGCGGCCGTTCTTCACGTTGGTGACACGCGCATAGGAAGGAAGCGGCATCGTCGTGTGCGCCGCCGTCAGCGCATTGCGGTCGAAGATCTCGCCATTGGCTGTCTTTCGGCCGTGGAAGGTCGGCCCGTACCAGGACGCATAACCGACCGACGTGTAATTGGGGTCTTCCTTCGGCTTGTACCACTTGCCGGCAACCTTGTAGGGCTTGCCGACCATGTAGCGGCCGCCGCCCTTGGGCACGGGCTTGCCGTCCTTGACCATGCGCGGGCTCGCCGCGACGCCGTATTTCTCTTCCGAGAACTTCACCTTCTTGCCCGGCGCGCTGCCGCACGCCGCGAGCGCGATGCACAACGTGGAAAGCGCGGCAGCCGTCATCAGGCGCCGGGCGGAACTTCCACGCGTCTCCGGGGATGAAGAATGAGAGAGCGATCCGAGGCCGGAAAACTCCGGGGCCCGATCGGTCGTGGGGTCGTTCGTCAAGTTCCGGCGCTGGGTCGCCGGGGCCTTGCAGATCGTCATGATGCCGCCCTACTCGATACTTGAACCGGCAAACTGCCTGGGGACCCCGAAAACCGGCGCGAGTGCACCTGCTTCTTCGGATCGCCTGCCACATCCATTCGGACGGGAAAGCGCGACCACGGAAAACCTGGCGAGACCCTCGCCCATTGATTCTTCCGCCTCGCGCCGCAGCGTACCGGTCGGACTCATGTTTCCTGCGATGCCGCCCCCCAATGGCGCATCGCAACACAAGTAACACGGCGTCTCTTACCTCAAGGTGAACGAAGGGTCGACGGCAAACGGTTTAAATATGGCAACTTGTCCCCACTCCATGCCCGATTTTTCGCAGGTGTCGCAAGGAGGTCGCACTTTTCATGCAGCCCGCCGGGTCTGCGGGCCGCGATGCCCTCATCGACCGATGCGCGCGCGCCCCTCGAGACCATCGTCTCGCATCCAGTAGAGCGAAGCCCCCTCGCCTTTCGACAGCGTGAAGCAGAATCGCTTGCCGTCGTACCAGGTCTGCCACTTCTGGCAGAGACGGTTGCCCTTCACCCACCAGCGCCCCTCGTCCTTGGGCTGCATGAAGCGGCCGAGCCCGACCGCATCGCCGGAGCCGTCGACGCGTCCGTCGGCCCGGTAATAGAGCGGGAACTCGCCGCCGAGCGGGGTCTTCAGATAGATGCGCTTGCCGGCGACCGTTTTCAGGATCTCGCGTTCCGAAAGCTGCGCGCGCGCCTGGGCCGGCGCGATGCCGCCCCCTGCCCCGGCCAGCAGCGCAGCGGCCAGCACGGCAATCGCTGCAGCCGTGCGCGCACGCCCGTCACGGACTGTCTTTCCAGCATATGGCGTCATCTTCACCTCCTACGGACTGCGGCCGGGACCTTCACGCCGAACGACGCGAAGCAACGGCGCTTGCCCCCTCAAGTCCTTCCTACGGGCCGGCGGTGCGCGCGGATCAGCCAACCTTCGGCGCGGTCGTCAGGGCGCGGGGCGGATCGTTGAGCGAATTGAGATTTTTCCGTCATCGGCGGTTGTGTGATGCGTGTCACATCGCCGGGCCGGTGCACGGCCTAGTTTCAAACCCGTGGCGCGTGCCCCCGCGCCCAACGCCGCCAGACGGCGCAACCGCCGATCCGGTCCCTGCCTCGACCTTCCGGATCGGCGGTTTTTCTTTTCCCCCTCCCCGCACCGCCCGCAACGACGTGCCCGATGCGAAGGCTCCGGTCTTGACATTCATCCGCAGCGGCGCGAAACGAAGCCCAACGGAGGGGTGGCCGAGTGGTTTAAGGCAGCGGTCTTGAAAACTTGTGCCGCTGCTGCTGGCTGAACGTAAACAGTGAATAAACCCAATCGCTTGCGTTGGGTCTTGGTCTCGCGGGGTGTTGTGGTATAGCGCAATACTAGCCGTTGGGCGAAATGGATGGGTGGCCGAGAGGTTTAAGGCTCTAGTCTTGAAAACTAGCGTGCGGGGAACCGTACCGTGGGTTCGAATCCCACCCCATCCGCCACTAACTGCTTATAGTATTTGGAAAAATAGATATGGGTGGTTGGCTGGAAAATCTACCTGACGCAACAATTCCTGCGTGGCTGGGCTTCATCCTTTCGATGTCGCTTGCAATTATCAAAGTTTGGGAGCTTTGGCAGGGACGCTTCAAGGTTGATGTCTCAGGCAGCTTTACGAGCGCCTACGACATCGGAAACACTATCTATATTCGAAACCTGTCCCCCTACGCCGTCATCCTCACCCACTGGGAAATCTATTACGCGCGGCGCTTCTGGCCTTTCTCGCAAAGGGAAGTAGCTGCTGACAGGGATTTCGATGCTGGCGACACGACAATTGAAAAGGCATCGTCGTATTCGTTGACCTTCGCAAACGAGGAATACTTCTCAACCTCGCACAAGCGGCTTAACGGACGATCATTGTACGTCAAACTGCACTTTGCTGGTCGCAAACCCGTACGAAGGCGAATCTATCCGTTTTAGGATGTCCTCTCCTAACCGCGAGCAGCGAGGTCATCGCGAGCGCTCCCAGACCCGGTTGCGCTCCCAAATGCTGAACAGGGCTTGCTCGTGCCATGCACGAAGCGCGCGGATAACCCCGCCTTCGCCCGTTTCGCCGAGCATATCGGTACGGTCGAGCGCCCCGGCTTCGACTTGCGCCCGTGTTTCGTCCTCGAAGCTGCCAAACGAGCCGTACCATTGCTCAATGGGGGACATGACCGGGGCGCGTGCTTCTTCCAGCTTGCGGACTCGTGCGAAAAGTGAGCGCGGCACCGACAATGTCGTCAGTCCTTCCGCCCGGACATGGCATGCCCGAGAGCAAGGGCGCGGCGCAGATTCGCGTCACGATAGGCTTGCTCGAATTCCAGCCGCTCAAGTCTGCGCTTCTCAACGGCTTTGATGTCGGCAGGCGTTGGCGGGGTTTGCTCAGGGCCATTGTGGTTATCAAGGTCATCGTTCTTCACTGCAAAATCCCCATGCCAGCATACATTTTGCGCTCTCGGCGCAGTTCAAACTCGGCCTCGGTCATGGTCACGATCTCAATCGGACCTTCCATGAAGTCGGCCATCTCAACGGCCCAGCGGATCGCATCTTGATATTTGTCGATGGTCTGCGTGAGCAGCAGATGGCGAACGGGCTTGCCGTTCATGTCCTTGCCTACGAGCGTCACATCGGCCCGCGTGTCTTCGGGCAAGGGGTCGTAGGCGTAGACGGTGTTGCGTCTGGTCGGAATGATGGTCATCAGGCCTGCTTCGCCTCCAGAATGATGATGCGTTGTTCAAGGTCTTCGGTCGCTTTGATGCCCGAAACGGCCTGCAAGCAGGCAATCAGCGTTTTCCCTGTCTCCGGGTCCACCTTACCTTCGGCGACTGCTTGAAGGATTTGGGTCGCCTGCTCGGACAAGGGACGCTCGGGGTCCAGCTCAAACTGAACCCTCTCGGCGGCGGCGCGAAGCGGTGGAGCAATGCGCGCCAGCGCGATGTTCGCTGCCTGCATGTCACCTTCTAGAGCCTTGTCGATGACCACGCGGGCAATGTCAGCCGCTTCGTCGGCAAAGGCGGCTTGTAGCTTCTGCCGTTTGTCCACAATGCCCTTCGGACGCCCCTTCGGGTTCGGGCTTTTCATGCCGGGGGTCCACTTCGCAGGCTTGGCCTCGAACCCCTGCATCCAATCCGGTTGCGATACATCCGCCATGCAGTGCTGCTCCATGAACTAATCAGAGTGCGATCAGCCGTCCTTGAGGATGAAGGCTTGCTCGGCAGCGTTCTTCGCTTCACGCAATGCCTTGACCTTGTAGGGCTGGGTGCCGACCGCCTTTTCCATCGCCTTGAACACCAGCCCGCCGCGATCCTCGATCATCACCTTTGCAGCCTGCATTGCCTTGAGCCGCTTGGCGACCTGCGGATTGTGGCGCTCGTGATAGATTCGGGTGAACGTCTTCTGCATGTCAGCGCCGATGCCGGACAAAAATGGCGGAGCTCCGAGGATCGCCGTAGACGTCACGTGATCACCCTCAGCGATAGCCTGCTGGATGACCTTCATTCGCTCTGCGGTGGGCAAGCCCTTCATATGGGCGCGAACCTCCGCTGCGATGCTTCCCGCTGCTTTGCTCTCGACCGGCTTCGTCAATTCGCCTTCGAGATGCGCGATGCCCTTTTCCAAGTTGGTGCGGGTCGCGTCGAAGGTGCGGGTAATGCGCGCCATCACCTTGTCAGCCAACTCCTGGGTGTGGATGACCTGCATGGCTTCATTCCAAGTCGGGTTGGTCTTCGCCTTCTCCCGCGCGGTGTGGACCTGCCGCAGCCCTTCATAGGCTTCGGAAAAAGCCGTCATGGTCGGCGCGAGGATTGGCGCAGTGTCGGAGTCGTATCCCTCGATCTGCATCACGTTGTCGGGATGCAGGGCAGGCGTAATCTGGGTTGAGATTTCAGTGCTCATTTTGGCCTCTTGAACGCTGATGTGGCGTGTTATGTGCTGCAAATTACCTGTTCTGGCTTTGTTCATGCAAGGGAAATGTTATTGATATCAATGTGTTAGGTCTACTTGGTGAGCCAACCCGCACCAAACTGCATATTTGGCGAAGGTCGTTTCATTCGCAAAAGTCGTTGCCGGGGTCGGATGACCTGTCGTGTAACAGCAGCGTCAACTTGGACAAAACATGAACTGAGGCTGCGAAATGGACGAGATGACCACATACACCCGCCGAGAGAATGCCCGTCGCGCCGGGGTAGCTGCTGGGGTGCCTTCGGAACGCATCAAGATCACGGTGCATAAAGAGAATGGCGAAGTTCGCTTTGGCTGGAAGGAGAAGGAAACCAGCAGCGGCGATATGGGGCCGCTACAGCCGCAACACGGTGCCCCAGCTACCCCATTGCGGCGAGTACCCCCGAAACGCGCCCCACGCGGCGGCGCAGCGAGAGCAGTACCCCGAAGCGCCCCAAGGCTGGCGGCAAGTGCGCAGCCATATGGGACTACCTCGATGAACACCCGACAACCACGGCAAAGGAAGTGCGGGAGGCTGCGGCTGGACATGGATGGAACGTCAACAACGCAGTTTGCGAACTGTATGCGTGGCGGAGGTTCACCGGCCAGAGCGAGCGGGCGAAGCGTCCCGCATAACTTCCCTTGCGCTGGCTGCACCCGACTGACGTGAACGACGTGGAAGGCGTGGAAGGCGTTAAGAAACAAATGAGCCCCCGTCCATAACCAAAACCGAACTACAGCAAGGGGGTGCATTAATGTCTTAATTTTATTTATGCTGTGTAGCACACCCTTGCTTTTGCTGAGTTTTTCAGGTCTCGGTGCGTAAAGAGAGCGCTCTTACTTTACCGGGTGCCTGTCAATCACTTCAGCCCGGCATCCGCACGATACGGAACGCCTTCCCGTGGAATCTGTAGTCCTCGACCAGCTTATGCCCTTTCACTTCCACGATGTACCCGCTGTCGAGCAGACTTCGAAGTGCGTCGTCCACTGCCTTGACCTTTCCGAACCTGTGGTTAGCAAAGGCCGGAAGGCTCGACGCCCGGACCTGTAGGTAGGCGCGAGTGACGATGCCGATCTCTCGCATTCCACTCGGCACCTTGTAGCTGGGCGGCACGGGGTTGAGCAGATATTCTTTCATGAAGGCGATGAGCTTGCGCTCCCGCGCGTCGTCGTCAGTCCCGATGTCCCCACTGCGCTTGCGTGACTGGAACAGAGCAATGTCCTGCCGCACGAGATTGAGCGCCCATGCGACGTGCTCGATCCGCACGACTGGGTTGAAGCAATGGTCGGCGACCGCGAGCAGGGATGCCACCTTCAACGCCTTCAGGTGGGCGCGGCTCCAGACCTGCCGCTCCGACTCGTCGTCTGTCGCGTTAAGGTCGTCGATGCAGTCCAACTCGAACGACTCGAGTTTGTACTGAGCATCTTCGTTCGGAACTGCTGTGCAAGTGGCGGGGATGTTGATCGGGGACTGAAAGCTGACCATGTGACTGACGAGCGTTCGCCATGCCGCCAAGTCTTCCGGATCCAGTTCCGCGTCACGGTCCCGGTTCGGCGGCGGGCGGTCACCTTCGTAGGTGACGCAAAGGAACCGCGACAGGAAGCCGTCAGCCATCATGTCAGGCGTGAGGCACTCAAGAAAAGTGCTGGGCGTCGTCTCCCCAAGAAAAGACAGCGCAGGCCAATCTACGCCGCTCAATCTGTTGTCGGCGTTGCTATAGCTCTTTCCCTCAAAGTACTGTTTCCCGTAGGCGTTCGTCATTACCGTCCGCAGGTTCTGCATCGGCGTGTCAATCGGGTTGGACATGCGCTTGAGCTTGCGCCCAAACTCACCTTGCAGCGCGAGGAACCCCGGCTCCCTCAGCAACTCCTTGTGCAGCGCCTCGCCGCTCACGAAGTCCTGTGCACGCACGAAGCGGTCGGCCAGCGGGACGGAAGCGAGCTTGAGCATGAGCGGAATGGAATCGTGGGTGCTGTCCTTTCCGATGCCGCTGCGCGCGACAAGGATGAGATACAGCGCCAAATCCTTGCCGGAGTAGGTTCGATATGCGCGCCCGCAGACCCCAGCCAGCAGTCCCAGGGTGGCGGCAATCGCTACCTCCCGGACAGGCGAGTAGCTACGATCGAAGATGAATTGGGCAAAGCGACCGGCGCGACCGGGCGGCCACGGGAGCGCAGCGCCCGCAGCCTCAGCTACAGCGGCTTTTCGCCCCCAACCGCCGCGGTCCCCTTGAGCACCCGGCGATTGTGGCTGTGCGGGCGGTTTTTGCCGCTGTGCTGCACGAACCTCATTGAGGACGGCTTGTGGGTCTGCACCGCATTCGAGCGCACGATCCATGATGTACCAGTCGTCCTCATCGCCTTCGAACCTATCAAGGTGCATTTTGTCGGTGCCGCTTGGCGCAGCATGTCCTACTGTTTCCAAGCTGAAACTTAGGGTTTCCATGTTGGGTCTCCTTGGCGGCGGGATGGTGGCACATCCTGCCGCTTTTTCTTGAGCTGGCTGCGACTGGGCTAGACGATGCGCCCGCGCTGAGCGCGAACCCTGCGAGCGCATTCCGTTTTCATCTGGCCCGGCAGCATTTTCCATGTTTGGTGCGGGTTAGGCTGCGACGTAGTCTTCGGGCTGGTCGCTGGTGCTTTGGCGTGCACCCGAGGCAAGCCACGCGAGCACATCACGCTCCGCATACCAGACACGCCGCGTGCCTTCGGGTTTGAAATAGCGTGGACCTGTGCCGCGAAGGGCATGACCTTCGAGGGTGTCGACCGACAGGCCTGAAAATTCAGAAAATTCCTTGCGGCTGATAGGTCGCCCTTTGGGCGTATAGCCAAACAGATCGCAAAGGTCTTCAAGGGTGTATTCGGAGAGGGTCATGGGTTGCGCTTCCGACTGCGCTCACCCGTTTCCGGACGAGGCGTTGTCCCGCTGAACCACCCATGTGGTCATTTCAGTCCCCGGCAGCCCAACCCATGATGCTGCAACCGGATGCGCTCATTCGAGCGTCCCGCCCCGTGCGGCACGTGGCGGATAGCGAGGTAATGTTGATACCGTACATTACACGCTGTAGCTCGCGCAAGCCCTTATTACACTTGGATTATTTTTGGGCATGCCCGTTTTTCTAATGGCCCAGCAGCGTCTGCATTCGCCCCTGTAGCGCTTCTACGAGAGCTTCGCGCCCCTCGCGATTGTTATGATAGCGAACATAACGCAGGTGGCGAAGATCGAATGGAATGTCGTGCTCGCTCTGCGTAATAAGGATCACCTCTCGCCCAAGCGTGTGAGCGATACCCGCCTCGTAGAACACGTTCGGGTTCCGGTTAGAGCAATCGCAAATCACGATACGGGACCTATCGATTAGGGCGACCACGTCCTGAATGATCGCAGCATTTTCCCAAATGTCGTCGGCGCGTCTGCATCGCAATCCAACATTCTCGGCAGCTTGGCGGATAGCGTCATAAACAGGATTGAACCCTGCATCGAATGGCATCATTGCGGAAGCAAGTGTTGGTTCGATACTCTCGTGCTCAGGGATTTGGAACACCGACGGGCGCTGGCGGCGTGGCTGCACGTTGCGAAGTAGGAAGCGATAAAGGTCTATGTCCTTCACCGCCCAATGATTCCGAGAGAACTCGAAATCGTGCGGCATGTCCAATTGCGCGCGATTTGCATACATCATGCTATTCTGAAGCGGGGGAACATCTGCATCGGAGCTTATTTCAAGTGCAATGTCTCTCCCAGTGATCCGCGCCCGGTTAATCTGGCCAACATATGCGATTTCGGTCGTTATTCCTTCTTCGCAAAACAGACACGGCAGAGCAGTCAGTTTATCAAGCAACGGATCTCCATTAAGGCGAAACTGCTCAATGATGTGATCGTCCGTATACTCAAAGACCCTGCCGATTGGGACAGTTGCGCGACCAGAAGTCCATTCAGTATTGAACATCAATAAATTGAACATGATTCCCTCCGAGCGTGCTCAACCGTTTCTACTGTAGCGGGTGAACCGTGTCACGCGCGGAGCGGTACCACATTGCCGCCGTTCGCTTTCGCGGCCTGCTCCCCAATCCAGTCGGCGATGCGCTGCGTCTCCGGATATAGATAGCCAAGGCGCGACGTTTCCAGATAGTGGCGGGCAGTGACGCTACCGTTTGGCAGGTGCCCGGTGAGCAGTTCCACCTTGTAGAAGTCTATGCCGCAATTGGCGATGCCGATGGTCGTGTGCGTCCTGCGTAGATCATGCGCGGTCACTTTGGTTCCGGCAACCTTGCTGACCTTTTCCAGCAACTCGCGTGGGCTGATGATGTGCCCGGACTTGCTCCAGGTCGTGAAGACCCAAGGCGAACCTTCCACGCGCAGCCGCGTCTTGAGCAGTTCGACGGCCAGCGAGGACAACGGGAACCAGAATGGATGATGGTTCTTTGGGTCAGGCAGATGCCACCAGCAGTTAGCCGGGTCGTCCTCAATATGGACGCGATCCCACGTCAGCGTCGCTGCCTCGTTCAGGCGGCACCCTGTCAGAAGGAGGAACATCACAAGGTCAATCCCGGCAAGGCTGTCACGAGTGTATGCTTCCGCCCGCCATTCATTCAGCGCTGACCACACTGCGCCAACCCTGTTGTCCGGAATTCGGGACGTGCGCGGTTGCAACTGGACCCAATCGTCTTTCAGGGCATTGACGGGGTTGTTCAGAATAAGCGGAGTGCCGTCGGCGCGCTTATAGCGGCGCATCGCGAAGTTGATGAGCGCACGAAGAACGGACATGCACTGCGCCGCCTGACCGGGTGCCGGTGCCTTGCCGCGCAAGCCCTTCGTCAGCATTTCGCGATAGCGCTTCCGAACGTCATCTTCGCTGATGGAGGCGATGGGCTTGTCCTGCCATGCCGCAAATGTGGTCGTCACATGCCTGTCGATCTCGCCCTTGCTGCTTTCCTTGAGCTTGCCGGGCCGGTTCATATATTCGGTCGCAACGGTGCGAAGGGTGACGGCAGCAGCTTCCTCTGCCTTCTTTGCATCCCGAGGATCAATGCCGTCGCGCATCTGCTGAAGGATGCTCTGGGCCTTCTTACGGGCTTGGTCCTCTGTGAAAAGGCCATAGGGGCCGATGGTGACAATTACGGGCTTGCCCCGTACTCGCCCTTGCGCAACGAACACCTTCTTGCCGCTCGACATGATGCGCAGACCGTAGCCCTTAACCGCCTCATCCCAGTGAATCTTGTACCCCTCAGCCGGTGGCTGAACTTTGTCGATGTATCCCTTCGTCAACTTTGCCATGTCGTGCTCCTGATGCTGTTCATAGCGCATTTCTAGCGCGCTACAGCGGGTTACGACATGCTACGACGAGTGTGCAAGGGCATCAAGATACTGATTCATAAGGCATTTTCGTGTTGTTGCGGGCTGCTGCGTGCAACTGCGGGCCAAGCATGGTAAAACTTGAAAACCGCCGTGCGGGCAACCGTACCGTGGGTTCGAATCCCACCCCCTCCGCCACTTGCACCCGCGAAAGCGTTCTCCCGATCCGGCCGCGGCCGGATTTTTCCGTTGTTTTCAAGGGTTATGCGGGATGGGCTGAACACTGACCCTGCCGCCAATAGGCCTGAAAGTGTTCTCTCGGGGCCGATATTCTCCGGACCTGTTGACTGCGCCGCTTCGGTGAACAGCCTGTAATCATCTGACTATAAACGATTTTATTTCGCGCCAGCGCGGACTCCGATCCCGGTTCCCTTCGCTTCCTATGGCCCCTCACGTCGAACTTTTCCGGTCTCGCCGTTACGATGCATCGGCGTATGTCGCTGTGAAGATCGTTTCGGACAGCCATTTCTTGAACGACGGGTTGTCGGAGAACTGCTTGAACAACTCGGTATGGTCGGAGAGCAGCTCGATCACTGCGCGTTCAAGTGCCTTGTCGTGCTCGATCCGGGCGTTCTGCTTGTCCGAGTTTTTCATGGCGTTCTGATACGCCCTGTCCGCCGAGACTTTC
The DNA here is from genome assembly GCF_048268045.1 of Stappia sp. Classification (GTDB taxonomy): domain Bacteria; phylum Pseudomonadota; class Alphaproteobacteria; order Rhizobiales; family Stappiaceae; genus Stappia. The sequence goes on from NZ_JBLWWG010000007.1 coordinate 245,189, forward strand.
GCGGGCAGTTCCTCTGCAATCACCTTCCCGATCTTGTCCTTGTCCTTCCACTCGATATTGCCGAACATCTCGTTGAAAATCTTTAGAATATTGCTCAGGAGATCAAGCTCTGGATCGGGCCGGCCGCCGCCCCCCGTGGTCGGCACGGGCTCGATTTCTGCGTCTGCGTCGGGCAACACGATGGCCATGGTTGCCTGAGCTTCGACCCGATAGCTGTCCATGTCGATTGCCTCGAGAATACCCTTTGACAGGTCCGGCTCCTCCGGGGCCGGCAGCTTCGGCGTCAGGAAATTCAGGAAGATCGACAGCTTCTCCCAATCGGCATTGCTGAAGGGAAGGATCGCAGCCAGGAAGCCGTATGTCCTGGTGAACGCCTTCGCCTTGCCCTTGAAGTCGACCTGTCCGTCCTCGTCGAGGTCTGCCTTGTATACGGCCACGCAAGCGTCGAGAATCGGGTCGAGCTTGTCCCGGTCCGCGCCGCCGAGGTAGAGCGCCACCAAGTCCTCCACCTGTTCCCAAGAATAGACCTGGTAGCCGTCCAGTGAGGCCTTCAAATCGTGCAGCTTGTTAGGATCGGTCTCTTCGCTGAGAATCGTGGTCCGATAGTACGGCTCGAAGGATGCCTTGATGGCGTCGAAGTCGTTCATGAAGTCGAGAACAAAGGTGTCGTGCTTCTGCGGATGTGCCCGGTTCAGCCGCGACAGGGTTTGCACCGCCTTCACGCCGGACAGCGTCTTGTCCACGTACATCGTGTGCAGCAGCGGCTCGTCATAGCCGGTCTGAAACTTGTCCGCGACAATCAGGAAGCGATACGGATCCTTTTGAATCAGCTCCTCGATCTGGCTGCTCGGAAAGCCGTTCATCGTCGCTTCCGTGACCTTCTGGCCGCCATACTCATGTTCGCCCGAGAAGGCGACGATGGCTTGGTACGGGCTCTTGCGTTCCTTCAGATAGGCCTGGAAGGCGTGGAAGTACTGGATCGCGCGCTGAATCCCGTTGGTGATGACCATCGCCCGGGCCGCACCGCCGATCTTGCGGTGCGCGATGACCTGGTCGTGGAAGTGATCGACCATGATCTCGGCCTTCTTCCGGATCGCATGGTCATGGGATTCCACATACTTGCGCAGCTTTTTCTGCGCCCGCTTCGTGTCGAACTTGGGATCGTCCTCAACCGTCTTCATGAGCCGGTAGTAGCTGTCGACCGGCGTGTAGTGCTTCAGCACGTCGAGGATGAAGCCCTCCTGAATCGCCTGCTTCATCGTGTAGCTGTGGAAAGGCACGTGCTTGACCTTGTCGCCCTGCGGGACCGGAGCGCCGAATACCTCCAGGGTCTTGTTCTTTGGCGTGGCGGTGAACGCGAAATAGCTGGCGTTCGACAGCACCTTCCGAGCTTCCATCAGCCGGTTGATGGCATCCTCGACCGTCTCGTCCTCCTCCTCGGCGCCATTCGCCGCGAGCGCGATGTTCATCTTCGCGGCAGTGCGGCCGCCCTGGCTGGAATGGGCCTCGTCGATGATGATGGCGAAGGTTCGCCCACGGTGCTCGTCGCCGATCTCGTCGAGGATGAAGGGGAACTTCTGCACCGTCGTGATGATGATTTTCTTGCCGGCCTTCAGGAAGGCGCGCAGGTCGCCAGACTTTTCGGCGTGGCCCACGACGGATGACACCTGCGCGAACTGTTTGATCGTATCGCGGATCTGTTTGTCCAGAACGCGCCGGTCGGTGACCACGATGACGGAGTCGAAGGTCATCGTTCCGGCCGTCTCCAGGCCGATCAACTGGTGGGCGAGCCAAGCAATCGAGTTGCTCTTGCCCGAACCGGCCGAGTGCTGGATCAGGTACCGCTTTCCGGCCCCTACGGCTTCGGCATCGGCCAGCAGCTTGCGCACCACGTCAAGCTGGTGAAACCGCGGGAAGACCTGCTTCGGCGGCTTCTTCTTGCCGCGCTCGTCGACCTCCTCGACCACCTGCGCATAGTTCTCAAGGATGTCGGTGAGGTTTCGCTTCGTCAGGTACTCCTTCCACAGGTAGTCGGTCTTCAGCCCATGAGGGTTCGGCGGATTGCCCGCGCCGTCGTTCCAGCCCTTGTTGAACGGCAGGAACCAGGACGCCTTGCCCTTCAGCTGGGTGCACATCCGCACCTCGTGATCGTCCACGGCGAAGTGGACGACGCAGCGGCCGAACTGGAACAGTAACTCCTTCGGACTGCGGTCGCGCTTGTATTGCTCGATCGCGTCCTCGACCGTCTGCTTGGTCAGGCTGTTCTTCAGCTCGAAGGTGGCAACCGGCAGACCATTGATGAAGACGGCCACGTCGAGCGACAGCTTGGTGGCGTCCTTCGAATAGTGCAGCTGGCGGGTGACGCTGAAGATATTCGCGGCGAACAACGCCTCGGCCTTGGCGTTGCCCGGGGTCGGCGTGCCGAAGAACAGCTCCACTGAGCCGGGGCCGTGCTTCACGCCGTTGCGCAGGACGTCGATGACGCCGCGCTTGGCGATCTCGCCCTGAAGCCGGTGCAGGAACTGCAGCCGCTTCGGTCCATCCTCGCCGATGCCGAGCGCCTCGACAGCCTCGGGCTGTGTCGCGTTGAGGAAGTCGGACAGCTTCGTCAGGTCAACGGCGTGGTCCCGGTCGAAATCCTTCGAAGCCCCGGCAACGTAACCCGCCTCGTCAATGAGCGAGCGGACGATGAGGGCTTCGAGGCCTTTCTCGCTGGTGTCCGTCGTCATCAGCTCGCCTGCAATGCACCGGCATCGATCCAGCCCTTCTTCTGAAGGACCTCCGCCGCCAGTGCGACCTGCCGCGGCGAGAACTGTTTCTTGCGATCATTCCACCCGTAAACCTTGGAGACCGCCTCATTGATCGAGTTCGGCGACTCGTGCGTGATCACCCAGTGCACCGTTGACAGAAGCTCAAGGCCGAATGGCGTCTCGAAGCCTTCCACCAGGTTGGCCACCTTGTCGAAACGGGCGCGTGTGTCGGGATGCTCTCCGAGGAATTCGTCGGCGTCCTGCACAGCTCCCGGCACAAGCTCGAGCTGCTTGTTGGGCGCATCGCCGCCGTCGCGGTATCCGGAGACGAAATACCCTTCGATCTCGCGCAGGACGTGGGTCAGGTTTTCCGAATACGGGCCGTATGGGCCCTTCACTACCCGGAGCCGCTCCATCGACGGCTCGCCGCTGACCTTCATGAAATACATGAGCTTGTGCACTTCGAGCAGCGTCACGAACGGGTCCAGCAGCCCGCTGAGGTAACGGTCCATCAGGCCGACCAGCGCCGCACGGCCGGGGGTCATGTTCGGCGCCGTCTGCCGCCTTGCCATCCGGGCCGGTTCCGGTGCGCCATTCGGCTGGAAGATGATGACTTGCAGGTCGTTGAAGCCGCGCAGCGCCTCCTCGATCCTTGGCCGGACCTCATTCCAGTCGAGACCGCCCAGCCCACTGCCAAGCGGGGGGATAGCGATTGACCGAATCTTCTTCTCTCGAATGACGCGCTGCAGATCCTTCAGCCCCGCGTCTATGTCCTCCATACGGCTCTTGCCGCGCCAGTGGCGCTTGGTCGGGAAATTGATGATGTATCGCGGGCTGGTCAGCTGTCCGGTCTCGAAGACGAACATATGGCCGGGCCGGACTTCATCACGCTTGCAGGCTTGCTCGTAGGCGCGGAAATTCTCCGGGAACGCGTTCTTGAACTGAAGCGCGATCCCTCGGCCCATCACGCCAACGCAGTTCACCGTATTCACCAGGGCATCGGCATCAGCGGCCAGAATATCGCCAGTCTTGTATTCAAACATCGCGGCCTCCCTCCCCATCAATAGTACCAATCCGGCTTGATTTCGACATGCGGCTTATGCTCCGCCGCCTGCAACGCCGCTCTGACTTGCCCGTAGACCTGCTGCGACCTTACCCCGATCCGGGTCACAAGCTGCCATGGAAAAGACGTCTCAATGAGAAATTCCGCCTGCTTGCCTTCCTTGACCGAGCGCGAGATGCCGTTCCCCGCCCAGCGGTTCGTCTGGACCGCGTCCCAGTTGATCGCATCAAGCTGCCCGAGGTCGGCCCGGTCCTCGAAGTAATAGGCCCCGGCGTTCGACAGGGTGAAGGCCCAGCGGGAGCGGTTGCGTTCCGCCCAGGCGACGCTGTCGCGCAGGTCGGCCTCCAGATGGACGATCGGTCCCTGGCCGCCGCGATAGGCAAGCTCGGCATGGTTCGCGCAATGGATCAGATAGAGCATGATCGAGCGCGGGCAGAAGTAGAAGGGCACGCAGCCGCCGACCCGCAGGCCGGGATGGCTGGAAAGCTCGAGCTCGTTCAGCCGCCGTTCCTTGATGCTGGTCATCCCGATGGTGGTGCCCATGGCGGGGGCGGCCGCCGTGCGCCGGACGATCTCGGCATCGCACAGCAGACCGCCCTCGGCGATGATCGAGGGCAGCCGGTCAACGTGCACGATGTGATAGATTTTCGGGGCGGCGGGCGGCGGCATGGTCAGTCCTCGGCCTCCGCCAGGTCGTCCGTGTCCTCGGTCTCCAGGTCGTCCGGCGCGTCGTCCTTGTCGATGTCCGCCTCGTCGTCAGGCGCCGCGATCTCGATGTGGCGCACGTCCAGCTTGCCGGTGACGACATCGGCAATCAGCCGCTCGCGGTATTCGCGGATGAGGGTGATTTCGCGACCTGTGCGCTCCAAGACAGCATTTAAGTCCGTGAACTCGTTTCTGAAGTGTTGTGCGATTTCGACTTGTTCCCCCGGCGGCGGCAGAGGCGCGTAGAGATTCGCAATATCGTCAACTGCGAGACCCGGTTGCGCCGCTGACTCGGAATACTGGTTCAGGTCCATGACCCGCAACAATTCCACGAACCAATCGAGATCGTGAGGGGGCTCGAGTGTCGTCACAATCGCATGCTCAGAAGCCCAGAGGGTTCCCGACACGCGGTGGACGTTTCCACAAAGGGCGCCTTGTCTCCCGATCAGCGCGAACGTTCCGTCATGTGTGAAACGGTCGGTGTATCCGCGCAGTCCGTTTCCCCCGTAGACCGGATAGGTTCCAGTTTCGTCGATGCTCTCCGCAGTAATAGAATCCCCGCTCTTCATGCGGGAAAACCGTTTGAGTTTCAGAATCTTCCAATGCGCCGGAACCTCGGGCATCCAGTCGATGCCGGTGGGCTTCTTCGGGGCGGTGGGGTTCAGGCCGCGGGTGACGGCGCGGTTGATGATCGCCTGCTTCTGCTCGTTCAACAGGCCGATCAGCCGCCGCTTGTTGCGGATCAGGCGGGCCGTCAGACGGCCATGGGCATCAAGGAAATCCGCGATCCGCGCCTGCTCCCCGGTCGGAGGGAAGGCAGACGGCATCTGCTTGAACTCGCCCCAATAGAGCCGGTTGCGGTCCGAGACGATGCCGCGTGAAAACTTGTTCACCTCGCGCATATAGGCGGGCGTGCGGAACAGATAGGTGTAGTAGCGCGGATCGACCTCGGGGAACGGCCGCGCGACGACATAGGCGGGGCTGATCAGGCCGTCCTCCGGCGCGACACCCACCGCGCCCTGCCACATGCGCATCATGTTGTAGGCGATGTCGCCCCGGACAGCGCGCTTGTACTTGCTGCGGTCCGCCATCTGCTGTTTCCGGGCGCCGTTCTCCATGTCACGGACCCGCACGCCCGTGCGCAGCGAAACCTCCAGGATCGGCAGATCCTCGAAGCCGGTCTCGACGCGCTCGGCAAACAGGCGGCCGTTGCGGCGCACGTCCCAATGGGACGGGATCGCGCCGAGCCAGGGCAACCCGCTGTCGCGATAGGAGGCATAGGGGGCAAGCCCCCCGCGTTCCGCCGACGGTGCCACGGTAAGCGCGCGCGCCGTCATGCGCCCCGGCCTCCGACCAGCACGTCCTCCAGCAGGCCCTCCGTCTCCTGCTCCAGCGCGCGGATATCCGCCTCGATCTGGTCGAGCTCTCGCAGCGGCTGCGGCTTGTAGAAATGCCGCGTGAAGCTGATCTCGTAGCCGATCACCGTCTTCGAGGCGTCGATCCATGCGTCGGGCGCATGGGGCAGCACCTCGCGCCGGACGAAGGCCTCGATCCCGCCGTCCTCAAGGAACGGCACCTGTTCGGTGTCCCGCAGCTCCGAATCCGGCTCGTATTCCACCACCACCTGCTTGCCGTCGATGGTGGTGCGATAGCTGCCGTGAAGCGCGTCGTGGTCGATGTCCGCGCCGGCCTTCGGCTTCGTGACTTTCCGGATGACCGGCGCGGCTTCCGCCGCCTTCACCCCCAACGCCGACATCAACAGCTTCTGGCGCTTGGCGGTCATCCGGATGCCAAGCCCGGCGGCCGCCGCCTCGACCTGCGCGGCGAAGCGGTTGAAGTCGAGATGCGGGCCGGCGCCCGCATGTTCGGCGACCGCCTCGACAGCGCGCGCCAGATCGGCCTCGCCCACATCGGCGCAGGACTTGCGGAAGCGGCGCAGCGCGACGTCCGACAGTTCGACCTTCAGGCGCAACGGGCGTTCGATGGTGGCCTTCCAGTAGCCGAACGCCGCGTTGGGGAAAATTTTCGACGTCTCGTCCTCACGGCCCTGCATGAAGGCGTCGGTGATCCGGCGAAGATCGTCGGGCCCCAGTTCACAGTTCTTCTTGCCCAGGTTCTTGCGCAATGGCCTGAACCAGGACGTGGCGTCGATGAGTTGCACCTTGCCGCGGCGGTGTTCCGCCTTGCGGTTGCTCAGCACCCAGATGTAGGTCGCAATCCCGGTATTGTAGAAGATGTTCAGCGGCAGGGCGACGATGGCCTCCAGCCAGTCATTCTCGATCACCCAGCGCCGAACGTTGCTCTCGCCCGATCCGGCGTCGCCGGTGAAAAGCGACGATCCGTTGTGGACTTCGGCGATGCGGCTGCCGAGGGGCGAGGCCGTCTTCATCTTGCTGAGCATGTTGGCCAGAAACACCATCTGGCCGTCGCTGGAGCGGGTTATCAGGCTGAATTCCGGGTCGCCGCCATGTTCGATCAGGAAGCGAGGATCGCGAATGTCCTTCTTCCCGCCCATGCGTTCGAGGTCGGTCTTCCACGATTTGCCGTAGGGCGGGTTCGACAGCATGAAGTCGAACTCGTGGGACGGGAAAGCGTCCGACGAGAGCGTGGAGCCGAATTTCATGTTCTCGGCTTCGAGCCCTTCGCCCTTCAGGATCAAGTCGGCCTTGCTGATGGCGAAGGTCTCGGGGTTGACCTCTTGGCCATAGAGATGGACCGAGACCTCCTTGCCGTGCTCGGTCGCGAGCCTGGTGAACGTCTCTTCCGCCACGGTCAGCATGCCGCCGGTACCACATGCCCCGTCATAGACGAGATAGGTGCCCGACTGGATGTCGTCGGCGATCGGCATGAAGATGAGATGGGACATGAGCTCCACCACGTCGCGCGGGGTGAAGTGCTCGCCGGCTTCCTCGTTGTTCTCTTCGTTGAAGCGCCGGATCAGCTCCTCGAAGATCGTACCCATGGAGTGGTTGTCGAGGCCCGGCAGGCGCACGGTGCCATCGGCATGCAGCACAGGCTTCGGGCTGAGGTTGACCGATGGATCGAGGAATTTCTCGAGCAGGAAACCGAGCGCGTCAGCTTCGACCAGGGTCGGTATCTGATTGCGGAACTTGAACTTGTCCAGCACCTCCTGGACGTTCGGTGAGAAGCCATCGAGGTAAGCTTCGAAATCCGCCTTCAACTGCTGGCGCCGCGCGCGGGATGTGAGGTCGCGCAGGCGGAACTGCGAGGTGTTGTAGAACGCTTCTCCAGAGGCTTGGCATAACGCGGCGTGCTGATTGGCAACGCCAGCCTTGTCGAGCTGCGTCTTCATTGCGAGCACGGCGTCCTTGGTCGGCTCCAGCACCGCATCAAGACGCCGAATCACCGTCATCGGCAGAATGACATCCCGATACTTTCCCCGGACATAGACGTCGCGCAGGATATCGTCGGCGATGTTCCAGATGAAATTGCTGATGTTCAGTTCACTCAATGCCCGCCCCCGGAATTATCTTGCGCAGCCTGCTTCTGCTGATCGATCCATGCGTCCAGATCGGCCCTCTTGAAGCGCCACGAGCCTGCAACCTTGAAGCCGGGCAGTTCACCCCTCTTGGCCAGGCGGTAGACCGTCTTTTCATCGACGTTCAGGTAGCCAGCGACGTCGCGAACAGTCATCGCGGGTTCGGGCTGCATAACCATCCCTGTCCTCTCGAAGATTTCGGGGATCCTAGCAGGGTAAGCCGGGGCAAGCCAGTCCATCAGTGCCCATTCTGGTCACTGCTTGTTATCAAGGGCCCCTTGCGCTTGCCACTCCAATGGGAACGGCTCTATCAACCGCGCCAGCGTCACCTCCGGCCCCTGCCGCCCGTCGAGAATGGCCTCCACGATGTCTGGCGCAAGCAGCGTCAGTCGTAGAAGCCGGGTGACGTACGACACCGCGATTCCTTCACGCTCAGCCAATTCAGCGATGGTGGTGACCTCACCCGACTCGAGCATCCGCTTCCATCGGAAGGCCCGGGCCAGCGCCTTGACGAGGGCATTGTCGGGGCGGCGCTGAGTCGGGACGTCTGCAGGCAGCTGCATCTCCTTCCGTCCGCCGCGCTTGATGATGCGGAATGGAACGTGGATGGTGACGGTGTCGGGGATCGGCGTGGCGCGGGTCATGCGGCAGCTCCAATGTCGGTGGTGATTTCGCGCGCCAGTGTCGCCAGCCCGTCCATGCGCAGGCGGACGTTCAGCCCTTCGGTGCCGATCTCGACCCGCTCGACCAGCAGCCCGACGATGCGCGCCTGCTCGGCCGGGAAGAGTTCGTCCCAAAGGGGATCGAGCCGGGTCTGCGCCTCGCGGGCGTCGGTCTCGGTGATCTCGCCATCCTCCGCCCGCGCCGCCTTCCATGTCCCCGCCACGATCTCCGGCTGGCGGAACACGGCGCGTAGCTGGTCGACGACGGCGGCCTCGATCTCGCCCGCGGGCACGCGGCCGATGGAGCACGCCCCGGCGCCATGCTTCAGCACCGTCTGGCTGACGTAGTAACGGTACAGCCGCCCGCCCTTGCGGGTGTGCGTCGGCGAGAAGGCTGCGCCGTCGGGACCGTAGAGCAGCCCCTTCAGCAGCGCGGGCGTGGCGGCACGGGTGCGGGCAGCGCGCTTGCGGGGGCTTTCGGTCAGGATGGTGTGGACGCGATCCCACGTTTCCTGATCGATGATGGCGTCGTGCTCGCCGGGATAGCTGTCGCCCTTGTGGACCGCCTCACCGATGTAGGCGCGGTTGCTGAGCATCCGGTAGATGTATTTCTTGTCGATCCGATTGCCGCGCGGGGTGCGGAGGCCGCGCGTGCCGACCTCCCGCGCCAGTTCCGTGCAGGAGCCGATCTCGAGGAAGCGGGCGAAGAGCCAGCGCACATGCGTGGCGGCTTCTTCGTCGACAACCAGCTTCCGGTTCTCGACGCGGTAGCCGTAGGGCGGCACCCCGCCCATCCACATGCCCTTCTTCCGGCTGGCGGCGACCTTGTCGCGGATGCGTTCGGCCGTCACCTCCCGCTCGAACTGCGCGAACGAGAGCAGGATGTTCAGCGTCAGCCGGCCCATGGAGGTGGTGGTGTTGAAGGATTGCGTCACCGAGACGAAGGTAACTCCGTTCCTGTCGAACACCTCGACCAGCTTCGCGAAGTCGGCGAGTGAGCGGCTGAGCCGGTCGATCTTGTAGACCACGACCACATCGACCAGCCCGTCCTCGATGTCCTCCAGCAGCCGCTTCAGGCCTGGCCGGTCCAGCGTGCCGCCCGAGATCCCCCCGTCGTCATACTGATCGCGGACCAGCACCAAGCCTTCAGATCGCTGACTGGCGATATACGCCTCGCAGGCCTCGCGCTGGGCGTGGAGCGAATTGAACTCCTGCTCCAACCCTTCCTCGGAAGATTTCCGGGTGTAGACGGCACACCTCAGCTTGCGGACGACCTTCGATCTAGCCGGCGGCTTCGTCATGTCCGCCCCCTGTGGTTCTTCAGCCCGAAGAAGGTCCACCCGTTCCAACGCGTGCCGGTGATCGCGCGCGCGATGGCCGACAGCGACTTGTACGGCCGCCCCTGCCATTCGAAGCCATCGGCGGTGACGGTGACGATCTGCTCGACGCCCTGCCATTCTCGCAGCAGCCGCGTGCCAATGATCGGGCGGTCGCGGTCGGCGCGGATCCTGCGTTTCGTCGTGTCGCCGCCGTCCAGTTCCTCGCCCAGCCGCTCCAAGCGCCGGATCGTTTCGGGCTTCAGCCCGCCGTAGGCGAGTTCCTGGATGCGGTAAGCCAGGCGGGACTCGAGGTAGCGGCGGTTGAATGGTGGCGGCTCGCTGTCGAACAGGTCGCGCCACTGTTGCTTCAGGTCGGGTGTCGGCGTGCTCTTGAGCGCGGCCAGGCGCGCGGGGATGGGATCGGGCTTGTTCATGCATTTCTCCGGCGAGTTGGAGTTGCATGACGGCATCGGTCGGGCGGATAGTGTAGGCAACGTTCTCCAGTATCGTCAGATACTTCGCCCGTCTCCCGCATCCGCAACCGAAGCAGCCCGAGTGCCAGCAGGCCGCACAGCTCGGCGCGGCGCTCGGCGGCGGTCATCTGGTCGGGCGGGAGCGGATTGGGTCGTTTCATGTCTTGGTAGCCGTGATCGGTGGTGCTGTTACCGATCAAAAGCCACCCGGCCGCCCGGGACGGGACATCTCAGAAGAACGGAATGCAGAAATGCGAACAGGGAGAGAACATCAGGGGTTGCCGATCACGGATATGTCCATGATTATCGTGGGTTGAATCAATCGAGAGCAGTTGTTCATTGAGGTGAGTTCATGGCGCGGAGGAAGAGCGAATTCGGACCGAACCTCGGGAGTATCCTTCAGGGCGCCCCAGCTGCGCTGGTCCGGCAGTTTCTCGCCAGCTTCAAACGGCCCGACGACACTCTTCTCGCTCCGCCGGAAATCATTGATGGCACGACCGATGATCAAGGCAAGGCCGCGCTGAGTGCGTACCTGCGTTCGGAGGACAAGGAAATCATCGGGCTACTTGAGGGCATCGCTGGCGCTCTGCTCGACATGGGCCAGGACAAGGGAGCGACCTCACTCGACACGGTTGCGGGGCAACGGCTGCAGAATGTCGACTACGACCATTATGAGTCCCAGCCTGACCTGCTGTGCAAGAGCATCTGGATGCGCACGGTCTTCCCGATGCACTTTCACGACGCCCAGAGCTTCTATGCCGCGCGGCGCTATCGAGAACGGCGGACGTACTACACATGCTGCGAGGTGGACTTCGACCACGATTCTGTTGCCGACGCAGAGGGAATCCCTGACGAGAAGCTCTGTGACGCTGTTCAGGAAGCTCTGGGACTGAAGGGCAAGGTCACCGCGTCCGTCCTCGAATTGCCCGAGACCGCCAACTACCCGCCGTCCTTCATGGTCGCCCTGCGCCATCCCGGGCCCCTGTCAAGTATCGACAATCATCGCGAGGAAGGGGGCTGGACCGTCCACTACTACAGGCCATCACACGAGGCTGTCCTGATCTACACGCCCAAGCTGAAGAAAATCGAGGTCGCATCAGCCAGCGGCGAGGTTCGCGAAAAAACCTCGAAAGTCTTCGCGGAGGTCGTTCTAGGGCGCCCGCCTTCGGCCAAGCCGCTGACCCGCCGAGAGTTTAACCTCGAACGCTTCAGGTCCTCCTTCGATCTGGATCGCCCGGATTTCGACGATGTCGAGATCACGCTGGCGGCGGTAGTCGAGGCCGAGGTGCGCCTCGGCTCGTGGGGCCGGCGGCTGAACATCAAGGTGACCATAGAAGACACGATGGAGGACGTTGTCCGGAAATACGTCGCCAATTCAGCCACCCTGATCCGGAGTTTCGGCTTCACAAAAATCGCCATCGCAATTGGTTACACCCGTCGATCAGACGGCAAGAAGGGAACCTTCCGGGTCTCGATCTCGAATGGCAGCAGTTCGGACGTGCAGAGCATGCGCGATCCGTTCCTTCGGGACCTTGGGTTCCGACTGCTCGAACACTGGGGTCTTACGCAGAACCTGCGGACGCTCACCGATCAGGAACGGGCGCAGTGGTTCGGCTTTCTTCTGTCGCTGTACGACCTGCCCGGCGACACTGTTGCAGGTGCATTCTTCAACTCCGCGGGCGTCGATCCAGCCCGCTTGGTGAGTGCGAGATTGATTGCCCGCAAAGGGCGGCAGGTGATTGGGCTCGCCGAGGATGACGATGAGGTTGTCGAAGTTGAGCAGGAAACGGGTCCGGAGCCGGGGACGGTTCGACAAACCGGTTCCTTTGGGGAGGCGGACGGATTGCGTCTCGACACCAATGCGATCGAGTACGGGATCGATCGAGCATGGCTCGCCGAAACCATCCACCAGGCGATAGCTGGCTCTCTCGGTATCAGGAACATCGAAACCATCAACGAGTTCCTCGTCTCGCTTGGGCCGATTGCACTGGGTGAGCGAAAGGTCCCGCTTTACCTGGCGCGCCGCCTTGCCGATCTGAAAGCCCGCGAGAATGTCGAGAATGCGCTTCGGTCGCGACATACGGCGGGTCCTGGTCTCGTACTCGCCGTGTCCAATGATCCACCACGATTCCTCGGGCCGAACGTCGTGATCGCGCTACGCGACCTGTTGCTTCAGGACGGAAGCCTCGGCGATCTGGACCAGGAGGAAATGGCTCGGCGATTCGAGGCGAACCGAACGCTGGCGTCCTCCGCGCAAGTCGCCCAAGTTGTACGACACACGCCTCGCTCTGCGACGCTCATCATCCCGGGTCTCGATCCGCTAACGCTTGACGGCGCGGGCCAGATCCAACTCTTCGAAAGCCTTGTTGAAGCGGCGACCGATGGCACAGGCCAGCGGCTGACCAAGGTCCTGATGGACGGGATGGGGTCTGACAATCCCAGACAGCTGTTCTCTTCCGGCGCATGGGCGAAGGCGCATCCGACTTACATCCGGCACGGCTCGAGCAATCGCTATTGGCGTCTCGGCGAGGCGACCGACACCGCGTGATCTAGAGTTCATCTAGGGTTTCGGGCGGGACGGTCTAACAAACCGCTGATTATTGGAAGGGCTCCACATCAGAGGAGCACTTTCATGCCGACTCCCTTCCCCTCGCGCCAGGCAGCCCAGACGAGCTGGTCCGGCGCCGCGAAGACCAAGCCCACCACCTCAAACTCGGAATGGCGCTGCACGCGCTGTGAGAAGCTGCTCGGCGTCTGCCGGGACGGCCGCATGCACCTGCGCTTCGCGCGGGGGCACGAGTATCTCGTGGGCTTTCCGGTTCAGGCCACCTGCCGGGGCTGCGCCACGCTGAATAACGCAACGGCACCCGCGCGCTGACGCGCGCATTCACCCAACCCCCTGAAATCGCAGAGACGCGCGACGTCCTGACCTGGCCACGAGAAGGCGCCGGACGCCTGGCCGCAAGGCAGGCGTCCGATGTCCTTCGCGTGGCACGAGATCCGTGATCACCTCATGCAATCTTCCTCCAATCTTCACTTCCAGCGCAGTTTCGACGCCATCCGGCGCACGCAGGCCGCCCTTGCAGCGTTCCGGGATCCGGCGGCCCTGCTGGACGGGCTGCACCGCACCCCCGGCGATCAGGGCCAGAAGAACCTGATCCTCGCCGCTCTCGTGAGGGCAGCGCAGGGCGACGGGCCCGCGTCCGACAGCGCCCTGACAATGCTGTTGCTGGCGCTCTGGCCCGGCCTCGACGCCATCCGGCGCCGGTCGCTCTGGCGCAGGCTCGGCACCGCTGACGAGGTCGCGTCCGACGTGCTGGCGCGCACTACCGAGGCGGTCCGCGGCCTCGACCTCGGGCGCGTCAACTGGATCGCGGCCACGGTGCTCCGCAACGTCGAGCGCGACATGATCCGCGTGCGCCAGCGCGACACGGCGCGCGAACATCTCGCCAGCGGCGCCGACCCCGACGAGGTGGCGGACAGCGGCGACAGCGGAATCGGCGCGGATGGGTACGCCCGGCTGAACGGCGCCGTGCGGAAGCTGCTCGGCGACGACGCCGTGCTGGTGATCCGCGTGGCGATCGAGGGTTTTTCCCAAGCCGAGGCGGGAGCTGACCTGGGGCTGACCGAGGCCGCCGCCCGCAAGCGGTACCAGCGCGCGATGCGCCGGCTGCACGACGCCCTCGAGGAAATCCCCTGAACCGATGTCCCGATCCGGTCCCGCCGGTGGCTTTTTCCATTCGAGCGCCCCGAGCGCCTTCCCTCAAACCGAAAGCAGACACGCATGAACCGCACTGCCGATCTGTCGCTCGAGGATTTCAGGCGTCTTCCGGGGCTCTATCGCCGCTGGGAGCTGACCGAGGTCTGCGAGCCCAACCGCAACTATCAGATCGAGGACGCCGGCGCCCATGCCGACGGGACGCCGCTGCTGGCGATCTACGTCGCCGAGCCCGCGCCCGACGTCCGCGAGGCCGCGTGATGCGCCTCCTCGATCACATCATCTCACGGAGAACCGCCATGCCGGACCAGTCGGACGCCATCACCCGTCTTCGCAAGGTGAACTACGCCCTCGAAGATCTCCCCGAAACCATCTCCCTCCCGCAGCGTCCCGGAGACGAACCGCGCGAGCCGCTGCCGGTCGTCGAGGCGACCGTCGACGAGATCGCCTTCGCGATCGTGGAAGCGGAGCGCGAGAGCACGGCCGCCTACCGCCGCGCCGACGCGCTGAAGCGCCTCTACAAGCTCGCCCGCGAGGCGGGGTGCATCGGCGCAGATCGCGCCGCCACGGCGGTGATGAAGAAGGAGGGCCAGTGATGGCCCTTCCCATCATCGGCGCCGATGAGCGGCTCGCGCAACGCAAGGGCATCAAGGGCGTCATCTTCGGGCGGTCCGGCATCGGCAAGACCAGCCTGCTCTGGACGCTGAACGCCTCGACCACGCTCTTCCTCGATCTCGAGGCTGGGGATCTGGCGGTCGAGGGGCTGGAGATCGACACGCTCCGGCCCCGCACCTGGAAGGAATGTCGCGACTTCGCGGTGTTCATCGGCGGGCCGAACCCGGCGCTGCGCGAGGACCAGCCCTACAGCCAGGCGCATTTCGACGAGGTCTGCGGCCGCTACGGCGATCCCACGGTGATCGGGAAATACGAGACCGTCTTCATCGACTCGATCACCGTCGCGGGACGGCTCTGCTTCCAGTGGTGCCGTGGGCAGCCCGAAGCGTTCTCCGAGAAGACCGGCAAGCCCGACATCCGCGGCGCCTACGGGCTGCATGGCCGTGAGATGATCGGCTGGCTGACCCACCTGCAGCACACGCGCGGCAAGCACGTCTGGTTCGTCGGCATCCTTGACGAGCGGCTCGACGACTTCAACCGCAAGGTCTTCCAGCCGCAGATCGACGGCTCGAAGACCGGGCTCGAGCTGCCGGGGATCGTCGATCAGGTCATCACCATGGCCGACATCCCGGACCAGGGCGGCCAGCCGCAGCGCGCCTTCGTCTGCCAGACGCTGAACCCCTGGGGTTATCCGGCCAAGGACCGTTCCGGCCGCCTCGACAGGGTCGAGGCCCCGCATCTCGGCCGGCTGATGGAGAAGATCCAGCGTCCCGCGGCGCCAGCCTCCGAACGCCTGACATGGCCGCCGGTGACCCCGGCCGATCCCGCGCCCGCGCAGGAGCCCGGCCATGGCTGAGCGCCTCTCGCCACGCCCGGTGTCCCGATCCGGTCGCTGGGGTGGCTTTTCCCCTCTGACGCCACTGCGCGTCCCATCCTCCAACTGAAAGGAGCCGCGCAATGTCCGGACCCTGGAACGACTTCAACTCCGCCCAATCCAACACCAACGTCATCCCGAAGGGCACGCTCGCCAAGGTGCGGGCCTCACTGCGCCCCGGCGGCTACGACGACCCCTCGCAAGGCTGGACCGGCGGCTGGGCGCGCCGCGCCGCCACCGGCGCCGTCTATCTCGACGTCGAATACACGGTGCTCGAAGGGCCCTATGCCCGGCGCAAAATCTGGTCGCTGATCGGCCTCTACAGCCCCAAGGGTCCAGACTGGGCCAACATGGGGCGCGGCCTGATCCGCGGCATCCTCAACTCGGCGCGCGGCGTGTCGGACAAGGACAACTCGCCGGAGGCGCAGGCCCGCCGCCGCATCAACGGGTTCGGCGATCTCGACGGCGTCGAATTCATCGCCCGCATCGACATCGGCACCGACACCAACGGCGAGGACAAGAACGAGATCCGCAATGCCGTCACGCCCGACCATCGCGACTACGCCGCGCTGATGGGCACGGTCGCGCCGCAGTCCTCTGCTGCCCCGGCGCAGGGCCACGCCCCGCAGCAGCCCACCACGTCCACCCAGCCCAGCCAGCCCGCGTCCGCCCCCGGCGCCGCCGGTCGGCCGAGCTGGGCGCAGTAAGGGGAGACCGGCCATGCGCCTGCGCCCCCGCCAGAAGACCTTCGTCGAGCGCAGCGTGGCTGCGCTCGCTTCCCGCGGCAACACGCTGGGCGTGGCGCCCACTGGCGCGGGCAAGACCATCATGCTCTCGGCGGTCACCGGCGAGATGATCGGCGCCATGTCAAAGAATTCGGGGGCCAAGGCCTGCGTGCTGGCCCATCGCGACGAGCTGACGGCGCAGAACCGCGCCAAGTTTCAGCGCGTGGTGCCAGGCGTCGCTACCTCTGTCATCGACGCAACGGAGAAGTCCTGGGGCGGTCAGGTCGCCTTCGCCATGGTGCCGACGCTGGCGCGCGCCTCGAACCTCGCCGACATGCCGCGCCTCGACCTGCTGGTCGTCGACGAGGCGCACCATGCCGTCGCCGACAGCTACCGCCGCATCATTGACCGGGTGCGCGAGGCCAATCCCGACGCCCGGATCTTCGGGGTCACGGCGACGCCGAACCGGGGCGACAGGAAGGGCCTGCGCGAGGTTTTCGACAACGTCGCCGATCAGGTGCGGCTGGGCGAATTGATCGCCTCGGGCCACCTGGTGCCGCCGCGCACCTTCGTCATCGATGTCGGTGTCCAGGACGAATTGCGGTCCGTCCGCAAGACCATGTCGGATTTCGACATGGCGGAGGTGGCGGGCATCATGGACCGCGCGCCCGTCACCGACGAGGTGATCCGCCACTGGAAGGAAAAGGCGGGCGACCGGCAGACCGTGGTGTTCTGCTCCACCGTCGCGCATGCCGAACACGTCACCGACGCCTTCAGGGCGGCGGGCGTTTCCGCCGCGCTGATCCATGGCGATCTGGCGGCCGAAACGCGCAAGGCAATCCTCGCCGACTACGCCGCGGGCGACATCCGCGTCGTGGTCAACGTGGCGGTTCTGACCGAGGGCTGGGACCATCCGCCCACCTCCTGCGTCGTGCTGCTGCGGCCCAGCTCCTACAAGTCCACGATGATCCAGATGGTCGGGCGCGGGCTGCGCACCGTCGACCCCGAGGAACACCCAGGCATCGTGAAAACCGATTGCGTCGTGCTGGACTTCGGCACCTCCAGCCTGATCCACGGCACGCTGGAACAGGACGTCGATCTCGACGGCAAGACCGAGATCGGCGAGGCGCCGACGAAGACCTGTCCTGCCTGCGAGGCGGAGATCCCGCTGGCCGCCACCGAATGCCCGCTCTGCGGCGAGGCGTTCCCGCGCGAGGATCTGGATGCGGGCGAAGGCGGGGACGCCGCGCCGCTCTCGGGCTTCATGATGACCGAGATCGACCTGCTGAAGCGCTCCAGCTTCGCGTGGGTCGACCTCTACGGCACGGACGACGCGCTGATGGCCACGGGCTTCGCAGCCTGGGGCGGCATCTTCTGGCTGGACGGGGTCTGGTACGCCATCGGCGGCGCGAAGGGCGAACGCCCCCACCTGTTGGGCGTCGGCGAGCGCACCGTCTGCCTCGCGCAGGCCGACGACTGGCTGAACACGCACGAGACCGACGAGAGCGCCTTCAAGACCCGCTCCTGGCTGCGCCAGCCGCCGACCGAGAAGCAGCTGCAGTACCTGCCGCCCGAGTGCCGCCACGACTTCGGCCTGACGCGCTACCGCGCCTCCGCGCTGATGACCTTCGGCTTCAACAAGCGCGCCATCCGCCAGCTGATCGACACGGCGGCCTCTCCCGAACGGAGGGCGGCATGACCCATGGCACCCTCAACCCCCATCACGGCCGAGGACCGGCGGCGACTCTGGCATCCGCGTGGGACGCTTTGTGCTGTCTGCCGGCAACCCACCCGTGGTTTTGGCTGGTTCGATCCGCACCGGTCGAAGCGGCCCCGGCCATCGGTCTGGTTCTGCTCGATGCCCTGCCAGTCCTTCTGGACGCGCTTCGCGCGGGAGCGTTTCGCCATGGTTGACCTGACCGAGGAGGAGCGCGCCGCGATCACCGCCACCATGAAGCGCGTCGCACTGCTGATGGACGAGATCGGCTGGACTACACCGCTCGCCGATCTGACCGAGGCGCAGGTGCGCGCGCTGATCGAGGAGGCCGTCGAGGGCTTCCGCGAGGCCATGTCCGACATCGCCCGGGCGCAGACGCCGGAGGTGCCGTTTTGACCCTCGATTACAATCACCGGCCGACTTTCGCAGAGCGGGTCAATGCCGCCGTTGACCGGGCGCTCACCGCCGATCAGGCGACGCGGCCGCCCCGCGACTATCTCGGCGGATCGCGCCTCGGCCATGCCTGCGAGAGGGCGCTGCAGTTCGAGTTCACTGCGACGCCGAAGGACGAGGGCCAGGACTTCAGCGGTCAGTCGCTGCGCATCTTCGCCATCGGCCATGCGCTCGAGGATCTGGCCGTGGCCTGGCTGCGCTGCGCGGGCATCGACCTCTACACCCGCAAGGGCAACCGGCCAGATGGCGGCCAGTTCGGCTTCTCCGTCGCGGGCGGACGCATCCGCGGTCATGTCGACGGCATCATCGCCGCAGGCCCCGAGGGCTTCGGTCTGGCCGTTCCCGCCCTCTGGGAATGCAAGACGATGAACGCGAAGAACTGGCGCGCCTGCGTCAAGGACGGCGTGACCAAGTCGAAGCCGGTCTACGCCGCCCAGATCGCGCTCTACCAGGCCTACATGGAAGGGACCGTCCCCGGCATCTCGGCCGCGCCCGCGCTCTTCACCGCGATCAACAAGGACACGGCTGAGATGCACCACGAACTGGTGCCCTTCGATGCCGATCTCGCGCAGCGCATGTCCGACCGGGGCGTGCGGATCCTGCAGGCGACCGACGCAGGCGAGCTTCTGCCGCGCGTCGCCACCACGCCCGACTTCTTCGAATGCCGCTTCTGCCCGTGGTCCGAGCGCTGCTGGGGGCTGCCGACATGAGCGACGACGGCATCCTGCACTTCAACCCGTGGATGGACTTCAACGACGGGCCGCCGTCCGAGAACCCCTTCGGCTGCGACCCCGACCCCGAGCAGATCGCCCTCTTCCTCGACACCGTGTTCAGCTGGTGCGAGGGGCTGATCCCGCTCCGCGGCTTCGTCGACAAGGGTCAGGGCCGGGACGGCAAGCCGCACAACATCTGGATCCCGGCCGACGACACTGCGCCCGAGAAACTCGCAACCTTCGCCGGATGGGCGAACCGCGAAGGTGCCGCCGTCTACGTCATTCCCGGCACGGTCGAGGAACAGGGCCAGGCCCGCGCCGCCGATGTGCTGCAGATGCAGGCCATCGTCGTCGATCTCGACGCAGGCGACATCCCGGCCAAGCTGGACCATGTCACCCGCCACCTCGGCACGCCCACGCTCATCATCGAAAGCGGCGGGCGCACGCCCGAGGGTGCTGCGAAGCTGCATGTCTGGTGGCGGCTCACCGAGCCCGCCGAGGGCGATGACCTGGCAACCCTCTGCCGCCTGCGCGGCGAGATTGCCGTTAAGGTCGGCGGCGACACGCATTTCCGCTCGGCGCACCAGCCGATCCGGGTGCCTGGCACGGTCTATCACAAGCACGGTCATCAACGCCTCGTGCAGATCCGCGAACATCGAGACGTCGAGGTGGACCTGGCGGATTTCGCCGAGAAGGTCGCTGAGATGCCGCCGCTGCCCGGTGTGGGCTTCGCCAGCGACGTTGCCGCGCCGACCGCGAAGCCCGGCATCGACGCGGTGCTCACCACGCCGGTGCGCGAAGGCGCGGTCGACGACTGGTCCCGTTTCCAGGGGGCCAGCGCCGCCATCGGCCATTACGTGCGCCTGGTGCACGAGGGCCGCCTCGACCCCTTCGCAGGCTGGGAGGCGATCTGCGGTTACAACGCCGCCATGCTGCGCCCGTCCTGGCCGCTCGATCGGCTGATGGCCGAGTCCGAACGCCTCTGGGCGCTGCATGTGAAGCGCAACGGCCCGCCGCTCCTGCGCGCAGCCCATGCCGATGCCCCGACCATCCCGTTGCCGACTTTCAGCCTCGGCGCTCTGCTCGACGACACCAGCCCGATGCCCGAGGACATCATCGGTCCCCGCGTACTGACCCCGGGCGGGCTCCTGGTGCTGGGCGGTGCGCCCAAGGTCGGCAAGAGCGACTTCCTGATCTGCTGGCTCGTGCACATGGCCGCTGGCGTGCCGTTCCTCGGCTTCACGCCGCCGCGGCCGCTGCGCGTGTTCTACCTGCAGGCCGAGATCCAGTATCACTACCTGCGCGAGCGCATGCAGCAGATCGCTCTGCCCGCCGCCGTGATCGCCGCCGCGCGCGACACCTTCATCGCCACGCCGAAGCTGAAGCTGCTGCTCGACGCGGAGGGCGTCGCCCGCGTTGCCGAGGCGATCCGGGCCGCATTCTCCGACGCGTCGCCCGACATCATCGTCATCGACCCGATCCGCAATCTCTTCGACGGCGGACCTGAGGGGGGCGGCGAGAACGACAACACCGCCATGATGTTCTTCCTGAAGGACCGGGTGGAGCTTCTCCGCGAGGCGGTCAATCCGGACGCGGGCGTCATCCTCGCTCACCACACCCGCAAGGCCAGCAAGCACCAGGTCAAGGACGATCCTTTCCTTGCCCTCTCCGGCGCCAGCGCGCTGCGGGGCTTCTACACCTCGGGACTGCTCATGCATCGGCCAGACGAGGACAGTTCCGTCCGCAGGCTGGAAATCGAGCTGCGAAACGGCCCCGCGCTGCCGGGCAAGCTGATCGACAAGGTGAAGGGCGAATGGGTCGAGCTGAACCCGCTGAACGAGCGCCTGGTGCGCAAGGAGGTCGGGGCCAAACTCGATGCCGAGCGGCTGCGCAAGCACGACGTCATCCTCGGCATGCTGCTGGATGAGGCGGCGGGCGAGCGCCTCTACACCGCCATGCAGTTCGCCGAGACCTTCGAGAACCGGAGCGGTCTGGGAAGCAAGCACACGATCCGCGAGCGCCTCAGCGTGCTGGCGACCAAGGGCTTCGTGAAGTTCCTGCGCGACCCCTCGGGGTTCGGCTTCCCCGTCACCCGGTCCCGGTTCGGCTACCTCTGCGTCGAGGGCATGCAGTTCGGCGCGCCCGTCGAGGAGGTCGATCCGGACACCGGCGAGGTCACCGCAACCGCCCGCCAGGTCCTGCCCAGCCACTTCAAATGCCCCCAATCCGGGCTCTGCCTGCAGGTCGAAAACCCCGCCGTCTGGGTCTACCCGGAGGGGCTCGAGGACGACCTAACTCATATGAGTGAGGCCTGACTCATATGACAGCGCCAAATGTGCACTCAACGAAATCAACGGGTTACGGGCAAACAAGAGTTAGCTCCCTGACTCATGCCCGAAGACTTCATGAAGTCTTATTCCGCAACGATTTCAGCCACTTGAACGCCTCGGAACAGTTAGGTGTCAAACCCCCATACTACGTATGGGAGGGCTACCCCACAGGGTTGGCCACTCCTCCCATACGTCCGGGTCAGCCGCGCGCGCCGCCGTGACGGTGTGTTGTGCTTTCCGATCCGACGACGCCGGCCCCGTACCGCCAAGCACCAGACCGCCGTCGTCTTCCACCACCACAGGCCACCGGCAAAGGAGACCCATCATGGCTCAGCCGACTCTGATCCCGAATTGCGACGGCGCAAGGTTTGAATCGCTGCCGCTCGACACACCCCGCAACCGCTGCATCCTCGCGCTCGACCTCGGCACCTCGACCGGCTGGGCGATCCGCGGCCATGACGGCCTGATTACCAGCGGAACCGTCTCGCTGCGCCCGCGCCGCTTCGATGGTGGCGGCATGCGCTACCTGCGCTTCATCAACTGGCTGACCGAGATCGACCGGCTGTCCGGGCCCGTCGCCGCCATCTGGTTCGAGGAAGTCCGCCGCCACGCAGGCACCGACGCGAGCCACATCTACGGCGGGCTCATGGCCACGCTGACCGCATGGGCGGAACTGCGCGGCGTGCCCTACGAGGGCGTGCCGGTCGGCACGATCAAGCGCCACGCCACCAGCAAGGGCAACGCCGACAAGGCCGCCATGGTCGCCGCCGTCCGCGCCCGCGGCTTCAGCCCGGCCGACGACAACGAGGCCGACGCCATCGCGATCCTGCTCTGGGCGATCGAGACGAAGGGAGGTGTCGCATGAGATGGCATCCCCACGGTTACGGCGGTCGCCGCCGGGATCCCGAGCAGGTCAAGCGCGAGGGCTGGCACGAACAGGGCGTCCTCGCGGTCTCCGCCGATGACGACCGCCTCACCTGGCCCGAGCGTGAACTGGTCCGCCAGCTTGGCGAGAAGCTCTACGGCCCGCGCCAGTCCGACAGGGAGGCGCGCCATGGCTGATCGCGAATGGACCGCCGAGTGCGTCGCCGATCATTTCGAGGAGGCGTTCCGCACCCTGCGCAAGCTGCCGCCGGTGAAGGCTCAGGGCTACTTCAACACCTGGCCCGACATCGTGCGGACGAGCCGCGAGATCGCGGCGATGGAGCCGCAGCCGATGCGGGTCTGGCCCTCGGCCGCCGCGATCACCCGGCTCGAGCAGACCTTCGACTGGGTGCTCTGGATCGAGGAGGCGGAGCGCAAGCTGGTCTGGTCGCGAGCGGCCCGTGTGCCGTGGAAGCAGATCAGCGGGGAACTCGGCTGCGACCGCACGACGGCGTGGCGGCGCTGGCAGCTGGCGCTGACCAAGATCGCTGCGCGCCTGAATGCGCAGTGACTCCAATGTGTTGCAACACTTTTTCCTTCGACATCTGCAACAGATCCATGTTATTCCGAAGGCAAGATGGGGAGAGTGCGCTGGAAGGCTCGCTCTCCCCTTTGCGTTGATGGGGGCTTCTGGACCCCGGCATCCAGCGAGGGTCCGGCCGGGGTCCAGCCCACGGCAGTTTCCGGTTCCTTCCTGGCGATATTCGTATGCTGGCGGGCGAAGCGCGGGACATCGCCAGCGACAGGGCCGGATTTTTGGGAAGCCACCCGGAAACCGGAGCCACGCGCGCGCCGCGCAAACACCAATGAACGCTGGCCTTCCGACCGGACACCGCTGGTGCCCGCTGGACCCCGCTTGGAGTCCAGCCCGGCATCCGGAGTCCGGAAGCCACCGGCATCCACCCGACCGAGGAATCTTGCCCACCATGACGCTGAGCTTCGCCCCGGACGCGATCGAGACGTGGCCGCTGTCGCGCCTCCAGCCCTACGCGAAGAACGCGAAGGCGCATGGCGCGGATCAGGTCGCGAAGATCGCCGCCAGCATGGCCGAGTTCGGCTGGACCGTGCCCTGCCTCGTCGGCGAGGACGGCGAACTGATAGCAGGCCACGGGCGCGTGCTGGCCGCGACGCAGCTCGGGCTGACCGAGGCGCCGGTGATCGTGCTCGGGCACCTGACCGAAGCGCAGCGCCGGGCGTACCGGATTGCGGACAACAAGCTGACGGAACTCGGCACCTGGGACGAGGCGCTGCTGTCGGCGGAACTGAACGACCTGCTGGCCGAAGACTTCGACCTGTCGCTGGTCGGGTTTTCCGATGGCGAACTCGACAAGCTGCTGGCCTTCGATCTCGACGGTGGCGGCGAGGAAGAGGGCGCCGGGGGCTCCGTGCCGCCGGTGACCATCCCCGAACCCCCACGCAATCCGGCGTCGCGGACGGGCGATCTCTGGATCCTCGGCGATCACCGGCTGCTCTGCGGCGACAGCACCAGCGCGGCCGATGTGCGCCGCCTGATGAACGGTGAGCGCGCGATCCTTTTCGCGACCGATCCACCGTATCTCGTCGACTACGACGGCTCGAACCATCCGACCCGCAACAAGGACTGGTCGGCGTCCTACGGCACGACTTGGGACGACAGTTCGCAGGGCGCGGAACTCTATGACGGGTTCATCGCTGCAGCCGTGGCGGAAGCCATCGCCGAGGATGCTGCCTGGTACTGCTGGCACGCCTCGCGCCGCCAGGCGATGCTGGAAGCCTGCTGGGAGAAGGCAGGCGCCTTTGTGCATCAGCAAATCATCTGGGTGAAAGACCGGGGCGTCCTGACCCGGTCGCATTACCTCTGGAAGCACGAGCCCTGTTTCATGGGCTGGCGTCGCCCGAACCGCCCGCCGAAGGTGGCCGAGGAAACGCTGCCATCGACATGGGCGCTTCCCAGCTTCGCCAAGGATGACCGGCCTGACCATCCGACGCCGAAGCCGCTCGACGCCTTCGGGATCCCGATGCGCCAGCATGTGGCGCGGGGCGGCCTCTGCTATGAGCCGTTCTCCGGCTCCGGGTCGCAGATCATGGCGGGCGAGGCCAATGGCCGCCGCGTCTTCGCAATGGAGATCAGCGCGGCGTATGTCGATGTCGCCGTGGAGCGTTGGCAGGCCGAAACCGACAAGGACGCGATCCTCGACGGCGACGGCCGGACCTTCGCGCAGGTGAAGGCGGAGCGGCTGGGCGACGTCACCGATACGCCGGACACGGACGCCGAACCCGAACCCGCGCGAAAGCGCCAGACCGCCGCGTGACATGCATGACCTGGCTCTACCTTCCTCCGGAGACGCTTCCGGAGCCGGAGACGCATGTCTGTTCGGCCTCTCCCTCTGCTCCGGCGCGGGCGGTATCGACCTCGGGCTCACCATCGCCATCCCCGGATATCGTGCTGTGGGCCATGTCGAACGGGAAACCTTCGCCGCAGCCACTCTCGTGGCGCGGATGGAAGACGCGTCCCTGGATCAGGCTGTTGTCTGGGACGATGTTGCAACTTTCGACGGCCGCCCGTGGCGCGGCGCGGTGGACATCGTCACTGCGGGCTATCCGTGCCAGCCGTTCTCCGTCGCGGGCAAACGCCGGGGCGCCGACGACCCGCGCCACCTCTGGCCGCATGTCGCCCGCATCATCGGCGAGGTCGAACCGCCCTTCGTCTTCCTCGAGAATGTCGCCCATCATCTCCGCCTCGGCTTCCCCGAAGTCGCCGCAGGACTGGTCGGCATGGGCTACCGCCTTGCGGCAGGCCTCTTCACGGCGGCGGAAGTCGGCGCGCCCCACAAGCGCGAGCGGCTCTTCATCCTCGCCATCCGCGAAGGGGACGAGCTGGCCGACCCCGCGCGCCTGCTCTGGCACCCGGTCGAGTGGCGGGAACCGGACGGAACTGCTGCGGCTCTGGCCGACGCCAAGGGCCAGCGCCAACGAGAACAGGCAGACAATACCGACGCCGTCGCAGAAAGCGGGCCAGCACGGCATGAACCTGGCGACCACGGCTGCGATGTGGCCCACGCCGCAGACCGACAGTTTCCGCAGCCGGGGCGGCGAACGACGAGACGAGAAGGGTCTGGACCGCATGGCGCGGGACTGGCCGACGCCGATGGCGAACGACGGCTGCAAGCCGAGCGCGGGCAACCGCAAGACGGCCGATCTGACCCATGCGGTGGGATTGTGGATGACGCCGACGGCGCGGGATCACAAGGACGGGGCGACGACACTCGCGAACACGCCGGTGAACGGCCTGCTTGGCCGCCAGGTCCTGGTGACGCCGATGGCTGGGAGCGATACCTCCGAGCCGCGCCGGACCTTGAACCCGCTGTTCGTCGAGGCACTGATGGGTTGGCCCACCGGGTGGACCGGCTTCGCCTCTGTGGCAACGGCGTGGTCCCCTTGGTTGCGGCGCATGCGCTGCGAACTCTCGCGGCTGAACTGCTGGCCGATGGATGAGGCAGCGGCATGAAGCAGACCCGCCTCATGTCGCTGGTCGAGTCCGTCGCCAACGTGATCGTCGGCTACGGCGTCGCGGTCGTGACGCAGATCCTGATCTTCCCGATCTTCGGGCTGCACACGACGCTGGCGCAGAACCTGAAGATGGGCGCCATTTTCACCGTCGTCTCGATCGCCCGTTCCTTCGCCTTGCGGCGGGTGTTCGAGGCGATCCGGATGCGGAGCGCCAAATGATCGACCGCCGCCCCGTAGGGACGGCGGTCATCAGCTTGTCGGGGTCCGGCGCGTCAGGCGGCGGGGAGTTTGTACACGCGCCCCCGATCCTCGACCTTCTCCGAGGTCACCTCGAGCCCGAGCTTCTTCTTCAGCGCCCCCGCCATCGCGCCGCGCACCGTGTGCGACTGCCAGCCCGTCGCGGCCATGATCTCCTCGATGGTCGCGCCGTCCGGTGCGCGCAGCATGGCGATCAGCGTGGCCTGCTTGGTGCCCTCGCGCGGTGTGCGCGTCTTGGGCGCGGTTTCGGCTACGGTGGGGGTGTCCGGCGCGGCCTCCTCGGTAGGCGCGTCCGTCGCGCCCGCAGGCGCGGGGTTCGCGTCCTCGGTCTCGATCCCGATGGCGGCAAGGCCCGCGTCGGTGGCAACCAGCGTGACGCCGTGGCCGTCTCCGGTCTCGCGCCACATAAGCTCGCCCTTGCGCGTGTCGGCGTCGACCTCCTGCAGGAAGTTCTTCGCGAGCATCGCGCCGACCACCTTGGCAGCGGCGCCGCCGCGCAGGCTCTCGGGCAGCGGCAGTGCGATGCGGTCCTCGCGCTGTGCGGCGGCGCTGAGGATGATGGCTTGGGTGTCAGAAAGCTTGGTCATGGGATCGTCTCCGTATTCGGGCCCGCGTCATGCGGCGCCTCCTACGACCCCGAGCCGCGCAGGGCGCGCGGCGGGAGTTCCGGCAGTGCCGGAGATCAGCGGGCGTGCTCGCCCTTGCCGAAGGCGCTGTCGGTGATGCGCTTCAGGAGGCTGGCGTAGTGTTCGAGGGTGCCGACATGGCCCCAGTTGATCTCGTCGGGGTGGGCGTTGAAGTGGTCGTCGCTCAGCGTCTGCAGCCGGGCGAGCATCTCGTCGATCTCGGCCTTCTTGCCGATGAAGGCCGCGAGCGCGGCTTCCTTATTCCGGCGCGCCTTCTCGGCGCGGAGTTCGTGGCGCGGGGTGGTGATCGGGTTCAGGCGCGTGGTCATCGTGATGGCTCCTTGGTGAGTTGCATCGTCCTTCTGAACGGACGTTCGCTCCGGTCGCGCTGCTTATCAACTCGATAAGAACATGATTTCGATAGATAATCGGAGCCGTCGATGCAGGGCATGAGCGAGCGCCAGTACGCCGCGCATGTCGGGCTGTCGCGGGGCGCGATCCAGAAGGCCAAGGCCGCCGAGCGGCTGGTCCTCTATCCCGACGGCAGCATCAACGCGGCCGCCAGCGACGCCAGACGTGCCGAGACGACCGACCCGTCCAAGACCCGCAAGCCGCCCACGCCGAAGCTGAAGCCCGTCCCCGAGGCGGCCGTGGCCGCTGTTGGCGACACGCTGCGTGAACAGGGGCTGGCAGTCCCGGCCGTCGGCGGCGGCACGACCTTCCTGCAGGCGAAGACCGCGAACGAGGTGCTGAAAGCGCAGGAGCGGCGCATCCGGCTCCAGAAGCTGAAGGGGGAGTTGATCGAGCGGGCCCGCGCGCTGGCGCTGGTGTTCCGGCTGGCGCGGGAGGAACGGGACGCGTGGGTGAACTGGCCTGCACGCGCGGCGGCGCTGATGGCGGCCGAACTGTCAGCCTCGTGCGCCGACGTGACCGGCCAGCAGATCACCGTGGAGCCAGCCGCGATGCAGAAGGTCCTGGAGAAACATGTACGCGCCCACCTCGACGAACTCGCCGAGGTCCGGCCCGACTTCCGGTGACGATGATGGCCTGATCGACTTCGACGGCGCGGGCGAGATCCTCCGCGCCTGGGGCAACGGGTTGCGGCCCGACCCGGACCTGACCGTTTCGGAATGGGCGGACCGGCACCGGATGCTCTCGGGGCGGGCTTCAGCCGAACCGGGGCGGTATCGCACCGTGCGCACGCCCTACATGCGCGAGATCATGGACCGGCTGTCGCCGGGGGATCCCACGCAGCGGATCGTGTTCATGAAGGCGGCGCAGGTCGGCGCGACCGAGGCGGGCAACAACTGGATCGGGTTCGCGATCCACCAGGCGCCGGGTCCGATGCTGGCGGTCCAGCCGACCGTGGAACTGGCCAAGCGCAACTCGCGCCAGCGCATCGACCCGCTGATCGATGAAAGCCCAGAGCTGCGGGAGCGGGTGAAGCCCGCGCGATCCCGCGATGCGGGCAACACGATGCTCTCGAAGGAGTTCGCGGGCGGCATCCTGATCATGACGGGCGCGAACTCGGCGGTCGGGCTTCGGTCCACCCCGGCGCGCTACATCTTCCTCGACGAGGTCGACGCCTATCCCGCCTCGGCCGACGAGGAAGGCGATCCGGTCACGCTCGCCGAGGCGCGCTCCCTGACCTTCGCCCACCGGCGCAAGGTGCTGCTGGTCTCGACGCCCACGATCCGGGGGCTGTCGCGCATCGAGCGCGAGTACGAGGCCAGCGACCAGCGTCGGTTCTTCGTGCCGTGCCCACAATGCGGCCACGCACAATGGCTGAAGTTCGACCGGCTGCGCTGGCAAAAGGGCCGCCCGGAGACGGCCGAGTATCACTGCGAGGGCTGCGACGCGGCAATCGCGGAACACCACAAGACGGCGATGCTGGAGGGCGGCGAATGGCGGGCGACCGCCACGGCCGCCGATCCGACCACGGTCGGGTATCACCTTTCGGCGCTCTATTCGCCGATCGGCTGGCTGAGCTGGGAGCGGATCGTGCGGTCATGGGAAGCAGCCCAAGGGTCGGACGAGGCGATCAAGGCGTTCCGCAACACGATCCTCGGCGAGACATGGGTCGAGACCGGGGAAGCGCCCGACTGGCAGCGGCTCTACGACCGGCGCGAACGCTGGAAATCCGGCACGGTGCCAGCAGGCGGGTTGTTCCTGACAGCCGGAGCCGACGTGCAGAAGGACCGGATCGAGGTCGATGTCTGGGCCTGGGGTCGCGGCTTGGAAAGCTGGCTCGTCGATCACGTCGTCATCGAGGGCGGGCCCGACCGGCACGACGCCTGGTCGGAGCTGACCGCGCTGCTGGACAGGTCCTGGCCGCATGAACGCCGCGCGCATCTCAGGATCGCGCGGCTCGCCATCGACACCGGCTACGAGGCCCCGGCGGTCTATTCCTGGTCGCGGGCGCAAGGCTTCGCGCAGGTGTCGCCGGTCAAGGGCGTCGAGGGGTTCAACCGCTCGAGCCCGGTGTCGGGGCCGACCTTTGTCGACGCGACCGAGGGCGGCAAACGCCTGCGGCGCGGGGCGCGGCTCTGGACCGTGGCGGTCTCGACCTTCAAGGCCGAAACCTACCGCTTCCTGCGGCTGGCACGCCCGACCGAGGAGGAGATGGCCGACGGGGCGGCGTTCCCGCCCGGCTCGGTGCACCTGCCGCACTGGGTCGAGAACGAATGGCTGAAGCAGTTCGTGGCCGAGCAGCTGGTGACGGTGCGCACCAAGCGCGGCTTCGCCCGGCTGGAATGGCAGAAGCTGCGCGAGCGCAACGAGGCGCTGGATTGCCGGGTCTACGCCCGCGCAGCCGCCTGGATCGCGGGCGCGGACCGCTGGCCCGACGAGAAATGGCGCGACCTCGAGGATCAGCTCGGGGCCGCCCCCACCGACACCGATCCCGCCGGGCAGATCAACCGGCCGGGACAGGCCCCGCAGGGCAAGCGCCGCTCCGACTGGCTCGGGCGGCGGGAGGGATGGTTCTGAACATGATCGACTGGACGGAAACCGAGCTTTCGGCGCTGCGCCGGGCCTATGCCAGCGGCACGACGCGCGTCAGCTATGACGGCAAGTCGGTGGATTACGGCTCGGCCGAGGATCTGCTCGCCCGCATCCGGACCATCGAGCGCGCCATCGCGGGCTTCAGCCGCCCGCTGCCCGTGGCGGGGCTCGCTGGCTTCTCGCGCGGGGATCGCTGATGTCGGCGACCTGGTTCGACCACGCCATCGCCACGGTGGCGCCGCGCATGGCGGCTCGGCGCGTGATGGCGCGTCAGGCATTCGAGACGCTGACGCGTGGCTATGACGGCGCGGCGCGCGGGCGACGGACGGACGGCTGGCGCGCGCCGGGATCCTCGGCCGACACCGAAATCGGCGTCGCCGGGGCGCTGCTGCGCGACCGCATGCGCGATCTGGTGCGCAACAACCCGCATGCGGCCAAGGCCGTGGCGGTGCTGGTCAACAACATCATCGGCGCGGGCATCATGCCCCGCGCCGCTAGCGGCGACGACAAGCTGGACCGGAAGGTCGATGCGCTCTTCGAACGCTGGACGGCGGACTGCGACGCCGATGGCCAGCTTGACTTCTATGGCCTGCAGACGCTGATCTGCCGGGAGATGGTCGAGGCGGGCGAGGTTCTGGTGCGCCGCCGCCTGCGGCGCGCGAGCGACGGCCTGCCGGTGCCGCTGCAATTGCAGGTGCTGGAAGCCGACTTCCTCGACGCCACCAAGTCCGGAGCCCTCGGCGCAGGGCGCCTCGTGCAGGGGATCGAGTTCGACCCGGTCGGGAAGCGCCGGGCTTACTGGCTGCATGCCGAGCATCCGGGCGACGCCTACGGGGCCTTGCAGAACGGGTTGCAGAGCCGCCCGGTCCCCGCGACCGAGATCGCCCATGTCTACGAGAAGCAGCGCACGCAAGCGCGCGGCGTCCCCTGGGGCGCGCCGGTGATCCGGTCGTTGCGTGATCTCGACGACTATGAAGTGGCCGAACTGGTTCGCAAGAAGACCGAGGCCTGCGTCACCGCCATCGTCTTCGGCGACGACGAGGCGCAACAGGGCATCGCGCCCTCCGTGGTCGATGCCGACGGCAACCGGGTGGAACAGTTCGAGCCGGGGCTGATCGCCTATGCCCGCGGCGGCAAGGACATCCGCTTCAACCAGCCCTCGGCGACGGGCGGCTACGGCGAATACAAGCGCGCGAGCCTGCACACGATCTCGGCAGGCTTCCGCGTGCCCTACGAGCTGCTGACGGGGGACCTGTCCCAAGTGAACTACTCCTCGATCCGGGCGGGTCTCGTGGAGTTCCGCCGCCAGATCGACGCCGTCCAATGGCAGCTGTTCATCCCGATGTTCTGCGCCCCGGTGTGGCGGTGGTTCACGGAAGCCGCATGGGCGGCGGGGCAGATCCCGTCGCCGATCGTGCCTGTGGAATGGTCGCCGCCGAAGTTCGAGGCGGTCGATCCGCAGAAGGACGCGATGGCGAACCTGCTGTCCATCCGCTCGGGCACCATGACGCTGGCCGAGGTGATCGCCCGGCAGGGCCGCAACCCCGACGCCGTGCTGGCCGAGATCGCGGCGACCAACGCCAAGCTCGACGCGCTGGGGTTGGTCCTCGACAGCGACCCTCGCCGCGTCACCAAGACCGGCAGCGCACAATCCAAAGACGGGGCCAGCGATCCGGCGAACGATCCGGCCGCCGACGAACCAGACGCCGACGACCCGACCGCCGACGCGGATACAGACCCGGCGCAGGCCGACCAACAGGACTGACCTTCATGGACACGATGATCGAACTGCCGGCCATGCGCCGGTCGGCGGAGCTTGCGCCGAACACGGCCGATGCCGACAACCGCACCGTCGAGGTGGTCTGGTCGGCCGGGGCTCGCGTCCGCCGTGCCACCTTCTTCGGCGAGCCTTATGACGAGGAACTCAGCCTCGACCCGGCCCATGTCCGGCTCGACCGGCTGAACGCGGGCGCGCCGTTCCTGAAGGTGCACGAGCTCGACACGCTCGACGCGGTGATCGGCTCGGTCGTGCCGGGCTCGGCCCGGATCGAGAACGGTCGCGGCATCGCCTTGGTCCGGATCAGCGAGCGTGCCGATGTCGAGCCGATCTGGCGCGACATCCAGGCGGGGCACATCCGCGCCGTCTCCATCGGCTACCAGGTCCACCGGTTTGATATCTCGAAGCCTGATGGCGCCCGCGAGCTCTGGCGCGCGGTGGACTGGACGCCCTTCGAGGTCTCCGCCGTCGCGGTCGGAGCCGACCCAGCAGCGGGCTTCCGCGCCCAGCACCCCCTTCACGACTGCGTCCTCCACCGCCGGGACGCCCCTTCCACCACGAAAGGACCGATCCCGATGACGGACACGACCCAGACCCCGGCGAGCGACGCCGCAACCCCCGCCAACACCCAGCCGACCGCGCCGGTCGAAACCGAGGACACCCCCATGACCGAGCCGAAACCGGCTGCGCCCGACCCGAAGGTCGCGGCCAGCGAGACGCGCAGCCAGAAGACGCAGGTAACTCCCGCGCCCGATACCGAAGTGGTCGCCACCCGCGCCCGCGAGGCCGAGCGCGACCGCGTCTCCACCATTTACGATCTGGCCGGGCGGCTGAACCTCGAGCGCGGCTTCGCCGAGGATCTGGTCAAGCGCGGCGTCAGCGTCGACGAATCCCGCCGCCTGATCCTCGACCAGGTCGCCGCGAAATCCGACGAGACCCGGACCTTCCCGCACGTCTCCGTCCCGCTCGGCGGCCGGGACGAGCGCATCACCCGGCGCGACGCGGTGGCGAACGCGCTGCTGCACCGCTACAGCCCGACGCTGTTCCAGCTGGAGGACGCCGCCCGCCAGTATCGCGGCATGACGCTGCTGGAACTCGCCCGCGAAAGCCTCGGCAATGCCGGGGTCAACACGCGGGGCCTGTCGCGTGACGAGGTGGCGACGCGCGCCCTGCATTCGACCTCGGACTTCCCCGAGATCCTGTCGGCGGTCACCAACAAGACCCTGCGGCAGGCCTACGAGGCCTATCCCCGCACCTTCATGCTGTTCTGCCGCCAGGTGCTCGCCACCGACTTCAAGGCGATGCACCGGGTGCAGCTCGGCGAAGCCCCGCAGCTGCTGGAGGTCGGCGAGAGCGGTGAGTTCAAGCGCGGGACGCTGGGGGAGAGCAAGGAGAGCTACAAGGTCAAGACTTATGGCCGGGTGGTCGCGATCACCCGCCAGACCCTGATCAACGACGATCTGGACGCCTTCACCCGGATCCCGGCGATGTACGGCAACTCCATCGCCCAGCTGGAGTCGGACGTGGTCTGGGGCATCATCACCGCCAACCCGGCGATGGCCGACGGCAATGCGCTCTTCCACACCACCCACAAGAACCTGGCAGGCACCGGCGCGGCGCTCGATGTCAGCAGCGTCGGAGCGGCGCGCGCGGCGATGGCCAAGCAGACCGGCCTCGACAAGAAGACGGTGCTGAACGTCCGGCCTGCCTTCCTGATCGTGCCGGCCTCACTGGAACTGAAAGCCGAACAGCTGGTGGCCCAGAACCTCGTGCCCGCCGCGACGTCCAGCGTGGTGCCGCAGTCGATCAGGACGCTGGCGCCGATCAGCGAGCCCCGGCTCGACGCCGCCAGCGAGACCGCCTGGTATCTGGCGGCCAGCCCGAACCAGATCGACACCATCGAGTACGCCTATCTCGAGGGCCAGCAGGGCGCCTATATCGAGACGCGCAACGGCTTCGACGTCGACGGGGTCGAGATCAAGTGCCGCCTCGACTTCGGAGCCAAGGCCATCGACTGGCGCGGCCTCTACAAGAACCCGGGCGCGTAAGGCGCGCTTCCTGAACCCTGACACACGGGCGGTCCTGACGGGCCGCCCTTCGTCTTTCCACGAGGATCCCCATCATGAAAACCTACGTCCAGCCCGGCAACACCATCACCCTGACCGCGCCCTATGCCGTCGCCTCCGGCGATGGCCTGCTCGTCGGCTCCATCTTCGGCATCGCCGCGGGTGCCGCCGCCATTGGCGAGCCCGTCGAGACCGCGCTCGTCGGCGTGTTCGACATCACCAAGGTCGGCTCCCAGGCGTGGACGGTTGGCGCCAAGGTCTATTGGGACGACACCAACAAGCGCACCACGACCGTCGCGACCGACAACACCCTCATCGGCGCGGCCGTCGAGGCGGTGGCGAGCGGCGCCGGCGACACCATCGGCCGGGTGCGCCTGAACGCGACGTTCTGATGTCGGCCTTCGCCGCCGCCATCGGCGCGCTCTTCGCCGATCCGAACATCGGCCGGGACGCGGTCTACATCGCCGACGGCGGTACACCCGTGCTGGTGCGTGCCGTCGCCCGTCGCGCCGACGCGGTCACCGACTTCGGCGACGCGCGGCTCTGGTCCGAAACCACCCGGATCGACCTGCGCGTGGCCGAGGTGGCGAACCCGCGTCCCGGCGACCGCATCGAGATCGACGGCGACGCCTTCCTCATACAGGGCGAGCCGGTCCGCGACCGCGAGCGGCTGGTCTGGACCGTCGACCTGAGGCCCGCGTGAAACTGAAGCTCGACATCGATCCCGACATCGTCGCGATGATGGCGGCCGAGGTCGCGGCGGGTGAACGGGCCGTCACCGCCGCCATTCGCGAGGCCGGGACTGGGCTGAAGACGGCGTGGCGGTTGCAGATCACCGGCGCGGGGCTTGGTACACGGCTCGCCAACTCGATCCGGAGCCAGAACTTCCCGAGGTCGGGCGAGAGCCTTGAGGCTGCGGCGCTGGTCTGGTCGAAGGCGCCGGTAATCGTCGGTGCGCATGACACCGGGCCGCTGATCCGATCGAAGAACGGGTTCTGGCTGGCGATCCCGCTGCCCGCGGCGGGCAAATCCCTGCGCGGCGGCCGGATCACCCCCGGTGAATGGGAGCGGCGACGCGGCCTCCGCCTGCGTTTCGTCTATCGCCGGACGGGCCCCAGCCTGCTGGTCGCCGAGGGGCGGCTGAACACGAAAGGCCAGGCGGTGGTGTCGCGGTCGAAGACCGGGCGCGGAAAGGTCACTGCGCCGATCTTCCTGCTGGTGCCGCAGGTCAAGCTGCCGAAGCGGCTGGATCTGGCGCGGGATGCAGACCGGGCGTTGGACAGCGTGCCGGGGCTGATCGTGGCGAACTGGGTGGGGGGTAGGTTGTGATCGCATCGATGCGCAATCTTGCTCGGCAGCCACGAAACCGACGGCTCGGGTTACCCCGCGCAGCACGACAGCTTCGCGACATCCTTGTCGAAGGTCTGCGCGGCGAGCTTCAGCCCCTCTACCGTGGTCAGATAGGGGAAGATCGTCTCGCCGAGCGCCTTTGTCGTCATGCCGAACTTGAGCGCCATGGCGAGCGTCTGGACACTGTCGGCTCCCTCCGGCGCCATGATCACGCCGCCCAGGAGGCGGTCGGTCGCCCGGTCCGCGACGAGCTTGATCAGGCCGCGCGTGTCGCGGGCGGCGAGCGCGCGGGGCACGTTGTCGAGCGTCAGCACACTGGTCTTGACGTCATGACCCGCGGCGCGCGCCTGCGCCTCGGTCAGCCCGACGCCGGCGACCTGCGGATCGGTGAACACCACCCACGGCATCGCGGCGTTGTCGTAGCGCTCCGCCCCGCCCAGAACGGCGTTGCGGGACGCGAGCTTGGCGCCATAGGCGGCCATGTAGACGAACTGGTCGCGGTCGGTCACATCGCCCGCCGCGAAGATGCCGGCCTTCGTGGTCTGCATGTCGTCGCCCACCCGGATCGCGCCACGCGCGTCGGTCTCGACGCCCATCTCCGCGAGGCCCAGCCCCTCGGTGTTGGCTGCGCGTCCCGTCGTCAGGACGAGGCGGTCGGCCGTCAGATCGCGGTCTGCGCCGTCCACCGTCACCGTCAGGACCGCACGGGCCCCGTCGCGCCGTGCGGCGTCGTAGGTCGCGCCATCGACAACCGCGACGCCCTCGGCGCGCAGCGTCTCCGTCAGCGCCCGGGACACCTCCGGCTCTGTGCGCGGCAGCAGGCGCGAGCGGCAGACAATGGTGACGCGGGTGCCCATCCGCGCCATCATCTGCGCCAGCTCCACGCCGATGTAGCCGCCGCCGAGGAAGATCAGGCTTTCGGGCAACCGGTCCAGCTCCAGCAGCGACGTGCTGTCGAGCGTTGGTGCGTCCTGGATCCCAGGGATGTCGGGCACGGCGGGTCGGCCACCGGTCGCGACGATCACCTTGGGAGCCGTGATCCTGCGCCCGCCGACCTCGACCCCGCCGAGGACGAGACGCGCCGGACCCTCGTCGAGATAGGTCACACTGCCGTAGCCCGGCAGCAGATCGGCGTACTTCTTCTGGCGCAGTGTCGCGACAAGATCGTCCTTGGCCGCAATCAGCGCCGACCAGTCGGCGACCTGCGCCTCGCTGTTCAGGCCCGGGAACCGATGTGCTGTCTGCGCACCGTGCAGGGCTTCCGCGGCCCGGATCATCGTCTTGGAGGGCACACAGCCCACGTTCACGCAGGTCCCGCCGATGGTGCCATGGCCGATCAGCGCGACGCGCTTGCCTCCCTCGGCGGCGGTGATCGCGGCGGAGAACCCGGCCGATCCGGCGCCGATCACGGCAAGGTCGAAATCGCCCTTGGGCGCGCAGCAATCGTCTTTCATCAAGTCATCCATCCGTTCGAGTGGTCTGGCGCCGCTGCCGTCTCCAGACCGCGTACACGGTCAGCGCGACGAAAAAGGCGAGCGCGGGCAGCAGAACGTAGTCGAGCCAACCCAGCCAGGCCGACAGGCCCACGGCACCCAGAAGCACCACCAGCACCGGAGTGAAGCAGCAGAGCGCCGCGATGACGGTGCCGACGATCCCTGTCGCGATCAGCTTGCGGTCGGACTGCTCGGTCATCTCGTCAGCCCGCGACACGCGCCGGGTAGCCTGCATTGGCCGACGCGGTCGCGATGGCGTCGGCGCTCGTCGCGGCGGTGTCGAAGATCACCGTGGCGGTGCGGGCATCGAAGTCGATCTCGACGGCGCGCACGCCCGCGACGCCCTCCATCGCACGCTTCACGGTGACTGGGCAGAGCGCGCAGGTCATGTTGTCCACCGCGAAGGTGACGGTCTGCTCGGCGGCGACGGTCTGCGCGGCAACAGGGATGGCGGTGATCGGCACAACGGCGGTCAGGCCGAACAAGGCGAGTGCAAGGATCTTCTTCATGTGGATGTCCTTTCGGGGTCAGTAGAGAAGCGGGGCCCACCAGTCGATGGTGAGGGCTGCGAGAACGAGGATCAGGGAGGCCCAGAGAGCCGACTTGGTGATGCGCGCCGATGCTGGCCTTGCGCAGTAGGAACCGGGTTCGCAGACGGTTGGCTTGCGGAAATAGACCTGCCAGAAACCCGCCGCGATGAAGCCGAGCGCGATCACGGCGAAGATCGGCTTGTAAGGCTCCAGAGCCGTCAGGTTGCCGATCCAGGCGCCCGAGATGCCGAGAGTCAGAAGCACCAGCGGCCCGATGCAGCAGGCCGAGGCGAGAAAGGCGCCCACCACACCGCCCGCCGCGAGCCAGCCCTTTCGGGCGGGGCGATCCGCGCCCGTGCTGTCCGTTCTGTCGTCTGTCAGCGCCATGTCGCGCACCTCTCGTCTGTGATTGACGATGGGTGTAGGGTCTGTAGCAACTACAGGCTCAAGAGGAAACTTGCCCATGACCGATCACGAGCGCGAGAGCGGCTTCACACGCGGCGACCTGGCCCGGGCGACCGGCTGCAACATCGAGACGATCCGCTATTACGAGAAGACCGGCCTGCTGCCCGACCCGCCCCGCACGGACGCCGGCTACCGGGTCTATTCCGCCGCACACGCCACACGCCTCCGCTTCATCCTGCGCGCCCGCGAACTCGGGTTCTCG
The DNA here is from genome assembly GCF_048268045.1 of Stappia sp. GTDB lineage: Bacteria > Pseudomonadota > Alphaproteobacteria > Rhizobiales > Stappiaceae > Stappia. The sequence continues at coordinate 282,988 of NZ_JBLWWG010000007.1, forward strand.
ATGGAGGACATCCGCGGGCTGATGGGGCTCGGCGACGGCGCCGCGCCGACCTGCGCCGAGGTCAAGGAACGGACGGAGCGGCACCTTGCCGATGTCCGCGCGAGGATCGCGGATCTTCGGCGTATCGAATCCGTCCTCGCTACAACTGCATCCAGGTGTTCGGGCGCCGAAGTCCCCGATTGTCCGGTGCTCGACGCGATTTCCAACTCGGCCGACCCATGACACCTCGCGAAACCATCCTCGTCGCGCTGCACGCGCGGCTCTCGGCGCTGCCCGCCACCGCTCTGCGCGGGGACGTGCTGCCCGAGCGCATGCCGGTCGAGGGCCTGATGATCCTGCGCGATGGCGAACCAGGTGCGCCCGAAGTCACGCTGTCGCCGCTGCGCTATCACTACCAGCACCGAGCCGAGATCGAGGCGGTCGTTCAGGGTGCCGATCGCGACGCCGCCTTTGACACGCTGACCGCCAGCATCGGCGCAGCGCTCGCCGCCGACCGCACGCTGGGCGGGCTCTGCGACTGGGTCGAGGCGGAAGCGCCGCGCCCCGTGGACCTGCCGGTCGAGGGCGCGGCCAGCCTGAAGGCCGCCGTCATCCCAGTGGTGCTGCACTATTCCACGGCCGACCCGCTCGGCTAATCCCGAAAACCCGAGGAGAACACCATGGCACGAGCCCAGGGGGCGCGGGCGCAGATGGCGCTTGCGTTCGAGACCGTCTATGGCACGCCGCCCGCGAGCGGTTTCACGAAGATGCCCTTCGCCAGCACCTCGCTGGGGGCGGAGCAGCCGCTGCTGAACTCGGAGCTTCTCGGCTACGGCCGCGATCCGCTGGCGCCGATCAAGGACGCGGTAACTGCCGATGGCGATGTCGTCGTGCCGCTCGACGCCGAGGCGTTCGGCTTCTGGCTCAAGGCGGCCTTCGGCGCGCCCACGACTACGGGCGCGGAAGCCCCGTACAGCCACGAGTTCCAGTCGGGATCCTGGACGCTGCCCAGCATGTCGATCGAAACCGGCATGCCGGAGGTGCCGCGCTTTGCGATGTACTCGGGCTGCGTGCTCGACCAGATCACCTGGCAGATGCAGCGCTCGGGGCTGTTGACCGCCACCGCGCGGCTGGTGGCGCAGGGCGAGACGGTCGGGACCACGACGAGCGCGGGAACACCGGCCGCACTTGAGTTGAAGCGCTTCGGCCATTTCAACGGGGCGATTGCGCGCAACGGCACGGCTCTCGGCAACGTGGTCTCGGCCGAGATCACCTACGCCAACAATCTCGACCGGATCGAGACCATCCGCTCGGACGGCCGCATCGACGGGGCGGACCCGTCCATCGCCGCGCTGACCGGCCGGATCGATGTGCGCTTCGCCGACCAGACGCTGGTGACGCAGGCGATCAACGGCGAGGCCTGCGAGATGGAATTCGCCTACGTCCTGCCGTCCGGCGAGAGCTTCACCTTCACCGTGCACGCCGTCTACCTGCCGCGCCCGCGCATCGAGATTTCCGGGCCGCAAGGGGTGCAGGCGACCTTCGACTGGCAGGCCGCGCGCGGCAGCACCGTCGGCCGGATATGCACCGCAACCCTCGTGAACGATGTGGAGAGTTACTGATGCTGACGCTCGACCTGACCAACGCGCCGCGCTGGCATGACCTTGCCCCTGGCGTCCGGGTGCAGCTGCGCCCGCTGACCACCGCACTGATGGTGGCGACCCGCAGCGATCCGGCCGTCGAGGGGTTGCCCGAGGAAGCCTCCGACGAGGAACGCGCCGTCGCCTTCGCCAAGTCTCTCGCGCGGCGGGCGGTGCTCGCTTGGGAGGGCATCGGCGATGCTGACGGCAATCCCATTGATCCCAACCCCGAGGCCATCGACGCGCTGCTCGATGTCTGGCCGATCTTCGAGGCCTTCCAGCTGACCTACGTCTCGAAAGGCCTGCTGCTGGAGCAGGAAAAAAACGCCTCCGCGCCCTCGCCGAATGGTCCTTCGGCGGGGGCGAGCGCTACTGCGAAGCCTGTGCGCAAGCCTGCCCGGACTGCCCGGCGCGGCTGAACCGTCCGGAAACACCGGAGGGTTGGCAGGTCTGGGACCTCGTCGGTCGCCTTGGTGGGCAGCTCCGCGTGCTGCCCGGCGCCGTGATCGGCTGGGATATGTCGGCCGCGCTCGCGCTCGGTGACGCCCTCGGCGTACCGCCGCTCGTCACGGCCGAACTGCTGCCCGTCATCGAGGCGGTGATGGTCGCAAAACTCAACGAACAGATGGATCACTCCCATGGCTGAGAAGAGGGTCAGCGTCCGCCTCGCGGCCGTGGGCGGGCGACAGGTTCGCGCCGAGCTGGAAGGCGTGGGCGAGGCCGGGTCGCGTGGCTTCGGAAGGCTGAGCCGGGAGATGGAGGCTGCGAACGCCCGGCTCGCGGCTTTCTCACGCCGGGTCCGGGTTGCGGCGGCCGCCGCCGTGGCGGCTGCCGCGGCTGCTGGCGTGGCGATGATCCGCTCCGGGCTGCAGACGGTCGATGCGCAGGCCAAGCTCGCGCAGTCCCTCGGCACCACCGTCGCCTCGATCCAGACGCTGGAGCGTGCGGGCGAACTGGCGGGCGTCTCCATGTCCGGCATCGAGCAGGCGACGAAGGATCTGACGCGCCGTCTCAGCCAGGCGGCCGCCGGGACTGGCCCTGCCGCTGATGCGCTGGTCCGGCTTGGCCTTTCCGCCACCGACCTGATTGCGCTGCCGCTGGATCAGCGGGTCGGCGCGATCAACGCCGCCATCGAGGACTTCGTGCCTGCCGCCGAGCGCGCAGCTGTCGCCGGGCAGCTCTTCGGCGAGGAAGGCTCCATCGCGATGTCACGGATCGACACCGCGACGCTGCGCCAGGCGACGGAGGACGTGCTTGCCTTCGGTGTCGTGGTCTCCGAACAGGATGCCGATCAGATCGAGCGGACGAACGACGCCGTCTCAAGGCTGGGGCTGATCTGGCGCGGGCTGTCGAACCAGCTGGCCGTTGCTGCCGCCCCGGCCCTCGAGGCGGTCGCCAATGCCATGGCGGCCATCGCCAGCCGTACCGGGCCACTCGGCATCGCCATTCGCGGCCTTTTCGACAATATCGGCCGCCTGACCACCTATGCCGTAACCTTCGCGACCTTCCTCGCGGGCCGCTGGGTCGCCGGGCTGGCCGCTGCCGCGCTCTCGGTCCGTGGGTTCGCCACCGCACTCGTCGTGCTGCGCGGGGCGCTGATCCGCACCGGCATCGGCGCGCTGATCGTCGGCGTGGGCGAACTGATCTATCAGCTGTCCCAATTCGTCGCCCGGGTGGGTGGCGTCGGCGAAGCCTTCCGGCTGCTCTCCGATCTGGCCTCCGAGGTCTGGTCGCGCATCGGGCTCGCGCTCGATGCCGCGCTGGCCCGTATGGCGGCCGGTTGGGAGGGGCTGAAGGCCGCCGCGCTTTCGGCGCTCGACGGTACCGTGGCGGGCGTCGTGGGGTTCGGGGACCGCACTGTCGCAATCTTCCAGGGCGCCTATGGCGGCGCGGTGGCGATCTGGGGCAGCCTGCCAGGCGCCATCGGCGATTTCGCGTACCAAGCGGCGAACGGGCTGATCGGCGGGGTCGAGGCGATGCTGAACGGCGTCGTAACCCGCATCAACAGCTTCATCGAAACCCTGAACGCCGCGCTGGCCTTGTTGCCGGAATGGGCCACCGGCGAAGGCGGCGTGCGGATCGGCACGCTCGACGCGGTGGACCTAAGCCGGATCGACAACCCGTTCGAAGGGGCTGCGACGGCGGCGGGCACCGCAGCAGCCGATGCGTTTTCGGCCGCGCTCGCCCGGACCTATATCGCACCGCCGGATCTAGGTCTCGGCGCGATGGCGGATGACGCGCGCGCGCGTGCCGATGCCTATCGCGAGGCCGCTGGCATGTTGACCGATGCCGCGACCCGGCCGCTTTCTGCTTGGCTGGCGCTGAAGGATGCCGTGACTGGCTCCGGCGCGGAGGCCGAGGCCGCGCTGACGGACGCTGCGACCTCCGCCGATGCACTGGCGGCCGGGCTCGGCGATACCGCAGCCGCCGCCAATGGCGCCGGAAGTGCTGCCCGCGACGCCGGAACCGCCGCTGGCGAAGGGGCGGAGCGCGCGCTGACCGGATGGCAGGCCGTGACAGCGGCGCTCTCGGATTATGCAAGCCGGGCCCGGGAGATCGGCGGCGATATCGGCCAGAGCCTCGTCAGCGCGTTTCAGTCGGCGGAGGACGCGGTCGGTGAGTTCGTGAAGACCGGCAAGCTGAACTTCCGCGATCTGGTGACCTCACTCATCGCCGATCTGGCGAAGCTGGCGGCGCGGCGCTTCATCCTTGGCCCCATCGCCAACGCGCTCTCGGGCGCGCTCGGCGGTGCGGGCGGGATCTTCGCCAATATCTTGCACGCGGGCGGCATGGTCGGATCGTCCGGACCCTCCCGCATGGTCCCGACCATGGCTTTCGCCGCTGCGCCCCGGATGCATTCCGGCGGCATGGCGGGGCTTCGGCACGACGAGGTGCCCGCGATCCTGCAACGCGGTGAGCGGGTGCTGTCGCGGCGCGAGGCACATAGCTACGGCGCGGGCGGCGGGATCAACGTCACCATCATGGCCCGCGACGCAGAGAGTTTCCGGCAATCCCGCACGCAGGTCGCGGCGGACATCGCCCGCGCGGTGTCGCTCGGGCGGAGGGGCATGTAATGGCGTTCCATGAGGTCCGCTTCCCGGACAACATTAGCCGAGGCGCGCGAGGCGGGCCGGAGCGGCGCACGCAAATCGTCGAGCTAGCCTCGGGCGACGAGGAGCGCAACGCCAGCTGGGCCAACTCGCGCCGCCGCTACGATGTCGCCTACGGCATCCGCCGCGCTGACGATCTGGCGGCGGTGGTTGCCTTCTTCGAGGCGCGGAATGGCCGCCTCCATGGCTTCCGCTTCAAGGACTGGGGCGACCACAAGTCCTGTCTACCCTCGGGCACGGCATCGCCCACCGACCAGGCGATCGGCACCGGCGACGGCGCGACGACCGCGTTCCAACTCGTGAAGCGCTACTCCTCGGGCGCGCAATCCTGGACGCGCGCCATCGCCAAGCCGGTGGCGGGCAGTGTGCGCATCGCGCTCGCCGGGGCTGAGCAGCCCTCCGGCTGGTCGGTCGACACCACGACCGGCGTCGTCACCTTCACCGCGGCGCCGGGCTCCGGCCTCGCGATCACCGCGGGCTTCGAGTTCGACGTGCCGGTCCGTTTCGACACCGATGCGCTCGACGTGACGCTCGACCTCGAGCGGCTCGGCTCGATCACCTCCATCCCGCTGCTGGAACTGCGCCGATGAAGACCCTCGACTCCGCCCTGCAGGCCCATCTCGACGAGGGTACGACGACGCTTGCCTGGTGCTGGCGTATCGCCCGCGCCGATGGCGCGAGTTTCGGCTTCACCGACCACGACCGGACGCTCAGCTTCGACGGGACCGACTTCGAGCCCGAGAGCGGGCTCACGGCATCCGAGGTGCGGTCGGGATCGGACCTGTCGGTCGATGCGCAGGATGCCGAGGGGGTGCTGACCTCGGACCGCATCACCGAGACCGACATCCTCGACGGCCGCTGGGACAACGCGGAGGTCGATGTCTGGTGGGTGAACTGGAGCGATCCGGCGCAGCGTGTGCTGATGCGCCGCGGGGCGATCGGCCAGATCCGGCGGGGACGGCTTGCCTTCGTGGCAGAAGTTCGTTCGCTCGCACATATCCTCGGACAAACGGTCGGACGGACGTTTCAGGCCACTTGCGACGCGGCGCTCGGTGACGGACGTTGCGGCGTCGATCTGGACGCATCGGCCTTCAGGGGAACGGGCGCCGTCATCGACCTCCTGCGTGACCGGACGTTCACGGCGTCCGGCCTCGGTGGCTTTGCCGCCGGCTGGTTCACCTTCGGTACGGTCGAATGGACCAGCGGCGCCAATGCCGGGCGGCGTGCAGAGATCGTCGCGCATGACCTGACCGACGGCATCGCCGTGCTGACGCTGCTCGAAGCGCCAGTGAGGCCCATCGCCGGGGGAGATGGTCTTATCGTCCGCGCGGGCTGCGACAAGCGCATGGAGACCTGTGGCGCGAAGTTCGCCAATGTCGCCAACTTCCGGGGCTTTCCGCATATCCCCGGCCAGGATGCCGTTCTCCGTTACGCGACGAAGGACGGCGGGCACGACGGGAGCGTGCTGTGAGAGCCGCCGATCCGGAGCGGGTGATCGCGGCGGCGCGGTCCTGGCTCGGCACGCCCTATCACGACCAGGCCAGCCTGCGCGGCGTGGGCTGCGACTGCCTCGGCCTCGCCCGTGGCGTCTGGCGCGAGGTGGTCGGCCCCGAGCCGTTCCCGATCCCGCCCTACAGTCGGGACTGGGGCGAGATCGGCCCGCGCGAGGTGCTGGCCGAAGGCGTACGGCGCATGATGATCGAAGTGGACCCCGCGGCGGCCGAAGCCGGCGCGCTGGTCCTCTTCCGCATGAAGCCCCGCGCCATCGCCAAGCATGTCGGGATCATCTCCGACCCCGGCAGCTTCATCCACGCCTATGAGCGGCTCGGCGTCATCGAGGAGCCGCTCTCCTCCGTCTGGCGGCGGCGCATCGCCTTCGCTTTCCTGTTTCCCCGTCCGTCCGCCTCCGTACGCAAGCAGGCGCGGCGCAAAAGGAAGTCCTGACAGTGGCCACTCTCGTGCTCGGCGTCGCCGGCGCCGCCATCGGCGGTTCCATCGGCGGTGCGATCCTCGGTGTCAGCGCCGCGACCATCGGCGGCTTCATCGGCTCCAGCATCGGTTCGGTCGTCGACAGCTGGATCATTTCGTCGCTGGCGCCGACGCAGCGCATCGAGGGCGCGCGGCTCGACACGCTGCGCATCACCTCGGCTACCGAAGGTGCTGTGATCCCGCGGCTCTATGGCCGGATGCGGATGGGCGGCAACATCATCTGGGCGACCGATTTCCGCGAAGAGACGAAGACCACCACGCAGGGCGGCGGCAAGGGCGGCGGGGGCGGCAAGGTCAAGACGACCGAGTATCTGTACTACGCCTCCTTCGCCGTGGCGCTCTGCGAAGGCCCGATCACCGGCATCGGTCGCATCTGGGCCGACGGCAAGCCGATGGACCTCTCCGGCGTCACCTGGCGCTGGTATCCCGGCGACGAGGCGCAGACGGCGGACCCGTTCATTGCGGCCAGGATGGGCGCGGCCAACACCCCCGCCTATCGCGGCACGGCCTATGTGGTCTTCGAGGAACTGGCGCTCTCGACCTATGGCAACCGCCTGCCGCAGCTCTCCTTCGAAGTGTTCCGACCGCTCGCCGATCCCGACACCGCCGAGGGGCTGACCCGCGCCGTCACCATGATCCCCGCCTCGGGCGAGTTCACCTATGCAACGCAGGCCATCCGCAAGACCGATGGCGGCGCAACGGTGCCGGAGAACCTGAACGCGCTCGCCGACTCCACTGATATGGTCGAAGCGCTGGACCGGCTGCAGGCCATGGCCCCGGCGGTCGAGAGCGTCAGCCTCGTCGTGGCGTGGTTCGGCGACGATTTGCGCGCGGGATCCTGCAAGGTGCGGCCGGGCGTCGAGGTGTCGGCCAAATCGACCACGCCCGCCAGCTGGTCGGTCAATGGCGTCAGCCGCGCCAATGCCTTCCTCGTCAGCCGCGACGACCAGGACCGCCCGGTCTATGGCGGCACACCGTCCGACTTCGCCGTGGTACAGGCGATCCAGGAGATGAAGGCGCGCGGGCTGCGCGTCACCTTCTATCCCTTCATTCTGATGGACGTACCGCCCGGCAACACGCTGCCGAACCCGTATTCCGACAACGCCGCCGCGACCGGCCAGCCCGCTTTCCCCTGGCGGGGGCGGATCACCTGTTCGCCTGCAGCGGGGTTCGCAGGGACCGTGGACAAGTCCGCGACGGCCGCAAGCCAGGTCGCGGCCATGTTCGGTGCAGCGACGCCCGCGAGCTTCAGCGTCTCGGGTCAGTCGGTTTCGTGGACCGGCCCGTCCGGCGACTGGGGCCTGCGCCGCATGGTGCTGCACTACGCCCATCTCTGCGCGGCGGCGGGCGGGGTCGATGCCTTCCTGATCGGCACCGAGATGCCGGGTCTGACGACGATCCGCTCGGGCGCCAGCAGCTATCCGGCCGTACAGGCGTATCGGGATCTGCTCGGCGATGTCCGCTCGATCCTCGGGTCCGGGACGCAGATCGGCTACGCTGCCGACTGGTCGGAATACTTTGGCCACCAGCCTGGCGACGGCAGCGGCGACGTGTTCTTCCACCTCGACCCGCTCTGGTCGGATGCCAACATCGATTTCGTCGGCATCGACAATTACATGCCGCTGTCGGACTGGCGCGACGGCTTCGAGCATGCGGACGCGGCCGAGGGCTGGCCCGCGATCTATGACCGGGCCTATCTGCAGGCGAACATCGCGGGCGGCGAAGGCTTCGACTGGTTCTATGCCAGCGCGGCGGATCGCTCGGCACAGATCCGGACGCCGATCACGGATGGCGCTGCCAGCAAGCCGTGGGTGTTCCGCTACAAGGATCTCCGCGCCTGGTGGTCGAACACGCACCACGACCGCCCGGGCGGGGTGGAGAGCGGGACGCCGACCGCGTGGGCGCCGCAGTCCAAGCCCATCTGGTTCACCGAGTTGGGATGTCCGGCCATCGACCGGGGCACGAACCAGCCGAATGTCTTCTTCGATCCGAAGTCGTCCGAGAGCTTCACGCCGCATTTCTCGCGGGGCTGGCGCGACGATGCGATCCAGCGCGCCTATCTCGAGGCGACGTATCTCTGGTGGGGCGACGCGGCGAACAATCCGGTGTCCTCAGTCTATGGCGACCGGATGGTTCATGTCCCGGAATGCGCCGCCTGGACCTGGGACGCGCGGCCCTATCCGTTCTTCCCCGAACTGATCGGCGTCTGGACCGACGGGCCGAACTGGCGGCTCGGGCACTGGCTGACCGGTCGGCTCGGCGCGGTGTCCCTGGCCGCACTCGTCCGGCATCTCTGCCTGCGCGCCGGGCTGTCCCAGGATCGCATCGACGTCACCGGGCTCTGGGGTGCGGTCGAAGGCTACGCCATCACGGCGCTCGAAAGCCCGCGCGCTTCGATCACCACGCTGTCGCGGCATTTCGGCTTCGACGCGGTCGAGACCGAAGGGGTGATCCGGTTTGTCATGCGCGGCCGGGCCTCGATCGCCACCCTCGCGCCCGACGATCTGGTGGCCGCCCGCGAGGGCGATGTCCTCGAACTCACCCGCGGCCAGGAGACCGAACTCCCACAGGCGCTGAAATGGCAGGTTGCGCGGGCGGATGAGGATTACGATGCGGCCCTCGTCGAGGCACGGCGCATCACCGTGGACACGACGCGGATCGCCTCCGAGTCCTTCCCGATGGCCGTGCCGCCCGAGGAAGCCGAGCGGCGCTGCCGCCGTGCGCTGATGGAGGCGTGGGTGGGTCGCGAGACGGCGGCGTTCCGTCTGCCACCCTCGCGCCTGGCGCTCGACCCGGCCGACGCGATCCGGCTGGAGCATGACGGGCGGCTGGTCGATCTGCGGCTCGTCTCCATCGCCGACGCGGAGGCGCGCGGTATCGAGGCGGTGCGCCAGGACCGAGCGACCTACGACCTGCCGCCCGGAGACCCTCGCGCGGCGTCGTTGACGCGGGCGGTCGTGTTCGGCGCGCCGGATGCAGTGCTGATGGACCTGCCGCAGCTGACCGAGGATCAGCCCGCGCACCGGCCCTTCGCGGCCGCGCACGCGGTTCCCTGGCCGGGCGAGATGGCGGTGTTCCGCAGCCCCTCGACCGATGGCTTCGAGTTGCTGACCACGTTCGGCAGCCGCGCCCGGATCGGGGTGCTGGTCGCCGACTTCTTCGCGGGGCCGACGTCGCGCTTCGACCTCGGCAATGCGCTGGTGGTCGATCTGCTCACCGGCACGCTGGAGAGCGTCACCGACCTGACGCTGTTCGACGGGGCCAACGCGCTGGCGATCGAGAGCGCGCACGGCGCTTGGGAGATCGTCCAGGCGGGTGCGGCCGAGCTGCTGGCGCCCGGCCGGTATCGTCTGACACGCTTGCTGCGGGGCAAGCGCGGCACCGAGGGCGCCATGGGCAACCCGGCGCCCGCTGGCGCCCGCGTAGTCGTGCTAGACACCGCGCTCGCGTCACTGCCGATGGCCGAGGTCGATCTCGGCATCCCGTGGAACTGGCGCATTGGCCCGGCGAGCCGCCCGGTGAGCGACGAGACCTATGTCGCGCAGTCCTTCACTCCAGTGGGCGTGGGGCTACGGCCGTTCTCCGTCGCCCATGTGGAGCAGCCGTGGCGCAGGCCCCGCACGCCTGGCGATCTGACGATCCGCTGGACGCGCCGGTCGCGCGCGCTCGCGGCCGACAGCTGGGGCGGGTTGGATGTGCCACTGACCGAAGAGTTGGAGGCCTACGAGGTCGAGATCCTCGACGGCGCCACGGTGAAGCGGGTGCTGAGCGTGGCTACCACCAGCGCGACCTACGCGGCCGCCCAGCAGACCGCTGACTGGGGCGCGCCACTCGGCCCCGGTGACACGCTCGACATTCGCATCTTCCAGCTCTCCGCCCTCGTCGGGCGAGGCGCGCCGAAGACCGTCACGCTCTTGTTCTGAAGGCTTCTCCCATGTCCGACGCCACAACCCATCTTCTGCTGCCCTACATCCTGGCGGCACAGGCCCAGAAGCACGTCACTCACAATGAGGCGCTGCGGATCCTCGACGGGCTCGTCCAGCTCTCCGTCCGCGGTGTGGCCAGGACGGACCCGCCGCCGGACCCGAACGATGGCGACCGGTTCCTTGTGGCACCCGGCGCGACCGGAGATTGGGCCGGATGGGACAACAGCATTGCCTATTGGGTCGATGGCGCATGGATGCAGCTCCCCCCTCGATCCGGTTGGCGGGCGTGGGTTGAGGAGTTCGACGGATCAGCAAATGGTCCGGGGGACCATTTGCCCGGAGAACGGCTGCTGTTGGTCTATGACGGTTCCGGCTGGGTCGGCACGACCCCGGCATCGCTGCAGAACCTCGCGCTCCTCGGTGTCGGCACCACGGCGGATGCGTCGAACCCGTTCTCGGCCAAGCTGAACGCCGCGCTCTGGACGGCGAAGACCGTGGCCGAGGGCGGTACGGGCGATCTCTTCTACACCATGAACAAGGAGGCGGCAGGCGACGATCTCGGGCTGACCCTGCAGACCGGCTTCGTGACCAAGGCGCTGGTGGGGCTCTTCGGCTCTGACCGCTTTCGCCTCGCGGTCTCGGCCGACGGCAGCGCGTTCTTCGACGGGCTGAGCGTCGACAACGCGAACGGCATCGTCGACCAGCCCCGGCTGCCCCGCTTCAAGGCGTACACGAACTACGACAACTACGTCGGCGTCGGGACATGGACGAAGATCGGCCTCAACAACACCGACTACAACGATCAGGGGGCGTTCGACGCCGCGAACAACCATTTCGTGGCGCCCGTAGACGGCACCTACCTCTTTGGCGCGACGCTGCTCTACAAGATCAACGCCAGCACCACGGCCCGCATGAGCGGACGGCTCGTCCTGAACGGGACCACCGAAATCCGCGGCTCCCTCGGCGAAATCTCCGCCACCCATGTCTCGCTCGCCACCGCGATCTGGCTTCAGACCATGGTGCCGCTCACCGCGGGCGATACCGTGGAGCTGCAGGGATATTTCCGGGTCGCGGACGGCTACTTCGCCGCCGACCACACGTCCTTCTGGGGCTGCAAGGTCGGCTGAGCGGCGGAAGGAGGATCCGATGAACCCACCCCGATCCGAGGGCTTCGTGCGCATGCCCGATGCCGAGTTCGAGGCGATCCTGACCCGGGCGGCCGAGGAAGGCGCCAAGCGCGCGCTCGCCGATGTCGGGCTCGACGGCGACGAGGCCGCACTCGACATCCGCGATCTGCGCTCACTTGTCGACTGCATCCGGCTCGTGCGCCGCACCGCGATGCAGACCGCCGTCCGCATGATCACCACCGGCGTCATGCTGGCGCTGCTCGCGGGCATCGCGATCAAGCTGAAGATCTCCGGCGGCAGCGCGTAGCCGCGCTCCATCACCATTCATCAGTCCAACCGCACCCGCCCTTGAGGCAGGTTTTTTGTTTTGGAGGACCCCATGACCACGACCTTCCACCGCCATTGGCGAGACGTGCGGGAAAGCGCCTGGCGCTGGCCCAACTTCTCCCCCGCCGAGATCGCATGTCGGGGCACTGGCAAGCTGCTGCTCAACGAACCCGCGCTCGACAGGCTGCAGGCGCTGCGCGACCGGCTGGGAAAGCCGCTGATCGTCCGCTCGGCCTATCGCAGCCCCGAGCACAACCGCGCCGTGGGCGGCGCCACCCGGTCGAAGCACCTCGACGGCGCCGCCTTCGACATCGCCATGGCGAACCACGACCCGGTGGCGTTCGAGGCCGCGGCGCGCGAGGTCGGGTTCCTCGGCTTCGGGTTCTACCCGCGATCAGGGTTCATTCATGTCGATCTTGGCCCCGCGCGTCAGTGGGGCGAGCGGTTCCCGGTCCGGGCGACTGCGTTTGCCGCCGAGACGCCGCCCGCGCGCGAGGTGCTGGCTGACAGCCGCACCATGAAGGGTGGAGGCGCGGCCGGAGTGGCGACACTGGGTGCTGCGGGCGTGGAGGTCGCGCAGCAGGTGTTGGCTGAGACGCAATCCGCCATCCTGCCGCTCGTGCCGTATCTCGACACGCTCCGTTGGGTGTTCATCGCCGTCGCTCTCGGCGGGATCGTGGTCACGATCTATGCTCGCCTCGATGACTGGAAGTGGGGGCGGCGGTGATTTGCGGGCTCCTCACCGGGATCGCCACGAGCCCATGGATGCGGGCGGCGCTGCGCTACGGAGCCATCGCGCTGGCAGTGCTCCTGTTCCTGCTTTCGCTTCGGCGCTCCGGGGAGCGAGCGGGACGCCTCGCCGAACGACTTGAAACTACGGAGAAGGCCAATGACGTCCAACGTCGGATGCTGGAAGCGGCGGCTCGCCGTCCTCGCGATCACCACGAGCTTGCTGACAGGCTGCGCGACGGTGAGTTCTGACGTCGAGGGCCTGGCGGCGTGCCCACCGGTCGTCGAGTACAGCGAGGACTTCCAGGAATCGGCGGCAGAGGAGCTGGCTCTGCTGCCGGAGGCCTCTGCGATAGTGGAGATGCTGAGCGACTATGCCGTGATGCGGGAGCAGGCGCGGACGTGCGATGGCCGAGGATCTTCGCTCGCGCCCGGGCTTCACCGGCACCCCACCGTGTCAGGCAGCCTCGTAGTTGGTGTACACCTCGGTGCTGCCGTCATGAAGGATGAGGAACACGTCGTAAGCCTCGCGTTCGCTCTCCGGCCCCATGCCGGGGGAACCGTAGGGCATGCCCGGAACGGCCAGACCCACGGCGTTGGGACGCTCGGCCAGCAGCCGCCGGATATCAGCGGCCGGCACATGGCCCTCGATCATGTAGCCCTCGACTTGGCCGGTGTGACAGGAGACCATCTCTTGCGGGATGCCATTGTCGGACTTGTAGCGCATCAGCATCGTGCCCATGCTCGCCTCGGTCGTGACGGTGAAGCCATCACCCTCCAGGATCTCGATCCAGGCCGAGCAGCAGCCGCAATTCGGGTCCTTCAGGACGTGTATCGACGGTCCTCCGGATTGCGCCAGCGACAGTTGGGGGAGCCCTGCAAGAAGGGCCGCGCTGCCGATCAGCAGGCCCCGTCGGGTGAGGGTGTCTTGTGTCATGTCGTTCTCCATGGGTTGAAGTCAGGTGCGCTCAGAGGTCGATCCGCCTGAGCCGCAGCGCATTGGTGATGACCGAGACCGACGAGAGGCTCATCGCCGCCGCCGCGATCATCGGCGAGAGCAGGAGGCCGGTCAGGGGATAGAGCACCCCCGCGGCGACGGGCACGCCTGCGGCGTTGTAGACGAAGGCGAAGAACAGGTTCTGCTTGATGTTCCTGAGCGTCGCGACGGCCAGTTTCCGCGCGCGGACAAGCCCCACGAGATCGCCGCGCATGAGCGTGATCCCGGCACTTTCCACGGCCACGTCGGCGCCGGTGCTCATGGCGATGCCGACGTCCGCGGCCGCGAGCGCAGGAGCATCGTTCACGCCATCACCGGCCATGGCGACCGACTTGCCCTTGGCACGCAGCTCCTCGACCAGCTTCTGCTTGTCCTCCGGCAGGACGCCCGCGCGGACCTCGTCGATGCCGAGCTTGCCCGCCACCGCCTCGGCCGTGCGCCGGTTGTCGCCGGTGGCCATGATGACGGTGAGACCCAGCGCGTGCAGATCGCGGATCGCCGCTTCTGTCGTCTCCTTGATCGGGTCCGCCACGGCGACGATCCCGGCGAGCGTGCCATCCACGGCGACGAACATCGCTGTCTTGCCGTCCGCGCGCAGCGTGTCGGCCTCTGCCTCGGCCTCGTCCGTCGACAGCCCGAGATCGGTCATCATCGCCGCATTGCCGAGCGCGACCCTGCGGCCCGCGACGGTGCCGTGCACGCCCTTGCCGGTAACCGCCTCGAAGTCCTGTGCGTTCTCGGGGGTCAACCCGCGGTCCTTCGCTCCCGAGACGATCGCCTCGGCCAGCGGATGCTCCGACCCGCGCTCCAGCGCGGCGGCAAGGCCCAGCACCTCCGCCTCGTCGCCGTGGAACGCCACCACATCGGTCAGTCGCGGCTTGCCCTCGGTCAACGTGCCTGTCTTGTCGACGATCACCGTATCGACCCGCGCCATGCGTTCCAGCGCCTCGGCATCCTTGATCAAGACGCCCGCCTGCGCGCCCCGGCCGGCGGCCGTGGTGATGGAGATCGGCGTGGCAAGCCCCAGCGCGCACGGGCAGGCGATGATCAGGACCGAAACGGCCGAGGCGATCGCGAAGGCCAGCGCCGGTTCGGGCCCGGCCCAGAGCCAGACGCCGAAGGCGATGATGGCTATCACAACGACGGTCGGCACGAAGATCGACGACACCTTGTCCGCGAGTCCCTGGATCGGCGCCCGCGACCGCCGCGCGCCCGCGACCATCTCGACGATCTGCGACAGCACCGTGTCAGCGCCCACCTGCGTCGCGCGCACCGCCAGCGTGCCGTTCTTGTTGATCGTGCCGCCGGTGACGCGGTCGCCCTCGACTTTCTCCACCGGGACCGGTTCGCCCGTGATCATGCTCTCGTCGACCGACGACCGGCCCTCGACCACCTCGCCGTCCACCGGCACGCTGTCTCCGGGCCGGACCCTCAGAAGGTCGCCCTCGACGATGTTCTCGAGCGGTGCGTCGTATTCCGACCCGTCTGCCAAAATGCGCCGAGCGGTCTTGGGCGCGAGGTCCAGAAGCGCGCGGATCGCGTCGCCCGTCCGCTCCCGCGCGCGCAGCTCCAGCACCTGACCGACGAAGATAAGCGCCACGATGACAACGGCCGCCTCGTAGTACGTACCGACGCCGTGGCCCATCCGGTATTCGGCCGGGAACACGCCCGGCGCGAAGGTCGCGACCAGCGAGTAGAGATAGGCCGCGCCGACGCCGAGCGAGATCAGCGTCCACATGTTCGGCGAGACATTGCGGATCGAGTCGATCCCGCGCCGGAAGAACGGCAGCGCGGCCCAGAGGATCACCGGGGTCGCCAGCACGAACTCGGCATAGACCGAGAGGCGGTGCCCCATCCACCCACGCACGTCTAGCCCGACGAGTTCGCCCATGGTGATGATGATGAGCGGCACCGCCGCCGCCGCCGAGATCCACATGCGTCGCGTGAAATCGACGAGCTCGTGACTTGGTTCGTCCGAAGGCACCATGGGTTCCAGCGCCATGCCGCAGATCGGGCAGCTCCCCGGCTCGTCACGCACGATCTCGGGGTGCATCGGGCAGGTGTATTGCGTGCCGGGCTGGGCCTTCTGTCCCGCCTTCTTCGCGTTGCCGGAGGCATAGAAGTACGGATCGGCGTCGAATTTCTCCTGGCACCCTGCGGAGCAGAAGTGGAACGTCTCGCCGCCGTAGTCGCGCGTCCGCGCGCCCTCCTTGATCTCGATCTGCATCCCGCAGACCGGATCGGTCGCGGTCCTGGCGCCGGGCTTGATGTCGGAGGCAGCGTGATGGTGATGATGGGTGGCCATGATTGATGTCCTTTCTGTCCCGGTTTGCGGCCTCCAGTCGTTGGAAGGTCAAGAGGTGGGCTCGTGTCTTTCTTCTTGTGCAGAATGGTGGCTGCCATGCGCCGGTTCGCGTGATGGCGGGTTGAGCGCGAGGAAGACGCGCTCAAACAGGAAAACGGCGGTCATGCCGGCGATCGCGATGACGACGATCAGCGGGTCGCTCTGCCATTTGAGCGCGGCGAAGGCCGCAAGGACCACCGCGTCCAGTCCGATCGCCGTCAGCAAGACCCATCCCCGCGCGCCGATCTCCACCCGCAGGGTCCGCCAGACACCCCAGTGGATCAGGATGTCCATCACGAGGTAGAAGAAGGCGCCAAGCGAGGCGATCCGGCTGAGGTCGAAGAAGATCGTCAGCGCTCCGGCGATCACCACCGTATAGACGAGCGTGTGGTCGCGGATCGTGCCCGGCATCCCGAAATGGCTGTGCGGGATCAGCTTCATGTCGGTCAGCATGGCCAGCATCCGCGATACCGCGAAGATGCTGGCGATCACGCCCGAGGCAGTCGCGACCAGAGCCAGTGCGACGGTCAGGTAGAAGCCGATCCGCCCGAGGGCGGGTTCGGCCGCTTCGGCGAGCGCATAGTCCTTTGCCGCCACGATCCGATCGAGCGGCAGGCTGGAGCCGACGGCAAAGGCGACGAGAAGGTAGACGACGACACAGATCGCGATGGAGATGACGATCGCGCGCCCGACGTTGCGGTGCGGGTCGGTGACCTCGGCGCCGCTGTTGGTGATCGTCGTGAAACCCTTGAAGGCCAGGATCGCGAGCGCCACCGAGGCAAGGAAGCCCGCAACCGCACCGCCATCCGCGCCTTCCGCCGCCTCGAAAGAGAAGCCGCCGGCCCAGAGCGCGGCAATGCCGAAGGCCGCGATGCCGCCCACCTTGAGCACCGCCATGAGCTGCGACAGAAGACCCACGGAGCGGTTGCCTGCCGCATTCACGAGGTAGGCGAAGACGATGAGGCCCACGCCGATGGCAGGGACCAGCCAGCCTTCGGGCTTCAGATCGAGCCCCCGCAGGAGGTAGGTCGCAAATGTCCGCGCCACGAGGCTTTCGTTGATGACCATCGACAGCGCCATCAGCAGCGCGGCACCGGCCGCGACCGTCGTCGGACCGTAGGCCTTGGTCAGGATCATCCCGATCCCGCCCGCAGACGGCCAGGCGTTGGACATCTTGACGTAGGTATAGGCGCTGAATCCCGTCACCACGGCGCCAGCGACGAAGGCAAGGGGGAACAAGGGACCCGCAAGTTCTGCAATCTGCCCGGTCAGTGCGAGAATGCCCGCTCCGATCATCACGCCGGTTCCCATTGCCACTGTGTCGAAGAGCGACAAGCTGTTCTTCTGGTACTGCTGGGCCATCACCTCTTCCTTTCTGCCTTTCCGCGCGTGGCGGCCCAGATCAGCGGCAGCCCGGTCACGAGGCCAAGACCGAGAACCGCCCATGTGGCCTGGCCAAGGTCACCGCTCACCGCCTCGCCCCCGAAATGCGCCAGCAGGAAGCTCGCCGGGATGATGCCGGCGAGCGTCGCCAGCGCGAACCGCCAGGCATGCAGGCGGCTGAGCCCCGCGGCGTAGCTGATCATGTCGAATGACACGAAGGGCATGAGGCGGCTCGCAAAGACTGTCGCCGTCAGCGCGGTCTGCGAGCCGAGAAGCCCGGCATCTACCGAGGCGCCGAACACGCGCCGCAGAGCGTCGTGCCCCAGAACCCGCGCAAGGCCGAAGGCGATCAACGCGCCAAGCTCGGCGCCGATCACGACCTGAACCGTGCCCCAGACATGTCCGTAGGCCGCGCCAGCCGCCAGCGCAATCGGTGCGCTCGGGATCGGGCTGGCCACGACCGCGATAGTCATGAGCGTGACGATCAGCACCGGCCCCCAGAGACCCGCGCGGGCCACCAGCGTCTCCAGCCGCTCGGGCTCGAACCAGTCCCGCACCTCGGCAAGGGCCGAAGGCGCGATGAACCACACCCCGAGCAGGACGATCCCGAGGATCGCCAGACCAATGGCAATGCCGGCGCGCAGGCTCATCTCAAACCGCTGCGACGGCCTTCGCCAGCAGATCGCGGACCTGGCCTGCAACCGCGTGCAACTCGGCGTTCTCGATGGCCTGCATGGACGCGACCGGATCGATGGCGCCAATCTCCACGCCGCCCTCGGCTTCGCGCAGGATGACGTTGCAGGGCAGCATTGCGCCCACCCGCGGCTCGATCCCGATGGCCTGCCACGCCATCTTCGGATTGCAGGCGCCGAGGATGCGATAGCCCGGCATCTCGACGTCGAGCTTCTTTTTCATCGTCGCCTTGACGTCGATCTCGGTCAGAACGCCAAAACCGTGATCCGCCAGCGCCTTTCGTGCCCGAGCATCGACGTCGTCGATACTTGCGTCGGGGATCATGCGATTGATCGTGTAGGTCATCGCGAAATCCTTTCTCCTATTTCCGAAGATACTTGATCAGCGCTGCTATGGCCAAAACCAGCAGCACAAGGATCAGCAGGCCGAACAGCCAGCCAAACCCCATACCCCAACCCATACCGGCGCCCATGTCGTTCCAATTCATCATGTCGTCCTCCTGTTTTCCGGGCTGCGAGAGGCCCGTCTCTGCTGATCTCGCGAGAAGGTGGTGGAGCGAGCCCGCAGCGATCGGGACGTCGGGGCGCTCGAAGCGAACGCCCCGCCTGCGGTCAGACCGAAGCCGATACCGCGAACTCGGTCATCATTCCGGTCGCCAGGTGCGGCATGTGATGGCAATGGAGCATCCAGCGCGCGGCTTCGCCCGCGTCCAGCGCCACGTCCACCATCGACATCGGCGGCACGTAGACCGTGTCGCGCAAGGCGCCTGCCACGCGGCGTCCGTTCAACCCGACGACCTGGAACACGTGGCCGTGCAGATGCATCGGGTGCCCCATCATCGACATGTTGTGAAAGGAGAGCACAACCCGCTCGCCTCTGCGCGCCGTGACCGGCTGGTGCTGGCCCCAGACGGCGCCGTTGATCGTCCAGACATAGGGCTGCATCGAGCCGCCCAGCATCAGCATCTGACTGCGATCCACGGGGCGCTCCGGCAGGGCGTCCACCGCGATCAGCCGTGCTTCCTGCGCAAGATCGGTGTCGAACGCGGGCGCTTCAGCCTCCGCCACGGCATCGACGCGCCGCACCTCGGCACCGGGCGTGGCGAGGATCAGACCGGTGCGCTCCCTCGCCCCCTCGCGCAGCGCAAGGATCGGCCAGGCTCCGTTTTCGTTCGGCAGGTCGATCTCGAGATCGAGCCTCTGTCCCATGGCGAGCCCGAAACGGTTGCCGGAAAGCGGCTGCACCGCGTGACCGTCCGCCGCGACGAGGCGCGCCCCGGCCGCCCCGGTATCGATCCAGAACACCGTGGCCGCCGCGGCGTTGATGACGCGGAGCCGGATGCGACCGCCGCGCTCGACCTGCACCACGTCGGGGTCAGATAGCGTGCGATCGTTGGCGAGATAGGCGTCCCAGTCGTAGTCGTTCAGGTCCATGGCCATGCCGCCCATCTGGCCGCCCATGCCCATCATCCCGCCCATACCCGGCATCTGGCCCATCGCGCCGTGATCCATGCCCGGCATGGCGCCCATGCTGCCCATGGGCGTCCCCTGCATGGGTTGAGCGCCACCGTGATGCGCGTGCACGCCATGACCGCCGCCCGAGTGACCGCCGCTTATCTCGGCCAGAACCTCTTCCGGGGCCTTGAACGAGAAGTCGTGCAGGAACATCACGACCTCCTGCCGGTCGGCTGCGATGTCTTCGGCCGAACGCACGATCAGCGGCGCGGCGAGCAGCTGCATCTCCTGGGTCGGGACATGGCTGTGCATCCAGTGCGTGCCGGGCCTCGTCTCGAAGTCGTAGGATCGTGTCTCGCCCGGCGCGAGCAGGGGCATCGGCATGTCGGGCACGCCGTCCTGCGCATTGGGTGGGATCTGCCCATGCCAGTGTATGATCGTGCCGACGTCGAGATCGTTGGTCAGATCGACCCGGAACCGCTGTCCGGGATCGAATACCAGCCCCTGACCGCCGGAACCGGCAAGGCCGAAGACCGAAGCCGCGCGGCCGTCGATGTCGAGCGTGCGCGTGGCGGCAGCGAGGTGGATCGGGGCCGCCGTCTGCGCGAGGGCAAGACGGGGCATGTGCGCAACCGCAACGGCTGCTGCACTTGCGGCGAGAAAGCCGCGTCGCGAAAGGGTGTTCATGGTCGTCTCCTCGGGACATACCCGTCCCGTGCATCAATGCCTATGGGACGCCGCGGGCGTCGGCCGACGGCGCGCTCAGAGGAGACGGAGCTTGGGGGGGGGCGTTCGTTCAGTCCTGGCGCATGGCTGACGTGGGCTGCCTCGGACGGGAGATCGTGGCTGGCTGGCCCGAACGCGTCTCCGGCTTCCAGGTCCGGCATCGTCAGGAAGACCGACAGACCTGCGCAGACGAACTCGCACACGGCTGCGTCCGCCGATCCACAATGCTGGCCGTCGTCACAGAACGGTTGAGCGTCAGCGGACGCGTGCATCATGGCGCCTGCATGGAGCGCGTGGTCTCCCTGAATGCCATCCATCCGCGCAGCATGGGCTGCGCTGATCGTCGTCACCACGGCGATTGCGAGTATGGCAAATATGGATACAAGGCGCGCGAGCATGCCTCAAAGATAAGCACCGCTCACGATGATGTCCATAGCCGCGAAAGAAGCGGCTCTGGCAAACAGTCACATCAAGGTGAAGCCGAAGTGGCTGGATCGGGCTCGGGGACAGGACGATTGAGACGAAGCCTTCGAAATATCGTAGCGGGCGGTTTGCTCGCGGGAGCGCTCATCGCCGTTTATGCTGGCTTGCTGTATGTTCCGCCCGCATTCAACACCACCGCATCCGCCGATGTAATCGCGCAAGGGCGGCAGATCTATTCGGATCAGTGCGCCGCCTGCCATGGCGCGAACCTGGAAGGCCAGCCTGATTGGCGCACGCCGCTTCCCTCGGGCCGGTTGCCAGCGCCGCCACATGATGAAACCGGTCATACGTGGCACCATTCCGACGACGTGCTTTTCCGGATCGTCAAGGAAGGGACCGCCGCAGTCGTCGGCGGCGGCTACGAAAGCGACATGCCAGGCTTCGCTGGCGTGTTGAGCGACGCGGAGATCCGCGCAGTGCTTGACTACATCAAGAGCACATGGCCGGAGCGCGAACGAAGTCATCAGGAACGCGTGTCGCAGGGAAACAAGACCATCCACAAAGAGAGTTGATGCGCGGCAGGGCTGCTGATGCAGTGGTGGACGGACTCTTTATTGAAATGATTTAGAAACAATGGCTTAAGGTGGAGAAGGTTGGACGTCAGGCCCATCCCCTCCGCCAGCGGCCCTTTTCGCGCGCGCCTGAAGCATCCCAAATCTGTTGATTTTGCTTCACTATTGGGTGACCTTGGCTCCCGACCTTTCCCGGCTATTCTCGCGCATTCCTTGCCCAAAGCGGGCACAAGTGCGGGCACCCAATCCGGGA
This sequence comes from Stappia sp., assembly GCF_048268045.1. Lineage (GTDB taxonomy): Bacteria > Pseudomonadota > Alphaproteobacteria > Rhizobiales > Stappiaceae > Stappia. Next base: position 304,660 of record NZ_JBLWWG010000007.1, read on the forward strand.
AATGCGGGCACGAGGGGCAAGTGAATGTTGACCGATGCAAAGGTCCGGCGCATCAGGAGCGGCGAAAAGCCCCAAAAGCTTGCCGACAGCGGCGGACTTTTTCTCTTCGTGACACCCTCCGGAAGTCGCATTTGGCGCTACCGCTACCGCTTTGGCGGAGTCGAGAAACAGATCGTTTTGGGCCACTACCCGGACATGCCCCTTGCAAAAGCGCGCCTGGCAAGGGATGAGGCAAAGGCTATCCTAAAGAGCGGGCGGGATCCGATCGTTGACAAGCGCCAGGTGCAGGCTGCGGGTCTCGAAGCCAGAGCGAATACCTTTGAGTGCGTCGCGCGCGAATGGCATCGGCTTCAGGCTCCGACATGGACCGCAACACACACTTCAGATGTTTTGCGCAACCTGGAGCGTGACGTTTTTCCTGAAATCGGCCGGGCTCCGATCGCAGACCTCAATGCGCGCCGAATCCTGGAAGTTGTGCGAAACATTGAAACCCGCGGCGCTGTCGAGACGGCGCATCGAACGCGGCAACGTGGCCTGCCCCTATCGGGTGGTCCGGTTTCAGTCTTAGTGCATGATGGGTCTCGGCGCCAAGGTAGATGCCTGGGG
>NZ_JBLWWG010000008.1:0-229256 GCF_048268045.1 Stappia sp.
CGATACCAGCACGTCGACCTGCCGAAGCTTCGCGACGATCTCTTCCGGCTTGTGTCTCTTCTGTCCCATTCGTTCGTCCTCCATCTGGCTCGAAAGCCTACTTCAAGAAGGACCACTTTTCTGGGGGCAGACCACTCCGCGTCAGACCCCGTCAATAGCCCCGGCCATATCGGCCAAACCCACCGCCAGAGTCTCCGTCAAACTGGATAAAACTTGGGGGCAACGTCACCTGGCGAAGCGGGCCGATCCGGCGTGAGTGTCGGATCGTGCCCGGCGGGACGCAGTCCCTCGGCCTGATCCAGCGCGCAGGACCGCAGGCTTGCTAGAAGCGCACCTCAAGTCTCGCGTTGGCGCCTTGTTCCACGGCATTGCGTCCGAAGCGCCCCTGATAGGTGAGCCCGACCTTCGCGCGGTCGCTGAAGTTGAAGCGAACGCCGGCCTGCAGGAGTGCGCTGTCGCGATCGATGGGCGCTCCCTGAACGGAGAAGCTGTCCAGGCCCGCAATGGCGAGGCGCCTCTCGGCCGTGACGCTGCCGATGGCATGCTGCCAGCCGAGACGTCCGGTCAGCTCGGTGGTCATGCCATCGCGCGTCGCCAGGGTTTTCGACAGGCGCATGCCAAGGTTCGTTGTCCCGAAGAACTGCCCTGAGGCCTTGCCGGAAAGCGCCACTTCGGCGGATCCGGTCTCCTTTATGGCGCCGGCATGGTGATGAACCACCGCGAGGCCGGCGTAGGGCTCAAGTCCGAGCCAGGGCGTCTCGACCCGATAGGAGAGGTCCGCGAAGGCCTGTGCGGTGCGCGATCCGTAGTCGGCGGTGACGGTCTCGTCGATGCCACCGAAGGCGACGTGACGGCTGGTCGATACCTGATGCCAGCTGTGGGAGACACCGGCGTCGACGCGAAGTGCGCCGGTGCGAACCGCGCCATAGGCGCCAAGCGTGAAGCTCTCCGCCGTAGCATTTGATCCGCGGTTGTCGACGCTTGCCGTTGACCGCCCGAAGCCGGTCAGGAGGCCGAGCCTGATATCCCGCGTCGGGCTGGATTCCACACCGAACAGCCCTCCACCGGTGCTGCTCGAAAGCCGGGCGGCATTGCCGTCACCATTGAACATCGCGTAGGCGCCCTGAGCCTGGCTCCAGATCTGCAGGTTCGTGAGAGGCTCCTGCGCTGTCGAGGGAGCCGCCTCGCCGTTGTTTTGGGCGAGGCTGTCGAAGCCGCTGGCAATGCGGTTGGTCACGGCATCGCGCAGACGGCCACTTTCGCTCACGAACATCGCCGGCAAGGAGGCGTGGATTTCGCCGGACAGACTGTCATAGGCGGCGCGGGCCGACGCGGCGTCGAGGCCGATCAGCGCGCCATAGAGCGTGGCGGAGGTTGCCGGACCGTCGAGGCTCGTGGCGACGGCCAACTGGTTGGCGGTCCGTGCCTGCGAGGCGAAATTCGCGCTGTTGCGGGTCAGCTCAAGCACCACCGCATTCGGCTGGTAGACGAGCGTTGCATCCAGGAAAGCGAAGCTCTCCGTCACGCTGTCGAAACTCCCGAAGACGCCGCTAGCGCCGGTCATGATCGTGTAGCTGGTCGACGGGGCAAGGGGAGCCGTACTTCCGCTCAACAGCGAAACATTGACCGTTCCGCCCGTCAGGTCGATGCGTCCAGTCGCCGTCGTCAGATCGCTCGCGCCGGTATCGTCCACCTCGACGGCGTAAATGCTTCCCGGGCCGAAGGAGGCGTCGCCGGCCACATTGATGGTCCCGATCGAGTTGCCGGGCGCAAGCGTTCCCCCCGAGGCCAGCGACAGACCGCCGATCGTGCCGTTGCCATGGAGCAGGGCGCCGTCGTTGACGGTAAAGCTGCCGGCAAGCGTGGTGTCGAGCGCATAGACGACACCCGAGTGCAGTTCGACATCGCCGGTGAAGTTCGATTGAAGCCGTGCCGCACCGGTGCGGTAGATCTCGGCCGAACCGGTAAAGCCGGAATAGTCACCCGAGAGCAGCGTCTCGCCGTTCCGGAAGGCGAGCGTGCCGTCGCCGGTGACGTCGGCTGCAAAGTCATAGGCCGCATCCCCGTGATTGAAGACGATGCTGCCGTCACCCGCGCCGAAAGCGACCGTGCCGGCCAGCAGCGTCCCCGCGCCGACCGGGGTCGCACCTTCCTCTGAGCCGAAGACGAGCGTGCCGCTTGAGTCGGCCGATGTGCCGAGTTCCAGCGTCCCGGTTCCGCCGCCGATTTCAGCAACGCCGTCTTCCGACAACACAAGCATTCCCTGCCCGCCGGAGCCGCTTCCCACCGCCGCAGCGGTTGCAATTGACAAGCGGCTGTCGGCCCCCGCGACAGTGACCTTAGCGCGGGAAGAGCTTCCGACGTCGAGGCTCGCGGCGTTGACCACGGCCTTATCCCAAATCCACAGGTTGCCGCTTCCGCTGCCGCCGGTCTCGCCCAGGGTCAGGTCCGAGCCGATGGTCCACAGCGTTCCCGCACCGGAAATCTCGAACTCGGCATCGCTTGTGCCGGCCGCGGTGATTGACCCACGCCCGCTCGACATGGTCTTGCCACTGCCGAAGCTGAGAACGCCCTCGTCGACGCTGATCGCGCCGGAGACGGTCGTGTCGCCGCGCAGAAACACGGTTCCGAACCCCGTCTTCGTGAGGTCGCCCAAGCCGGAGATTTCGCCGGAAAAGCGCGTGACGTCATCCTGATCCAGGACCAGGTCCGCTTCAGAGCCAGTGCTGGTCAGCGTGCCGCCGGTTCCCCACAGCCTCGACATCGTCAGGTCATGGCCCGCCAGGTCGAGGGTTCCGCCGTGGATCTCGTATTGGGTGTTGTCGGCGAAGGCGTTTGCGCCGCCGGCGCGCAACGTGCCGCCGTTCACCACTGTCGTGCCGGTGAAAGCGGAGTTGTTGCCGGTCAGGGTCGTGGTGCCGGCGAGGCCGGCGATCGTCCCGCGGCCTTGTATGTCGGTGGCGAAAGTGTAGCCGCCATCGGTGTGGTTGAAGACCAGAGAACCGTTACCGTTTCCGAAGGTGAGCGAACCGGCGGTCATGGTGCCGGCCGCTGCTGCGGTTTCGCCGGCTGCGGCGCCGATGTTCAGGACGCCCGCGCCACTGAAGCGCGCCACATAGACGGTCGAGGCTGAGTTCAATGCGCCGCCGTCGGTCAGGGTCAAGGTGGCGCTTTGCCCGTTCTGGCCGATGGTCACAACGCTGGCGGCATTGATTGAAGATCCCGGGCCTGTGACCGTGACCGTGGCGTTTGAGTCGGTCATAAATCCCAGGATAAGCAAATTTGATGTCTTGAGCTCGGCGCCATTGTCGATCGTGACCGTGCCGTTGCCATATGAGCCGATGAACATGTTGTCGCTTGCTGTGAAGGACGATCCCGGCCCAGATATGTTGAGCGTCCCCGTTGAACCGCCGAGGTGGCCGACGCGGGTGATTTCCCCCACCGACACTTTCGCACCGTTCGCAATGGACAGGTGACCGGTGCCCAGATAGCCTACCCTGAGATTCTCCGTAATTGACCAGGAAGAGTTCGCCCCCGTCACATTGACGGTGCCTGTGCTGTTCGCCGCCTCGCCGAGAAAGGCATTGTAACCGGTGGTCAGGCTGGCGCCCTCCGAGATGGTCAGGCTCCCGGCATCACCGCCCGCATAGCCGAGATAGGCACTATTGGAGCTGTTCAGTGACGTTCCGCTTCCCGAAACGGTCAACGTGCCTGTCTTTCCCACCTGGCCGCCCAGGTAGATGCGGTAGCTGTTGATGCCGGACCCGTTCGAGACCGTCGCCTCGCCATCCGCCACGTGAAAATTGCTTACGCTCGCCGTTGCCCCGTCGAGGTTGAGCGAGCCGCCTGAAACCGTCAGGTCTCCGAGCGCGGCACCGGCTGTGCCGGTCATGGTCCAGGTGGAGCTGCCTGTCTTCGACATGGCTTCAAAGCCGGTGTATTTGGTGCCGATATCGCCCAGATCGAAGCTCGCGCCAGGGCTGGTATCTCCTCCCAGGACAAGTGTGTCGCTCCCGCCACCCGCGACGACATTGCCGGTGATCGTTGAACCGGATCGTAGCTCCAGTGTGTTGGTGCCTGAGGTGAATTCGATGGCATTGGCGCGGACGCCGTCGCCGGAGAGCCCGCCGGCAATCGTGCCGCTGTTGACGATCGTCAGGTCTGAGCCGGAGATGCCGGTCCCGCTGACACCTTCGTTTCCGGCAGACCCCGTGCTGGCCATTATGGAACTACCGCCCGCGCCCCCTTGACCTCCCGCGCCACCGGTGATCGTCCCGGAGTTGTCGATGGTGAGGTTGCTGCCCGCGATGCCGGCCCCACCCGCACCGCCATTGCCGCCCCTCCCGCCATTGTCGGAGTGACGGAAGCCGCCATTGCCTCCGTTGCCACCGTGTCCGCCCGTGAGTGTGCCGCGGTTCTCGATCATGCCGTCGCTGCCGGAGACGGCGGCGGCGCCAGCTCCGCCGCCGCTGGCGTTCGCATTGACGGAGTCATAGGCGCCATTGCCGCCTGAACCGCCGTTGCCGCCGGTTGCGGACCCGGTCAGCCGCAGCGAAACCCCGCTCCCCGTAACGGCTGTCGTGCCAGAATCTCCCGCAGTGCTGGCGGCAGCGTCTGTTGCGTTGCCACCGTTGCCCCCATTCCGGCCGGCCGCAGTGCCCGACAAGGCGGCGGTGAGTGCATTGGTGGACGACTCGCCCGACAGCACCAGCGATGTGCCGGATGCGGCGAAGGGAGAGCCGGTGATCTCGACCGGGGCGCTTGCACGGACCGTGACGTTTGCCGCAAAGGCGGGCAATGTTCCAGTGACAGCAATGTTCGCGATGCCGGGATCGATCTCGATCACGTCGCCGTCCGACGAGGCATTCGCAATTGCCCAACTCAGCGACCCTGCGACCGTTCCGCTTCCGTCATCCGTTGCCTGCGTAACCGCATAGGTCGCCGCCTGTACCGTCTCGACGGACAAGGTCATGAGCGACGCGGCGCACAGGGCCGTCGAGGCGAGAAGCCGCACGGCACACCGGCGCGCGGGACTCGTCCGGCGGGCTTTCTGGCGGCTTTCATGCCTGTGAGCCCAGGGCCTTTCTGCACGGCTCGACATGTCATGTAGCGCTTCGCAAGGTGCGCGAGATGTCGTGTCGATCATGGCCATGGTTTCTCCCTCGAGCCGCACCGTCAGGTCATGTGACGGCGCGCCGCAGGAAAGCCGGCACGGCTCTCCTGCGGCGCAAGTCGTTTTCACAAGCCGCTTATGGCGTCGGAGGGGGAGGGAGTTGTATCCCCTGTTTAGGGGTTATTGTTCGATATCAGGCCTTTGCCGAGCCACAGAGCCATCAGGCTTGAGCGGCTGGAAACACCATATTTGCGGAAGATCCGCTTCACATGGTCATGAGTGGTATGCGGGCTCTGGTTGTTCTGCTCCGCGATGCGCTTCTCTGTCAGACCGAGCAGCAGCCCCTGCAGGACGAGCTGTTCGGTCGGGGTGAGTGGTGCCGAGGCGACACCAACCCCTTCGCCAAGCAGCTGGTGCCGGTAGAACCAGCGAAGCCCGCGCAGCGCATGGAAGATCAGGGCCTGATCCTCGCGGGAGAACGGCGTCTTTTCGAAGCTGCGGTGGAACCCGATTTGCAACTCCGCGTCGGCGCTCACGGGAATGCCCGCCCAGATGGAATCGTGCCGGTCCAGGGCTTTGTAGTAGCGCAGATAGGACGGCCCCTCGAACCACTCCGGCGTGGCCAGTTCGCTCAACAGCAGGACCCGGAACGTTCCGGCCAGTTCCACATTGCGCGTCGTGGTGATGTCCGGTTCGCCCTCGTCCATCTCCGCAAAGGCCTGGTCGATCGCCTCACTGGTGAACTCGCAAGGGTTCAGCGTGAAGAGACTGCGGGGCCGCCATCCCTTCATCGGATCGCCGCCCTGGTTCCAGTCCAGCCGCACGCAGCCGATCCAGTCCGCATTCTGCGCATCCACCATGGTGCAGATCTCTTCCAGCAGAAACCTGCGCGACGCCTGTATATCCACCGCGTCGAAGGCGGAAAGGTCGTCCCATAGCTCGTAGATCCTGTCGAGACTGGAAAAACCGATTTGCATGAAGAGTCCGTGAAATGATGAGGGAGCGTCGTAGACAATATAGCGAGTGCTGGCCCATGGTGTGATCCGGTATAACCACCTGATCGCAGTGCGCCTCATGGCGCTGCCAGTCCTCCCTTATGATCAAGGGGGAAAACTCCGCGATCCGGCGGTCCACGCTTGGGGAGCCGACCGCCGATGATTCCTCTCAAGCGAGGCTCTCGTTTTATCTTCGTTCTGTCGGCAGGACTGCTAGTCCCCAGTCCTCATTGAAGCCTTGTCATCGATGCTGACGGCGGACATCCAAAAAGTTGCAAAACTGCGCTCCCGATCAGCCAATGGAACCGCCTTCGACGACGCTGACGGGCATCAGAAGATGCTGAGCTTCTGCCCCTTCCGCGTCGATCAGGCCGATGAGTATCTTACTGATTTCATGACCGATTTCATAGGCAGGGGAGGCAACGCTGCACAGGGTTGGCTTGGAGAACTTCTGGAACAGGAAGGCGTTGTACCCGGTCACCATGAGGTTGCCGGGAACGGAGAGCCCGCATCGCTCTGCAGCCTGCATTGCCGCAAGGCCAAGCTGATCGTTGCCGCCCATCACCGCATCGGTGTTCGGGTGGCTCCGCAACCACGATTCGATCTCGTCGATGGATGCTTCGAAATCGTCTTCACTACAGGACAGATAGTCGATGCCCGCCCGGTTTCCCGCAGCCGCAGCCGCAGCGGCCGCCCGTCGCTCCATGGCCGGCCAAACCTGCCGAGAAGCTACGAACAAAATACGCTTGGCTCCCTTGTCGAGCAGTCGTTCGACAAGCATTCTTGCCCCTGCGCCATCGTCCTGGCGGACCGAAGAGACTTCAGGCAGGTCCGGAGGAGGTTCGTCCTGGATGACGACCATGGGGGGCGGCAACTGCGCAAGCTTTCTATAGACCTGCACCCTCTGTTCGCGTTCACCCGAGACCATGACGGCAAACCCGTCACAGCCGAAGCTGCGCTCCATCAGCGTGTCCAGTGCCTCCGGGCTGCGCAACCCGTTCACCATGAGACTGTAGCCTATGGTGGCGAGATAATTGCTCATCCCGGCGGCAACCTGGGTAATGTAGGGATCATCGAGAAAGCGTCGGTCTGGGTGCAGTACGGTCAGGCCGAGCGCAAATTCCTTTTGCAGCCTCAGGCTGCGGCCACTGCGTTGGGGCCGGTAGTTGAGTTCGCGAATTGCCTCGCGCACGCGCGCGGTCACTTCGTCGCCAACACGGGCCATGCGCCCGTTGATGACATTAGACACCGTCATCATGGAGACATTGGCAAGTTTTGCCACGTCCTTGAGGCTCGGCTTTTGTGACCGCCCGACGGCGGACTTCTTGGCCATATCGCGTTCAACCCAACTACCGCCCCGCCACAGGGGCCTTCAGCTTGCTTCCATTGATATACGCCGAATTGCGGCTGGAAGACCCTGGAGACTGTGGATAATCGGAGACTTATGCGCCCGGAAATGCGCTTATCCGCCCTTCCGGGTGCGTCCTTCAGCAGTTTGGCGCCTTCAGGCGGTGTGAAGAGACTTCACCAGTTCGATGGCGGATTGCCGGAAAACGGCTTCGGCATCCTTCGAGACATAGCAGGCAAGCTCCACCTCATAGCCGCCCTCGGCATAGCAGTCGGCTGGTGGCAGATAGCCTTCGGTGCCGTTTGTGTAGCCTCCAACAAAGGTCATTGCGAAGGGCGAAGCCTCGCGGATGGCAAGCCCCGTTGCCGAAAAGATCTCCATCGGAGCCGACACCAGCACCGCATCGCCGATGCGCAACGCGCGTATCGGGATCGGCACAGATGAAACATTCTGCACGCGCTGCGCCATGACGAGCATGATGTCGGCGCGCCGCGCCCGGAAATGGACATCGGCAAGCGTTTCGTGGTCCGCACCATTGTTCTTCAGCGCATGGAGTTCCGCCTTGGTTGCAGCCGCGCGTTCTTCCAGAACATCGATGGGTTCGAACGGCTTTACGGGCAGTTCGGCAACGGCTTCCGCCACGCGGATCGACGCGGGATTGTCGGCAAGCACCGTCTTCTTCTGAACACCGAGCGGGGCTCCGGATTCCACCACGTGGCTATAGTCCATGCGGTAGTTCATCGGAGACATCGCGGTAAGCGCAGTTGCGGCATCCGCCGCGATCCGGTTGCCGATCCGCTCGGCAAGCCGCACGTCGCCGCTCAGGGCTTCGAACGGGATCTGGTCGCCCGCGCTGCCCTGCAGGAACAGGCAGATACCGCCGACGAGCTTTTCGACGCCCTCTTTCAGGGCTCCGGGAAATTCAGCGCTGATCGCCGTATTCTGGTGTGCAAGCACGATAGGATGCGTGCCGTAGCCCACGACGCTCGCGATCGTGTTGCCGTCGAGATCGTCGAAACGCAGGAGCGCTATCGTCGTGTCGCGCAGCCCGCCCTGATGCGGGCTGACCACCATTCGCCCCTCAGGGGTGGAGAAACGCCGGGTCAGCGTGACCTCGCTTACACCATAGCCGGAGGCAACGCGGGCCGGCTGCAGGCTTTCAACCGCCAGGCGGCACGCCGAAAGGATGGCCTGCAGGGACTTCTCGCGCCATGCCGGCATCAGGTCCATGCCGGGCATGTCCGGCGACAGACCGTTTGTCGTCTCCGCATTCCAGACCGGTGCGCTGTGCGTGTGCGTGGCCCCTATGGAAATATCAGCGGCCGAAACGCCCGTTTCCCTCTCGATCGTCGCGCGTATCTCGTTGCAGACACTTGTCGGCAATCCCGTCAGATCAAGGTCGCAGACCAGAAGTCTTGTCCCGTCGTTTTCAAGGCAAAGCGCCGTCGCATGCAGCGGCAGGTGAATGCTCTCGGCAAGATCGACGGTACGCGCGCCCCACAGGATATGAGGGATACCCACCGGCGGTGTCATGTCCGCACGGCCCACTCCGCATTTCAACAAGGTCGTCTCCTCCATCATACGTAGTCCCGTGCCACGGCGGCGCCGCGCCGCCCCTTGAGAAGCTCGAAATCGCAGCCTTCATCCGCCTGCAGAATCTGATCTGAAAACAGCCGCTCGAAACCACCGGCCGGCGAGGCCGCCGGCACCCAGCTTGCCCTGCGACGCGCAAGGTCCTCGTCCGATACCTCAAGCACGATCGAGTTCGCCGATGCGTCGAGGGAGATCATGTCCCCGTTTTCCACCAGCGCGAGGGGGCCGCCGATGGCTGCCTCCGGTGAAACATGCAGGATGACCGTGCCATAGGCCGTGCCGCTCATGCGGGCATCGGAAATGCGCACCATGTCGGTCACGCCCTTCTGGAGCAGCTTGCGCGGAAGCCCCATGTTGCCGACCTCCGGCATGCCCGGATAGCCGCGCGGCCCGCAATTCTTCAAAACCAGGACACTGGTTTCGTCGACCTCCAGATCGGGGTCGTCGATCCTTGCGTGATAGTCGTCGATATCCTCGAAGACGACCGCCGCGCCGCGATGCGTCATCAAGGATGGCGTTGCGGCGGACGGCTTGATGATCGCCCCGTTCGGCGCCAGGTTGCCGCGCAGCACCACGATCCCCCCGTTCTGGGTAAGCGGGGCGGACATGGGGCGGATGACCTCATCGTTGAGAACCCGGATCGCGCCATTGTTCTCGGCAATCGTCCGCCCGTTCACAGTGAGGCAATCTCCGTGAAGACGCCCGGCATCCAGAAGCCTGCGCAGCACCGCCTGCATGCCCCCTGCATTGAAGAAGTCCTCCATGAGGAAGCGCCCCGAAGGCATCAGGTCAACGATGGTCGGAATATTGAGGCCGATACGGTTCCAGTCGTCGAGCGAGAACGGCACCTCGACCCGGCCTGCCAGCGCCTGCAGGTGAATGACCGCATTGGTCGAGCCGCCAATCGCGGCATTGGCGCAGATCGCGTTTTCGAAGGCCCCGCGCGTCAGGACACGCGACATGCGCAGATCCTGATGCACCATCTCGACAATGCGCTTGCCACTCATGAATGCCAGCACGCGCCGGCGCGCATCCACGGACGGAATGGCGGCATTTCCGGGAAGCGTGATTCCCATTGCTTCCGAAAGGCAGGCCATGGTCGAGGCGGTGCCCATCGTGTTGCAGGTTCCGGGCGAGCGGCTCATGGCCGCTTCCGCCGCCGAAAACTGTTCCGGCGAGATCGTTCCGGCCCGCATTTCCTCGCTGAGCCGCCAGACATCGGTGCCTGAACCCAGAACCTGCCCGTTGAAGTTCCCGCTCAGCATCGGCCCGGCCGACACGAGGAGAGCTGGCAGATCGCAGCTTGCCGCCCCCATGAGAAGGGCGGGCGTGGTCTTGTCGCAGCCCGCCAGCAGCACCACCCCGTCGATGGGGTTGGCGCGAATGCTCTCTTCCACTTCGATGGCGGCAAGATTGCGGAACATCATCGCGGTCGGGCGCATGTTCGATTCACCCAGCGACATCACCGGAAACTCGACGGGAAAGCCGCCCGCCTCGAAGATGCCGCGCCGCACATGTTCGGCCAGGTCGCGAAGCTGGCCGTTGCAGGGCGTCAGTTCCGACCATGAATTGCAGATGCCGATGACGGGCCGGCCGTCGAACAGGTGTGGAGGGAACCCCTGGTTCTTCATCCAGCTTCGGTGAATGAAGGCTCCCTTTTCATGCCCTCCGAACCATTCGGCGGACCGCAATGGGTCTTTTTTCTGGGTCATTTTGTGTCTCGCAAGGCTGGCGCGATGGTCCTGGTGATCTTCCGTTCGTGAAATCGGGGATATTCTGTCAGGCTGCGGCGGCCTTCAGCTCCTCGGCAAAATGGCAGGCCACCTGGTGGCGCTCGCCCAGTTCCCTGAGTGCCGGAGGCTCGCTTCGGCAGAGATCGCGCGCGAACGGGCAACGTTGGCTGAAGCGGCACCCCGGAGGCGGGTTGAGAGCGCTGGACACCTCCCCGCCAAGGCGCGCGCGGTTGCCCCGAAGGCGCGGATGAGCCACCGGGATCGCCGCCAGCAGCGCCTGCGTGTAGGGATGGCGCGGGGAGGCGTAGAGGGCATCCTTCCCGGCGATCTCCACCACCTCGCCCAGGTACATCACCGCAACGCGATCGGAGATGTGCCGCACGACCGAAAGGTCATGCGCGATGAAGAGGTAGGAGAGGTTGAACTCCTCCTGCAGGTCCTGCAGCAGGTTGATGACCTGAGCCTGGACCGAAACATCCAGCGCCGAGACCGCCTCGTCGCAGACGATGAAGCGCGGATCGGCCGCAAGGGCGCGCGCAATGCCGATGCGCTGGCGCTGGCCGCCCGAGAATTCGTGCGGATATCGCGTGATATGTGCCGCGTTGAGCCCCACCCGGTCGAGCAGCATGCCTGCGCGCTCGCGCATGGCCCGGCGCGTCATGGCACCCTGCACATAGAGCGGCTCGGTCACGATATCCTCGACCGTCATGCGTGGATTGAGGGAACTGAACGGATCCTGGAAGACGATCTGGATCGACTTGCGGATGGCCTTGAGTTCACCCGCATCGAGCTTCAACAGGTCGCGTCCCTGGAAAAGGACCTCTCCCTTGTCCGGCTCCATGAGGCGCAGAAGCAGCCGCCCGGTCGTGGATTTGCCGCAACCGGATTCTCCGACCAGACCAAGCGTTTCTCCCTCGCTGATATCGAAGCTCACCCGATTGACCGCCTGCACCGTACCGATGATCGTGCTCCGGAAGGGGCTGCGGATGGTGAAGTGCTTGGAAAGGTTCCGAACGGATAGAAGCGGTGCTTGGCTCATGCCTCGGCTCCCTCTGGTTGCGCCGCCGAGGCAAGGAGTTCATCCGCCCGGATACAGGCCGAGGCATGATTTTGTCCCACAGCGATCATTGGGGGTCTGCCGGTCTTGCAGGCCGGTTGCGCAAGGTCGCAGCGCGGCGCGAAGCGACAGCCGGGCGGCAGCGCGCCAAGGTTCGGCAGCGCGCCGGGGATGGTGGTGAGCCTGCGGGGGTTGCCGGTCAGCTCCGGCGTGCACTGCATGAGGCCCTTCGTGTAGGGGTGCGCTGGGCGGTCGAATATCTCCGTCACCGGTCCCTGTTCCGCGATCCGCCCGGAATACATGACCACCACCTTGTCAGCGCATTCAGCGATCACTCCCATGGCGTGGGTGATCAGCACGATAGCCATCTTGGTTTCGGCCTGGATTTCCAGAAGCAGGTCGAGAAGCTGAGCCTGGATGGTAACGTCCAGCGCCGTGGTGGGCTCGTCGGCGAGAAGCAGCTTGGGAGAGCATGACAGGGCGATGGCGATCATGACGCGCTGCCGCATGCCGCCCGAAAGCTGATGCGGATAATCGTTCATGCGTTGCGCAGGTGAGGGGATGCCGACCTTGGTCAGAAGCTCCAGTCCTCGGTCGAAGGCCGCGCGGTAGCTGATGCGCTCGTGAATACGGATCGGCTCGATCAGCTGGTCGCCGATCTTCAGAACCGGATTCAACGAACTCATTGGCTCTTGAAAGATCATGCCGATGGAGCGGCCACGCAGCCGGCGCATCTCCCGGTCGGAAGCGCGTGCAAGGTTGTGGCCGTTGAACATGATGCGTTCGGCTGTGACCTGCGACGTGCTCTTCGGCAGGAGCCCCATGATGGCAAGCGCTGTTACGCTCTTGCCTGAGCCGCTTTCACCGATAAGGCCGACGATCTCGCCCTCGTTCACGTCGAAGCTGACGTCGTCGACAGCTACCACCGTGCCTTCGTCGCCTGTGAAGGTCGTGCGCAGCCCTTCGACGCGCAGAATTGGCTCTTTTGGCATGGTCAGTGTTCCATCTTCACACGAGGGTCGAGAACGTCCCGCAGACCGTCGCCCAGAAGGTTCAGGCCCAATACCGTGATCGCGATGGCCATGCCGGGAATGACCGTCATCCACGGAGCCTCGCGGATATAGCTGCGGCCTTCGGAGATCATTATGCCCCAGCTGGGATCGGTGGGTGCTGCCCCGAGCCCCAAAAAGCTGAGCACTGCTTCCGAGAGGATCGCATAGGCGAAGACGAAACTGAGCTGCACCACCAGAGGCGCCATGCAGTTGGGCAGGATATGGCGCCGCAAGATATGGTAGTCGCCCGCACCCGCCGCCCGCGCCGCATTGACGAATTCGAGCTGGCTTACCTGCAGGACGGATGCTCGCAGGATACGCGCGGTGCGCGGAATGTAGACGACCGCCAGCGAGATCACTGCCGTCATGGCCGAGGCTCCCATCGCCGCGGCAATGCCGATTGCAAGCAGCACCGAGGGAAACGCCATAAGAGCATCCGACAGGCGCATGAGAATGCCGTCGAGACGCCGAAAATAGCCCGCAAGTGCCCCTAGAAGCACACCGAACACCGCATTCAGGAGAACGACGCCCAGACCGATCGCAAGGCTCAGCCGCGCGCCCCAGGCTACGCGGCTGAAAAGGTCGCGGCCCAGATTGTCGGTGCCCAGCAGGAATTCGAACGATGGCGGCTGGAAGCGGGAGCGGATGGCCATCTTGTTCGGATCGGCTGGTGAAATGATCGGTGCGAGGATGGCGATGGCCGTCACGAACAGGCATAGCCACAGGCCGATCATGAAGGAGCGGTGCCGGATGAGGCGACGCACGCGCCGCCCCGCGAAGAACCGTCTCAGGAAAGACGGAGCGCCTTGGCTGTCGTTCATTTCGAGACTGCTCATTGGACGCGCACCCTGGGATCGAGCCAGGCATAGAGCACATCGACCGCGATGTTCAGGATCAGAAGGACCGCTGCCACGAAGATGAGGCCTCCCTGGATCATGGGATAATCGCGGCCGAGGATCGCATTGCCCAGAAGCGCGCCGATCCCCGGCACGGCGAAGATGGTTTCCACGATGACTGACCCCGACAGAAGCACCGAAAGGATCATGCCGAGCACAGTGACGACGGGGATCAGCACATTGCTCATGGCGTGCTTGATGATCACCCGTGGCTCACTCGCGCCCTTTGCGCGGGCTGTGCGGATATAGTCTTGGCCGAGCACCTCCAGCATGGTGGAGCGGGTCAGGCGGGCAAGCAGGCCGATCTGCATCATGGCGAGCGAAAGAGCCGGCATGGTTGCCGCCAGGAACCAGCCCAGCGGGTCTTCGAAGAAGGGCACGTAGCCCCCCGTCGGCAGCCAGCCGAGATGCACCGAAAACAGGACGATCATCACGAGACCCAGCCAGAAATTGGGGACGGAAACCCCGATCAGCGCGAAGGCCATCGCCACCTGATCGATCCAGCAATTGTGTCTCATCGCCGCGATGACGCCGATGGAAAGCCCGAGGATGATTGTCAGGACGAGCGAATAGAGCGCCAGCGATATGCTGATGGGCGAACGCTCCAGCACCACCTTCAGGACCGGCTCTCCCAGAATGATGGAGTAGCCGAGATCGCCCTGAAAGAGGTTTCCGTAGAAGATCATGATCTGCGTCAGAAGGGACTTGTCGAGCCCCAGGGTCTGCCGCAGTTTGATGAGCTCGTCGGGCGTGGCGTTGGGGCCCGCCAGAACGGCGGCGGGATCCCCAGGCACCAGCTGCATGATCCCGAACGAGATCAGGCTGACGAGAAGCAGAATCGGCACGGCCTGGGCTATGCGCCTCAGCGTGTAATCAAGCATGTGACCTCCGAACGTTTTCGTGCCGGTTCACGCATGGCGGAACATGGGGCAGAAGGGCTGGCTATTCGGCCAGCCAGACGTTCGAGACACGCGTGTTGAAGAACGGCACATAGCCCTTCACATTGGCGCGCGTTGCCTGGTTCTTCGGCGTGACGCCGAAGGGAATTGCCATTACCTGCTCGAACACCCGCTCCTGCGCCTTGGCGAAAGCGGCCTGGCGCTCTTCCAGATCCGGACTCGTGCTCAGAACCCGGAATTCCTTCATGAACTCGGCGTCGGACTTGTTGTCCTTCGGCTTGTGCACGTTGGACGGGTCGGCAAGGTTGCGCAGCGACTGCGCGCCGCCCTGGGCGGTGACCGTGATCCAGCCGGTGTAGAAGAAGTTCCAGCCCTTCGTCTCGTTCACGCTCATGCCAAGCGCGGTGGGCCAGTCCAGGACCACCAGTTCGGCATTGATGCCCACGGCTTTCAACTGCTCCGACATGACGAGGGCCGCCGTGTAAAGGCGGGGAATATCCCTTGTCGTCAGGAGCTTGACCGTCTCGCCGTTGTAACCGGCTTCCTTGAGCAGGGCCTTGGCCTTCTCCGGGTCGTTCTGATTGTAATACTGGCTGCCGGCTTCCGAATAATAGGTCTGGCCGGGAAACTGGAACGACGGGTTGAGGCTGTAGGAGCCGTCGCTCATCGCATCCATGATTTCATCGAGGTTCATGGCCGCCTGGATCGCTTGGCGCACCTTCAGATTGTCCGTCGGCGGCTCCGAAAGATTGGGATAGGTGAGCCACAGAGCGGCATGCTTGAGCTGCGCCTGAACAATGTCCTTGTTGCCGGTGAGACGCTCCTTGGAGAGCGTCGGCACATCCTCGACGATATCCACCTCGCCCGTTTCGAGCGCTGCAAGACGAGCGCCGGGTTCTGCCAGCGTGCGGAACGTGACGGTGTCGACGCAAGCCTGCTTGCGTCCGGCAAAGCCTGACAGGCCTTCAAGCGTTTCGTTGGGCTTGTAGTCCTCGTAGCGCTTCAGTTTCACATGGCTGTCGGCCACGAATTCCTCAAGCTGGAACGGTCCGGTGCCGATGGGCTCGAGCCGGGTTGCCTCCGCGCTTGCCTGTTCCGAGGGAACGATGACGATCGGCACGGTCGATGCCGAAATGCTCTCCAGGAAACTCGCCTGCGGCTCCTTGAGAACGACGGCGAAAGTACCTTTGTCCGGCGTTTCCCAGTGATCGACTCCGCCGAGAGCGGACCGATCCACGCCGATGCGGCTGTACCGGTCGAAGGAAGCAGCCACGTCCGCCGAGGTCAGCGGCTTGCCATTGTGGAACTTCACACCTGGGCGGAGCTTGAAGGTGTAGGTCAGTTTGTCGTCGCTGACGTCGAGGGCTTCCGCGAGGTCGAGGACGGGCGCCATGTTCTCGTCGCGCGTCATCAGCGTCTCGAAGATGTTCATGGCGACATTGCGCGTCGCGTTCGCCGCATTCACATGCTGGTCAAGTGTGCCGAGCTTTGCCTCCATGCCCAACACCAGATCACCGCCCACATGACCGCAGAGTTCAGCATAAGCCGGGCCTGCGGCGACCACCATTGCGCCGGCGACCAGCAGGCCGTGCAACCGGTTTTTCGAGTTTCTGTGCGTCATTTCGCTCTACCCCTCTATTTTTTCTTGGCGTCATTATCCGAGGGCGCGGGTCGTGCCACGCTCTCGGATTTCGCTTTCTGGCAAGTGCGAGTCAGGAGGACTTACAGGATGCCATATTTCGCGAACACGGTTGCGAGGCGCTCTCCCGCCTCGAGATCGGCCAGCGTGTTGCGCTCGCCGCGCAGGCGTTCCTGCGCGACTTCGAGAACCCTGGCCTCTATCTCCTGCGGAACGACGACGACACCATCTGCATCGCCGAAGACGAGATCGCCGCTGTTGATCTTCACGCCGGAGCACTCGATGCCGACGTCAAGCGCCACGACCTTGCCGCGCCCCTTGCAATCCAGTGGCGCGATGCCTCCGTGAAAAACGGGAAAGCCCGAGGCAAGGATTTCGCGCGTGTCGCGCACCAGGCCGTCCATGACCGCCCCTGCCGACCCGCGAACCTTTGCAGCCGTGCTCAAGAGACCACCCCATGGCGCCATGCGTCCTGAGGTGCCGCATGCGAAAACCGGGATCTCATCGACCTTCAGGTCGTCCACCAGCTTGATCTCGAGCTCGTAGGGATTTTCGCCCGGAGCAGGACGCTCATAGACGTCCATGCAAAGCGCCGTACGCGCCCTTCCGACCATCACCAGAGAACTGTCGAGCGGCCGGATCGTGTGATGCATGGCCTGGTTCATGTACCCGAGATCGTCGAGGACGTCGGAGAGAAGGGCGGTGAAGAAGCGCTCCCTGAGTTCGGTCAGGGTCGGCTGCGGTTCGGTTTCCAGGGGGGCCATCTGTGCGGTCGCCTTCGTGGTGTTTGCATACTTGAATTGCAACAGGTTTATCGTTAAATCTTATGCGAAGGTCGCGCCGAGTCAATAGCCAATTTCGACGGCCGCCCCTCAAGCTGATGAAGGATGGAAAATGGGTTCACTCACAGGAATGACCGCCCTCGTCACCGCAGCGGGACAGGGAATAGGCTTTGCAAGCGCCCGAGCCCTGGCCGAGGCGGGCGCAATGGTGCACGCCACGGATATCAATGGAGAACGTCTCTCCGCGTTGGCCCGGCAAGCGGGCTCCATCGAGCCGCACCTGCTCGATGTCCGCGACATGAATGCCATCACCGCGCTGGTCGCAGGGATCGGCAAGATCGACATTCTCTTCAATTGCGCCGGCATCGTTCACAGCGGAACCGTGCTCGACGTCCGCGATGAAGACATCGATCTTGCCATGGACCTCAACGTCAAGGCGATGATCCGCACAATCAAGGCCGTGCTTCCTGGAATGCTGGGTCGGGGCAGCGGCAGCATCATCAACATGGCGTCGGTTGTATCGAGCGTGAAGGGCGCCCCCAATCGGTGTGTCTACGGCCTCACCAAGGCCGCGGTGGTCGGGCTCACCAAATCCGTCGCCGCCGACTATGTGGGCAGCGGAATTCGCTGCAATGCGATTTGCCCCGGCACCGTGGACAGCCCCTCGCTGCGCGAGCGGCTTGAAGCGACCGGCGATTATGAAGCGGCCCGCAAAGCCTTTGAGGGCCGTCAGCAGATGGGGCGACTGGGGACTGCTGAGGAAATCGCCGATCTCGTCGTGCATCTGGCCGGCGCCACCTACACCACCGGTCAGGCCTACGCCATCGACGGCGGCTGGACGGTCTGAAGCCATAGCGAAAGATGATGAAACTTGTGCGCTTTTGCGCAACCGGTGCAGAAAAGCCCGACCTTGTCGACGACAGCGGCGAACTGCGCGATTTCTCGTCCTATGTTGCGGACATTGCCGGGGAAACGCTTTCGTCCGCAGGGCTCGCGGCTCTGGCGGCACTCGATCCGTCGTCCCCGCCTTGTGTCGCGGCACCAACAAACTCATCTGCATCGGGCTGAATTACGGCGATCACGCGCGTGCTGAATAGCCCCGAGTTTGGTGGACACCGTCGGCGTACGTTTCCTGCTGCCGTTCGAACTCGACGGGTGGCAGTATCCCGTTCCTTACGCGCTTGCGCTTCGGGTTCTATAACATCTCGACGTAGTCGAACACGTCCTTCCTTGCCTCCTCGCGCGCTTGAGGAGATTGAAGAAGCTCTCCGCCACGGCATTGTCAGGGCAGTTGCCGCGCCGGCTCATCGAGTGCTCAAGAATGTGGTGCTTCAGGAACGCCGCCCAGTTCATGCTGGTGAACTGCGAGCCCTGATCGGACTGGACCAGAACCTTGCTCTTCGGCTCTCTACGCCACACCGCCATGAGCGACACCTGCAGCACGACATCAGTGGTCTGCCTGCTCTGCAGCGACCAGCCGATGATGCGGCGCGAGAACGGGTCGATCACCGCGGCCAGCCTGGCGAGGCGCACGATGCGGTGGGGCAACCGGTCTCTCCCTGATCGAGGAGGTCGTCATGCCGCTTGCGGTAGCCGTGGACCCTGTCGCTTTCCTTCCACGCCTTGCTGAGGAGTGCGGTCTGACAGGGATCTTCCCGAGCCCGTTTGCTCGGCGGGTTTTTCAGCCATGCATAGAAACCACTGGGCCGGATACGCAGGCAGCCGCACGTCGCACGCGCCGTGAACTGCTGACGATGCTCGGCGACAAACGCGTATTTCACTTTGCGTCCTTGGCGAAATACGCGTTCGCTTCCTGATGGCTTCGATAACTTCTTCTTCCACGCGTGGAGCGAGTGTTGGCTCACGCCCGGCCGCTGCGACACCTCCGCAGCCGGATAGCCCCGCTCGGTGATCTGCGCGACAGCATCGCGTTTGAACTCCTCACTGAAATTGCCGGATCCCATCATGGCCTCCTTGCCTCAAAATCAGGGAAGAAGGCATCCACAAATCCAAGGTTTGTTCATCTTATGTTCGTTCCAGTGGCACGAAAAACCGTTCCCTTCTTTGCGCTCCGACAACTTCTCCGATCGTGAAACAGGCTAGGGCTTTTGCGATCCGCAACAGGGAACAGGTCGGTCACGATGTCTGAAATCCTTACGAAATCGCGGGCGCGGAACATCTTCTATGGAGGGTCACTCTTCTTCATAGCGGTCTTCGTCGCCCTCACGGTCCAAAGCCACCGCTATGTCGTCTCCACCTCCACGGCCGGAATGCCGCTCTCAGACGAGGTGCGCCTCGGCAAGCATGTTTGGGAGCGAAACAGCTGCATCAATTGCCACACTCTTCATGGCGAGGGCGCCTATTTCGCTCCCGAGGTCGGCAACGTGATGACCCGCTGGGGCGTGCTGGAGGACAAGCAGGCCGCCTACGAGATGCTCGACGCCTGGATGAAGGCGCAGCCCTCCGGAATCGAGGGGCGCAGGCAGATGCCCCACTTCGAGATCACCGAGGAAGAGATGCGCGGACTGGCCGAGTTTCTTCGCTGGGCCGATCAGACGGATACGCAGAACTGGCCACCGAACGACGCGGGCTGAGGGAGAACACTCATGAGATATGCATCGCAGAAAGTTGCCCTTGCCTACTTCGTGGCGGCCATGGGCCTGTTTGCCATCCAGGTTCTGGGCGGCCTGCTCGCCGGCTGGATCTACGTATCGCCGAACACGCTTTCCGAAATCCTGCCCTTCAACATCATCCGCATGATCCACACCAACGCTCTGATCGTGTGGCTTCTTCTCGGCTTCTTCGGCGCTGCCTACTATCTGGTGCCTGAGGAAAGCGAGCGGGAGATCTATTCGGTCAAGCTCGCGTGGCTGCAGCTTGCCATTCTCGTCATTGGCACGCTGGGCGCCGTCGCGAGCTATCTGGTCGGCATTCACGGCGGACGTGAGTTCCTGGAACAGCCGCTCTGGGTGAAGTTTGGCATCCTTGTTGCCGCTGTGATCTTCCTCTTCAACATCTCCTTGACCGTTCTTGCGGGACGCAAGACGGCCATCACGAATGTGCTTTTGATGGGACTCTGGCTCCTGTCGTTGCTGTGGATCTTCGCTTTCATCAACCCGGACAACCTCAGCCTCGACAAGATGTACTGGTGGTTCGTCGTGCATCTGTGGGTGGAAGCCACATGGGAGCTGGTGATGGCCTCGATCCTCGCCTTCCTGCTGCTGAAGCTCACCGGCGTCGACCGCGAGGTCATCGAGAAGTGGCTCTATGTGATCGTTGCAACGGCACTGGTCTCCGGCATTCTCGGCACCGGTCACCATTTCTACTGGATCGGCCTGCCCGCCTACTGGCAATGGGTCGGGTCGGTGTTCTCGACTTTCGAGGTCGTTCCGTTCTTCGCCATGATGAGCTTTGCCTTCCTGATGGTCTGGAAGGGGCGTCGCAACCATCCGAACAAGGCCGCTCTGCTGTGGTCGCTCGGCTCATCGACGGTGGCCTTCTTCGGCGCCGGCGTTTGGGGCTTCCTGCATACGCTGCACGGCGTCAACTACTACACCCACGGTACCCAGGTGACGGCGGCGCACGGCCATCTCTCCTTCTACGGAGCCTATGTCGCGCTGAACCTGGCGGTCTTCACCTACGCCATGCCGATCCTGAGGGGCCGGGCGCCTTATAATCAGGTGCTGAACATGGCGAGCTTCTGGCTGATGACCGGTGGCATGGCCTTCATGACCTTTGTGCTGACCTTCGCCGGAACGATCCAGACCCACATGCAGCGGGTCGTGGGCGACTACTACATGGACGTCCAGGACCAGCTTGGCCTGTTCTACATGATGCGCTTCGGCGCGGGCATCGCGGTCGTACTCGGGGCATTGCTGTTCATCTACGCCATTCTGTTTCCGCGCCGCGAGGTTGTCACTCCGGGAACCAAGGTGGCCGCGCCTGAAGGAGGTCTGGCATGAGTGTCCAGAAAAGCACCGGGCCTTTGCGCGAAGTTCCCTTCTACCAGTCGACCGGGAACGAGTGCACGCTCTTCCAGGCCGCCTATGAAAACGGTCTGCCCCTTCTTCTGAAGGGGCCGACCGGCTGCGGCAAGACCCGCTTTGTCGAGCACATGGCCGCCTGCCTGAACCGGCCGCTCTACACGGTCGCCTGCCATGACGACCTCTCGGCGGCCGATTTGATCGGCCGCTACCTCCTGCGTGGCGGCGAGACGGAATGGGTGGACGGTCCGCTGACCCGCGCGGTGCGCGAAGGTGCGATCTGCTATCTCGACGAGGTGGTCGAAGCGCGCAAGGATGTCACCGTGGTGCTGCATCCGCTTACCGACAACCGCCGAACGCTTCCCATCGACCGCACCGGAGAAGAGCTCAAGGCGCCACGAGAATTCATGCTCGTGGCGAGCTACAACCCAGGTTACCAGAACATTCTAAAGCGCCTGAAGCCTTCGACCCGTCAGCGGTTCCTGTCGATCAGCTTCACGTTCCCTGATGTGGCGACGGAGACGGCTGTCATCGTTCGCGAAAGCGGATTGCCGGAGGAACGGGCTGCGTCACTCGTCCGGCTCGCCGGACATATCCGCGCGCTTTCGGGCATGGACCTTGAGGAAGGCGTCTCGACCCGGCTGCTGATTTACGCCGCGACCCTGATTGCCGGCGGCATGACGCTGGAGCGCGCACTCGATGCGGCGGTGATCGAGCCCATGAGCGACGAACCGGACGTGCAGCGCGCGCTGCGCGATCTCGTCGCGACGGTCTACGGCTAGGAGCGGTGCGGCCATGTTCAATCCCCTGGACCTGCTGGAGCCGGAAGAAGCTGTCGGCAATCTCTGGCACGACTGGGCGAGCCGCCTGGCCGCGCCTGAGCAGAATACCGGCAGTGCGGTGACGCTGGAGGCCGTGCGCCCCAGTATCGCCGTGCTCTTTCGCGCACTCGGCGGCGCAAGCGGCGTCGAGATCGCCGAGGCCCCGGCCATAGGCGCAGCTCATCGGCGTGGCGCAGCCGAAACGCTTGCCGACGCACGCCCCATGGAAACGCCCGCCACCTTCGATGGCGAGCATCTTCGCCTGCCGGGCGTCATGGACCATTTTGCGGATCCGCGGCTGAACAAGGCCGCCTATCTCTGGCTTGCCGCGCTTTGCGCGCACACGACACATGTCGAAACCCTGCCGGAAGATCCGCTGGCGGCGGATCTTGTTCGCCTTGCCCGCCTGCGCGAGGCAACTGCGATGACGCTCAAGACCTGTCCCGGGCTCGGTTTGAGCCACCGCGCCCTGCGCCGCCAGGTGCTGGCAACCCGCGTGGCACAACCGCGCGGAGAGGCAGAGCAGGCGGTCGAAGGCCTCATCCGCGCCAGCCTCGGGTCCACGAGCCCACTGTCACGGCTGGCGCGCGAGCTTGCCGGAAGCTCTTGCGAAGAGATTGTGGCACCGCGCGGCTACCGTTCGCCGCGCTCGGTCGCGATATGGCCACGGCTCATCGCCCGCAGGCCGGGCAGCGCTGCGGCAGAGGAAACTCCGGGCGCCTCTCCGCAGGGCCTGGCGACGACCACGCGCAAGGTTGGCAAGCGCGAGAACCGTGACGAGGCGAACCGTCGGGACAGCTTCATCATTCATCGCTTCGAGGCGATCATGAGCTGGGTCGAGAGCCTCAACCTGAACCGCTCGGTCGAGGACGATGATGACGAAAACGCTCAGAAGGCGGCCGAAGACCAGGAGCATATCACCCTGTCACGCCATGACCGGCGCGCGGCAACCCGTCTGCGGCTTCATCTCGACCTTGCCCCGCAAGATGCAGATCACGAGGCGCTTGCGGACAGGCATGTCTATCCGGAATGGAGCCACAGAAGCCGCACCTATCTGCCGGGCCACTGTCGGGTCCTGGAGAGCGAGGCGCCGGTCTCCGCACGTCGGGAGGCGAGTTCCGATCCCCGTCTTGTCGAGCGCGTGCGCCGCCAGTTCGAAAGTATGCATCCGCGCCGCATCATGCGCGCACGCCAGACAGACGGGACAGAACTCGACCTCGATGCAGTCGTTGCCAACCGCATCGCTCTTCGGGCGACGGGTGAAAGCAGCGACCGGCTCTACCGCGACCTGCGGGTGACCGAGCGCGATCTTGCCGTCGCGGTGCTCATGGACTGCTCGCGCTCCACGGAAGCGGTGATCGGCGAGCGGGCGATCATCGATACGGCCCGGGAAGCCCTCGGTGCGCTCACGTCTGGTATCGATGCGGCAGGTGACAGGGTCGCCGTGTGGGGCTTCTCCTCACTGCGCCGCGACCGCGTTTTCCTGAGCCGCTGCAAAGACTTCGCAACACCGATGTCAGAACAGGTTCAGGCCCGTATCGCCGGCCTGAAGCCCGGTCACTACACGCGGCTGGGTGCCGCCATCCGGCACGTCTCGGCAAAGCTTGGCGAGGAGCCCGCGACCCGCAAGCTGTTGCTTGTGTTGACCGACGGCAAACCCAACGATCTTGATCACTACGAGGGTATCCATGGCATCGAGGACAGCCGCATGGCGGTGCGAGAGGCCAGGAGCGCGAGCCAGGCGGTGCACGCAATCGTGGTGGATGCCGACGGGCAGGACTGGTTCGCCCGTATCTTCAACCGGTCGGGCTTCACACTCCTGCCTGATCCTGCGCGCCTGACGGGCGCTCTTCCCAAAATCTACCGTTCCCTGATCGAGGAGACCTGACATGCGCGCGCTTTCCCTTCTTCGCACTCCGATCGCGGCTCTTGCAGGCATGGTAGCGGGCCTTTCGCCAACCTTTGCGAAGACCTTTGACCGGCCAATCCCGAAGCCGCAGACCGGCGAAGCCGAGGTCTGGTTTCTCGTCGCCTCTCTTGCCCTCGTCCTGTCGCTTGCTGCGGTGCAATGGTTGGTCGCGCGCCGATGACCGCTCGGCCAGGCTGGCGGCTTGTTGCCGCACTTTTTCCCTTTGGCGCGGGTGCGGCGGCGGTCAATCTCTTCTTCGCCTCGCTCATCGCGAGTTGGGTCGGTTGGCCGGTTCTCAGTCCGTACCAGGCCGCCGTCGGCGGGCTGGTGCTTGGCGCACCGGCCACCTGGTTCTTTGCGCAACACATGACGAAGCTGATGCGCCGCGCCGATGGCCAGTCCCGGATCGAGATGGAAGGTGCCCCGCCCGACGACGGCTCAGTTCCCTTCAAGTGAAACAAGGTAACGGCGAACGCTTTCCGCGTCCTGATCACTCTCCGACGCGCTGGAACTGCGCATTTCGGCAGGCGCCATCCAGCCGGGCTCGACGTTTTCCATGTTCGGAAGCTGGTGGGCGATCCCCTTGTGGCAGTCGATGCAGGTCGCCTCGCCTGAGATCAGGAACCGCCGGTGAATGTCCGCTGCCCGGACGGTCTGTTTGCCGAAGTCCATGGCAGCGTCGGAATGACAGTTACGGCACTCAAGACTGTCGTTGGCCTTGAGGCGCGCCCATTCGTGCTTGGCGAGCTCGAGCCGGTGATCGAGGAATTTCCTGCGCGTATTGATCGTGCCGAAGATATGTCCCCATACCTCCTTCGAGGCCTGCATCTTTCGAGCGATCTTGTCTGTCCAGTCATGAGGCACATGGCAGTCGGGGCAGGAGGCTCGCACCCCAGAACGATTGGAAAAATGCACTGTACGGGTCAGCTCCTCATAAGGGTTCGCCTCCATCTCGTGGCAGCTGATGCAGAACGCCTCCGTGTTGGTGATCTCAAGGGCGGTGTTGAACGCGCCCCAGAAGATTACACCGCCTATGAACCCACCAAGCGTCAGAAACCCCAATCCGAAATGAACGCTGGGCCGCGCGAGAATTTGCCAGGCCCAATGACAGGCAGCCTTGATCCGCCTCCACATGGCTCACCGATCCCCGGCCGGTTTCGGCCCCAGTTCGCTCATGTCGACAAAGGTGTTCTTGACCAGCGGCGACACATCTCTTTGAGGGACATGGCACATGGTGCAGAAATAGCGACGCGGTGACACGTCCGCGAGCATCTGCCCCTCCCGGGTCATGAAATGGGTGATGCTGATCATCGGTGCTCCTGCGGCTTCCGCAAACTCGCGCCGGTGACAGGACAGGCAGCGGTTGGCATTCACGGTGAGCTGATAGCCCTCGATGGAGTGCGGGATGACGGGCGGCTGTTCCGGGTAAGCCCGGGTTTTGCGGACATCATCCGTAACCTGCTTGGGAACCGGCGGGGCCGCAGCGTTTTCCATCGGGTGCGTTTCGCCCGTCAGTCGCGGAGCGTCCTGGGACAGGGCAGGGATGGCAAACGCGACGACACATGTGAGGATCAGCGCGGCGACGGGCCACGTTTTTCCTGCCGTCTCTGGTTTCAGACGGCGGCTATCTGAACAGCGCATTTCTTGAAGTCCGTCTGTTTGGAGATGGGATCGGTCGCGTCGAGCGTGACCTTGTTGATGAGCACGCTGGCATCGAACCACGGCACGAACACCACGCCGCGGGGCATGCGGTTGCGGCCCCGGGTTTCGACCCGCGTGCGGATCTCCCCACGCCGCGAGCGTAGAACCACTTCCGCCCCTTGGTTCAAGCCGCGCTCGCGCGCGTCCTGCGGATGCATGAAAACCCGCGCGCCGGGGAACGCTTTGTAGAGTTCTGGAACACGCATCGTCATCGAGCCTGAGTGCCAATGCTCGAGCACACGGCCCGTCACCAGCCAGAGGTCGAACTCGTCATCCGGACTTTCCGCCGGAGGCTCGTAGGGAACGGCGAGAATGACCGCTCGCCCGTCGGGTCGGCCGTAGAACTCGACCTCTCGTCCCTTGCCGACATACGGATCGTAACCCTCGCGGAAGCGCCAACGCGTTTCCTGACCATCGACCACCGGCCAGCGAAGGCCGCGCTCCTGATGATAGCGGTCGTAGGGTGCGAGATCATGCCCGTGTCCCCGCCCGAACGAGGCATATTCCTCGAACAGCCCCTTCTGGACGTAAAAACCGAAATGCTGAGATTCCTGGTTCGCGTAGTCGGGATTTGTCTCGGACAGTGGGAACGCGTTGACGTTGCCGTTCTCAAACAGAACCTCGTAGAGGGTCTTGCCTTTGTAGGAGGGATTTGCGTCGAGAATCTCCTGTGGCCAAGCATCATCGGTCGTCAGGCGTTTCGAGAACTCCATGACCTGCCAGACATCGGATTGAGCCTCACCTGGCGCATTGACAAGCTGGTGCCAGACATGGGTGCGCCGCTCAGCATTGCCGTAAGCCCCTTCCTTCTCGACCCACATGGCTGCGGGAAGTATGAGATCGGCCGCCATCGCCGTTACAGTCGGATAGGCGTCCGAAACGATGATGAAATTGTCCGGATTGCGATAGCCCGGATAGGTCTCGCCGGAGCTATTGGGAGCCGCCTGGAGGTTGTTGTTGACCTGTATCCAGTACCAGTTGAGCTTGCCGTCATGGAGCATCCGGTCTTGGAGAACGGCATGATAGCCGGGTTTCTCGGGGATCAGACCTTCCGGCAGCTTCCACGTCTTCTCCGCACGCCTTCGGTGCTCCGGGTTCGTGACCACCATGTCCGCTGGCAGCCTGTGTGCGAAGGTGCCGACCTCTCGCGCGGTGCCGCAGGCCGACGGTTGCCCCGTCAGCGAGAACGGGCTGTTGCCCGGTTCGGAAATCTTCCCGGTCAACAGATGGAGATTGTAGGCCATCTGGTTCGCCCAGACGCCACGAACGTGCTGGTTGAACCCCATGGTCCAGAGCGACATCACCTTCTTGTCAGGGTCAGCATATAGTTCGGCGAGTTCGAGCAGGAAATCCGGCTCGACGCCGGAGATCTCTGACACCCGCTCCAGCGTGTATTCGGCGACATGCGACTTGAATGCCTCGAAGTCGATCGGCTCCATCTTTCCGGCTGAGGCGGCACCGGTTGCACGCTGTTGCAGCTCGTGCTCGGGACGAAGGCCATAACCGATATCGGTCTGCCCTTTCATGAAGGTCGTGTGCCTGTTTACGAACTCCTCGTTGACCCGCCCTGTCTGTATGATGTGGTTGGCGATGAAGTTCAGGATCGCCAAATCCGTTCCCGGCTTGAACACGATCGGGATGTCGGCCAGATCCATCGAGCGGTTTGTGAAGGTTGACAGGACCGCACAGCGCACATGCTCGTGGCCCAGCCTGCGGTCTGCCAGACGCGTCCACAGGATCGGGTGCATCTCGGCCATGTTCGAGCCCCACAGCACAAAGGCGTCGGCGTGCTCGAAATCATCGTAGCACCCCATGGGTTCGTCGATGCCGAAGGTGCGCATGAACGCGACGGCGGCGGATGCCATGCAGTGACGCGCGTTGGGATCCAGGTTGTTGGAGCGAAGCCCCGCCTTCATGAATTTCTGAGCGGCATAGCCTTCAAAAATCGTCCACTGACCGGAACCAAACATGCCGACGGCCTCTGGACCCTTCTCCTTCAGAACTGCCTTCGCCTTCTCGGCCATCACATCGAAGGCCTCGTCCCACGACACGGGTTCAAACTCGCCGTCTTTGGAATAGACACCGTTCTTCTTTCTCAGAAGCGGCGTCGTCAGCCGATCAGCGCCGTACATGATCTTCGAAAGGAAATAGCCCTTGATACAATTGAGGCCTCGGTTGACCTCAGCCTGGGTGTCGCCGTGGGTGGCCACGACCTGTCCTTTCTTCACGCCGACCATCACGCCACAGCCGGTCCCGCAGAAGCGGCAGGGAGCCTTCGACCACTTGATGTCGAGAGACTGGACGCCGCCCGGAACGGGCTGTCCGTGCGCAGGCACGCTTATCCCGGCCGCCACGGCAGCAATTCCGGCCGCCTGCGCTCTGATGATATCGCGTCTCGTCAGTTCGAGGTTCATGAGGTGCCCTCCTCGACGTGTTCGAAAACCATGTTTGCTGAGATGACGCCGTCCAGCGTTGCAATCTCCGTGAGTCGTCCCCCGACCATTTCCCGGGTGGCTCCCTCCAGGAGGATCACGAGCTTGGTTCCCTTGCTGGCCGTGACCTCGATGTCGGGCATGGCGGAGAGACAATCCCGCACGCCTGCAACGCGATCCGGCATGGCGGTCACAACGGCACTGGAGATCACGAACGTTGGAATGTCAGGCATTGGCGACCTCACGCATAGGGGCGAGCCCGGTCGCGCCGGCCGGACAGGGGGCGATGCAGGCCCCGCAGCCCGTACAGGCGGAGGCATTGATTTGGGGAAGAAAGGGCCCGCCGATGCGCGGAGGAAACCTGATCGCCATTTCCGGGCACGCATCGCCACAAGACCGACAGGTCACGCCTGCATAGGTCAGGCAGGAGCCTGAGATCTCCACGACATGCTCGAATGGTATGGTGGACAGATCGAACAGGTGTTCCGGACAGGACTCGGCGCAAGCGCCGCAAAAGGTGCATTCGCCCTGCGTGAAATCCACCGTCGCGGTTCGTTCCACAATGTGCACCACACCGGTTGGGCAGGCTTCGGTACACGAGCCGCATCCGGTGCAGCCAAGTATGGCGTCCTCAAGTAGCCATGGCGGACGTAAGGAGGGTGTCGGAAAAGGTGTGTCGCACCTGCCGCCAGTAAGAAAGAAACGCCTGGAGAGGTCGGTAGGTCGTTCCATGGCGGCCTCAGTGCAGCCCGGCCGGTGGCCCGGGTGGCCCAAAAACGATCTGGCTCATCCATACAATAAAACCAAATCCGCCGACGACACCTACCGCAATAAAGGGCCAAACCCCGAATGCAAGTACGAGGAATGCGATAAGTTCAGAGCGCCGGCTCGGGCGCATTCCGTCTTGTCGCGGGCTGGACATAGGACCGACAATCCTTTCATATCTTTTTACAATTGTGTCTCATATTCCTGATATTTTCAAATTACAGAAAAATATCTATTTAAGGATTTGGGGAACTATACGGTAAGTATATGATTTTTCTTGATGATCAAGGTGGAGAAATGCAACCAATGGCTGTGTTCGCTGTGGCGTCGGTGGAACCGATGGAACCTTAGCGCCGCATCCAAACCGCATAGGCCTCGCCGCCAAGCCCGTCGGACCTGCCATGGGTGGCGATCTGGATGCCCGGCAGCGACGCGTTGTTCTCCTCGAACGCCTGTTTGATGCGGCTGAAGACG
The DNA here is from genome assembly GCF_048268045.1 of Stappia sp. Classification (GTDB taxonomy): domain Bacteria; phylum Pseudomonadota; class Alphaproteobacteria; order Rhizobiales; family Stappiaceae; genus Stappia. Next base: position 29,193 of record NZ_JBLWWG010000008.1, read on the forward strand.
ATGATGCCAAGGATGTTGGTGTTCTGCGTCATGCCGCCCGGCATCGAGGTCGCCTTCGCCATCATGGAGAGGGGCCGGGTTGGCCGCTGGCTTTCGTGGCGAGAGAGGTGGGGGCAATTCTCTTTCGCCGTGTCCCAAAGGCACGCGGGGAGGGGGTGCCGAAAGGGGCAGCGCGAGCTCTTGCCAGCTCCTGCAAAGCTGCCGGCATCTAAGTGGGACGCCAGGCGTGGCGGAGTTAACGCCAGCAAGGGGCATGGCTGAAGACGCTGGAAAACGAGATCGCTTGGCTCAAGCCACTGGTTGCCGCCCCGCCAGGCAACACGTTGTCGCGTGAGTTTCCCGATGGGGAATGGCAATGGCCGTGCTGCATCCGTTGTGACCGCGCCGCGCTCTTTGCGCTTCTCTCCATTTTCGATCTCGCGGCGTCTTGATATATATCTATATATATATCGAATATAAATGTTATTTAGTCACTGACAAAAATATCTATACGTATTATTTGATGGCGATCCTAATATATGTATTTTCTGCATTTCCTATCAAAGGTAAGAGTGTCTTGACAGTTGGGGAATGTCATTTAGGATTGTGCAAATCAGCCACCTGACACGCCGTGATTGCATCTCGTGCGTCGTCGGTCAGCCATCGATGGATGTTGAGGCAGGGTTCGCCCTCCTGAGCACGTTGGCGGGGCGGTGGCTGTGGTTCTCTCTGGGCTTTTTCCAACGCGGGCTTTGCTTGGCGCCTTTCTGGCGAGGCTCGGCCGCCAGTGGCTCAGCTTCTTCCTGCTGTTTGTCGTGCTTGCTGCCGCGATGGCGGTCTGCGTCGTTCTGCTTGGCGCCGTCCGGTATTACTTCGCGCCGGGGCGTCTGGTCGACGCCGATCTGTGGCGCATAGACACCGTCTGGACGTCCGGCCATACCAGCGAAAGCGGGCACTGGGCCACGTCACCCGACCCACTGGCCCGTCTGATCCGGCAGGAGCATGGGGCGCTGGCAGTTGCCGGACGCTTTACTCCGGTGAGATCGCAGGTGGTGATTGATGAACTGTCGCTGCCGGGCGGTGCCGTCTTCCGCAGCGACCAGCCCTCGCTCGCGGTGTTCGACTGGAAGATACAGAAGGGGGCATTCGCGACCGGACAACCCGGGCCGGGCGATGCTCTGATCAGCGCCACCGAGGCGCGACGCCTGTTCGGGAAACGCGATCCGATCGGGCTGCGTATCTCCCTCTCCCGGGTCGACAGGCATGGCCAGGCATCGACCCATACCGTCGCGGCGGTGTTCACCCCTTTCGCGGAGAACGCCGTTTTTCGACCGGACGTGGTTCTCGTCGATCCGGTGCCCGGCGCGATTGACCGCGACCTGCTGCCCAGCTCCCTGCGCCAGTTGCCGATGGAATGGCTACGCCCGAACGCCTACACCTTCGTTCGTATTCCGGGCCAGGGCGCGCACGAGCGGGCGGAGGTGATCGCCGCGGACCTGACCGCCCGCGCACCGTATCTCGGTGGATGGGTGCCGGACTTCAGGGCGCGGGCGGCGGCCGACATCTGGCTGTCGAACGGGGCCTACGAGGAACTTGTGGCGGCCATATCGCCGGCCCTGGCGCGGTTGCTGTGGCTTGGCGCTGCGGTTCTCGCTTGCGTCGCGCTGGCGGCCTTCGGCTATGGGGTCGCCCTGGCGCGGCTGCAGACGGCGGCATTGTTCGAAACCCTGGGCAGTCTCGCCGTTCCGCCGGCCGCCGGCCGGATGGCGCTCGCGGGTATGATGGCGGCGGCGGCGGTCGGCTTCTGCACCCTGGGGATCGCCGGAGGCATCTGGCTGTCCAGGCTGGTCGCGAACCTGCTGAGGATGGATCCGTCCGCCTTCGCGATCACGCCACGGGAGGGCATTGCCGTCCTTGCTGCTTGCGTTTTCGTCTTCGTTGCCGTCGGCCTGTTGTCGCTGACCCGCCGTCCGACCGCCTCCGTGCGGGCCCGCCACCGCCCCCTGCCGCTCTGGGCCACTTTCGTCGTCGGCAGTACGGCGGCCGGTCTCTCGCTCGTGCTGCTCCTGCAGCAGCTCTATCTGGCGCGGCAGGACACCGGCATGTCACTGGAGGGCACGCTGGCCCTGCGGGTCGACCAGGACGGCGTCCTCGGCATCCGCCACGATGCCTTCCGGCAGGAGTTGCTGTCTCTGCCGGGCGTGCGCGAGGTCGGCTTCGCCAAGACACTTCCCGGCACCCTGCAAGACTACAGCTACATGGAGCTTCGCGCGGCCACCGACCGTCGGAAGACGGAAAAGCGCTATCAGGCGCTGTCGGCGGATGCGGGATTCCTGAGAAGCATCGGCGTGGAGTTGATTGCCGGGGAGCTGCCGGAGAACTGGCGGGAGCGAACCGACCAGGCCGTCCTCAACCGGAGCGCTGCCGAGCAACTTGGCTTCTCCGTCCCGGAGGAGGCTGTTGGCCAGACACTGCTGAGTTTCGACGGTGGCCCGCGTGTTCGCCTGCATGTCGCGGCCGTGGTTGAGGATTTTCGCCTGAACGGACGGCATGTCCCGAACTCGCCGCTCGTTGTCTATCACGATGCCAACCTGTTTCGCGCGGTTACCATCCGCTTCGACACCATCGAAGGGCCTTCCCGGCTTGGGGAAGTCGTCCCGGTTTGGTGGCGGCTGTGGCCGCATGTGACGCCTTCGCGGATCGAGCTTTCGGCACTTTACGGGGCGGCGAACCGACCAGCGGAAGGTGTCGCCCTGCTCATCCTGGGAACCTGGATCACAGCCCTCTTTGTTGTCGGCGGTGCGCTGTTCGCGGTGATCCGCTTCCAGTCGGTCACCTGCCGGCGGGAACTTGGTCTGCGCCAGTTGCTTGGCGCACGGCCGGTGCAACTGGCGCCGGTCCTGGCCAGTCGTCTGGTGATGCCGCTGCTATGCGCAATCCCCTTTGCCGGCGCGGCCACGATCATGCTCGGCCAGGCATGGCTGTCTGGGCAAGCGGAGCGGATCTCGGCGGTGTCGCCAGCCGTGCTTGCGATCGTCTTCCTGGGGCTCGTTCTTTCATCCGTACTGGCTCTCGCGTCTTGCATCGCGGTCGAGCTCTTTCTCATATCTCGAAGAGATCAGTTCTCATCAATTGCGAATGGAGGTGCATGAGAAAATCAATCTGAATTTTCAGTATTATGATAAGTAATGCAAAATTTTACTTACGTTAAACATGAGAAGGAGGAATGAAATGCGGCATGTTCTTGATATTTGTGCCCCCTCTCATTCGGAGGTCTACGAAAGCTACATCGAGGAAATCGAGCCGACTTTGGCTCGGGCTACCACCAGCGACTGTCTCTCGACCGGAACGACGGTCGGCAGCGGTGCCGGTTCAACAGTCGGAAGCTTCTTCTGCATCGGCTGCATAACGGGCACGGGCGGTTACGACTCGGGCTGTAGCAGCTGCCACGAATGAGTTGAAGTCCTCCCCGGAGATGAGAGTTCGATGACCAATTCTAGTGTTGTTGCGGCACTGCGTGGCGGCTCTTCTGTCACGCTCGGGCGTAGCCGGCTTCGCATCTCCGGGGATCCCGTTCCGTCGGGGCTTGTCTCGAGCGGGTTGTGCAAGCGCTATGGCGGGCAGGTGGCGCTCGACGGCGTCAGCCTCGAATGCAGGGCGGGGACCCTGACCTCGTTGCTCGGGCCGAACGGGGCGGGAAAGACCACCCTGCTCGAAATCCTGGTCGGGTTGCGCAAGCCCGACAGCGGCCGGACGACGATCCTGGGAGAACCCTATTCGAGCCTGTCGCTCGACCGGCGGCGCAAGGTCGGTATCGTGCTGCAACACCAAAGCCTGCCGTCCCTGCTGCGCACCGACGAATATCTGGCGATGGTGCGCAAGGCCTATCGCAGCCAGGATCTGCCTTTCTCGCTGATCGAGGCGTTTTCTCTCGACGGCGCCTGGAAGAAGAGGATCGGTCAGCTCTCCGGCGGCCAGCAGCGCAAGCTCGCGCTGGTTGCCGCGCTGGTGGGGGACCCGTCCGTCCTGATCCTTGACGAGCCAACGGCGAGCCTCGACCCGTTCAGCCGCCTGGCATTCTGGAAGGAGTTGCGGCGGCTGTGCGACAGGCAAGCCGCGCCGTCCGCCATCCTGCTTTCCACCCACGACATGGCCGAGGCGACCGAGTTGAGCAGCAATGTGGTGATCCTCGAGGACGGCCGGGTGCGCGAGACCGGAACCCCGGACGATCTGATCGCGCGCAACGGGCACCCACCGCGCCTGACGATCGCGCTGATCGACGCGGAAGTGGCGGGGCGGATCATCGACGCCGATGCGGACATGCGGACGAAGCTGACGCTTGAGACGTCGCGGGAAGGCGTGGCGCAGGTGGTGTTCGAAGCCGGGTATCTCGACGGCCTGCTTGCCTCGCCCTTGCGCCCCCATCTCGATCTGGCGCGGCTGGGCCAGCGCCGGTCGACGCTGGAGGACGTCTTTGTTGCCCTTCTTGGGCCGGAACGGAAGGAAGCACGGGGATGAACGCGCCACTGCTCGCCATCCTGATGCTCAACAATTTCCGCGAATATCTGCGTGATTTCACATCGAGCTTCTTCACTTTCGTGTTTCCGCTGATCTTTGTCGTGATCTTCTTCCTGACGGGGTCCGGCGGGAGCGGATACGGCCCGCTGCCGCTCTCCGTCGAGGGGGACGTGGACACGCCGCAGGCGCAGGCGGTCATCGAGGCCCTTGCAGCGGTGCCGTCCGTGCGCGTGCTGCCGGCAGGCCGTACGGGGGCCGGCACCGTCATGATCACCGTGGCAACCGACGGCCGTGTCGGGCTTGTGATCGCGGCCGACCCGGTGCTGGCACCGACGCTTCGCACCATCGCGCTGGCGGCGGCCGGCCGCCGGGCCGATCCGGCGCCTTTCGACTACAGCTTCGAGCCGGTGCAGCGGACGTCCGAACTCGTGCAGTTGCTGCCTGCATTCTTCGCCATGTCGCTGCTGCAGCTTGGCTTGTTCGGAACCTCGACGCCGCTGTTGCAACAGCGGGCACGCGGTGTCTTCCGCCACATGAAAACCCTGCCGATTACCGTGTTCCAGATCGTCGTGGCGCTGCTGACCACCCGGTTGGTGATCGCACTGGTGCAGATGGCCGGCCTCTATGCCATCTCGACCGCCTTCTTCGGCTTTCGCATCGAGGGCAGCGGGGTGCTCTTCGCCGCGCTTCTGACGCTGGGAACCTGTTGCTTTGTCGCCATGGGCTTCGCCCTTGGCGGCATCGTCCGCAACCAGCAGGTCGGCATGCTGCTGACGCTCGGGCTCAACTTCCTGATGCTGAGCTTCGGCAACGTGTTCTTCCAGGTGCCGCCTGGCGGTGGCCTAGCGCTGATCTCGGGCCTGCTGCCCATCACCTACCTTGTCGAGGGGCTGCGGATGGCGGCGACAGGCGAAGCGCAAGGCGTCTCCCTGGAAGTCGCGGTCGCCGTGCTGGCGGCGGCAACACTGGTGCTGACGGTGGTCTCGGTTCGTTTCTTCAGGTTCGACATGGAGCGGGGGACATGACTGTGTCGCATGGCGCAAGCTGGATCTATTTCAAGCTCTACCCGGGGTTGTTCGGTTCCGGCTTTGATCACCTCGTCGCCACCGACCTGGCGCAAATCGGTGCCCGGCCAGAGGTTGGGAAATGGCACTTCCTGCGCATGACCGATGATGGCGGGCCGCATCTGCGCTTGCGCTTTCTGCCGGCCTCCCCTGAGGCGCTACAGTCGCTTGCGGTGCAGCTCGAGCGGCAGCTCAGCACCTTGGTGTCGGAACTGGCGGTCACGCCGGAAAGTCCCTTTACCCCGCTTGTCGGCACTGCGAGGGGGGCCGGGCCGGCCCCCGGCTTTTCGCGCGCGCTTGTCCAGCGCGACACCTATGAGCCGGAAACCGGAAAATACGGGACGGGCGAGATGCTGGAGGCCTGTGAGACCCACTTCCAGCTGTCGAGCGAGATCGCAGCGGCGATCATCGGGGCGGAGCTTCTGGAGGGGCGTTCGCGCAAGTGGATGGCTCCGCTGCTGATGGCGCGCTGCGTGCAGCTGTTCGACCTGCCGCGCTCCACCCACCAGTTTCTGGCGGACTACAGCGATTACTGGATGCGTGGCGCGAATGCGGCGCAGTCCCAGTTCGACGAGAAGATCACCGAGATCCGCAAGACCGCGTTCGATCCGCTCGACGCCGGGGCGCTACTTACTGACGATGAGACGGCGCTGCTCGCAAAGTGGGAGATCTCGGTGCGGGCCATGTCGCGGGCCGCAGCCCATCACATGCCGCAGAACGACAATTTCCGCGACCAGCTTGCCTTCAATCTCTGCCACCTGATGATGAACAGGCTCGGCTTCCCGGCGGCGGACGAGGCGTATCTCGCGCGCCTCGTCTCTGCTTTCGACGGGGTGGCGGCATGATCGAGGTTTTCGAGCGGAACGATTTCCGCACCCGGTTTTCATGGTCATCGATCCTCAGCCCCTCCTGCGGGATCGTACGGAGCGTCGCACCGATCGATGACGAGGAACTGGGCGTGCCGGACTTCCGGCGGCGCACCGCAAGGCTTTGCAACGTGTCGCTGAGCTATCCCTGGATTCGCGCCGGCGACGGAAGCAGCGCGGCTGCGACGCTGACCGCCGGCAATGGCGGTGATCTGAACGCCGACATGGCCTATGTTCGCGCCGTCGCCGAGGCCGCCGAGCGCTACGCCAGCTCGATTTTCGACGAAAACGACTACATCCTCACCAGCGCCAATGAGTTGGGATCAGCGGCGCTGGATCATCGCCGCTGGCCGAAATGCGATGCAGCCGAGCTTGCCGATCCGCATTGTCAGTTGCATGCCTTCGATCCGGACCGGCCAATCCGTTGGGTCGAGGGGTATTCCCTCACACAGGGGCGCAAGGTCTGGCTGCCGCTGGTGATGTCGCACCTGGTGTTCGAGTTGCTGCCGGGGGAGGCGTTCTGGGCGCCGATCACGACGGGGATCGCCATCCATAGCTGTCCCTACCGGGCGGCCGTCTCGGCAATCTGCGAGAGCATCGAGAGAGATGCCATCGCGCTCACCTGGATCTGCCGGCTGCCGTTGCCACGGCTCGTCGTCGACTCCGAACCTCCGGAGCAGGCGGCTCGCACGCTGGCGCGGATCGGCACCCTGCCGCTGCAACATGAGTTTTACGACGCGACGACCGATCTCGGCGTGCCGACCGTCTATCTGCTGCAGAAATACGAAGGGCATCCGCAGCTCTCCACTTTCGTCGGCTGCAGCACCGAGTTCGACCCTTGGACTGCCTATGGCAAGGTGGTGCGCGAAGCCTGTGTGGCGCGTACGGCGATCCCCTTCTTCCAGGACATCCCCGACGATCCGCTCCACTTCTCGCGGCTGGAGTATGGTGCAAGCTACATGGGGCGGCCGGAACAGGCAGCCGCCTTCGACTTTCTGTCGACGGGGCGGCGGGAGACCCTGATCTCGAGGCTTGGCCCCGATTGCGGTCCGGATCCTCGCGATGAATTCGACTGGCTTGTGGCCCGCTTCAAGGCGCTCGATTTCGAGTTGACGCTGGTCGACCTCACGACCGACGACCTGAGGGAGGCCGGCCTGAGCGTCATCCGCGCCTTCACTCCGGATCTGATGCCGCTCGATTTCCTGCCCTCCGCCCGATACCTCGGCCACGCGCGGCTTCAAAGCTACCCGCCCAAGGCAGGCTACGGGCATTTCGACCGGGCTGCCGCCAATCCCTATCCCCAGCCGTTCGCGTGAAAGGAACAGAGATGGCCGCCACGCCTGCCCGCACAGCTGCCAATGACCCGACGACCCTGCAATGCGTCATTTCCGGCGTCTTTGGTCATCGGGTTCTGGACGAGTTGAGAGCCCAGGGGCTGCGTATCGAGCCTGTCGTGGATCTTGACGCGGAGGCGGGGCTTGAGCCGCTGCAGGTGACTGACACTCTTGCGGTTCTGGATTTCGACCGACCCGACAGCATGGCGAGCCTGTGGGACAGGCTGGCCGGCTCCGGCTGCCGGCTGCATCTGATCGCCTTGTTCGCAGACACGCTCATGGTCGGGCCGCATTTCCGCGCCGACCTGCCGGGCTGCCCCGACTGTTTCGCCAGGCGGCGCCTGTCCACTGCCACCCTCGACGATGCGGGGCGGCTGGAAAAGCTCGACAGGGCGTTCCTGTGCCGCGCGCCATCCGCGCGGCCGGGCTTTCCACCCTATCTTGCCGCCCTTGCCGCCCAGGCCTTCGCCGCGCGCCTGCACCAGCCAGAGGAGGACTGCCGGGGACGCTTCCTGCGCTTTCTCTCCGATGGGAGCTTCCTTGAGGATGGCATGGTCCTGGCGCTCCACGGCTGCCGCTGCCGCCGCGAGACGGCAGCTTCCGGTCGTCGAACCAACCGCCACCTCGGCGAAATGCTGAACCTTGGCCCTGCTGCCCCGGCAACGGATACGTTGAAGGAACCGCTATGCTGAATGTCGAGCGCAGTCACGCCCGGGAGCTTGCCGCGCAGCGGGTTCGCGATCCCGAATTGCTGCGGCTCGCGCCGTTGGCGCCCTATTTTCCACCGGATTTCGCAATCCTGCCCTTTGGGCCAGCGCGATTGGCGATCCTGTGCGGCAATCGCCGCGAGGTGCTGAGCAGCACCATCCCGCTCGACCTGGTGAAGCGCATACTGGGCCTGTGCGACGGCACGCGCGCACGGGAAGAGATCGCCACTGCCGTGGCGGTGGAGTTCGGCGGTCTCGACGAAGCAGCGAGGAATGTCGACGAACTGGTCGCGTTGCTGGACCGCAATGGGGTGCTGCAGGATGGATCGCCCGGCCCGCAAGGGGGTGTCCATTTGCGCGATCCGGAGACGGAGCGGTTCTGGGAGCAGGTCTGCGGTGCTGACAGTGTTCACCGTTCGAGGCGGGCGCTGCGCGAGGCCTTTGATCGGTTCCGGGTCCGGGTGTCCGGGCCGGAGCATCTGCGCCAGGCAGCGGAGCGTGCGGTGCGCGGGGCCGGCCTGGAGCTGGACGGGGCGGGTGCCTGCAACGGCAGTGTCCACGATGTCAGCCTGGTGCTCTACGATGATCCCGCCGGCCTGCAACTGTCGAACGAGGATACCAGGCCCGGCGCGCTGACGCTCTTTGCCGGAAGCGATCGGGACAGTTTCAGGCTCGGACCGCTGGTTCCGGCCGAGACCGCGAGCGCCGTGGCCAAATGGCTTTCCGGGGCCTGGCTGGCAAGCGGGCGTCCGGTGCTCAGCGGTCATCCGATGAAGGAAATGTGGGCGACGATCACTGCCGCCAGGCTGTTCCGGCTCGCCTGCGGTCTGGAACGGGGCCGGAAGTTCAATGCCGTCGAGATCTTCAGCCGGTGCGCGACCCACGAGGAGTTGCTCCGGCGCGCCGTCCTGGTGTCGCCCTATGTGGCGGTGGAGGCGGGTTCGTCTGCGCCAAACGAGGCGCTGCTGGTGGCGGCGGCGCAGTCGGGCATCGAGGAGCCGTTCAGCCGCCACCTGAGCTCGCGCACCTATCTGATGCACTACGCAACCAAGAACCGGAAGTTGGCGAGCGGGCCGGCTCCGGCCTTTTTCGGTGCCCCGGCATTCTTCTTGCCCGAAGCGGTGGTTGAGCGGCAGGGCACCTTGTCTGAACGCCTGTCGCTGGCGTGCAAATGGGCCTTCGGGCTGGATGGCGGCCGACGCATAACGCCCTCCGGCGGCGACCTGCGCTCGGCTGAGCTTCTGGTCAACCTGCCGTGCGCCACCGATCTTCCCGCCGGCCTCTACCGGTACCGCGACACCGACCATGCGCTGGAGAGGCTCGGGGAGGTGCGGGCAAGCAATGAAACAGGGTTGAGCGAGAGCGAGCCGTCTTTCCTGATCGTGTCACGGCTGCGGCGGGTGGCGCGCAAGTACCAGGATGCGGCCTACAAGATCTGCGGGCTCGATGCGGGCGTCTGTGCCGCCGTGCTCATGCAGGTCGGAGCAAGGCTCGGGATGCCTCTGACGGTTCGGACCGATCTGGATATGCGGCCGATCGAAAGGCTCCTGCCGCTTTCCTTCGTCGATGATCGCTATCTGCTTTCGGCATGCCTGACATCCGGAACATCGGTCGCAAGCGAAGGTCCCGGCGCAGAGCCGGTGTTCGGGCCGGACCCTGCCGCCCTGTCGGAGCAGCGGGCGTTGCTGTGGGTTGCTGCGCTGGGCCGGAGGCCGCTGGCCCCGTCGCAACCGCGCGCGGTTCCGGGGGAGCCGCAGGCATCGTTGGGTGGGCTGGCCGATCTCGGCGCGACGCTGTCGGCACGCCGGGCGGTGCGACTGCTGCCGCCTGATGCCCTCCCGTGCGACACGATCCTGGAGTTGCTCGCGGAAGCCGAGACGGGTGTGGCGCGGTACGTGCCGGGGCTCGCCCGCCACATCCGCATTGTCGCCGTCGATCGGGCACGGGGGCGCGTCTTCAATCGCGGAGCGGGACTGGCGGGCTGGAGGCCGGGGGCACGGGATGCGCGGATCTTCTGGCAAGGCGTACCCGACATGGCTCCGGCCATGTTGGTCGGCGGACTGGAAATGGGCCCTCTTGCCAGTGCCCATGGCGCGGCCGGGTACCGTAATGCGTTGCAGGCCCTCGGCGCTGGCCTGCACCTCGCCTGGCTTGGCGCCTGCGCCCGTGGGCTGCAAGGAACGCTTCTCGGCGGCGTCTTCAACGAGGGGATGAACGCCTGCCTGCCCGCAGATAGCTGGCGGATCGCCCCGATTGCCGGGCTGGCATTCGGAGAGGCCGCGCCGTCATGAGGCCGCCGTCCGTCCCAACCGCCACCGAGGCCCCTCCGATGCTGGTCCGATCCGGAGGCAGGCTGTTCATCATTCCACGCCTGCCCATGCCCTATGTCCGCGTGAGCGGCCCCCTGTCGCGGGCCGTCGTCGCGCTGCTGGGAGGCCGAAAGCGCGATGTTGTGCTCAAGGAACTGGTGGTGTCGGGCGAACCCGCAGCCGAGGCGGTGCTCTCCGCCGCGGAAGCCCTGATCGCCCGTCATTCGCTGGCGGACCTGGGCGCGCGCGCGCCGGCGAGCCCGGCAGGGCATCTCGTCACGGCGCTCGGCGGTGCCCTGACAATGGCCTCGGCCATCTTGTGCATCTCCTTCCTGGCGGCGCAATCCGCCGCTCCCCTGGACAGTGGCGGTTTCCCGCTTTCGGTCGCCACGCTTGGCTGGCTGCTGCTTGCGGTGCCCTGCCTTGTGCTGCTGCACGAACTCGCACATCTGCTTGTTGCGCGCCTTTTCGGTGTCGCGCCGTCGGCGGTCGGGTTTGATCGCGGCAAGACGGGACTGCCGATGCCCTGGCTCGATCTGCGGGAGGCATGGGACCTGGCGCCGCGCGACCACGCGCTTATCCATCTGGCCGGGCCGGCTTGCGATCTTGTCCTGACGGGGCTGGCGGTCCTGGTGCTCTGGGCCATGCCCGCTCCGATCGCCCCGCTTCAGGCGGTGGCGCTCGCCGGCGCTCTGTTTTTGATGGCCAACCTCAACCCGTTCGGGCGCAGCGACCTTGTCAGCGCCTGCCGCGCCGCTCTTGGCGACCCGGATTACGGACCTTGCCGCTGGCAGGGCGTGGGCCTTTTCGGACCGCCGGGCCTGAAACGGATGACGCGGGTCTACGTCCTGCTTCTGGCTGTACTGCCGGTTCTCCTGTGTCTCGTCTTCCTGGGAAAGATCCTGCGATGAAACCATTTGTCCGTATCGCGCTCGGCCTCCTCATTTTCGTTTCGCCTTCCGCCTGGGCGCAGCAGCCCGTGGCGATACCAGGTCCGAGCGATCTGCCCGCCTGGTCTGCCAGGGCACCGGAGATGGATGTCGAGACCGTTGGTTTCCTGCGCATCGCGGTGGACGACCTGCCGGCCACCGAGCGCTGGCTGAGCGAGGAAATGGGGTTCAGCCCCTGGCCGCTGGGGCAGCGGGCGAGCGGAGAGGAGAGCATCATGGTGATGCTGTCCTCAGGCCAGAGCGTCGAGTTCTTCAGCCGGCGGCCGTTTTACGAACAACTGGAGATGAAGGCGGCGAGGACGGTTGGGCTTGCCTTCTATGTTCCGAGCATTGCCACCGCGATGATGTCCCTTGCCGGTACCGGAGTGCCGACGACCGAGGTCATTTCCCTGCATGCCGGCGGCGAGCCGACCTATCCACGAATACTCGATCTGCTGTTCATCCGCTCGTTCGAGTTTCCCTTGTGGAACTTCAGTTTCGCCGAGCGGAACGCTGCAGGCATCGAGAAGGTCCGGCAGGACTATCCCCAGTATGATGACCGCAAGTGGCAGGACCATCCCAATGGCGTCACGGGGATTTCAGAAGTCTGGTTCGGGGTTCGCGACCTTGAGGGCAGCGAACGGGCGTTGGCCGCGCTGGCGCTGGTTCCGGACGAGGCGCGGAGCGCGCCCGGGGAGCGGGTCTATGCCCTTGACGGGATGGTGCTTCGCCTTGTCTCGGCCGAACATCGCGAACGGGGGGAGGAGATCGCGCGTCGGATCGCAGGCGGTGGTGAGGGGGCTTTCCACCTGGTCTTCAGCTCTTCCGGAGGCGCGGTCGAGCCAGGCGCGCGGGCAATCCCGGAGAGTGAGCTTCTGCTGGAGGTGCAATGAGCTCTCCCGGCGCACCCCGCCCCCATCCATTCGTGCACCCAGGAGCGGGGGGCGGGCGGAACGATGGCGCCGGTGGCAACGCGGCGCCGGCGGAAACTCCTGTCACGCAACGGCGCCTTGAGTCGATGGACCGCCCGCTGAAGCGGATTTGGTGGCGGCGCCCGCTCGGTTTGGTGGCCGCCATCGTTGCTGCCATCGCCGTGATGGCCATGGCGGCGACACAGGTCGACTGGTCCGATGACCGGGTGATCCGCCTGGCAGGCGACGAGGTGGTTCTCGACCGCGTCAGGCGAGGGGCATTCCAGCCGGTGCTGCATGCCACCGGACTGGTCAAGCCGCGCACCTCCGTTGCATTGCAAAACAGCATCTCGGGGCGGGTCGACGCGGTGCATGTGAAGCCGGGCGACCGGGTCGGAGCCGGCAAGCTCCTGTTCGAGCTATCGAACCCGGAAACGGAAATGAGCTTCTTCAATCTTGAGGTGCAGGTGGCCGAGCAATTGAACGCGCTGACGCAGCGCGAACAAAGCCTCGAGCGCGGCCGCCAGGAGGACGAACTGGAGGTTCTGCGGCTGACCAAAGAGATTGGCGAGATCAAGATCGAGCTGGAGCGCCGCCGCCAGTTGCTGATGAGAGGCCACGACAAGCCCTCCGAGGTGAAGGGTCTGATGCGGCAGGAAACCTATCTCGATACGGTTCTGGAGAAGCGGCTTGTGATGCTGAAATCGCGGATCGGGTGGCAAACCGATCAGATCCTGCAGGCCAAGACGCTGTCGGGCAACCTGATGCGCAATCTCGAGACGGCGCGGGACTCGCTCGACGCGCTGAACATCCGGGCGACGATGGATGGAACCCTCTCCGATTTCAGTGTCAAGCGGGGCGAGGTGGTGGAGCGCGGCAGCAACCTCGTCACCCTGTTCGAGCTCGGCACGCCGATCATCGAGGCGGAGGTCGACGAGATCTATCTGGACCGCCTCTCGGTGGGGGACGAGGCAAGCTGGAGAGACGCAGAGGGTGCCTGGCGGGCCTTGCGGGTGCGCCGGATCCTGCCCGAGGTGATCGACGGCAAGATCACCCTGGAAATGGACTTCGTCGAGGCACCGCCGGAGGGGCTCGTCCACGGCCAGCGGCTGGACATCCAAATCCGCACACGGGCGCTTGCCGACGACGTGCTCATCGTCGCGAATGGCGGGTTCCTCGCCCAGACCGGCGGCAACTGGATCTTCGCGCTGGACGAAGCGACGGGCCGTGCGCGCAAGGTGCCGGTCGAGATCCTGGCCACCACCCGCGAAGAGGTCGCGCTAAAGACTGGCCCCCAACCAGGGAGTGTGGTCGTCGTCTCATCCTATCTCGGCTTCGTCGAGGCCGAATATCTCAAGATCGAGTAGGCCGGTCATGCACATCGAGCTCCACGGCGTTACCAGGCGGTTCCGCAGCCGCGATGTAGAGACAACTGCGCTGAACGCGCTGTCGCTGGCGATCCCCTCGGGCCGGCTCACCACGGTGATCGGGCCGTCGGGGTGTGGCAAGACGACAATGCTGGCGATCATGGGGCTGCTGGACGCCCCCGACGAGGGGGAGGTGCGGTTCGATGGCGAATGTGTGTCGCGTCTGAGCGCGCGTCGAAGGTTGGCGCTGCGGCGGGAAAAGGTCTCCTTCATCTTCCAGTCCCTGAACCTGATAGAGGAAATCTCGGTCACCGAGAACGTGGCCCTGCCGGCGCGCTACATGTCGCTGCCGGCACGCGAATGCCGGGAGCGGGCCGAACAGGCGCTGGAGGATCTCGGCCTTGGCTTTCGCGCCGGACATTTCCCCTTTCAGCTGTCGGGCGGGCAAAGGCAACGTGTTGCGATTGCCCGCGCTCTGGCGATGCGCTCGGACGTTATTCTCGCCGACGAGCCGACCGGCAATCTCGACCGGGAAAGCAGCGCCGGCGTGCTGGAGGCGCTGCTCGCCTGCCGCGCGCGCGGCACGACGGTCATTCTCGTCACCCATGATCCGGACATTGCCGAACTCGGCGACTTTGTCGTCGAAATGCAGGGCGGGCATGTCACACTGGAGCGGGCTGGAGAGCTGGGCGAGAGACGGGCCGCACCCTCGGAGCGCTGGGTCCGGGCAATCGGGACATGAGGCAAGGCGCCGGCCGGGTTCCTGTACCGGAGGTTCCAGGCAAGATGATTGGAGACGGGCCGCGCGCGGCGGCGGCGGACATCCTCGTCCTGCGGCTTGCTCCCTTGCCGGCGGAAACACTCGAGGACCTGGTCTCGACCGGCTTCCGACAGGCGTTGGACGCCGTGCAGGCGGCGCAGGCCGACTGGGAGACGCAGCGCACCGTCGTGCTTGCTGCCGGAGACAAAACGGCAATTCGCTCGACTTCCCGACAGCTTCGCAGGACGCTCGTCGCCGGCACGTTCCGGAGGGTTCCGGTTCTTGTGCGTCAAGAGCCGGGACCCGGTGCGGACCTGACGGAGCTTGCCGCTGCCGCACAGCGTCTCTCGAACGCGTTCGACCTGCTCGAGGATGGGTACGGTGCAGAGGTGGACAGGATATTGGCCGCGCTTGCCGGGCTGGCCGGGGAGGAGCGGACACGGTGGATCTTTGACGAGGTACGGGAGCGGCTCGCCCGGTTTGCACGCTGCCTGGGAGATATGGACGAAAAGCCGGGCCGCAGGGTCAAGGCAGCGATGCGGCTTTTTCGCTATCTCGCACGTGTCTCACAAAAGACCAGCCCGTTTCAGCGCTACATGGGGGTCGGCCTCTGCCGAGACGGCTCCTCCGGCGGACCGGGACCGATCCGCTTCGACCTGCAGGCGAGCGAGAGCCTCGCGCAGGAGTGGGCCGCGGTGTTGCGCAGGAACCATGCGGGGATGCTGGCCCCGGCGGAACTCGAGTTGGCCGGGGCATTTGCACCTGGTACGGACCGGTTTCACGTCGAACTCCGCAGTCTGTCACAGGCACGTGGCTCGCTCTGGGAAAGCGTCCAGCCGAGGAGTTTCCGTCTGCGCCCGCCGATAGATCGGGTCTTTCGGGATCTGGCGTCGCGGCGCTTCCGCGTGGAGGAACTTGCCGAAACCTGCGCGAGGCATGGCGTGGCGCGGGAGCAGGCGGCGGAGCTTGCCCAGAGCCTGATAGACAAGGGGTTGGTGCGGCTTTGCCTGCCGGAGGTGAGCGAGGCGGCGGTGGCGCTGTCAGGCGAGCCCGATCCGTCCCTGATGGCGCGGCTTGAGGCTGATCCGCTTCTGCGGGGCGTACCTCGGCTTCATCGCGACTGCTGGGTGCGCTTCCGGCGGGAGCCGCACTACGATATCGCCGGAATCCGGGATCGGGTCTGCCGGACCATCGCGGACCTTTCCATGCCCTCGCCCGAGCATCGGCTGCTGCGCGACCTCTTCCTTGCGGTGAAACCGCCGCAAGCCGGCTCGATGCCACTTTCGCATTTCGCCGGAGAGATCGAACGGGCCATGCCCGGGCTGGTGGCGCGGCTGTCGGATCCGGCGCTGGCGCGGCGGCTCTCCACCGAGACGCTCGGGCCTGGCAGCGGCCACCATGCGTTTTGTGCCCATGTCCAGCCGTTCCGGGAGGATGGCGCGCTGCGGCTCGCCCTGAACGGCACCTTCAACGAGCCGGTCTGGCTGCTTGCCCGCTATAGCCACGGCGGCAGCGGCGAGGCGGAAACCCTGCGCCGTCATCTGCGCGCCTGGCTGGCTCGGCAGACAGAGCTGACGGGTGAGCGGTTCGCCGGACTGTCCAGAGGCAGCGACGTCAACAGTCTGCAGCGACACCGGGGTCTGGTCGACCGCTACCTGGAGGGGTTCTCTCCTCCCGGCGGCAACACTCCGCTGTTGCACACCGGGGAGTGCCATGTGTCGCTTGCGCCGCAGGGACAGCGTCTGATCGTTCGCGACGGCTCGGGGAGCCTGCTGCGTTTCCTCAACCTCGGCAGCGTGCTCGCCACGCCCGCCTGGGGGCTGCACTACTGGTTGATTCATCTGACCAGTCCGCTCACCGTCGCGCGGCCGGATCCAGGTGCGGGCTTCGTCGGCGACGAAGAGGGGCGCCAGCGGCATCGACCGCGCGAATATCACGGCGACTGCGTCCTCTTCCGCGAGACCTGGTATGAAACCTCGCAGGACCTTCTCGATGCGGTCTGGGAGGGGCCAGGCGGAGCCCATCTGCCCTCGGTCGATGTCATGGTGCGGCTGGGGCGGTATTTCCGCGCGCGCGGCATGCCCGAGCAGGTGTTCGTCAGCCGCAAGCCGGGCATGGATTGGCATGCGAGCAACTCGATGGCCAACCGGCACCGCAAGCCGCAATGGATCGACGTCGCCAATCCGGTCTGCGTCGCGCTGTTGCGCCGGATTCTGCGCGAAAGCCGGACGGTCGTGTTCCAGGAGGTGCTGCCGGGACCGCAAGACCGCCTCGTCTCGGCAGGCGGCGGGACGCATGTGGTGGAGCTGCATCTGGAGGCGAGCCTGACATGGTAAGCGTGAGGAGGGGAGTGGCGCGGATCGCGGCGGCAGTCTTCGTGCTTGCCGGGCTGGATGCGCCGGGCGTGGCGGATCAGTGGGATGCGGATGTGGTGATCCTCGGCGAGGTCCACGACAATCGGGAAGCACATCTTCGTCAGGCGCGGATGATCGAAAAGCTCCGGCCGATGACGATGGTGTTCGAAATGCTGTCTGCGGAGGCGGCGCAGCGCGCCTCGCAGGCGGATCGCTCCGATCCGGCTGCAATCGCCTTGGCGACACAGTGGGACATGACCGACTGGCCAGCCTTCGAACTCTACGCACCGATCTTCATGGCCGGTCGCTCGGCCCGGATTGAAGGTGGTGGCGTTTCGCGTGAGGACGCGCGCCGGGCAATTTTCTCCAGCGCCTTTCGGGTGTTCGGGCCCGACGGCCGGCGCTTCGGCCTTGATCGCCCGCTGCCTCGCAAGGAGCAGGCGGCGCGCGAGACGCTCAAGGCGAAAGTGCATTGCGGCGCGATGCCCGCGGCTCTGATGCGCGGCTTCGTCGAAGCGCAACGGCTGCGCGACGCGGCACTGGCGCGGGCCGTGCTGGCCGCACTGGAGGCGCATGGGCCGCCGGTGGCGTTGATCGCGGGGCACGGGCATGCCCGCAAGGATTGGGGGGTTCCCCGCCTGATCGCTCTGGCCGCGCCGGAGGTGAAGGTCCATTCCATCGCCTATGTCGAAACGCAGAGCGATGCTCCGTTCGATGAGACGGTGCTTGTGCCTGCGACGCAACGCGATGACCCCTGCGTCCAGCTCAGACAGAGATGAAAGGTCGTACGAAAGCCCGTTGATCCAGTTTCTTGGGACACGACATGCCGTTAGGGGGCATTGCTGTGTACGGCGAGTATCCGCAGCCGCGTTTCCTCATGTATAAGGACCGCGTCCTTCGATACGCCACGAGCGGCATCGAGCTTCTGGAATGCTGTAGCCAATACTGGAACTTGAAAATTGACCACACTCTATGTCGATGCTGACGCGTGCCCGGTTAAGTCCGAAGTGGAGCGTGTGGCAACACGGCTGGGCATTCCGGTTGTGCTTGTCTGCAATGGCGGAATACGGCCTTCAAGCAACCCGCTTGTCTCGCTTCGCATCGTCGCTGAGGGGCCGGATGTGGCGGACCAGTGGATTGCCGCGCATTGCGGTCCCGGCGATGTCGTGATCACTGCGGATATCCCGCTTGCGGATCGCTGCCTGAAGGCCGGGTCGCATGTCTTGCAGCACGACGGGCAGATCTTGAGCCTCGCCAACATCGGCGAGCGGCTCGCAACCCGGGATCTGATGCAGGACATTCGCGCCGCGAACCCGTTCCACCAGGGCGGCGGCCGGGCCTTTTCAAAGGCCGACCGGTCTCGGTTCCTGCAAGCCCTGGACAGGTTGGCCAAACTCGCTTTGCGCCAGGGGTAAGGGAACGGTCCGGCGTTTCGCTGATACTTTCAGGTCAGGCTGTCTGCCTTCGTTCGAGCGCCTCCTTCCCTATGTTATCGCTGGTCCGCTCGCGCTTGCGCGCGGGCAGGAGGGTGGTCTGCCGTCCGGCTCTGGCAAAGGCATGGACAGGCGGGGCGGAATCAAGAAAAATCAAGGGATATTCAAATATCGAAGGATGTCCCGATGGCAGGACCTGCGCGACGCCGATTGACGTTTGACCGGCTGGCGCTCGGAACTTCCATTGCTGCAATCCTTGTCTCAAGTGCCGCCTGGGCCGATGCGACCACGCTGCCGGCCTGCGACATGCAGGGCGGAGCAAGCCCGCTGCACATTGCCCGAGATGGCGGGGACGGCGCCGACGGGCATGGCACGGTCCTTCCCAGGGCCGGTGCGCGTGGCGGGGCCGTTTCATGCCGGGTGGAACCGGCGTCGGGCGGCGAACTCGTCCCGACCCTTGTCAGTTCCAACGGTGGCACCGGGGGCAATGGCGACGAGTTCAACGCTGGCATCGTGGTCGTTGGAGCGCCCGGCGGGGCCGGCGGCGGCGGCGGGACGATCAATCTCGCAATCGATGGAACCCTCGACAGCAATCAGTTTGGGTATGGCGTGGGAGCGGTCGGCGGTATCGGCGGCAATGGCGGTCTGTCGTTCAAGAGCAGGCTCGCGACCGGCGGGACGGGTGGCGCGGGTGGCGATGGCGGCGATGTGACGCTGACCCACGGCGGCACGCTGACGGTCAGCGGTGATGGCAGCTCCGCGCTCGAGGCAACCAGCACGGGGCGCATTGGCGGTCTCGGGGGCGGAAGCGTCAGCGATGTGGTGGTCGGAGCGTGGCAGGGGGTCGCCGGCGGCTTTGGCGGCGCCGGCGGCGACGGTGGTGCGGCGGCCATCGTCAACACCGGAGATATCGTGATCGGCAATGGCGCCTATGTCGGGGTGCGGGTGCGCAGCATCGGCGGCGACGGCAACACGGGGGGGATGTCCGCCAAGGGGCTCCTGGATACCGTGAAAACCGGCGCCAAGGGGGGCGATGGCGGCCATGGCGGGGTGGCCTCGGTCACGAATTCAGGCTCGATCAAGACCGATGAAATAAGGGTAACGGCGATCCTCGCACAGACCTCGGGAGGAAATGGCGGCGCTGGCGGCGGGGGCATCGGCGGTGTTGGTGGCAAGGGGGGCGACGGCGGTACCGTCAACGTCACCAACAGCGGTTCGATCCTGACCACGAGGATGCTTTCCGACGGCGTTTTTGCGCAATCGGTCGCAGGGCGGGGCGGCTCCGGTGGCGAGAGCGCCGCCGGCGGAGGCGGTGGGGATGGCGGGGCCATTTCTGTCACCAACTCGGGCACGATCACGACCCAAGGCTATTTCTCCACCGCGATCTACGGGATCAGCGTTGCCGGCGGCGGTCAGGATGGCGGCGATGGCAAGGGCGAGATCGCGGTTGGCGGTAGCGGTGGGGCCGGCGGCAGGGGCGGCAACGTCATCGTCAACATGACCGGCACGTCCCTTGGCGCGGGAGACCGCAGCGTCCACACCTCGGGGGCATTCGCCAACGGCATTCACCTGATTTCCGTCGGCGGCGGCGGAGGGCGCGGCGGCAACGCGGTGGCAACGGGCGTTTTCTCGGCGGTGGCCATCGGTGGCAAGGGCGGCGCGGCAGGCGATGGTGGCGCGGTCACGGTGCATCTTGGCAAGGCCGCCAGCATCTTGACCGAAGGCGACCTTGCCAATGCGATCATCGTCCAGTCGATCGGCGGTGGCGGCGGATCGGGCGGCAGCGCCAGGGCACAGGCCTATTTCTCCTCCGTCGCGGTGGGCGGCTCCGGCGGCACCGGGGGAAATGGCGGCACTCTGGATGTCACGCTCGGCGATCAGGCGAGCATCGCGACGCGCGGGCATCACGCCTCGGCCATCATCGCGCAGTCGATTGGCGGCGGTGGCGGCTCGGGCGGTCAGGCACATGCCTCTTCCTCCGCGCCGATCCTGGCCACATCCGTGTCCATGGGCGGCAAGGGGGCCTCCGGCGGCGATGGCGGCGCGATCACGATTGATCTCGGCGCCGGCTCGTCGATCACGACGGGCACCGAGAACACCGCCAACGCCGGGTTGATCGATGGGGCCGGCACCCATTCTGTCGGTGTTCTGGCCCAGTCGGTCGGCGGCGGTGGCGGCAATGGCGGTTCGGCGGGGTCCTCGTCCGTCTCCTACGGTGACGGCGTTTCGTTCTCCGCCTCGGTCGCCATTGGCGGCTCGGGGGGAACCGGCGGCAACGGCGGCAGGATCACCGGCATCGCCGACGGCGGGGTGACCACCTACGATGCGAATTCCGACGCCATCGTCCTGCAGTCCGTGGGCGGCGGCGGCGGCAACGGTGGCGGTGCGCATGCGTTCAGCCTGAGCGTGGGAAGCGATGTCGACAGCATTTCGGCAAGCGTCGCCATCGGTGGTCACGGAGGGCACGGCGGTGACGGCGAGACCGTAACGCTGAGCAGTGCCGGCGCGATCCGCACCGAAGGCGAGAATTCCGACGGCATCGTCCTGCAGTCCATCGGTGGCGGCGGTGGCAATGGCGGATCCGCGCTTGCCTTCAGCGCCGGCGTCAGCATCGGACCGACGCTGAACGCCTCGGTCGCCATCGGCGGCTCCGGCGGCACGGGCGGGATCGGCCGGGCAGTTACCTTCAAGGGGTCGGGCAGTGTGATGACGCTTGGCAGAAATTCTGCCGGCGTTCTGGCCCAGTCCATCGGCGGTGGCGGTGGCAACGGCGGCTCCGCGACGACGGTGAGCGTTTCCGCCTCGACGCAACAGTCCATCACGCTCGGAGCCTCCGTGGGCGGCGGCGGCGGCAGCGGCGGTCACGGGGATGCCGTCACCATCGACGGCGTCGGGGTGATCTCGACGACGGGTGAGAACTCCATAGGCGTGATCGCCCAGTCGGTCGGTGGCGGCGGCGGCAACGGCGGCAATGCCTCTGCCGTGACCTTATCGGCGTCCTCCGAGGGATCGTTCTCTGCACCGGTCTCCGTGGGCGGGCGCGGGGGCGATGGCGGCAACGGTGGCGCTGTCTCGCTGACCACCAAAGGCGGCAGCGTGACCACGGCGGGTGCGAATTCCGCCGGCATGCTCATCCAGTCGATTGGCGGCGGCGGCGGCAACGCCGGCACGGCCACGAGCGTCAACGCCAGCATCACCGCAGGGCCGGACGCCAAGAGCATCACGACCCCTGTTGCAGTTGGCGGCAAGGGAGGTCCGGGCGGCACGGCGGGAGAGATCGATATCGCCTCGGCGACGGCAATCGCCACGAGCGGCGACATGTCGACCGGTCTGATCGCTCAGTCCATCGCCGGCGGCGGCGGCAACGGCGGCGCGGCGATCACCGCAAATGTGACGATCTCTGATGCGGCCCGCGGATCCCTCGGGGGCGGCGCGGCTGTGGGTGGCGACGGCGGCAATGGGCACAAGGGCGGAACGGTCGATCTCGCCAGTTCCGGTGCGATCACGACCGATGGCGACATCTCCCACGGCATTCTCGTCCAGTCTGTGGGCGGTGGTGGCGGCAATGGCGGCGCTGCCTCGACGATCGCCTTCACCCTTTCGGCGCCTGCCGATCTGGAGAAAAAGAACAACGCCATCAACCTTGAAACGTCGATTGGTGGGACTGGCGGCGGTGGAAATCACGGTGGCAAGGTTATCGCCGCCAATACCGCATCCATCCGCACCAACGGCAATCACTCGACCGGCATGTTGATCCAGTCGGTCGGCGGTGGCGGTGGCGCGGGCGGCAACGTCGCTTCCGTCTCCGGCGCGGCGGGAAAGTCCGTCACCAACATTGGCGTCGACATCGGCGGCAAGGGGGGAGCGGGGGGCGATGGCGGCGATATCTCGGCGAAGAACACCGGGACCATCGCGACCGTTGGGAACAATGCGTTCGGCGTTCTGCTTCAGTCGGTCGGCGGCGGGGGCGGCTTCGGCGGCAATTCGGCCCGGCTTGCGGCCGGCGCTGGATCCAAGGTCAAGAACCTCAACGCTGTCATCGGCGGCGACGGTGGTTCGGGCGGCAACGGCGGCAGTTCCGGCGAGGCGAAGCAGGTCTTCACAAATTCCGGCACCGTTGCAACGCAGGGCCATCGCTCGGCGGCGGTTGTCGTGCAGTCCATTGGCGGCGGCGGCGGTGCGGGGGGCGACATCATCACCCGAACCGCAAGCCTGGGGGCGAAAAATACCGATCACGGCAAGCGCTCCGTCACCAGCGGCACGACGACCACGACCGTGGGCGGCGCTGGCGGCAATGGTGGCAACGGACTGGCCGTTTCCATCTTCAACAGTGGCAGTGCCTACACCTCCGGCGCCAATGCGCACGGCCTTGTCGGCCAGTCGCTCGGCGGTGGCGGCGGGATGCATGGGCTGGTTGACACGTTCGATCTCAAGAACGCGACTGATGGCGGCGACAGTGGGGCATCCGCTCCCTCGCCGCCGAACGTCAAGGCGGTGGTCACGCGCGAGATTGCGCGAAAGATCTTCGGCGGCGCGGAGACAGGCGCCGAGGGAAATGGTGGCAGCGTCGATATCGGCGCTGCGGCCGGCAGCGTTGCCTCGACCACCGGCGCCGTGTCTCACGCGATACTGGCCCAGTCCATCGGCGGCGGTGGTGGCGATATCGGGCACGTGGAGGCCTTGAGCCTGCGGGTGGGAGAGACGGCTCCGGCCAGCGAGAGCGCCGGCACTGAAAGCTCGACCTATGACTTCACCGTACAGCTCGGATCGAAGGATCACGCGCTGGCCAGCGCGTCTGGCAGGAGTTCGGTTACGCTCTCTGGCGGTGCCATGGCGATGACGGCCGGCGTCGGATCGCGCGGGGTGCTTGCCCAGTCGATCTCGGGTGGCGGCGGAACCTTCGCCACGGTTCTCGACAGCACCCATATCGCTGGCGACGTGCCGACCGCGACATTCGACGTCACCCTGGGCGGAGAGCAGGGATACGGCGGTCATCCGGCCCGCAGCGGTGAGGCGAAGGTGACACTTCAGCCGTCGAGCGGCAATGCCGCGCGCGTGGTCACGGGCGGCGATCTTTCGCATGGCATCGTTGCGCAATCGGTCTCCTCCGGTGGCGGAAGCGCTGGGGTGGTCGTCTCCGACGCGCTTGCCGTCGCCAGCCAGAGCATCACTGCCAGGCTTGGCGGAAGCGGCGCGGCGGAGGGAGCTGGCGGTCGCGCGACGGTTGCCGTCACCGGCTCTGTCGTCACCGGCGGAGCGGGCTCCTTTGGCGTTCTGGCGCAGTCCGTCGGCAGTGGCGGCGGCGAGTTCCTTGCCGATCTGGCCAAGAGCGACAGCGCGACATTGCGCCTTGATTTCGGGACACAGACGGCAGGCTACGCGGCTGCGGGCGAGGTCGAGGCCGGGCTGACAGGCACGATCTCGACCGCCGGCGATCTGTCGCACGCCATCGTGGCGCAATCGATTGGCGGAGGTGGCGGCATCGCGGGTGTCCTTGCGGATGGCATCGCCACGGTCGATCTTCATTCGACATTCGGCAAGACGACGACCGCGGGCGGCAATGGTGGAACCGCGATGGTCGCGCTGATCGGAGGGACGATCACCACGGGCGGAGACTTTGCCTATGGCGTTCTGGCGCAATCGATCGGTGGCGGTGGCGGGCTGTTGTCCCTCGACGCGGGGGGCGGTCCGGTCACACTCGATCTGGACCTTCAGGCAAGCGGCGGCGGGGGCGGAGGCGCGGTTTCCGTCTCACTGGACGCAGCCAGCGCGATCAGCACGACGGGCCGCCATGCGCACGCAATCTTCGCCCAGTCCGCCGGCAATGGTGGCGGGTTGGTCACGGTCAACGGCAAGGTTGCCGGAGTCCCGACGATACATGTCGGGGCGAGCGGGGCAAGCGGCGCGGTATCTGTGACGTCTCATGGCGACATCCGCACGAGCGGCGACTATTCGGACGGCATCTTCGCCTATTCCGCAAGTGGCGCGGCGCTGGTTCTGGAAAGTGATGACGGCGAGCGGGTGCTCAACGGATATGAAACCGGCGCGCAGTCCGGCCAGGTGAGTGTCACGCAAAGCGGCACGGTCTCGGTTTCCGGCGCTCATGCCTCGGGCATCTATGCGCTGGCGCGACGCTCGGACGGGCTTGGCATCTCGCTCGATGTCTCGGGCAAGGTGATCGCCTCGGGCGAGGGCGGTGCCGGCATCCGCGCGATCAACGGCATGGCGACAACATCGGGCGGCACGACGCTTTCCACGAAGGTTGATATCCGAAAGGGTGCCTTCGTGCTTGCGCGGGACACGGACACGGCGACCAGCGCTGTCCTGATCGGCGACGAGCGCTCGAAGTTCCAGCTCAACATCGATGGCACCGTCGCCGCGGTCGGTGCCGACGGCTCCAAGATCGCGACCTACGGCGGCAAGCAGCGCGCCATCAGTGCCAATGGCCGGGGCGAGATCGTGATCGGGACGAGCGGAGGCGTCGAAGGCACCATCGAGGCGACAGCCGGCAATATCTCCGTGCTCAACAGGGGCGTGCTCGACGGGTCGCTCCTTGGCATCGGCCTCTACACGACGGAGCAGGGCAGTCGCCACTTCCTGGAGATCGATCCGGGCGCCGGCACGTCGGCCTATATCTCCGCGCTTGCCGTGACACGCAACGGCGGCACGCTCAATCCCTATCTCTCGTCCTTCGGCAAGCTGGCGAATGCCGTCGAGATCGTCGACAGTTTCGGCGCGGGCGCGCTTGCCGGGCATGTCGCCAACACCCCGGTGCTGACATTCCAGACAACAAGCGATGCCGACAGCATCAAGATCACCGGCGTGAACGCCAGCTTCGGGCGCACAATGCTCTCCGGCAACGCGGCGGCGGTCGCCATTGCCGTGGATCCGCTGGTCGAGAGCTGGATGAGCGGCGCCGCCGTCGGTGTCGGCGACGACCGGCTCTATGCGTTCCTGCTCGGCGCGGCCAATACGCCGAGCCTGGAAGGCTTGTCGCAGACGCTGACGGAACACCTCGACGCCTCGCAGGACTACAGTCTGGCGCTGGACCAGCATACGGCTGCCATTTCGCACATCGACAACCTGCACAGTTGCGGCACCCAGTACGGGCCCTGGGCGGCCTTGCGCGAAGATGAATGCACCTGGGCGAAGGCAAGCCATCGTTACACCGACAATTTCGCGGCGCACACCACTGCGCGTCTTTCAGGGTTCTCGTTCGGCCGGCAGGCCGCAATTGCCGAGAACTGGCGGCTCGGGCTGGCCGCGGGCTTCAACGTCAGCGACAGCAGCGGCCGGGGCATCTCAAGCGAGGGGTACGGGGTTCACGCCGGCGGCGTGCTCAAGTACACGCAAGGGCCGTGGCTTGCGACCGCAGCGCTGTCCGCGTCCTACTCGTGGGGCGACTCCAGCCGGTTCGTGCCGATCTCGGGGGACACCGCGCAGGCGAGGCTTCGCGCTGCAGGCGTTTCGGGGCGTGTGCGTCTGGCACATGAACTGGACTTCGGCAGGGTCTTTGCGATCCCCACGCTCGATCTCGACATGTCCTGGATCCACGACTTCGGCTACACGGAGCGGGACGCCGGCAGTCTCGGCCTGGCGGTCGATCCCCACGACATGTTCCTTGCCGACCTGCATCCGCAGCTTCGCGTGGGAACGGATCTCCGGTTCGACGGTGATCTTGTGGTGCGCCCGTACCTTGAGGCAGGTGTTGCCTTCGCGCTCGACGACGGGCACCGGCTGACGCAGTCCTTTGCAAACGGGGCGTTGTCGGGTGTGAAGTTCTCCGTTTTCTCCGATCGCGAGAAGGTGCGGGGAACCATTGCCGCCGGCGTCAGCCTGCTACAGGGCGAGCGTTTCGAGGCCAAGCTGCGCTACGACGGCAGCTTCGGCGAGGAAAGTCGCTCTCACGCGGCGAGCTTCAAGGTCGGCCTGCATTTCTAAAGGAATGGCCGCGGCTCAGGCGCCGCGGTGGGCCTTGTAGACGCGGCTCACCGGAGCAATGCCGAGGTCGGTCTCGCAATAGGCGACCGCGTCGAGCAGCCGCTCCATCGACAGGCCGGTCTCGTAGCCCTCGCCCGCGAGCATGTAGAGGACGTCTTCGGTTGCGACGTTGCCGGTCGCGCCGGGCGCGAAGGGGCAGCCGCCCAGTCCGCCGGCCGCCGCATCGACGGTGCGGATGCCGAGGCGTACCGCCTCCAGCACGTTGACGACGCCCATGCCATAGGTGTCGTGGAAATGCGCGGCCATGTGCGACATGGGGACATGCGCGGCGACCGCCTCGACAACGGCTGCGATCCGACGCGGCGTGGCGCGGCCCAGCGTCTCGCCGAGCGCGATCTCGCCGCAGCCCATTCCGTAAAGCGCCCGCGCCACGGACGCGACCGCATCGGGCCGGATCTCGCCCGCATAGGGACAGTCCGTGATCGTGGAGATGTAGCCGCGCACGAAGACACCCGCCGCGCGCGCCGTTGCAACAAGGGGGGCGAAACGTTCGAGCGAGGCGTCCACCGTGCGGCCGATGTTCTTCTGAGCGAAGGCGTCGCTCGCGGCGGTGAACACGGCGATGGCACGGGCGCCGTTTTCCAGCGCCTGGTCGAGCCCGCGCCGGTTGGCGACGAGCACCATGTCGCCTGCCTGTTCGCGCGAGCCGGCCGCGGCCATCACCTCGGCGGTGTCGGCCATGCGCGGCACCCGGTCCGGGGCGACGAAGGCACCGACCTCGATGCGCGTGGCACCGGCCGCGCGCAGCCGCTCGACCAGACCGATACGCGCCTCGGTCGCGATTGGCTCGCGCCAGGCCTGGAGGCCGTCCCTGGGGGCGACCTCCACGATTTCGACCTGTTGGCTCACTTGCCGCCCCGAAGACGGGCAAGGATCTCCTCGGCGAGGTCCTGACGAACCTTCCCGAGCGCCTTGAGCTCGCTCGCCACCTGGTCGATCTCCGCGCCGATGGCGCCGACCATCAGGGCGACGTTCTGGGCGTGAAGTGCCATGTGACCCTTCTGGATCCCGGTCGTGGCAAGCGCGCGCATGGCCGCGAAGTTCTGCGCAAGGCCGATGGAGACGATGATGCGAGCGAGCGCGTCCGCGGTCTTCACGCCAAGGATTTCAAGGTTGGCCTGGGCGGTCGGGTGGACCTTGGTCGCACCACCGATCAGGCCGACGGCCATCGGCATTTCGAGAATGCCGACCAGATTGCCGTCCGCGTCGGCCTCCCAGCGTGACATGGAGCGATAGTGACCGTCCTTCGCCGCGAAGGCATGGGCGCCGGCCTCGATGGCGCGGGTGTCATTGCCGGTGGCGAGAACCACGGCGCTGACGCCGTTCATGATGCCCTTGTTGTGGGTCGCAGCGCGATAGGGATCGGCATCGGCGAAATGGAAGGCGGAGAGCATGTCGTCGCGGACCTGCGCGCCGCCGATCTCTCCGAGCGGCCACACGGCGCGGGCACGCACCAGGCGCCGGTCGGCGAGGTTGGTCAGGATGCGCAGCAGGCTGCGGGCGCCGGTCCATTCGACGAGCCTGGGGGCAAGTGCCTCGGCCATGCTGTTGACGGCGTTGGCGCCCATGGCGTCGCGCGTGTCGACAATGATGTGGACAATGGTCATCGGACCTTCGTCGGTCTCGATGACGCGAATGTCGAGATCGCGGAAGCCGCCGCCGAACTTGACCAGAAGCGGATCGGTCTCGTCGCAGATGGCGCGGATCTCGTCCATGCGCTCATAGACCTTGAGGCGGACGTTCTCCGGATCGCTGGCGCCGAGAAGCTGGATCTGGGCGGCCATCACCGGGCCGCTGCTGGAGGTCTTGAAGCCACCGGTCGGGCGGCAGCGCTTGGCGGCGTTGCAGACGGCGGCGACGACGGAGGATTCTTCCGTCGCCATCGGCACGAGCATCTCGCGCCCGTCGACGATCATGTTGGTGGCGATGCCCACGGGAATGGACATGGCGGAGATGGCATTCTCGACCAGTCGGTCGGCCAGCTCGATCTGTCCGTCGGCGGCCGCCGAAAGGCTGGCGATGGCCGCGTTGCCGAGCTCCGCCTGTTGCGCCACGGCCTGGAGGCGGGCCTCCGGCGCCATCTTGTGGAGGCCTTCAATACGAGACGATCTGACGTCGCTCATCGTGTGTCCTGCTTGTTACTTGATCATGGATTGGGGGAGCCACAGCACGAGCTCCGGGAAGATCGCGCAGATCAGGATCCCGAGTGCCTGGAGGAGCATGAAGGGGATGATTGCGCGGTAGACGGTGCCCATGCCGATGCCGGCGGGCAGCACGCCCTTCATGTAGAAGAGCGTGTATCCGAAGGGCGGTGAGATGTAGGCCATCTGCGCCGAGACGAGGAACAGGATGCCGAACCACAGCCTGTCGAACTCGAGATAGTCGATCACCGGCAGAAAGACGGGAACGCAAAGCAGGATGATGCCGATCTCGTCGAGGAACATGCCCAGGAAGAAGAGCATGGCCAGCATGACGGCGAGCACGACCCAGCGGTCTGCTTCCAGGTTCTGGATGAAGCCGAGCAGGAAGTCTGCTCCCCCGGTTCCGGTGAAGATGGCGACGAAGGCGCGCGCGCCGATGGTGATCCAGAGGATCATCGTCGTCACCTTGACAACGTCCATGCCGACGCCCTGGATCAGCTCCCAGCCGAAGCGACGCTCGATGAGCGCCGAGACGAAGGCCAGCGCGACGCCAACGGCCGCCGCCTCGGTCGGTGTGGCGATGCCCATGTAGATGGTGCCGAGCACGCCGACGATGATGAGCATCGGCAGCACCAGCGACTTGAGCGCCGCGATGCGGATGCTCCAGGTGATCTCCTCGGTCTCGGGCGGGCGGGGAGCGACGGACGGGTTGAGCGTCGCCCGCAGCACGATATAGCCGATATAGAGCGAGGCAAGCAGCAGGCCTGGGACCACGCCGGCGATGAACATCTGGCCGATGGAGGCCTGTGCCGTCACGGCGTAGACGATGGTGATCACCGAGGGCGGTATCAGGATGCCGAGCGTGCCGCCGGCACAGATCGTGCCGATGGCCAGCTCCGGCTGGTAGTTGCGCTTCAGCATCGAGGGCAGGGCGAGCATGCCCATGGCCGCGACCGCGGCGCCGACGATGCCGGTCATGGCGGCGATGATGGTGCAGATGGCGATGGTACCGACGGCAAGGCCGCCGGGAAGCCGGCGCGACCACAGTTCCATGGCCTTGTAGAGGCTCTCGATCACCCCGGAGCGCTGCAGAATGCTGGCCATCATCACGTACAGCGGGATCGCGAGAAGCGATTCCGAGTGCATTGTGTCGAACAGGTTGAGCACGGTGACGGCCAGCGCTGCCTGTCCCCAGAGCGTGATGGTGAAGACCAGCGCAAGAGCGCCGAGGGTGAAGGCGAGCGGGACGCCCGTCAGCAGAAGGCCGACGAGGCTTGCGAACATGATCGCCAGGACGAGCTCTGAGCTCATGGACGTGCCTCCTCGTCAGACTGTCCGGAAAGGGCGGAAATCGCCTCGACGAGGGCCTGGGCGAAAAGCATGGCAAAGGCGAAGGGCACGACGAACTTCAGCCACCAGATGGGCGGGTTCCAGGCGGAGAAGCTGGTCTCCCCGAGCGCATAGGCGTTGACCGCCAGCGGCCAGCTCACCATGGCGAAGACGGCGGCGAAGATCGCGACGACGGCGTAGGTGAAAACTTCCAGCGCCTTGCGCGGCGCACCCTTGACCCGCTCGCTCAGGATGTCGACCGAGACGTGGCCGTGCAGGTGCAGCAGATAGGGGCCGGCCAGCATGAAGTGGGGGCCGAAGACGAGCGTGCTTGCCTCCATGGCCCAGACCGTCGGCGCGTTGAAGGCATAGCGCGCGACGACCTCATAGAGCAGCATCGGCACGACGGCGAAGATGATCGCGGCGGCGATGACGAAAAGGACCCGGTTCAGGCCGGTGACAAAGGCGCAGAGTGCTTTCATGGAGCTGCCGGTTGGCCGCGACGCGCGGCGGAAACGGGCGGGCGGCGCCTGCTGGCGCCGCCCGCTTGCTGTCTTGTCGGGATCAAAGGAGAGCGAGCGACTTCATGAAGGCGGTCTGGCTCTCGACGATCTTGGTTGCGAGGGGATCGCCCTTGGTCGCCTTGGACCAGGATTCGACCGCCTTGGCGCGGGCCTCAGCCACATCGCCCTGGTCGAGGTGGATCACCTCGACGCCCTGCTCGCGATACTTGTCGAGAACCTTGGTGTCCTCGACGAGGATGCGCTGGCGCAGCGAGCCGGAGATTTCGCGGGCGGCGACGGCGAGCGCCGCCTTGAAGCTTGCGGGCAACGCCTCGTAGGCGGCGGTGTTGGCCACGTAGCTGGTCGCGGTCGTCGGCTGGTGCACGCCCGGCAGGATGATGAACTTCGCCACCTCGGCGAGACCGGCCTCGTAGTTGGCCGTCAGGTCGCCGCGGTCGGCGAAATCGATCAGGCCCTTTTCGAGGCCCGAATAGACCTCGGCGGTGGCCAGCGGCGTCACCGCGACACCGAGGTCACCCATGACGGCGGAGGCGAGACCGACGAAGCGGCCCTTCTTTCCGGCCATGTCGGCGATGGTCTCGATCCGGACGGTGGAGTGCATCGGCTCCTGGCCGTAAACGGTCGGAGCAATGTAGGACAGGCCGGCCTTGCCATAGGCCTCGCGGGCCATCTCGAGACCGCCGAGTTCATAGAACCACGCCTCGTACTGATCCGCCTCGGGGAAGCCGAAGGGAATGGTCGAGGTGAAGGCGAAGGAGGGGATCTTGCCCGCTTCGTACCCGTCGAAGGTCTTCATCATCTGGAAGGCGCCGGCACGCACGGCGTCGAAAGCCTGGTTCGCTGGCACGAGCTGGCCCGCGGAGAACAGCTTGATCTCGAAACGGCCGTCGGTCAGCTCGCCAACGCGCTCGACAAACTTCTTCTCGAATTCGAACGGCGTCGTGCCGCCGTCCCACAGCGCCTGCATGCGCCACTGAACGGTTTCCTGGGCATGGGCAATCGCGGGCATGGCAAGCGTCGCGGCGCCGCCAAGCGCCGAGGCCGTCAGCAGACGGCGGCGGGTCAAATCGGTCATGGGCATCCTCCCGGGGATTGTATGTTTGTAGACCAGCTCGAATTGTCATAAAATGAAATGGGACAATCAAGGGACAGTTGCATGCGATTTCGCAATGACTGTCCCAATTGAATGGGTGGGACAATCATCGTCAAGGCTGCGAAAGCACGCATGTCGAGGGCCGGCAAAATCGTCCAGCATGTCAGCGGCTTGCTGTCCGCCGGCGCCTACAAGGCCGGCGAGCGGCTGCCCTCCGTGCGTCAGGCGGCCCGCGAGCACGGCGTTTCGAAGAACACAATGGCGGAGGCCTATGACCGGCTGGTGGCGCAGGGCCTGCTCGAGGCCCGCGCGGGATCCGGCTACTATGTGGCACAGTTCCAGATCGTTCGCCCGGTCCCTCAGGCTCCTCATGTGGCGGCGGCGGTGGACGTCGTGTCGCTGCTGCGCGAGCAGCTCGATCAGCACTATGAGGTCCGCCCCGGCGACGGGCGTCCTCCTGCGTTCTGGACGGAAGGATCGGAGCTCAAACGCTTCTTCTCCGGCTTCAAGACGGCCGAGCCGGCCTCGGTGGACTTCGGATACGGCAGCTCCTGGGGCTACGCTCCCTTGCGCGAGCGGTTGCGCATGCTGCTGCTCGAACGCTCCATATCCGTGCCGCCGGACGGCCTTCTGCTCACCCATGGCGTCAATCACGGGCTCGACCTGATCATCCGTCATCTGATCGAGCCAGGCGACACGGTCTTTGTCGACGATCCAGGCTACTATCCGCTCTTCGGCAAGCTGACGCTCGCCAAGGCGCATATGGTCGGCATCCGTCGCGGTGCTGACGGGCCGGATCTGGAAGACCTGGCGGCGAAGCTCGCCGTGCATCGGCCGAAGGTCTTTTTCACCCAGTCGCATGCGCACAACCCGACGGGCGGCACCCTTTCGCCGGCAGTGGCTTTCGGGCTGATGCAACTCGCAGAACGCTGGGGCTTCCTGATCGTGGAAAACGATGCGCTTGCCGACATCGTACCTGCGACGCTTCCCAGGCTTGCCGCGCTCGATCAGCTCAATCGCGTGCTCTATGTGGGGACCTTTTCCAAGACATTGTCGGCAAGCCTGCGCTGCGGGTTTGTCGCCGGCCATTCCTCCATCGTCGGTGCGCTGAGCAATCTCAAGATGCTGACGACGGTCGCGACCTCGGACTATGTGGAGCGCTTCGTCTTTCACCTGATCCAGGGAGGGCAGTATCTGCGTCACCTTCGCCGGCTCAAGGCGCGGGTCGAGGAGGCGCACAAGGCCTCCGGCGCGCAACTCGAGGCGGTTGGCCTGAAGGTGCGGCAGAGTGTGACGCCCGGCTTCTATCTCTGGGCGGAGTTTCCGGGTGATGTCGACGAACTGGAGCTGTGCCGCAAGGCGGCGGAGCGCAGCATCTTTCTCGCCCCCGGCAGCGTGTTCACGCCCGACCGGAGTGCGCGCGGGGCGGCCGCGATCCGCGTCAACGTCGCTTATGGGACCAATCCCGTGTTTATCGAGTTCCTGCGCCAGCAAGTGAGGTGAGGGAACCAGGCGGCCGGTTCGCGGTTGTCCTGTGGCAAGGCGCGGCCCCGTCCCGCGCATCCGCGACACGCGAAGAGGTCTCATGGCGTCCAGCTCGAAACGCAGGGTCTGCATTCTCCTCAATCGCAATGCGGGCACTGTCCGCGGCGCTGACACCGACGCACTTGTCCGCCGGATCTGCGAGCCTTTTCTTGACCGTGGCGACTTGGTGGACCTGCGGCTGCGGGCACCGCGCAGGCTTGCCGCGGAAACGCGCGCGCTCAGCCGCCAAAAGGCACATGATCTGATCGTCCTGGGCGGCGGCGACGGCACGCTCTCGCGCTGCGCCCGCGATCTTCAGGACCACCCGGCGACGCTGGCGTTCCTTCCGCTTGGGACGATGAACCTGTTCGCCAGGGCGCTGGGCATGCCGATGGAACCTGGCGCAGCCGCCCTTGCCATCGCCGGTGGAAGGCAAGCGCACATCGATGTCGGGATGATCAATGGCGACCTCTTTCTCCATCATGTGTCCTTCGGCCTGCATCCCGCGCTGATCCGCCAGCGCGAGCGCATGACCCATCGCTCGCGGCTGGGCAAGATGATTGCCGGTGCGCGCGCGTTCTGGCTGACGGTCAGGAAACCGCGTCGTCTGCGGTTGCTTGCCAAGGTCGACGGTACGCTTCACGAACGCCCGGCCACAGCGCTGATTGTCTCCAACAACGCCTTCGGTCGCGGGCACATGCCTTATGCGGACTGGCTGACGGGCGGACGGCTCGGCGTCTATTTCTGTCACAGCTTCTCCTGGCCCTCGCTCCTGCGCATTGGTGCGGAGACGCTGCTCGGCCGGTTTGCGGAGAACCCCGAGATCGCGAGCGGGGAGGCGGTCCGCGTTGATCTCGAAGCCGGGCGAGGAAATGAGGTCATGGCCTCCGTCGACGGAGAGCTCGTCCGCGTGTCCCTGCCCGGATCCGTCGACATCGTGCCGGGACGCCTGAGCGTGATGCTGCCGGCGGCCGAGACGCAGGGCTCGCCTGTCGAGCTGGCGTCGGAGCCGGGTGTGTGAAACCAAATCCCTGCTTCCGCGTTAACCTGTCGGAGGTACCGTGATGAAAACGCCCAAGATCAAGCCCTACGCTGTCGCAATCGCCGTTGCCCTGACCCTGTCCACGGGTGCTGCCGTATTGGTGCTGGCGGAGACGCAGGCCACGGCGCATGGCGCCACGGAAAGCACTCGCGCGGCGGCCGATGAAGGTGGGCGCGCCGCCAAGTCCGACTTGAAGCTTGCGACCGGGAACCTGGGCGCGGTGGAGGTGCGATGCGTGGCGCGGGGCAACCAGAGCACTTGCACCGGGTGGCCCGTTGCTGCTGCATTTGACGTCAGCGGGCTGTAATCCGCATTCGCCAACTCATTTTCCGCCCTGCCGCGTATTGCGGACGAGGGCGGCAAGGTTCGGCCGCCGGCACACGATATGCCGGCGGCTTTTTTGTTGGCGGCGTTCGAGAAGGCTCTGTCTAGAGCGCGTCCGGGCCGGAGAGGTGTGCGATTGCGCGGTCGATTTCCTCCAGCAGCGGCTTCAGGTCCTCGCCCTTGTCTGTTCCCATGCGGGAGACCAGTTCCTGGCGCATCCGCTGCAAGCGGTCGCGGCGTTCGGCCAGCGGCTCCTCCGAGATCGCGGCGGCCTGGATTTCGCGCGAACCTATGGTCAGCGCGGTCTGTTCCACGTCCTTGGCATCGCCGACCGTGGCATCGATCGGGTTCGGTTCCGACTTCGGGGTCTTCGGTTTCATGGTCTTCTCCGGATTTGTCGAATGGTGGGCCGGATCCGGTTCGCCCGGTCCGCTTGCCCGCTTCAGGCTTCCGTGGGCAAAATGTTGGTCAGTACGGCGCCGATCATCAGCAACGACGGCACGGCGATGAAGCCACCGACCGGGCCCCAGAGCCAGATCCAGCCTGCAAGCGAGAGCAGGACAATGAACGGATTGAGCGTCATCGTCTTGCCTAGGACGAGCGGTGTGAGGAACTGGGCTTCCATCAGGTTGAGTGCGAGGTAGGCGGCCGGCGGGGTCAGGATGCCGAACGTCGTGTCGGCGGTCGCCAGCCCGACCCCCGTGAGCACAAGTGCCATGACCGCCGGGCCGATATAGATCACGTAGTTCAGCGCGCCGGCCATCAGGCCCCAGAGCAGCGGCGAGGGTACGCCGAGCACGTAGAGCGTCAGCGACACGGCGATGGCCAGAACGATGTTCACGCCGGTGATCGAAAGCAGATAGCGCGACACCCGCGTCTCCACGTCGTCGAAGGTGCGGCGCACGCGGTTGCGCAACTGCGGCGTGATGCAGCGGGTGATCACGGCCTCGCGGAAATCCTTCCGGGTGGCGATGAAGAAATACATGCTGGCGAGAAACAGAATGATCTGAGCCATGAACGCGGGAGCGAAATAGACGACGCTCTCGACGGCGGTCGTGTCCTCGACGTTGACCTTCATGCTGGTGCCCGTGCCCATGGCGCTACGCAGCTGCTCCTGAAGGCCGCCGAACGAGGCGATGATGCCCTTCCAGCTGGTCAGCTCCGTCTGCAGCCGGGACCAGATGGACGGCAGCTTGTCGAGCCAGTCGGACAAGGGAACGGCGAAGCCGGTCGCGGCCGCCGAAATGAGGACCAGAAACAGGACAACGATGGCGAGCGCCGAGATCCAGGAGGGAATGCCGTAGCCTTCGATCCTGTCCGACAGCGGGCCGAACATCAGGCCGATCACGACCGCGAGGAAGACAGGTGCGAGGATGACCTGCGCCACGTCGAGCGCTGCAATCAGCACGATTGTGGCGATGGCGATCAGCGACAGCCGCGCCACGTTGGCGAGCAGTGTTTCGAACTCCGCTTTTGACAAGAACCCTCGTGCCTCCCGGCGGATGGTTCCGCGCGACATTGCGCCATCCGCTCGGTGAAGAACGTTGCAGGCGCGCGAAGGTTCCCGGATTGCGGCTTCTGTGCGGGCTGCCTAGATCGGGATGGTCATCTGGAACGACATGCCATCGGGCCGGAAGGTCCTCTCCAGCGTGCCGCCAAGCTCACCCTTGATGTTGGCGTCGATAAGCCGCGAGCCAAACCCCTTCTGCTGCGGCTCCTCGATCTGCGCGACAGTGGTCTCGATCCAGTCGAGGTGAAGCTTGCGCTCGCTGCCCTTGCCGATGATCTGCCAATGCACGGCGAGGTCGCCGTCATTCGTCGAAACGCCGCCGTACTTCAGCGCATTGGTGGCCAGCTCGTGGAAGGTCAGGCCCAGGGCCTGGGTGGTGCGTTCGTCGAGAAGGACCTGGGGCCCGTCGATCTTTTCCTTGCCATAGTTCCCGCCGAAGACCTGCTCGAGTTCGGTGCTGAGCAATTCGTGCAGGTCGGCCCGCTGCCAGTGCGAGCGCGTCAGCATGTCCTGGGCGTTGGCCATGGAGTGAAGCCGGGCGGAGAACGACTGGGCGAATTCGTCGATATCTTTGGAGTTCGCGGCCGTCTGGCGGGAGATGGCCAGCACGCGCGCGATGGAGTTCTTGATGCGATGCTTCATTTCCTGAAGCATCAGGTCCTTCTCCTGGATCGTCTTTTCAGAAACCTTGCGCAGCGCGTGGGCTGTCTCGACAGACTTGATCTGGAACCTGGTCGACATCGCCAGGGCAATTGCCAGAAGCAGCGAGATCGTGCCGATCAGGATCGTGTAGAAATGCCCGGCATTGCCGCGAAACGCGGGCGTCGCATGGATCGTGAAGGTCCATTGCCGTCCGGCGACCGTGGCGATGCGCGTCGCGGTGAGTTCGTCGAAGCTCTGGTCAGGGCTGAAATCCCGTGAGTGAAACAGATCCACGGGCGCATCGCCCGTCGTGTCCGCCGTGTCGACGGTGACGGGGAGCGGGGGCACACGCTCGAGTGCGGCCAGATGCAGGTCTCCGGCCCTGAAGGGCGCATAGACGAACCCGTCGACGGCGGTATCGGGGAGGCGTCCGGCATCTTCCGCGCCTTGCGATGTTCGTGCGCTGAAGGGGATATAGACGAGGAAGCCGGTCTGCTTGTTCTCCGTGATCTCCTGCACGAGTTCCACGGGCGCGCTTGCGCGCGGCTCTCCGGCCTCTATCGCCTTCAGCATGGCATCGCGGCGGCTCGCATCGCTGAACATATCATAGCCAAGGGCTGCAAGATTGCGCTGGTCGATCGGCTCCAGAAGAACGATTGGCGTGCGCAGACGCTGCGAGGTCTGCGGCCAGATCTCGCGTTCGATGCCGTAATTGCGGCTGAGATCGTCCTGCGCCGGCTGCTCGGCTCCCTTCGGCACGACCCGGGCATAGCCGATCCCGCGAATGCCCACGAATTCGCCCTTGAGGTCGAGGCTGGTCACATAGCGCTCGAACGCCGGGCGCGAGACGTCGCCGGATTGCGCGGTGAAGAATGCGTGGGCCGATATCAGCAGCGCGATGTGCTGGTTCACGCGGGCCACGACCCGGTCCACCGTCTCGTCCGCAATGCTCTCGAAACGGATGCGGTCGGAGGATTCCTCCGCGTCATACACAACCGCTGTCATGCAGACACCGATCAGTGTGATCACGGCAAATACAGCCGAAGGTAGAATTCGGATCACGCTGCTACTTCCATGTAATCGAGATTTTCTTTTACATCCATTGCTTGTTTTCGCCAATGATTTTCGCTGGTTGGCAAATTCCAACGTGCTTTCACCCGCAGTGGGGATCGAATTGGAACCACTCCTGCGTTCGTACGTTATCCCCCCAGGAGCATGTGTTGATGCTCCTTGAAGAAAAGGAGTTTTCCATGAACTGGAATCAGATCGAAGGTAGCTGGGAGCAATTCAAGGGTAAGGCGCAGTCTCACTGGGGGCGTCTGACCGGTGATGATCTCGATGTGATCGCCGGAAATCGCAAGAATCTTGTGGGCAAGATTCAGGAACGCTACGGCAAGGCGCAGGAAGAGGCCGAGCGCGAGATCGATGACTGGCTCGCGCGCCACTGATTGACGTTCCGGGCCTGCAAGCGAGGCCATCCAAAAGCGATCCGCGCCGGCTCCCTCCCGGCGGTGCGGATCGCTTTTTTTTTGAGGCTGACGGTGTTTTCCAGGACCGCTCAAAAGCCCGCTCGGCGCGCGGACCGGCCGTCGACCACCACAAAGGCC
This sequence comes from Stappia sp., assembly GCF_048268045.1. Taxonomy (GTDB): domain Bacteria; phylum Pseudomonadota; class Alphaproteobacteria; order Rhizobiales; family Stappiaceae; genus Stappia. Next base: position 67,461 of record NZ_JBLWWG010000008.1, read on the forward strand.
GGACCGATTGCAGATCGGCCCGGCCTTTGTCGTGGTGTGATCCTGTGGGAAGAGATCGTCAGGCGGCGGCGCCGACGCTCTGGTCGAAGAACAGAGCCTGACTGATCAGCGCCTTCACCATGTCCGGATTGAACGGCTTGGTGATCAGGAAGGTGGGTTCGGGGCGCTCGCCCGTCAGCAGGCGCTCGGGGAAGGCGGTGATGAAGATCACCGGCATGTCGTGCGACTTGAGGATGTCGTTGACGGCATCGATGCCGGAGCTGCCGTCGGCGAGCTGGATGTCGGCGAGCACCATCTTCGGCTTCGTCTTTGCGAAGAGCTCGACCGCTTCCTTGTGGGTCCGGGCAATGCCGGTGACCTTGTGGCCAAGTTCCTGGACGATGTGCTCGATGTCCATGGCGATCAGCGGCTCGTCCTCGATGATCAGGATCTCGGTCGCGATCTGGCTGGAGATGCCTTGCGCGGCATCCGCGAGCAGGCCTTCGATCTCACCTGCCGAGACGCCAAGAACTTGTGCCGCCTCCGCCTCGGTGAAGCCTTCGACGGATGTCAGAAGGAACGCCTGGCGGGCCGGGGAGGGGAGGATCGAAAGATTGGCGTTGGCGCGCTTTTCCCAGGCAAAGGGAGAATCATGCTCGCTTGGCTCGATCTGCGTCGAGCCGTAAATCGAGGCGAAAAGCTTGTAGAGGGAGACACGGTCGCTACCGGACTGCGGGAAACTCGAGACGTCCGCGATGAGCGCTTCCAGAGCTGCCGCTACATAGGCATCGCCCGACTTTTGCGACCCGGTGACCGCCCTTGCGTATCGACGCAGATACGGGAGGTGAGACGCAACACGGGTAGATAGTGACATGAGGGGCTCCCTGTTTGCCTTCTTCGGCATTCAACAACAGGCAAACGTCCAAGAGAACGGAAAGTTCCATCCGTTTGGATGATTTTTGAAAATCGGCGCTATAATAATACCGGGTCGACGCACTCGGCGCATCTGCGAGCAACGGAGCTGACATGCCGGACACGCGAAATTCGCCAAAGCGGGAACAGCCTCGCGGCCCCGATCACGAGCAGATCACGCAGAAGCTGCGTGAGTACTACGACTCGGTTCAGGACGAGGGTATTCCGGACCGTTTTCTCGACCTGCTTGAACGACTGGACGAGGCCGAGAGGAAATCCTCCGGCGCCGACAAGGCATGAGCGAACAGCCGCCTGCTTCCGATCCCGCCTTCAAGCGGGCCATGCTGGCCCAGTTGCCGGCCCTGCGCGCCTTCGCGATATCGCTGTGCGGGCGCGGCGATCGTGCCGACGATCTCGTGCAGAACGCCATTCTCAGGGCATGGTCCAAGCAGCATACCTTCATTCCGGGAAGCAACATGAAGGCCTGGCTGTTCCGCATCCTGCGCAACGGCTTTTACAGCGACCTTCGAAAATCGGGCCGTGAGGTCTCCGATGCAGATGGAATTCTTACCGAGCGCATGGCCGTTGGCCCGGCCCAGGACGCCTCCCTGGCGCTCAAGGACTTCCGTCATGCGCTGGAAGCTCTTCCAAGTGATCAGCGGGAGGCGATCATCCTGGTCGGTGCCTCCGGGTTTTCCTACGAGGAGGCGGCGGGGATCTGCGACTGCGCTGTCGGAACGCTCAAGAGCCGCGTCAACCGCGCACGCACGAGGCTTCGCGAGCTCCTCTCCCTTGCGGACAACGAAGGGGCGGCTCCCGATCGCTCCGGCCCGCTCGCCGGGTCCTTTGTCTGAACCTGCGAGCTTCGTGGCCAGGCTTGCCGTCGCTGCCGGAGATGTGTGAACGCAAGCAAGCCGCCACGCCGGTTGAAGGCGTGGCGGCCTGAGACTTGCGTTTCACCTAAAAGGGGCCGTGATCGATCAGGTCAGCTCGTTGCGATCGCGCGAAGCATCCAAAGGGCCTTCTCGTGGAAGGTCAGTCGCGCGGTGAGCATGTCTTCCGTCACCACATCACCGACTTCGCCGGCCTTCTCGGCTGCCTTGCGCATCGACTTCACGGCCGCGCGGTGGTCGGCGATCAGGTCGGCGATCATGTCCGCGGCTGTCGTGTGGTCGACCTCGGCGGCCTTGGGCGCGAAGGAGGCGACCTCGCCGAACTTCGCCGGGGCGAGGTGGCCGAGTGCGCGGATGCGCTCGGCGATCACGTCCGCCGCGCTGAAGAGCGCTGTGTAGTGCTCTTCGGTCAGTTCGTGCAGCGGCTTGAACAGCGGGCCGACCACATTCCAGTGGTAGATCTGGCTCTTGATGGTCAGCCGGTAGGTGGCGGCGAGGATCCCGGACAGGGAGCCGGCCATATCGGAAAGATAGGCGTCGTCGAGACCGATATCGAGCTTCTCGTCGTGGGACTCGGGCTTCAGGACTGCTGCGATCTTGGTCATGTCGGTTCCTTCATTGTCTGCTGTGGCAGTGATGCCGGCGGATGTCATTTGTCGGGCGTGCGATCCCGCGTCATCGCCAGGAACGCGAGGCCTCCAACGGCAGCCAGGCCGAGTGCGCCCTTGGAGCGCATCAGTTGCGGAAGCACGGAGACGGCGAGTGTCGCCAGCAGCGCCGGGCCGGAGGAGTTGCTGTTGCGTTCGCGGCGGCGCTTGCGCTCGAGCGCGTTGGCGATGGCCAGACCGGCAACGAGCAGCGCCGCAAGGGCGATTTGGGCGAGGGCGATGATCAGGGCGGCGTCAACCGGTCCGAAAAGGCCGGCGAGATGAACGCCGAGCGCGACGAGCGCGGCCGCATAGGCCGATATCAGCAGCAGTCCGGCAAGCGCATAGACGACTGCCGAACGCCGGAGCCGGCGCAGTGTCGCGCCGAAGTCCGTCGCCAGGATCGAGGCCAGGAGCGGCGCGAGACGCAGCATGAATCAGCGCCTGGCCAGAAAGGCGACCAGGAAGCCGATGCCGGCGGCGATGCCAAGTGCCTGCAATGGTTTGTCGCGCACCCGCGTCGAGACGGCCCGCTCCAGATCATTGAGCTCGGCGGTCAGGCTGTCGAGCGTGTCCTTGGAGGCCTGCGCCAGATCGTTGCCCGCCTTGTTCGCGCGGTCCTTGTATTCCCCGGTCTTGTCCGCGCCGTAGCGCGAGATCGACTGGGCGAGCGCGGAAATGTCGCCACGCAGGCGTTCGATGTTCTGCTCGATGTTGGCGACGTCGTCTTCCCCGCGCGAGGCGGTATTGCGAGCGGCGGATGTGCTGGTGGCCATGTAAGTCACCTCCATGTTGATTGATATTGAAGGAACGCGGCAGCGGCGAAATCGTTCCGTGGACGCGCCCTTTTTCGCGAACATCGTGCGGGCACGAGAAAACGCCGGCACGGGTGCCGGCGTTCTCGTCACTGCTGCGAGCTGTTACTGGGCAGCGGCGGGCTTGGCCTCGCCGGCGTTGCCCGAATACTCGGGAAGCGCCTCGAGCTGCTCCTGCGTGTAGCTCGTGTGGATGCGCAGGTCGCCGTTGGCATCCTCCTTGATGTCGAGCGTGTCCAGGGCCATGGAAACCGGCTTCGCACCGATGCCGAGGAAGCCGCCGACGTCGATGATGAACGCCTCGACCTGACCCTCGCCCGAGACGATCACGTCGCGAACTTCGCCGAGGTTCTCGTCCTGCGCGCCGTAGACGGCCGTGCCGATCAACTGCTCCGCCGATGCCGCCGAAACCTTGACCGGAGCCGGCTGCGTGTCGGTGGCCGCCATGTCGCTGCCCGTTGTCATCGCCGGATCGGTGGCGGCGGCCGACTTGTCGCCGGTCATCGTGCCGCTGCTTGTCCCGGCCATGGGCGTGGTGTCGGTCGCCATGGCACTCTCGCTCGGCTCGATCATCGACCGGTCGAAGGCCGGTGCGTTCTCGAGCTCCTTCTGCGTGGCGCTGATCGTGAGCCAGCGTTCGCCATCGCGCTCGACCCAGCTGACGCGCTCGAAGTCGACGGCCACATCCTTGGCGCCGATGCCCAGGAAACCGCCAACGCCGACCACGATGGCCTCTGCGTTGCCCGTCCTGGAGAGGACGACGTCATTGACCTCGCCGATGTTGCTCGCGTCCTCGCCGGCGCCGTTGTAGAGGGAGGAGCCGATCAGCGAGCTGGCGAGAATCTGGTCGGTCGAAGCGGCGAAGTAACCGTTCTTGCTCTGCATGGGAGCGGTGTCCGGAGAGGTCGAGAACACGGCGCTGCCTGCGCCGGTCGCGCTGTCCATCTCCGTCTTCTTCATGTCGCTGGCAGCGAGCGCACCCGTCGTCAGGACAGCCGCAAGTGCAGTGGTGGTCAGAAGCGTGCGGATCATGGTGTGATCTCCAAATCTGTCGAATTTCTGTATAGGTCGCAACTTTCTGGGCGTTTTGCATGTCGCCGGCCCGTTGCGACCTCGTGACAACAGATCAACCAGCGAGGAGCGGAAAGGTTCCTCTTTTTTCGTTCTTTATTTTGATGGAGATGGATTTCCGGGGTTCTTCAAAACCGCGCGCACGGCAGGCGTTCTTTTTTGACAAAGGGCCTTGCCGCGGTTCCTCACCGTGTTCCGCCAGGCGCTGGTCCGCCTGGCGCAGGCGTGCCCCGGTAACAGAAGTCAGGTCACTATAAAGACGCGTATGCGGTGCATTTCGTCGTTCTTTGGAAGAAATATTTCGAAAATTTGTCTTTCGGGCGAACCAAAATCGATATTCCGCGTTCTTGTTTTGACAGCGCAAGCCGCGTTGGTGAAATCGGAGGCCTTGGTCTTTCCCCTCAGACCAAAGCGCTTCGCCACGAACAAGATCATCTTGCGCCTGTGTTGGCTGCGAGATGCTGCTCAAAGGAGAAAGAACATGTTTGGTTGGGCCCTGACCTTTCTGATCATCGCGCTAATCGCCGCGTTCCTGGGATTTGGCGGCATCGCCGGCACAGCGATTGGCATCGCCAAGCTGATCTTCTTCGTTGCCCTGGCGCTCTTCGTTGTGTCGCTGATTTATGGCCTCATCAGCGGGCGTCGTCCGCCGGCGGTCTGACCGACCGCACGACAAGCAGCTTCCCCTCCCTGACTGCCTGGCCCTGACACCGCGGAGAAATCTTCTCCGCGGTGTTTTTTTGAGCGCCGCGGGCTGCGTCTAGTACAGGCTGGCTTTCGGCATCTCGAGACGCGTGGTCTCGCCGTCGATCGTGCAGGTTGCCGACAACTGGCTGAGATAGGCACGCACCAACCGCGACCGCAGCGGCGTCTCGTCCTCGAATTCGTCCAGCACGTCCTCGATCTGGCTCGCTCCGGAAATCAGGATGAGGATCTTGTCGCCGCCGCGAACCTCGACCTTGATCGTCTCGCCCGGCTGCAGGCAATCGAACCGGGGCGGCAGAAGCTCGGCAAGAATGAAGGCGAGCGGGATGGCGCGGTCCAGATCGATTGCCAGATGCGCCATTTCCGCGACATGGATGCGCACCTTTCCCTGAGACACCCTCGCCGGCTCACGCAGGGACTCCACCACCTCCCGCACCAGCGCCTCGATGGAGACATCCGTGCCTTCGTTCGAGGCATAGGAAATCCGATACGCGGCGGATATCGACAGGACCCTTTCCAGCGCTACCCGAAGAACGGCCTTCTCGCTCGATTCCTTTGCATCGCGGCGCTGCATGACCAGAAGACTGGTGATCATCTGCAGGGTGTTCTTGATGCGATGATGGAGTTCGCGGGTCAGGCGTCTTTGCTCGGAAAGCGAGGTTTCCAGATCCTTGGTCCGGTGCTCGATCCGGTCCGCCATCATGTCGAAGGTCATCCCGAGGATGTTGATCTCAGGTGGAGCGGTGGCGAGCATGCCGACGCGCGCGCCGGTCTCGCCGGACCCATAGCGGCGGAAGGTTGCGTAGATATGGCGCAGGTAGCGCAGCAGGAAGCGCTGGATGCCATAGCGCAGGACCACGAAGACGACGGCGAGAAGCATCAGCGGCAGAAGCAGAGCCTTGGCAATGCTGAGCCACGGCTCGAGCTGTGTTTCCGAGGGACGTGATGCTGTCACGATGCGATAGCGGGTTCCGGTCAGCGTCGCGACACCCACGTACCAGTTGCCCTCGCTGCGGGCGAAGGATGTCTGTGTTTCCTTATTGAGGTCGAGGGAAGAGACGAGGTTCAGGAAGGACTTGTTTTCTGCGGCGTCGGCCATGTGGGAGGCGACGACCAGGCCCTTGTCGTCGACAAGGGCGAAGCCGACATTGTTGTTTGCCCCCGTGGCCTCGATCGGCGCGATTAGCAGCGTTTGCGGGCGCAGGCCGATGCGGATGCCGACACCGGTTTCCTTGTTTTCACGGAAGACGGGCAGCACGCGGTCTTCGGGCACATCGGCTTCGCCGGGGCGGATGACCGTCACGCGGCCGCTGCGCAGCGCAACGGTGCAGATTGTCCTGTCGGCGACGCTTACGTCCAGGCGAACCGCCTCGCGCAATTCGCCGCGCATGGACTCGAACAAGGCTCCGCAATCGGTGAGGGCGGTGGCGTCGCGCGCCGACAGGGCTGAGGCATAGCCTTCCGCGCGCGCCATGACCTTGGCGCTCGACTGGCCTATCAGGCGCGCGTAGTCGACGAAGTTTGAATGCCCTTCCTCGGCTCGGCGCAAATGATCCGAATAGGAGAACAGAAACGCCAATGCGGCGAGCGGCACGAGTGCCGCCGCCATATAGCCGAAGAGCCGGCGATCCAGTCTGGTGCTTGTCGGGGGAAGCTTATTCCATGGCACGAATCTTGACCGCTGGTACCGAGGACACTGAAATAACTGCCTGAACGGACCTGTCGGGCCCGAACTCCTCAGCAGAATCAATACTTAGAGTTTCCGAGAGCCTGTTTCTAGCCCTGTTGACGCGGCTCTTCATCGTGCCCACGGCGCAGCCGCAGATTTCGGCGGCTTCTTCATAGGAGAAGCCGGAGGCGCAAATGAGGATCAACGCCTCGCGCTGGTCTTCGGGAAGAGCGTCGAGCGCGTTGCGAAAATCCTCGAAATCGAGATGACCGTGCTGCCCGGGGTGCTCGGCGAGTGTCGCCGAGTATTGACCGTCGACGTCCTGAACTTCGCGCTTCTTCTTGCGGTAGTCGGAATAGAAGGTGTTGCGAAGGATGATGAACAGCCAGGCCTTCATGTTGGTGCCGGCCTTGAAGCGATTCATGTTCGCCCAGGCCTTCATCAGCGTCTCCTGCACCAGGTCGTCGGCCCGGTCGCCGACCCCGACCAGCGAGGCCGCGAAGGCACGCAGGCTTGGAATGCAGGAGACGATTTCCTCCTTGATCTCGACAGTCATCGCCGCCATTACCGCGTCTCCTGTCCGGAGTTGCTCTGTTCATCAAGGCGTCGCAGCAGATCGTCGAAGCGATCCGGCACGGGCTGCGTCAGGACCTGATCGTAATAGGCCTTGAGCTGTGTCCCGATGCGCAAATGGATGTCTTCCTCGACACTCTCGCGACTTTCCCTCCGCAGATCGGTATCGGTAAGATCCGCCATTTGTAACTCGTCCTTTTTATTGCAGGCGCCAGTTTACTTCAGGCGCTAAGGGCCGGGGCCGATGTCCGGTCCGGTCTTGCAATCAGCCGTGCGTTCCGGGCCCGTTCGAACTCCCGGCATCGGCAGATGCGAGAGAGGGAAGCGCTGGACATGGCGGACGTACCGATCGCGAAACTGTTTCACGAAGCTGAAACGCACCCGCCCGGGTTCGGTTCCCTCGGCTTTCGATTTTTTTTGGATCGGCGCGAGGCCCCTCTCGGGGCCTGCGCTGCCGCGTCACGCGTAGGACGATCGCGACGGTCCCGCGAAGATCCAGAGCAGGAAGCCCAGAACCGGCAGGAGCAGGATAAGGACGATCCACAGAACCTTGCTGCCTGCGGATGCGCCGGAGCCGACGATCTTCACGATGGCATAGACATCGAGAATGAGAATGACGAGGCCCAGCAGACCTCCAACTTCGATACCCATGGGGTCACTCCTTTCTGTCTCGGTGTTCGCGGCAGGAACGCTCTTTGCCGTGGTTCCGACGGACGTTGACGCCCGCGAGCTGGCGCAAACGCGGTGCCTTCGGGCCGTTGTGGAGGCGACGGTCTCGCCGCAGGGCTGGCGATGCGTTCGTCAGAACGTCTGGCCAGCCGGCCTTCGTGGTGAGAACTCGCGTGGGGGCAATTTGGTTCCCCGGGAAATTCCCTCGCAGGCTTTTCCGCGCGCCAGGCAGGCAGGGATCGGCAAGGGGGAGGGGGCGAGACCGTCGCAACCGCGCTGCCGGAGCCATGGCGCGGCGGCTGCTTTTCCTGTCCGCATCCCGGGCGCGTGGCCGGCCTTGCCGATGTGGCCGGTCAAAGGGCGCCCCCGAAGGCGGGGGCGCGTGCAAGCGCGGTCGGGCACCTGGTCGCATGCCGGCGTCGCCCCCGGCGGTGACCCGCTTGAAGGCGCGCGACCGGGACGCGGCTTTTATCGTTCAAGGATGTGTTGCCGGCCTCAGACGGCCCAGCCGCCGTCGATGACGTGGCACTGGCCGGTGGTGAAGGCGGATTCCTCCGATGCGAGATAGACCGCAAGTGCTGCGATTTCCTGCGGGCGGCCGATCCGGCCCATCGGCTGGCGGGCGATGAAGTCGGCCATTGCCTTCTCGTAATCGCCGGTGGCGCGCAGGCGCTCGTGCAGGGATGGGCTCTCAACCGTGCCCGGGCAGATGGCATTGCAGCGAACGCCTGCGGTCACATAGTCGGCGGCCACGGATTTGGTCAGCCCGACGACCGCGGCCTTCGAGGCGCAATAGGCGAAGCGGTTGGGCACGCCCTTCACGGACGAGGCGACGGACGACATGTTGATGATCGAGCCGCGGCCCTTCTCCAGCATTCCGGGCAGATAGGCGCGGATCATGCGAAACATCGCCTTCGCGTTGAGCTCGAAGGCGAAGTCCCAATCCTCCTCCGGGCAGGCGAGAAGTGCGCCGGCGTGCACCACCCCGGCGCAGTTGAACAGGACGTCGACGGGGCCGGTTTCCTCCAAAAGTGCGGAAATTGCCGACGGATCGGTGACGTCGAGCTTGCGGGCATGCGCGCCGTCAAGACTGGCAAGGGCATCGCCGTTCACATCCGTTGCCCACACCTGTGCGCCTTCCGCAAGAAACGCTTCGGCCGTTGCCCGGCCGATGCCCTGTCCGGCTGCGGTGATAAGGCATGTTTTTCCGCTGAGACGTCCCATCGTCGATTGTCCTCCCCGTTGACCGATTGTCTTACGTCATAACGCCTGTGTGCGGCGGCTGTCAGCGCAAATCTCCCGATCCGCCGCGATCGCGGCGGCGTCTGACCCGCTGATGGCGCGGAGCTAGGCGATGGCGCGCGCGTCTTCGGCGACCCGCTCCTGCATGCGGCCGTCGAGAGGAAGGACGAGGGTGGCGACGACGCCGCAGGTCGCGCCGTTGCGCACTCGAAACCTGCCGCCATGGGCGCGCGCGACCGCGTCGACGATGTGCAGGCCAAGTCCGCTGCCGTGGATCTCTCCGGTGTTCGAGGCCCGGAAGTAGCGCTTGGCGAGATGCTGGAGCTCGTTTGCCGGAATGCCGATGCCCTGGTCGGTGACCGTGACCGTCAGGTGCGCGTCGTCGATGCTTGCGCGCACATGGACAGCCTTGTCCGCCGGGGAGAACTTGGCGGCATTGTCGAGCAGGTTGGTCAGAGCGATACCCAGCATGTTCGCGTCGAACCAGGCGTGCGTGGCGGGCGGCAGGCCCGAGGTGTCGAGATGGATCCGCTGGTCGGAAATGAGATCGCGCGACCTTTCCACAATGGTCTCGAGTGTCGAGCCGACAGGCAGGAGCCTGCACTCCGGCTTCACGGTGATCCCCGCGACCCGGCTGCGGTGAAGCGAAACGTCAAGCACCTCCACCAATGCGCGGATGGCGGACTGGATGCGCCCGATCCGGCCGCGGTTCGCATCGTCTCCGGGCGGGAGCGTGTGGAAGATCGCGGAGACGCTGGAGCGGATCACCGCCAGAGGGGTCTGGTACTGATGGGTGATCACATCGACGAAACGGATCTGCTCGGCCTGGGCGGCGCGTTCGCTGGCGAGGGCTGCCTCCGCCTCCTGCTTGGCGGCTTCCAGCTCCGCCGTCCGGATCTTCACCAGGGACCGTGCGGCGTATTCGGCCTTGCGCGCGATGCGCAGCGACGCCCCCTCGCGCCGCCTGATATCGGCCACGCGTGCGCGCTGGACCAGCGAGAGCGACATCAGGATGACGAAGATGATCGAAAGCGACTGGTAGCTGTGCTCGGTGAACATGTTCAGGCCGAGGATGCCGAACAGCCTTCCGGCGGCCAGCGTGATGCCGCAGAAGTAGACGAACGACGCTGCTGTCGCCAGGACGATGTCCAGTCTCCTGCGGCGCAGAAGCAGCAGCACGTTGCCGAAGAACAGGAAGCCCGCAAGCAGGATGGCGACGAGGATCACCGGCCCGATGACGGTCTGGTAGAAGCCGGCGAGGCTCGCGACCAGGGTGGCGGCGATGACCGGCGCGAGTAATTTCAGAAGCTTGTCGCCAAGCGGAAAGTTCCGGCGGGTTTCGAGCTGGTAGCGGGTGAAATACAGGGACGTCAGGACCACGAGGATCACGGCCCAGCCCGTCAGGATGTCGATGGCATACTGATCGCCGATGGCGAACATGCGCGGCAGCAGGCCGCTGTCGGTCAGGCCGGAAAGCATGTCCGCGAGAAGGAAGCAGAAGAAGCTCAGGAAGAGCGGCTTCCGCAGGTAGATCCAGTAGAAGAAGTTGATCAGCGCGAACGCAAACATGACGGCGCACAGGGACGCCAGTTTGACGGCACGCCACATCGAAAGGCTCGCCAGCGCTTCCGGGGACACAAGGGCACCCCTCAGGGACATCGTGCTGGTTGTCTTGATCCGCAGGTAGACGTCGAACCGGTCCGTCGCGGGAAACTGCAGTTTCGTGGCGATATACGGCAGGGGGATGCCCTTGTCGCCGTCGGCGACATGATCGCCGGCCATCTCGTGACGGAAGTCGTCCGGCGAGCGGGGGGCACCCGATTGCGCGAGGTAGATGTCGACTCTGTCCAGATATGTCGGGCTCAGGATCATGAAGAGCGCCTCTGGCCAGACACCGTCGCGTTCGAGCGTGAGCCTGATCCAGATGGGATCTTTCGTGTAGCCGAGCGCCAGCTTGTCGGGGAGGGCCGTGAAGCTGTCGCGCGCCGGGCCGAAGGCGACATCCGCGAACGAGAGATCATGCGCCGTGTCACGCAGCAGCGACATGTGCCCCTCGATCGATTTCTCGAACAGTCCCTGCTCGATCCGCAGCGTCCGCGCGGCGTCCGCGTGCGTCGCCGACGGCAAAAGACAGGCGGATATCGAGATTAAAATCCAGGCAAGGACAAGAGTTGCCTGATGTATGAGCGGCCGCTTATAAGACGAGGTGGCTGGCAGATCTCCGTCGGACGGTCCGGGGCAGGATCGCAGGCGGGCGGAAGGCGGGCTGTTCCATCCGGTTCGCGCACGCGGGCTGGTCTCTCCCGGGAATGAGATACGATTTTGGCAGACGTGATATTGATCGAGGACAACGTCGCCCTCAGGAAAAGTCTTGCTGACTGTCTGACCGTGCTCGGCCATCGGGTGACCGAAGCCGGGGATGCGGTCGAACTTTACCAGCTTATCGGCCAGCAAGTGTTCGATGTTGCCGTCGTGGACGTCAACCTTCCTCATCACAGCGGGTTTTCCATCACCGAGTATCTGTCCGGACAAACCCGGACGGCGGTGATCATTACCACCGTAAGGGATGCGGTTGAAGATCGCGTGCGTGCCTATCAGAGCGGCGCCGACATCTATATGGCCAAGCCCGTCGAGCCGGAAGAGCTTTCCGCGGCGATCCAGCATCTCGCCGGACGCCGCCGCGCCGGTGACGAAGGCGAGGGGGCTCAAGGCGAGCAGGGCTGGGTGTTCCAGACGCAATCCATGATGCTGACAGCGCCGAATGGCGAGGCCGTTCGGCTGAGCCGCCGCGAGGCCTTGTTCGTCGAGCACATGGTGCGTTCGGAGAGTGACGTCGTCGGCCGTCAGGAAATCTTCGCAGCCCTTGGGGAGCCGGACAACGAGACTTCGAGAAGCCGTCTCGACGTGCTCCTGAGCCGGCTGCGCTCCAAGGTGCTTTCCGGCACCAAGGCCAGTCTCCCCGTGATTACCGCGCACAACACCGGCTTCAGCCTGTCGGCTCCCTTCCATTTGAGGTGATGCCGGCACATGCAATGCCGGCGGGTGCGGCAGCGCCGTCAGGTCGATGGACAGAGCCGGCCATGATCTGACTCTGCGGCATCGCGCGCATTCGGATTTTTTTGCGCCTTTTAGGATAGTTTCGGCGCCGGTGTTGGTTCCTTCCCCTTCGTTGTCTTGCTTTTCCTTTTGCGGATCATCTTGTTTTTTCGGAATTTCATAGGTTGTCGATTTTAATAACATTAATTTCTAGTATTTTCTTTTATTTATTTATCAATACTCATTTATTTTTTAACGTTATAAGTATTTACTTGAAATGAAAGATATCTTTCGAAATGTAGTTTGGAGTTTCCATTATACTATATTTTATTATTTCGGGGTTTAACTTAGTCTCACCAATGAAATGCGGGCGAATCGCTCTTGTTCGGGCGATGGGCTGGTTGGGGCGAGTGAAGTGACTTGTGGCGTCATTGTTCCGGTGCGGGGGCTCCGGGCATGCGATGCCGCACCAATCTGCGTCCAATCGGCGTCTGCTTCCTTACTTGCGTTGTCCCGTCCGCGGCGGCGCGGGTCCAGCTTATTGAGCAGAGGTTTGCCCGATGCAGCGTGAATTTCCTTCCGTCTATGCGTTTTCGCGACGTGTCGTCCCCACGGGGCTCAGGTATGTCGTGGGGCTGCCATTCGCGGCCTTGCTGCTGTCGGGAACATCGCTGACGCCGGCAATGGCATATTGCAACGTAATCGATGGAGTGGCGACCTGCATGGGCGCCGACCCCATGCCGATTGTCTATGACGATTACTCGCAAGACAGGGTGACTACGGTCAACCTGCGGCAGGTTCCCGAGACCATCGATGCAACTCGTGGCGGTGACGGCTTTGGTCCGGCCGTCTATATCCGCGACAAGGGTGGAGCGACGCCGGTTCCCGGCGATTGGTCGACCCACAATCAGGACGGCCAGAAAGGCGTGGACGGCGACGCGGGGCAATCGCTCTCCGCCACGGTCACCCTCGATTATGGTTTCGACATCACCGGAGCGAGCGCTGTCGAGCTCGTTACCCAAGGTTGGCATGGCAGCGCCGGGCACGAAGATGTGCACTTCGACAAGCATGCCCAAGGCGGCTGGGGTGGCGACGGCGGTGCGGGCGGCGATCTGGTTTTCGAGGCCAAATACGACGGGAAGCCAGCCACCAAGAAGGTCGGCGCGATCAAGGCGACGGGCAAGCGATCAGACTCGCGCGGCATCCAGCTCACCACTTTTGGTGGCAACGGTGGCCTGGGCGGCTGGGCGGAGTCGGACGGCGGACTGGATGATGCCAAGGGCGGCATTGGAGGCGCGGGCGGCGCCGGCGGCAGCGTCACGCTCTCCCTGCTTGACGGACACTATCTGGACTACAACGGCGCGAGTTTCGGCATTCAGGTCCTCTCCCAAGGTGGGTACGGCGGGGGAGGAGGCTATGGTGATGTCAGTGGGGCGAACACGTCCTATGGCGGTTCAGGATTCATGGGCGGTGATGGCGGCGACATCACCGTTTCCGCGAAAGAAACGCTCAGCAAAATCACCACCACGGGGTTTGTCGGGATCGAGATCGCCAGCCTGGGCGGCGATGGTGGTACCGGCGGCAATGGCAACTATGCCGGCGATGGCGGCGCTGCGGGGGCAGGCGGAAACATCACCGCCGACCTGATGGTCGACGTCACCACGACCGGGGCCAACGCCTACTACGGAATCTATCTCAAGAGCGCCAGTGGCGTTACAGGCGAGAGCGGCAACGGGAGTCACGCCGGAGACCCGGGCAAGCCGAAAGATGCGGGCACAGTAACCCTCACCCTGACGTCCTCGAGCGTTGTGACGGACAATAGCGAAGCAGATGCGATCCTTCTGCAGAGCATTGGCGGCATGGGCGGTGCCGGCGGGGATGCCTCGGGATTCATCGCCTATGGAGCGACGGGAGGTGTGGGCGGAAACGGCAACACGGTGACCGCGACGTTGATCTCGTCGGCTCTTTCGACCAAGGGGGCGCACGCGAATGCCCTCTATGCCCAGTCCATCGGCGGTGGCGGCGGCAAGGCCGGCAAGACCTCGGGGGTTATAGCGGCCCTGGCCGCAGATGCCGGCGCCGGTGGCGACGGCGGCACCGTCAACGTCACACTGACTGACAGTATACTCGAGACGACAGGCCTCAATTCGGCCGGGGTCAAGATTCACGCCATCGGCGGTGGCGGCGGCAGCTCTGGGGCATCCGACGGCTTCTACGCCGTCGGTGGCCAGGCCGGTCTTGGCGGCAATGGCGGGGCTGTCAATCTCAACCTGGACGGCGCCACCATCAACACCATGGGGGCGAATTCGGTCGGCATCCTTGTGGAGAGCATCGGTGCCGGCGGCGGCGACGCCTATTCGCCGAGCGGTGCGTTTGCCTTCGGTCAGAATGGTGGCGGCGGCGGCAACGGAGACAAGGTAACTTTCACGAGCAAAGGCTTCTCCCTCGTGACCCAGGGGGACCACGCAGACGGCGTGATCCTGCAGTCGATCGGCGGCGGCGGCGGCAAGGGAGCAAGCTCCTTTGCAGCGATCGACATTATCGAGCCGCTGCTTGGTACGAGCGGAGGGGCAGGCGGCTTTGGCGGCGACATCAGCTTCTCCGGATCGTCGCACGACAGTATCACGACCGGTGGCGACCATGCGCGCGGCTTCTTCGCCCAGTCGCTGGGCGGTGGCGGTGGCATCGGGGGCAATACGGTCTCGATTGATATCGGTCTCACGTTCAATTCACAAAGTGGATCGAGTTCATTCGGCATTGGCCAGAATGGCGGCACCGTAGCGGGGTCGGTCGGCGGGGCCATCTCAACGGCTGGAGACAATTCGGCCGGCTCGCTCATCCAGTCGATCGGCGGCGGCGGCGGCGCGTCCGGAAACAGCATCGAGGCTGGCGTTTCGCTTGAATTCAACCACGACATGGGATCGGACGGCGGAACGGGGGGCAACGGCGGCACGGTCGACTTCACCAACAACGCGAAGATCACCACGCTCGGGCGAGATTCCGACGGAATCCTCGCCCAGTCCGTTGGCGGCGGTGGCGGCCAGTCGAGCACCGTGATCGACGCCAATGTCGGTGTGAACATTGGCCAGTATGGCACAACGCAGGGCGCCCAGGGCGGCATCGGTGGCAGTGGCGGGAAGGTAACTGTTACCTCCAATGGAGACATTTCCACCACCGGCGACCAGTCGCTCGGCATTCTGGCCCAGTCGCTGGGCGGCGGCGGCGGCAAGTCCGGGATGACCATCGACGGCGATATTACGGTTTCGCTTGGTGCGGTGACGCTCGGTCAGTCGGGCGGCGGCGGTGGCCAAGGCGGCGATGTCGAGGTTGTCAACAAGGGCAGTATCACGACTGCCGGCCACCTGGCCGCGGCTATCGTCGCCCAGTCAATCGCCGGTGGTGGCGGCCAGGCGGGCATGACCGTCAATGGCAACATCGGGCTGTCGCTTGACTACACTCATGGCGGTGACGGCGGCGAGGGCGGAGAGGCTGGCGATGTCAAGGTCACCAACAACGCAGATCTCGAAACCCAGGGCGATGGCGCCTTCGGCATCTTGTTGCAGTCGCTTGGCGGTGGCGGCGGCAACGGCGGACTGACGGCCAATGGCGCGGTGAGCGTCGTCAATGTCATGATTGGCGTGGGCGGCGACGGTGGTACTGGCGGGACTTCCGGCACGGCCGATGTCACCAACACGGCCAAGATCAACACAAAGGGCAATTATGCCGTCGGCATTCTGGTCAATGTGACGGGCGGTTCCGGTGGCAGTGCGGGAATGCTGGCGCAGGGGTCGGGGACGGGCGGACCCATTTCCGGCGCCATCTCCGTCGCCGTTGGAGGCAGCGGCGGCGCGGGTGGCAAGGGCGGCAGTGCCACGGCCACCAACTCTGGTGCGATCGAGACGTCGGGCTATGCGGCATCCGGCATCGTGGTCCAGTCGATGGGCGGCAACGGCGGCATGGGCGGCGCGGTCTATGCCGGTACGCTCAACGTCTCCACCGAAGGCAGCGGCACGGTCAACGTGACGGTCGGAGGCGACGGCGGCGACAGCGGCCAGGGCGGGGATGTCACAGTCACGAACCATGGCAGCGTCACGACCCACGGCCACTATGCGGATGCGATCTACGCGCAATCGGTGGGCGGCAACGGTGGCTCGGGCGGGCTGAGCTATGGCGCGGAGATCGGTGTCGACTTCGGTGGAACGGTCCAGTCCAATGTCCAGGTCGGCGGCACAGGCGGCTCCGCGGCCGTCGCCGGTGATGTTTCGGTGACGAATACGAGCCAGTTGGCCACGACCGGTGGCAATTCTCACGGCATCTTTGCCCAGTCCATTGGCGGAAACGGCGGCGATGGTGGTGCCGGCTACGGCTTCTTTGGCAACTTCGGCCGCGAGAAGGAGAAATATCTCAAGATTGCGCTCAACTCGCAGGTTGGCGGCTATGGCGGCACAGGCAGTCACGCCGGCACCGTTACCATCGACAACAGCGGCAAGATTTCCACCGCTCAGGACACATCCTACGGAATCTTCGCGCAGTCGGTGGGTGGCGGCGGCGGCGACGGTGGCAATGCGGGCGCTTATTCCATCGGCTACACGCACACGCCCAAAAACGAGGAAGGCGAGGAGGCGGAGTCCAAGGGCGTCACCATTTCCTACACGATGGGTGGCTTCGGCGGTGGTGGTGGTCATGGCGACACGGTCAATGTCACCAATGGCAAGGGCGCTGACATCACGACCAGCGGCACCGCTTCCTATGCGATCTTCGCCCAGTCGGTTGGCGGGTCGGGCGGTATCGGCGGCAATGGCGAACCTGACCTCAAGGGGTGGCTTGCCGATGTCTATGAGGTTTACGAGCAAATCAATACGGGCAAGGAGATCTACGAGCAGGTCAAGGGATTCCCGAAGAGCCTGATCGAGAGCTTCTCGGTCAATGTGGGCGGTGGTGCCGGGGACGCCAGCAACGGCGGCGACGTGATCGTGTCGAATGAAAGCAACATCACGACACTCGGCAGTTCGGGAACGGGCATCTTTGCTCAGTCGGTCGGCGGCGGTGGTGGTTCCGGCGGCGATGGTTCGCAGGGGCTTCTGACCTCGCTTACCGTTGCCGGCAGCTCGGGCGGCGGCGGTGACGGCGGAACAGTAAATGTCACCAACACCGGGACGATTTACACTGAAGGTGAGGGCGCGATGGGCATCTTTGCCCAATCGCTCGGCGGCGGTGGTGGCGCGGTCGGCGACATCGAGACGACCCTTGAGCATGAACTCGACAATCTTTGGGAGACCGTCGGTTCGCTCATTTTCAAGCCGGAAAGCGGCGGTGATGGCGGCGACGGCGGCGATGTCACGGTCACCATGTCGGGGACCATCACCACGAGCGGAAAGAATGCCCACGGCATTTTCGTCCACTCGGTTGGCGGCGGCGGTGGCGCGCAGGGCGAGCTCCTCCTGGAATTTGCGGAGGACAATCCGGGTTATATCGGCAGCGAGGGCCTGGACGGCAATGGCGGTTTCGTGGACATCGCTGTCGACAACAAGGGGGTGGTCGACGTCCAGGGCGAGGGTGCGGTCGGCATTTTTGCCCAGAGCGCGTCAGGCGGCGGCGAAAGCTACTCCAAGGGCGTCCGGATCACCGTCGACGGCACGGTGCGGGCGGAAGGCGCGAAGAGCCGGGCGATCCTGGCCCAGGCCTCGAGCAGCTACGAGCACGATCCTGATGGCAAGAACCCGCAGGAAGCCGTCGTCCAAATCAACATCAAATCCGGAGCCCTGGTCGAGACGACCTCGGCGGATGCCTACGAGACCATTGCCATCAAGGGTGGACGGACTGTCCTGCTCGACGGCTCAATCTATCGCTCCAACAATATCTACAACAAAGGCGCTCTGAGGAGCGCCGACATCGGTTCGGTGGTGGTGCGCAACGATAAGACGGCCTCGCTCACCATCGTCAACGATGGCGGAAGCTTCATGGGGTCGGTCGCCCTGGACAGCGCCAATGCGCAGGGGTTCTACAACATCGATGGCGGCGTCGCAGAGCTGGGCACCAGCTTTGACCTTGGCGGCCATGCGAACTCCGAGTTCCAGAACAGCGCGGTCATGAGTGCCGGCAAGGTGGGCGAGATCGCAACCTCGCGGGTGACGACGGGATCGTTCACCCAGGATGGGACGGGCGTCTACAAGGTGGATGCGCTCTTCGACGCCGCCGGCAACATCACCCACGACAAGATCGTGGTCGATGTTCACGGTAAAGACGGCCAGGTATCACTTGCCGGTACGATCGAGGCGAACTGGGCCAAGGAGACGGTGATGCCTGATGGCCACGTCGGCTTTATGTCCGTTCTGGCGACGGTGGGTGGTGGCGGAGCCATCGATATCACCGGCCTGACGGTCGCAAATACGGCCGCCGTCAGCTATTCGGTCGCGAACAAGGACAACAACACGCGGGTCGAGGTCGATTATACGGTCGACTATTCCGGCAAGACCAGCGGCGTACAGCTTGGCAAGAACGCACAAGAGTTCGCGAGCTTCTACAGCAAGGCCCTTCAAGCGATCGAGACCGGTCCCCAGTCGCTGGAACTGAAGACGGCTCTCAAGGCGATCTCCCACAAGTTCCTCAATGCCCGTACAGGCGAGGAACTGGCGCAACACTATCTCGACCATTCGGCCGGGCAAAGCCTGTCGAATGCCACGGCTGCGGTTGCCTCGTCGCAGGCACTGCACCGCCTGCTGCAGAGCTGCCCGACGCTTGATCCGAACCTCGGCGAGGACTTCTTTCGCCAGCGCGACTGCGTATGGATGCAGGCGATCGGCAACCGTCACTTCGAGGCCGCCACATCGAACAGCCGTGCATTCCGCGAGGACACGACCGGCATTGCGGGCGCCTTCCAGAAGGAGATCCTGGACGATACCTTCATCGAGGTCGGCGGACAGCTCGAGTACATCAAGGTCAAGAGCAGCACCTACGGCCAGAGCGGCACGCGGTTCAGCGCCGGTGTCGCACTGAAGCGGGAGGTCGGTCCGATGACCTTCTCGACTACTGTCGGTGGTGGTGTCTACGATCTCGACCAGAGCCGCTACTATGCCCTGGGGGCGACCAGCCATGTCGCCACCGCGGACATCAAGGGCCGGTTCCTCACGGCGGAGGCGCGTGTCTCCTCGGTGTTCGAGCAGCATGGTTTCTACGCCAAGCCCGCGGTCGCCCTGTCGGTGACCCGCTTGTGGCAGGACAGCTACAGCGAACGCGGCTCGGGTGCCTTGAACTGGAACGTCGGCGGCATCTCGAAGACGTCGGTGGCGGTGGCCCCGATCCTGGAGGTCGGTCGCGCCTTCAACGTTCAGGACCGCCCGACCGTGGCCTTCCTCCGGGCCGGTCTGACGGCGCAGCTCACCAATCCGTCTGTTTCGAACTCGGCCGTGCTGGCCGGCACGGACGCGTCCTTCGGCAGCCTGTCCTCGACGACGAGCCCGGACCGGATGCGGGCGGACTTTGCGGCCGGCTTCGACATGGATGTGAGCGAGCGGTTCTCGGTGTCCGTGCTCGGGCAGGCGGGCTTCAGCGAGAACACCACCGACTTTGGCGGCTACGCGCGCATGAAGCTGCGTTTCTGAGCCGAAGGCTTTCGGCCGGCCTCCGGGACAAACGAGCCGGAGAGCCGAGACGCGGGAGGGCGGCCCCAAGGGGCCGCCCTTCTTTCGTTTTGCCGCTCAGGCGAAGACCTTGCGAAGCATCGGCACGCGGGCAAGCACCAGCAGGTCGAGCGCCATCACCGCGACAAGCGTGAGGCCGACGAGCGGGAAGGCGAGGGACACGACGAGCATCACCAGCATGGCGCTGCGCCAATGCGGTATGCCGCCGGGAACACGCGGCGTGAAGAGCCGCGCGCCGGCCCGCGCCGGGCGGCGCATCCACCACATCGCCAGCCCGCTGATGCTCATGAAGACAACGGCGAGGCAGAACAGGGTGTTGAGCGCGATGTTCCAAAGACCCATGTCGCCCTCGTGGAAGGCGATGCCGACGGCCATCGCCTTGCCGGCGAGCGAATAGTCGGCGAAGCCCACGTCGGCGAGGATGCGGCCGGTATGGCGGTCGACATGCACTGTCCGGTCCGAGGTCGGCGTCTCGGCATCATTGCTCATCGTGTCCTGGTTGATGGTCCATACACCGGTCTCGCCAGCAGGGAAGGAGACGCGGAAGCGCCCCTGGTAGCCGAGGCGGGCGGCGAGCCCGTCGATGGCGTCGATGGTGACGGGTGTGCCCGGCGCAATGCCCTGCACGCCGGCCTGGGAACCCGAGGCCGGCATCGGCGTCTGCTCGAGAGCCCAGGGTACGTTCTTCGGCCCGCCATGGTTCATCGCCGCGTGAATGTCATCGGAGAGGGGGACATTGTCCCACTTTTCCGCCGGAAACGTGCTCCAGGCCTGAACGAATTTCTCGCCCCAGATGCCGGTCCAGGACATTCCCGAGAGCAGGAACACGACGAGCAGGGCGGAGATGTAGAAGCCGACGGCGCGGTGCAGACCCTTCCAGCGGTTCCGACCGTTGCCGGCCGTCCTGGCGAGCAGGACGTTCGCCCAGCTCTCGCCGCGCGGCCACCACAGATAGAGACCGGTGATCACCAGCACGATGCCGAAGCCGGCGGCGATCTCGATCAGACGGTCGCCGGCGTCGCCGATCAGGAGTGTCCCGTGGATGTTGTCGGCGAAGTCGTACCAGCCGTCGCGGCGGTCCCAACTCTCGAGGACCTTGCCCGTGTAGGGATCGACGGCGACCATTTTCTGCACGCCCTCGGAGGCGATGCGAAACACCGACGCACGGTCGTCCCGGTCCGGTTTGATCCATTCGACCAGCCGCCCGCCCGGGACCGCCCCAAGGGCGGCATCGGCCTGTGTGGCTACGGCAAGCACATGCGCCTGCGCGGGAACGGCGACGGCGATCTTCTCGCCGTCACGCCCCGAGAAGGCGGAGATGTAGAGCATCATCAGGCCGGTAACGGCCAGCATGACGAGGAAGGGCGCCACATAGAGGCCGGCATAGAAATGCCATCGCCACGCGGCGAGATAGAAACGTCGGTCGGCGGCCGGTGCGGCGGCTCGGCCGTGAAGGGTGTCCGTGGTCATGTCCTGCGTCTCCAGTACGCGACAGGCCGTGCGCCGGCGATGCGGGCGCGCCTGCTGGAAGAAAGTCCGTGAATTGCGGAAGCTCAGAGCGTCAGGAGACGGGGAGGCGCGCGGGCGCCGAGCGGCAGGCCCTGCCAGTGCGGATGAAACGCCGCCGGCTGCAACTCGCGCGTCGGCGCAGAGGCGGGGGGCGCGGGAAGGTCGAACGAAATGTCGGCCGCGGCAAGGGCGGTGACGACGGGCGCGAAAACGCACAGGCTGGCGTGGCGCTCGTCCGGATCGTCCGGGTTGAGGGGCTCCTCCACCTCGCGACCGGAGGCGTCGAGAAGGACCGTGCGCAATCCTTCGGAGGTGCAAAGGACGACGGAGATGTGACCGTCGGCGTCGCGCCCGGGCATCATGCCGCGCGGCATCAGCGACGACAGCACAAGCAGGACGACGAGGGCGAGCGTCAGCTCCGGTCGAAATGACCGGTTCCCGAAAGCGCGTCTCGATTGTCCGCCGTGTTTCATCGCAGCCCCGTCCCGCAGCTCGTTCCTACGAAAGCGCGGCGGCTCTGGCAATCACCGATCTTCGGAAAGCGGCGCTGCGTCGGGCGGTGTTTCGGCAGCGACGGCGGTCTTCTCGCCGATGAGTTCGAAGATGGCGACGGGGCGGGTGCGCCCCTTGGCGTGGGCGGTGCCGAGCGGGCGAAAGTCGATCTTGTCATTGCAGCGTTCGACAACGGCGGAGCTGGCGATGGCGACGGTTCCAAGCTCCTTGTTCATGCCCTCGAGCCGCGAGGCGACGTTGATGGTGTCGCCCATGCCGGTGTACTGCAGGCGCTCGGTGGCGCCGACGCTGCCGACCACCGCCTGGCCGGAGTGGATGCCGTATCTCGTGCGAAACGCCGGCAATCCCTTGCGAAGCTGTTCTGCGTTGAATTCCGCCAGCCGGCGCTCGACGTCCAGCGCGCACAGGCAGGCCTTGAACGCATGGTCCGGATCGGTGAGCGGCGCGTTCCACATGGCATAGACGGAATCGCCCAGGAACTGGATGATCGTCCCGTCATGGGCGTTCACCGAGGCGTCGAAGACGTCGAAATAGCCGGAGAGCATCTCGACGAGTTCTTCCGGCGAGTGGTTCTCGCTGATGGTGGTGAAATCGTAGATGTCGGTGAACATCGCCGTCACATCCTCGCGCCGCGCCGACCGGCCCTTGAAGTAGCCGGCTTCGATACCCTTGCGGACGAACTCTTTCGGCACGTAGAGGGCGAAGGTGAAGATCGCATCCTGGGCGCGCCCGATCGCCCAGCCGAGGCGGGAGATCTCGGTTACGCGCGAACGGACCTCTATCGGCTCGGAAAAATCGAGGCTCTGCATGCGCCGCGCCCCGAGGGTCAGGATTTGCAGCGAGTGGGAGATGAAGCGGGACAGCAGGAGCGCCAGGACGATTGCCGCCAGAACCACCGCAAGGGCAACCAGCAACCCGTGCTGCAGATCGCTATTGGCGTCGGCGAGCAACTCGTCGAGGGGACTTGCGACCACCACCCGGTGGCTGGCGAGAAGCTGGCTGCCGACCGGTTGCCCGGCTGTCACCAGATAGGCGCGGCCGCCGATCTCGATGCGCTGGGCACTGCCAGTCGCCTCCATGGCAGGCGCCAGCATGTCCGAGGTCCAGCCCGAGTGGGATCCGTTCGCGCCGCCGGCGAGCGCGAGGCGTTCCGGCCCGGCCTCGACGACGATCCGGCCCTGCGCGTTCAGAATGAAGGCGCGGGTGTCCTGCGTCACCCGCCCGCTGGCGAGCAGGTCGGTGACCGTCGTCAGGATCACGTCTGCGCCGACGACGATCGATGGATCGCCCTTGTGCGCCCGTGCGATTGTCATGCCGAGTTCGTGGGTCGTGGCCATGTCATAGGGGCCAACGGCGATTACCTGGGAATGGGCGGCCTCGCGGGCGGCGGCGTACCAGGGCCGCGTGCGCGGGTCGTAGTCGGTTTCAGGGCCGAACGCCCGTGAGATCTCTCGACCGTCCGCATCGAGAAAGGCCAGCTGCGAACGCCGGTTCGGCGCGACGGGCGGGGTGAACATGCGCACGGCAAGGACCGCGTCGTCCGGGGCACTGAGGGCTTTGCGCCAGCCGGCGCCCGACAGTTTCAGGACATGGATGAAGCTGCCGTCGGGATAGCCGGCATAGAGGCCGTCAAGGTGCGGCGCGTGGGAAAGCGCCGCGCTCAGGACAGCGACCTTGTCGGGCGTGCGCTCCGGAGGCGCGGCCAGGAAGGCATTGTCGACGGACGTCAGGAGATCAACCGGCGCGACGGTCTCGGCCGAGAGAGCCGCGAGGCGGTCGGCGAGGCGCTGCGAGAAACTGGTTGTTTCGCGGGTGGCCGCGGCGATGGCATCCGCCCGCCCGCGGGTGAAGTCCAGCGTCACCAGGATGCCCGATACGAGCACGATGAGCGTGATCGTCGACACGGCCAGAATGGTGCCGAGCGATACGGTCAGCCGGGCAGTGCGCGGTTTCCTTTGCTCCGACGACATCGCAAACAGTTCCCCCCTGGAGTTGCCGGCATTCCGGCGGCTTCGCCGCGCCGCACCGAGCCGGCCGATGCGATGAAAAGCGAATAGTCTTCATATCTTCTGAATATCTCGGAAGCATGGTTCGGGAGCGCTCGGCAAGGTCCGTTGCCGGCGCGCCTGCAGCCCCCGGTTGCGGTCGCACTTTCGAGTTCCAAAGGAGACTTCCGTGAAGCGAATGTCCATTTCCTGCCTGGCCCTGTTGGCTGCCTCCCTGGCGCCGACGGCAGGTGCCTTTGCACAGGACAGCGCCGACCGTATCTGGTCCGGTGGCCCGATCCTGACCATGGACGACACGCAGCCCCGCGTCGAGGCCGTTGCCGAGAAGGATGGAGAGATCGTCGCCGTCGGCTCAGAGCAGGACGTGATGAAGCTCAAGGGCAAGGCAACGAAGGTGATCGACCTGCAGGGGCGCACCATGCTGCCCGGTTTCGTCGACGCCCACGGCCACGCCTTCATGATCGGCATTCAGGCGGCCTCGGCGAACATTCAGCCGGCACCGGATGGACCGGTCAACGATATCGCCGCGCTCCAGGTCGCGCTCGAGGACTGGGCGAAGGCCAATCCCGACCGGGTCAAGCGCCTCGGTACCATCCTCGGGTTCGGCTATGACGACGCCCAGCTCAAGGAACAGCGCCATCCGACGCGCGAGGACCTAGACAAGGTGTCGACGGACATGCCGGTGATGATCATTCACCAGTCTGGCCATCTCGGCGTGATGAACTCCAAGGCGCTTGAGCTTGCCGGCATCACCGCCGACACGACGGATCCCGAGGGCGGCAAGATCCGTCGCAAGGATGGCTCCAACGAGCCGAACGGTGTGCTTGAGGAGGCGGCCTTCTTCGGTGCGGCGCTCAAGCAGCTCAGTGACCTCGACAAGGATGGCGCGCAAGAGCTGTTCGTCGCCGGGACGGAGCTTCTGGCGAGCTTCGGCTACACCACGGGGCAGGAGGGGCGCTCGACGCCCAACGTCGTGAAGATCATGCAGACGGCCTCCGACGCCGGCCGCACCAAGATCGACATCGTCACCTATCCGGACGTGCTGCTCGACCGCGACCTGATTCTCAAGGGCCAGTCGCGCACGTACAAGAACCGGTTCCGCATAGCGGGCGCCAAGCTCACGATCGACGGCTCGCCGCAGGGCTTCACCGCGCTGCGTGATCGGCCGTATTACAATCCGCCGGAAACCTACCGTGCCGACTACGCCGGGTATGCGGCGGCAAACAGCGACCAGGTGTTCGACGCTGTTGACTGGGCCTTTGGCAATGGCGTGCAGATCATCACGCATTCGAACGGCGAGGGCGCGTCGGACATGCTGATCGCCGCGATCCGCACTGCGGAGGAGAAATACGGCAAGGCCGACCGGCGTCCGGTGCTGATCCACGGCCAGTTCCTGCGCAAGGATCAGGTCGCCGCCTTCGACGAGCTGGATGTCTTCCCCTCGCTCTTCCCGATGCACACGTTCTACTGGGGCGACTGGCACCGCGACCGCACGGTCGGTCCGGTCAACGCGGAAAACATCTCGCCGACGGGCTGGGTGCGCGAGCGCGGCATGATGTTCTCCTCGCATCATGACGCCCCGGTGGCCTTCCCCGATTCCATGCGCATCCTTGATGCGACCGTCACGCGGCGCACGCGCTCGGGCGACATCCTTGGGCCCGACCAGCGCGTCGACGTGATGACCGCGCTGAAGGCGATGACGATCTGGCCGGCCTACCAGCACTTCGAGGAAAACCGGAAAGGCTCGATCACGCTCGGCAAGGTCGCCGATTTCGTCATCCTCTCCAAGGACCCGACAGCCATCGATCCGGAGACGCTCGACACGCTCAAGGTGATGGAATCGATCAAGGACGGCGAGACCATCTACACGCGACAGGAGGACGAGACGCCCGGCAAGCAGGGTGCGCTCCAGCCGCTTCCCTATGGCGGCGGCGACACCTTCGGCAACTTCCTGCGCCATGCCTCGCATGAGGCGGAAAGCGCCGGGGGGCATGTGCACGGGCCGGACATCTATTTCACGGCCCTGGCCAAGGGGCTCGCGCGTCACGGCGACTGAGTGCCGACGGCAACGCGCTGAAACGAAAGGGCCGCGGGGGGATACCTCCCGCGGCCCTCTTCATTGGTAGTGTGTCATCCCGGGGTGCCCGCCGGCCTTGGCTGTTCAGAACTCGCGCACCATGTGACCTTCGCCGACGGGATACATGCGCGAGGGCGGGCGTTGCCAGTCGAGTGGGCGCACGGGGCTGCGGAGTTCGTCCGTGATCAGCCCGCTGCGCTTGTGCTTCTGGCGGGGGTCAGGTACCGGCACCGCGTCGATCAGCTTCTTCGTATAGGGATGCTGCGGATTGCGCAGGATGGCATCGCGCGGACCGATCTCCACGATTTCGCCAAGCAGCATCACCGCGATCCGGTGGCTCACCCGTTCCACCACGGCGATGTCGTGGCTGATGAACAGATAGGCGAGGCCGAGCTCGCGCTGCAGGTCGAGCATCAGGTTCACCACCTGCGCCTTGATCGAGGCATCGAGGGCGGAAACGGATTCATCGGCCACGATCAGTTTCGGCTCGAGCGCCAGGCTTCTGGCGATGCAGATGCGCTGACGCTGCCCGCCGGAGAACTCGTGCGGAAAGCGCAGGGCGTGTTCTTCCTGCAGGCCGACCAGATCGAGAAGCTGTGTCACCCGGTCGGCGATCGCGGCGTCTTCCATCAAGCCGTGCACGCGGATCGGCTCGGCGATGGCGGAGCCGACCGCCTGGCGCGGATTGAGCGAACCGTAGGGGTCCTGGAAGATCATCTGCAGTCGCCGTCGGGCGTGACGCAACTCTGGATGGCTCGCGTCCATCAGGTCCTTGCCCTCGAACAGGATCTCGCCACCGGCGGGCTGCACCAGCCGCAGGATGGAGCGGCCCGTCGTGGACTTGCCGCAGCCCGATTCGCCGACGAGCGCGAGCGTTTCGCCGGCCGCGAGCGTCAGCGACACGTCCTCCACCGCATGAACGTTGCCGACCGGGCGGTTGAGCAGGCCGCCACGCACCGTGAAGCGGGTGGTCAGGTTGCGCACCTCCAGCAGCGTCTTGCCGCGTTCGTCGGGCTCATTGTCGGGTTCCGGCCCCACGCCGTTGGCATCCAGCGTCGGGAAGCGGCGCGGGGTGCGTGTGTCGCCGAGCCCGCCGAGCTTCGGCACGGCGCCTAGCAACATCTTCGTGTAGGAGTGTTTCGGGGCGGCGAAGAGATCGGCGACGGGTGCTTCCTCGACCTTGTCGCCGCGCAGCATGACCACCACCCGGTCGGCGATCTCGGCGACGACGCCCATGTCGTGGGTGATGAACATCACCGCCATGCCGATCTCTTTCTGCAGCTCGTGCACGAGCTCGAGGATCTGCGCCTGGATGGTGACGTCGAGCGCCGTGGTCGGCTCGTCGGCGATCAGCAGCTTCGGCTGGCAGGCGAGCGCCATGGCGATCATCGCGCGCTGGCGCATACCGCCGGAGAAACTGTGCGGATATTCGCCGATGCGTCGCTTCGCATCCGGGATTCGCACCAGGTCGAACAGCCGGAGCACCTCGGTTTCCGCTTCCGACTGGCTCATGCCCCGATGCCGGCGAAGGACTTCGGCGATCTGAAAGCCGATCTTGAGGACGGGGTTCAGGCTCGTCATCGGCTCCTGGAAGATCATGCCGATGTCGCCGCCGCGCACATCGCGCATCCTTTCCTCGTCGAGCGCGAGAAGATCCGTGCCGGCGAGCCGCACCGAGCCTTCGATGAGGCTCGATCCTTCCTGCAGCAGGCGCATGATAGAGAGCGCCGTGACCGACTTTCCAGAACCGCTCTCGCCGACGATGGCGACGGTCTCGCCTCGGTCGATGGTGAAGTCGATGTCGCGGATGACCGGCACCAAGGCGCCGTCGACGCGAAAGGAGGTGGTCAGTCCTTCGACCTTGAGAATGGGCTCGGTCATTGTTCCCCCTTCAGGCGCGGGTCGACCGCATCGCGCAGGCCATCGCCAAGCAGGTTGAGCGAGAAGACGACGATCAGGATCGCGAGCGAGGGGAAGAGCGCCAGCCAGAAGCTGTCGAGAATGTTCTCGAAGCCCTCGCGGATCATGCCGCCCCAGGTTGCCGTCGGCGGGTTGACCCCAAGGCCGATGAAGGCGAGCGAGGCCTCGACGCGGATCGCCGTCGCCAGCCACAGCGAGCCCATCACCAGCACTTCCGGGGCGATGTTCGGCAGGATGTGGCGGAACATCAGGCGGAGGTGCGAGTAGCCGAGCGCATGGCCCGCCTCGATGAACTCGCGGTTCTTGATCGCGATTGTCGGCGCCCTGGCTATGCGCGAGAACGGCGGGATCGCGGTGAGCGCGATGGCGATGACCAGATTCGAGATCGACGGGCCGAGCATGGCGACGACGATCAGGCCTAGGATCAGCGAGGGAAAGGCGAGGAGAACGTCCATCACCTGCATGATCAGCAGGTCGGTGCGCCCGCCGAAGTAGCCGGCGATCATGCCGATCAGCGTTCCGATGATCATCGCCGAGCTGATGGCGAGCAGGCCGATGGTGAGTGAAATGCGCGCCCCCCAGAGGATCCGCGAGAGCGTGTCGCGGCCGTAGTAGTCGGTGCCGAACCAATGCGCCTCGGAGGGCGGCTTGAGACGGTAGAGGATGTTCTGGTCGAGCGGATCGAAGGGCGCGATCACCGGGGCCAGGATCGCCAGCATCGCCACGACGGCGAATACCGCGAGGCCGAACCAGGAGGTCTTGTTGGCGTTGAAGGCCTTGAACAGGCCGCTGGCGAGCGTCGCCAGCGCAAGGCGGTAGTAGGTCATGCGCGACGGGCGCCTTGCGGTCGCGGTCGCGGCTCTCGGGGGCGTCGTCATGCGTATTTGATCCTCGGGTCGATGAGGCCATAGGTCAGGTCGGTGACCAGATTCACCAGGACGACGATGAGCGTGTAGATCACCATCATCCCCTGGAGCATCGTGTAGTCGCGCTGGTTGAGCGCGCCGACGATGAGCTTGCCGAGGCCGGGACGGTTGAAGACGATCTCGGTCAGGACCGAGTTGCCGATGAGGATGCCGAGATAGAGGCCGACAACGGTGACGACCGGGATCAGCGCGTTGCGAAGACAGTGACGCCAGACGATGACGGCGAAGGCGAGCCCCTTGGCCCGGGCCGTGCGGACATAGTCCTGGTTCAGGACCTCGAGCATGGCCGAGCGGGTCACGCGGGTGATGTAGGCGGCCATGATCAGGCCGAGGTTGATCGCCGGCAGCGCCAGGTCGCGAAGCCGGTCGGCGATCCCGTTGCCCTGGCCGGAGCTGATCACCGGGAACCAGCGCAGGTGGATCGAGAAGAAGAGCAGCAGCAGGACCGCGGAGACGAAGGCGGGAAAGGAGAGGCCGAGAAGCGAGCCGATCCGCGCGATGTAGTCGGGCAGCTTGTTGCGGCGCACGGCCGACCACACGCCGACGGGAAGCCCCACGGCAATGCCGAGGATGAGGGCGGCAACGGTCAGCTCGAGCGTTGCCGGCAGGACCTTCAGGATTTCCTCGATCACCGGGCGCCCGGAGACCATCGAGACGCCCCAGTCGCCGATGACGACCCCGCCGAGAAAGGCGATGTACTGCTGGTAGAGCGGCACGTCGAGCCCGAGCCGCACGCGCATCGCCTGAAGAGCCGACTCGCTGGCCTGATCGCCGAGGATCGCCAGCGCCGGGTCGCCCGGCAGCACCCGTACAATGAAGAAGACGATGGTCAGGACGGCGAAAAGCGTGATTGCCGCGAAGCCCAGTCGCTTGAGAATGAATGCTGTCATGAGATGTCGACCTCCGTCGCCGCGACCGGACGGACTGCTTTCGGGCGGCCCGCCGGCATGGCGTATGAGAGCGGTTCCCGAGCGCCTGCGCGTTGCGGTGCTGGGGACTGCGTCGTCACTTTCCGGGAGACCCGCGAGGGTCTCCCGGCGCGGAGTTCACGTCGTCCGGTTACTCGGAGAAGGACGCGAGCTCGGTGACCGGCGGGCTGAGGTTCAGCGAGCCGTGCACCTCGGTGCCGAGGTCGAGCGTGTCCTTCCAGGCCCAGAGCTGCATGCTCTGGACGATCGGCACCGCGCAGACCTCATCCATGATCTTGCGCTGGGCCTCGGCCCAGTACTCAAGCTGCTTCTTCGGGTCGGTCTCGGTGCGGGCGGCCTCGATCTCCTTGTCGGCCACGGCGCAGTGCGAGAAGTTGGCGATGGCCGTCGGGGTGCCGACAATCGCGTCCGAATGGAAGAACTGGGTGAGATAGACATCGGCGACGGGGAAGCGGGCGGCCGCGTAGTGGGTCACCTGGCTCATGTCCTTGCGGATCTGCTCGTGGAACGTCGCATGCTCGACCGTCTCGATCTCGAGATTGATGTCGGCCTCGCGCAGCAGCGCCTGGATCGCCTCCATGGTGGACAGCATGCCAGGCAGGGTGGTGTGGATCGCCTTGATGGTCACGCCGTCGGGATGGCCGGCTTCCGCCAGAAGTGCCTTGGCCTTCTCGATGGAATACTCGTAGGTCGGCACGTCGGCGGTGTAGCCGAGATGGCCCTCGGGAACGGGCGAAATCGCGGCGAGCGTCACGTCCGGTCCCTTGAACTGGACCATTGCATCGCGGTTGATCGCATGGGCGACGGCACGGCGCACGCGCACGTCGTCAAGCGGCGGCATGGTCATGTTCAGGTGGATCACCGACATCTCGCCCGGCTTCATCACCGACACGACGGTGCCCGGCACCTGCTTGATGCGCTCGACCCAGGTTTGCTCCTGCTTGCCGTAGATCATGTCGATCTCGCCGGACTGGAAGGCTAGGTCGCGGGACGCGTCGGAGGGAATGTAGCGGTAGAAGATCTCCTTGAGCTTCGGCTCGCCGCGGAAATACTCCGGATTGGCGACCAGCTTGACGTATTGCTGCGGCTGGTATTCGGCGAACATGAAGGGGCCGGTGCCGATCGGCGTGCGCTGGTATTCGTCACCCAGCGCCTCGACGGCGTCTTTGCAGACGATGTTGCCGCCATGATACGGCACCAGCAGGCCGAGCAGGCTCGGGACCTTGTTCTTGAGCTTGATGGTGACCTCAAGCGGTCCCGTGGCCTCGACGCTGTCGAAGGCGGTGTAGTCCTTGGCGAAGGACGAGATCGCCGGGTCAGCCGAACGCTTCAGCGAATAGACGATGTCCTCGGCATCGATCTTGCCGTAGTCGCCATGGCACTCCACGTCGTCGCGCAGCGAGAAGACCCAGGTAAGCCCGTCCTCGGAGCTCGTCCAGCTCTTGGCGATGTCCGGTTCGATGAACTCCGGGCTCGCCTCGCCGGGCTTGATCCGCACGAGACCGTTGAACATCCAGTGCAGGAGCCCCTTGTCGGGGGTCGAGGTGGCGACATGCGGGTCGAGCTTGCCGGCATCGGCGCTGCCCATCCCGACATTCAGAGTTGTTCCGGCGGCATAGGCGTTGCTGGCCGCCAGCAAGGCTGCGAATGCAATTCCCAGTCTGGTCTTCATGGTCTCGTCCTCTGGTCGTGGTTCTTGCGGGTTTTCCCGCTTTTTATCAGCCCCAGAACACGCTGCTCCTCACAGCGTGTCTTCCAGCCGGCAGTTCACCAGCATTTCCGCCATGGCTGCCGTGTTCGGCAGGGCCAGCGCCAGGGCGGCGATTTCGGCAAAGTCCTCCGGGTCGATCATCTCTTCTCTGGAGATCTTGGTGACGCCGTCGGTCAGGTCTGTTGCGACGAAGCTCGGGCAGATCGAGGTGGCGCGCACTCCGTGGTCCCAGCCGATGCGGCGGGTGCCATGGGTCAGCGCCATCACGGCGTGCTTCGTCATGTTGTAGGCAATGTTCTCGTTGCGCACGCGTTTTCCCGAGAGCGAGGCAACATTGATGACGCGCCCGGTGCCGCAAGCCTTCAGATGCGGCAGGCAGATGCGGGTCATGAACAACGGGCCCTTGACGTTGATCGCCCAGAGGGCGTCCAGTTCGGCCTCGTCGCCGTCCTCAATGGAAAAGGTGTTCGACGTACCGGCGTTGTTGACCAGGGCGTCGAGGCGGCCGAAGCGCTTCAGCGTGGCGTCGAGCCAGGCCTCGTGCGACGTGCGGTCGGCGGCGTCGTAGCGGCAGCACAGCACCCGTTCCGGGGCGATGGTGGCGAGCGTGTCGGCGAGGTCGTAGGGATCGCGCGCGCCGGCGCTGATGCTGTAGCCTTTTTCGAGCAGCTTGCGAGCGATGGCGAGACCAATCCCTCGGCTCGCTCCTGACACCATGACGACGCGACCTTCGGGGTTGAGCAAGGGCCTCTCCTTTTTATCCGTGCAGCGTGAGCGGTGCGTGCGCGGCAGTGTGTGCCGCGAAGCGATCGAAACGGAAGGGCTGGATGTCGTGTCCGGGATCGATGCCGCGAAGGAGCCTGGCGGCGATCGCGCCAGTCACGGGCCCGATGCCGAAGCCGTGACCGGAAAAGCCGGCGGCGACGACCAGATTGTCGAGGCCCGGTAGGCGGTCGATCACCGGCAGCGCATCGGGTGTGAGGTCAAGGGCGCCGGCCCAGACCTCCGCCAGCTCGGCTTCGGCGAAGGCGGGAAGCACGCTGGAGACCTTCTCGATGGTCTCGCGGATGGCGCGCATGCGCGGATGGATCACCGGACGGCCATTGGTCTCGACGATGTCGCCGGGCCAGTCCTCCGCGCCGCTGGTCACGCGGAAGCGGCCGTTGATTTCCTGACGCGCTGCCATGTCGGCATTGGCGACGCCGAGAACCGGGCTCAGCAGCGGTGCGCAGGCGGCGCTGCGCAACACGGTCACCATAGGTCGGCGCAACGGGATCTGGTGGCCGAGCGGGGCAACCAGATCGTTGACGAGGATGCCGGCGGCGAGCAGTACGGCTCCGGGCGTGATCGTGCGCCGGTCGGTGACGACACGGGCGATGCCGGCGCCGTCGGCCTCAAGCCGGATCACCCGTTCACCGAAGGAGAGGCGTGCCCCAAGGCCTTCGGCGCGGCGTGCGAAGGCCTCGACGGTCGCGACCGGGTCGGCGTGTCCGTCGGTCGGGCAGAAGGAGGCGGCGACGATCCTGTCGGAGAGCGCAGGGGCGATCTCGCGTGCGTCCTTGAGATCGGAAAGGAAGGTCAGGTCGAGGCCGGCGCGGGACTGGTCGTCGACGAGCGCGCGGATCGTTGCTGCCTCGCTGTCGTTTCGCGCCAGCCGCAGATTGCCCGAACGGCGGTAGCCGGTTTGCGCGCCGAGCTTCTCGTCGAGATCTCCCCACAGGGCCACGGCGGCGCGGGCAAGCGGCAGCTCCGCCGGGTGGCGGCCTGACTGGCGTACGCCGGCCAGTGTCCACCCCGAGGCCATGGCGGCGGGTCCGTAGGCGTCGATGATCTCGACCCGGTGTCCCGCCTCGGCAAGCTCGAGGGCGGCTGAAACCCCGGTGATGCCGGCACCGATGACAAGCACGTCCATTGTCGTCTCGCTCATGCCGGTCATGCCTTGCCCCTCCGTGAGAAGCGCGAGAGGGCGAAGGGCGCCATGTCGACCATCGGGGCTTTGCCGCCGATGTGCTGGACAACGAGCCGGGCGACGCCGGGGCCGATGCCGAAGCCATGGCCGGAGAGGCCCGTGGCGATGACGAGGCCGTCCCATCCGGCCGGCTCGTCGATCACCGGAACCTCGTCCGGCATGACATCGATGAGCCCGCCCCAGGTCTCGGCGATCTCGACGCCCTCCAGACGCGGGTGGAGCTGCTTGGCGGAAGCGAGCACATTCTGGAGGAGCTTGCGGTCGGGTGTCGGGTCCATGACGCGGACCTGCTCGAAGGGAGAGATCTCGTCGGCCTTCCAGCGGTGGTGACCGAGGGGGCCGAAGAACTCCGGGCCGACGCGCAGCTTCATGATCCGCCAGCGTTCGGCCAGAACGGGCAGGAAGGCGCGAAGGTGGCGGAAGGCCGCGGGAACGATCTGGAATTCCGCCGCGCCTGAGCGGGCGATGGTGTAGCCGCCATCGATGCGCCGGCGAAGCGAGGCGCCTGTCGCGCCGAGCGCCCCCGCCGTGACCTCGGGTCCGGCGGTCGTGCGCATGACGGACGACTTGATGGCAAGCTGCGGCAGCCCGAGCCCGAGGTTTTCCAGGAAGGTGCGCGACCAGACGCCGCCGGCCAGCACCACCGTCTGGCAGGCGATCTCGCCCTGCTCGGTAACGACGGCGCGGACCTTTCCGCCGCTGCGCTCGACGGAGCGCACGGCGCAGTTCTCGACGATGGTCGCACCACAGCGGGTGGCCAGGCGCGCCATGGCGGGCACCGCGAGGCCTGGCTCGGCCGAGGCATCGGAGGCCGTGTAGAGCGCGCCGGCAAACTGGCGGTCGTTGCGCTTGAGAAGGTCGTCGGTTTCCTGCGGGGAGAGCAGCCGCGAGCCGTGATCGAAGCCCTGGCAGGCGTCCAGCCAGTCTTCATGCTTCGCCAGTTCCTCCTCGGTCTCGGCGAGATAGCTGATGCCGCGAATGCCGTAGCCGATGTCCTCGCCGAGGCGTCCGGCGATGTCGCGCCACATGGCGGCGCTTTCGATCATGAGTTGCAGCTCGCGGGGATCGCGGCCGGCCTTTCGGATCCAGCCCCAGTTGCGGGAGGATTGCTCGCCGGCGATGCGCCCCTTCTCGCACAGGACGACCGGAACACCTTTCTCGGCAAGCAGCAGGGCCGTGCAGACCCCGACAATGCCACCGCCGATCACGACGACTTCAGTACGTTCCGGCAGCCGCCGGGGGTCATCAATGGCGCTCACATCGCCCTCCAGATACAAGCTTCCTTGTCAGAGTGCGAAGCGGTCGGATATAACGCAAATACCGTTTCCTTACGTGTGTATCCGGGAATGTTATAGTGTCGGCGATATCGCAACGCTCTCTAGAAGCTTTCCGTGCGGTGATGCGGACAGGAACCGTTTCTGCCGCAGCGGAAGATCTCGCGATTTCGCAGCCGGCGGTCAGTCGGCTGATCCGGGATCTGGAGGATCGGCTGGAGCTTTCGCTCTTCGCCCGCCGGGGCGGACGGGTGGTTGCGACGCGTGAGGCCCATGAATTGTGGACCGAGGTCGAGCGCAGTTTCATCGGCCTGGGACAGATCGAGCGGGCGGCGGCCCAGATCCGCCAGGGCTACCGGGCGACGCTGACCATAGCCGCGGCTCCCGCCATCGCGCAGTCGGCGTTGCCGGGGGTGGTTGCGCAACTTCTGGCTGAGAGGCCGGAATTCCGGGCCGAGTTCCTGTCGATGACGACCTTGCCGGTGGTGCGGCAGGTGGCGCTGCGCCAGTGCCAGATCGGCTTTGGCATTCCCACGCAACACAAATACGAGATTGACGTGGTGCGCACCGGTGCGGTGCCGTTCCGCTTCGTGGCGCCGCCGGGCCATCCGCTCGGAGACTGCAAGGTGATCCGTGCGAAGGATCTTGCGGGCATGGACTTCGTCGGCTTCATGGATTCCACCATGTCGGGGCGGGCGTTCGACCGGCTGTTCGCGAAGATGCGCCATCCACCGGTGCAGAAGATGAAGTCCTACCTCTCCCACATCGTCTCGGCTCTGGTGATGCGCGGTATCGGCGTTGGCATCGTCGATGCCTTCACGGCCGAGGATCATGAGCGGATGGGAGGCGTCGTGCGGCCGATGGATATCGCGGAACGCTTCGAATATTCGATCATCAAGCCCCATGGCGACAAGCTGAGCGGGGAGTCGCTCGCGCTGGTCGAGGGGTTCGAGCGCTACGTGGAGCGGTTCGGCGAGGCTTGAGGGCGGTGGCTATCTGGCCAGGCGCGTGATGCCGGGAACCGGGCTTCCCGCCCAATCGAACAGCCAGGTGTCGCCCTGGCGGACGTTCTGGACGAGGCGCGGCCGGAACGCGGCGAGGCACTGTCCGTTTTCGTGTCGTGCGGAAGGATAGAGAAGCCCGTTCCCGCCTGCCTCCAGAACCTCGCGGGCAAGGCGCTGTCCGGCCGGGTAGGCGACGGTGGGATCGGGGTCGAGCGCGCTGGCTTTCGTCCGTGCGGCCAATTCATGAAACTCGGCGGTGAAGCCGGCCAGAAGCTCGCGGTAGGCGGTGCGGTTTTCGTAGACGCCCGTTGCCGCGAGCTCGCGCGTCAGGTGCCAGCCGACCTCCGCCTGTGCGGTCGCCACCCTGTCGGCTCCCCATGCAGCGTACCATGCCCCCCGCTCGGGGCCGTTGAACCGGTTGCCCGTCGTCCGCGTGTAGCAGAAGGCGGCGTTCACATATGTATGGCCATAGCCGTCGGCCTCGCCGAGAAGTTCGGACGGGTCGAGACCTCCGGGAACGGGTGGCAGCGGCGAGCGGCGGGGGGAGGTGAGCCCCTCGAGCGTCTCCAGGATCGCCAGTTCCCCGGCCGTGTCGGCGAGGGGAGCCATCGCCGGCTCGTCGATATAGGCGGTGGAAATGAGACGGACGGTCGTCTCCTCGGTGAACAGGCGGCGGGCAAGGCCCTTCGCAGCGCTCACGCGCCGCCCCGAAGCGCGTCGATGTGCTGGCGCACGCGCATCATCGCCGGGATGCCGCCCGCGCACATGATCTCGACCGGGGTCCTGCCGTCGAAGCCCGGCCCCGTGTTGACCTGCTGCGGCCATCCCGTGGCGAGCGGCCCGTTGAAGAGCAGGCGCAAGCCCTTGAAGAGGCCGACGATAAGGCTCGCCCGCGTGATCTTGTCCTGGTCGAGCCGTCCGCGAAACGCTCCCGACTTCATCCGCCCCCAGGTCGCAGGCGGCACATCGAACAGCGTCGACGCCTCGGTGTTGCCGAGGCCCCATGCCTCGCAGGCGCGCACGACCGCCTTGACGATGGAGGCAACGGCCGCCGGCTCGGCGACAGGGCCAAGAACCGGGGGCATGGCAGGGGTGATCTCGACAGGTCTCAGCATGTCATGTCTCGTCAGTGTTTATCATATGATGTGAAATATATATTCATATGATGCGTAAAATCAAGACCGTGTCCTGGAAGACCGGCCTGTTCCTCCTCCCGTGGAACGGGGCGGCGAAACGACAAAGGGCCGGCACGCGTCGCGCACCGGCCCTTGTTTGTCATCGCTGACGGTTCCGGCGGGGCCGGTTGTCAGGTTGCCGGCGTCAGGCCGCCCGCGACATTTCTGCGTCCTTGCCCGAGGCGACGGCTTCCGTGCCTTCGCAGAAACGGGCATGAAGCGCGCGCACCGCGTCGTTCATCTTGCCGGCGTTGACGAGGAACTGCACGTCGACGCGGCGCCCGGTGTCCTGCGAGGAGATCACCTCGATGCCGGCTTCGTCCAGCGCCGAGAGGCCGTTGAGCGGGACGCGCAGGCCGGACAGGTCGCGGCCGATGACCGAGACGATGGCCGCGCGTCGGCTGGTGATGCGGGCCGACGGATATTTCGTCGTCAGGTCTTTTTCCACGCGCTTGAGGATCTTCAGCGGTGCCTCGACGTGATGGACGATCGTGTTGGCATTGGAGGTCTTGGAGATGATGCGCACCTGATGGCGGGTGAGCACTTCCAGGATCGCGGCGTCGTAACCCTTGACGCCGACCATGTCCTGCTCGAACAGCTCGAGCGAGGTGACGGGCAGTCCGGTGACGAGCTCGACGCCGGACTTCTCGGCGGCTTCCGCGTCGATGAGCGTGCCCGGATCCTCCGGCTCGAAGGCATTGGTCACGCGCAGCGGAACGCCCGCCTGGCGCAGGGTCTTGGCGGCGTTCGGATGGATCGCCTCCATGCCCATGTTGGAGAGCTGATCCGCGACGTCGTAGTTGGTGCGACCGATCTTGCGGACCCGGTCCTCGCCGACAAGGCGGGGATCGGCGCTGGAAAGGTGGAACTCCTTGTGAATGATCGCCTCGCGCGCGCCGGTGAGGGCGGCGGTCACGGCGAAGGTCACTTCGGAGTAGCCGCGGTCATACTCGCGCATCAACCCCTCGCGGCACTGGGCGTAGCCCGTGACGATCGGCAGTTCGCGGGTGATGTCGACCTGGTCGAAGGCATTGCCGATGCGCTCTTCCAGCGTCGGCTGGTTCTCGTCGCGCCACCCCGAAAGGTCGAGGGCGCGCGCGTTGACGCCGCGCCGGCGCAGCATCAGCGCGAGACAGGTCGCCGAGTGCGCCTCGCCGAGGCCGGCGAGAAGCTCGCGGATCGTGTGCATGTGCTCCGACAGGTGGAAATGGCCGTAGGAGCAAAGGCGCTGAAGGTCGAGAAGACAGCCGCGCGCGCCCTCGATGCGCTCGCGCACGAAGTCGTCGGCGTCCTGGCGGTCCGCCGCCTCGTCGAACAGATCGGCATTGATCTCGCGCATGGCACGGGAGACGCCGTCGAGGGCCTCGATCCAGCCATGGTGTTCGTCGGCGTCGGCAAAGAGCGCATAGACGCCCGGCGCGCCGGTCTTCTTGTCTTCCAGAAGCAGGTTGGTAACGCCACCAAAGGCGGACACGACGAAGGCGCGGCCGTACAGGCTTTCTTCCGGCCGGTCGCCGATCAGGATCGTGTCCATGAGCTCCCGGGCGCGGCTCATGGAGGTGCCGCCGATCTTCTCGACCGTGTGGCCCGTGCCGGACGCGGGCGAGGCGGCCTCGGTGTCGGTTTCGGGGGTCTTTCGGGCAGCGATGTCGGTCATGGTGAAGCTCAGGGTCCTGTCGTGAGGGGCGAGAGGGGAACGGCAAGCCGTCCCCCTCGAGCGTTTCGTCATGAGGCCCGGGGCCGGCGCGATGCCGCCCGGACGCGGGCCTGCCTCAGGCAGCTTCGTCCGCGGGCGCATAGGAGCCGTCGGCCCGGTGCACCTCGGTGCCGGTGACCGGCGGATTGAAGCAGCAGGCCATGTGCAGCTCGGTCTTGGCGCGCAGGATATGCTCGTCGTGCTTGTCGAGCGCGTACATGACGCCGGGGCGGATCTCGTGGGTCTCGCCGGTGGCGATGTCGGTGATCGAGCCCTCGCCGGCCATGCAGTAGACGCTCTCGAAATGGTTCTTGTAGTGGAACTTGTGCTCGCTTCCCGCCTCCAGGATGGTGATGTGGAAGCTGAAGCCCATGTTGTCGTCCTTGAGCAGCAGACGGACGCTGGTCCAGCGCTCGTTGCTCACCTCGCGCTCGGTGTTGCGCACCTTGTTGAAGTCGCGAATGATCATCTGTGGTTACTCCGCTGCAATACGAGTTGATTCCATGCGCTGGCCGACAGCCTCCTCGAGGATGTCGAGGCCGCGCGTGAACAGGTCGAGGTCGATGTTGAGAGGCGCGAGCACCTTCACCACCTCGTCATGGGCGCCGGATGTCTCGATGATGAGACCTTCCGCGAAGCAGGCCTTGCAGATCTCCGAGGCAAGCTCGCCCGACCCCACGTCGACGCCGCGCATCATGCCGCGTCCCTTGAGGCGGGACCCCGGAATGTGGTCCGAGACCTTCCGCAGGCGCTTCTCGAGCAGTTCGGCGCGCGTTTCGACGCCAAGCCGGAACGTGTCGTCTGCCCAATAAGTCTCAAGCGCGACGCGGGCCGTGACGAAGGCGTGGTTGTTGCCACGGAACGTGCCGTTGTGCTCGGCCGGGCCGAGAATGTCGTGCTCCGGGCGCACCAGAACGGCGGCCAGCGGCAATCCGAAGCCGGAAAGCGACTTCGCCATGGTGACCAGGTCGGGGACGATCCCAAGCCTGTCGAAGCTGAAGAAGCCGCCGGTGCGGCCGCAGCCTGCCTGAATGTCGTCGATGATCAGCAGGGCGCCGTTGGCGCGGGCGATCTCTGCGACGCGGCGCACCCACTCGGGGCGTGCGGCGTTGAGGCCACCCTCGCCCTGCACGATCTCCAGAAGCACAGCGGCGGGAGCATCGATGCCGCTCGACGGATTGGAGAGCATTTTCTCCAGGATGTCGGCCGTGTCGACGCCGTCGCCGAGGCTGGCGTCATAGGGCATGCGCGTCACCTGGCCGAGCCCGGTGCCGGCGCCACCGCGGTGGTAGCCGTTGCCGGTCGCCGCGAGCGCGCCGAGCGTCACGCCGTGGAAGCCGCTGGTGAAGGCGATGATATTGCTGCGGCCGGTTGCCTTGCGGGCGATCTTCATCGCCGCCTCGACGGCATTGGTGCCGGTCGGGCCCATGAACATCACACGGTGATCCATGCCCCGCGGCTTGAGGATCCGATCCTCGAAGCTCGTGAGGAAGGCAGCCTTCGCTGAGGTGTGCATGTCCAGGCCGTGGGTCACGCCGTCGGCGGTGATATAGTCGATCAGCGCCTGCTTCATGACCGGATCATTGTGGCCGTAGTTCAGCGAGGAACAGCCGGCCAGGAAGTCGATGTAGGTGCGTCCGTCCGCACCCTTCAGCTCCGCGCCTTGCGCGCTCTCGAACACGGTCGGAAAGCTGCGGCAATAGCTGCGCGCCTCGGACTCGCGGCGCGCAAAAATGGCACGGTCGTCGTTGTCGACGGTCGTCATTGTAATCCTCATATTCTGGAACTTCATCAAGTGGCCGCGGTGGCGCCAGTCAGGCAGCCTTCTTCACGGCCTCGGCGAAGCGGATTGTCACCATATGCTCGGTGGCATGCTCGCCGTCGAAGTGTGCGTCCTTGCGGAAATGCGGCTCTCTGTCGAGCACACCGCCCTGACGGCGCGCGAAGGACGTGAACAGACCCCAGCTCGCCGCGTTGTCGGCGGTGATGGTGGTCTTCATGCGCCGGACGTCGGAGCATGCGTCGCGATCAAGGGCTTCTGCCAGAAGGCGCTTGGCCAGACCCTTGCCCTTGGCCGCGTCGGAAACGGCGACCTGCCAGATGAACAGCGTCTCTGGATCGTCGGGCAGAAGGTAACCGGACACCCAGCCAAGAACCTCGCCGTCGGAAGCGCGTTCGGCAAGGACGCAGGTGTCCGCAAAGTGATCGCACTGCAAAAGGTTGCAGTACATGGAGTTCTCATCGAGCGGCGCGCAGCTGCCGATAAGCCGCCAGATTGCGGCCCCGTCCTCTGCGCGCGGCTTTCGGAGGGTGATGTCGTCGCCTGTCGGCGTGTCTTTGGAAACCTTCGTGAGCGTCATGGGATCCCCGTTTCGTTCGGGGTGGATAATATGTCTATCGAAATATTTTTCAACCCTAGCCAGGGGTGCGTGTCCGAGTTTGCTCGAAAATGCTAGCGTTTCTGCGGTGTTTCGGTAGGTATAAAATTCGATTATCGAAATAAGGTTCGTCTGCTAACAAGGGGCTTAAAGGGGGCGATCATGGAAGACAGGGTACAGACGAGTCTCATTGCGCTCAGGCGAATCCTGCGGGCGACTGAACTCAACGCGCGCACGCTCGCGCGCGCGACAGGGCTGACGACACCGCAGTTCATCGTCCTGTCCATCGTCGCCGAGGCGCAGGAGACGACGCCGAAGGCGATCTCCAAGCGCGCCG
Organism: Stappia sp.; assembly: GCF_048268045.1. GTDB lineage: Bacteria > Pseudomonadota > Alphaproteobacteria > Rhizobiales > Stappiaceae > Stappia. The sequence continues at coordinate 108,736 of NZ_JBLWWG010000008.1, forward strand.
GCGTCGGGCAGGCGACGGCGACGTCGTTGCTCGACAAGCTGGAGGCGCGCGAGCTTGTCACGCGCACGCGCGGCAACACCGACAGGCGCATCGTCTGGGTGCGGGCAACCGAGGCCGGGCTGGAGATGCTGAAGTCGGCGCCCGACCCGCTGCACCAGGTGTTCGAGCAACAGTTCGCGAGCCTGCGCGACTGGGAGCAGGCGATGATCGTTGCCTCGCTCGAGCGGATCGGCGACATGCTCAACGCTGGCGGCATCGACGCCTCGCCGTTGCTCGATGTCGGTCCCGTCGACCGCAAGTGAGGCAGGGAGGCGCGCGCTGCCGCAGGCCTCAGTCGACGGCGTCCGCCGGGACCTCTTCCAGGATCTCGAGCAGCAGATCGGCAAGCGGGCCGAGGGCTTCTGGATTGAGCGAATAGGCGACGCGCGGGCGCATGCTCCGTCCGCCAACGAGGCCGCCCTCCCTCAGGATGCGCAGGTGCTCGGAGACGGTCGATTGCGCCAGTCCGAGCGCTGCCACCAGATCGGCGCCGATCAGCGGTCCGCGTTCCAGCAGCAGGCGAACGATGCGCACCCGCGCGGGATGGGCGAGGGCGCGGCCGAGCGCGGCGATGGCGACTTCGCTGTCGTCGCCGGCCTCATCGTGTTGTGCATCGCCCGTTTCCGCCATGCTGCCCCGCCTCTTGCATCGCACATCGTCGAATCACGATAGGCGCGTGTTCGCGTCGGATCAAGCGCGCTGCAGCACCATCCGGCATCAGCCGTGGCGGGTCTTCTCGTGGCTGAGGGCGGCGATCACGCCGCGCAGCTCGGCGAGGCCGCGCATGCGCCCGATCAGCGGATACCCCGGATGGGTGTCGCGGTCGCTGTCCGACAGCAGTTCGTGGCCGTGATCGGGGCGAAAGGGGATCTCGCTGTCGGTGCGCCCCTGCGCCGCGCGACGGCCTTCCTCGGCGAGAAGGGTCGCGACCAGCGCCACCATGTCGGTGTCGCCGCCAAGATGCGCGGCCTCCTCGAAGCTGCCGTCCGGCTCCTTGCGCACGTTGCGCAAATGGGCGAAGTGAATGCGCCCGGCGAAACGGCGTGCGATCGCAGGCACGTCGTTCGCCGGATTTGCGCCAAGCGAGCCCGAGCAGAGCGTCAGCCCGTTCTCGAGCGTGTCCTGGCAGTCAAGTACGAAGGCGATGTCCTCGGCATTCGAGACGACGCGGGGCAGGCCGAGAATGTCGCGCGGCGGATCGTCGGGATGTACGCACAGGCGTATGCCCAGTTCGCGCGCGGCTGGAATGACCTCGGCGAGAAAGCGGGCGTAATTCGCCCGCAGCGCGCCCGCGTCGATGTCCCGGTAGGCGGCGAGAGCCTTTCGCAGGCCGGGAATGTCGTAGCGGTCGTAAGCGCCGGGCAGGCCAGCCATCACGGCTGCGACGACCTGCTCCCTTTCGCGCGTTCCCGACGCATCGAACCAGCATTTCGCGCGCGCCCGTACATCGCTCGAATAGTCGGCCTCCGCCTCCTCGCGCTCCAGCATGAACATCTCAAGCGCGCACATTTGCGCCGCATCGAAGCGCAGCGCCGTTCCGCCGCCGGCCACCGGGCGGGTGAGCTCCGTGCGCGTCCAGTCGATCAGTGGCATGAAATTGTAGCAGATCGTCGCGACCCCGGCGGCGGCGAGGTTCGCCATCGACTGGCGGTAGTTGGAGAAGAGCGTGGAGAGGGATCCCTCGCCACGCTTGATCCTCTCGTGCACCGGCAGGCTTTCCACGACGACCCACTCCTGGCCTTGGCCGGCGTCGGCGATGAGGCGCTGTCGCGCCTCGATCGCTTCCACCGTCCAGATCTCGCCGTAGGGGATTTCGTGAAGCGCGGTGACGATGCCACCGGCGCCGGTCTGGGCGATCTCGTCGAGACGGATCCGGTCGAGCGGCCCGTACCAGCGCCAGCTTTCACGCATGGCAGCCCTCGACCGCCTTGCGGGCACCCTTGTCGGCAAGGGTCTCATAGGCCGCGGTCAGGCGCTGGCGGAACGCCGTGTTCGCGGCGAGTTCCTGCGGGAAGATCTCGGTGACGCCAAGAAGGGCCGCGACCTTGCCGGCCGGATCGGCCGCGCCGTTCGACAGTTCCCTCAGCCGATCGGCCATCGGATCGCGCACGTCGATTTCCGCGCCGGTCTCGTCGGTGCCGCCGACGTAGCGCATCCACGCGGCCACCGCCAGGGTGAGGCCCGCCATCGGCCGGCCGGCGGCGATGCCCTCCGCAAGTTGCGTCAGAATGCGTTGCGGCAGCTTCTGGGAACCGTCCATGGCGATCTGCCAGGTGCGGTGACGGATGCCCGGGTTGGCGTAGCGGGCAAGCAGCGCGCGGGAGTAGTCGGTCAGCGACACGCCCGGCGGCGGCGTCAGGCCGGGGATGATTTCCTCATCCCAGACCCGCGTGATGAAACGCGCGAATGCCGGGTCGGCGACCGTCTCGGCAATCGTCTCGAAGCCGGCCAGGTAGCCGAGATAGGCGAGTGTGCTGTGGGTGCCGTTGAGACATCGCAGTTTCATTGCCTCGTAAGGCGCGACATCCTTGACCAGCTCGACGCCGACGGCGGCGAAATCCGGGCGCGCGCCGCCGACGAAGTCGTCCTCCACGACCCACTGGCGGAAGGGCTCGTGCATGACCGGGCTTTCGTCGCGTCTCCCGGTCAGGGCCGCGACGCGGTCGAGATCCTCGTCCTTGGTCGCCGGCACGATGCGGTCGACCATGGTCGCGGGGAACTCGGCTTCCGCCTCGATCCAGTCGGCGAGCGCGGGCTCGATCAGGCGGGCGAGGTCGAGCACGACCCCCTTCAGCAGCCGGCCGTTGTCGGGCAGGTTGTCGCAACTCATCACGGTGAAGGGCGGCAGCCCCGCGGCGCGGCGCGCCTGGAGCGCGCGCACGATGAAGCCGGGCGCCGAGGCGGGGGCGTCGGGCCGGGCAAGATCGGTCTCGATATCCGGGTGCTCGCGCATCAGCCTGCCGGTGGCGGGCTGGTGGCAGTAGCCTTTCTCGGTGACGGTCAGCGAGACGATCTTCACGCCTGGGTCGGCCATGGCGGCGACGACGGCGGCCGGATCCTCGGGGGCGACCAGGACGTCCTCGATCACCTCGATGACGCGCGGCGTCTCGCCCTCGGGCCCGAGCTCGAGCGCTGTATAGGCGCAGCCCTGCGGCTTCAGCCGGTCGCGCTGGTCGGGGCGTTTCAGCGACACGCCGATGATGCCCCAGTCGCCGCCGGAGGCGGCCATTGCCTCGGCGATGTAGATTGCGCCGTGGGCGCGGAAAAAGGCGCCGAGACCCAGGTGGACGATGCCTGCTGCGTGGCGGGATGCGGCGGAACGGGTCAGGCGGGGAAAATCAGCGGGCAAGCCAGCCTCCATCTACGGGAATCACAGTGCCATGGATATAGCGCGCGGCCGGAGAGCACAGGAAGACCGCCGTCCCGGCAATGTCTTCCGGTTCTCCCCAGCGCGCGGCGGGAATGCGGTCGAGGATCGACCGGTTGCGCGCGGGATCCGCGCGCAGAGCCTCGGTGTTGTTGGTGGCGATGTAGCCGGGAGCGATGGCGTTGACGTTGATGCCGTCCGCCGCCCACTCGTTGGCGAGGATCTTGGTGACGCCGGCCACGCCATGCTTGGCGGCGGTATAGGAGGGCACGCGGATGCCGCCCTGAAAAGAGAGCAACGAGGCGATGTTGACGACCGCGCCCCCCGCGCCGCGCGCAAGGAGTTCGCGGCCGAAGGCCTGCGAGGTGAAGAACAGGGCCTTCAGGTTGGTGTCGATCACATCGTCCCAGTCGGCTTCGGAGAACTCGGCACTGTCGTTGCGCCGGATGATGCCGGCGTTGTTGATCAGGATCGTGTAGCCGGCGCCCGCGAAGGTGTGGCGGGCGGCCATCGGGTCCGCGAAATCGAGAAGCTGCGACGAGGCCCGCCCACCGGCAAGGGCGATCTTCGCCAGCGTTTCGTCGCAATCGCGCCGCCCGGCGCAGGTCACCTCGGCTCCGGCGGCGGCAAGTGCCACGGCAATCGCCTGGCCGATGCCGGTGTTGGCGCCGGTCACCAGTGCCTTGCGGCCGGAGAGGGAGAACGCCCCGCTCATTTCAGGTCGCCCATCTGGATGAAGTCCATGTCGGTGTAGTCGACGTTGTCGCCGGCCATCGCCCAGATGAAGGTGTAGCTGCCCGTGCCCGCGCCGCAGTGGATCGACCAGGGCGGCGACAGGGCGCCTTCCTCGTTCGCCAGCACAAGGTGGCGGGTCTCGTCCGGCTCGCCCATCAGGTGCAGGATGCGCTGGTCGTCGGCCATGTTGAAATAGAGATAGGCCTCCATGCGCCGGTCGTGGATGTGGGCGGGCATGGTGTTCCAGACGGAGCCGTCCTCGAGCGTGGTGTAGCCGAGGACGAGCTGGCAGCTTTCCATCACCAGCGGATGGACGAACTGGTTGATGGTGCGCTTGTTGGAGGTTTCAACGGCACCGAGCCTGACCGCGTTGGATTCCGCGATGGTGATGAGGCGGGCTGGCAGGGCGCGGTGTGCGGGCGCGGAGGTGATGTAGAAGCGCCCGGCGCCGGAGAAAGTGACCGCGCCCGTGCCCTGGCCGAGGTAAAGCACATCGCCGCGCGCCAGTTCGTAGGTTGTGCCGCCGGCCTCGATCCTGCCGGCATCGCCGATGTTGACCACCGCCATCTCGCGGCGCTCGAGAAAGGTCTTCGTGCGCGTTTCCTCGACCTTGTCGAGCGTCAGGCTGCCGCCCCCGGGAACGGCGCCGCCGACGACGAAACGGTCGTAGTGTGTGTAGACCAGCCGGATCTCGCCTTCGGCGAAGATGTCGGCGACGCGGAAGTGATCGCGCAGTTCGCCGGTGTCCATGTGCCGGGCGTGGTCCTGATGGACGGCGTGGCGGGTCTCGACGCTGAGCATGGCGTGTCCTTTCGGGACTTCGGTTTCAGAGATCAGAGAAAATCGTCGCGGCGCGGCGTGAAGCCGTCGATCAGCCGGCCCGCCTCCAGGCAGCGGCAGCCGTGCACCGCGCCCGAGGGGATGACGAAACTGTCGCCGGGGCCGACCTCGAAGGTTTCGCCTGAGAGCGTGAAGGAGAAGCGCCCCCGTTCCACGTATGTCGACTGGACGTGGGGGTGGGCGTGCAGCGCGCCTTGCGCGCCTTCCTCGAAGGTGAAGGAGACGACCATCATCTGCGGGTTTTCGGCGAGCACCTGGCGGGTGACGCCGGGATCGGCGGCAACCGCTGGGAACGGGCTGGTGGTCGACATGGCGGAGGTTTCCTCAGTGGAAGAGCGACGGCAGCCACATGGACAGCGCCGGGATGTAGGTGACGAGAAGCAGGGTGAAGACGGCGGCGAAATAGAACGGCCAGATCGTTTTCACCGCGTCCCAGACGGTGATCCGTCCCACGGCGCAGCCGACGAAGAGCACGGCGCCCACCGGTGGCGTGCACAGCCCGATGCCGAGATTGAGGATCAGGATCACCCCGAAGTGCACCGGATCGACGCCGAAGGCCTGTGCGACGGGCAGGAAGATCGGCGTGGTGATGACGATCAGCGGCGACATGTCCATGAACGTGCCGAGGAACAGCAGCAGCACGTTGATCAGAAGCAGAACGACGATCGGATTTTCCGAGACGTGCTGCATCAGGGCAACCAGGGTTCCCGGCACCCGCAGATAGGCCAGCAGCCAGCCGAAGGAGGCCGCGCAACCGATCACGAGCAACACCATGGCCGTTGTTCGCACCGCCGCCGTCGTCGCGCCGACGAAGGCGTTCCAGTGCATCGTGCGGTAGGCGACCACGGTCACGAAGAGTGCGTAGACCACGGCGATGCAGGAGCTCTCCGAGGCGGTGAAGATGCCCGAGCGTACGCCGCCGAAGATGATGAGGATGAGCACGAGGCCGGGGATGGCGTTGACGAAGAGCCCGCCGATGGCGGACCAGCCGCTGAAGCGCTCGACCGGATAACCGCGCTGCTTCGCCACGTACCAGGCGGACACCATCAGGCTCAGTGCCAGGATCAGGCCGGGAATGATGCCGGCGGTGAAGAGGTCGGCGATGGAAATGCGCCCGCCCGCCGAGATCGAGTAGATGATCATGTTGTGTGAGGGCGGCAGCATCAGCGCGATGATCGAGGAGACGACGGTGACGTTGACGCCGTAGTCGACGTCGTAGCCGCGCTCCTTCATCTGCGGGATCATCAGCCCGCCGATGGCGGAAGCATCGGCCGCGGCCGAGCCGGAGATGCCGCCGAAGAGGACGGAGGCGGTGATGTTGACCTGGCCGAGGCCGCCGCGCAGATGGCCGACCAGCGATCCGGCGAGAGCCACGAGGCGGCGGGCGATGTCGCCGCGCACCATCAGTTCGCCGGCGAAAATGAAGAAGGGAATCGCCATCAGGGCGAAGACCGAAACGCCGGAGTTCAGGCGCTGGAAGACGACAACCGGCGGCAGGCCCATATAGAGGATCGTCGCGAAGGAGGAGACTCCGAGGCAGAAAGCGACCGGCGTGCCGATGAGAAGCAGGACCGTGAAGGACCCGAACAGGACAAGGAGTTCCACGCGATCACTCCTGCGGATCGACCTCGCCGAAGCGCGCTGTCGGCATGCCGGCGGCGCGGCGTGCAAGGCGTTCGAGCGAGAACAGAATGATGAGGATGCCGCCGGCGACCAGCGGCAGGAAGTCGAACGCGCCGGAGATGCCGAGCGAGGGGAGCTTGTTGGCCGCGGTCTTCTCCGCGAGCTGGCTTCCGAACCAGATCATGCCGCCGCCGAAGGCGACGACGACCGCATCGGAGACCGAATAGAACGCCAGCTTGACGCGCTGGGGCAGCACGTAGAGCAGCACGTCGAAGGACAGGTGATAGCCCTCGCGTATGCCGACGGCCGCGCCCAGGAAGATGAACCATCCCATCAGCATGACCGAGGCCGGCTCTGTCCAGGACTGGCTGTCGTTGAGGAGGTAGCGGAAGAACACCTGGATGGTGATGAAGGCGGTCATCAGGACGAGGCCGGCTCCGGAAAGCCAAAGCGATATCCTTGCTATCCGCCCGGTGACCTTCGCAACGCGAGTCATCAGGATTTGCACTGTCGTCTCTCCTGGCGGGAGCGTGCCCACGGCGCACTGCCGTGCCGCGGGCACGCGGGGCCGGCTGAGTTACTCGGTCGCCTGGATGCGGGCGACCATATCCTTCAGCTTGTCGGAGGTGACATACTTCGCGTAGACCGGCTTCATCGCGTCGATGAAGGGCGTCTTGTCGATGTCGGTGATGATCTCGACGCCTGACTCGCGCACCTTCGCCTCGGAAGCCGCTTCACGCTCGGCCCAGAGCTTGCGCATGTGGGGCACGGAGTCCCGGGCTGCCTGGCGTACGATCTTCTGGTCCTCCTCGGACAGCGCCTCCCAGGACTTCTTCGACATCACTAGCACTTCAGGCACGATCAGATGCTGGTCGAGCGTGTAGTACTTGGCGACCTCGTAGTGGCCGGAGCTCTCAAAGGACGGCCAGTTGTTCTCCGCGCCGTCGATGACACCGGTCTGGATCGAGGAGTAGACCTCGCCATAGGGCATCGGCGTGGCATTGGCGCCGAGCGCGCCGACCATGTCGACGAAAAGGTCGGACTGCATCACCCGGAACTTCATGCCCGAGAGATCGTCCATGGACTTGATCGGCTTCTGGCTGTTGTAGAAGGACCGCGATCCGCCATCGTAGAAGGCAAGGCCGATCAGGTCGTGATCGGCGAAAGCGGCGAGGATCTCGTCACCGACGGGGCCGTCCATGACCTTGTGCATGTGGTCGACCGAACGGAAGATATAGGGCAACGAGGGGATTTGGGTCTCCTCGATGATGTTGTTGAACGGCCCCAGCGAGACGCGGTTCATGTCGATGACGCCGAACTGCGTCTGTTCGATGGTATCCTTTTCCTGCCCGAGCTGGGCGGAATGGAAGACCTCGATGCCGAGGCGGCCTCCGGTGCGTTCCTCGAGAAGCTGACCCATGTATTTCACCGCCTCCACGGTGGGGTAGCCGTCGGGATGCGTGTCCGAGGACCTCAGGATCTTGTCAGCCGCCCCGGCCGTGAGGGTCGAGGCGGCAAGCAGCGCAAAGGCTGCGGTCATGCTCTTCATGAAAGTCATGCTCAGTTCCTCCCTGAAAACCGAACCGACCTGATGACGTCAGAGTTTGTAGGCTCCCTTCACCAGGCGATAAGTGAGGTCATGTGCGACCTCGTATGCCTCGCTCTCGCCGAGCCTCCCGGTCTCGACAAGTGTTGCGAGGAATGCCGCGTCGACCCGGCGCGCCACATCGTGGCGGGCGGGGATCGAACAGAACGCGCGCGTGTCGTCGTTGAAGCCGACGGTGTTGTAGAAACCGGCCGTCTCGGTCGCCATTTCGCGGAAACGGCGCATGCCTTCCGGGCTGTCGTGAAACCACCACGGCGGGCCGAGGCGCAGCGTCGGATAGACGCCGGCAAGCGGGGCGAGCTCGCGCGAATAGGCGGTCTCGTCCAGCGTGAAGAGGATGATCGTCAGGCCCGGTTCCATGCCGACGGCGTCAAGCATCGGCTTGAGCGCGCGCACGTAGTCGGTGCGTGTTGGAATGTCGAAGCCCTTGTCGCGCCCGTACTGCCCCATGACCAGGCTTGAATGGTTGCGGAACGAGCCCGGATGGATCTGCATCACCAGCCCGTCGTCGAGGCTCATGCGCGCCATCTCGGTCAACATGTGGCCGCGAAAGGCGTCCGCTTCTTCCGCCGTGCAGGTGCCGGACAGCGCCTTGCCGAAGATCCGCTCCGCCTCGGCGCGGGGAAGGTCCTCGGTGCGCGCGCTCGGTGCGCCGTGGTCCGAGGAGGTGGCGCCGAATGTCTTGAAATAGGCGCGGCGGGCGCGATGGGCGGCGAGATAGCCGGCCAAGGTCGTGGTGTCCTCGCCGGTGAGCTGCCCCAAGGCCGCGACATTGTCGACGAAGCCCTCGAACTCGGGATCGATGACACTGTCCGGCCGATAGGCGGTGATGACGCGTCCGCCCCAGCCGCTGTCGCGGATCGCGCGATGGTGGTCGAGCGGGTCGAGCGCGGCCTCGGTGGTCGAGATCACCTCGATGTTGAAGCGTTCGAACAGGGCGCGTGGCCTGAATTCCGGCCGCGCCAGGCAGGCGTCGATGTGATCGTAACAGTGGTCGGCGGTGTCGGCCGAAAGCGGCACGTCCAGGCCGAAAACCTCCTGGAAGGCGTGGTTCAGCCACATGGACGAGGGGGTGCCGCGGAAGAGATGGAAGTGGGTCGCGAAGGTACGCCAGATCCGGCGTGGATCCTGCTCGGTTGAGCCGCCGTCGGCGCGCGGCACGCCAAGGTCGGCGAGCTGGACGCCCTGCGAGCACAGCATGCGGAAGACATAGTGATCCGGCACGACGAAGAGCCGGGCGGGATCGGGAAAACGATCGTTGCACGCGAACCATGCAGGGTCCGTGTGCCCATGCGGGCTGACGATGGGAAGATCCTTGATCGTTCCATAGATCGAGCGGGCGAGCCCGCGTGTCTTCTCCTCGACCGGAAACAACCGGTCGTCGCTCAAAAGCGCCATTCTGACCTCCAGATGCCCCCCGGCGGGCAGGCCGCATTTTGGGGTGGCAGATCGTCTAGTAAGCTAATATGTTAGTCTGCAAGCGGAGTCAATCACGCTTCGCGACAGGCGGATCCGGGCTGCCGGACGGTAAGTGGCGGCGGAGCGTGACCTGGCGAAGGAGGATCGCGCGCAGGTGATCGCGCGATGACTCGCGACTTGCGACACTAGCGGGGTGGCGCTGGCGATGCCTGCGAGAATTTTCCGCTGCGACCCCTGGACGCAAGCGATGGCGGCGGGTGGTGGAAAACGACCGCGGCGTCCGTTGTCTCCTGCGCGGGAGGGCTGGGGGCGTGCGGGTGCTGGTGTTGACCGCCGGCGAATGCCATAAGCCGAGCCGTCCGCCAGCGGGAGGGGACAGGAAACTTGAAACGAAACGGGTTCGACGGGGGAGTGCCGGCTGGCATGAACGAGCAGATCAAACTCAGGACGCTCGACCTGACGCGCGGGCCGTCGGTGACGGACCTCGTGTTCCAGGAACTCTACGACCGTGTCGTCGGTCTCGATCTGCTGCCGGGCACCAAACTGTCGGAAGCGGATGTGGCGCGGCGCATGGGCGTCAGCCGGCAACCGGTGCGCGATGCCTTCTACAGGCTGTCGCAGCAGGGCTTCCTGCTCGTGCGCCCGCAGCGCGCCACCGTCGTCACGCCGATCTCGGTGGAGGCCGTGCTGCGCGCGCGGTTCGTGCGAACCGCGCTGGAGCTGGAGATCATGCGTGCGGCCATGGCCAATGTCGACGGTGCGGCGCTGACGGACCTCGCCGATCTCATCGCGCAGCAGCGCCTGGCGGTGGAGGACGACGACCGCCCGGGCTTCCACGCGCTCGACGATGCCTTCCACAATCGCATCTGCGAACTTGCCGGCCATGGCCATGTCTGGGCGCTGATCCGCGACAACAAGGCTCACATGGACCGGGTGCGCTATCTCTCGCTGGAAAACGGTGCGCGGCTCGCGCTTGTCGACCACGTCGAGATCCTGGAGGCGATGCGTGATGGCGACGAGACGCTCGCCATCTCCCGCATGCGCGCGCACCTGAGCCGGATCGCCGGCATCATCTCGGAAATCCGCGCCGCCCACGCCGACTTTTTCGATCCGGACGAGTTCGAGCCGGCCTGAGCCTCCCGGTCGCTCAGGTGACCTTGCCGCGCGCGTCGATGGCGATTTCCTCGAGCGTGCCGTCCTTGCGGCGCAGCCATGCCGTGTCGAACATGTTGACGACGACGCAGACGTGGTTCGGCACGATCTCGATGCGCTCGCCCACCTGAAAACTGCCAGCCTTCGGCGTGTGGATGACGCCGTGCTCCTCGCTGAGGCCGACGACCTTCGCCTCGGGATGGCCGATCACGGTTCCGTGGCCGGTCTGGCCGAAAAGGTCGGTGGTCAGTGTCTTGGAGCCGGCATCGACCACGGCTCGGTTCGGTGTCGGGGTGGAAACCACCGTTGCATGAACCTTCACCGCGCAGTCTTCGAGCGTGCAGGCGCCGCTGGCGACCACGGCGCGGTCGTTGAAGATGTAGGTTCCCGCCCGGTACTCGGTGACGATGTCCTCGTCTCCGGCCTTCCACATGTCCGGCGTGCCGCCGCTCGACACATCAGGGCAGGCGATCCCGCGTTCATCGAGCAGGGCAAGTGCCTCACGCATGAAGCGGGCGACGCCGGTCATGTCGCCGACGGCGGGAAAGGTCATCAGCCCGCCGAAGGACAGGCCAGGTGCGGCGTTGATCCGGGCGGCGAGATCGGCAGCCTCCCGCGGCGTCTGCACGCCGCAGCGTCCGGCTCCGGTGTCACATTCCACCAGCACCTCGAGCGGGCGGGGCTCGTCTGCAAAGGCGGACGACAGCCCGTCGACGGTCGCGGCGCTGTCGGCGGTGACGCCGAGGTGGCGCAGGCGCCCGGCCAGTGCGCGCAGACGCTTCAGCTTTGCGTCTCCGACGATGTTGTAGGTGATCAGGATGTCGTCGATCCCGCCATCCGCCATGATCTCGGCTTCGCTGATCTTCTGGCAGGTGATGCCGCTTGCGCCGGCCTCGACCTGGGCGCGGGCGAAGCGCGGCAGCTTGTGCGTCTTGATGTGCGGCCGGAGGCGGACGCCGCGCGCGTCGCAATGGGCCTGCAGGCGGGCGATATTGGCCTGGGCAATCGCCTCGTCGATGATGATCGCCGGCGTTTCGGGCAGGCTTTCGCCGGTTTCCTGAGACATGGGAAGATCCTGAAGGTGCAAGGGGAATCTAGTCGTAGCGCGCTGCCCGGCAGGGTGCAATCGGCCATCGACGTCGACCTCGTCCCGCGCATCGGCTCGCCCGGCCACCACCACACGTCACCGAGCCCGCGGCCGAAGGTCTCGCTCCCCGCCGTCGTCCCCCTTTCCGTCGATTGATCGCCACGCGCCTTTCAAAATAGTTGCGCTAGGATGGGGGCACAACTCACGGGCACATGCCGCCCTTGTCCGGGAACCCGAGGGCGAGGCACGCGGCTGTGAAAGAGGACGGGGCGCCCTGGCTGTGCCGCAGCCGGGGATGGCGGCACATGACCGAAGGCTGCAGACCGGGCGCGGGAACTTCGAGGCGGTCGGCGCGCCTCCCGCCGCTGCTGCGGGCAGCGGGTGCCCTGGCGCAGGTCGGCGGGCCGGTCCCTTCGCGTGCTCTTCCGTTTGCCGCGTCCCGCCCGCGGTTAATTCCAGTCAGAAAATCCGATTTGGCCGTCCCTTTTCACGGGCGCACCTCGACGAGGGCTCCCGGGTCGGCCTGAACCCGCCCGCGCCCCGGGACGGGGGCGGGCTATCAGGAGGAAGCCCTGCCATGACATTGAGATACCAGGCTGAAATCGAATCCGCCGAGGCGAAGGGAATGAAGGGCTGGCAAAGGGAGGCGGCCCGCGCGCTTCTCGCCAGGCTTCGTCCGCCCTCCGGCTTTCCTTGCTTCTTTTCCCAGGCTGCCTGCCGGCGGGGCCGCATCCTGTTCGCCTTCGCGGAAGGGCTGGACGCGGCTTCGCTCGATGCGGGAGCCCGGGATCTCCTTGCCTATCTGGCGCGCGCGCGCGCCTGGGATGGCGACGTTGCGACGGCCGAACCGCTGGTGATGCTGTTCAATCCGGAGAATGTGCATGGCGAGACCGTCGAGGACTACCACCGTTTCGGCTGGCAGGTGTTGCAACACTGGCACGATAACGACCGTGCCGCGTGGCCTGAGGGCGTTTCCCTTGATCCGCACTCGCCCTATTGGGCCATGTGCTTCGACGGCATGCAGCTGTTCGTCAACATGAGCAGCCCGGCCCACCGGATCCGGCAAAGCCGCAATCTCGGCCCGGCTCTCACCCTTGTCATCAATCCGCGGGAGCGTTTCGATGTCGTCGCCGGCGACAATCCACAGGGGCGGTTGATCCGCGAACGCATTCGCACGCGGATCGAGGACTACGACGGCCAGCCGCACAGTCCGATGCTCGGCTCCTACGAGGCAGGTGAGATCGAATGGTGGCAATACGGTTTGAAGGACACCAACGAGCCGCCGGCAAGCGGCTGCCCATTCCGCACCCGGGCCCGGGAGACCGCGGATTGAGCCTGTATGGCTGACGTTCCATTCATCGGCTCTGTCGGGAGGTCGCGTGCCTTCCGGCAGAGCTGCGCAGATCGGTAAAAGCGTGATCCGACTTCAAAATTCCCCCGGGTCTCAAGAGAATGCGGTGCCTAATTTTGAGGAATATGATTCATGCCCCACCGAAATTCGGATGGACATTGAATCAACTGGGTTTCCAAGGTCGAAAGACATATAATTCCCTCATAGGTAGCAATAAATACGATTTTCACTTGATGGTTAATGGGTGTGAATGTAATCTACGTAACGTCAGTTTTGAATTTTTATTCTGCGTCAATTTCTTTTCGAACGCGGGTTGGGCCATGCTCACAGCACCTTACGACCATATTCACGATCTGGTTGGCATTGGCTTCGGGCCGTCGCATCTGGCGATTGCGGTCGCGGCCCGCGAGATGTCCGAGGACGGTGGCTATCCACTCTCGCAACCGGTTTTTCTGGAGCAGCGACGGGAAGTTGTCTGGCATCCGGACATGCTGCTTCCCGACTCCAAGCTTCAGGTGAATTTCCTCAAGGATCTCGCCCTGATGCGCAATCCGCAAAGCCGGTTCACCTTCCTCAGCTATCTGTTCGAGCAGAAGCGGCTGCACGAGTTCATCAACCTGCGCACCTTCTTCCCGTCCCGCAAGGAGTTCAGCGACTACTACCTGTGGGTTGCGGGTTTCTTTGCCAGGCAGGTCTCCTATGGATTGCAGGTGGAGGAGGTCGAGCCGGTCGAGGCGGCGGACGGGAGCGTTGGTCTCCTGCGGCTCACGGCGCGTGATACGGAGAGCGGCAAGGTCTCTGTGCTTCGGGCGCGCAACATCTCGGTCGGTGTTGGCGGCCGGCCGCGCATGCCCAACGGCATCGCCGAGACGGCCTGCGGACGCATCGCCCACTCGAGCCGCACCAAGTCCAGCGTCGAGCGCAACTGTCCGTCCCCGGAGGGGCGCTACCGCATTCTGGTGGTTGGCGCGGGGCAGACGGCGGGCGATGTCTTCCACTATGCGATCAACGCCTATCCCAACGCGGAGATTTCCGTCGCCCATCGCGGCTTCGGCTTCAAGCCGCAGGACGACACCCATTTCGTCAACGAGATCTTCTTTCCCGAAGCCGTGGACATGTTCTACGAGGCGACGGACGAGATGCGACGCAGGCTCCTCGACCGCCACGCCGACGTAACCCATGCGGCGGTCGACTTCGACCTTCTGCCGGTGCTCTACGATGCGATCTATCAGGACCGCGCGAGCGGTCGCAATCGGCTGAAGATCCTTCGGTTCGCTGAGGTGCTGGAGGCGCGTGAGGACGGCGGGCGGGTGCATGTGGCGCTGCGCGACCTGCTGGGCGGGGAGACGCGTCACGAGGACTATGACGCGGTGATCTTCGCCACCGGCTATCACTACCCGATGCCGGAGCCGCTTCTGGCGCGGCTTGAGCCCTATCTCGAGCGCGACGCACAGGGCCGCTACGCCTTCGCCCGCGACTATTACATCGAACGCCGGGAGGGCTTCTCGCCGAAGATCTACATGCAGGGCTACTGCGAGCACACGCATGGCCTGAGCGAGATCCTGCTGTCGCTGATGCCGATCCGCGCGGAAGAAATTCTCAAGGATATGTGCGCGGGGGACGCGGCACTCGGACTTGGAGCCGAGGCGGCGGTCCGGGATCGTTCGCGCGTCTCGACGGCAATCTGAGCCTGTTCGCCCGGGTGGTCGGCGCGTTGCGCGGCGTCCGGTTTCCGCAGGGGGCGGTTTCTGAGGAGGGATGACGATGGCGGAAGACAGCAAGGATACCGAAGGCACTGGTGGCGCGGCGAAGGCCGGCGGCGGCAAGGGGCGGGCGCGCAAGGATGCGGCCGCGGCGAAGGCAACGGCGGCTCCGGGCGCGGGCGAGGTAGATTTTGCGGCGCTCCAGGTGGAATTGCACCGAGCCCAGCTCGCGCGGATGCGCAGCGCCCACGAGCTCTGCGGCCATGCCAATGCCGAGCTCGGCGCGCTGCGCGCCGAGGTGAACGGCCGGCTCGCCGCGCGTGGCGAGGCTCTGCGCGCGAAGATGCAGGATGCCTGGCAGCGCATGCAGGAATGCCAGATGGCGCTCTGGCAGGTCTCGAACGGCGGCGGCGAGGTGGCGGCCGCCTCGGGCGAGGCGACGGCGGATCTGGTGCGCGCGCAGGCGGAGGTTCAGGCGTTGCACGCCACCTTGTGCAATCTCGCGGTGCTCGATCCCGATGCCTCGGAGGCCTATGTCGACGGGCTCGCCCGGGAGGCCGAGATCCGCAGCGCCTTCGAACGCGAGATGGCGGAGATCGATTCCCGGCACACGGACGATCTTACAACGCTCATCGACGAGGCGGGCGACGGCGATCTCGCACCGCAGATGCGCATGCAGCTCGACACTCTGAAGGGCTGGTACGGCATCGCCGGCCGATAGCAGCGACGACCCGCGGCGCGCGAGCGCGCGTGCGCCGCCTCAAGGAAATGGCAAGAGGGGTGTTGGTGATGTCGGTCATGTCTGAAGGGTCGACGACCCGTCCCGCCGCGAGCCGACGCCTGCCGGGAGATACGCCCGGCCTTCAAGCGACGCAGGGTCAGGGGCTGTTGCCCCTGTCCTTCTCGCAGGAACGCCTGTGGTTCCTTGATCGCTACAATCCCGGTTCGCCGCTTTACAATCTTCCCGCCTACCTGCCGATTCCGGGCGACGCGCCGGAGGAAACCGTCAAGGCGGCGCTGGATCTCGTCGCCGCCCGCCATCAGCCGATCAAGGCCCGTTTCGTCGCTGTCGACGGCAAGCCCTTCCAGGAGCATCTGCCGGATGCCGAGATCCCCTTCGAGGTGGTGGAGGTGCCGCGCGATCTCGCCGACGCCGCGTTCAACGACGTGTTGTCCGCCGCGCTCAAGGAGGTGGGCGACGCTCTCTTCGATCTCGACAGCGGGCCGATGATGCGGGCGCGGCTGATCCGGCGCGGCGACCGGGATGCCTGGTTCGTCTACTGCATGCACCACATTGTTTCCGATGGCTGGTCGGTCGGCGTTTTCCAGCGAGAGTTCACCACGGCCTATCGGGCATTGCAGGCGGGCGTGCGGCCGGAGCTGCCGCGGCTGCCGATCAGCTTCGCCGAATATGCCGCGCGCCAGCAGAGGGCTTTCTCGGGAGAGCGGGTGAGCGCGCGTCTGGACGCCTGGAAGCAGCGGCTTTCCGGCGACGATCTCGTGCTGCCGCTTCCTCTCGACAAGCCGCGCCCGGCCCATCTCACCTTCACGGGGGCAACACAGAGCTTCGCGCTCGATGCGGAGGCGAGCCGCCGGCTGGCGGAATTCGCCCGTTCCGCCGGCGTCACGCCGTTCATGCTGTTTCTCGCCGCCTTCAAGGTTCTGCTGTTTCGCTACACGCACAAGGGGCGCGTGATCGTCGGCTGCCCGACGGCGGCGCGCACCACCACGGATGTCGAACCGCTGATCGGATTTTTCGTCAACAGCCTTGTCATGGTCACGGACCTGGATGCAGCGATGAGCTTCCGGGCGGCCGTGGCAGCGGTACGCGAGACGACGCTCGACGCGCTCGGCAGCGAGGACCTTCCCTTCGAGAAGATCGTCGAGGCGGTCCAGCCGATCCGGAGCGCCAACATCAATCCGATCTTCCAGGCGATGTTCGACTTCCAGGGCACGACCATCGCCGCCGATGCGCCGCGCTACGCCGATCCACCGAAGTCGGTCAACACCAGCACCTCGAAGTTCGACCTGACCCTGCAGATGCAGGCGATGGGCGACCGGTTCGCCGGAACCTTCGAGTATTCGACGGAGCTTTTCGAGCACGACACGATCAAGCGCCTGCATGAGGGCTTCTGCGCGATGCTGGAGGGGGCGGCAGCAGACCCGGATGCCGCGATCGGCCGCCTGCCGGTGATGACGCCGGCGATCCGCGATCTGGTGGTTCGCGGGTTCAACGACACCGCCCGCGAGGTTCCCTTCATCTCGCTGCCCGAGCGGTTCGAGCAGATGGTCGCCCGCGATCCCGACGCACCGGCGGCGCGGTGCCTCGGCATCGGGACAAGCTATGGTGAGCTCAATGCGCGGGCCAATCGGTTCGCGCGGCTTCTGCTCGATGCCGACCTTGGACGCGGCGCGGTCGTGGCCCTGTGCATGGATGGTTCTCTCGAACTCGTCGTCGCCATGTTGGGCATTCTCAAGGCGGGCCATGCCTATCTGGCGCTTGATCCGCGCTACCCGGATGGGCGCATCGCCTACATGCTCGAGGACAGTGGCGCGGCGATGGTCGTCACCCAGAGCGACCTTGCACCGCGTTTCGCGACGATGACGGTGCCGGCGCGGGAGAAGGTACTGGTCTTCGACCGGGGCGAGGATCCCGCGACCGGATTTTCCGACGACCCCCCGGGGCTTGCTCTGCATCCGCGCACGCTCGCCTATGTGATCTACACCTCCGGATCGACCGGCCGGCCGAAGGGCGTGATGATCGAACATGCCAGCGTGATCAACCTCATCGAAGGAACGGTCGCCGCGCTGGATCTGGGGCCGGGCGATCGCATTCTGCAGTTTTCCTCCTTCGGGTTCGATGTCTCCGTGCGCGAGATCTTCGAGGCGTTGCTGTCGGGTGGCGAGATCGTGCTTGCACCGCGTGCGGACCTCCCGGCGGGCGAGGAGCTGTTCGACCTTCTCGAGCGCGAGCGCATTACCTCCATTACCCTGCCGCCGTCGCTGTGGAGCAGTCTGCGCGCGCGGTCGCTGCCGGACCTGACGAGCGCGGTCTCCGGCGGGGCGGCGTTGCCGGAGAGCGTCGTGGCGAAATGGGGCGGCGCGCGGGCGTTCTTCAACGCCTACGGTCCGACCGAAACAACGGTCGGCACCACCATGGGCCGCTGCCGGCCGGGGGCGGGCAAGCCGACCATCGGCGGGCCCTTGCCCAACTACCGGCACTATGTCGTCGACGCCGGTTTCGAACTCTGCCCCATCGGCGTCGCCGGCGAGCTTCTCATCGGCGGCAAGGGCGTGGGGCGCGGCTACATGGGACGGCCCGACCTGACCGCGGAACGTTTCCTGCCGGATTTCCTCGGCGAAGAGCCGGGCGGCCGCCTGTATCGCACCGGCGACCTCGCGCGGATCCTGCCCAATGGCGAGGTGGATTATCTGGGACGTGCCGACGACCAGATCGAGCTGCGCGGCTTTCGCATCGAGCCGGCGGAAATCGAGGAGGTGGTCAAGGAGCACCCGGACGTCGTCAACGTCACGGTGCAATGCGTCGTCGGCGGCAATGGGGAAAAGCGCCTCGTCGCCTATGTGGCGGCGCGTGGCGCGCTGTCCGGCGACGCGGTGATCGCCCATGCGCGCGGGCTGCTTCCCGACTACATGATCCCGGCGCAGGTCGTGCTGATCGACGACGTGCCGCTGACACCGGCCGGCAAGGTCGACCGGGCGCGCCTGCCGGACGCGGATGAAACGCTGATGGCGGCCATCGCCGAGGGCGCGCGCGTTCTCCCGCAAGACCGGCTCGAACGGTTGGCTCACTGGATCTGGTCCATGGTGCTCGGCACCGACGCATTCGGCGTCACCGACAACTTCTTCGCGCTCGGGGGGCATTCTCTGCTGGTCACGCAGGTGACATCGCGCATTGGCGAGCAGCTCGACATCGATGTGCCGATCCGGCTGATGTTCGAGGCCCCGACCGTGCGGGCCTTCTGCAAGGGGTTGCGCGAACGGGCGGAGGATATCGACGCGCGGCTCGACCGGCTGGATCTGCCGGCTGGCGATGCGGTTTCCGGCCCGGACGGCGCGCAGCCCGAGGAGGCGCGCGCGGCGCCGCTTGCACGCGGCTTCGACCGTGTCGCGCGGCGGCCTGAGGGGCTGTCGCCGCCGCTCTCCTTCGCTCAGGAGCGGCTGTGGTTCCTCGACCGCTTCGCGCCGCGCGGCAATGCCTACAACGGCCTCGTCTCGCTGATGCTGCCCGCGCCGGTCGAGCCGCGGCTGGCCGAGCGGGCGATCAACTCGGTCGTCGCCCGCCATGAGGTGCTGCGCACGGTCTTTGCCGTGGAGGGAGGTCTGCCGGTGCAGCGCGTCACGCCGCGCCTGCGCCTGTCGCTCGATCTCTTCGAGTTCCCCGATGCCGCCTCGGCCGCCGACAGCGACGCGATCCGCGTGCTGATCCTCGAGCAGGCGCGCCGGCCCTTCGATCTTCGCGAGGGGCCGCTGGTGCGCGCCGTGCTCGCCATCGCCGGCGACCGCTCCGGCTGCGTCATCCTGCCGATCCACCATGCCGTCTGCGACGCCTGGTCGACGGGTATCCTTCAGCACGAGATCGGCGAGACTTATCGGGCGCTGCAGTCCCGGGAGAAGCCGAATCTGCCGCCGCTCGAGGTGCAATACGGCGATTTCGCGCTGTGGCAGCGCACCCGGCTCGACGGCGAACGGCTGGCGCGCCTGTCGGACTTCTGGCGCTCCGCGCTCGCCGATGCGCCGAGCCTCATCGACCTGCCGCTCGATCGTCCGCGCGGGCCGGCGCGCGCGCCCGAGGGCCGGCTCGTGGGCTTTGCCGTCGCCCCTGACGTCCATGCCGCGCTCGCCGATCTCGGGAACGTGACGGGTGCAACCACGTTCATGGTCTATCTTGCCGCCTTCGCGGCCTGGCTGCGCAGGCTTTCGGGCCAGGAGCGTGTCGTCGTCGGCACGCCCATGTCGCATCGCGACCGGCCGGAGCTGGAGCCGCTTGTCGGGCTCTTCACCAACACGCTGCCGGTTTGCGTCGACGGTGCCGGCGAGCCGAGCTTTGCGGAACTGGTCGAGCGTGTGAAGCCGATCGTTCTCGATGTCTTCCAGAACAAGGATCTGCCGTTCGAGAAGCTCGTGGAGCTGGTGCATCCGCCGCGTCATCTCAGCGTGGCGCCGATCTTCCAGGTGATGTTCTCGCATCAGAAGGGATTGCAGGCGATCTCCATCGATGCGGCCGGGATGGCGAATGTCGCGGTTGCCGGCGCGAAGTTCGACCTGACGCTGTTCGTCAACGAGACGCCAGGCGGGGTTGCCGTCGTGTTCGAATATGCCGCCGATGTCTTCGATCCGCAGACGGTGGCCGGCTTTGCCCGCCAGTTCGAGACGTTTCTGGAGAACCTTGCCGAGGACCCCGACGAGATCGTCGACCGGGTGCCGCTTTGCGATACGGCAACGCGCGAGGCGGTGCTGCACGCGGGCATCGGCGCGACCGCCGGTGCGCCGGGTTGCCTGTTCGAGATGATCGAGGACGTTGCCCGGCGCGCGCCCTCCGCCCCGGCGCTAGAGGTGGAGGGAGAGACCATCGACTTCGCGGGTTTCCTCGCCCGCGTCGGGGAGCTGGCGCGCGGTCTCACCGCGCTGGGCGTCCGGCCGGGCGATGTGGTCGCGGTGCATCTCGCCCGTGGCCGCGACCTTGCGCTGCTGCTGGCGGCGACCTTGCGCGCCGGGGCGACCTACATGAATGTCGCCCCCGATCTTCCCGTCGCCCGTCGCCGTTTCATGATCGATGACGCGGAGGCGGTGCTCGTCGTCCACGGCGAAGAAGCAACGGATCTGGCGGGGGTGGAGGGGTCGGGCAATCCGGCTGTCGTGTCGGTCGCAGCCCTTGTCGAGGCTGGACGCGGGGGCGACCTGCCGCAAACGGTCGAGGGTCTGCGGCATGGCTATCTGGTCTACACATCGGGAACCACGGGCATGCCGAAGGGCGTGTACGTGCCGCGCCGGGTGCTCGACACGCTGATCGCCTGGCAGGTCGACGAGGCGGATTTCGCTCCCGGCCTTCGCACCTTGCAGTTCTCCCAGCCCGGGTTCGACGTCTCGATCCAGGAAATGCTGGCGACCTGGGCAAGCGGTGGCACGCTGGTGGTGCCTCGCCCGAGCGAGATCGCCAATCCCGGCCTCTGGCCGGAGATGCTGAAGAGAACGGCGGCCGGCCGGATCTTCCTGCCCTATGTCGCGCTTCAGCAACTCGCCGGCGCTTGCAGCGGGACCGACCGCGCCGGTCTTGGCCTTTTGGAGGTGATCACCGCCGGCGAGCGGCTGGTGGTGACGCCGGAGATCCGCGCGCTGTTTTCGGGGCTTGCCGCGCGCAAGGGCGGGGGAGCCGTTCTCGTCAACCAGTACGGTCCCTCGGAGAGCCATGTGGTGGCCGCCCACAGCCTTGCGGGAGATCCGGCGGTCTGGGAGGAGACGCCGCCCATCGGCCAGCCGGTCAGGGGCGCGCGGCTGCAGGTCCTCGATCGCTATCTCGAACCGGTGCCGCCGGGCATGCCAGGGGAACTCTGCATCGGTGGAAGCCAGCTCGCGGGCGGATATCTGCACGCGCCGAGCCGTACCGCGGAACGGTTCCTGCCGGATCCGCATTGTGATCCGGCCGGCCCGGGCGGGCGGATCTACGCCACGGGCGATCTCGCTCTCCTGCGTCACGACGGAGCTTTCGTCTTCGTCGGCCGTGCCGACGATCAGGTGAAGATCCGCGGCTATCGGGTGGAGCCCTCGGAGATCGAACAGGCGCTGACCTCGCGGGTGGACGTGGGCCTGGCCTTCGTGGTGCCGCATCGTTTTTCCGGCGATGTGGTCGAACTGGTCGCCTATGTGCAGCCGGCCGCCGGGCAGGCCGCACCGGACCCGCATGCGCTCGACGCCCATCTGCGCGCGATCCTGCCGGAGTTCATGATCCCCGGCGCCTTCGTCGTTATCGACACGATCCCGAAGACCGCCTCCGGCAAGATCGACAAGTCGGGGTTGCCGCCACCTGTACGTCTCGTGCGCCGTGAGAGCGACCATGTCGCGCCGCGCACGGCGCTTGAGCGTGACATCGCGGCGGTCTGGTGCGAGGTGCTGGGGCTCGCCGCGGTCGGCGTCGCGGACAGTTTCTTCGATCTCGGCGGCCAGTCGCTGCTGGCGACGCAGGTGGTGTCGCGGCTCAACGAGACGCTCGGTCTCGACGTGCCACTGCGACGCCTCTTCGAGACGCCGACGATCGCCGGCATCGCCGCCGCGCTGGACGGGGGCGAGGCCGCGCCGGTTGCGGCCTCCGCCCGGCGCGACGCGGTTGGCGGGTGAGACGGGGACGGGACACATGACCGATGCCCGTCACATGCTTGTCTGTCTTCCGCCGGCGGGGGCGAGCAGCGCCTACTTCCTTGGATGGTCGGAACGGGCCGGCGAGGGGCTGGGCATTCGCACGCCGGAGCTTCCAGGCCGTCTCGGGCGTTTCGGCGAGCCGCCGCTGAGGCGCATTGCCGACATGGCGGAGTGGGTGTTCGCCGAACTCGAGCGGGAGGGGATGCCGGATGTCCTGTCGGTCTTCGGCCACAGCATGGGCGCGCTCGTCGGCTATGAGCTGACGTGTCTGCTGGAACGGCGCGGCGGCCCGCTGCCCGTCGCCCTTCATGTTTCCGCGCACGCGCCGCCGCATGTCATGCGGCCGGGACTTGTCCCTGGCGCGAGCGACCAAGCCGTTATCCGCCATTTTTCCGGGCTCAATGGCCGTCCGGCTGACGCGGGCATGATCGAGTTGATGCTCCCGACGATCCGGGCGGATCTGGAGGCCTGCGCCGGCTATGCGATGGGCACGGCGGGCCGGCTGGTCACTCCCATCGTCGCCCATTCCGGCCGGTTCGACGCGGCGGCACCGGCTGCGGCCATGGCGGGTTGGCGTGCCTATACGCAGGGCGGTTTCGCCGCCTGCCGGCACGCGGGCGACCATCATTATCCGCTGGCGGCCGGGCCGTGCGGCATTCTTGCGGAGGTGACCCGCAGGGCCGTCGCCGTGCCGGCCGCCGCCTCCGTTCCTGGCACCTGGGGAGAGTGACGATGTTTGACGACGGCGGCGAGTTCAAGGTCGTGTGCAACGGCGAAGGCCAGTATTCGATCTGGCCGGCGGGGCGCATGTGTCCCGCCGGCTGGCAGGAGGAGGGCACGCGCGGTTCGCGCGATGCCTGCCTGGTGCGCATTGGTTTGGTCTGGACCGACATGCGGCCGGCCAGCCTGCGCGATGCGCTGGGCGAGGCGGGTTGAACGCGGGCCGTTTCAAGCGCGCGTTTCCGCTTCTTCGAGTTCATCGTCGGAGGCATCCGGCGTCAGGCTCTGCTCGGCCTCGGCCGTCGGCTGGCGGGTGAAGCCGGAAACGCCGGCGGCGGTTTCCTGATAATCGCGGGTGATCTCCACCGGGCTCACGACATAGGCGGTGATCAGTTCGGCGAGCGAGCGCAGCGCGTGCATGTGGATGCGCTCGTGGCCGTGGGAACTGTCGACGCCGAACGTGATGAGTGCGGTGCGCACATCCGCGCCCGCTTCCACCGCGCTGGCCGAATCCGAGCGGTAGTAGCGGAACACGTCCTTCTGGTAGCGGATATCGTTTTCCTGGCAGAGATCGACCAGTTTCTTCGTCAGGTGATAGTCGAAGGGGCCGGTCTGGTCGGCCATGGAGAAGGTGACGCCGAACTCGCTGGAGTTCTGCCCGGGGGCGGTGGTGCCATTGTCGACGGCGATCATCGAGGCGACGTCGGGAGTGACGATGGACGAGGCACCGACGCCCACTTCCTCCGCGATGGTGAAGAGCCAGTGGATGTCGACCGGTGTCTCGGCGCCGGCCTGGTTCAGCGCTTTCAGCGCCGCCAGCATGACGGCGACGCCCGCCTTGTTGTCGAGGTGGCGTGAGACGATGAAGCCATTGTCTAGGAATTCCGGGCTCGGGTCGATGGCGACGATATCGCCGACCTCGATGCCGAGCCGTTCGAAATCGGCAAGACCGGTGGCCAGGGCATCGACGCGCAACTCGACGTAATCCCAGCCGATGGGCAGCGTGTCGACCTCGTCGTTGAACGTATGGCCGGAAGATTTCAGCGGCAGGATGGTGCCGCGATAGGCCCCGTGTTGCGAGAAGATCGTCACCCGCGCGCCTTCGGCGAAGCGGGCCGACCAGGTGCCGATTGGCACCAGCGACAGGCGACCGTTGTCGTGCAGGAACTTCACCTGGGCACCGAGTGTGTCGAGGTGGGAGACGAGTGCGCGGGCGCCGCGGCGCTGGCCGCCCTTGCGGATCGCGCGCATGGCGCCGCGCCGGGTCAGCTCGACGGAAAGGCCGAGGCGTTCCAGCTCTCCGGAGACGTGACGGACAATGGTGTCGGTGTAGCCGGTCGGACTGGGGATCGCGAGAAGGGCCTTCAGGGTGTCGGCAAGATAGGTGGTGTCGATCGTAAGGCGGGTCATCCGCTCACCTCCGCGCTGGATTGGTCGGCTGCCGCCTGCCGGGCGGTCGCCGGCATCGACAGGGGGAAGAGCAGGTCGACGAAACGCTCGGCCGTCGGCTGCGGTTCGTGGTTGGCAAGGCCCGGCCGCTCGTTGGCCTCGATGAAACGGTAGTCCGCCCCGGTCGGCGCCTTGACCATCAGGTCGATGCCGGTCACCGGAATGTCGATGGCGCGGGCCGCGCGGATGGCCGCGTCGACCAGAACCGGATGGATGATGTCGGTGACATCGTGGATCGTGCCGCCGGTGTGCAGATTGGCGGTCCGCCGAACCTCCAGCTCCATGCCCGAGGGCAGCACTTCGTCGAGAGTGCGGCCGGACTGGCGAACGGTGCGTTCCGTTTCCGCGTCGACGGGGATGCGGGACTCGCCGCCCGTCGCCGCCGACCGCCGCCGGCTCTGGGAGGCGATCAGGTCACGGATGGTCTGGCGGCCGTTGCCAACGATCACCGGCGGGCGACGGATCGCGGCGGCGACGAGCTTGTAGTTGATGACGATGAGCCGCAGGTCCTGGCCCTCGACGCATTCCTCGACGAGCACGGTGTCGCAGATCCGCCGTGCCGCCTCGACCGCCGCTTCCACCTCTTCAAGCGTGGTCAGGCCGACGGCAACGCCGCGCCCCTGCTCGCCGCGCGCCGGCTTGACGACGACCTTGCCATGCGCGGCGAGAAAGGCCTCGAGCGCGGCAGCGTCGTCTCCGGCGATGATCTCCGCCGGCACGGCGACGCCGGCCTTCTCGACGACGGTGCGCGTCGCCGTCTTGTCGTCGCAGATCGACATGGCGACGGCGCTCGTCAGTTCGCTCAGGCTCTCCCGGCAGCGGATCGTGCGTCCACCCTGCGAGAGGGCAAAGAAGCCGCGCTCGGCATCGCTTACCTCGACGCGGATGCCGCGCCGGCGCGCCTCGCGGACAATGATCTTGGCGTAGGGGTTCAGCCGGTCGTCGGCGTCGGGCCCGGTGAACAGCGTCTCGTTGATCGGGTTCTTCCGCTTCACCGAGAAATAAGGCACCCGGTAGAAGCCGATCTTCTCGTAGAGAGCGATGGCCTGGGTGTTGTCATGCATCACCGAGAGGTCGAGGTGGGCGAGTCCGCGCGCGGCGAAATATTCGGCCAGATGGCGCACCAGCGCCTCGCCAATGCCGGCGTGGCGGGCCTGCGGGTCCACGGCGAGGCACCACAGCGAGGAACCGCGCTCGGGGTCGTTGAAGGCGCGCATGTGGTCGACGCCGGTGATCGTTCCCAGGATCTCGCCGCTGGTCTCGTCCTCGGCGAGGAAATAGCACACGGCCCGCGCGTCGCGCTTCGACCAGAAGAAGTCGGGGGGAACCGGAACCATGCCGCGCGCGGCATAGATGCGGTTGATCGCGTCCGCGTCGGTCCTTGCCGTGAGCCGGCGCAGGAAGAAGCCGCTCAGCGGTCGGCGCGAGGCACGGTAGGTGGAAAGCTGCAGGCGGTAGGTGTGCGAAGGGTCGAGGAACACTTCCTGCGGCGCATTGGCGAGCACCACATGCGGGTCGCGCACGTAGACGGCAATGTCGCGCCGGTCGAGCAGCTCGCCCTCCAGCGCGGCGACGATCTTCTCCGGGTCGGCGAACGTCTGGCCGAAGATCAGCCGTCCCCAGCCGAGGTCGAGCGCGCAGTCGGCTGCGGGAGCGGGGGCACCTGTCTCCCGCGGGTCTATCGGGGGCTTCAGGCTATCCTCGCGCATCCGCTTCAGCCGATGCGATCTGGCGTCGCGCGGGCGCGTCTCGCGCGAGCGCGTGTCACGCGGACCGCCGCCCGGGGGCTTGTTGCTCGCCATGTCGCGTCCTCAGATATCGTTGCTCTGCAACCAGAGCTCCAGCAGGGCGACCTGCCACAGTTCCGAGCCCTGGAGCGGGGTGATGTGCGAGCCCGGGTCGGCGAAGAGCCGGTCGAGGTAGGCGCCATCGAACAGACCGCGTTCGCGGGCCGGCTGCGAGGTGAGCGCGTCGCGGGCCATCTCCAGATAGGGGCCATCGAGATACTTGAGCTGCGGGACCGGGAAGTATCCCTTCTTGCGGTCGATGACCTCGTGGGGAACCACCAGACGAGCCGCCTCCTTGAGCACGCCCTTGCCGCCATGGGCGAGCTTCAGCTCGGGAGGGATCGCGGCGGCGAGTTCCACCAGTTCATGGTCGAGGAAGGGCACGCGCGCCTCCAGCCCCCAGGCCATGGTCATGTTGTCGACCCGCTTCACCGGATCGTCGACCAGCATGATCTCCGCGTCGAGCCGCAGCGCCCGGTCGACAGGCGTTTCCGCGCCCTCGGCCATGAGATGGCCCTCGACGAAGGCGAGCGCCTCGTCGCGGTTGGCCATCCAGCCCTTGCCGAGCTGGGTCGCGAGCGTCGCGTTCGGGCGGTCGAAGAAGACGCGGGCGTAGTCGGTGACCACGTCGCTGGACCCGGCAAGCGGAGGATACCAGTGGTAGCCCGCGAAGATCTCGTCCGCGCCCTGGCCGGACTGCACCACCTTGATGTGCTTCGAGACCTCGCGGCTGAGCAGGTAGAAGCCGATGTTGTCGTAGGAGACCATCGGTTCCGACATGGCCGCGATCGTGTCCGGCAGCGCGGCCATGAGATCCGACGAGGGCACGAAGATCTTGCGATGATCCGTGCCGAAATGCCCGGCGATCAGGTCGGAGTAGACGAACTCGTCGCCCTTTTCGCCATTGGCCTCCTCGAAGCCGATGGAGAAGGTCATGAGGTCGCTCTGACCTTCCTCGGCCAGAAGCCCGGTGATCAGTGAGCTGTCGACACCGCCGGACAGCAGCACGCCGACGGGAACGTCGGCGACCATGCGCCGGCGCACGGCGATGCGCAGCGCCTCGAGCACCCGGTCGCGCCAGTCATCGGCGGTCAGCTCCGCGTCGCCCGCCCGGCGGGTGTAGCTGGCGTTCCAGTAGCGGCGTTCGCTTGTCGTGCCGTCGGCAAGCACCCGGCGGATTGTCGCCGGAGCGAGCTTGCGGATGCCTTTCAGGATGGTGCGCGGAGCGGGCACGACGGCGTGAAAGCTCATGTAGCAATTGAGCGCGGCGCGGTCGATTTCGGTTGAGATATCGCCGCCGGCGAGCAGTGCCTGCACGCTGGAGGCAAAGCGCAACCGGCCGGTGGTCTCGGCGAGATAGAGCGGCTTGATGCCGAAGCGGTCGCGGGCAAGCGTCAGCGATCCGTCGCGGCGATCAAAGATGGCAAAGGCGAACATGCCGTGGAAGCGGCTGACGCAATCCGCGCCCCAGGCGTGATAGGCCTTGAGGATCACCTCGGTGTCGCCGGAGGAAAAGAAGCTGTAGCCGAGCCCCTCCAGTTCTGCGCGCAGTTCCGGGTAGTTGTAGATACAGCCGTTGAAGACGATGGAGATCCCCAGCGCGGGATCGCTCATCGGCTGCGCGGCCTGGTCGGAGAGATCGATGATCTTGAGCCGCCGGTGGCCAAGGGCGACGGGACCTTGCGCGCTGACACCGGAGCCGTCCGGTCCGCGCGGGGCGAGCCTGTCCGTCATGCGAGCGACGGTCGCAGCCTCTGCAATTCGTCCATCGAAGCGAAATTCTCCGGCAATGCCGCACATGTGATGCTCGTCTCCTTCGGTCCGGCTTGGGGCAGTCTCGCCGCGCAGCCCAGTGTGCGCCAGTCTCTCGCGACGGCGCAACGGTCGTTTTTCCGCCGGAGCTGCATTGCTGATGCGTGCCCGGCAGGTCTTGCCGACATAACGTGCGAGCTTGAAATTCGTTTCAAAGGACAAATAATCAGGGAACGAATTATTCGTCTGTTGAGTTTCTTGGCGGTGATGAAATTGCCTTTCGGCAGGGAGTGGATCGTGGCGATTGAGCGTGACGGGCAGCGTGGGGGAGACGGAAATGGCCTGCGGGCTGTCGAGGTTCTGCCCGAGACGCAGTCGGTTGCCGACGCGATCCGGCGCATCGCGCACGGCCTGGACGTGCGGTCCAAGCGCGTTGCGCGCGAGTGCGGCTTCACGGTTCCGCAGATCGTCGTGCTGGAGGCGGTTCGGGACTGCGAGGGGGCGACGACGGGAGAAATTTCGCGCCGGGCGCGGCTAAGCGCCGCGACGGCCGTCGCCATCCTGGAGAAACTCGAGGCGCGCGGCATCGTCGAGCGTCTGCGCAGCAGGCAGGATCGGCGGATCGTCCACACGCGGCTCACAGCCGTCGGCGCTGAGCTTCTGGCGGGCGCGCCGCCGCCCCTGGCGGAGGACTTCTACAGCGGTATGGCCGCGCTGGAGCCGGACGAGCGCGCAACCCTCGCGCGGGCATTTCTCACGGTCGCCGGGTTCATCGACCGGCAAGAGGAGGCGTCGGAGGACGGTGACCGTCCCCCGACGCCGGCAGGGCGTGTCAGCCGAGGACCTCGGTGATTGCCTCGCGGGTCGCCTCGACGATCCGGTCGGCTTCTGCCTCGCTCAGGCAGAAGGGCGGAGCAAAGCCCAGCATGTCGGCCTGCGGCATGGCGCGGCCGATGACGCCGCGCTTGAGCAGGGCGGCCGAGACGGCGGGGCCGACCTTGGCGCTGGTCTCGAAGAAGGTGCGGGTGTCCTTGTCCTTGACGAACTCGACGGCGCAGAGCAGTCCCTCGCCGCGCACGTCGCCGACATGGCGGTGGCCGGAGACAGCATCCTTCATCTTCTCGCGCAGGTGAAGGCCGACCCGGGCGGCGTTCTCGATCAGCCCCAGGTCGTCGATCAGCTTGAGGTTGGCGATGCCGGCGGCCGCGCCGATGGGGTGGGCCGAATAGGTCCAGCCATGCCCGATGGCGCCATATTCGTCGGTTCCCTTTTCCAGAACCTCCCACATGTTCTTCGAGACGATGGAGCCGGAGAGCGGCGCATAGGCCGAGGTCAGGCCCTTGGCGATGGTGATGAGATCGGCCTCGATGCCGTAGTGGGTTGAGCCGAACATGCTGCCGAGACGGCCGAACCCGGTCACCACCTCGTCGGCGATGAGCAGAATGTCGTGACGCTTCAGGACCTTCTGGATCGCCTCCCAGTAGCCGGCCGGCGGCGGCACGATGCCGCCGGTGCCGAGCACCGGCTCGCCGATGAAGGCGGCGACGGTGTCAGCGCCCTCGCGCGCAATCAGGGCCTCGAGATCGGCGACGCAATGGGCGACGAAGTCGGCCTCGCTCATGTCCAGGTCCGGCCGGCGGAAATAGTCCGGCGCGACGGTGTGCTTCACCATGTCGAGCGGCAGGCCGAACTTGTTGTGGAACAGCTCCAGGCCGGTCAGCGAACCGGTCATCAGGCCCGAACCGTGGTAGCCGCGCCAGCGGGAGATGATCTTCTTCTTCTCGGGCCGGCCGAGCACGTTGTTGTAGTACCAGACGAGCTTGATGTTGGTCTCGTTGGCGTCGGAGCCGCCAAGGCCGAAGTAGACGCGCGACATGTTCTCCGGCGCGCGGTCGATGACCATCCGCGCCAGGGTGATCGAGGCTTCGGTGCCGTGCCCGACATAGGCGTGGTAGTAGGCGAGTTCCCTTGCCTGGGCGGCGATGGCGTCGGCGATCTCCGGGCGGCCGTAGCCGACGTTGACGCAATAGAGGCCGGCGAAGCCGTCGAGCAGCTCGTTGCCGTCACGGTCGACGATGGTCGAGCCGTGACCGCTGGTGACGATGCGCGTCGGGCTTTCGCCGCGCGCGTGCTGGGCAAGATGGGTGGAGGGATGGAAGAAGGTCTCGCGATCCCATTTTCCGAGTTGGTCGTTGGTCAGCATGTGGTCTCTCCCTGTGTTGTGAGACATGTCTTCGGATGCGGAGCCGGCGCCGCCTGCTGGCATGAGACGCCGGCGAAAAGTCGGGGGCGGGGAGGCGGTCGCCTCAGCTCCAGTCCCGGCAGACGTATTTGACTTGCATGAATTCACGCATGCCCTGGGCGGCTCCCTCGCGTCCGAGGCCGGACTGCTTCGTGCCGCCGAAGGGGATCGTCGCGCCGGTCACCTTGGTCCGGTTGACCGCCACCATGCCGTACTCGAGCGCGCGCGACAGCCGGTAGATGCGGCTCGGGTCGCGCGTGTGCAGATAGGCGACGAGGCCGTAGTCGCTGTCGTTGGCCCGCGCCAGCACCTCTTCCTCGGTATCGAAGGGCAGGATCGCGGCGACGGGGCCGAAGGTTTCCTCTTGCAGGATCTTCGCGTCGGCGGGCACGTCGGCAAGCACGGTCGGCTCGAAGAAGAGCGTTCCGGCCGGGTGCCGGCGCCCGCCTGTCAGGCAGCGCGCGCCGCGTTCCAGCGCATCGGCGACATGTTCCTCCTGCTTTTCCATCGCCCGTGCGTTCATCAGTGGGCCGATGTCGGGATCCTCAAGCCCCGGGCCGACGCTCAGCGCCTCGGCGGCGCGGGCGAAGCGGGCGCAGAAGGCGTCATAGACCGGCCTTGCGACGAAGATCCGGTTGGCGGCGAGACAATCCTGCCCGGAGGTCGCGAATTTCGCCTTGATCGCCTCGGTGACGGCGCGCTCCAGATCGGCGTCCTCGAACACCAGCAGCGGGGCGTGGCCGCCG
The DNA here is from genome assembly GCF_048268045.1 of Stappia sp. GTDB lineage: Bacteria > Pseudomonadota > Alphaproteobacteria > Rhizobiales > Stappiaceae > Stappia. The sequence goes on from NZ_JBLWWG010000008.1 coordinate 139,728, forward strand.
AGCTCGAGAACGAGCTGCTTGACCGTCGGCGCGCACTGGCCGTAGAGCAGCCGGCCGATTTCGGTCGAGCCGGTGAAGGAGAGCACCCGCACCCGCTTGTCGGCGGTAAAGGCGCCGACGACGGTCGGCGCATCGCCGGTGACGACGTTGAGAACGCCGGGGGGAAAGCCCGCGCGCTCGGCGAGTTCCGCCAGCGCCAGCGCCGAAAGCGGCGTCTCTGCGGAGGGGTGAATGACCACGGTGCAGCCGGCGGCGAGGGCTGCGGCTGCCTTTCGGGTGATCATGGCGCTCGGGAAGTTCCACGGGGTGACGAGGGCGGCGACGCCGGCCGGCTCGCGCCACAGCTCCATTTCCGCGTCGGGCAGATGCGAGGTGACGCCGTCGATGTCCGGACGACGCGCCTCCTCGGCGTAGAATTCGACGAAGCTGGCGGCATAGTCGATCTCGCCGCGCGCCTCCGACAGCGGCTTGCCCTGCTCGAGCGTCATCAGCCTGGCGAGGTCCTCGCGGTTGCTCAGGATTTCCTGGTGCCAGCGGCGCAGCGCGTCGGTGCGCTGCTGCGGCAACAGCCAGGCCCACGCGGGAAAGGCGCGCGCGGCCGCATCTACCGCGGTGCGCGCCTCCCCGGCACCAAGGCGGGCGACCTCGGCGATGGGCTCAAGGTCGGCGGGATCGGCAACGGTGAAGGTGGCGCCGTCGGCCGCCGCTGCCCAGCGCCCGTCGATGTAGGAGAAGGTTCTCAGCAGGCGCGGGTCGTCGAGAAGCGTGCCGGCGAAACCGCCGGGCTCGGTGCCGGCCTGCGTTCCGTCTTCGATGCGCCGCGTTGCCTTCTTCATGGTCCCGTCTCCCGCCGGTTGTGAGGATCATGCGGCTGTCGGTGCAGGCCGCCTGTTCCCGAAGCTTGGGCGAAATCCGGAAGAAGGCGGGTCTGAAAGCGCGCCGGCCGGCAGACGATCCGTCTTTTCTTCGAGCCGGGTGGGGTCCGATCGGTCGCCCGCCGCCGCTTTCGTTCAGTCTCCGTCGGAGAAGAGCACCTCGAAGGGGGGAGGACCTGCGGATTTCACGGCCTTGGTGACGATATAGGTATAGTAGCGGGCGATGGCGGTGCCATTGTCCAGCATCCTGTCAATCAGACGCTGATAGCTGTCGATGTCGCGGGTGACGATCTGCAGCAGATAGTCGAAGCCGCCGCCAAGCGACCAGCAGCTTTGCACCTCGGGGATGGTCATCACCGCGCGCTCGAAGGCCGCCAGCGTCGCGCCGCTGTGATTTGCAAGCTCCAGCGTGACGAAGACGGTGACATGCGGGGCGATCTTCTTGAGTGCGATCTCCGCACGGTATCCCTCGATGATGCCGGCCTTCTCAAGCCGCTTCAGGCGCTCCCAGCACGGGGTCGGGCTGAGCGCGATGCGCCGCGCCAGGTCCGCCTTGGAAAGACGGCCCTCTTGGGCAAGAACCCTCAGGATGGCGATGTCGCGGTCGTCGAGGCGGATCATCTTCCGGTCATAGCCGGGGTGCTTGCGGCTGTCCATCGTGGCCGCGCCGGGAGCATTGTCGTTCATCCGACACGAAAATGCTCAGGCGCGACGCGCGCTCGAGCGGGGCAACATAAGGTCTGTCCAAGGGCTTTGCGCCGTGATTAGAACGAAAATGGGGTGTCAGATCGACCTTTCGCCCCGATCCCGCACCACGAACCGCGCATGAGGAGGAGCGATGCCGGCGACCGAACTCCCGTTTTCCCAGATGGAATTCTCCCGCCGTCTGGAAAAGGTCCGCTCCGCCATGCGCGAGCGCGACATCGATGCGCTCTTCGTCGAGGACCCGTCCAACATGGCCTGGCTGACGGGCTACGACGGCTGGTCCTTCTATGTGCATCAGGGCGTTCTCGTCTTCCTCGACGCGGATCCGATCTGGTGGGGGCGGCGGCAGGACGCCAACGGCGCGGTGCGCACGGTGTGGATGGATGACGACCGGGTCGCCGCCTATCCCGACTATTTCGTCCAGTCCAACGTCTGTCACCCGATGGAGACGCTCGCCGCGCTGATCGTGCAGAACGGCTATGGCGAGGCGCGCATTGGCGTGGAGATGGAGAATTACTATTTCACCGCCAAGGCTTTCGCCGTGCTTCAGACCGAGATGCCGGAGGCGCATTTCGTCGACGCCACGGCGCTGGTGAACTGGCAGCGGGCGGTAAAGTCGGACGAGGAACTGGTTTTCATGCGCCGGGCGGCGCGGATCTCGGAAAAGATCATCGACGGGGTCATCGAGCGCATCCGTCCGGGCATGCGCAAGACCGATCTGGTCGCCGACATTTACGCCGACGCGATCCGCGGCACCGAGGACGCCTGGGGCGACTATCCCGCCATCGTGCCGCTGCTGCCGAGCGGGTCGGATGCGGCGGCCCCGCATCTCACCTGGGACGGCCGGCACATCCAGGCGGAGACGGCGACATTCTTCGAGATCGCCGGCTGCTACCGGCGCTATCACGCGCCCTTCTGTCGGACGATTTTCCTCGGCAAGCCGCCGCAGTATCTGCGCGATGCGGAAAAGGCGCTGGTCGAGGGGCTGGAGGCAGGACTCGATGCGGCGCGCGTCGGCAACCGGGCGGCGGATGTCGCTCGGGCGCTCGCGGCGCCTCTCGAGCGGGCCGGCATCGACCGGGCGGCGCGGTGCGGCTATCCCATCGGCATTTCCTATCCGCCCGACTGGGGCGAGCGCACGATCTCGCTGCGCATCGAGGACGAGACCGTGCTGGAGGCCGGCATGACCTTTCATTTCATGCCGGGCCTGTGGATGCAGGACTGGGGTCTGGAAATCACCGAAAGCATCGTCATCCGGGAGAACGGCCCGGCGGAATGCCTGTGCAACCGGCCCCGGGCGCTCTACGTCAAGGAGTGAAGGAGGGCGCTTCATGGCGTTGATTGACGACACGCGCGAGATCCTTGCGGAGCTGATCGCCTTTCCCACGGTCTCGCGCGACAGCAACCTGGAGCTCATCGCCTATGCGGCCGACAGGCTCGGGGCGCTGGGCGCGCGCACCGCGGTGCTGACCGACGAGACCGGCCACAAGGCCAATCTCTTTGCCACCATCGGGCCGCAGACGGATGGAGGCATCGTGCTTTCCGGCCATTCCGACGTGGTGCCGGTGGAGGATCAGGACTGGTCCTCCGATCCCTTCCGGTTGCGCGCGGAAGACGGGCTCCTCTACGGGCGCGGCGCCTGCGACATGAAGGGCTTCATCGCCGCGACGCTGGCCATGGCGCCGCGTTTCGCCGGAACGGATCTGGTGCGGCCCGTCCACATCTGCCTCACCCACGACGAGGAAGTCGGCTGCCTTGGCGCGCGCCGGCTGGTGGAGGAGATCGCCCGCTGGGAGATGCGTCCCTCGGTCGCCATCATTGGCGAGCCGACAGAAATGCGGATCATCGAGGGACACAAGGGCTGCTGCGAGTACACCACCGTCTTTTCCGGCTTGGAGGGGCACGGCTCGCGGCCGGAACTCGGCGTCAACGCGGTCGAATACGCGGTGCGCTACGTCTCCCGGCTGATGGAGCTGCGCGAGACGCTGAAGGGGCGTGCTCCGGCGGCAAGCCGCTTCGAACCGCCCTGGTCGACGCTTCAGGTCGGGCGGCTCGCCGGCGGCGTCGCCCACAACGTCATTCCCGGTCATGCCTCTGTGGACTGGGAGATGCGCCCCGTCAGCGAGGACGACAAGCGGTTCGTCTGCGAGGCGATCGGGGCCTATGTGCGCGATGAACTGCTGCCGGACATGCGCAGGGTCGCGCCGGAGGCCGAGGTGCTGACGCATGTCATCGGCGAGGTTGCGGGGCTGGAACCGGTCGACGACAATGAGGCCCGACGCATCGTGGCGGCGCTCACCGGGGCAAACGGGGCGGACGTGGTTGCCTTCGGCACCGAGGCGGGCCTTTTCCAGTCGCTCGGCATGTCGGCGGTCGTCTGCGGCCCGGGCTCCATCGCCCAGGCCCACAAGCCGGATGAATTCGTCAGCCTCGACCAGCTCTCCGCCTGCCTCGACATGCTCGGCGGCCTCGCGCGGAAACTCTCCGCCTAGGCTTTTTTCTCGGGATCGGTGGTGACTGAAAGCGTTACCCGGTCTGCGGCGAAGCGGCTCAGGCTGAGCTGGATCGGGCGTCCCTCGCCGTCGGCATTGAGCGAGCGGGTCAGCAGCACCACGGCGCCCGGCTGCAGGGCGAGATCGGCCCTGTCGGTGCGGCTTGCCGGTGCGGCCGAGATCTCCGTCGACACGCGCATGTAGTCGGAAACCCCGCAGGCGGCGAACGCCTTGGTGATCGAGCCAAGCTCGCGGAAGTGACCGGGAAGCGCCTCGAAGCGGATGGCGTCGAACCAGTGGGTCGCGCGCGACAGCGGGGTTCCATCGGCTTCGCTCACCACTTCCATGCGCAGGACGCCCGCTCCCTCGGCGAGGCCGAGCGCCGTGGCGACAGCGGCGGTCGCCGGTTCGCCGACCGTCTCGATCAGCCGTCCCACCGTGCGCGAGACCTGGCCGCCGAGGCCGGCGGAAAACCGTGTGCGCGGGCCGATCGGATAGGTCAGGCGCGCCCGTGGCACGATGGTCGTGCCGCGTCCCTGCACGGTCTCGACCACGCCTTCGCGGGCCAGGGCCGAAAGCGCCTGACGCACCGTGTGGCGGTTGACCTCGAACTGGGAGGCAAGGGCCGCCTCTGTCGGAAGGCGGCCGGTGTCGTCATAGACACCGTTGCCGATGGCGGCGCGGATGTCGTCGGCGATCTGTCGCCACAGGGCAACGCCGGTCTGTCGGTCGAGCCCCCGGGGGGCGGCCTCGTCTCCGCTCCTGCCCGTCGTTTCGCCGCTGTCCCTGTCCGCTTCGCTCACGCCAGCACCTTGCTCCGGCCGCGTTCCGGCCCGTTTCCGTTGCGCGTGTTTGCCCCATTGCGCCGCCGGCATCAAGCCAGCCGCTTTCCGCCTGCACTGCTGCCGGCCGGCTATTTTCGCGCCAGCGGTCATCAACCCGTCATGGGATAGCGGTATCTTACATTTGTTGGTTGTCTATAACACTAGACAAATTTTGCGGAGAGGCGTAAAACCCTCGGCAGGACGACAGGCCCCGACGACCGGCGCCGCCGGAACGGGGCGAGGCGAGTTCGAAACGGAGCGAACCGATGACGACTTCTGAGCGGGCAGAGGATCTCTCGCCCCAAATGGCGGGGCTCAAGGCGTTGATGGACGTGCTTGCCGCTTCGCCGCGCGCCGAGATCGAGGCCTGCGCACAGGCGCTGGGCGCGGTGCCCGAGGCGCAGCCGGTGCGCGGGCCGGAGACCGGGCTCGTCATGCTGCGCGGGCGCATCGGCGGCGACGGCGCGCCCTTCAACCTGGGCGAGGCGGTGGTCACCCGCGCCACCGTGCGTCTGGACGACGGCACGGTTGGCCATGCCTACGCGCTCGGTCAGGACAAGGCCAAGGCCCGGCTTTGCGCCACCCTTGCCGCGCTCTGGTCTCAGGGCGGGTGCTGCGAGGCGCTGCTGCGCGATGTCGCCGAACCACTCGCGGAGGCGCGCGCCGGCGAGGCCTCTAAGGTCCGGCGCGAGGCCGCCGCGACGCGGGTCGACTTCTTCACCATGGTTCGCGGAGACGACTGATGAGCACCGCAGATCTTTCCGCCATCGCCGTTGCCGGCGGCTTTGCCGAGCCGGTGTTCGGTGCGCAAGGGGTGTTTCGCGCCCTGATGGACGCCACCGCGCGGCCCGGCACGGTCGTGCCGCTTGCCGTGGAGGTCGCGCCGCCGGCCCCGCTTGGCGTCGGGGCGGGCGCCATCGCGCTGGCGCTTTGCGATGCCGACACGCCTGTCTGGCTTTCTCCCTCGCTGCGCGGAGATACCGTTGCCGCCTGGATTGCCTTCCAGTGCGGCGCGCCGCTGAGCGACGATGAGGGCAAGGCCGACTTCGCCTTCGCGCCCGCCGCCGAAGCGCCGGGGCTTTGCGCGCTTTCGCAGGGAAGCCAGGAGTATCCGGACCGCTCGACCACCCTGGTGCTTGAGATCGAGGCACTTGAGGGCGGCGAGCGGTTGACGCTCCAGGGGCCCGGCATCGACGGATCCCGTGTCATCGCGCCCAGGGGACTTCCCGCGGATTTCCTCGCCGCGCGCGCCGACAACCGCCTGCTTTTTCCCCGCGGCATCGACGTGGTGCTGGTTGCCGGCAGCGAGATCCTCGCCTTGCCGCGCAGCACCGTGATTGCCGCGACCGACATGGAGGCCCGCTGACATGTATGTGGCTGTAAAGGGTGGCGAGGCCGCCATCGCCAATGCCCACGAGATGCTTGCCGACCGTCGGCGCGGGGACCGTTCGGTTCCGTCCGTCTCCGTCGCCCAGATCGTCGAGCAGCTTTCGCTTGCCGTCGACCGGGTGATGGCGGAAGCCTCGCTCTATGCACCCGAGCTTGCCGCGCTTGCCGTCAAACAGGCGCGGGGCGACATGATCGAAGCGATCTTCCTGCTGCGCGCCTACCGAACGACCCTGCCGCGCTTTGGCGCCTCGCGCCCGCTCGAGACCGGCGCAATGATTGCCGAGCGGCGGGTGTCGGCGACCTACAAGGACCTGCCGGGCGGGCAGGTGCTCGGGCCGACCTTCGACTACACCCATCGCCTGCTCGATCCGGATCTGGCCGGCGACGGTGAGGTCGCCGCCGCACCGATGCGCGCAAGCGAGGGCGAGCCGCTGATGCGGGTCGCCGACATTCTCGCCGGAGAAGACCTGATCGAGGGCGCGGCGGCGGGCGATGCGCAAAGGGCCGAGCCCTCCGGTGACCTGACCCGCGAGCCGACCGAGTTTCCCATGGCCCGCGATCTCCGTCTTCAGGCGCTGGCGCGAGGCGACGAGGGCTTTCTGCTGGCGCTCGGCTATTCCACCCAGCGCGGCTATGGCCGCACCCATCCCTTCGCCGGTGAAATCCGCCTGGGGCTGGTCGAGGTTGAGATGGATGTGCCGGAGCTGGGCTTCTCCGTCTCGCTCGGGCAGGTGCGCGTCACCGAATGCCAGATGGTCAACCAGTTCGCCGGTTCGGCGAAGGCGCCGCCGCAGTTCACCCGTGGCTATGGGCTGGTCTTCGGCCAGTCGGAGCGCAAGGCCATGGCCATGTCGCTGGTCGACCGCTCGCTTAGGGCCGACGAGTTCGGCGAGGACCGGGTGGCGCCGGCGCAGGACGAGGAATTCGTCATTTCCCACTGCGACAACGTTCAGGCGACCGGCTTCGTCGAGCACCTGAAACTCCCCCACTACGTTGATTTCCAGGCGGAGCTGGATCTGGTGCGCCGCATGCGCGCCGAGTTCGAGGCCGCCCGCGCGCGGGACGACGAGACGGCGACCCCGGCATCGGAGGCTGCGGAATGAGCACGAGCGCAACGCGAACCGGCGCGGTGTCGGGCGACATCGCCAGCTACAACTTCGCCTATCTCGACGAGCAGACGAAGCGGATGATCCGCCGGGCGATCCTCAAGGCGATCGCCATCCCCGGCTATCAGGTCCCCTTCGCCAGCCGCGAGATGCCTATGCCCTATGGCTGGGGTACGGGCGGCGTACAGGTGACGGCCTCGATCATCGGTCCCGATGACACGCTCAAGGTCATCGACCAGGGCGCCGACGACACCACCAACGCGGTCTCGATCCGCGCCTTCTTCCAGAAGGTCGCGGCCGTCGCGGTGACGACGCACACGGGCGAGGCCTCGATCATCCAGACACGCCACCGGATCCCGGAAGCGCCTCTGCGCGAGGGGCAGGTCATGGTCTATCAGGTGCCGATCCCCGAGCCGCTGCGCTTTCTGGAGCCGCGCGAGACCGAGACGCGCAAGATGCACGCGCTCGAGGAATACGGGCTGATGCACGTCAAGCTCTACGAGGACATCGCCCGCCACGGCCATATCGCCACCACCTACGCCTATCCGGTGCTGGTCGCCGGGCGCTACGTGATGGACCCGTCGCCGACGCCCAAGTTCGACAATCCGAAGATGGACAATTCCCCCGCCCTGCAGCTTTTCGGTGCGGGCCGCGAGAAGCGGATTTACGCGATCCCGCCCTACACGCGGGTCGTCAGCCTCGACTTCGAGGATCATCCCTTCGAGATCCAGAGCTTCGATGAACCCTGCGCGCTCTGCGGCGCGGAGGGCGTCTACCTCGACGAGGTGGTGCTCGATGACAAGGGCGGGCGGATGTTCGTGTGTTCCGACACCGACCATTGCGAGGAACGGCTCGCGGCCGGCCACCGCGGCCGCCTCGCGCCCGATGAGGCCTATGGCAGCAAGGAGACCGTGGCATGAGCGGGCTTGCACATGACGACGACCTGCCGCTGCTCTCCGTCGCGGGACTGACCAAGTCCTACGGCGCGCGCATCGGCTGCGAGAACGTGAGTTTCGATGTCTATCCGGGTGAGGTGCTTGCCATCGTCGGCGAGAGCGGATCGGGCAAGACCACGCTTCTCAACTGTATCTCGACCCGGCTCGAACCCACTTCCGGCTCGGTCAGCTACCGGATGCGCGACGGGACGGTGCGCGATCTTTACGGCCTCGGGGAGGCCGAGCGCCGGCTGCTGATGCGCACCGACTGGGGCTTCGTCCATCAGAACCCGGCCGACGGGCTGCGCATGACGGTGTCCGCCGGCGCCAACGTCGGCGAGCGGCTGATGGCAGTGGGCGAGCGTCACTACGGCCGCATCCGCGAGACCGCGACCGAGTGGCTCGGTCGCGTCGAGATTGACGAGGACCGCATCGACGACCAGCCGCGCGCCTTTTCCGGCGGCATGCGCCAGCGTCTGCAGATCGCCCGCAACCTGGTCACCGGCCCGCGTCTCGTCTTCATGGACGAGCCGACCGGCGGCCTCGACGTCTCGGTGCAGGCGCGCCTGCTCGATCTGCTGCGCGGCCTCGTTTCCGATCTCGGGCTGGCGGCCATCGTCGTCACCCACGATCTCGCGGTGGCGCGGCTGCTGTCGCACCGGATGATCGTGATGAAGGGCGGCGAGGTGGTCGAGGCCGGCCTCACCGATCGGATTCTCGACGATCCGCAGGCGCCCTACAGCCAGCTTCTCGTTTCCTCGATCCTGCAGGTGTGACCATGAGCAAGCTTTCTTCCGGGTTGCAACCCGGTGTCGCCCTTTGCGTCGCGGGCCTTTCCAAGGCCTTCACCATGCACCTTCAGGGTGGCGTTCAGCTTCCGGTTGTCGAGGGCGCGCATTTCTCGGTCATGGCCGGCGAATGCGTCGTGCTCGGCGGTCCGTCGGGGGCGGGCAAGAGCTCGATCCTGAAGATGCTCTACGGCAATTACGCCGCCAACTCTGGCAGCATCCTGCTGCGTCACGGAGAGGGGGCGGTCGATCTTGTCGCCGCCGATCCGCGCGCGATCATCCGCGTTCGGCGCGACACGATGGGCTACGTCAGCCAGTTCCTGCGCACGGTGCCGCGCGTCGGGGCGCGCGACGTGGTGGCGGAGCCGCTCGTGTCGCGGGGCATCGAGCCTTCGGCCGCGCGCGAACGGGCGGCGGCGCTTCTTGAGCGCCTCAATCTGCCGGAACGGCTGTGGTCCCTGCCGCCGGCGACCTTTTCCGGCGGCGAGCAGCAGCGCGTCAACATTGCGCGCGGCTTCATCACCGATCATCCGGTGCTGCTTCTCGACGAGCCGACGGCCTCGCTCGATGCGGTGAACCGGCGGATCGTCATCGAGATGATTGCCGAGAAGAAGGCGCGCGGCGTCGCCCAGATCGGCATCTTCCATGACGAGGAGGTGCGCGAGGCGGTGGCCGACCGGATCGTCGACGTCACCGTCTTTTCTCCGGCGCGTGCGGCGTGAAGGGGGCGACGATGACCAAGCTTTCGCAAACGCCACTGGTGCACGAGACCGCCAGCGTCGTGGACAGCCGCCTCGGCCGCTATACGGAGGTCGCAGAGCGCTCGCGCATCAGCGAGGCCACCCTCGACGATTATTCCTATGTCACGCAGGACTGCGTCATCTGGTGCGCAGACATCGGCAAGTTCGCGAATATCGCCGCCGCCGTGCGCATCAACGCCCCCAATCATCCGACGTGGCGGGCGACGCTTCACCACTTCACCTACCGGGCCAACGACTACTGGCCGGACGCGGGGACGGAGGAGGCCTTTTTCGACTGGCGGCGCGAGGGGCGCGTGCGCATCGGCCACGATGTGTGGATCGGGCATGGCGCAACGGTGCTGCCCGGCGTCACCGTCGGCGATGGTGCGGTGATTGGCGCGGGTGCCGTCGTCTCGCGCGATGTCGCGCCCTACACGATTGTCGGCGGTGTGCCGGCAAAGCTTATTCGCGAGCGTTTTTCTCCAGATATCGCGGCGGGAATGCAGAAGCTGGCCTGGTGGGACTGGGATCATGACCGGTTGCGCAGGGCTCTGGAGGATTTTCGTCTGCTCAATGCGGAAGAGTTCCTGGCTAAATACATGGAAAGTAACGGGATGCGCTGAAGTGAAGTTGGTGTGCGCTGTCAGAAAACCTTCACGAAATCGCAGGCAGGTTGTCATGTTGGCGCATTACGCAGGCCCCGATAACGACAATCGGGGCGCAAATGTTCAAACTCGACGGTGTGACGCGCAAATTCGGCACATTCACTGCGGTGAAGGCGGTGACGCTCGACATCCCGCAAGGTCAGATGGTCGGCGTCATCGGGCGCTCCGGCGCAGGCAAGTCCACCCTGCTTCGCATGATCAATCGGCTGATCGATCCGACCGGTGGCCGGCTGGTGTTCGACGGTCTGGAGGTTTCCGCTCTGCGGGGCCGGGGGCTGCGGAACTGGCAGCGCGACTGCGCCATGATCTTCCAGCAGTTCAACCTGGTTCCGCGCCTCGACGTGCTGACCAACGTCCTGCTTGGCCGGCTCAACCACCGCTCGACCGCGCTCAACCTGCTCGGCATCTTCTCTCGCGAGGAGCGGGCAGCGGCGATTTGCGCGCTGGAGCGCCTGGGCATCGCCCAGACGGCGCTGCAGCCGGCCGGCACGCTTTCGGGTGGCCAGCAGCAGCGGGTGGCGATCGCGCGCGCACTGATGCAGCGTCCGCGCATGTTGCTTGCCGACGAGCCGATCGCCTCGCTCGATCCGCTCAACGCCCAGAAGGTGATGGACGCGCTCAAGGACATCAACGAGCGCGAGGGCATCACCGTCATCACCAATCTGCACACGCTGGATACCGCCCGCAGCTATTGCGAGCGGATCATCGGCATGTCGGAGGGCGCGGTCGTCTTCGACGGCACGCCGGAGCAACTGACCCCGCTTGTCGCGCGCCGGATCTATGGCGCGCAGGCCGAGGAGCTCTCGGAAGCGATCACCTCCACCAGTCTTTCCATCGCCCCGCGGGCGACCCCCGAATCCGCTCGGGCCCTAGAACCGGCGCTTGCTGCCGGCTAGGGCCGCGGATCGGCCGCCCGCGTGTCGACCGGCGGCCGGCGCATCTGAAGCGTGAACGACGAACGCCCGGAAAATCCGGAACACCCATGGAGACGTCAATGCTCAAGAACCTTCTTCTTGGCACCGTTGCTGCTGCCACGATGCTGTCGGCGGCCGCCGCCATTGCCCCGGCCCAGGCCGAGACCGTCAAGGAATTCCGCGTCGGCATTCTCGGCGGCGAGAACGAGGCCGACCGCCTGCGCAACTTCCAGTGCCTGACCGAGAAGCTGCCGGCCGCGATCGGCGTCGAGAAGGTCGCCCTCTTTCCGGCGGCCGACTACGACGGCGTCATCCAGGGGCTTCTGGGTGGCACGCTTGACTACGCCGAGCTCGGCGCCTCGGGCTACGCCAAGGTCTTCCTCGACGACGAGAAGGCCGTCGAGCCGATCCTGACCACTGTCCAGACCGACGGCTCCACCGGTTACTATTCGGTGATGGTCGTGCGCGCCGACAGCGGCATCAAGTCGCTCGAGGAGATGAAGGGCAAGAAGCTCGGCTACGCCGATCCGGACAGCACCTCGGGCTTCCTCGTTCCCTCCGTGACCCTGCCGGAAGCCATCGGCATGCCGGTCGCCGACTACTTCGGCTCCACCGGCTTCGGCGGCGGTCATGAGAACCTCGTCCTCGAGGTGCTCAAGGGCACGTTCGACGGCGGCACCACCTGGGCCTCCGGCGTCGGCGAGTTCAAGGACGGCTACACCTCCGGCAACCTGCGCAAGATGGTCGACAAGGGCATCCTCGACATGGACGACCTGGTCCAGGTCTGGCAGTCGCCGCTGATCCCGAACGGCCCGATCGTTGTGCGCACCTCGCTCGACAGCGACGTCAAGGCGAAGTTCAAGGACTTCATGATGAAGCTTCCCGAGAGCGATCCGGCGTGCTTCTCGGCGATCCAGGGCGGTGACTACACCGGCTACACCGAGGTCAATGCCGACTTCTACAAGGCCATCGTCGCGGCCCGCAAGGCCAAGATCGGTTCCTGATCCATCGCATCGCGACGGGCGGCGGCCACAGGGCCGCCGCCCGTTTCATGCAGTTCCCTTCCTTCTTTTCACGGCTTCCCATGGCGTTCGCAACGGTCTCCCCATCTACCGCCGGTCCCGCCGGTGCGGCCGGCCTCTCACCGGCCGGTGAACTGATCGAGCGTCACTGGCGCGAGCAGGCCGCGCGCAAGCGGCTTTACACCTGGGGCGGGCTCGCAGCCCTTCTCCTGGCGCTGTCCGGCGCATTGTGGTTCGCCAACGACACCAACGCCGGCAAGTTCTTCGACCGGCTGCCTTACTTCTTCGACTTCTTCGTCGATCTTGCGCCGCGCGACCCCTGGGAGGTCTGGCGCGCCCTGTTCGACTTGCCGTCGCCCTACTACGATGGCAGCCTCAAGTACAATTACCCGGAGGGGCGGATTTATCTGACCGAAGGGATCTATGTTCCCGAGTATTTCTACAAGATGCTCGAGACGCTCAATATCGCGATACTGTCGACACTGATCGGCTTTTTCTTTGGCTTCCTGTTATGCTTCCTTGCGGCCAAGAACATGGTCGCCAACGTCTGGCTGCGCGGCACCGTGCGCCGGTTCATGGAGTTCCTGCGCGCCTTTCCGGAAATCGTCATCGCCGGTTTCTTCGTCGCCATCCTGACCATCGGCCCGATCCCTGCGATCTTCGCCGTGTCGATCCACACCGTCGGCGCACTCGGCAAGATGTTCTTCGAGGTGGTCGAAAACGCCGACATGCGCCCCGACGAGGGGCTGCGTGCGGCCGGGGGCAACTGGCTGGAGCGCGTCTGGTTCGCCATCGTGCCGCAGGTCATGCCGAATTTCACCAGCTACGCGCTGTTGCGCCTGGAGATCAACGTGCGCGCTTCGACCATCATCGGCGCCGTCGGCGGCGGCGGCATCGGCGAGGCGTTGCGCCTGTCGATCAGCCGCGGTCACGAGGCCAAGACGCTGGCGATCGTGCTCCTGCTGTTCCTGACCATCATCGCCGTCGACCAGTTCTCCGCGTGGCTGCGCAAGCGCCTCGTCGGCGAGCAGGCCTTCGCGTTCGGCCGCTGAGGGGAGGGGCAGACATGACCGCACAATCCACCGCACCGCTTTCCACCGCCGAGATCGAGGCGCTCGCCGAGCGCCATCCGCAGGTCTTCGCGAGCAGCTTCTGGCGTCACGCCCGACCGGTGATCTTCGGAGTGCTCGCCGTGGTCTACGGCGTCTATTGCTGGTGGTTCTTCGGCATCGGCAAGGTGCTCGGCGAGGCCAACTGGGACATCGCCGGCAATTATCTCGCCGATTGGGTGTCCTATGAGACCCGCCCCGATTTCGAGATCGAGACCGATGGCGCGATGTCCGTCTCCTGGCCCCGGTTCTCACCGCTTGGCGATAACCCGAAGCCGGACTGGATCGCGACGACGACGCGGCTGATGGAGCGGCGGGTGGAAACTCCGGCCGTCACCGGAACGGATGCCCCGGCCTCGGCGCGCGAGAAGACGGCCGCCTCGGGCTTCATGGTGCCTGGCGCGCCGGGCACAGAGCCGAAGGGCGCGGCCTCGGGCGGCAGCAGCTTCTCCTTCATGGCGCCGGGTGCACCGACCGGCGGGGCTTCCGCGCAGACGACGGGCGATGCGGCGCCGGTGGCACCGACGACAGTGCGCGAGGAGGTGATCGCCTCGGCCCGCGTCACCATGGGCGCTGGCAACGTCATCGACATCACGCCGCGCCGGGTCGTGGTGTCGCGCGGCGAGGAGCGGGTCGTGCTGCTGATCGACCGCATCGGCGAGACGGTGCGCGTCGAGGGGGGGCGCGGCGAGGGGGCGCTGCCCGACTGGGCTTCGCAGAAGCTCGACGGCGGCAAGGTCATCGTCCGCTTCGGGTTCGTCGGACGCGCCGAGATCCACTATGACGCGGTCAAGGTCCGCCATCGGTTCCTGGGCTGGGAGAACTTTGTCTTCGACACGAACTCGCCGTTCTGGGACAAGAGCGCCGGCGAGGTCGTGTCGCTGGTGCTGTCGGGGCCGCGCATCGATCCGTCGCGCTCCAACCTCTCGCTTGCCTGGAACAACATCCTCTACAACGCGGAATGGCAGCATCTCGACGTCTGGACCAAGCTGCTCCAGACCATCGTCATGGCCTTCGTCGGCACGCTGTTCGCGGGGCTGGTCGCCTTCCCGCTGGCTTTCCTGGCGGCACGCAACATCACGCGGAGCCACTTCTTCAACCAGCTCTGCAAGCGTTTCTTCGATTTCCAGCGTTCGGTCGATATGCTGATCTGGGCGCTGTTCTTCACGCGCGCCTTCGGTCCGGGGCCGCTCGCAGGCATTTCGGCGATTTTCTTCACCGACACGGGCACGCTGGGCAAGCTCTACTCGGAATCGCTGGAGAACATCGACGACAAGCAGCGCGAGGGGGTGAAGTCGGTGGGCGCCTCGCCGATGGCGGTGCAGCGCTACGGTGTCCTGCCGCAGGTCTTGCCGCTGTTTGCCAGCCAGGCGCTGTACTTCTGGGAATCGAACACCCGCTCGGCGACGATCATCGGCGCGGTCGGGGCGGGCGGCATCGGCCTGAAGCTGTGGGAGGCGATGCGCACCAACCAGGACTGGGAGAATGTCGCCTACATGGTTCTTCTCATTCTGGCCGTTGTGTTCATATTCGATAATATCTCCAATGCGCTGCGTGCCCGCCTGATGGGCAAGCCGAGGCATTGAGAAGCCGATCCCGCAGGCCGCCTTTTCAGCACGGCGGCCGTCTCGCCCTCGCGCCGTCCGGCAGCACCTCGTGCCGCCGGACGTTTCCCGTTCCGCGCTGACACCGACATCTGTACCGAGAGGCCGAAAACCAGCCCGATGCGCTACGCCGTCTATTTCACGCCGCCCGCCGATCACCCTCTTGTCTCCCTTGCCGAATCCTGGCTCGGGCGCAGCGCCTTCGGTCATGCCGTTGTGCCGCGCGACATCGGCGGCTATTCACCCGCTGACAGGGCCGGGATGGTGCGCGACCCGGCGCGCTACGGCTTTCACGGCACGCTGAAGGCACCGTTCCGTCTCGCCGAGGGACGCAGCGCTGAGGAGCTGGCGGTGGCCTTTGATGCCTTCGCCGCCGCCCGCCCGGCGCTGGCGCCGCTGCCGCTCGCCGTTTCGCGCATCGGCGGCTTTCTCGCCCTGACGCCGGCGGGCGCGACGCAGGAGCTTTGCGCCCTGGCCGACGCCGCGGTGCGCGCCTTCGAGCCGTTTCGCGCCCCGCTTGGCGCGGCGGAGATCGCCCGTCGCAATCCTGACCGTCTGACGCCCTCGCAGCGCGACAATCTGCTTTCCTGGGGCTATCCGCATGTCTTCGGGGACTTCCGGTTCCACATGACGCTGACCGGCCGTCTCGGCGACGACGAGGCGGAGCGGGCGCTGCCCACGCTCGCCGCGCATTTTGCCGGCGCTCTCGCCAGCCCCATCGCTTTCGACCGCATCGCGCTCTACGAGGAACGCGAGCCCGGCGGTCCCTTTTCCGTGATCCGTATCCAGACGCTCGCCGGCGGCGGGCAGGCCAACCCGTGAAAGACAAGAAGATGGACATGATCCTGACCAATGCCCGCATTGTCCTCGCCGAAGAGGAAATCCTGGGCAGCCTTCACATTCGCGACGGCAAGATCGCGGCCATCGACACGGGCCCGTCCGAGGCGCCGGGCGCGCTCGACATGGAGGGCGACCACGTCATTCCGGGCCTCGTGGAGCTGCACACCGACCATCTCGAGAACCACTACAACCCGCGCCCCAAGGTGCACTGGAATCCGGTCGCGGCCGTGTGCGCCCATGATGCGCAGATCGCCACCTCGGGCATCACCACGGTCTTCGACGCGCTGCGCGTGGGCATCGACGACAACGCCGACCTGTCGACCGAGGACATGCGCCGGCTGGCCGACGCGATCGAGGCAGGCGTTGCCGCCGGACGGCTGCGCGCTGATCACTTCATCCATCTGCGTTGCGAGGTTTCCGCGCCCAATTGCGTCGAGGCCTTTGACCTGTTCGAGGAGGATCCGCGCGTCAGGATCGCCTCGCTGATGGACCATTCGCCCGGCCAGCGCCAGTTCGCCAGCCTCGAGGCCTATGCGATCTACTACAAGGGCAAGATGAAGATGACGGACGCGGAGTTCACCCGCTTCTGCGCCGACCGCGTCGCCCAGTCCGAAACCTATTCCGACAAGCACCGCAAGGCCGTGGCGGAACGGGCGCAAGCGCGCGGCATCATGCTCGCCAGTCATGATGACGCCACCCAGGCGCATGTGGACGAGGCGGTGGCCTTCGGCATCCGCGTTGCAGAGTTCCCGACGACGCTGGAGGCCGCCCGTGCGTCGAAGGCGGCTGGGCTCGGCGTGCTGATGGGCGCGCCCAATGTGGTGCGCGGCGGCTCCCATTCCGGCAATGTCTCGGCGCGCGAACTTGCCGCCAACGGGTTGCTCGATATTCTCTCGTCCGACTACATCCCCTTCAGCCTCATCCAGGCGGCCTTCTTCCTCGGTGAGGTCGTCGACGAGGTGGACCTTCCCGCGGCGATTTCGATGGTTTCGCGCACGCCGGCCGCTGCTGCCGGTCTTTCCGACCGGGGCGAGATCGCGACCGGCAAGCGCGCCGATCTCGTGCGCGTGCGGGTCGAGGAGCATATCCCCATCGTGCGCACGGTCTGGCGCGAGGGCACGCGCGTTGCCTGATCGCGCCGAGACACCCGCGGTCGAGCCGGGCCGGCTGATCGTCGTCGTCGGGCCGAGCGGCGTCGGCAAGGACAGCCTGCTTGCGGCGGCGCGCGGCCGGCTGTCGGGCCGCGACGGGCTGATGCTCGTGCGCCGCACCATCACGCGGCCGGAAACCGGCGACGCGGAAGCGCATCTGCCCATGTCGCTGGCCGGGTTCGAGGCGGCGGAGAAGCAGGGCGCCTTCGCCTTCACCTGGCGCGCCCACGGGCTTGCCTACGGGCTTCCGGCGGCGCTCGATGCCCATCTCGACGCCGGCCGGCCGGCGCTCGTCAACGGCTCGCGCAAGATGCTCGCGGCCATGGCCGAGCGCTTTCCCGGCCTCGCCGTCGTCTCCGTGACGGCAAGCCCCGAGGCGGTTGCCGCAAGGCTTGCCGCGCGGGGGCGCGAGACGCCGGAGGAAATCGCCGCGCGCATCGCGCGCGCGGCCGAGATCCCGGCCGTCGCGCCCGTGGTTACCGTGGACAACAGCGGTCCGCTCACGCGCACGGTCGAAGATTTCATCACCGCCATCGAAGAGCTGCTCGTCTGACGTTGGGGGCAGTGCACGGGAGAGGCGGAACGGTGAGCGCCTATGACCGGAAGCCGCCTCTTCATGCTGATTTTGCTCATGAAACTGGCGGGAAATACGAAGGCGAATTTTTGCCCTCGTGAAAACTAGCAGGATTGGCAGCGGCGGCTTCCCATGCTTTTCGAGAGAGGGGGAAAGCGTCGCTCAGGCCGTCCAACGGTGCGATGCAGAGGGAGGTCTATATGACCTGGGACGTGGTGAGACATGGCAGCAGCGGGCTGGATCTGAGCCTTGACGCGGATGTCGCCAGCGAGCGCATCGCCGAGGAAATTCGCGCGGGCCGCTACGAGTCGGAAGAGCTTGCCATCGCCAGCGAACTGGTGCGTGCCGATGACCGGGTGCTCGAGCTTGGCGCCGGCGTCGGGTTCATCTCCGCCGGTGTCGTGTCGCGGGTGGCTCCGGCCTATTACGCCGCCGTGGAGGCGGACAGACGTCTGGTGCCTCATATCGAGCGCACCCATTCCCTCAACGGCGTCCACGGCGTCGATGTGATCAATGCCGCCTTTGTCAGCGACCCGGCCGTGCTGGCACGCGGGGCGGTCGAGTTCACGCTGCACCGCGAATTCTGGCGCTCGGGTATCGGTCAGGACCAGCCGGGCATCATCGAGACGGTCAGCGTGCCGGCGGTCGACGCCAGCCGCTTCATCGCCGAAAAGGCGATCACCGTTCTCATCGCCGATATCGAGGGGGCGGAGCTGGAGTTGTTCCGCCATCTCGATGCCGGCGGACTTCGCTCCATCGTCCTCGAGCTGCACCCACAGCGGACGGGGACGGACGGCATTCACGAGATCTTCGGCCATCTGGCGCGATGCGGCTTCGTCTATGACACCGCGCTTTCCGCTGGACCGGTCGTCTGCTTCCATGCGCTGGCGGATGCCGGTGAGCTTCGCCCGAAGCTCGTGGCGCGCAGCGGCTGAAGGCGCCGGCCGGCCGCTGGTCGGCCGGGCGCAGCCGGCAAGCATGGCCGGCTGAAAGGGGCCAGGACGGCTCCGGCGAACGGATGAAGCCCGCCGGTTGCGGCTGGCCGCCAGAATCCGGACGTTAAAATGTGGTTCGCCATTTGATGATAGGATCGCTTGACTGGGGGTGCTGTGTGCACCGGCGGCCGCGCCGGGGTGTCCGGGCAGTTCGGCGTTATGCAAGGCGGTGAGATAGACGGGCGCGGACCACAGGCCGCGCGTGGAAACGGAGCCATGGAAATGTCGTTCCGAATGCTCATCCTGGCACTGGCCGGACTGATGGCGGTGCACCTGACGGATCCGGCGCAGGCGGAGGGGCCGGTTGTCCTGACCGTCGCTGGAGCCATCGCCGGTGGCGCTTCGCTCGACTTCACCATTGCCGATCTGGAAAAGCTCGGCGTGACCACGATCACGACCACCACCCCCTGGTACAACAAGAGCATGTCGTTCGAGGGCGTGCTGATGAGCCGCCTGATGGAGGCGGTCGGTGCGAAAGGCTCCATGGTTGAGGGCATGGCCCTCAATAACTATTACGTCGAGATACCCTTCTCCGACTTGAAGCAATTTGACGTACTTCTGGCCTTCAAGGCGGACGGTGAATATATGTCCGTGCGTGAAAAGGGGCCGTTATTCGTCATTTACCCTTTTGACCGCTTCCCTGATATTCGCAACGAGCTGTATTATTCCCGTGCCATCTGGCAATTACGCCGGCTCACCGTGAAGTGATACCTTGCGAAGAGAGACGATCCTAGCTCGTGTCCTGAAGTTCGGCGACTGGTTTCGCTACGTCGCGCTTGCCCTGCTCGGCATCCTCGTTCTGTTGATACTGGTGCAGGCGGATGCGGTGATGACGAGCGGCGACGCGGTCGGGCGCTCGATGCGCTACGACATGGCGATGACCGGACAGAACGGCCGGCTCGACATGACGAATGCGCGAGAGACGCTGGCGCGCTCGGTCGTGACGCGCGATCCGCTGGATGTCGAGGCAGCTCGGTTGTTCTACGAAATTCTTGTTGGCCGGTTGGAGCAGTGGCAGGACGGTGCCTTTGGGGATTTCGTCGACGCTTCTGCGGATCGGTCCACGCAACTCCGTGATGTGGCGCGGCGGGTGGAGGCGCTGGCGCCGCTCTACCGGCAATTGCCCGACCCGGAGGCCTTCCACTCCATCAACGCGGTGCTGGCGGACGCCGCTCGGGTGTTCGACAAGATCGGCGGGGAGGCGATGTCGGAAAACCTCTCTGCGGCGGGGGAGTTTCGGCAGCAGCTCTATGAGCGCCAGAGGCTTCACAACATCCTGCTGCAGATCCTGATCGGCTTCGGAGCGGGCCTGCTGTTGCTGATGAGCGTGCAGGCCTGGTCGTTGCAGCGCGCCCGCGCGGACGCCGAGCGCGCTGCAAGGCGGTTCGAGTTCGTCGCGCGTCACGACCCGCTGACCCGTCTGCCCAATCGCTCCGCCTTCCACGCCGCCTTGCAGGAGGAGACCGCGCGTCAGGCGCGCGACGGCGAAGCGGATGGCAGCATCGCGGTCTTTGCCCTCGATCTCGACGGCTTCAAGGCGGTCAACGACATTCTCGGACACGCAGCGGGCGACGACCTGCTGGTCGCGGTCGCTGGCCGTATCGGCCGCGTGGCCGCCGGGTGGGGGCCCGGCAGCTTCGTTTCGCGGCTGGGCGGCGACGAGTTCACGGTGTTGCTGCGGGTGCACGGTGGGGAGAAGGAGGCGCTGGAGAAGGCGCTGCAAATCAGCTCGGCCCTGCATGAGACCTATAGTCTGGCCGGGGGCTCGGTGGTGGTCAACGCGACCATCGGCATCTCGCTCGACGACGGACGCCGACGCAGCGGCCCGGATCTGCTTCAGGATGCCGACATCGCGCTCAGCCATGCAAAGGCGAACGGCAAGGGCCAGGTTCAACTCTATGACGCGTCCATGCGCATTGATGCGACCCGCCGGCGGCGGATCGAGGCGGATTTCGACAGCGGCCTGGGCAAGGGCCAGATCACGGCGCATTTCCAGCCGCAGGTCAACATGGAGACGGGGGAGATCGTTGGCGTGGAGGCGCTGGCGCGCTGGCGCCATCCGGCTCTTGGCTGGATACCGCCCTCGGAGTTCATCCCGATCGCGGAAGGCTCGGGCCGGATCGTCGAGATCGGCGAGCGGATCCTGGAGCTGGCCTGCCGTGAGGTGCAGCGGATGCCCATCGACTGCACCGTCTCGGTCAATCTGTCCGTTGTCCAGCTTGCCCGAGAGGATCTGGCGGACCGGGTGTCGGAAATCCTGCGTCGCACCGGGCTGCCGCCGCAGCGGCTGACGCTGGAGGTGACGGAAAGCGTCGTGATGCGCGACACACGGCGCGCGGCGGAAACGCTCGGCCGGCTGAAGCGGCTCGGCATTGCCATTTCGCTGGATGATTTCGGCACCGGCTATTCGGCGCTGTCCTATCTGCGGGCGTTCGACTGGGACGAACTCAAGATCGACCGCAGCTTCGTTCGCTCCATCGCCAGCGACGAGCACAGCCTCTCGATCATCGCTTCCATCGTTGGTCTTGCCGAGAAGCTCTCGATCAAGGTCACGGTGGAGGGGGTGGAAACCCGTCCCCAGGTCGACATGCTCAAGGGGATTGGTTGCCTTGTCGCGCAAGGGTTCTATTTCGGGGTTCCCGCGTCGATAAGCGATATCCTGCGTTCGCCCGCGGGCACGCGGCGGATTGTCGCCAAGGGCGACGACGGCGATAGCGCAGCCCGCGCCTGACGCCTGCCTGCCTTTCACGCCTTGCAAATAGCCGATGGGGGAAGGACTTGCTTGCCTGTGCGACAGGTCAGGCGGGGCGCGTCGGAGACATGTGCGCCGAAACGGCGATGGGGCCCGTGCCGCATGCGGCACGGGCCCCATCGTGGGTGTTGGGTGTCGTCAGGCGCTGCGCAGGGTGCGCACGAAGTCGACGACCTCGTTCTGCAGTGTGTTCGACTGTTCGCTCAGTTCGCGGGACAGGGTCATCAACTGGGTCGAGGCATCGCCGGTGGTGCGGGCTGCGTCGCTGACGCCAGCGATGTTCTGCGTCACCTCGTCCGCGCCGCTGGCGGCGAGCTGGGTGTTGGCGGCGATCTCATTGGTCGCCAGACCCTGCTGTTCGACAGCGGCGGAGATCGACTGAGAGGCCTCCTGGATCGTGCCGATGGTGTGGACGATCCGGGAGATGGAGTCGACGGTGGTGTTGGTGGCCGACTGGATCTCGCCGATCTTGCGGCCGATCTCGTCGGTCGCCTGGGCGGTCTGGTTGGCCAGTTCCTTCACTTCGGAGGCGACAACCGCGAAGCCTCTGCCCGCTTCGCCGGCGCGCGCCGCCTCGATGGTGGCGTTGAGAGCCAGCAGGTTGGTCTGGGCGGCGATGGTGGCGATCAGGTCGACGACCTCGCCGATCTGGTGTGCGGCCGAGGAAAGCTGCTGCACGTTGCGGCTGCTCGTTTCCGCCTCGGAGGCGGCCTCGCGGGCGATGGCGGAGGAACGCGTCACCTGCGTGGCGATCTCGCGGATGGAGGCGGTCAGTTCCTCGGCGCCGGAGGCAACCGTCTGGACGTTCGTGGAGGCGGAGTCCGAAGCGCCGGCAACGGCCTGGGCCTGGCGCGTGGTCTCCTCGGCGGTGGCCGAGAGGTTGTGCGCGGCTTCGGCGACATTCGAGGAGGAGCGGACGAAGCTCTGCGACAGGGTTCCCATCTTGGCTTCGAACTGGTCGGCGATGGTGTTGCGCTCGGTGCGCATGCGCTCGGCGTTGCCGCGTTCGGCCTCCGCCTGGCGGGCACGCATCTCTTCTGCCTCGACCAGCCCGTCGCGGAAGGTGGCCAGTGCGCCGGCCATGTCGCCAAGCTCGTTGCGGCGGTCGGCGAAGGGGATCGGGGTCGACAGGGCGCCGCCGGCGATCGACTGCATCGCGGCGGTGATCTTCTGCAGCGGGCCGGTGACCCCGGAGATCACGTAGAGAAGGCTGGCGACGCCAATGACCACCGCGATGACAACGGTCACGATGATCAGCGTCAGGACGCCATCATAGGTCTCGATGCTCGTGGTGTAGGCGTTGGCCGACCCTGTGTTGTTCATCTCGATCAGCTTGACCAGGTTGGCGGAAGCGTCGTCGAAGAGCTGGCGCATGTCACCCTTGAACAATGCGGCGGCCGCGTCGTTCTGGTTGTTGCGGGACAGGTCGAGGAGCGTCTTTTCCTGATCGCGGTATGCCTGCCATTCCTTGGAAAAGAGGTCGTAGATTTGACGTTCCTGATCCGAGGAGATCAGCGCTTCATAGGTGGTTCGCCGATCATGAAGCCGCGTCGTGATGGCCGCAAGGTCTGCTTCGGCGCGTGCCATCTGCTCCTTGTCTTGCGACATGATGTGGGCGCCCTCGGCGATGCGGAGATCGGAGGTCGCCGTGTTGATGGCGTTGACGACCTTGACGCTGGGCAGCCAATTGGTCGCGATTTCGACGGTGCTGGCGTTGAGCTTGCCGGCGCCGTTGATCGCCATATAGGCGACGCCGAGGTTTGCGACGAGCAGAAGGCTTGTCAGCGTGATCAGAATGACACGAACCGATGTCCGCATGGGGCTTCTCCAAAGAAAGTACTGGCGGCATGGTGTTCGGCCAGTTGAGTATTAGCAAGGCGCTTCAAGCTGTTAAACAGGAGTTAAGTCTCTCTGGAGAAATTTAAATCGCGGCGAATTACTTTGAATGTTTGGGTTTTTGCAATAAACGCAGAATTGCGTCTATGTCGAAATCAATCTCCCGTTGCGGTCTTGTGCGCGACTTTACGTCTCACGGGATGGTGTGGCGCGGTCTGACGAAGGCTTTGGCCGGATCAGAACCAATTGGAAATTGGTTCGGTTTGTCGTTGCGCACCGTCGCCGCGCCTTGCTCTGCATGAAATGATCGAAAATTCGGCATTTGCGCGGGCAGAAAGCCGCTTGTTTCAGCAAGTCTCTTCCATTCGCAAGATTCGCGATATCCGCGGTTCGTCGGCGCTTGCCATAGCGTCATCTCTGAGTCACAAAAGAGACCAATTCCTGTAATGGTTCGGATGGGTTCGGGTGGCGGAAGAAGACGGGCAAACGGGACGTAACTCCCACCTCGCGCTGGAGCGGTTGCGGGTCATCGTCGACCAGTTCGAGCGCGAGGGGCGCGACCAGTTGCCGGCGGAGCGCGAGCTTGCCGAGGAGATCGGCGTCGGCCGCCGCGCGGTGCGCCGGGCGCTCGACGTGCTCGAGGCGGAGGGCAGCATCCTGCGCCGGCAGGGCGCGGGCACCTTTGTCGCGGCCGCCCGCATGCCCTTGGCGGGTGAATTCGTGCCGCTGCCGGAGGCGTCCAACATGTTCGAGGTGATGGAGGCACGGCTTGTGGTCGAGCCGGCGCTCGCCCGCCTCGCGGCGCTGCGCGCCAGTCCGGCCGAGGTCGCCCGCATGCGCGAGATCGCCGGCAAGGTGGCGGCGGCCGAGGATCTCGACAGCCGCGAGCTCTGGGACGGCGCGTTGCACCGGACGGTCGCCACGGCTGCCGGCAACGCGCTGTTTCTTGCCATGTTCGATGTTGTCGACCGGGTGCGCCAGGACGAGACCTGGCGCCATGTCCGCGAGGCACTGCGCACGCGCGGATCGATGTCGCTCTATGTTTCCCAGCATTCCGAGCTTGTCGACGCCATCGAGCGCCGCGACCCGGTCGCCGCCGAGCGCGTCATGCGCAAGCATCTTCTCAGCCTTCAGGAGCGGTTGATGCTCCAGACGACGGAGGATCACGCCGATGTCGGCTGAAATCCGCACGGCGGCCGCCGATGCGCCGCTGCTTTCGGTTGAAAATCTCGCCCTGCGGTTTCGCGGCACCGGCGCCAATGTGGTCGACGGCGTGTCCTTCTCGGTCGACCCGGGCGAGACGCTGGCCATCGTCGGCGAAAGCGGGTGCGGCAAGTCGGTGACGGCGCTGGCGCTGATGGGCCTGCTGCCGATGCCGCCGGCCGAGATCGTCTCGGGGCGGGCGATGTTCGAGGGGAGGGATCTTTTCTCCCTGTCGAAGGCCGAGCGCGCGCGCCTGCGCGGCGACCGCATGGCGATGATCTTCCAGGAGCCGATGACCTCGCTCAACCCGGTCTTCACCGTCGGCGAGCAGATCGCCGAAAGCGTGCGTCGCCACCGCAACGTGACGCGGGCGCAGGCGCGGGCGCGGGCACTCGAGATGCTCGAAGCGGTGCGCGTTCCCGCCGCCGCAAATCGCCTCGACGACTATCCCCACCAGATGTCGGGCGGCATGCGCCAGCGGGTGATGATCGCCATGGCGCTTGCCAACAATCCGCGGCTGCTGATTGCCGACGAGCCGACAACCGCGCTCGACGTGACCATCCAGGCGCAGATCCTCGATCTGGTGCGCGCGCTCCAGAAGGAGACGGGCACGGCGCTGATCATGATCACCCACGATCTTGGCGTGGTGGCCGAGACGGCCGACAAGGTCGCGGTGATGTATGCCGGGCGCGTGGTCGAGGCGGGGTCGGTGTCGGCGGTGTTCGACGATCCGCAGCACCCCTATACGCTCGGCCTGATCAGCTCGGTTCCCTCGCTTGGCGATCGCTCCGACCGTCTCGCGACCATTCCCGGCATGGTGCCGGCGATCGACGCCATGCCGGCGGGCTGCCGTTTCGCGCCGCGCTGTCCCTTCGCCGACGACGGCTGCGTCTCGGCGCCGCCGCCTCTGGTGCCGGTCACGGCCGGGCATACGGTCGCCTGCCGCTACGCCCCCCTCGAAGCGACCTTCGGAGACGCAGCATGAGCGCGACAGAACGAGCCTCCGCGACCGTCGCATCGCCCGAGATCGTGCTTGAGGCGCGCGGCGTCGCCAAGCATTTCCGCGCCGGCTCCGGCTTCGGCGGTTCGCTCTTCGGCAAGGATCCGGTGGTGCGCGCCGTCGATGGCGTCTCGCTTGCCGTGCGCAAGGGCGAGACGCTGGCGATCGTCGGCGAAAGCGGTTGCGGCAAGTCGACGCTCGCCCGCCTGCTGCTGCGCCTGATCGATCCGACGGCGGGCGAGGTCTTCTATGGAGGGCGCGACATCGCGCGGCTGCCGGCCGCCGAAATGCGCCGGCTGCGCAAGGATCTGCAGTTCATCTTCCAGGATCCGTTCTCCTCGCTCAATCCGCGCATGAGTGTCGGGGCGATCGTCGAGGAGCCGATGCGCGTGCACAGCACGTTGTCGGCGGCGGAGCGCCGGGCCGAGGTGGCACGGCTGCTCGAGCGCGTCGGCATTCGCGCCGCCTATGCGGAGCGGTACCCGCACGAGTTTTCCGGCGGCCAGCGCCAGCGCATCGGCATTGCCCGCGCACTGGCCTCGCATCCGCGGGTGCTGATCGGCGACGAGCCGGTTTCCGCCCTCGACGTGTCGGTGCAGGCGCAGGTGATCAACCTGCTCGAGGATCTCAAGGACGAGTTCGACCTGACGCTGGTGCTGATCGCCCACGATCTGGCCGTAATCCGCCACATGAGCGACCGGGTGGCGGTGATGTATCTGGGCGAGGTGGTCGAGCTTGCCGAGACGGATGCGCTCTATGCACGTCCTCTCCATCCCTACACCCGCGTGCTGATGCGCGCGATCCCGATCCCGAGCCCGCGGGCGCGCAAGGCCGAGGCGGTGCTCACCGGCGACATTCCCTCGCCGCTCAACCCGCCGTCGGGCTGCCGCTTCCACACCCGCTGCCCGCTTGCCACCAAGATCTGCGGGAGCGCGCGACCCGAGCTTGTCGAGGTCGAGCACGGCCGCCATGTCGCCTGCCATCACTGGCGGGAGACAGAGGCGGACACGGCCGTCGCCGAACCGGAGCCGTCGGAGGCCGCGCGCCGGCGTCTGGCGCTCTACCGGGCCAGAAGTACCGCCGGACGCACGACGACCGGCGGATGACCGACTGAAAAGACCCTTCACCAGAGGAGACCTTGAAATGCGTAACAGTCTCTATGCCGCCCTGCTCCTGAGCGTCAGTGCGCTCGTGGCGCTGCCTGCCGCCGCCGCCGACCTGCGGATCGGCCTCCAGGACGATCCGGACGTACTCGATCCGGACCAGTCCCGCTCCTTCGTCGGCCGCATCGTCTACACCTCGCTGTGCGACAAGCTCGTCGACATCACTCCGGAGCTGGAGATCGTCCCGCAGCTCGCCACCGCCTGGTCCTGGTCGCAGGACGGCAAGGTGCTGACCATGGACCTGCGCGAGGGCGTCGTCTTCCATGACGGCACCACCTTCGACGCCGAGGCGGTCAAGGCCAACATCGAGCGTTCCAAGATGTTGCCGGAGAGCCGCCGCAAGAGCGAGGTCAAGTCGATCGAGAGCGTCGAGGTGACCGGCCCCTACCAGGTCACGATGACACTGGCCCAGCCGGACGCGACCCTTCTCGCCCAGCTCGCCGACCGCGCCGGCATGATGGTGTCGCCGACCGCGGCCGCGGCCGCCGGCGCCGACTTCGCCGCCAAGCCGGTGTGTTCGGGTCCGTTCAGGTTCGTCGAGCGGGTCCAGCAGGACCGCATCGTCCTGGAGAAGTTCGCCGACTACTGGAACGCGGACAATATCCACTTCGACAAGGTCTCCTTCCTGCCGATCCCCGACACCACCGTGCGCCTGGCCAACCTGCGCGCCGGCGACCTCGACATGCTCGAGCGTCTGGCGGCAACCGACGCCGCCTCGGTCAAGGCCGATGACAAGCTGACCTACGCGGATGCGGTCAGCCTCGGCTACCAGGGCATCACCGTGAACATCGGCAACGGCGAGCGCGGCAACACGCCGATCGGCAATGAGGCCAAGCTGCGCCAGGCCTTCGAGCTGACGCTCGACCGCGAGGCGATCAACCAGGTCGTGTTCGAGGGCGCCTTCGCCGCCGGCAACCAGCCGTTCCCGCCGACGAGCCCGTGGTACGACAAGAGCGTGCCGATTCCGGCCCGCGATATCGCCAAGGCCAAGGAGCTGATGAAGGAAGTCGGTGTCGAGACGCTCGACGTCGAGGTGCAGGTCGCCAACAATCCGGTCCAGACGCAGATGATGCAGGTGGTCCAGTCGATGGCGTCCGAGGCCGGCATCAACGTCAAGCTGAAGTCGACCGAATTCGCCTCCCTGCTCGCCGACCAGTCGGCCGGCAACTTCGAGATGAGCCAGGTGGGTTGGTCGGGTCGCGTCGATCCGGACGGCAACATCCACTCCTTCCTGACCTGCAAGGGCGGTCTGAACGACGGCAAGTATTGCAGCGAAGAGGTCGACGCCCTGCTCAACAAGGCGCGCACCAGCAACGATCTGGCGACCCGCAAGGCGAGCTATGACGCGGCCGAGAAGATCCTCTCGAAGGATCTGCCGATCATCTACCTCTACCATCCGACCTGGATCTGGGCGCTCGACAAGAAGATCGAGGGCTTCGTTCCCTATCCCGACGGCATGATCCGTCTGGAGAACGTCCGTCTGGCTGGCCAGTAAACCCGACATGGCGGCGGGGCCCGGCTTTTCCGGGCTCCGCCGTTCCTTGAGCGCCGAAGATTTTCCTTTGATCCCGTGCAGGCTTACATGACGTCCTTGCCGATCTTCGCCATCAACCTCGACCGCGCGCCCGAGCGGCTTGCGCAACTGGGGGCGCGTCTCGACGCGCAAGGGCTCGCCTTTGAGCGGGTTGCCGCCGTCGATGCCCGCAAACTGTCGCGTGCCGACATCGCCCGTCATGTGGATGGCGTCGGCTACTGGGGGCGATTGACGCCAAGCGAGGTCGCCTGCTTTCTGAGCCACCGCAAGTGCTGGAAGACGATTGTCGAACGCGGAGTGTCTCACGCCGCCGTGCTCGAGGATGACGTCGTGCCGGGCGCTGCCGCCGGCGAGGTTCTGTCGCGTGCCGACTGGGTTCCGCCGGATGCCGATCTCGTCAAGCTCGAGATCAGTCTGAAGCCGGTATGGCTTGCCTGCCAGAGGGCTGCCCGTCGGGGCGCGCATTCCGTGAGGCGGCTCTATTCTTCGCACGACTGCGCGGCCGCCTATGTGGTGACGCGGTCCGCGGCGCGCTGGCTGGTCGCCGAGACCGAGCGGTTTCGTGACGAGGTTGATGAGGTGCTCTTCACCGAGCGCTCGTCACTGAACCGCAGCATGAGGGTCTATCAGATGGAGCCGGCCCTTTTCCTGCAGAAGCACAGGTTCGACGATGCCGGATCGGTGGGCGATCCGGGCAGCTTCATCAAGGATCGCGAGGGCAAGGTCACTCCGAAGAGGTCGCTTGTCGTGCGGCTTGCGCGCATGTGCGCGCAAGGTCGTCGCGACCTTGTCCAGTCGATGATGGTGTCCCTGGGACGTCGCCACACGGATGTGGTGGATTTCCGATGACCCGATCCGCTCTTTTCTCCCCCGCCAGTTCCGGAGCCGCGTGATGCTTACGTTCATCGCCCGCAGACTGCTGATCGCCATTCCCACGCTGCTCATCGTGTCGGTGTTCGTCTTCACGCTGCAGAAGCTGCTGCCGGGCGACCTGGCACTGATGCTCGCTGGCGAGGACCGCGATCCGCAGGTAATCGAGTTCATCCGCGACAAGTATCGGCTGAACGATCCGCTGATCGTGCAGTACGGCTACTGGCTCGCCGGTCTGCTGCAGGGGGATCTCGGCATGTCGCTGAGGACCAACCAGCCGGTCACCGAGCTGATCGCGCAGAAGCTTCCCGTCACCATCCAGCTCGCGGTGATGGCGATGATCATCGCCATGGTGATCGGCATACCCGCCGGCATTCTATCCGCCGTGAAGAAGGGCGGGCCGGTCGACTATATCGCCAATTTCGTTGCGCTCTCCGGCCTGTCGATCCCCAACTTCTGGCTCGGCATCATGCTGATCCTGCTCGTTTCGGTGGAGCTCGGCTGGCTGCCGGCGTCGGGCTATGAATCCTTCTTCGTCGATCCGGTGCGCTCGCTGGAGACGATGATCATGCCGGCCTTCGTGCTCGGCACCGCGCTCGCGGCGACGCTGATGCGCCACACCCGCTCGGCCATGCTCGGCGTGCTCAAGGCGGACTACGTGCGCACCGCCCGCGCCAAGGGGCTTGGCGAGGGCGTTGTCGTCGTCAAGCACGCCTTCCGGAACGCGCTGCTGCCGATCGTGACGCTGGGCGCTCTGCTTTTCGGCGAGCTGCTCGCGGGTGCGGTTCTGACCGAGCAGATCTTCACCATTCCCGGCTTTGGCAAGCTCA
Source organism: Stappia sp. (assembly GCF_048268045.1). GTDB lineage: Bacteria > Pseudomonadota > Alphaproteobacteria > Rhizobiales > Stappiaceae > Stappia. The sequence continues at coordinate 169,644 of NZ_JBLWWG010000008.1, forward strand.
TCGTCGATGCGGTCTTCACCCGCGATTACGCGGTCGTGCAGGGGGTGGTCCTGTGCACCGCCGCCGGCTTCATCGTCATGAACCTGGTGGCCGATCTTCTCTACTTCCTTCTCAACCCGCGCATGAGGAGCGCCCTATGACGGCGGCAAGCGAAACGGCCGGCATGGACGCGGCCGAGGATCTTCCCGCGCGCCGCGAAAGCCGCGCCTGGAAGAAACTGAAGCGCAACAGGAGCGCGCTGCTCGGCTTCCTGATGGTGTTCTTCTTCGTCGCGGTGGCCGTGCTGGCGCCGCTGCTTCCCATCGCCGACCCGATCGCCACGAGCTGGACGGCGGTGCGCAAGGCGCCTTCGGCCGCGCACTGGCTCGGCACCGACGAGATCGGCCGCGACATTCTCTCGCGCATGATCTGGGGGGCGCGCGCCTCCCTGATGGCCGGTGTCGTCTCGGTCATCATCGCCGTGATCGTCGGCGTGCCCTTCGGTCTGGTCGCCGGATATTTCGGCGGCTGGGTCGACCAGGTGATCTCGCGCATCACCGACGCGCTGCTGGCCACGCCCTTCCTGATCCTCGCCATCGCGCTGGCCGCCTTCCTCGGCCCGAGCCTGACCAATGCGATGATCGCCATCGGCCTGTCGGCGACGCCCAAGTTCGTGCGGCTGACGCGCGGACAAGTGCTCGCGGTCAAGACCGAGGACTATGTGGAGGGCGCGCGCGCCATCGGGCTCACCGATCCGGCGATCATGTCGCGCTACATCCTGCCCAATGTGCTTGCGCCGGTTATGGTGCAGGCGACGCTTACGGTCGCCACCGCGATCATCGCCGAGGCGAGCCTCTCCTTCCTCGGTCTGGGCCAGCAGGCGCCGGATCCGAGCTGGGGTTCGATGCTCAACACCGCCAAGAACTTCATGACGCAGGCGCCATGGATGGCCTGGTGGCCGGGGGCGGCGATCTTTCTCGTCGTGCTCGGTTTCAACCTGCTTGGCGACGGGCTGCGCGACGCGCTCGATCCGCGCGAGTGAGGCCGGACGGCCTTTCGCGAACGACAAGAAGAAGGCCGGTTCCCGGCCCGACAAGAACGACATGCTCAAGGGACAACAGATGACCAGTTTCACCACCCGCCCGGAGATCCTTGGAACCTTCGGCGTCGTCACCTCGACCCACTGGATCGCCAGCGCCGTCGGCATGGCGATCCTGGAAAAGGGCGGCAATGCCTTCGATGCGGCTGCGGCCACCGGGTTCGTGCTCCAGGTCGTGGAGCCGCATCTGAACGGCCCCGGCGGCGACCTTCCGGTCATCTGCTATGATGCCGCCGGCGACAAGGTCGAGGTGATCTGTGGCCAGGGACCGGCACCGGCGGCGGCCACGATCGCGCGCTACCGCGCCGAGGGGCTGGGACTCATCCCGGGCGACGGCATGCTGGCGACCGTCATTCCCGGCGCCTTCGACGGCTGGATGCTGATGCTGCGCGACCGGGGCCGGCTGCCCCTGCGCGACGTGCTGGAGCCGGCGATCCACTACGCGCGCAACGGCCATCCGATGTTGCCGCGCGTCGCCGCCACCATCGAGGGGCTCGGCGATTTCTTCGAGAAGGAGTGGCCGACCTCCCACGCCACCTGGCTGCCGGGGGGCGCGGCGCCGGCGGCGAACGCGCTTTTCCGCAACCCCGTGCTCGCCGACACCTGGGAGCGACTTGTCACCGAGGCGGAGGCGAAGTCGGGCCGCGAGGCGCAGATCGAGGCGGCGCGCGACTGCTTCTATCGCGGTTTCATCGCCGAGGCGATCGAGGCCTTCGTTGCGCGCACCGAGGTGACCGACGGCAGCGGCGCGCGTCACAAGGGCGTGCTTTGCGGCGAGGATCTGGCCTCCTATGCGGCCACCGTCGAGGCGCCGCTCACCCATGATTACCACGGCTGGACGGTCGCCAAGACCGGCCCCTGGGGACAGGGCCCGGTGCTCCTGCAGGCGTTGGCGCTGCTCGAGGGCACGGGCATCGAGCACGCCGATCCGGTCGGCGCCGATTTCGTCCATCTCGTCGCCGAGGCGATGAAGCTCGCCTATGCCGACCGCGAGGTCTATTACGGCGACCCCGCCTTCGTCGACGTGCCGCTCGAGACGCTGCTGTCGCGCGCCTACAACGACGAGCGGCGCAAGCTGATCGGGGCGGCGGCCTCCTTCGATCTGCGCCCGGGCGTCGTGCCGGGCCACGAGGCGCAGGTGGAGCGGATGATGCGGATCATCGACGGCCTCGGCGTGTCGGAGACCGGCGTCTACGAGCCGACCATGGCGCATCTGTCCGAAAAGCGCGGCGACACGGTCCACATCGACGTCATCGACCGCTGGGGCAACATGGTCTCCGCCACCCCGTCGGGCGGCTGGCTGCAGTCGTCGCCGGTCATCCCGGAGCTCGGCTTCTGCCTGAACTCGCGCGCGCAGATGTTCCTGCTCGACGACGGCCTGCCGACCTCGCTGGCGCCGGGCAAGCGGCCGCGCACGACGCTGACGCCGAGCATCGCGCTCCGCGACGGCCGGCCGGAGCTGGCCTTCGGCACGCCGGGCGGCGACCAGCAGGACCAGTGGCAGCTCTCGCTGTTCCTGCGGCTGGTGCACAATGATCTCAACCTTCAGCAGGCCATCGACCAGCCGCTGTTCCACACGACCCACTTCCCCGCCTCCTTCTTCCCGCGCCAGCGTCAGCCGGGCCACATCATGGTCGAGGAGAGCTTCGGCGAAGCGGTGATCGGCGAGCTGCGCCGGCGCGGACATTCGCTGGAGGTGGCGCCGACCTGGAGCATCGGCCGGCTCACGGCGGCGCGACGCGATGCCGACGGCCTGCTGCGGGCGGCGGCCACGCCGCGGCTGATGCAGGCCTATGCCATCGGCCGATAAGGGGAGGGCGGCATGACCTATTCCATCGTCGCCCGCGAGGCCGGGACCGGACACCTCGGCGTTGCCGTCGCCAGCCGCTTCTTCGCCGTTGGCGCGGTCGTGCCGCATATCGCCGGCGGGGTCGGGGCTATCGCCACCCAGGCGTTCATCTCGCCGCTCTACGGCACCGACGGGCTGGAGATGCTCAAGGCGGGGGCCTCGGCCGATGAGGTCGTGGCGGCGATGACCGGACGTGACGAGGGCGCTCATTCGCGCCAGCTTCACGCAATCGATGCCAGGGGCGGGATCGCCGCCTTTACCGGCGCGAGATGCGTCGACTGGGCCGGGCATGTCGCGGGCGAGGGCGTTTCGGTCGCCGGCAACATGCTGGCCGGGCCGCAGGTGCTCGAGGCGACGCTTGCCGCCTATGTGGCGCGGGGCGACCTGCCCTTCGCCGAGCGCCTGCTCGCCGCTATGGAGGCAGGGGAACTGGCCGGCGGCGACAGGCGTGGCCGCCAGTCGGCCGCGCTCAGGATCCATCGCGGCGAGGCCTATCCCTGGATCGACATCCGCGCCGACGATCATGGCGATCCGCTCGCCGAGCTGCGCCGCCTGCTCGCGGTCGCGGGCGAGCGCTTCCTGCATGTGGCCGAGACCCTGCCGACCGCGCAAGACGTCTCGGGCATGCGCGACCGTTCGGCAATCGATCTGAAGATCGCCGAACTCGAGGATCGCCGCATCGCCGAGGGGCGGCCGTCGGCCTCCTTCGCGTCGGGGCCGCGCGGCGTGGGTGACTGAGGCGGGCCGACTGGTCCGGCATTTGTGATCCGCACTGGCCCTTGCCCGGCGTGGCGGGAGGCGGCTATGCCGTCACCGCCACAAGCAGGCTGCCTGCAGGAGGAACGCCGATGCGCGATGCTGTCACAGTTCTTGCCCTTCACATCGGAAAGGCGCGTGAGCGCTGGCCGGGCCGTCCGCCGTCGGCCATCGGCAAGCAGGCCGTGCAGCGGCCGCTCGCGCTTCTGCGCGAGGGCTTCGCCGATGACGAGCAAGCCGACCGACAGGTTCACGGTGGACCGGAAAAGGCGGTTCATCACTACCCTTGCGATCACTATGCCCATTGGCGCGAGACCTTCCCGGATCATGCCTCGGTCTTCGCCATCGGCGGCTTCGGCGAGAACATCGCGACCGAGGGGATCACGGAGGAAACCGTCTGCCTCGGCGACCGCTTCCGCCTCGGCTCGGCGCTTGTGGAGATCTGCCAGGGGCGCCAGCCGTGCTGGAAGCTCTCGTCCCACACCGGCATCCCGGAGATGGCGGCACGGCTGCAGAAGTCGGGACGCACGGGCTGGTACTACAGGGTGCTGGAAGAAGGCATGGTTGCGCCCGGCGACATGCTGACGCCGGTCGAGCGGCCGCTGCCTGACTGGCCGTTGTCGCGCATCATCCAGGCCCGCTTCGATCCGCGCATCGCGCCCGGGGAGGCCGCCTGCATCGCGGATCTTGCTCCCCTTTCGCAGAGCTGGCGCGCCTCCTTCGTCAAGCGCGCCGACCCCTCCTACCGCGAGGATACGCGCGCGCGGCTTCAGGGCGTCTGAGATCCGCGCCGTTGCGGGGCGATGATCGACCGCCATCCGATTGCGCTTGATTTCGACGAGGGATCATCCAATCCTCCGCGCCGGAAAGTGCGCGCGCGGGCAGTCCGCGCGCCGGCTGGGAGGCGGTGAGAAATGTCAGAAGCGCAGGGCACCGACATGCGGGCCGCGCCGGCGGCAACGGATCGTGAGGGGCCGGCGGGTGATGGCTCCGTGGATGTTGCAACCACGGCCATTCCGCGAAGCGTGTTCACGCTCGACGCGGTCGCGCCGGCGGAGCGTTTCGCCCTCTGGCGCGACAGCATCAACTGCCTGTTCGAGGTCGATGCGCCGCGCGAGGTGCGCGCGCAGGACTTCAGCGCCCGTGTCGAGTCCTGCGTTCTTGGCGACATCGCCGTCGCCAGCACCCGGACGCTGGCCCAGAGCTGGGCGCGCACGCCCGGCGTCCTTGCCCGGGACGGCATGGATCACTTCATGATCCAGATCTACGAGCGCGGCCGGATGCGCTTCAGCCATCGCGGACAAGAGCGGGAGTTCGGACAGAACGCGCTCGTCGTCTTCGATCTGGCGCAGGAAATGTGCTCCGAGACCACCGACATGGCCAATCTGTCGCTGCTGCTGCCACGCGCGCTTCTCGAGCCACAGCTGAAGCATGGGGCCGACCGGCATATGCAGGTCCTGGAGACGGCGGGAAACCCGCTGGCGCGGCTGCTGTTCGATCACATGAAGACGCTGCAGAGCCTGTCCGACCAGTTCTCCGTGCCGCAGGCCGGCGAGGTCAGCGCCGCCTCCGTGGCCCTTGTCGCCGCCTGTCTCAACGGCACGCCGCCGGAGGAGGGCGCGCGCGAGGCCGGGGTCGCCTTCTCCTTCCTCACCCGTGCCCGCCAGCGTATCGAGGAACATCTGTCCGACCCCGACCTGACCCCCGGCCATGTGGCGCGTCTTGCCGGCGTCTCGCGCACACGGCTCTATGAGATGTTCGAGCCCTTCGGCGGCGTTCATGCCTACATCCGCGAGCGGCGTCTCAGGATGGCGATGCGCATGCTGGTCGATCCGCGGTTCTCGGAACGGCCGATCTCGGTGATCGCCGGTGTCTGCGGCTTTACCAATGACAGTGCCTTCTCCCGCGCCTTCCGGACCCGGTTCGGGATCACGGCGCGCGAGATGCGCGCGGGCCCGGTGCAGAACTCACCGCTCGCCGAAGGCATCGGCCGCCCGGTCGACCGGCGCTACGAGAGCTGGGTGCGCACGCTCAGCACCTGATCGCCGGCGCTTGACCGCGCCGCGGTCCCTCGCAAGGTTTCTGTTCGAATTCCTGTCGCTCGCCGTCCGCTTCCCGCCCGGACGTGACCCTTGTCACATCCTGGGCGGAGCTGCGCGCTACAGTTGCGATACCGGCATGAACGTGCCGGCTGTTTCGTCAATCGCTTCCGGAGGGACGCCTGTGCCTGCAAGACGAGCCGCGCGGGGGCCGCGCGCCCGCATTCTTCATTCCGTATTTCCGGGGCGTCACTTGGCGCTTGCCGCGACGCTCCTTGTCGCCGGGCTTGCCGCGGGCGACGCCGCACGGGCGCAGGAGGCGGACGCCGACACCCTGCTTGTCATCGACATGTCCAATTCCATGTGGGGCCAGATCGAGGGCGTGGCCAAGGTCGAGATCGCCCGCGAGGCGCTTGAGGGCCTCGTCGCGTCGCTGCCGGACGGCGCGCCGACCGGCCTGATGGCCTACGGACACCGCCGCAAGGGCGATTGCGGCGACGTCGAGCTCGTCGCGCCGATCACCCCGCTCGACCGGGACGCGCTGACCCGCGCCGTCGCGGAGATGAAGCCGCGCGGCAAGACGCCGATCACCGAGGCTCTGCGCCAGGCGGTGGACACGCTGAACGCCAGCGACCGGCCCGCCCGCCTTGTCCTGCTGTCCGATGGCATCGAGACCTGCGGCGGCGATCCCTGTGCGCTTGCCCGCGAGCTTGCCGCCTCGGGCATCGACTTCACCGCCCATGTCATCGGGTTCGACATCGCCTCGCGCGCCGATCAGGCGAAGATCGCCTGCATCGCCTCTGCGACCGGCGGGCGCTACTTCAACGCCCGCAATGCCGGCGAGCTGTCCGAGGCGCTGAAGACCTCGACTTCGGCCCGCGTCGAGGAGCCCGCGGCCTTTCCCGCGTCGCTGTCGGCCGTCGAGGCGGAAAGCGGTCGTCCGGTCGCCGGCGCGGTCGAGTGGACGGTCTCGCGCGCCGACGACGAGACCGTCGTCGCCTCGCTCACCGGGGCCGCCGTCGAGATCGACCTCGAACCCGGCCGCTATACGGTTTCGGCCGTTTCCGCCGAGCGCGCCGGCGGGGCGGACCTCGTCGTGACGGAAAAGGGCGGCTCGGCGGTGGTTAAACTCGCCTCCGAGGTGCCGCCGGCAAGCGTCATGCCGCAGGCGACCCACGCGCCGGCGTCGTCGACGATTTCTGTCGCCTTCACCGGTCCGATGGAAGACGGCGACTATCTGCGCATCGTCGATCGCAACGGCAAGCGCCTTGAGACGGATCTCTGGGAGAACACGCGCGACGGCAACCCGCTGCCGATGCGGCTGCCTTCGGAGCCCGGCACCTATGCGGTCGTCTATGTCTGGTCGAAGGGTGGCGACCGGGTGCTCGCCAGCGCCGGGATCGAGGTTACGCCCGCCGATGTCGCCGTGGAGGTCACCGCCGAGGTCGGTGCCGGCACGCAGGCCTCGGTGAGCTGGCGCGGGCCGGGCGGGGAGGGCGACTACATTGCCTTTGTGCCCTCGGGCGGCGCTGCCAGGGAGTATGCCGGGCGCTACATCGACACCCGTGACGGGGCGAGCCAGCAGTTGCAGGCGCCGATGGAGCCCGGCGACTACGATGCCGTCTATGTCAGCGGCAACGACGGCCAGGTGATGGCGCGCACGCCCTTCAAGGTGGTGGCGACCTCCGCCAGCGTGACCATGAACGGGACACCGCTTGCCGGCACCCGCGTTGACGTCGCCTGGACGGGACCGGGCGGGGCCAGCGACTGGGTCGGCTTCGCGCGCACCGGTGCGCCGGCAGGCGAATACCTTGGCTGGTCGACGCCGGAGGGGTCCAGCGTCAGCCTGCCGGTTCCCTCCGAACCGGGCGACTACGAACTGCGCTACGTGCTTTCCGCGAAGGAGGGGACCAAGGTTCTTGCCTCCGTGCCGGTCACCGTGCGCGACGCGCAGGTCCGCCTCGAGGCCCCGGGCGAGATTGCCGCCGGCCAGACCTTCACGGCGACGGCGGAGGGCCCCATGGACGGCTCGAACTGGGTTGGCTTCGCCCGCCCGGGCGAGGGACCGGCGGCCTATGTCGGGGGCGCGTGGACGGGGGCGGACAGCATCCGCGACGGCAAGGTCGAGCTGACCGCGCCGAGTGAGCCGGGCAGCTACGAACTGCGCTTCGTCATTGCCACCCGCGAGCCACGCGTGCTTGTCGCGGTGCCGGTTACCGTCAAGTGAGGCCGGCCGCCCTGGCGGCATGAGCACAAGACCGAAACGCCCCGCCCGGGAGACCGGGCGGGGCGTTTCTACGTTCGGCGGCGGAGTTGCGCGTCCGTCTACTTGATGCCGGCGCGCATGAAGCTCTGGACGAACTGGCGCTGGAACAGCAGGAAGGCGATCAGCAGCGGGCCGGAGGTCATCAGCGTCGCGGCGTTGATGACCGACCATTCGACACCGGAATCGATGGCCGAGAAGACGCTGAGGCCGACGGTGACCGGGCGCGTCTCCTCCGAGTTGGTGACGATCAGCGGCCACAGGAAGTTGTTCCAGTGGTGGCTTACGGAGACGAGGCCATAGGCGAGATAGGTCGGCTTGGCGAGCGGGATGTAGACCCGCCACAGGACGCTCAACGCGCCCGCGCCCTCGATGCGGGCGGCCTCGTCGAGTTCGCGCGGCACGGTGAGGAAGGTCTGGCGCAACAGGAAGATGCCGAAGCCCGATGCGATATAGGGCAGGGCGATGGCGGGGATCGTGTCGACCAGATCAAGCAGCCGCATCGCCTTGTAGTTCTCGACGATGAGGATGTCCGGCATGACCAGGAGCTGCAGCAGCACCACCGCGAAGAGGATCGAGCGGCCGGGGAAGCGGTAGCGCGCGAAGGCATAGGCGGCGAGCGTGCACAGGAAGAACTGGCCGGCCAGGATCAGCGTCACCAGCATGAAGGTGTTGAGAAAGTAGCGCGCGAAGGGCGCGGCCGCCCAGGCCTTCTCGAAGTTCTCGAAGGTGAGCGGGGCGAACAGGTCGAGCCGGGCTTCGTAGGCGGAGGGGTGGATCGCCGTCCAGATCGCATAGGCGAGCGGCAGGATCCACAGGATGGCCAGCAGCCAGGCGGCGAAGGTGTTGAGGGCCTTGTCGAAGCTGAAGCTCCGGCGGCGGCGCGGCCGGGCGGCCGGTGTTGCGGCTCGGGCGGTCATTTGTAGTGCACCTTGCGGTCGAAGAAGAACACCTGGCCGATGGCGATGGTGCAGAGGATGGCGAGCAGGGCGACGGTCAGGGCGGCGCCATAGGCGGTTTCCCAGAACTTGAAGGCCGTCTCGTAGATGTAGAACAGCAGCAGCGAGGAGGCGTGATCCGGGCCGCCGTTGGTCAGGATGAAGATGTGGTCGACCAGGCGGAAGGAGTTGATCACGGCGTTGACCGAGACGAACAGGGTGGTCGGCATCATCAGCGGGAAGGTGATGCGGAAGAAAATGGTGAAGCGCCCCGCGCCCTCGATCTTCGCCGCCTCGATCAGCGAGGGCGGGATCGACTGGAGGGCGGCGAGATAGAAGATCATGAAGAAGCCGGCCTCCTTCCAGATCGTCACCACCATCACCGCGTTGAGCGCGGTCGCCGGGTCGCCGAGCCAGTTGGTGTGGGGCCAGCCGAACAGCGAGCCGGTGACCTGGTCGATGAGGCCGAAGCCGGGGGTGTAGAAGAACAGCCAGATGTTGGCCACCGCGATCAGCGGCAGCACGGTCGGGGTGAAATAGGCCATGCGCACGAAGGCGCGGCCCGAGAGCTTGTCGTTCACCCACACCGCCATGACGATGGCCAGCGCGATCGAGACGGGGATGGTGCCGAGCGCGAACCAGGCATTGTTGACCAGCACCTTCCAGAAGTCCGGGTCGGCGATCATCCGCTCGTAGTTGTCGAGGCCGACGAAGCGGGCCGGGCGGCGGCCGCGCGGGGTGGAAAAGAAGCTCGCCCAGATCGTCGTCACGGCGGGAATATGCGTGAAGGCGAAGAGGAAGACGAGCGCCGGCAGAAGCAGCAGCCAGGCATGGATCCATTCCCGGCTTCCGGTCAGCGCGGCAAGGCGCTTCTTGCGTTGGTCGCTCATCGTTCGTCTCTCGTCCCGGGGTCTGTTTGTCGTTGTCCTGCGGTCCGCGCCTTGGGCCGCAAAAGGGTTCGGGAGACGGCGGAATTCCGCCGTCTCCCATGTCTGTCGGGAAGGGCCTTGCGGCTCAGCGATACTCGGCGAGGATCGCGTCGGCCTTTTCCTGGGCTTCCTTCAGCGCCGCGGCCGCGTCCTGCTGGCCGGTGATGGCGGCGGCGAGCGCATCGTTGAAGATGCCGGTGATGCGCTGGTTCTGGTAGGTGGACAGCTCGGCGACGGCGAACTCGAGCTGGTCGCGGGCGACCGTCACCACCGGGAAGTCGGCGGCATAGGCCTTCATCGTGTCCGTCTCCCAGGCGTCCGGGCGCGGCGCGACATAGCCGGTGGCCATGGTCCACTTGGCGGCCTGCTCGGGGGCGGTGATCCACTTCACGAACTCGGCCGCTGCGGCGAGCTGCTCGTCGGAGGCGCCCTTGAAGAGGTAGAAGTTGCCGCCGCCGGTCGGCGCGCCGCGGCGGACGTGCTTCGGCAGCATGGCGACGCCGAACTCGAACGGCGCGTTGGTGCGCATGTTGGTCAGGTTGCCGGTCGTCGTCCAGACGATCGCCGCCTGGCGCTCGAAGAAGGCCTTGGGGGTCGCGCCCCACTCGACGATGCCCGGCTCCATGACGCCGTACTTGGTGGAGAGGTCGACGAGATACTGCAGCGCCTCGACCACCTTGGGGTCGTCGAAGTTGGTCTTGTTGCCGTCGCTGTTGGCCAGGATGACGTCATTCTCGGTGGTCAGGCCCTGGAACAGCCAGTAGGGGAAGCCCGAGCTCGGGATGCGCACGCCCCACTGGGTGACGTTGCCGTTGGCGTCCTTCTTGGTCAGCTTCTTGCCGAAGTCGACCAGCTCTTCCCAGGTCGCCGGCGGCGTCTCCGGGTCAAGGCCGGCTTCCTTGAAGGCTTCCTTGTTCCAGTACATGACCGGGGTCGAGCGCTGGAACGGGATGCCGTAGGTCTTGCCGCCGGTCTGGCTGTTTTCCATGAACGCGGGGAAGAAGCCGTTCAGCCACGCCTTGTCGGCGTCGGTCTTGATGTAGTCGTCGAAGGGGACGATCAGGTCCTCGTCGATCAGGGTGAACATGTCGGCCGACAGCGCCACGGAAAGCTGCGGCGGGGTGCCGCCGCGCGAGGCGGTGATCACCTTGGCGATCGTGTCCTGATACGAGCCGGAATAGACCGCGTCGATCTTCACATCCGGGTTCGCGGCGACATAGTCGTCGGTGAGCGACTGGATCGTCTCGGCGGCGGTGCCGCCGACGGCCACGGGGAAGTAGAATTGCAGCTCGACGGCCTGGGCGGAGGCCCAGGTTCCGAGCGTGAGGGCCGCTGCGGTGGCGGCCTTCAGAAGCGTCGTCTTCAACATGGTGCTACCTTCCTGCTATCGGCCGCCCGCGCCCTGCGCGGCCGGGAGGCCCGGTGTCGGTCACCCCCGTCCGGATCGGCGGGAGGTCTGTCGTTTGCCGCCCGCGCATGTCGCGGCCGGATTGTCACGCCCTGTGCCGGGCGTTTCCCTCAGGTCCGCAGCAGCGGACCGGTGTCCTTGATCAGATCGTCGCGGCGGTGGCCGTCGTTGCCGTCGAAGACGTGTAGGTCGTCGAGGTCGAAGCCGAGGCGGATGTCCTCTCCCGGCACCAGATCACGCTGGCCGTTCACCCGCATGACAAGCGCCGCGCCGTTGATCTCGCAATCGACCAGCGCGTCGGCGCCGAGATATTCGACGCTGGTGATGCGCGCGGCGAGCGGCCCGTCGGAGGCCGGGGCGATGGCTTCCGGCCGCAGGCCGATCTTCATGGTGGACAGCGGCGCGCCGCGATCGGCGAGCGAGGGCACCAGTGCGGCCGCATCGATCACGTTCATCGGCGGCACGCCAATGAAGCGGGCGGCGAAGGGGGTCGCCGGCCGGCTGTAGAGGGTGCGCGGATCGCTTGCCTGCTCGACGTGGCCGCCGTTCAGAAGCACCACCTGGTCGGCCATGGTGATCGCCTCGACCTGGTCGTGGGTGACATAGACCATGGTGAAGCCGAGCTTGCGCTGCAGCGCGCGGATCTCGACCCGCATCTCGTGGCGCAGCTTGGCGTCGAGGTTGGACAGCGGCTCGTCCATCAGGCAGACCGGACGCTCGGCGATGATCGCGCGGCCGAGCGCGACGCGCTGCTGCTGGCCGCCGGAAAGCTGGCCGGGCTTGCGCTCGAGCAGGGCGGAGAGGCCGAGCAGATCGGCGACGCGCGACAGGCGCTCGTCGCGCTCCGCCTTGCCCATGCCGCGCACCTTGAGGCCGAAGACGATGTTCTCGCCGACATCCAGATGCGGGAACAGGGCGTAGGACTGGAACACCATGGCGAGCTCGCGCTCGGAGGCCGGCAGATGCGTCACGTCGCGCCCGCCGATGGTGATGGCGCCCTCGTCGGCCGTCTCCAGGCCGGCGATCATGCGCAGCGTTGTCGACTTGCCGCAGCCCGAGGGGCCGAGCAGCACGGTGAAGGTCCCCGCCGGGATCTCGATCGACAGGTTGTCGACGGCCCGGTGGTCGCCCCAGATCTTGGAAACGTTCTCGAGCCTGATCTCCTGCCCGTGGGCGTGGAAACCGGTGTCAGTTGCGGTCATTGCCGCTCCTCCTCGGTGTGGTCGCAGACCACGACCCGGCAACCGGCTGCGTCCAGCCTGTCGGTGATCGGGTGTGGCAGCGCCGTGTCGCAGAAAACCGCTGCGACGTCTGTGATATGACCGCCGCGCACATGCGCCGGGCGGCCGAACTTGGTGGTGTCGAGCACGAGAAAGGCCTGCCGGCAATTGGCGAGAATAGCCTGTCGCGCGGCGACTTCCTCCTCGTGGAAGTCGAGCAGGGTCCCGTCCGCGTCGACGCCGGCGACGCCAAAGATGCCGATGTCGACCTTGTAGGCGGAGAAGAACCGCTCGGTGTCGGCGCCCAGCGTATCGCGGTCGCCGTGGCGCAGCCGTCCGCCGGCGATGGTGACCTCGAAATCGGCGTTCTGCGAGGCGGTGAAGGCCACATGCAGGTTGTTTGTGAAGATCCTGAGCCGGGCATGACGGGCCAGCGCCTGCATGACGATCTCCGGCGTTGTGCCGATGGAGAAGGCGAGCGCGGCGCCGTCGGGCACATGGGTGGCCACGGCATCGGCGATGGCGCGTTTTTGCGGCAGGTTCAGGATCTGTCGGCGGGCATAGTCGATGTTGCCGGAGGCGGCCGGCGGCTCGACGCCGCCATGGGTCCGGCGCAGGATGCCATGCTCGCACAGGCGCGCCAGGTCGCGGCGAATGGTCTGCGTCGTCACGGCAAAGCGGTCGGCGAGGGCTTCCACCGAGGCGAAGCCATCCGAGCGCACGAGATCCGAGATCTCCTGCTGACGCGCAGTTATGTCGAGCTGGCCTGCCATTGGCTTGCGCGTTCCTCCCGCCGGGTCCGATGGCATGTCTTATGTTTGGTTCATATGAACACAGAATTACGTTCATATGAACATTAGATGACGGCGAGACCGCGCCTCCGGGGATCGGACAGAGGGTGCCTTGCCCTCATTCGGAGGTGGTCGGCAGGGCAGGTTGCCTAGATATTTCAATCTCATGACCTGAACTTCCTACGGCTGCGACAAGCTCTGTTCCTGTGAAAAATTACGGGGGACTAAGAGGCCTGACTGCGGTTCTTCATACCGCTTTCGTGTCAGCAGCGGGGTCTTGGGTGTGTTTTTGCGAATTAGTTGCAACTGAGTTGACTCTTGCAAATGGTTCGCATAATCATTTTCATGATGATCGGCCCGACGCTTTCCGCGAACCTGTGGCTTTCCGCAAGAAAGGATCCCATGACATTCCTCGCCCGCATTTGCCTGATGTCTCTCGCGCTGCTTGGCGGCTGGTCCGCCGCTGGCGTCGCCGCCTCTGCGCAACCCGCCGAGAGGCTTGCCGTCGTCGCCACCACCGGCATGATCGCCGATGCCGCGCGTGCCATCGGTGGCGATGAGGTCGAGGTCCACGCCCTGATGGGGCCGGGCGTCGATCCGCACGGCTACCGCCAGACCCGCAGCGACATCGCCGCCATGGTCAGGGCCGATCTGGTGCTCTGGCACGGGCTCTATCTGGAAGCCCAGATGGAGGACTTTCTGGAGGGGCTGGCGAAGCGCAAGCCCGTGGTCGCGGTGGCCGAGAGCCTGCCGCGCGCCGACCTGATCAGCCACGGCCACGCCGACCGGTTCGACCCGCACGTCTGGATGGATCCCCGGCTGTGGTCGAAGGTGGTTGTCAACGTTCGCGACGCGCTCGTCGCCGCGCGTCCTGAAGCCGGGGCCGCCTTCGCCGCCAACGCGGATGTCTATCTCGCCGAGCTGGCGCGGCTTTCCGGCTATGCGGAGCGGGTGTCGGCATCGGTCCCCGAGAACGCCCGGGTTCTCGTTACCGCCCATGACGCCTTTTCCTACTACGGTCGCGCCTTCGGTTTCGAGGTGATGGGCATTCAGGGCATCTCGACCCAGAGCGAGGCGGGACTGCAGCGCATCGCCGAGCTGGTCGACACGCTCGTCGAGCGGCGCATCGGCGCGGTCTTCGTGGAATCCTCCGTCTCCGACCGCAGCATGCGCGCCCTCATCGAGGGGGCGGCGGCAAGGGGCCACACGGTCTCCATCGGCGGCGAACTGTTCTCCGACGCGATGGGCGAACCCGGCAGCTACGAGGGCACCTATCCGGGCATGATCGACCACAATGCGACGACGATTTCCGGCGCGCTTGGCGGCGATGTTCCCTCGGGCGGCATGGACGGCCGCCTGCGGTCGGGGACGTGAGGCCGATGCGTGCTCCCCACCTTCCCGGCGACGTCGCGACCGGCGGCCCGTCGCTCGCGCTGTCCGCCGTTCCGACGCGCGAGGCGGCGCCTGGGGTCGAGGGCCCGGCGGCGCTCGCCATCCGTGGCCTCACCGTTACCTATGGCGGCAAGCCGGCGCTGCTCGATGTCGATGCCGGATTTCCCGCCGCCCGTCTTTCGGCCATCGTCGGGCCGAACGGGGCGGGCAAGTCGACGCTGATCAAGGCGGCCCTTGGCATCGTGCCGAAGGTCGCGGGCGAGATCGCGGTGTTCGGCGCGCCGATGGCAAGGGCGCATCGGCGCATCGCCTATGTGCCGCAGCGCGCCTCCGTGGACTGGGATTTCCCGGCCCGCGTCATCGACGTGGTGCTGATGGGCCTTTATGGCCAGCTCGGGCTCTTCGGACTGGTACGCGCCCGCCACCGGGAGACGGCGCGCGCCTGCCTGGCCCGTGTCGGCATGGCGGATTTCGCCGGGCGCCAGATCGGGCAGCTTTCCGGCGGCCAGCAGCAGCGGGTGTTCCTGGCCCGCGCGCTGGCGCAGGGCGCCGACCTCTATCTTCTTGACGAACCCTTCGCCGGCGTCGACGCGGCGACCGAACGCGCCATCATCGATGTGCTCAAGTCGCTGAAGGCGGAGGGCCGGGCGGTGGTCTGCGTTCACCACGACCTGGCCACCGTGGCCGATTATTTCGACCGGGTCCTTCTGATCAACGGGCGGCGCATCGCCGAGGGCACGCTTGCCGAGGCCTTCACCGAGGAGGCGCTTCAGGCAACCTATGGCGGCAAGCTTTCCGCCTCTCATGTCGCCCAGCTCGGGGTGCCGCGTCGATGACGGATGCAGGTGGTCTCTCCTTTCCCGAGGCGCTTGGCGCGGCACTGACCTTCAGCGCCGGCTACAATGCCTCCCTGGTCGCGGTCGGTGCCGGGTTGCTGGGGCTTGCCGCCGGCGCCTGCGGCACCTTCCTTGTGCTGCGCAAGCGCGCCCTCGTCAGCGACGGGCTGGCCCATGCGACGCTGCCGGGGGTCTGCATTGCCTTTCTCGTCATGGTCAGCCTCGGCCTCGACGGGCGCGCGCTTGCCGGCCTGCTTGCCGGATCCGCCGTCTCGGCCGCCATCGGGCTTCTCGCCATCGACTGGATCACGCGGCGCACGCGGCTTGCCGAGGATGCGGCCATCGGCGCGGTGCTCTCGGTCTTCTTCGGCCTTGGCGTGGTGTTGCTCACCGTCATCCAGACGTTGTCCGCGGGGCGCCAGGCGGGGCTCGAGAGCTTCCTGCTCGGCTCCACCGCCGGCATGCTCTACGCCGATGCGCTGACCATCGCCGGTGGTGGTGTACTCGTCGTGCTCGGCGTGTTGATGCTGCGCCGGCCCCTGACCCTTGTTGCCTTCGATCCCGGCTTCGCGCTGTCGTCGGGCGTGCCCGTCGCCCTCGTCGACCGGGCGTTGATGGGGCTGGTGCTGGCCGTCACCGTGGTCGGGCTCAAGATTGTCGGCCTCGTGCTTGTCGTCGCGCTGCTCATCGTGCCGGCTGTGGCGGCGCGATTCTGGAGCGACCGGGTCGGGCATGTGGCGCTGCTGGCAGCGGCCTTCGGCGGGGCCTCCGGCTTCGTCGGGGCAGCGCTCTCGGCTTCCGCGCCCGACCTTCCGACAGGGCCGATCATCGTGCTCGTCGCCATCGCGCTCTTCTGTGTGTCGCTCGTCGCCGCACCCCGGCGGGGCGTGATCGCCGCCGCCCTTGCCCGGCAGCGGTTGCGGGCGCAACTGGCAGGCAGGAGACCGACATGAATGCCGAATTCGTCCAGCTCTCGCTGGTGCCGATCCTCATCGGCGTGCTCTCGGCGATCGCCTGCGCGCTGCCGGGCAACTTCCTGGTGCTGCGCCGCCAGGCGCTGGTGGGCGACGCCATCAGCCATGTGGTGCTGCCGGGCATCGTCGCCGGCTTCCTGCTCACCGGCTCGACCTCGAGCCTGCCGATGCTCTTCGGCGCGGGGGCTGCCGCGCTTGTCGCCGTCGGGCTGATCGAGGCGGTGAAGCGGCTCGGGCGGATCGAGCCCGGGGCGGCCATGGGCGTCGTCTTCACCGGCATGTTCGCCGCCGGCGTTCTCGTGCTCGAACGCACCGACACCAGTTCGGTGCACCTCGACGTGGAGCACGCTCTGATGGGCAATCTTGAAAGCCTGATCTGGTTCGACGCCGAAGGCTGGGGCTCGCTTCTCGATCCGCAGGCGCTCGCCGGCCTGCCGCCGGAGCTTGCCCGCATCGCGCTCGTCGCCCTTGCCATCGGCGTTCTGACGCTGGCCTTCTGGCGCCCGCTCAAGCTCTCGACCTTCGACGAGGGCTTCGCCGCGACGCTGGGCCTGCCGGTGCGTGCCATCGGTCTCGGTCTGGTCTCGGCGGCGGCCATCGCGGCGGTCGCCGCCTTCGACGCGGTCGGCTCGATCATCGTCATCGCGATGTTCATCTGCCCGCCCGCCGCCGCCCGGCTGATGACCGAGCGGCTCGAGCACCAGGTGCTCTGGAGCCTCGCCTTCGCCAGCCTTTCAGCCGTGGCGGGCTATGTGCTCGCCGGCTATGGCCCGTCATGGCTCGGCTTTTCGGCCTCGGTGTCGGCGGCCGGCATGATCGCCGTCGTCTCCGGCCTTGTGCTTGGGCTCTGCGCGCTCTTCGCGCCGCATCGCCGGCGCATCGGGGCACCGGCGGCCGACTGAGCGCGCGCTAGCCGGGATCAGACGGAGAAGGCGTCCGCCCACTCCGGATGACGCTTGCGCTGGGCGTTCACGAAGGGGCAGAGCGGCATCACCTTGAAGCCGTTCTCGCGGGCATCGGCGACCAGCCGCTCGACCAGCGCCAATCCCACGCCCATGCCGCGGAAGGCATCCGGCACGCCGGTGTGATCGGCGATGACAAGCGCCGGGCTGGCGATGGAAAAGGTCAGCTCCGCCGTCTCGGCGTGGCCGGCGATACGGGCGACATAGCGTCCCCGGCTGTCGGTCGCCTCGCGGGTGATGGTGATGTCCGCAGTGCCCATGTTGCTGTCCTCCTCGGGGATGGGGACAGCGCACTTCGAGCCGCCGTCTCCGCTTGTGCCGGCCACTATGGCGCAGGTCGTAGCGACGAACAATTGCGTGGCTGGCTATCTATGTGTTCCGATTTTTCGAACAATGAAGGCCGGCCGTGGCCGAGCGGTCATCCGCCGGCCAAGGCGGGCAATCTTGCCTTGGCGCATGACATTTTTTCGAAATCCTGCAGCGGAATTGCCGGAAATGCCGCCTCCGGCGCAAAACAATGGGGCGCGCCGGCGGACCGGCGCGCCCTTCGCGGGGAAGCCTGTTTTCCGTGTCGTCGGCGGGTCAGCCGACGGGCGTGTTGTCGTCGCGCTTGATCGCGATCAGGGTCGAGCGGCCGAGTGTGCCCTCGCCATCGGGGAACGGCGACCTGGGATGCTGGATGCCGACGAACATGGTCCGCAGGTCCGCCGACCAGCACAGCCCGGTGATCTCGGAGCCGAAGGGCCCGGTCAGGAAGCGTTCGATGCGGCCCGTCACCGGATCGCCGGCGAGCATCTGGTTGTTGCCGTTCCCGGCGAAGTCGCCCTCGTTGTCGTCCTCGCCGTCGGTCTGGATCCACAGCAGGCCGGTGGTGTCGAAGGCCATGCCGTCGGGCGAGTTGAACAGGTTGCCCTCGTTGATGTTTGCCGAGCCGGCATAGGCATCGGAATGCACCGTCGGATTGCCGGCCATGACGAAGAGGTCCCAGGTGAAGGCGTCGTCGGCGTGGTTCTCGTTTTCCGGATACCAGCGCACGATCTGGCCGTACCTGTTGTTCTCGCGCGGGTTCGGGCCGCCGACCGGGGTTTCGTCGCCGCCGGCGTTCGGCTTGACGCCACGGTTCTTGTTGTTGGTGAGCGCGCAATAGGCCTCGACGGAGACCGGATTGACCGCGACCCATTCAGGCCGGTCCATTGTGGTGGCGCCGACCTTGGAGGCTGCCATGCGTGTGAAGATGGCGATCTCGGGCGCCGGCATGCCGGTGGTCTCGGGCGTCAGCGCCAGCCACTGGCCGGTGCCGTCCTCGTTGAACCTTGCGACATGGAGCGTGCCCTCGTCGAGCAGCTTCGAGGTGTCGGCTCCCGGTGCGTAGAGCCCGGCCGAGACGAAGCGGTAGAGAAATTCGCCGCGCTCGTCATCGCCGAGATAGACCACGACGCGGCCCTCCCGGGTCACCACGACCTCGGCGTTCTCGTGCTTGAACCGGCCGAGCGCGGTGCGTTTGACCGGCGTGGAGGCCGGGTCGGAAGGGTCGATCTCGACGACGTAGCCGGCGCGGTGCGGCTCGTTGAGGTTCTTCGAGACGTCGAAGCGCGGATCGAACTTCTCGTAGCCGTAGACGCTTTCCGCGGCGATGCCGTAGCGCTTGTAATCCTGCGGCAGGGCGAAGGCGGCGTCGGTCGAGCCGAAGTAGCCGTTGAAGTTCTCCTCGCACGTCAGGTAGGTGCCCCAGGGGGTCTTGCCGGCGCCGCAATTGTTGAAGGTGCCGAGCGAGGCGGTTCCCGTCGGATCGGCCTTTGTCTTGAGCAGGTCATGGCCGGCGGCCGGGCCGGAAAGGCGCATCTCGGTGAGGTGGGTGATGCGGCGGTTGAGCGGGCTGTCGACGACGATCTTCCAGCCGTCGTCGCCTTCCGCGACCTCCATCACGGTAACGCCCTGAAGCTTCTGCAGCTTGGCGACATCCTCGGCCGAGGCGACCTTGCCGCCGTCGTTGTTCGGCAGGTTGAGCTTGGGGTTCACATACTCGTGGTTGACCGCGATGACCTGACGTTCGCCAACGACGAAGAACTCCATGCCGTCGGTGTTCTCGCCGAACACCCGGTCGGCGGTTGCCGCGTCGCCGCCCGTTGCGTGGTCGAAGGCGACCGCGTTCGAGAACAGCGGGTCGCCCCAGCGCGCCAACGCTTTCCAGGAATATCCCTCCGGCACGTGAACGGTGGCGTCGGTGGCAATCGGGACGGCCGTGAAGGCGAAGCGCGAGGCAGCGGCCTGCGCCGAGGTGGACGACAGCAACGATCCGAGAGTCGTGACGCCGGCGCCCATGGCCGCGGCGCCGGAGCCGAAGGCGAGCACGCCAAGCAGGCCGCGCCGGGAGATGGCGGCCTCCACCACCCGGTCGAAGCCGGTCGTCTCGGCACGCGGGTCGCGCGCCTCGTCAAAGGCGTCGAAGGAAAAGTCCTCGAAATCGATGCTGGGCTGAGTGTCGCGATCCATGCGGGCTCTCCTGTCGCTGGCCGGAAGCGGGCCGTATCGGCGGCCTCGGACACGACCCTAGCGCCGGTGTGACTCATACATATGACGGAGACCCATGTCGGCTCATGCCGCACAGCCAAGAGAGGTGTCGGATCGATTGGATTTCAGAGGGTCGCCATCTCTGCGACTGCGTTCAAGCTCATTCGGCCTTGAGATCGATTTTCAAGACAGTCGCCTGGGCGACAGCGCAGAAGCCTGTGCCGAACATGAAGAGGTAAAGGTCGCCCCTGATACTTCCATCGAGACCGCTGTAGAGGGACGTCGCCGCGAGGACCGCCATGAAGATCATGTCAAGGCGGCGGTACCCGTCCTGACTGCACAGGCTGGCGATCGGCAGAAGCGGCGCGGTCCGCGCGCTACGGGCCGCGGGTCTCGGCAATGTCCCATCTTCCACTTCTGCCGCATCTACCTGCGCAACGTCCGCCGCACGCGCAGGCGGACGGCATCCGCTTCTGGTCGCGTTTCGCCTGGCTGCTGCTGGCATGGCCCGGCTAAACGCGGTTGAGCCTGCTGACCTTCCTGCGCTACTACATGCCGGGCTACAATCCGCGCAAGGTCGACGACAGCGACCTGATCCGCAAGGGGCGGGTCTGGCTCGCCGACATGCGCGCGGCAACGATGGTCGAGGGGCTGGACCGGGACCTCGGCGCCTCGGGCCTTGTGCTGGAGAGCGAGACCAACCTGTCGCCGGGCGTGGTCAGCGCACTCGACGCGGTCAACGAGCGCAAGATGAGCCGCATCCAGAAGAGCACGCTGATGCAGCGGTTCCTTAAGGAGTTTTCCGGCACCAAGGGCTTGCTGCTCTATCGCAACCTGCAGTCCGGCGGCGTCGTCTATCTTGCCCGCCGTTACCGCAAGCCTTTGGTATAAAATGAGTTTTGCGGCCCGCTCTGGCTGTTAAGCAGATGTCATGTCCACCCCGTAATACTGCCGGATCGGCTCGTGTGCCGCCTGCCATCTTCGAGGGAAATATCCATGAAATTCTCGGTGCTCGGCGCGCTCGCTGCTGCCCTCCTTTGCTCGACGCTCGCTGCCAGGGCTGAGCCGCTCTTCAATCGGATCGCGAGCTTTCCGGTCAACACCAACCTGCCGGCCGACATCGACCAGAAGACGGAAACCTCGGCGGAGATCATCTCGGTCACGGCCGACGGCAACATGCTCGTCTACTCCGACAGCCCGCTGGGCGCGATCGGCATGATCGACATCACCGATCCAGTCAATCCGAAGCCGCATGGGATCGTGAGGATCGATGGCGAGCCGACATCGGTGACGGTGGCGCACGGCAAGGCGCTGGTCGGCGTCAACACCTCCGCAAGCTATACCGAACCGTCGGGTCTGCTCGCGGTCATCGACATCGCCACGAAGACGGTGGAGGCGACCTGCGACCTCGGAGGCCAGCCGGATTCGGTCGGCCTTTCGCCCTCCGGAGACCTCCTGGCGATTGCCATCGAGAACGAGCGCGACGAGGATCTGAACGACGGCGAGATGCCGCAGATGCCCGCCGGCTTCCTGGTGCTTCTGAAGATGAAGGACGGCGTTCCCGACTGTGCGGGCAAGGTCGTCGTCGACATGACCGGCCTCGCCGAGGTCGCGCCCGAGGATCCAGAGCCGGAGTTCGTCGACATCAACGACCGCAATGAGGTCGTCGTCACGCTGCAGGAGAACAATCACATCGTCGTCGTCGACGGCAACACCGGCAAGGTGATCAGCCATTTTTCCGCCGGCAAGGTCGATCTGGACAATGTCGACACCGCGGAAGAGGGCGCCCTGACCTTCGACGGCACGCTGAAGGGCGTGGCCCGTGAGCCCGATGCGGTGCAGTGGCTTGACGACGACCGCATCGTCATCGCCAACGAGGGGGACTACAAGGGCGGCTCTCGCGGCTTCACCATCTTCTCCAAGACCGGTGAGGTGCTCTACGATTCCGGGCTCGACTTCGAGTATCGCATCGCCATGGCCGGCCAGTATCCGGAGAAGCGTTCCGGCAACAAGGGCGTCGAGCCGGAGGGGCTCGAGGTCAAGCGTTTCGGCGACACCAATTACATCTTCGTTCTCTCCGAGCGCAGCTCCATCGTCGGCGTCTACAAGGACACGGGCGGCAAGCCGGAGTTCGTCCAGCTGCTGCCGACCGCCGTCGCGCCCGAAGGCGCGGTGGCCATTCCGGGCCGCGATCTTCTCGCCGTCTCGAATGAGGCGGATCTTGTCGAGGAGAACGGCCTTCGCTCTCATGTGACGATCTACAAGCGCGGGGAGGGGCCGGCGACCTACCCGATGATCGTCTCCAGCATGGACGCCAACGGGCGTCCGGTCGGCTTCGGCGCGCTGTCCGGTCTTGCCGCCGACGCGTCGGTGCCGGGACGCCTTTATGCGGTCAACGACAGCTTTTACCGGATGCAGCCGACGATCTTCACCATCGACGCGACAAAGAAGCCGGCCGAGATCATCAACGCGCTGCCGGTCACCCGCGACGGCGCGCCGGCGCAGCTGCTCGATCTGGAAGGCATTGTCGTCGACGGCAAGGGCGGCTTCTGGGTTGCCTCCGAGGGCCGCTCCGACAAGCAGGTACCGCACGCGCTCTACCATGTGGACAGCAAGGGCGCGATCAACCAGGCGCTTTCCTTCCCGCCCGAGCTCATCGTCCATGAGACGCGCTTCGGCGCGGAGGGCGTCACGCTGATTGGCGATACGCTGTGGGTGGCGATCCAGCGTCCCTGGAAGGACGATCCGAAGGATGCTGTGAAGCTTGTCGCCTACAACACCAAGACGAAGGAGTGGGGCGCGGTTCGCTATCCGCTCGACAAGGCCGAAAAGGGCTGGGTCGGCCTCTCGGAAATCTCGCTGTTCGGCGATTATGTCTACATCATCGAGCGGGACAACCAGATCGGCGCCAACGCCAAGATCAAGAAGCTCTATCGCGTCGCGGTTTCGGATCTGGTTCCCGCGCCGCTCGGTGGCGACCTGCCCATGGTCGCCAAGGAAGAGGTTCGCGATTTCATCCCCGATCTGAAGTCGACGGGCGGCTATGTGGTCGACAAGATCGAGGGCTTCACCATCGACACGGCCGGCACGGGCTACGCGGTCACCGACAACGACGGCGTCGACGACAGCAACGGCGAGACGCTGTTCTTCTCCACCGGCAAGATGTGATCTTCGAGGGTTCCGGCCGTGGGGCCGGGGCCCTCGCACATGAACGAAAGACGGCCCGGGAGCGATCCCGGGCCGTCTTTCGTTTGCGGTTGGCGTTTTCTTGCACTCCCGCGTTCCGCCGGGACAGCGGAACGGCCGGGGTTACTGCGGACGCTTGAACACCATCATCGTGAAGAGGCCGAGAGGCCCGTGGCGGCTTTCGTGCTCCAGCGTCATCGAGGTGTTGGAAAGCACCTTCTCGCGGGGGAACAGCGGGTCCCAGCCGAGCTTCTCGGCAAAGCGGGCGAGAAAGCGCTCGGCAGCGGCGACGACGCCGCGCTCCGATGCGAAATGGTTGACGATGATCACCGTTCCGCCCGGGCGCACGACACGCTCGACCTCGGCCATGACCTCGGCCGGATCGGGAACGACCGAGACCACATACATCACCGTGGCGACGTCGAAGCTGGCGTCGGCGAACTCCATTGCGGTGGCGTCCATCGCCCGCAGGCCAGCGACATTGTCGAGGCGCTTGCGGGAGACGCGTTCGCGGGCGCGACGCAGCATCGGGCGCGACAGGTCGATGCCGGTGATGCGCAGCGCGCGGCTGTAGAACGGCAGCGACAGGCCGGTGCCGACGCCGACCTCGAGCAGCTCGCCCTCATGCAGGTTGGCCTCGGCGGCGGCGGCGCGCTGCCCGGGAACGAGCGGGGCGGTAAACACCCAGTCGTAGACCGGAGCCCACCGCGCATAGGCGCTTTCGACCGGGGTCTGGCTGGAAGAGGAGGTGCGGCCGCGCGCCGAGAACGCAAGGCGCGCCAGGCGCAGGCGGCGGTCGACCCAGCGGCGGAGCCGGCTTGCGGGAAAGAACCCTGTTTCCATCAGAGGGCCACCGCCGCGGTCTTGCTGCGCGCGGTCTCGCGGGCAGGCGTTCCGGCCACGGGGATCGTGCGGTCGATCCAGCCGCCGCCGAGAACCCGGGCGCCGTCGCCGTCGTCGGTGAAGAACACGCAGGCCTGGCCCGGTGCGACGCCGGTCTCGCCCTCGACGAGGTCGACCACCGCCTGTCCGTCACGCAAGCGCAGCACGGCCGGACGCGGCGGACGGGTCGAGCGCACCTTGGCGTGGATCTCGAGACCGTCCAGGGGAACAATGTCCTCGAGCCGGCCACCGCCGATCCAGTTGACGTCGCGCAGCACGATCTCGCGGGTGCCGAGCGCCTCGCGCGGACCGACGACGACCCGGCGCGCGTCGGCGTCGAGGCGCACCACATAGAGAGGCTCGCCGGTGGCGACGCCGATGCCCCGGCGCTGGCCGATGGTGAAGTGGATGATGCCGTTGTGCTCGCCAAGGACGCGGCCGTCGATATGGACGATCTCGCCGGGCTCGGCCGCATCCGGCTTCAGCCGCTCGATCACGTCCGCATACTTGCCATGCGGCACGAAGCAGATGTCCTGGCTGTCCTGCTTGTCGGCGATGGAAAGGCCGAACTCGCGGGCAAGCTCGCGGGTTTCCGGCTTGGTCATGCCGCCGAGAGGAAAGCGCAGGAAGTCGAGCTGCTCCTGGGTGGTGGCGAAGAGGAAGTAGCTCTGGTCGCGGTCAAGGTCGACCGGCCGGAACAGCGCGCGGTGGCCGTCGGTCTCGGCGGTGCGCACGTAGTGGCCGGTGGCCAGCACATCCGCGCCGAGCGTGCGCGCGGTCTCCAGCAGGTCGGAGAACTTGACCGTCTGGTTGCAGGCGACGCAAGGGATCGGCGTCTCGCCGGCGATGTAGCTCTCGGCGAAACGCTCGATCACCTTTTCGCGGAAGCGGTCCTCGTAATCGAGCACATAGTGGGGAATGCCAAGGCGTTCGGCGACGCGGCGCGCGTCCTGGATATCCTGCCCCGCGCAGCAGGCACCCGCCCGATGCACGGCCTCGCCGTGGTCATAGAGCTGAAGCGTCACGCCGACCACGTCATAGCCCTCGCGCTGCATCAACCCGGCCACGACGGAGGAATCGACGCCTCCCGACATGGCAACCACGACCCGGGTGTCCTCCGGGCGCTTGGGGATGTCGAGACTGTTGAGCATGCCTGTCATCCTGATAGGGACGTCTCCGCGCGTTGCTGGCACGGGCAGTCCTTGTGAGTTCGTCTCCGGCCGGCGGTCAGACGCTTTCGCGTTGCCGCCCGGCCCGTGCTTCCGCGTTTCGGGCGTCAGCCCTGGTCGCGGCCCGTTCCGCCTTGTCCGTTCCGCCTGTCGCGCCCCGTCTGGCTGGCCCGCGCGCGCGGGCGCCGCCAAGGGCCAAAGGAGGGCCGGGCGGTCGGTCCGGCGCTGGCCCCTTGGGCTGGCGGAAGCTGGATGGGCGCGGCGACCGGCGTTTCGCGGTCCGCACGTCTTCGCGCGGACTATAGCGGAACGGCGGCGAAAACGCCAAGCCTGCCAGCACCCTCGCCAGAGGGGAAGTCTCATGCCGACTGCCGCCCGGCAATCCTTTCCCACCTGCGGCAAAGCTTTCCTCCTCATTTGCGACGCGCGGGCGCGCCGGGCAAGAGACGTGGAGGCGAAACATGGCGATTTTCCAAGCGCCGGGCCGCTTCCTGGCGGTTGGCCCGACAATTGCTCAAGGAGGGACGAGATCATGTGTGCGCTGGCCGAGGGCTGACGCCGGGTGACGAACGGAGACGGGCGTGACAAACGCAAATCCAGTGTCGATCGCGATGAATGCCGCGCAGCCGCGCGCCGGCGGCCAACGCTCCGGTGTGCTTGCCGCCGCGAGCGCCGGCGCTCAGGTGCCATCCATGTTTGCCTCCGTGCTTGCGGGCACGGGAACGGCGGGTGCGTCCAGCGCCGCGGCGACCGGCGGCATGGCGGCCATTGCAGGGGCTGCCCAGGTGGCGGGCGGGGATCTTGCGGTTGCCGCCGGCAACAAGGTGCAGCCGCGTTCCGCCACGGGCGCTGGCGTCATCGGCGGCGGCGATCCGTCCAGGCCGGCGATGCCTGAGGCGGGCGTGGCCGCAGATGGGAATGCCGACGAAGGCGCGACGCTGGCGAGCCAGGCTCTGGCCGGTGCGCTTGCCGCGAGCGGGCAGCCGCAGCCGCCGCAGCAGGATCGTGCCAACATCTGGTCCTTCGCAGGTCTCTCGACAGGCGGCGTCGCTGCCACCGGAAGGGCGCAGGCGGCCGCGAGCGACGGTGAGGCGTCGAAGGCCGCAGGCGGCACCGCGACCCTGGGCGCGGACATCGCCGCCGGCGCGTCGGCGCGGCCTGCCGAGGGCGCCCTTTCCCTGCAGGCGGCGGGGAGCGCTTTTGCAAATACGGCGCTGCCGGGCGCTGCTTCGGTTCCTGACGCGGCTTCCGCCCTGCCGGCGACAGGTGCTGCCACGGTCAAGGCACCGGCCGTGCCAGCCGATGCCGAGGCCGGCGCGGTTGCGGAAACGACGCCGGTCGTGGCTGGCGTGCAGGCGGGCAAGGCCGGTGGGGATCCGGCAGCCGAGATCACCAAAGTCGCGACGCGCGATGGCAACAGCATTGTCTCGAACATGATGCCGGTCGCCGGCGAGGAGACGGGCGATATCTCGGCGGTGGCCGCGCGCCTTACCGATATGGCGGCCAGGCCGGCGCGTGAAAAGGGGACGGGGGCCGATGCCCGGCTGATGCCTCTTCCCGTGACGGCCAAGGCCACCGAAACGGCTTCGACAGCGTCGCCGGGCGGGCTCGCCGCGCCTGGCGGAGACGCAGCCGATGCTGCTTCAGATGCCGCGCCGACTGTCGTACCCCCGCGGCCGGCGGGTGGGCCCGCCGCGACCGAGGCGGCGGCGAGGCCCGCACGCTCACCCGCTGATCCTGCCGTCAATCCGGACATGGCTGCGCCGAAGCCGGCGACCGCGTCCGCGCCTGCCCCTTCCACCGGCACGCCGGCGGCAGTGGTGACGGGCGGCGAAACCTCGCCGGCAACCCCGACCGTCGACGGGCAGGCGAGCGGCTCGATGCCGGCGTCGACCGCTGCGTCCAAGGCGCCAAACGGTCCTTCCGCTCCCGCGCAGTCCGACAGCGCGACACGGGCCGATGCCGGCCGGGTGGCTCCCGTCCAGGCGCAGGCGATCGATCCGGTCATTTCCGCAACGCTCCGCGCACCGGCGTCGCCGGCCCCGGGTCTTGCCGTGACGGTTGAGGCGGCCACGACCGATCCCGCAGGTCTTGAGATCGCCGATGGCGAGGGCGTCGAAGCGACGGCGGCGAAGGTGGTCAGCGGATCGGCCGAGAAGGCCGATGGCCGTCCCGCCGCAAGCCCGGGCGATGGTCGGGGCGTGCTGAACGCGGGCGCGCAGATTTCGGGGGGCGCACAGTCCGCAATCGTGCCGACCGGGCAGGAAGCCTCGAAGGCGGCCGACGCGCACGATGCGCTTTACGGCTACGGCACGGGCAATGACGCCGGCGACGGCGAGACGGCCGGCAAATCCGACACGGCGCGCAAGAACGATACACCGGCGCAGGTGGTCCAGCCGCCGGCGAACCAGACGGCGGCGACCGGGCGCAGCGGCGTCAGCGCCCCGGCGATGGCTTTTGCCGCCGCCATGGCCGAGGCCGGGCAGGGCGATGCGGGCAGCGACGAGCTTTCCGGCCGCAGCGGCGAGGCGCGGCTCGACGGGATGCGTTTCGACACGGCCAGCCAGGGGCAGATTCAAAGCGCCCAGGCAGCCCGCGCCGCGAGCGCCAGCCTGTCGCATCTGTCCGCTGCCGCAAGCACCCATCTTGCGGCGGAGGTCGCTCGGTTCGCCGGAAAGGGCCAGACCCGCTTCCAGATCCGCATGGATCCGGCCGAGCTCGGACGGGTCGACGTGGATCTCAAGATTTCGCGCGATGGCACGGTGAAGGCGCATCTTTCCGTCGAGCGCCGCGAAACCCTCGACATGTTCATGCGCGACCAGCGCGGGCTGGAGCGGGCGCTGGATGCCGCCGGCCTGAAACTGGAGAGCGGTGACCTGCAGCTGAGCCTCAAGGATCAGGGTGGCAGCGGCTTCTCCGGCTTCGCGCAGTCCAATGATGGCGATCAGTCCGGCTCGGGAACGGCGGGCTATCGCGCCTCCGCGGAGCAGGCCGGTGAGGTCGATCCCTTGCCGGTTGCCAGCCGGGTGAGCGTGAGCGGTTCGACCGGAACCCTGGACATTCAGATCTGACCCGCATCGCGCCTCTGGCGGCAATGCGCAGACGAAAGGAAGATGTGAGATGGCTTCAACCGGCGGTGTGACCGGAAGTGGCGCGGCAACATCGGGGAGCTCTTCGCCCTCCGCGCAGTCGGCGCTTGCGAACAATTACGAGCTGTTCCTCTCGATCCTGACGACGCAGATCAAGAACCAGGATCCGCTCGATCCGATGGACTCCTCCAAGTACACGGAGCAGCTGGTCCAGTATTCTTCGGTCGAGCAGCAGATCAAGACCAACGACCAATTGTCGTCGGTGTTGCAGGTGATGGCCGCATCGACAGCGTCGAGCTACGTCAGCTACATCGGCACGGACGTCGTGGCCAACGGCGCGACGACGAAGATGGAGGGCGGCGACGCTGAGTGGGTCTATAATTCCCCCGACAGCGGCAAGGCGCGGATCGAGATCCGAAACTCGCTCGGTGCAAAGGTGTTTACCGGCGACATCGACGTCTCGTCGGGCCGTCATACCTACGAATGGGACGGCCGCACCATGGCCGGTTCGATTGCCCCTGACGGCAACTACAGCATCACCATCGCCCGTCTCGACGACAAGGGCGAGCCTGCGGTTCTGGTTCCGACCGAGGTGAGCGGCAAGGTCACCGGAATCGAGTTCGGCGACAGCGGTCCGATCCTCAAGGTCGGTGATATCCCGATTCCTGCCTCGTCCGTGATTTCGGTCTCCGGCACCTGAATCATTATTTTTTTCGCTGAGTCATTTCGAGAGTTCCATTTTGCGAAACCGCCGGTGGTGGTCGAAAGCCCAAGGAACCGGTGCTTCGCAGACAATTTGAGGCAAAGCTGAGTCGTTCAAATTGTTACTGAATTCTTGCCTGGCGCTTAGTCAAATTTTAAAGCCGACGAGCTACATTCATAGTCAACGTGGTCATGTTGAGTGTGAGTGTACAATGACCGACCGAGCAAGTGCGCGTGTCAAATATGTGATCGGCCCAGACGGGTCGCCACTTACAATTGCCGATCTGCCTCCTGCAACGACCCGTCGATGGGTGATCCGCCGGAAGGCGGAAGTGGTTGCCGCGGTACGCGGAGGGCTTCTGTCTCTGGACGAAGCCTGCAAGCGATACACGTTGACGGTGGAAGAGTTCCTGTCCTGGCAGAGTTCGATCGACAGGCACGGCCTTGCCGGCCTGCGTGCGACGCGGGTTCAGCAGTACCGAAACTGACGCGCAGCCCTTGCGCGTAATCTCGACGGCGCTCGCTGCGCCGAAGGACGTTCCGGATTCGAGGGGCTGGCAATCGCCGGCCCCTCGTGCGTTTTCGGGGTGCCGTTCGCGCGGGCGACAACCGCACCGTGCCGATTTGCACGCGTTGAGTCGCGACATGGTTCGCGAAGCGTTAACGCACACGGCCGATCCTGCCGGGCCATGCTCGCAATTCGCCAATCCTGAATGGCGGAAAACGGCTGTTCTCACCGTTTATTAATGCCTGTTAACCACTCGTTTACCATCTGCGCGGCAAGTTTTGCCTACCAGCCATTCGGGGGAGTCTCATCATCCCCCTCATCCCCGGCTCCCCCGGATGGCATGGCTTGCCCGAGAGTTGACTTGAGCGGATGGGTGCAACGTGAACGGTATCGCGGAACTCGTAAAGGCTATCGGGCCGGCACGCCTTGCGGCAATGGGCGCGGTCGCGGCCATTCTGGTTGGCGCATTCGCCTTCCTCATGCTGCGGGTGACCGCGCCGCAGATGACGCCGCTCTATTCGGACCTCACCTTCGAGGATTCCTCCGCGATCGTTTCCCAGCTCGACAGCCTGGCCGTCCCCTACGAGTTGCGCAACGACGGCGCCACCATCCTGGTGCCGAACGATGACGTGTTCCGCACCCGCATGCGGCTGGCCGAGCAGGGGCTGCCGCTCGGCGGTTCCGTCGGCTACGAGATCTTCGACAAGGCCGACACGCTCGGCTCGACCAGCTTTGTTCAGAACATCAACCGGACACGGGCGCTCGAGGGCGAGCTGGCCCGCACGATTCGCTCGATCAACAAGATCCAGGCGGTGCGCGTGCATCTGGTGCTGCCCGAGCGCAAGCTCTTCCAGCGCGATCAGACGCCGCCGACGGCCTCCATTGTGCTGTCCGTGCGCGGCGCGCTCGATCCCGGCCAGATCAGCGCCATCCAGCA
Organism: Stappia sp.; assembly: GCF_048268045.1. GTDB lineage: Bacteria > Pseudomonadota > Alphaproteobacteria > Rhizobiales > Stappiaceae > Stappia. Next base: position 200,063 of record NZ_JBLWWG010000008.1, read on the forward strand.
TCTGGTGGCGACGGCCGTCGAAGGCCTGCAGCCGAATTTCGTTTCCATCGTCGACGAGACCGGACGGCTGCTGGCAAGCGGCGCCGGCGAGGAAGGCGAAGGCTTCATCACCGCCTCCCTGCAGGAGCGCACCCAGGCGATGGAAGGCCGGCTGCGCAGCCAGATCGAGGAAATCCTGAATTCCGTCGTCGGCGTCGGCCGGGCGCGGGTGCGGGTGGCGCTGGAGCTCGACCACAATCGTGTCACCGAGACCCAGGAGACCTTCGATCCGGAGAGCCAGGTCGTCCGGTCGTCGCAGTCGCGTGAGGAGAATTCCTCCACCGTCGGCCGCCAGGGCGCGGTCACGGCCGGAAACCAGCTTCCCGAGGCGAACCAGCAGCCTGGCGCGGCGGGCAACCGCGACGTCTCCAACCAGACCGAGGAGATCCTCAACTACGAGATCTCCAAGTCGACCAAGACCGAGGTCCTCGAGGCTGGCGGCATCAAGCGCCTGTCCGTGGCCGTGCTTGTCGACGGCACCTATGTGCCGGACGCCAATGGCGATCTCGTCTACGCTCCGCGCACCCAGGAAGAGATCGACCGGATCAACACGCTGGTCCGCTCCGCCGTCGGCTTCGACGAAGGGCGCGGCGATGCGGTCGAGGTCGTCAACCTGCGCTTCGCCCAGGCCCCGACCACGGTCGCGCCGGAAGACAGCGGTCTCTTCGACTTCACCCGCGCCGACCTGATGCGTCTCATCGAGCTGGGCGTGCTGTTCCTGATCTCCCTGCTGCTGGCTCTCTTCGCGGTCCGTCCGCTGGTCAAGCGGATCCTGACGGTCGACGCACCGGAGACCCCGGCGCTTGCCGGCCCCGACGGGATGTCCGTCGAGCAGGCAGCGCTGAGCGACCATTCGGGCTCCGAGCGCGGCGGCATCGAGCTCGACGAGAGCGGCGAGCCGCGCATCGACTGGCTGGAGGAGGCCCAGGCCGCCGGCGCCGTGCAGATCGCGACGATCTCCAAGGTGGGCGATCTCATCGAAGAATATCCGAGTGAGGCCGTCGGCATCATTCGCAGCTGGATGAACGAGGCGGCATGAGCATTGCGGGCAGCATCGAGGCCGGCAACAAGGGCCAGCTGACGATCAGCAACACCGGCGGCGAGCGTGAGCTCAAGGGCGTCGAGCGCGTCGCCGTTCTGCTTCTGGCGCTTGGCGAAAAGCACGGCCGCCGGATCTGGGAGCAGCTCGACGAGATGGAGGTCCGCGAGGTCTCCTCCGCGATGTCGCGCCTCGGTCCGGTAACGCCGACCATGCTCGAGGATCTCTTCGTCGACTTCGTCAAGAAGATCTCCTCGCGCGGCGCGCTGACGGGCAATGTCGACGTCACCGAGCGGCTGCTGTCGAGCTTCCTGCCGAGCGACCGTGTCTCCATCATCATGGAGGAGATCCGTGGTCCCGCAGGCCGCAACATGTGGGAGAAGCTCTCCAACGTGCAGGAGAACGTTCTCGCCAACTACCTGAAGAACGAATACCCGCAGACGGTTGCCGTGGTGCTGTCGAAGATCGACCCGGACCACGCCGCCAAGGTGCTGGGCATCCTGCCGGAAGAGCTGGCGCTCGAGGTCATCTCGCGCATGCTCAAGATGGAGGCGATCCAGAAGGAGGTTCTGGAGAAGGTCGAGCAGACACTCCGGGTCGAGTTCATGTCGAACCTGACCAACACCTCGCGGCGCGACAGCCACGAGATGATGGCCGACATCTTCAACAACTTCGACCGCCAGACCGAGGCGCGGTTCCTGGCGGCTCTGGAGGAAGAGAACCGCGACTCGGCAGAGCGTATCAAGACATTGATGTTCACCTTCGACGACCTGATGAAGCTCGACGCCGGCAGTTGCCAGACGCTGCTTCGGCATGTCGAGAAGGACCGGCTCGCGATCGCGCTCAAGGGCGCCTCGGAATCGGTGCGCGACTTCTTCTTCTCCAACATGTCCAGCCGTGCGGCGAAGATGCTGCAGGACGACATGGAAGCGCTCGGGCCGATCCGCCTGCGCGACGTGGACGAGGCGCAGTCGGGAATGGTGGCGGCTGCCAAGGACCTGGCCGCCAAGGGCGAACTCATGCTCTCCAAGAGCAAGGGCGACGACGAAATCATCTACTGAGTGGTTTGACCCGACATGACGACACGATTTGCGAGTACCGAGATGAAGGTCAACCGGTTCCTCTTCGACCGCACGTTCTCGGAGATCGAGATCGCGGCCCGGGAGGAGGACGACGACGTGCATGTCGAGCCCGAGATCCCGATGATGACGGTGGCCGAGCATGAGGCACTGATGGCGGCGGCCGTCGAGACAGCGCGGGCGCAGGGCAGGGCCGAGGCGCAGGCGACGCAGGCGCAGACCGAGGAAGCGCGGCTGTCGCAGGAAGCGCGGCGGCTGGCCGACGAGGTCTCCCAGCTCGTCGAGCATCTCGACACCGACCAGGCACGGCTGGAAAAGGACGCTGTGGCGCTGTCCTTCCTGGTCGCCCGCAGGCTTTGCGCCCATCTCGTCGCCCGCGAGCCGCTGGGTGAGGTGGTGGCGCTGATTTCCGAATGCCTGGGGCCGTTGCGCCGGGCGCCGCATGTGGTCATCCGCGTGCGCGAGGCGGATCTGGCGGCGCTGAAGGAGCGGGTCGATCCGCTGGTGTCGGAAAAGGGGTTCGAGGGACGTCTGGTGTTCCTGGGCGAACCTGACATCGCCGCCGGCGACTGCCGCATCGAGTGGGCCGATGGCGGCATCGTCCGCGACCGGCGCGCGATCGAGAAGCAGGTGGACCAGGCCGCCAAGCGTTATTTCGAGGCTCGCCGCAACGGCAAGGCCGGGCCGACCGCAAGCATCAGGGATGCCGCCGAGGAGCGGGATGAAACATGAGCGACACGAACGACTTCGACACCGGCGCAGACGCCAGCCTGAAGGCTCCCGAAAGTGCTACCGAGCGCGACAGCGGCCAGCCGCGCACCGCCGCGGACCTGGAGGCCGTGTTCGACGTGCCGGTTCAGATCTCCGCGGTGCTCGGCCATTCGCGCATGCATGTGTCGGAACTGCTGCGGTTGGCGCCCGGCACCCTGCTCAAGCTTGATCGCAAGGTCGGCGAGGCGATCGACATCTATGTCAATGACCGGCTGGTGGCGCGCGGCGAGGTGGTCCTGGTCGAGGACAAGCTCGGCGTCACCATGACCGAAATCATCAAGTCCGACCGCTGACGCGAAGGAGAAGCTTCATGCGACTGTTGATCGTCGGCAGCCTCGAAGGCCAGCTTATCACCGCCTCAAAGATGGCGATGGACCGTGGCGCGTCGGTGACGCATGCCGCCACCACGGACGAAATGCTCAAGGTGCTGCGCTCCGGGCGCGGCGCCGATCTTGTCATGGTCGATGTCGCGCTCGATATCGGCGACCTGATCGCGCGGCTCGAGCAGGAGCGCATCCACCTGCCGATCGTCGCCTGCGGCGTGAAGACGGACGCCAGCGCCGCCGTCAAGGCGATCCGCGCCGGCGCCAAGGAGTACATCCCGCTTCCGCCGGACCCGGAGCTGATCGCCGCGGTGCTGTCGGCGGTTGCGCGCGACCAGACGAACCTGATCTACCGCGACGCCTCGATGGCGCATGTGGTGCGGCTGGCCGAGCAGATCGCCGGTTCCGACGCCTCGATCCTCGTCACCGGTGAGAGCGGCTCGGGCAAGGAGGTGATCTCGCGCTATGTGCATTCGCGCTCGAACCGCTCCAGCCGACCGTTCATCTCCATCAACTGCGCGGCGATCCCCGAGCACTTGCTGGAATCCGAGCTTTTCGGTCACGAGAAGGGCGCCTTCACCGGCGCCGTGGCGCGTCGTATCGGCAAGTTCGAGGAGGCCGACGGCGGCACGCTGCTGCTCGACGAGATCTCCGAGATGGACGTGCGGCTCCAGGCCAAGCTGCTGCGCGCCATCCAGGAGCGGGTGATCGACCGGGTTGGCGGCACCAAGCCGGTGCCCGTCGATATCCGCATCATCGCCACGTCCAACCGGAACCTGGCCGACAGCGTCAAGGACGGCACGTTCCGCGAGGATCTGCTTTACCGGCTCAACGTGGTGAACCTGAAGCTGCCGCCGCTGCGCGAGCGCCCGGGCGACATTCTCGAGCTCGCCACCCATTTCGTCGAGCGCTATTCCCGCGACAACGGGGTCCCGCGGCGTGCGATCTCCGAGGATGCCAGGGCGATGCTGATCGCCAATCCTTGGCCGGGCAACGTCCGCGAGCTGGAAAACACCATGCACCGCGCCGTCCTTCTGGCGACGGGCGAGGAGATCGACCAGGACGCCATCCGCATGCCGGACGGCAGCCCCATCGCCCAGGCGATGCCGGCCGACGTGCTGGTGGCGGCGAGCGCCGCGAAGACGGCGGAGGCGGTGAGCCGCAGCTACGTCGGGCGCACCGTTGCCGATGTCGAGCGCGATCTCATTCTCGACACGCTGGATCACTGCCTCGGCAACCGGACCCATGCGGCGCGAATCCTCGGCATTTCCATCCGGACCTTGCGCAACAAGCTGAATCAGTATTCGGACGAGGGGCTGGATGTGCCCGGTCCCGGCGAGGCGCGCGTCGCCATCGCCTGAGGCATGGCCGGCTGACGAAATGGAACGATGACGATGTTCAGGCCTGTTGACGAGGGCGCGCGATGAGCGACGTGAGCGCAAGCGAAGGATCCCGGGTTCCGGCCAAGATGCCGGCCGGCGCGCCGGTATCGTCCGGCGGCGGCTTCCTGCCGGGCCTTCGGCTGGCCGAGATATGGGATACGATCCGGCGCGGCGACATTGCGCTGGCGCTCGGCATCATGGTCATCCTGGTGGTGCTCATCCTGCCGATGCCGGCGATGATGCTCGACCTGTTCCTCGCCATCTCGATCATCTTTTCCGTGCTGATCCTGATGACCGGCCTGTTCATTCAGAAGCCGCTGGAATTCTCGTCCTTCCCCACGGTGCTGCTGATCGCGACGATGATGCGGCTGGCGCTGAACCTTGCCTCGACCCGCCTCATCCTCGCCAATGGTCACGAGGGCACCGATGCCGCCGGACAGGTCATCCAGGCCTTCGGCAACTTCGTCATGGGCGGCAATTTCGTCATTGGCATCATTGTCTTCTCGATCCTGGTGATCGTGAACTTCGTCGTCATCACCAAGGGTTCGGGCCGTATCGCCGAAGTCGCGGCGCGCTTTACCCTCGACGCGATGCCCGGCAAGCAGATGGCGGTGGACGCGGATCTGTCGGCGGGCCTCATCGACGAGGGAACGGCACGCCACCGGCGCAAGGAACTCGAGGACGAAAGTGCCTTCTTCGGCGCCATGGACGGTGCTTCCAAGTTCGTGCGCGGCGATGCCATCGCCGGCCTGCTGATCACCTTCATCAACATCGTCGCGGGCATCATCATCGGTGTCGCGCAGATGGACCTGAGTTTCTCGCAGGCGGCCACCACCTACACGCTGCTGACCATCGGTGATGGTCTCGTCTCGCAGATCCCCGCGCTCGTCGTCTCCACCGCCGCCGGCCTGCTGGTTTCCAAGGCCGGTGTTTCGGGCGCGGCCGACAAGGCGCTTGCCCGCCAGCTCTCGGGCTATCCGAAGGCGCTCGGCATGTCGTCCTTCGTGATGGTGACGCTTGCCATGCTGCCGGGCATTCCGATGCTGCCGTTCCTCAGCATGGCGGGACTTGCCGGCTATCTGGCCTATCGCTCCAGCCGCAAGCAGCAGGTGGTGGCGGAAGAGGCCGTGATGGCCGAGATTGCGGCCGCGGAGCCGCCGGCTCCCTCCGAGCCGCCGATCTCGGATTCGCTGAAGATGGACGAGCTGCGCATCGAGCTCGGCTATGCGTTGCTGCCGCTGATCAACGGCCAGGGCGCGGACAGCGACCAGTTGACCGAGCAGATCAAGGCGCTGCGCCGCCAGCTTGCAGCCGACCTCGGCATCCTGATGCCGCCGGTGCGCATTCTCGACAACATCCAGCTCGGCGCCAACGACTATGTCATCAAGGTCAAGGAAGTGCCGGCCGGCAACGGCCAGCTGTTCCCGGGACACTACATGGTCATGGATCCGCAGGGCGGTCAGGTGAAGCTGCCAGGCACCCACACGACGGAGCCGACCTTCGGACTGCCGGCGACCTGGGTCGAGACCCAGTATCGCGAGGACGCGGCGCTGCGCGGCTATACGGTGGTCGATCCGGCGACGGTGCTCGCCACCCATCTTACCGAAACCATCCGGGGCAATGTCTCCGAGCTCATCACCTATGCCGACGTGCAGAAGCTGCTCAAGGAAATCACCGGCGAGCAGGCGAAGCTGGTGGAGGATCTGGTTCCCGGACAGATCACCGTCTCCGGCATCCAGCGGGTGCTGCAGGCGCTGCTTGCCGAGCGGGTGTCGGTGCGCGATCTCGGCACCATCCTGGAAGGCGTCGCCGAGGCGGTCGGCTTCACGCGCAATCCCGCGACGATTGCCGAGCATGTGCGGGCTCGTCTCGCGCGCCAGATCAGCGCAGCCAACACGGGGCCGGGCGGCTACCTGCCTCTTATCGCGCTGTCGCCGCAGTGGGAGCAGGCGTTCATCGAGTCCATCGTCGGCGACGGCGACGAGCGCTCGCTGGCCATGGCGCCGTCGAAGCTGCAGGAGTTCGTGCGCTCGGTGCGCGATGCTTTCGAGCAGGCGGCGCAAGCGGGCGAGGTTCCCGTGCTCTTGACCTCGCCGCAGACACGCCCCTTCGTACGCTCGATTGTCGAGCGCTTCCGCGCCCATACCACGGTGATGAGCCAGAACGAGGTGCACGCGCGCGCCCGGCTGAAGACCGTCGGCACCATCTGAGGCCGCCACGCAGACGGGCAAGACGTAAAAAGGGCGGAGCGCGATTGGCGCTCCGCCCTTTTTTTCGGGTCCGCTGGTTTGCGGGCATGTCCGTCGCGCCTGGCGCGCGGGTTCGCGATGCCTGTCGGGGCATCTCAGGGCCTGCGTCAGCCGACGGGTGTCGTGAAGGGATAGAAAAGAGGCAGGGCGGCAGCGGCGAGCGCGGCGCGGCGGCGCATCACACCTTGAGGTCGATGCTCTCGATCGCCTTGTCGATGACCTCGTTGCGCTCGGCGAGCTTGGCTTTCGCCTCGTTCTGCATGCGCAGCGTGACCTTCTGGAACAGCAGTTCGGTCGCGCTCTGGGCGGAGGAAATGCCAACTGCGAACATGTTCGAGGCGACGGCCTGCTGGTTCTGGAACTTTTCGTAGTGCTGCTGCTGCTTGGCGCGCCATTGCTTGTTGCGCTCGTAGAAGGAGAACTTCTTCGTGCTTCCGAAGGACGATCCAGATTTGATGCCGATAAGGGCCATAAGCGCGCGCGGTCCCGTTGACTTCGTTTTGATGTCGCGTTGCCGAATACGTTTGAACGTAGGATCGCACGCGATTGGTTAACAAGAGTTTACCTCTCGTTGCCGTTTGCGTCGAAGCAGGCGGGCACCTGCTGGGTGATGCAGTGGATGTTGCCGCCGCCGAGCAGGATTTCCCGCGCCGGGATGCCGACGATCTCGCGCGTTGGAAACAGCCGGGCGAGGATGTCACGCGCCGCGTTGTCCTGCGTGGGGTCGAGGAGAGGAAAGACGACGCGGGTGTTGGCTATGTAGAAGTTGCAGTAGCTGCCGGCCAGCCGCTCGCCGGGCTCGCGCACCATCCCGCCCTCGCCGGGTGCGATGCCGGCTGCCTCCCGCGCACTCATGAAGAGCGGACCGGGCATCGGCAGCTTGACGATCTCGAATTCCCGGCCCCTGGCGTCGCGCGCGGCGCGCAGGAAGTCCAGCGCCTCGGCGGAGCGCTCGTACTGGGGATCGGCGCGGTCCTCGGTCCAGGTCAGCGCGATGACGCCGGGCGCGCAGACATGCAGGAGGTTGTCCACGTGGCCGCTGGTTTCGTCGCGAAACACGCCGCGCGGCACCCAGGCCACGGTGGAAACGCCGAGGTAGGCCTTGAGAAGCCTCTCGATCTCGCTGCGCGACAGTTCGCGGTTGCGGCCGTCGCTCAGCAGGCACTCCTCGGTGGTGATGAGCGTGCCCTGGCCGTCGACATGGATGGCTCCGCCCTCGAGGACGAAGGGGGCGCGATAGCGGGCGGCCTGCTCGGCGCGCGCGACCTCGCCGGCAACGGCGTCGTCCCGGTCCCAGGGACGGTAGAGCCCGTCATGGCTACCGCCCCAGGCATTGAAATGCCAGTCGATGGCGCGCCGCTCCCCGCTGGCGTTGATGACGAATGTCGGTCCGGTGTCGCGCATCCAGGCATCGTCGCTCTCGATCTCGACAAGTTTGATGCCGGGAGAAAGCAGGGCGCGGGCCGTGTCGTAGAGCTCGGGCGAGACCGCCATGGTCACAGGCTCGGAAACATGGATCGCCTCGGCGACGGCGGCGAAGGCCGCCTGGGCCGGGCGGGCGTTCCGGCGCCAGTTGTCCGGGCGCTGCGGCCAGAGCATCCAGCAGCCCGCGTGGGGCTCGAATTCGCCTGGCATGCGGAATCCGTCACCGGCCGGGGTGGTTGGCAGAGGCGCGGGGGAAAGCGGTTTCATTCAGGTGCCTCTCGGTGCGTCGGGCGACTTGCCGCGACAGGCCACGTTGGCCCCTGCCGCTACGGCTGGCAAGGCCGCTATCGGCCGGTGCGGCCTCTGTTCACCGGCGCTTGAACCGGAGGCGCGCAGCAGGGTAAGTCTTTCCACGCCTTTTCGCTTTTCATCCAGGATGGATCCGCATGTCCTCGATCGACGTCGAACTCTCCGGCTACACCGACCTGCCCGCAGGCAAGGTGGCCAGCATCGTGACCTATCTGGAGATGCGTGCCCGGCCCCTGGCGCGCAAGGCGGATCGACCGGATCTGTCGCTCGAGCGGGTGACGGTGCCCGATCCGGAGGCCTATCGCGCGCTTTTCCGGCGGATCGGCGACGAATGGCTCTGGTTCGGCCGATTGGCGCTTGGCGACGAGGAACTCGTCGCGCTGCTCGCGCGCGACGGCTACGAACTCTATTTCTGCCGCCAGCGCGGGGTGGCCGGTCCGGTCGGCCTGCTCGAGCTGGATTTCACGGCAAGGGGGGAGGCCGAGCTTGCCTACTTCGGGCTGGTGGCGGAAGCAATCGGCAACGGCGCCGGGCGCTGGCTGATGAACGAGGCCATCGCACGGGTCTGGAGCCGGCCTGGCATCGAGCGCTTCTTCGTCCATACCTGCACGGCCGACAGCCCGCAGGCGCTCGGCTTCTACCGCTCCAGCGGCTTCGTTCCCTACAAGCGGGCAATCGAGATCGCCGACGACCCGCGCATCGCCGGGGTGCTGCCGCGCGAGGCGGCGGCACATGTTCCGGTGATCGAGTAGGGCGCGGCGCGTGCTCAGGCGGTCATGCGCAGCTTTTTTGCGCCAGTGGCGCGCTCCAGGGCCTCGGGAGTTGTGCGAAACACGCTGTTGGGGCTGCCGGCCGCCGCCCAGACGGTGTCGAATCGGCTAAGGTCCTCGTCAAGAAAGATCCGGATGCCGGCCTGATGGCCAAGCGGCGAGACGCCGCCGATGGCGAAACCGGTGCGTTCGCGCACCGTGCGGCCGTTGGGACGAACGAGCGCTTCGCCGATGCGCCCTGCGACGGCGTCCTCGTCGACGCGGTTGTCGCCGCAAACGAGGAGCAGGATCACCTCGTCGCTCTCCTTCCCCAGGAAGACGAGCGACTTGACGATTTCCGCAGGAGTGCAGCCGCAGGCAGCGGCGGCATCTGCTGCGGTTCGGGTCGAATCCGGCATCTGGAGGATGTCGATGTCGAGCCCGGCGGCCGCTGCCGCTTCGCGGACGCGGTCAGTGCTGGAAGATGTTGCCATGGAGAAGACTTAATCCCTGTTAACCATAAGTGATGGTTTGTTCGTGGATGACCCGGATTTCGCCGGAGTGTCGCGATACGCAAGTGCAGGGACTATGGTAATCATCTTTGTTAAGGCTTCGTTTACCTACCGAGAACGGACTCACGTATGAGCAGAGCACGCGACAATGTCGTACCGCATGCGAAGGTGCGCAGCCTCCGTGAAGCGATCCGGAAGGTGAAGTTCGCGGAGGTCGAGCGGACCGACGTTGTGGTCGAACTTCAGGAATCCGAGCGGGCGCGTCTGGAACTCCTCGCCGAGGAACTTCAGGACATCTTCAAGGAGGTTCCGGAGGACGACGACCAGTTTTCCTTCCAGATCGTTCCGGGCAACATCCCGCGCCTGTGGATCGACATCACCAGCCATGTTGCCATGGGGCGCGACAAGCGCATCTATCGCTTCGTCAAGGACACGCGCCTCGGACGGACGGTCATTCTCGAGACCGCCGAGATCGAGGATATGGCCGACTGCATCACCGAATATATCGCCGAGCGGGTGCTCGAACGCGAGCGGACGATGGAGGGCGACTGGCTGAGCAAGCGCCTGCGCGAGCCGCTTCGCAACGAGCAGCAGCCGGCCGCAGCGCCGGCCGTCGTGGGCGAAACCCCGCCGGTGCCGCATGTGCGCGGCCTGTGGGGCCCCTTCGCGGTCTTTGCCATCGGTCTTCTGGTCGGTGCCGCCAGCCTCGTCGGCTACGCCTGGTTTGCCAATCCGCTTTGACGCGGATGGGCCGCGGCCCGTTGCCAATGTCGACGGCCGCCGGGCGTGAAGCCGGGCGGCCGTTTTGCATTTGGCGCGGTCTGATTCGGTGGCCCGGGGGCGTCAGCCTGGGATTGGAAGGTCGTGGCGGGCGATGGAGATGACGGACGGGGTGTCCGTCTCGTCCACATCGTCACTGAGCGGGCCATAACCGCGTTCTTCCATCTCACAGCGCCAGGCGCCCGGCTCTCCCGATATCGAGAACAGGTTGTAGCGCGCGGCCGGTCGCTTGTGGCCGATGCCGTTCGATGCCGAAGGCACGCCAATCACCGGGACGGGGCCGTCCGGCCCGTCGATCTGTGTCCGGGTGGCAAGATGGGTGTGGCCGTGCAGGACCAGTTCGCAGCCTGATCGCTTGACGGCGGCGCGCACACGCGAGGCGTCGGTAAGCCGCTTGTTCCAGGCGGTTGCCCCCGACTGGGGCGGATGGTGGATCATCACGACGCGGAAGAGGCCTTCCTCTCCAAGCGCCTTCAACAGGTCGCGCAGGCGACGCGCCTGCTTGCCGCCGAGCCGGCCGGTGGCGAACCAGGGACCGCTGGCGCGCGCGCTGGATACACCGACAAGCGCCAGAGGGCCACGGCGGCGCACGTATGGGAACGCGGGTTCATCCTGGCCGTCGCCGGTCATATAGGGAGCCCAGGCGGCGACCGCGCGGCGCAGCGCGCCCTGGACATAGGCGTCGTGGTTGCCCGGGACGAGAGAGACGTGGTCGGGCGTGCCGACGGTCTCCAGCCACGCGCGCGCGGCGCGGATCTCCATGTCGAGAGCGATGTTGACGAGGTCACCGGTCAGCGCGACATGATCGGGCGCGGCCGCGCGCAGGTCGGCCAGAAGCCCGTCGAGCCATGTGCCGGTCATCGTGCGTGCGCGCGAGCGGTGCCAGTTGACGTAGCCGATGACACGCTTCGACAGTAGCTCGCGCAGACGTGTCGCGGGAAGCGGACCGAGGTGCGGGTCGGAGAAATGTGCAAGACGGATCATGGCCTCACATCAGGAAGAAGGGGCCGTAGCGTCAAGGAAAATCCGGCGATGGGGCCTGGAAAAGCAAAAAGCGCCGCTGGCGGTGCAGGGCGCTTTTCCTCAGTCTGGGCCGGGACTTGCGCGGCGCCTCGCGGCCAGTTGGCCAGCGGGGCGCGCAGGGCCCGGACTTGTCGTCGATCCGGCGGCTGGGCCGCTGATCAGTTGCTGGTGAAGGTCGTCAGCACCGCCGCGATGCGCGGGTTGGTGAGATCGACCGCCGGCCGCCAGACATAACGACGCCGCGTGCGGTTCGCGAACAGGGCGGTCAACATGGTTCTCTCCTGCGAGATTGGCAGCTTGGACGAAATGGGAAGTCCCGCGTCTCGGGGGTGTCGTCCTTCCGACTGCGCGCGAACTATCCCCGGAATACCGCCATTTCACAAGCGCATTGACCGAGGGTCACCCATGCGCCGGCCGCATGCTGGGTTAAGATCGGATCAACCATGACATGGCGCGAGTCGGATATTGGAAAGCCGGTGGACCCGACACACGAAAGGACAGGACCGTGACCGCTAGATCGCATCTGCCGCTGGCCGCGCTAAGGCGTCTCGGTCTGGCGCTGACCTGGTTCCGCAGGGCGGTGACGCTGGGCGTGCGCATCGCGGCCCATGACGACGAGGGGCGCCTTCTGCTTGTGCGCCATACCTATCTGCCGGGTTGGTATCTGCCCGGCGGCGCGGTCGACCCGGGCGAAAGCGCACCGGCGGCGGCCTTGCGCGAACTGAAGGAGGAGACCGGACTGATCGGCCGCGACACGCCGCAGCTCGTTTCGCTCTACCGCAACAACCGGCAGGACAAGCGCGATCATGTGGCGCTGTACCGCATCGACCGGTTCGATGTGCCGCCGGGGGCGCTGGCGCCCAACCGGGAGATCCGCGAGGCGCGGTTCTTCGCGCTCGACGCGCTTCCCGCGGAGGTGACGCCGGCGACGCGGCGCCGGATCACGGAACTGGCCGGCGGCGCGGCTCCCGACGAGGACTGGTGAGCGCTGAGGCGATCAGGCCGCTTTCGGCAGCCTGTCGCGGTCGTGGGAGGCCGTCAGGTCGAGCTCGGGTCCGAGCGGCACGATCCCCGTTGGATTGATGGTCCGATGCGAGCCGTAGTAGTGGCGCTTGATCGTCGGGAAGTCGCAGGTCTCGGCAACGCCGGGCACCTGGTAGAGCTCGCGCAGGTAGGCGGAAAGGTTCGGATAGTCGACGATGCGCCGGAGGTTGCACTTGAAATGGCCGTGGTAGACGGCGTCGAAGCGCAGCAATGTGGTGAACAGCCGCCAGTCGGCCTCGGTGATCCGGTCGCCGACGAGATAGCGGTGTGTCGCGAGCCGTTCCTCCAGCCAGTCGAGGCTCTCGAACAAGGCCGTCACGGCCTCGAGATAGGCCTTCTGGGTGGTGGCGAAGCCGGCCTTGTAGACGCCGTTGTTGACGGTGTCGTAGACGCGCTCGTTGACCGCCTCGATTTCCGCGTGCAGCGCCTGCGGGCTGACATCGAGCCTGGCGTCGACGCCAGGAAGCGCGTCGAAGGCGGAATTGAACATGCGCAGGATTTCGGAGGATTCGTTGGAGACGATGGTCTCGCGTTTCCTGTCCCACAGAACCGGGACGGTGGCGCGCCCCGAACACTTCGGGTCGGCGCGCAGGTAGACCTGCCACATGGCCTGCGCGCCGGTGACGGCCTCGGGCTCGGCAAAGGTCCAGCCGTCATCGAGCATCAATGGCTCGACGGCGGCAAGCGAGATGCTGTCCTCCAGCCCCTTGAGCTTGCGCAGGATCATCGTGCGGTGCGCCCAGGGGCAGGCGAAGGAGACGAGGAGATGGTAGCGGCCGGCCTCCGCCTCGAAGCCGCCCGCGCCGCTCGGACCGGGGGCGCCGTCGGGCGTCACCCAGTTGCGAAAGCCGGAGGTGTCCCGGACAAAGCGTCCGCCGTGCGATTCCGTGTCGTATCCGTCGGTGTGCCAGACGCCATCCACCAGAAGGCCCATCTGTCCTTCTCCTCATCTCTGTGTGTTTTCCTGTTCCACAAGAGCACATGGGCCGCGTCCTGCGGGCATCAACCTGCTGGAAGCACTGTTCGAGATAATTGAACGCCTTCAAGGCGAAGGAACCGCTTTACGTTCCGGGGCGCGCGTGCTACCGACGCCAACCAAGCACGAGGGGTGCCGTTCGGCACCTGTTTCACGCGCCCGGGTGGCGCATCTTTTCGAGGCGCGCGAGCGCGACGGGATCTGGACGTTTCATGCTCAGGATCGACCGCCAGCGACGAAGGACCCTGCGACGAGGCTTGACCTCTCGCACCGTCACACCCGCGCCTTGAGAAACGACCAGGCGGATCCGAGCGATCCGAGGATCGGAAGGCGCGGCGACATCCCGCCTGTCTTTCCGTCCCGCACCCGAGGTTCGCCCCATGCTCGCCCATTCCTGGCTCATCCGGCACGAAGTTGCCGCCGACCTTCCTGAAATCGAAGCCCTTCAGGCCGAAGCCTTCGGCCCTGGCCGTTTCGCCAAGACCGCCTTTCGCCTGCGCGAGGGCGTGCCGCACGACACGCGCCTGAGCTTCGTCGGGCTGGATGGCGACGTGTTCGCCGGGTCCGTCTGGTTGACGCCGATCACCATCGGTGACGCGCCGTCGCAGTTGCTCGGGCCGCTGGCCGTCTCGCCGGCCTTCAAGAATCGGGGGCTCGGGAGGCTGCTGGTCAATCAGGCGTTGAAGACCGCGCAGGCGCTCGGCGAGACATCGGTGCTCCTGGTGGGCGATGCGCCCTACTACGGGCCACTTGGCTTCGCGCCGGTGCCTTTCGGCCGCATCCATCTGCCCGGTCCGGTCGACCCGGCCCGCCTGCTCGTCGCCAACCTGGTTCCCGGAAGCGAGATGCCATCTGGCGTGGTGCGCGGCGGCCGAGGCGGCTGAACCCACCGGCGCCACCCACTTTGGCGCGCCCCTTCAGCGCCCTTCGCGGTACCACATCATCGACAGCGCGCCGATCAGAAGGGCGAGACCGAGCAACCCCTGGAACAGGGGATAGCGGTCGATGCCCTTGAGCACGCTGGCATCGGTGGTGCGGAAGCCGATCCACCCGTCGCCCGAGAAGGTCGTGGCCCTGCGCAGGGGCACGACACGGGGCACGAGAAGCTCCCCGCCGACATCCAGCACGCGTTGCACCGCACCGCCCGTCGCCGAGGCCACCGGCGTCAGCAGCGCTGTTGTCGACAGCACGTCGGCGAATTCGCGCGGGTTCGGCGGCCCGACATGCACGAGCGCCTTGCGGTCGCCATCGGCCACCGAATAGAGACCGAGGTCGGGGGCCGGAGACGTTGCCCGCCACAGGCCGGGAGAGACCTCGCTCGGCGTCAGGCTCCGTGTCGTGCCGTCCGGCAGCGTCAGCGTCAGATCTCCGACGGTCTCGCCGATGGTCTGGCGCTCGGCGACGACCTCGCCGCCGCGTGAGGCAAGGCGCAGGGCCTCCTCCTCGAGGTCGGGTTCCTTCATCAGCCAGTGGGCGAGGCGGCGCAGCAGTGCCACATGCGGCCCGCCGCCCTCGTAACCGCGCGCCCACAGCCAGACATGATCGGACAGGAGCACGGCGACGCGACCGGCGCCTTCGCGGCTCAGCACCAGAAGCGGCTTGTCGTTGGCGCCGGTCATCAGTGTCTGGCCGGTGGTGACGTTGGCATCGACGAGACGGAACCAGCGACTCCAGTCCGGCGGCGTTGCCTCGCCGCCCGGCAGGCCCCGCGTCACCGGGTGGCGCGCGCCTGTCTCCGAGATCGCCGCGCGGAAGGGCTCCTCGTAGATCCTGCCTGTGGGCGCGGCCGGGAGCACCGGCGCGAGTGGCGTTCCATAGAGACTGCCCGCTTCCGCGTAGTCGGGTCCGCCGGCGACGAGAACGGCGCCGCCGTCGCGCACGAAGCGGGCGATGTTGTCGAAATAGAGCAGGGGCAGCACGCCGCGCCGTTCGTAGCGATCGAAGATGATCAGGTCGAACTCGTCGATCTTCTCCGAAAACAGCTCACGGGTCGGGAAGGCGATCAGCGACAACTGGTTGATCGGCGTGCCGTCCTGCTTGTCGGGCGGCCGCAGGATGGTGAAATGGACGAGATCGACGGAGGCGTCGGACTTCAGCAGATTGCGCCAGGTGCGCTCGCCCGCATGCGGGCTGCCCGAGACGAGGAGCACCCGCAGGTTCTCGCGGATGCCGTCGATGGTGACGACGACCCTGTTGTTGAGCTCGGTCAGTTCTCCCGCGAGCGGATCGACGGAGAACTCGAAGATGTTCTGTCCACCATGGGTGATCTCGGCCGGCACCTCGACCGTGCTGCCCGGGGTGACGTCCAGGGTGGCGACGACATCGCCGTCGCGCCGCACGGTGAGCCGCGCGTCCGCGCCGCTTTCGAGCGCGCCGCGATCCTGCAAGCGCAGGGTGACGGATTGTTGCGAGCCGACGAGCCCGAATTTCGGCGCACGCACGATCGCCAAGCGTCGGTCGGTCTCCTTGTCGGTGCCGGTGACGAGCGCATGCAGCGGCGCGTCGAAACCGAGATCGGCGGCGCGTTCGGGAATGTCGTGAACCTGGCCGTCGGTGATCATCACCGCGCCGCCGATCCGCTCCGGCGGCACGTCCGACAGGCTGTCGGCGAGCGCGGAGAAGAGCGCCGTGCCATCGGCCGCCGCCCCGTCGCCGCGTCCGGCGCGCACGACACGCAGCTCATAACCGGGGAAACCAGCGAAGCGGCTCTCGAGCGCGGCGAGCGCAGCCTGTGTGGTCTGCGTCCGCTCGCCAAGGCGCTGGCTCTGGCTTTCGTCGACGACGATGGACACGACGCTCGAAAGCGGCTCGCGGTCCTCGCGTTCCACCGCCGGGCCGAGCAGGGCGAAGACGATCAGCGCCATCGCCAGTCCGCGCAGCGGCCAGCCGGGAACGCGCATCCACCCGGAGACGAGCGCCAGCACGACGGCAAGCGCCGCCGCCAGGCCAAGCGCCCAGACGGGCAGGAGAGGGGAGAAGGAGAGGGACCAGATCAACGCTCTCTCCTACTGGCCGAGCCGTTCGAGAAGGGCCGGTATGTGCACCTGGTCGGCCTTGTAGTTGCCGGTCAGCACATACATCACGATGTTGACCCCGGCGCGATAGGCATATTCCCGCTGTCCGGGGTCGGCCGGCACGGTCTGGAACATGTAGGAACCGCCGTCGTCAATGGCCCAGGCTCCGGCGAAGTCGTTGCCGGTGACCAGAATGGGCGACACACCATCGCCGCCGCGCACGGGGCGGCGCACGGGGGTCTCTTGCGTCGCAGGTTCCGTTGCCTCGACCCAGAGCTGCCCGCTGGCATAGCGGCCGGGGAAGCTGTCGAGAAGGTAGAACGCCTTGGTCAGGACGTGGTCGGCGGGAACCGGCTCGAGGGGCGGGATGTCCAGACCCTCGAGCACCTGGCGCAGGCGCAGGACGGCGGGAGACGCGCCAAAGCCGGAAATGCCGGCGGAAAGCTGGTCGGCGGTGTCGAACAGGATCGTGCCGCCGTTGCGCATGTAGGTGTCGATGGCCGACATCGCCTCGGGCGAGGGCAGAGGCGTGTCGGCCGAGATCGGCCAATAGAGCAGCGGGTAGAAGGCGAGCTCGTCGGTCGCCGGGTCGATGCCGGCGGGTGCTTCGGGCTCCAGCGCCGTGCGGGTGGCGATGTAGCGCGTCAGTCCGAGGAGACCGCGCCGGCTGGTTTCGTCCTGTGTCGGGTCGCCGGTCAGGACATAGGCGAGCCGGGTATCGAGCGTCGCCTCCAGTGCGGCGATGTCGGCGGAACTCTCCTGGGCCCGTGCCGGCGGCGCGAGGACGAGCGACATGACAAGGCCGAGGCCGAGAAGCGGCAGCAGGGCGAGCCGGGCGCCGGTGGCGCGTCGGCGGCCGAGACCCGGCCCGCGCCGGTCACCGCGAAGCCAGAGCATGGCGAGCGTGTCGGCGAACACGAGGAGCAGGGCAAGGGTGAAAAGCGCGGGTCGCAGGTCGAGGGTTTCGGTCACCGGATAGTCGGCGATGCTGGCGCGTCCGGCGAGGGGCGAGAAGTCGAGCGCGGGAACCGCGCGCGCCACGGGGAACAGATTGATCGCCCGGAAGGCATCGTCGGCGCCATAGAGGCCAGGCGGGTTGCGACGGCTGGCGGGAACGTCCGCCGTCGCTGTCACCGGAATGGCGGTCGTCGGCGGCGACCCGATCCGGCCGAAGCCGTCGAGGGTGCGCACGGGGGGAAGCTGGGTCGCCGAGCTCGCCTGCGCGGCGTGCGCGGGGGCATTGTCGCCGGTCTCGGGTGTGGCGGAAGCGGAAAGCGCCGCGATCCGGCGCAGCATCTCCACGAAGGTGCCCGACAGAGGCAGGTTCGACCAGCTTGTGTCGGCGGTGACATGGAAGAGCACGATGGTGCCGCGCCCGACCTTGTCGGCGGTGACAAGCGGCGTGCCATCGGCAAGCACCGCCCAACTCCGGTCGGTGAGTTCCGGGCCTGGCTCGGCCAGCACCTGCCGGGTCACCGTCACGTCATCGGGAACGGCAAGGTCGGCGAAGGGCGATGTCGAGGAGAAGCTCGCCAGAGGTTGTGGCTCTTCCCAGGAGAGGCTGCCGCCAAGCGCCCTGTCGCCGGAGCGCAGGCGGGTCGGCACGAGGTCATCGCTGCCGCCGGCAAGGCGCGGTCCGGCGAAGCGCAGCAGAATGCCGCCCTGTTCCACCCAGCGGCGAACCTCGGCGGCTGCGTTTTCGGGCAGGCGCCCGACGTCGGCCATGACGAGCACGGAGACGCCCTGATCGATGAGCGCGGGAATGGCTTCGTCGAGATCGGTCTGGCGGGCGCGGCGCAGCTCGGCGAAGGGCGAGAGCGCGCGCTCCAGATAATAGAGCGGTGACAGCAGCGGCTGGGCCCGGTCGGCGGCAGTGCCCCCGACAAGGCCGATGGTCCGCCGCTGCCAGCGGTCGTCGAGAAGCTGCACGGCGGCGGCGCTGGGCTCGCCGATGATCTCGAGGCGGGCGACGTCGTTGCGCAGTTCCACCGGGAGCTCGAAGCGTACGGAAAGGCCTTCGCCATCAGCCGTCGCAGTGGCCACGGCCTCACCCAGAACCAGGCCCTTGGGGTCGGTGGCGCGTACGTTTACCGGTTCGAGCGCGCCCTGAGGGGGCAGGACCGTGGCGGTCAGCGCGTCGATGTCGTTGCGCGCGCCGGCCAGCACCGCCGGCCGCGGCAGTCCGGTGTGGACAGTGATTTCCGCGTCGCCGGCGATTGCCGCGAGATCGGCGACGAACCGTGGCGAACCGGGCTCCGCCACATCATCGGCGAACCAGACGATGGCCCCGGGAGGCTGTTCGGCAGCCGCCTTGCGCAGGGCGAGCGTCAGTTCGCCGCGCGTCGTTGGCCAGGGGCGGGGTTGGAGCGCACGCAGGCGTTCGAGCGCGGCGCGCGCGCTCTGCGGCACGAGTGGCTGGTCGGGTCCCTCGGCGGTCGCGGCGAGCAGCACCGCGCGCCCGCGCTCGGCCGCGGACTGAACGAGCCGTTCCGCTGCCTGGCGGCGGGTCTCGAAGTCGCGCGCCGATGCCCAGCCATTGTCGAAGACGACGAGGAGCGGGCCGTCACCGCCGGGAATGGCGCCGGCCGGGCGCCACTGGGGACCGGCGAGCGCGAGGATGACGGCAGCGGCCAGCAGCAGACGCAGGATCGTCAGCCACAGCGGGCTGCGGTTGGGCGTCTCCTCGCGCCTGTCGATGTCGGCCAGGAGCCGGGCGGGCGGAAAGGCGATGCGCCTCGGACTCGGCGGCAGCAGCCGCAGCAGCCACCAGATGACCGGGAGCAGAAGCAGGCCGACGAGCGCGAAGGGGGCGGTGAAGCCGAGAGGGATAAGGCCGCTCATCGGCCGCCCCCGGCATGTCCGCCAAGCAGCACGCCGCTCAACCTGCTGTGCAGCGCGAGCATCGGCTCGGCGGCGGGCCGGTCGGTGTGGTGAACGAGAAAGCTCCAGCCGGCGCGCCGCGCCACGTCTGAGATCGCGTCACGATGGGCCGCCAGCCGGTCGGCATAGGCCGTCCGCCAGGCCTCGGCCTTGCCGCTGGTCAGCCGGAAACCGGTCTCCGGATCGAGGAATTCGGTCCGCCCGGAAAAGGGGAAACTCTCCTCCACCGGATCGAGCACCATGACCAGATGGGCCCGCGCTCCGGAGGCGGCGACCTTGCGCATCCAGTCGAGCGTCTGATCGAGCGGGTCGAGCAGGTCGCCGATCAGCACCACGTCGGAAAAACGGCGGATGTCGCGCGGGTCGGGCAGGCTCTCGGGCGTGCCGATGTGCGAAAGCGCGGCCGCGATGCGCTCGGCCGCATGGCGGTCGGCAACGGGACGGCGCAGTCCGGGAATGCCGATGCGCTCGCCCGTCTCGGCCAGAAGGTCCGCCAGCGCCAGCAGCAGCACCAGGGCGCGGTCGCGCTTGAGAGTCGAGGACAGGTCGGAGCGGAAGGCCATGGAGGGCGAGAGGTCGGCCCAGAGCCAGACCGTGTGCGCGGCTTCCCATTCGCGCTCGCGCACATAGAGATGATTGTCGCGCGCCGAGCGTCGCCAGTCGATGCGCATGACCGGCTCACCGGCGATGAAGGGACGGAACTGCCAGAAGTTCTCGCCCGAACCGGATCTGCGGCGGCCGTGCCAGCCGGCATTGACCGTCATGGCGACCTGGCGCGCCTCGACCAGAAGGTCGGGCAGCGCGTCGGCGAGCGAGCGCGCTTCCGCGACGACCCTCGGCCAGGCCTCGCCTTCCCCGTCCCGCGTCGCGGCGTGCTGCGCCCGGGAAGCCCTGAACCGTGCCAGGCCGTTCATGCAAGCTCCTATCCGATGCGGTTTTTCAGCCGGCCGATGATGCCGCGGATCGTTTCGCCCTCGGCGCGTGCGCCGAAGGTCAGCGCCATGCGATGCTGGAGCACTGGCTCGGCAAGCGCCAGCACGTCATCGAGCGAGGGCGCGAGACGGCCGTCGACGAGGGCGCGGGCACGCACGGCGAGCATCAGGGCCTGGCTGGCGCGCGGTCCCGGGCCCCAGGCGATCAGATGGGCGGTCTCGTTGGTCTGGTCGCCGTTCTCGGGTGGACGGGCGGAGCGCACCATTTCCAGGATCGCCTCGACGACGCTTTCGCCGACGGGCATGCGGCGTACGAGCTGTTGTGCGGCGAGCAGATCCTCCGCGCCCATCACGGCGGCGGCCTTGGCTTCGTCGGCACCCGTCGTCTCGCGCAGGATGCGCCGTTCGGCATCGAGGTCGGGATAGTGCACGTCGATCTGCATCAGGAAACGGTCGAGCTGCGCCTCCGGCAGCGGGTAGGTGCCTTCCTGCTCCAGCGGGTTCTGGGTCGCGAGCACGTGGAAGGGACGCGGCAGGTCGTAGCGCTGCCCGGCGATGGTGACGTGATACTCCTGCATCGCCTGAAGCAGCGCCGACTGTGTGCGGGGGCTGGCGCGGTTGATCTCGTCGGCCATCAGGAGCTGGGAGAAGATCGGCCCCTTGATGAAGCGGAACGCGCGGCTGCCGTCGGCGGCCTGGTCCATCACCTCGGCGCCGAGAATGTCGGAGGGCATCAGGTCGGGCGTGAACTGGATGCGCCGCGCATCGAGACCGAGCACCGTGCCGAGGGTTTCCACGAGCTTGGTCTTGGCAAGGCCCGGCACGCCGACAAGCAGCCCGTGCCCGCCCGACAGCAGCGTGACCAAGGTCCTCTCGACAACGCTTTCCTGACCGAAGATGACCCGCGCGATCTCAAGGCGCGCGGCAGCGATCTTCTCCATCGCCGCTTCCGTGTCGCGAAGGATCGCCTGTGTCTCGTCGCCGGCCTGGTCGCCATCGTTTCGACTGATCGCGCTCATGTTCGACCCTGCCTCCCTTGTCGTCGCGGGACCGCTCGCCCCGGTCCGACGTTCTTGCTGATCCCGCACCGGGCTCACGCTGCCTTCCGCAATGCGATCCGATGTTTGCGCCGACCGCTCCGTCCGCCTGCGTGGTTCCGGTCCGGCTGCCGCGACCGCGGCGGGCGCGCCGGGCGGGCTGGCTTCACATGATAGCTCATGTCATGACAGGGTATGGGCCAAAACATGGCGGCGACAACCGGATGTGAACGGGAACGAATGGCGGACGACACGCGAAACGACGTGAAGGACATGCCGGCGGGACTGGCCGAACTGGTCTCGCGGGCGGGGACGGGGCGCGGGCCAGCGCCGGTGGAGCGCTGGAATCCGCCCTATTGCGGCGAAATCGACATGCGCATCGCCGCCGACGGTCGCTGGTACTATCAGGGGGGAGTGATCGCTCGCGAACGGCTGGTGCGTCTCTTCGCTTCCGTGCTTCGACGCGATGCCGATGGCCATCATTATCTCGTAACCCCTGTGGAGAGGGTGAGAATCACCGTCGAAGACGCGCCTTTCCTTGGCGTCGAGCTGCATGTCGAGGGCGAGGGGCGCGAGCAGGTGCTGCGGCTGCGCACGAATACCGGCGACGTCGTGCGGATCGACGCGGACCACAGGCTGCGCTTCGAGGATGAGACGGATACGGGGGGGCTGAAGCCCTATGTGCGGATTCGCGGCCGGCTCGACGCGCTTCTGGCCCGCCCGCTGCTCTATCAGCTTGCCGATCTGTTCACGGAACACGATATGTCGGGAAGGACGGTGATGGGCACATGGAGCGCCGGCACGTTCTTTCCGGCCGAGACGACGCCAACGCCAGGCTCGGCCTACGAACGGGAACCGGACACAAGGGCATGACGACACCTCAGGAGATGACGCAGGCTGCGAGCCGGCACGGCATACGGGCGGACGGGACACCCGTTTCCGCCGTCGATTTCGTTGCCCAGGCGCAGGGCCGCATCGCCGCCGCCGCGCGGCGGGAGGTCGGCGACCATATCCTCAACCCGGAACTCGGCCCCTTCGCCTTCGCCAATCGCGCGCCGCGCGACGCGGCCGTGCTCATTGCCGTCGTCGAGCGCCGGGCAGGCGCCTCGGTGATCTTCACCGAGCGCACGGCGCACCTTTCCAGCCATGCGGGGCAGATCTCGCTGCCCGGCGGCAAGATCGACCCGGAGGACGGGGGGCCCGTCGCGGCGGCCCTGCGCGAGGCGGAAGAGGAAATCGGCATCGAGCGGGGGCTCGTCAGTCCGGCTGGCGTTCTGCCGACCTATCTCACCGGCTCCGGCTACCGGGTCGCTCCCGTGCTCGGGCTTGTCGATCCAGGCGCCGCGATCGTGCCGAACCCGGACGAGGTGGCCGATGTCTTCGAGGTGCCGCTCTCGTTCCTGATGGATGAGCACAATCATCGGCGACAAAGCCGGGTCTTTGCCGGAAAGCCACGCTACTTTTATGCAATACCCTTCGGGGAGCGCTACATCTGGGGCGTGACCGCCGGGATCCTGAGGCTCCTTTACGAGACGGTGTACCGCTGATGTTGCGTGTTGTGCTTACCCAGCTGCTGCTTGTGTCATTGCCCTTCATCGGCTTTGCCGCCTGGCTCTTCATCACCAAGAAGGCGCAGACATCGGAGAACTGGCGCAAGGGGCCGCTTGTCTGGCTCCTGATGGCAGGGCTTGCGCTGTCCATCGGCGGCTTCGTGCTGCTGGCCGAGAAGGAAGGCCTTCCCGAGGGCAAGAACTACGTGCCGACGGTGTTGCGCGACGGGGTGCTCATTCCGGGACACTACGAGTAGGGCGCGCGGCGATGAGCGGTGCGATCACGGCTGACTGGCTCACGCGGCCGTCGCTCCAGGCGGTGTTTGACGCGGTCGAGCAGGATGGCGACGCGGCGCGCGCCGTTGGCGGTGCCGTGCGCAACACACTGCTCGGCGTGCCGGTGGCGGACGTGGACGTGGCGACGACGGCGCTGCCGGACGATGTCGTGCGTCGGGCTCTGGCGGCAGGGCTGAAGCCGGTGCCAACCGGGATTGAGCATGGCACGATCACGGTGGTCAGCACGGGCGATGCCTATGAGGTGACCACGCTGCGCGAGGACGTGGAGACGCACGGGCGCTCGGCGACCGTGCGCTTCGGGCGATGCTGGCAGCACGATGCGCGGCGGCGCGACTTCACCATGAACGCGCTCTATGTCGACCGGCACGGCACGCTTTACGACCCGGTCGGTGGTCTGCCCGACCTTGAGGCGCGGCGGGTCCGGTTTATCGGCGATCCGCTGCTGCGCATCCGCGAGGATTATCTCAGGATCCTGCGTTTCTTCCGCTTCCACGCCCAATACGGAGAAGGCCCGCTCGATGCGCAGGGGCTTGCTGCCTCGCAGGCCGAGCGCGCCGGACTTGCCGTCCTGTCGTCGGAACGGGTGGCCATGGAACTGCGCAAGCTGATCGTCGCGCCGCGCGCGGTCGAGACAGTGATACGGATGGCCGGGGCCGGCATTCTGGAACTGGTCTTTCCGGTCGAAGCCGATCTTGACGCCTTCACCGCGCTGCGCGGGCTCGATGAGGTCTCGCCGCAGGCGCGTGCGCCGGCGCTGTGCCTTGCAGCGCTTGCCGGCGCGGGCGGCGCACGCGCAATCGGGCAAACCGCCGAGGGTCTGCGGCTTTCGAACGCCGAGCGCAAGCGCATGGAGCGGGCCGATGGCGTGGCCCGGGCCGCCCGAACGCTTGCCCTTCTGGACCGTGAACCGGCGGAGGCTGCGATAGCCGAATGCCTTTATGCGCATGGTGCGGAGGCCCTGCGCGACGGCCTGTTGCTTGCGGTGGCGCGTGAAGGCGTGCCGGTCGACGCGGGAGAGCTTGGCGCACGTCTCACGCAGATCGAGCGCACCAATGTTCCGGTTTTTCCGCTGTCGGGCCGGGACCTGATTCTGGCCGGCTTCAGGCCGGGGCCCGAGGTGGGCGCGCTGCTGAAGCAGGCGGAAGGCCGTTGGATCTCCTCCGGGTTCACCCTGGGGCGCGAGGCTCTGCTTTCTGCCGCGCTCGCAGGGGCGGAAAGCGCGCGCTCCTAGTCCTCGGCGAAGCCGCCGGTGATCCTCAGGCCTTCGATCCAGGTCTCGGCGCCGTCCTTGAAGATGGTGCGCGGCACAGCGCCGGCTTCTCTCACGAGGTGGTCGGCAAATGCCCGAGAATGGGTGACGATCCAGACCTGCGTGCGCTCGCAGGCCTTGGCGATGACGCGGGCGAGCGGGGCGAGCAGATCCGGATGCAGGCTCGCCTCCGGTTCGTTGAGGGCGATGAAAGCCGGCAGCCGGTAGGACATGAGCGCGCCCATCAGTGCCAGATAGCCAAGTGTCCCATCCGAGAGTTCATGCGCTGCGAAGGCGCGATGGAGGTCGGGATAGCGCATCGCGATCTCCGCCTGCGCGCTCTCGACGGCGATTTCGAGCCGCGTGCCGGGGAAGGCATCCTCGACGGCGGTGAAAAGATCGCGGGCGTCGCCGCGTACCTCCGTCAAGGTGGCGAAGACGGCGGCGAGATCGGCCCCGTCGGAGGCAAGCGTCGAGGTCGTCAGAGCCAGCGACGGGCGGCGCAGGGCCGAGGCCTCGTCGGTGCGGAAGGCATGATAGAAGCGCCAGTCGGCGAGTGACCGGCGGACGATGTCGACTTCGGGGAAGCGGGCGCCGTCGCGAAACGCGAAGAGCGCCGTCTCCGACCCCAGCAACTCGTTGGCATAGGTTAGTCGGTTGCCGTCGGCGGCCCTGAGCCAGGCCGAAGGCCCCGATCGCTCCATCAGCGCCACCTGGCGCTTGCCGGTATGGAGGACGAGTTTTTCCTCCTTCACCAGTGGCTCGAGCGGAAGCGCGGCGTCCGAGCCTTTTACCGGCAGCCCTATCGCGATCGCGTAGGAGAGGTCGCCGAGCCGGGCGGAGAGCGCGAGCCGGACGGGCCCGCGTCTGCGATCGCCCGCCCAAAGGACGCTCTCAATGCCGCCTTCTTCGGCGATGGCCCGGGTGATCCGTCCGAAGGCCGCCTGCTGCAGCAGCGAGAGCGCCCGATAGAGGTTGGTCTTGCCGGTGCCGTTGCGGCCGACGAAGACATTCAGCGCTCCGACCGGAAGGTGCAGGCGGCGTATCGAGCGGTAGTTGTCGATCTCGATCGATGTCAGCGGCGGCAGGGACATGGCGTGTTCACGCAGTCCGGATCAAGGCCATTTGACCACGGGTGGCATCGACGACAGGATGGACGAGACGTTGCCGCCGGTCTTCAGGCCGAAGATCGTGCCTCGGTCGTAGAGGAGATTGTATTCCACGTAGCGACCGCGGCGGACGAGCTGCTCCTCCCGCTCCGCATCGTCCCAGGGCTTGTGATAGTTGGCGCGCACCAGCTTCGGGTAGATGTCGAGAAACGACAGTCCCACGTCCTTGGTGAAGGCCAGGTCCGCGTTCCAGTCGCCCGAATGCAGGTAGTCGTAGAAAATGCCGCCGACGCCGCGCATCTCGTTGCGGTGCTTCAGGAAGAAATAATCGTCGCACCATTTCCTGTAGCGCGGATAATCGGCGACCTCATGGGCTGCACAGGCTGCTTCCATCGCCTTGTGAAAGGCGATGGTATCCGGGTCGTCCTGGCTGCGGCGGGCGTCCAGAACCGGCGTCAGATCGGCGCCGCCGCCGAACCACTGGCGCGTCGTCACCACCATGCGCGTGTTCATGTGCACGGCGGGAACATGCGGATTGTGCATGTGGGCGATGAGCGAGATGCCGGAGGCCCAGAAGCGGGGGTCCTCGGCGGCGCCGGGGATCTGGCCGCGAAACTCGGGCGAGAACTCGCCATGGACGGTGGAGACGTGGACGCCGACCTTCTCGAAGATCCGCCCCTTCATCATCGACATGATGCCGCCACCGCCCTTGGCGCCGGTCGTCGAATCGGTTCGCTCCCAGGGCGTGCGCTCGAACCGTCCGGCCGCCGTTTCCGCGAGCGCGCCGGGCAGGGCGGCAAACTCGGCCGCATCGTCCTCGATGGCCTCGAAGGCGGCGCAGATGCGGTCGCGCAAGGCCTCGAACCAGGCGCGCGCCTCGACCTTCTTCGCCTCGATGTCGGCCGGAACCGGTCCGCCACGCGCCTCTTTCGGTGCCCCGCCGCCTTGTTCGCTCATGTCCGCCGTCTCCGCTCGATGCCCTGAATCTGCGGAAGCTTCATGACAGAAGCGGAGGCGGCGGGAAAGGGGCGGTCAGCGGGAACGGATCGGCGGGCAGGATTTCAACGGCCTCGCAGGGCATTCCGAAGAACAGGGAAGTAAGCCTTCCGTCTGCAAGTCCCGGATACGCCTCAGGCCGGAAAACCTTCCGTCTGCCGCAGGGCTTCGCCGAGCGCCATGGCAGCGGAAACGGCGATGTTGAGCGAGCGCATGCCTTCGGCCATCGGGATGGTCAGGCGGGCGTCGGCGATGGCGTGGACGGCCTCGGGAACGCCAGAGGATTCGCGGCCGAGAAGCAGGATGTCGCGACAGGCGAAGTCATGGTGGTGATAGGGCCGGGCGGCGGCGGTCGTGAGCAGCAGGAGGCGGCGCTCTTCCTGCCTGCGCCACGCGTCGAATGCCTCGAAGGTGAGGTGGCGGGTGAGTGCCGCGCGCTCCATATAGTCCATTCCGGCACGCTTCAATGCGTGGTCGGACAGGGGAAAGCCGACCGGCTCGATGATGTGGACGCGAACACCCATGCAGGCCGCAAGCCGCAGGATCGTTCCCGTATTCTGGGGAATATCGGGCTGATAGAGCGCGAGTTCCGGCATGTCTGTGTTCCGCTTTCCTGATCGGCCCTGTTGGGCCATGCGCGCCGCGTCGGTTTGCCGACGTGCCCCGCTTTGGCCGGTTTCGGTGGTAGGCTCGCGTGGCCCGCCTGTCATCCGGATTCGGCCCGCCTGGTGCGCGCCATCCGAATTTCCCGCTGCTTCGCGGCCGTCGCTCCTGCTTTCGCGATCCGGCCCGTTGGACGATTTCGCACAGAAGGTCCGGTTTCGTGATCGAGCGTATCTATTCCTGGTTCGAGCGGCGCATCGATCCCTTCGCGCCGTTGCCCGACCGGCCCGTTCCGGGAACCGGCTTCGGCTACCTCGGTTTCTTCGTCGGCCAGGCGCGGCTCGCTTTTCTGGCGATGCTGGTTCTGGGCGGCGCGACGGCGCTGATCGAGGCGGCGCTCTACATCTTTGTCGGCGACCTCGTCGACCTGATGCAGGGTGGGCCGCGTCAGGGTTTCTGGAGCACCAACTTGCCGGTTCTGGCGATGATGGCCGGCACGGTTCTGGTGATCAGGCCGGTCGTGGCCGCCCTGACGGCGCTGGTCGAGGAGCAGATCGTCGTTCCCGGGTTCTTCAATCTGGTCCGCTTTCAGGGGCACCAGCAGGTCGTCGGCAAGTCGTTGTCCTACTTTCAGGACGAGTTCGCCGGCCGTATCTCGCAGAAGGTCTGGCAATCGGGTCAGGCGGCAGGCGACTTCATGGTCAGCCTGCTGCAGATCATCTGGTTCATCGTTGTTTTCGCGTTGACGACGCTGACGGTGCTGATGTCGCTCGATCCGATGATCGGGGCTGTGGTCGCGGTCTGGCTCGTCGCCTTCGGCGCCGTCTCCGCTCTCTTTGTGCCGCGTATCCGACGTCGGGCAAAGGCATCTGCGCACGCCGGGTCCGGCGTCACCGGCCGTTTCGTCGATATCTACGGAAATATCCAGACCATCAAGCTGTTCACCGACGCGCGCCGTGAGGCACGGCAGATGCGCGACGTTTATGAGGCGTTTCTGGCGGCGATCCGGGCGTTCACGCGCACTCTCACCGCCGTGCGCACGATCATGAGCGTGATGTCGGGAGCGATGATCGTGGCGATCGCGGTCCTGGTTCTGCGAGCCTGGGAGGCGGGAAGCGTGACCGCCGGCGACGTGGCGCTGGTGCTCGGCCTGGTGTTGCGGCTCAACGTGCTGCTCGGCAGGCTGATGGGGCAGATGAACGGCTTGTTCCGTGCCCTGGGCACCTTGCAGGACAGCGCCGAGACGATCACCCGCAAGGCCGCGGTCGCCGACCTGCCGGACGCCCCCGCGCTTGAGGTGCGCGAGGGGGCGATCGCGTTTCGTGACGTCGGTTTCCATTATGGCAAGGCCGGTGGGGTGATCGACAGGCTTTCACTGTCGATCCAGCCGGGCGAGCGCGTCGGTCTCGTCGGCCGCTCGGGGGCGGGCAAGTCGACGCTCGTCAACCTGCTGCTGCGCTTCCACGACCTGGAAAGCGGCGAGATTCTCATCGATGGCCAGGATGTGGCGCGGGTGACGCAGGCGAGCCTGAGGGCGCGCGTCGGGCTTGTCACCCAGGACACCTCGTTGCTGCACCGCTCGATCCGCGACAACATCTCGCTTGGGCGCGCGGAGGCGAGCGAGGAGGAGATCCGCCTTGCTGCGCGACGCGCGCACGCGGAAGCCTTCATCGACGAGCTCACCGATACCCGGGGCCGCAGGGGCTTCGACGCGCATGTCGGCGAGCGGGGGGTGAAGCTCTCCGGCGGTCAGCGCCAGCGCATCGCGATTGCGCGGGTCCTGCTGAAGAACGCGCCGATCCTCGTGTTGGACGAGGCGACGTCTGC